>OZ244782.1:0-1510000 GCA_965219625.1 Candidatus Multivoraceae bacterium | reverse complement strand
CCGGTGAAGATGCCGGTTACCCGCATGAAGACGGAAAGACCCTGTGAACCTTTACTGCACCTTGGCACTGATCCCTGATGCGTTATGTGTAGGATAGGTGGGAGGCTTCGAAGTCGGGACGCTAGTCTCGGTGGAGCCGTCGGTGAAATACCACCCTTAGCGTATTGGAGATCTAACCTTGGCCCGTGAGCCGGGCCGGGGACACTGTCAGGCGGGTAGTTTGACTGGGGCGGTCGCCTCCCAAAGTGTAACGGAGGCGCTCGAAGGTTCCCTCAGGCTGATTGGAAACCAGCCGCAGAGCGCAAAGGCAAAAGGGAGCTTGACTGCGAGACCTACAAGTCGAGCAGGTACGAAAGTAGGACTTAGTGATCCGGTGGTTCCGTATGGAAGGGCCATCGCTCAACGGATAAAAGGTACTCCGGGGATAACAGGCTTATCGCCGCCAAGAGTTCACATCGACGCGGCGGTTTGGCACCTCGATGTCGGCTCATCACATCCTGGGGCTGAAGCAGGTCCCAAGGGTTCGGCTGTTCGCCGATTAAAGTGGTACGTGAGCTGGGTTTAGAACGTCGCGAGACAGTTCGGTCCCTATCTCATGTGGGCGTAGGATACTTGAGAGGAGCTGTCCCTAGTACGAGAGGACCGGGACGGACGAACCTCTGGTGCACCAGTTGTCGCGCCAGCGGCACAGCTGGGTAGCTATGTTCGGGAAGGATAACCGCTGAAAGCATCTAAGCGGGAAGCCAGCCTCGAGATGAGGTATCCCTGAAGACCCCTGGAAGATGACCAGGTTGATAGGCGGGATGTGGAAGTGCCGCGAGGTGCGAAGCTGACCCGTACTAATCGGTCGTTCGGCTTGACCAAGTCGATTTGCTGCGCTCGAGACTTGGGCGCTTGGGACTCAATCTAAGAGTCTGGACTCTCCAAGGACATCTGCGTGACGCGGCGGCAGAGCCGCCGTAGCGCGCAGCGTCCAGTGGATTTGATTTAGAGGGCGGAGCGAGGGAAACCTGCTCTGCTCAGGTTTTCCGGTGACCGTAGCGCGGGGGAAACACCCGTTCCCATTCCGAACACGGCAGTTAAGCTCCGCAGCGCCGATGGTACTGCACTGGTGACGGTGTGGGAGAGTAGGTCGTCGCCGGGATTCTCTTGGGCCCTCAGCGGGTTTTCGCCCGCTGGGGGCCTTTTCGCGTTGAACGCGAAGCGGCGACAGCCGGTGGAGAAGGCAGAAGCCCCCTTGTCTTCGGGCAGGCCGGGGACCCGAGGGTGCTCGGTGGAGTCGCATCTGCGTGTTCGCTTTTGGGCTCGACGGCGATCGGGTCGGCGCCCAAACCGCTTGCGCTGCCGCGACAGGTGGACCCGGCACGTCCCCGGTTGGGTGCGGAATTCCCGGAGCTTGACGAACGCCGGACCGGCCCGGCGTCCTGGCAACACCCGGAAATCGGTCATACACGCCGGGTCGCCCTGAGGCGTGGGCTGCCGGAGGGTGCGGAGTTGGTATACTCCAGCGTTTCAGCGGGAGTCAGGAGCACCGTCATCGAGCGGGCGAACACTCCCCGTTCTTCAAGTCCTCATGGAAGGAGTAGAAGTCCATGTCGATTCAGCACACGTCCGGTCGCTCAGCACCTCGCCTCATTCCGTTCCTGATTGCGGCCCTCTGGGTCTTTCCGCTCGCGGCCCAGTTGCCGCCCGACGCGGTCGACTTGGCGAAGGTGAAGATCCCCGAGGCGCTGAAGTCGAGCGACCTCTGTCCGGTGGAGCTCGTTCCCTCGGTTGCCGATGGCGAGACCTGGAGTCACAATGGGGTTGACTATCGGGGCAGCAAGGCCGGGGCTGCCGAAGCGTTCTCCGCGGACCCCGACAACTTCGCTGCGAAGGCTGCGAAGGAGCGTTACGTCAGCAACTTCATGCTCGCGATGAGCACGATCTGGTGCCCCATCACGGATGAGGTAACCCCCGGCGGCCGCAAGCAGGTCGAAGGTTTGGGCTATACCTGGGAGAGTTGCTGCTCGTTCTGCGACGAGGAGATGTCGCCCGAGAACTTCGACGAGGCACTCGTGCGGCTTCGGGAACGGGCGGTCGAGTCCTTCGAGCTGACCGGCGGCATCTACACCGAAGGCGCCAGCAGCCCGGTCGAGGGCGCGATTCGCGACGACGTGTAACGCCGTTGCCCAGGATCACCCGGGTTTACACGCGGACTGGCGATGACGGCTCCACCGGTCTCGGTATCCGGCAGCGGGTGCGCAAGGACTCTCCGCGCGTCGAGGCCTACGGTGCCGTCGACGAACTCAACTCAATGCTCGGCGTCGTCGTGGCCGGCGGCGTTTCCGAGCCGGTTCGCGCGAGCTTGGCACGCATTCAGCAGGAGTTGTTCCATCTTGGTTCAGACCTCTGCGTGCCGCCCGCCGACGACGCGCCAGACGTCCCGCGCATTGAACAACGCCACGTGGACGGCCTGGAGCGGGGCATGGACGAATTGCAGGAGAAGCTCGACCCCCTGGCGAACTTCGTTCTCCCCGGCGGCTCTACCGCTGCCGCCGTTCTGCATGTGGCCCGCGGAATCTGCCGCCGAGCGGAGCGACGCTTGGTGACGCTGGCGGCTGCGGAAGAGGTCGGAAGGCCCGCCCTGGTCTACCTCAACCGGCTCTCCGACGCCCTTTTCGTCATGGCCCGCTACGAGAACCTCGTCCGAGGCGAGGCGGACGTGTTGTGGAACTCACACTCGTGAGTCGCGGGTAGGAGCGCTTCGGTTTGCGGTTGCCGCTCCGTTTGCTTGACGTTTCCGTCATGGGGCTGGTGTTTCCGGTGGCGACCATCCTCGGCTATCTGGCGGGCCGAGCGGTCGGCGGCTGGTTCGATGCCGAAGCAGGTGGCGCCCTGGTCGGTAGCGGCGTCGGCATCGTGGCCGGCTTCTACAACGCCTACCGCACCGTGAAGCGGCTGGCCGTCGACGAGCAGAATGACGCCCCGCGCGACCGTTGACGGCCCGGAAAGCGGAGCCTTCCCGGATGATTGACCGTGCACGGGCCACCGACGCCAAAGGACCTGCCGGGATCGCACGCCGCGTCCTCCGCTCTGTCCTGGCCGTCCTGCGCGACTTCCTCCAGGGCGGCCGCGACGCTCCAGACCAGGACGAGCTCGCCAGCATGTCCAAGGGGGTTCTTCGCGCTTCCCTGGCGCTAGTCGTACTCGGTGGCGCCGTGGCGCTGGCATGGCGCCCGACCGCCGCTCTAGCCTTGACAGGGGCGGGGCTCGTCAGTAGTTTCAGCTTCCGTGGTCTGGAAATGCAGGTCCGCTCGCTGGAGCCTCGCAACGACGGACGTGCGGGCCCGTGGAACACGTTGTTCATCGTTCTTCGCTACTCGCTGTTCATAGCCTTCCTCGCTGCAGTCCCGCTCGCCAGTTCAAGGGAGTTCGTCGCGCTGATCCTGGGATTCTCCGTCGTTCCATTGGCGCTCCTGATTTCGGCGCTCTCCGGGTCGCTCAGGGCCGATTCGCGAGCCTGCGGTTCGCACCCCGATTCCGACGAACTCGAATCCGATTAGACGACCCAAACCCGACTCCCGCCTCGTTCGTTACGAGACGTTCCGAGCAACGGCCCCCTCCTCCACTCATCCCATCCGCTCCAGATCGTCATGGCCGCCGGCGACCAGTCCATCCTCCACAAGCCCGTCAACGCGGCTTGGGGCCGTGCCGTGGAGTTGATCGGCGCCGAGGAGAGCCTTCCGCGGGAAGTGCCGGATCACGTCGTCATGGCCCTATTCGTCTTTGGCGCCGTCGCCACCCTGGCCGCCTTCGTTACGCGAGGCCTCGACCGAGACGATCCAGGAAAGGTGCAACAGGTCATGGAGATCTTCTTGCACTGGTTGCGAAATCTCCTCGAAGACACGATTGGTGAGGGCGGCTCCCGTCATCTTCCGTTGATCGCCTCGTTCGCTTTCTTCATCTTCTTCAGCAACCTGTCGGGCGCGATCTTCTTCCTGCAGCCGCCGACCCAGAATTTGAACGTCACGTTCGCTCTGGCGATCACGTCCTGGGTGCTGTACCACGTGTTCGGTCTCCGCCGGAACGGGCTCCGCTACTTCAAGCACTTCGCTGGTCCGGTCGTGTGGCTGGCGCCTCTGTTCATCCCGCTCGAGATCGTCACCCACGCAGCGCGCGTCTTGTCGCTCGGCATGCGGCTGTTCGGCAACATCTTCGGAGAGCATCTCGCCGCCGCCGCCGTTTTCGGTCTGGTGCCGCTTGCCGTCCCGCTGCCGATCATGATGATCGGCCTGATGGGCGCGACACTCCAGACCTTCATATTCATCATGTTGACCACCGTTTACATCGCCGAGGCAGAGGGCTCGGCACACTAAGGGGACTCTCAGAAAATGAAGAAGTCAAAGCTGGTCTTTCTAACGACCGTGCTGTTCCTCCTGTTCGCAGCGCCGGCTCTCGCGCAGGACGGTGAAGGCGGCGGCGCCAGTGGCGCCGACCTTGGCCTGCTCGGAGCCACGCTTGGGATCGCCATCGCCGCCGCCGGCGGCGCCATCGGTCAGGGAAGAGCGACAGGCGAAGCCTGCGCCGGACTGGCACGGAATCCAAGCGCGGGCGGGCGGATCCAG
This sequence comes from Candidatus Multivoraceae bacterium, assembly GCA_965219625.1. GTDB lineage: Bacteria > Acidobacteriota > Thermoanaerobaculia > Multivoradales > Multivoraceae > Multivorans. The sequence continues at coordinate 1,505,393 of OZ244782.1, read as the reverse complement.
GTCATGCTCCTGATCGGTCTTGCGTTCATGGAGTCCGTCGTCATCTACGCACTCCTGATCGCGCTTCAAGGCGCCGGCTTCATTTCCTTCGGCGGCTGACCTCCCCCGCAGCGCGCTGGTTGACCGGCGGCTGCTTTCTTGGCCACGGCGCTCGGTCGCCGCGTCCGCCGCGGTGCGGCATCGTCCGCGGGGCTAGCAGCCCTTGGCGTCGCCGGCGACGCGCGCCGCGCCGCTTTGGCCGACTTGGCGCGTCGCAAGGCCATGCTTGGAGCCCCACATGGATCCTCGCCGGAAGCCGCGGAGTGCGCCAAGTTTCACTAGAGCCGGTAGTTCCGCGCCGTCCAGCCTGGATCCTGCCTGAGTTGGCATCGATTGTGCTCGTCCAATCGCTCGAACGAACCGCCGCGGCGCTTCGCCGCCGGCAGGGGAGGCAAGATGAGCGCCATAGCCGACCACAGCGGCAGATGGAATTTCGAGGCCGACGTGCTGCCCTTCATGGAGAGCCTCTACAGCACTGCGTATCGCATGTCCCGCAACCGGCAGGACGCCGAGGATCTCTTGCAGGAGACCTACCTGCGAGCGTTCAAGTACTACGACAAGTTCCAGGAAGGGACGAACTTCAAGGCGTGGCTGTTCAAGATTCTCAAGAACACGTTCATCAATCGCTATCGGAAGAACCAGCGGCAGCCGATCAGGAACTCCTTCGACGAGATCGAAGGCGCCTTCGAGTCCCGGCTGCTCGAGTCGCCCTTGACGGCCGCCAGCGCGACGCCGGAAGAAGAGCTGCTGGTGGGTGCGCTCGACGAGAACGTCATGCGAGCACTCGCGGCGTTGCCCGCGGATTACCGCAAGGCGGTCGAGCTGGCCGACCTGCAGGGCCTGTCCTATCGTGAGATCGCCGACTATCTCGACGTTCCGCTGGGCACGGTGATGAGCCGCTTGTACCGGGGTCGTCGCAAGCTCGAGGCGGTCTTGTTGCGCTACGCGCGGGAACACGGCTACATCCGTTCCGGCGAGCCGCGCAAGATGCGCTCCCGACAGGACGCGGCTTGAGCCAAGGCGGCGCCCCTCACGGGCGCGACGCGGCTGCTCGCGCCAGCGTACGCAGCGGACCTGATCGTGGAAGAATGCGTCCTTGATGCGTTCACCACTCTCTCAGGATTCACGGCCGGGCGGCCGCGAGGTGTCCGCCCGAAGAGACGCTGAAGGATGAGCCATCGCCCGATTGAAACTTGGGGTGCAGGCGTCGTCGGCGTACTCGCTGCGTCGCTCGCCATGTGGCTCCTCTTGGGCCCGACACCGGGCGAGACGATTCGCGTTCATCTCGCCGAGGAAGACCACCGGCAGGTCGACGTCGATCTCGAAGCTCCTGCACTCGACCAGGTACCGTTTCCGCTTGAGGGCCGCATCCGCCGTGGCGACACTCTGGATCGGGTGCTCAGGCGAGCGGGGGTCGCCGATGACGAGTTGGCTCAGGCTGCGGCGGCGGTCGCCGAAGTCCTCGACCCACGCAAGCTACGGGCGAATGCGCCGTACTTTTCGCTCGTCCGGCGCAATGAGGGGCTGGTTGGCATCCGCTTTCCTCGGCGCGGCTACGGCGTTACGGTCGCGGAGCGGAGCGCGAGTGGTTGGAAGAGCCACTACCGTCCCTATCGGCGGAGCTACTTGCGACGTTCACTTCGCGGTGAGCTGAGCGGTCCGCTCGAGAGCTCCATTCGCGAGGCAGGCGGGGACGCCCGGCTTGCCAACAGCATGGCGAAGGTGCTCCAGTGGAATCTCGACTTCAACCGCGACCTGCGGCTGGGCGACCGCTTCGAGCTCGTGTTCGACGAGCTTCTGCTCGACGGCGAACTCCAAGGCGTTGCGACGATCCACGGCCTGCGGTACCGCAACCGAGACCGCTGGCACGAAGCCTACCGATTCTCCGGCGACGAGGCGGACGGACGCTCCTTCGATCGCTACTACGATGCCGACGGACGGCCGCTGCAGCGACAGTTTCTGCGGTCGCCGCTTCCCTACTCGCGCGTCACGTCGCGTTTCTCGATGAATCGGTACCACCCGGTGCTCAAGCGGCGGATGCCCCACTACGGCGTGGACTATGGCGCCCCGACCGGCACGCCTGTGCGCGCGACGGCGGATGGGACGGTCCTTTCGGCCGGCGTACGTGGAGGCGGCGGTCGTACGATTCGGCTGCGGCACGCGAACGGGTACTTGACCGCCTATCTCCACTTGTCCGGCTACGCTCCGGGCGTTCGCGCCGGCGCGCTGGTCGAGCAGGGCCAGGTCATCGGTTACGTTGGGTCTACGGGACTCTCCACCGGTCCCCATCTCGATTACCGGGTGCAGCACAACGGCCGCTGGATCAATCCCGCAGCTCTGACGAACGACCCCGCGCCACCTCTCGCCGAGAATCTCCGGCCGGCGTTTCTGCGTCACCGCGACGCGCTGCTAGGGGAGCTCGTCGGTGTCAAGGTCGCCTTCGTCAGCGGCGGTCCGTAGCGCCGACCTCCCCCTCAACCTCCACTGCGGAGCGAGCAAGACTCGGGGGGCCTGGCGTTTCAGGTGTCCCGGGGCTCGCGCCCTCCCGCTCGAGGCTCTGGAGAGACCAGTAGCGCCGGTACAGGGCATTGCTCTCGTACAGCGTTTCGTGGCTTCCGGCGGCAACGACGCGGCCACGGTCGAGAACGTGGATTCGCGCCGCCCGCCTTGCGGTCGCGAGGCGATGGGCGATGATCAGCGTGGTCCGATTCTCGAGCAGTTCGTCGATGGCACGCTGAACGGTGGCTTCCGAGTCGGGGTCGAGCGCACTGGTTGCCTCGTCGAGGAGGAGGATCTGCGGATTGCGCAGGAACGCGCGGGCAATCGCTATCCGCTGGCGCTGCCCGGCCGAGAGCCGAACTCCCCGCTCGCCAACCTGCGTGTCGTAGCCTCTGTCGAGCGCTTCGATGAACGTCGCGGCGCCCGCCGCCGCGGCTGCCGCTGCGACGGCGTCGTCGTCCGCATCGGGACGTGCGAGCCGAATGTTCTCGGCCACCGAACCCGAGAACAGGAAGATGTCTTGCGGCACGAGGGCCATGCGTCCTCTCAGATCGCCCAAAGCCACCTCGCGGAGGGGTTGGCCGTCGATCAGGATCTCGCCCTGTTGCGGCTCGTAGAACCGAAGAAGCAGGGAGAACACCGTGCTCTTTCCGGAACCGGACGGTCCGACCAGGGCGGTGATCTCGCCCGGTTCGACCTCGAGCGTCACCTCGGACAGCGCCGACCGATCCGAGCTGCGGTATCGAAAGCTGAGGTCGCGAACGCTGAGGCGGCCCGTTCCCTCGCCGAGCGTTCGAGGCGCTACCGGATCCCTGATTGCCGGGGCCCGGTCAAGCAGCTCGAAGACCCGCGCGCTGGAACCGCGGAGCTGTCGATAACCGGCGTAGAGCGACCCGAGTTGGCTGACTGAAACCGCGATGAGAAATGTGTAGAGAAGGAACGAAGTGAGTTCGCCGGCCGAGAGTGAGCCCTCCTGCATCATGCCGCCGCCGTAGCCGAGCACGATGCCGAAGGCGCTGAAACCGCCGAAGGTCAATAGGCCGGCGAAGGCCCCGTAGAGACGCGTGTTCGTCAGTTGCACCCCGAGCAGGTCTCGGAGTCTCTTGTCGTAACGCTCACGTGCCTGTCCCTCCGCCGAATAGGCCTGAAGCGTCCGTACGCCGGCCAGCGCCTCCTCTGCCCAGGCCGAACTCTCGGCGACCGCGTCACGCTCCTTCTTCGCCACCTTCTCGAGCCGGCGGCCGAAGAAGATGGCGAAGAGGACGACCGGCGGCACGACGAGCAGCGCGACCAGAGTCAGCCGTGAGTGCAAGACGAGCAGGATGATCAGCACGCCCAGGAACCGAACCAGCGCCTGGAGTCCGGACGGGATCTGTTCGGTGAGAGCGGTCTGGACAACGGTCAGGTCGGAGCCCATCCGCGACAGCAGCTCCCCGACTCGGCGATGGTCGAAGAAATCGACCGACAGGCCGATCAGATGGCTGAACAACCGCTGCCGCAGGTCCCGCAGCAGCCTCGCGCCCGTGGCGCCGAGCAGCCAGGTCTGGAAGTAGCCGAGAACTCCCAGCAGGGCGAACAGCCCGATGAGCGCGGCAACCAGGCTGCCTAGACGGCTGTCGGTGGAGCGCTCGAGCGCCGTGTCGACGACTCTGCCGGCGAGGATCGGTTGCATCAGCGCCGTACCGCTGCCCAGGAGCAGCAGCAGCGTCGCCACGGTCAACGGAACGAAGTACGGCCGTGCCAGCGAATACAGTCGGCTGAAAGCGACCGGTGTCGACGTGTCTTCACCGGCCTTGTCCGCCCTGGCACGGGCCTGTTGCCTGCTCCGCCGCACAGCCTCAGTCGCCGCGCGGAGAGTGCGGCGGCCCCGGTCGTCTACTTCAGCGAGCGCGCGCGTCGCTCAAGCATCGCGTACGCGGAAGAACGTGAGAGGTTGGCGCCGATGCGAAGCGTGTAGCTCTCGCTCCACTCGCCGCTCTCGCCGTCCGATTCGACCCAGCTCAGCGACGCGCCGTCTTCCCAGGCGACGACTGCACCCGTCCCCTTCGGCGATACGAAGATCGTCGGCTTGCCTGCGCCGATCTTCGGCGCGACGCGCTCCGACTGCACCTGCAGCCGCGCCAAGTGCTGGATGAAGCCGTTACCGCGCGGTTCTGCCGCGGCGAGCAGGAGATGGGTGTTTCCATCCGTTGGCCGCTTGAGGAGATCGTCCTCCTGGGCCCGAGCCCCACCAACTACGATGTGAATTCGAGCTTCGCTGGCCAAGGCGGTCATCCCGCCCTCCGCGCATGTCGGCAATGCACGGGCGATCACTGCGCCCTTGACCTCCTCAGCCAAGGCGCTGAGCACGTTCCGGCGGATTCGACGACCGCCAACCACGATGTGAATGCGGGCTTCCTCCGCCACGCTTGCAATTGCGTCGCGCTCGCCACTGGCGATGCGGTCGCAGAGATTCGACGACTCCAGGAAACCCACCAGGTTGTCGGCCAACTCGGAGAGTTCGACGGCAGGAGCTGCGATCTCCAACTGAACGAGGGCGCCCGTCTCCTTGTCGGCGAACCCGATGACCACGCTGTTCGGCTCGGCGCCGGAAGCGATCGTCGGCGTCGTGAGCAGCCTTGTGGGCGCCTCTTCGGTGAACGGCGCTTCCTTCAGCTCCGGCGAGACGTAGTCGTTCAGCCGGTGGACGCGCCTCCAGGGCGAGGCGAGCTCGCCGTCGACGAGCACCACGGGCGCGTACATGACCTTCTCTCCTCGCCGCGTGTTCTCGGACCAGACGACGTGGAGAATCGTGCGTACATGCCGCTGGCCCGCCTTGTTCGCCGCGAGTTCGAAGCGGTCGTGGGTCACCACCAAGCGCGGATCGGACTTGGCACCGAAGATGCTGCCGGAAACCTCGATCGTGTCGGACCACTCCTGTCCGTCGAACGACGCGAGGTTGATCCGGGTGAGGGTCGAATCGAAGTGGCTTGACCAGACAACGTAGAGGCGGTTCGTCGCGCCGTCGAAGAACAGCGACGGCGTGAGGTCTGGATCCTGCGGCTCGCTGCCGGGAACGAGGTGCCGCTCGACCGCGCCATCGCTGCGCCGCACTTGGAGGCGCAGGACATGGGAATCGGCGGGAACTTCGTCGCCCCCCGTGAAGAGAGCTTCGTAGCGTCCGGCCGCTATTCGATAGACGTCGCCACCGTTGCCGAGAACGGGGCCGTCGTCTGCCCTGGCCGCTCCGGCCGAGAGGAGGAGCGCGAACAGGCCGGCAGCCGCAAGCCGGCTGCCGAGTCGAGCTTTCGCTGGGGGCCTGACGTTCTTCATCACGCCCTCAGGTTGACGACCTGTCGGAGATCGAGTGCCATGAGCACCTCTGGCAGGTCGTTTCGTTCCGGGTAGAAACGCTGTTCCAGCTCGCCGAACATGGAACGAGCTTCGTCGCTGTCGCCTGCCTCGACAGCGACTTGCCCCAGAAGATAGAGGCAGTTCTTCATCGTGGCGGCGTCTGCCTGTCGGTCAGCCAATGCGAGCGCGCGCTGGCCGTGTCGTTTCGCCGACGCGAAGCGCCCCATTTCCAGATGGGCGAGGCACAGGTCGAGGTGGGGCAGCATCGTCAGGTGCTCGGCCCCTTCTCGGCGGAACGTCCGGAGACTTCGGTAGATCAGACGAAGGCCCTCTCGCATGCGGGCGCCTCGTAGACGCCGAGTTGACGTCGCGTTCATCAGGAGGCAGTACCCCAGGTTGCCTTCTGCGCCTGCCGACCAGGCAGCGGTTGCTCCCCGTGTGTGTCGGAGCGCGAGTCGGTACTCGTCGGCGGCCTGCTGGTTGTTTCCTTCGGCGACAAGGAGGTTCCCGAGTAGATTGTGGGACAGGCCGATCGTGCCTTCTCGACTTCCCAGCTCGGAATGGTGCCGGGACAACCGTGCGTAGAAGAGCGCCTTCTTCGTCTCGCCATCGAGTTCGTGCGCTCGAGCGAGCGTGTAGGCCGCCAACCAACAGGTGTCTTCCACGGCGCTCCGGAGCAGGATCCTCCGCAGCTCAGGCATGACGACCGGACCGCTGCCGAGTTCTGTCTCCGCAGCTGCCCAGCCGCAGAGGGCTTCGTCGCGCCGATCGTTCTCGCCGTTCCGCCCGGCGAGGTCGGCTGCCCGCCTGTAGGCAACTGATGCCTGCGAGTAGTCTCCCGCCGCGAGAAGGTCCCGCCCGCTGTCGCGGAGCGACTCGAATCGTTCGTCACTCGAGTCTTCTTCGTGAAGTACCGGCGCCGCCGAAGCCAACTTGGCCCGCTCGGCGATGCGGGACTCCGGCGAGGGCTGTGGGAAGTGGAGCGGACTTGTCATGGCCAAGCGAGCAGCCCGTGCATGCCCCTCCATGCACTTGATCAGAGGTCCAGGACGGGCGTCCGAGCTCGCGCTCGGTGAACGAAGCGCGATTATCTCGCCTCGGCCCGAGCCTGTCAATTCCTGGTTCCTCTATACGTCGATGCCGACTTGGCGCATGAGTTCCAGGGCGTTGCTGCGCGTTACCGTACCCTCTCGCAGTCGGTAGTCGAAGGAGACCCCGCTGTCGGTCGGGCGATCCTGAAAATGGACGTTGCGGAGTCGTCTCTCGTCCGGCCGGTCGGCGAGTTCGGCAAGGGCGAGATCGTGGCTGGTCGCCAGGCCGATCGCACCGCGGTCGAGCAGAGCGCGGATGATCGCCTCCGCGCCGATGCGGCGGTCGTGGGAGTTCGTGCCGTGCAACAGCTCGTCGAGCAGGAACAACGTCCTGCCGCCCTTCGCCTGCTCGAGGATGGCGCGGAGCGTGTTGATCTCGGCGAAGAAGCGTGACCGGCCTTCGGCGAGCGAGTCTCGTAGCTGGATCGACGAGCCGAGGGCGAGAGGAGTCAGGCGGAGCGAGGCTGCCCGCACCGGCGCGCCGGCGAGCGCCAGCACAGCGTTGGCGCCCACGGTCCGGAGGAGCGTGCTCTTGCCGGACATGTTCGAGCCGGTGACAATCAGGCCCTGTACGACTGTCGCATTACCGTCGGCCGGGCTTCCGCCTCCGGCAGCTCCTGCCGTGGCCAGCGCGACGTCGTTGGCAACCGACGACTTCTCGAGCAGCAGCGGGTGTCCGAGCTGTCGTCCGATGAACACTGGACCGTCAGGGGCCGGCTCGACGACGGCAGGAAAGACGTCGTGGGGGTGCTCGTAGGAGTGACAGGCGAAGCTCGCCAGCACCTCGATCTCGGCGATCGCTCCGATCCAGGCCTTGACAGCGCTGGCATGCTGCCGCCTCCAGGTCTCCATGGCGCAAGCGACCTGCGGCGCCCACAGAACGAGCATCCCGAACGGCGCGAACAACGCATTGCCCATCGAGTCGTGGAGTTCGACGAGGCGCTCGAGCCGCCGCGCACTGCGCGAAGCGGCAACGCTCCGGTCCCTGCCGAGGTCGGCGGCGAGCGCTCGGAGCCGCTCGCTCTCGAACGGCTCGGCCTCGATCGTTCGGATGAGTTCCGCCAGCAACCCGAGATCGCGGCCCGCCCGCTCGACGCCGGCCAGGGTAGCCCGCAGGCGGCGCCGCGCCTGCATGCCCCAGACGATACAGACCACCGCCAGGGCGAGAAATGGTGAAGGCCGCCAGCCGAAACCGAGCCATCCAACCAGCGTGACGACGTTCAGCGCCGCGACGACCCCGAGCAAGAGGCGTAGTGGCAGCAGGCTTCGGCCGCCTCGGCTTCTGACGGTGCGCCGGAGGTTCGTTCTCGCGGCCCAACTGAGCAGGGCCGCGGGGTCGAGTTCGGCGCGAACGCTCGGCCCACACACGGCCAGGCGCTCTCGGAAGTCGAGTTTGGGCGCCAGTTCCGCGACCGCCTCTTGCCGTTGTCGGACGACCGCCGGCGATGCCGGCTCGAGCAGCCAGGCCGCGAGCAGTTCGTCGCCGGCGCGAGTCCGCGTCCGGCAGAGCAATCGGAACAGCGAGTCGCGGCCGAACAGATCGAGGTCGACGGCATGGATGTGGTCAGCGCACTCGCCCCGGAATCGCGCGCCATCCCGGCCGCCGGCCCGCCAGTCGCCGTCGAGTCTGGCCAGTGCCTGCCGATAGAAGTCGTGCGCGCGCTCGAGCCGGGCCACGCGGCGGAGAACTCGCTCGTGAGCGAGGATGAGAAAGAGGAAGATCAGCGCCGGCACGGCCGCGGCGCGGAGCGGCAGGAGCTCGGCCTGAGCCGCGGTCCAGGCGAGCACCAACGTGAAGGCTACTGCCCCCAGCCGCGACCAGGAGATCGTTCTCTCGAGGCGTTTCGCTCGCAGGAGCTCCTTCTCGCGCTCGGCCGCCCGGCGAACGCAGGCGACGCGCGGACCGTTCACGCCGGTCACGCCTCAGGCCTGCGCCGGACCGGCGAGTCGAATGGCTTCGAGCCGCAATCCTCGGGCTCTGGGGTGCGTCGTGCTGACGGGCGCCAAGTGATCCGTCATGAGATCTCCTGAAGATGCTCGCGCGGTACGGCGCGGACGATCGATCTTGGCAGATCGAACGGACGGAACCGTCGCGCTGACTCGCCGGCTTGGGCTTCCGCATACAATCACGCCGCCGTGGTCCAACCAGCGTCAACGGAGGTTGCGGCGTCGACCTGTCTCGACGTCTCGGGTCTCACCCTGTCCTTTGGCGGCGTCCACGCTCTGGATGACGTCGCGCTCGACGTGCGGCACGGCGAGGTGTTCGCGATCATCGGACCGAACGGCGCCGGCAAGACCTCGCTGCTCAACTCGATCAGCGGCCTCTACCGGCCACAGCAGGGATCGATCACCTACACTTCGGCGCCCGACGAACAGCCGGTGTCGCTGATGGGTCGGCAACCGCACCGGGTGGCCCAACTCGGCATCGCCCGTTCCTTCCAGAACATCGAGCTCTTCCGGGGGATGACGGTGCTTGAGAATCTGATGCTCGGCCGTCACATCCACATGCGCGGCTCCGTGCTCTCCTGCGGCGTCTACTGGGGTCGGCAGCGGCGCGAGGAGATCGAGCATCGAGCGGCCGTGGAGGAGGTGATCGACTTTCTCGAAATCGAGAATCTCCGTCACCAGGCGGTAGGCACCCTCGCGTACGGGCTCCAGAAGCGGGTCGAACTCGCGCGAGCGCTCGCCCTCGACCCCAGGCTCCTGCTGCTCGACGAGCCGATGGCCGGCATGAACGTCGAGGAAAAGGAGGACATGGCCCGCTTCATCCTCGACGTGAACGAGGAGCGCGGCGTGACGACGGTGCTCATCGAGCACGACATGGGCGTGGTCATGGACCTTTCGGACCGGGTCGCGGTGCTCGATTTCGGCCGTTCGATCGCTTGCGGCACGCCGGACGAAGTGGGGGCCGATCCGGCAGTCATCCACGCCTATCTGGGGGATGACGGATGAGCTTCACGGCCGACCTGCCGTCGGGGGCGGATACGCTGCCGAAGCTGCTGCTCCGGAACGCGCGCGAGCGCGGCGACGAGGTCGCGCTGCGCGAGAAGGAGTTCGGCATCTGGCAGAGCTTCACCTGGTCCGATTACGCGGACCGGGTCCGTCACTTCGCTCGTGGTCTGGTCGAGCTCGGCATGAGGCGCGACGAGGTCCTTGCGGTGGTCGGTGACAACCGGCCCGAGTGGCTCATCGCGCAGCTCGCCGCTCAGTCGCTCGGGGCTCTGTCGATGGGTGTCTACCAGGACTCTGTGGCGTCCGAGGTGCGTTACCTGGTGGAGTTTGCCGGCGCGCGTTTTGTCATCGCCGAGGACCAGGAGCAGGTCGACAAGCTGTTGGAGGTCTGGGAGGACCTGCAGCGCGCCGAGCGGCCGGTGGCCAGGGTCATCTACTACGACCCTCGGGGGCTCGGCTCCTATCCGCACGATTTCCTGCTCGACTTCGCCGAAGTGGAGGACCTCGGTCGAGCCGCTCTGTCCGGCGGCGCCAGCGACGACGAATTCGAAGGCTGGGTCGAGGCGACCTCGCCCGACGATGTCGCGTTGCTCTCCACGACGTCCGGCACGACCGGCAAGCCGAAACTCGCGATGCTCTCGCACCGCAACTTGCTGAGCATGGCGCATAGCTTCATCAGCATCGATCCGATGCACAGCGAGGACGAGTTCGTCTCCTTCCTGCCGTTGGCCTGGATCGGCGAGCAGATGATCGGCGCCGCCTGTGGCCTGCTCGCGGGATTTGCGCTGAACTTCCCCGAAGAGCCGGAGACGGTCCAGCAGGACATCCGCGAGATCGGTCCGCACATGATGTTCTCGCCGCCGCGCATCTGGGAGAACATGGTGTCGGACGTCCAGGTGCGGATCGAGGATTCTTCGTGGCTCAAGCGCAGGGTCTACAAATGGGCGCTCGGCATCGGCTATCGCGCCGCCGATCTTCGGCTCGAGCACGGTTCGTTGCCGCCTCTGCTGGCTGCCCAGAGGCGGCTCGCCGACTGGGCCTGCTTCTTCTGGCTGCGCGACAAACTGGGCGTGCGTCGGATTCGGCGCGCTTACACCGGCGGCGCGGCGCTCGGCCCCGATATCTTCCGCTTCTTCCACGCCATCGGCGTCAACCTGAAGCAGATCTACGGGCAGACGGAGGTCTCGGGCATCTCCGTCGCCCACCGCGACGACGACATCAAGTTCCAGACCGTCGGCACTGCGGTTCCGGGCGCCGAGGTCCGGCTCGGCGAGGGCGGCGAGATCCTGACAAGGAGCCCGTCCGTGTTCCTCGGCTACTACAAGAACGAGGAGGCGACGAAGGAGGCGCTCCGCGACGGCTGGCTCTACTCCGGCGACGCAGGCTACATGGACGACGACGGGCACCTCATCGTCATTGATCGGAAGAAGGACGTCATGGAGCTGCACGACGGTACGCAGTTCTCGCCTCAGTTCATCGAGAACAAGCTGAAGTTCAGCCCCTACATCAAGGAGGCCGTCGTGTTCGGAGGGGGCGACTATCCGTTCGTCACCTCTCTGATCACGATCGACTTCGCGAACGCGGGCAAGTGGGCGGAGCGGCGTCAGATCCCGTATACGACCTTCACCGATCTCGCGCAGAAACCCGAGGTCTACGAACTCGTGCTCGAGCACACCTCCGGCATCAACGACGAGCTCCCGGAGTCGGCCCGCATAGAGCGCCTGCTCCTGCTGCACAAGGAACTCGACGCGGACGACGAGGAGCTGACCCGCACCCGCAAGGTGCGTCGACGCTTCATCGCCGACCGCTACCGCCTGTTGGTCGACGCGCTGTACGGCGACAACGAGGCGGTCGAGATCGAGAACGAGATCACTTACCAGGACGGCACTCGGGCGATGCTCGAGACGCGGCTGCGGATTGCCGCCCTGGCGACGGCTTGAGGAGAGGCGCCGGACGATGGACGCCCAGGTCTTCCTTCAACTCACCGTGTCCGGTCTTTCGAACGGCATGGTCTACGCACTCGTTGCAGTCGGCTTCGTCGTCATCTTCAAGGCGAGCGACGTGATCAACTTCGCTCAGGGCGAGTTCCTGCTCTTCGGCGCCTACCTCGCGTTCGCCTTCATCGGTCAGGTCGGGCTGCCCTGGAGCGTCGGCGTCGCGGCCACCCTGCTGTCGGCGGCCTTCATCGGCTTGATCGTGGAGCGCCTCGTCCTGCGACCGCTCATCGGGGAGCCGGTCATCTCGATGATCATGGTCACGATCGGCCTCTCGAGTCTGCTGCGGGCGGTGGTCAACGGCTTGTGGGGTGCGCGGCCGAAGGCCTTCCCGGCCTTCATCCCGTCCGGCGAGGTCGAGTTCCTCGGCGCGGTCGTCGGTGTCGATCGTCTGCTCGTCATCGCGATCGCGGCGATCCTGCTGACCGTCCTGACCCTCTTTTTCCGTCACACCCGCGACGGGATCGCGATGCGGGCGATTGCCGACGATCAGCAGGCGGCGCTGTCGATGGGTATCAGCATCAAGCGGGTGCTCGCGGTGGCGTGGGCGATGGCCGCGATCACCGCGGCGGTTGCCGGCATCATGCTGGCAAACACGGTCGGCGTCAGCCACGACATCATCTTCGTCGGTTTGCGGGTGTTCCCGGTGGTCATCCTCGGCGGTCTCGATTCGGTGCCCGGCGCTGTCGTCGGCGGCGCCGCGATCGGTCTCCTCGAGGCGTACACGGCGGGCTACACGACCTCGGGGCTCGAGCTCATCGTGCCGTACATCGTTCTCATCCTCGTCCTGATGATCCGTCCCTACGGCCTGTTCGGCAAGGAGATCATCGAGCGGGTCTAGCAGTCCGCAGCGACGTCTTCGCTGCATGCGACCCGGCCGCCCACGGCAGAACCTCGGTTCACGACTCTTCGCTCATGGAATCCGGGATCTTCTTCAGCGACTACCGCTCGGACATGGCGCTGCGGCGCATGCCGATGCAGAAGGTGCGGACGGGCCTGCTGCTCTTGGGGCTCGTCGTCTTTCCGCTCCTCGCGTCGCCGTTCTGGCTGAATCTGGCGAACCAGATCGCGATCGCCACGATCGGCGCCATCGGCCTGAACATCCTCGTCGGCTACACGGGGCAGATTTCGCTCGGGCAGGGAGCGTTCATGGCGGTCGGGGCGTATGGCTCCGGCCTGCTGACGGTTCGGCTCGACGTCCCTTTCTACCTCAGCATTCCCGCCGCGGCGCTGATCACCGCCGCCGCCGGCCTTGTCGTCGGTCTTCCCTCTCTGCGGCTCAAGGGGCTCTATCTCGCGGTCGCCACGCTTGCGGCACAGCAGATTGTCGAGTTCGTCGTGACGCACTGGGACGGTCTGACTGGCGGCACCGAGGCCCTCGTCGTGCCGTCGCCCGAGTTGTTCGGTAGCCGGCTGAACACCGACGGGCGCTTCTATTGGATCCTGGTCGTCGTCACGCTCGCGGTCGCCCTCTTCACCGCGAACCTGTTTCGGTCGCGCGTCGGCCGTGCCTGGGTGGCGATCCGGGATCAGGACGTCGCGGCATCGGCGATCGGCGTGAACATCTTCAGGTACAAGCTGCTCGCATTCGCCACGTCGTCCTTCCTGGTCGGGCTGTCCGGCGCCCTGCTCGCCCACTATCGCTCGATCGTCACCTGGGAGCGTTTCACGATCGAGGTCTCGATCTCGTACCTCGCGATGATCATCATCGGCGGTCTGGGGACGATTTCCGGGTCCTTCTTCGGCGCCTGTCTGATCGTCTTGCTCCCGGCGATGATCAACACTCTGGGCCGCTCGTTGCAGGACGTTGCGCCTTGGGCGGCAACGGTCCTGCCCTATGTGCAGCAGGGGGTTTTCGGCCTCGTGATCATCCTCTTCCTGGTGCTCGAACCAGAGGGTCTCGCGAAGCTCTGGCGCAACGTGAAGGACTACTTCCGCGTCTGGCCGTTCTCATACTGAGGGTCCGGCAGCCTGGCCGCGAAAGGTATGATCCAGCGCCTACAGATCGGCTACCCGGGGGCGTTGCGCCCTCTTCAGGAGACTACGCCATGAACCGTCTCGTCTGTCTTGTTCCATCTGCCTTCGTCCTTCTCCTGGCCGCCTGTGGCGGCGGCGACCCCGTGTCCGATGAGAATCCGCCGATAACGATCGGTGCGATTTTCGATCTGACCGGTCCGACCTCGGATGTCGGCACGATGTACGCCGAGGCGATCCGCGACTACTACGACTGGCTGAACGCCAGCGGCGGTATCGGCGGTCGCGAGATCGAGTTGCTGTGGAACGACTACGGCTACGACGTGGCAAAGGCCGAACAGCTCTACTCGGAGTACATTCAAGCCGGCGCCGTCATGTTCATGGGCTGGGGCACCGGCGATACGGAGGCTCTGCGCGGTCGGATCGCGGCCGATCGGATTCCCTTCGTCTCCGCTTCGTTCTCCCACGTTCTGGGCGACCCGGACGAGGCGCCCTACAATTTCCTCGTCGGCACGACCTACAGCGATCAGCTGTTCATCCTGCTCGACTATCTCGTCGAGCAGGCGGAGGCCGACGGCGACGAGAAGCCGAACGTGGCGTTGATGCACCATCCGAGTCCGTTCGGTCTTTCTCCGTGGCGTCAGGGCGGCGAGGACTATGCGGAACAGCTCGGCATCGAGATGGCGCCGCACGAGATGGCGCGCGGCAACACGGACTTCAGCGCTACCCTGACGCGAATCGCCGAGTCCGGCGCGAACTGGGTGGTGTTCCAGAACACCTCCGGACCAGCATCGCTGGCCCTCAAGAACGCCAGGGACCTCGGTCTCGACCTCCGCTTCGCCTGCCTGAACTACTGCAGCAACGAGGTGCTCGTCGATCTCGCCGGCGAGGCAGCCGAAGGCGTTCTGGGTTCGATCATCTTTTCGCCCCCCGGCGAGGGGATCGACGGTCTGAACGACGCGGCCGCCTACCTCGAGTCGAAAGGCAAGTCGATCGACGAGGAGGGTCTGCTCTACGGACAGGGGTGGACGGTGGCGCATCTTGTGACCGAAGCCATCGAGCGCGCCGCCGCGACGGGCGAATTGAACGGCGAGTCCATCCACGCTGCGTTCGAGACCTTCGACGGGCTCGATCTGGGCGGTGTGACGGCCCCGGTGACCTTTACCGCCACCGACCATCGCGGCGTGAAGGGTATGCGGATCTTCGAGATACGGGAGGGCCGCTGGCAGCCGCGCACGGAGATGCTGATGGCCGGAACCCCGGGGCCCGCGGAGTAAGGCGGTTCGCCGGAGTTCCTCTTGGACGGCGCCTGATGCCTGGCCGTCGTCGTTGCGAGTTACCCGAATGCTCTCTCTGAACAACGTCGAGGTCATCTACAACGACGTCATTCTGGTGCTCAAGGGGCTCTCCCTGCACGTCGGTCAGGGCCAGATCGCCGCGTTGCTGGGGACGAACGGCGCCGGCAAGTCGACCACCTTGAAGGCGATCTCCGGCCTGCTTCATCCGGAGGACGGCGAGGTCACGGACGGCAGCGTCGTGTTCGAGGACGAGCGGATCGACAAGCTACCGGCGGAGGACATCGTGCGCCGCGGCATCTTCCAGGTGATGGAGGGCCGCCGCGTGTTCGAGCACCTGACGCCGCAGGAGAACCTGCTCGCCGGCGCCTACACCGTGAAGGACAAGAGCGGCGTCGACGACACGCTGGAGCGGGTCTACAACTACTTTCCGCGGCTCAAGCAACGCGGCGCTTCGATGGCGGGCTTTCTTTCGGGCGGCGAGCAGCAGATGCTGGCGATCGGACGGGCGTTGATGGCGAATCCCAAGCTGATGCTGCTCGACGAACCGTCACTCGGCTTGGCGCCGCTTCTCGTCCAGGAGATCTTCGAGATCGTCCAGCGGATCAACCGCGAGGAGGGTACGACCATCCTCCTGGTCGAGCAGAACGCCGCCCGCGCCCTGGACATTGCCCATTACGGCTACATCATGGAGAGCGGCCGCGTCGTGCTCGAGGGCACCCCGGCCGAACTCCAGGAGAATGCCGACGTGAAGGAGTTCTACCTCGGTCTGACCCAGGTTGGAGAGAAGAAGAGCTATCGGGACGTCAAGCACTATCGCCGCCGCAAGCGCTGGCTCTCGTAGCTGCCTCCAGAGTCAGCTGCCGGCTATTCGGTCGCCCGGTAGTGCCGGGGCCTTGTCTCGACCACCAGGCCGTCCGCGACGAGCGAGTCGAGGTGCGCTTGCAAGGAGAACGCGGCGGCGGCGTGGAGGCTCTCGTCCACGTCGGCGTAGATGCGCTCGACCATCGCCGGGATCGTCTCGACGCCTGCCCGGATTGCCGCCAACGCCTGCCGTGTCCGCTCCTCGCGGTGGTCGCGAATCTCGAGGAGGCGCGTGAGCGGGTCGCCGATCGACTCGCCGTGCCCCGGATGGATGGTCTTTACTTGGCCGCTCCGAACAGCGTCGACCAGCTTCTCGAGCGAAGCCATGTACTCATTCAGGTTGCCGTCCGGCGGCGCGATGATCGACGTCGACCATCCCATCACATGATCGGCACTGAAGAGCGCCTTCTCTTCTTCGAACAGGAAGCAGAGGTGGTCGCTCGCATGGCCTGGCGTGTGGATCGCGCGTAGCGTGGCGCCTCCGGCTCGGAGCTGCTCGCCGTCCTCGAGGCGACCTCCGGCCGTGAAGGGCGGCTCCGCTCTGTGAGCGCGAACCCGAGCGCGAAATCGCTCGGCGACCCGGGGCGCGAGCGGCCAGTGGTCGCGGTGCAGGTGGCTGACCAGCACGGCGGCCACGTCCCGGTCACCGACAGCGTCGACGATCGCCGCGAAGTGGACGTCGCTCTCCTCGCCCGGATCCAGCACGAACACCGGCCCGGTCGCGCCGCCGATGACGAATGTGTTCGTGCCCGGGCCCGTGAATCGACCGGGGTTGTTCTGGGTAACTCGCAGGACGCGAGCGGAGAGTCGCGCCGGTTCTTCGTAGGAGAGACTCGTCACCAGGCGCCGCTCGGTCAGATGGCGAACGCCCGCTTCCAGTCCTTCGCGTTCTCGGGGCTGGGCCGGGAGGCCGCCTCCTCGTAGCCCTCTTCGCCTGGAATCACGGCGCGAGGGGGTTCGCCGGGGCGCTTGGCGAGCAGAACTCTGGGCTGGATGGCCGGGAAGTCCTCCTGGGCCTCGGCGGCGGCGATCGCCTCGTCCGCGGTCTTGAACCCGGCGAGCTTCTGCAGATTGCGGATCGTTGGGAAGATGATCATCCACTCGCGTCTGCGAGCCCGCTCGAGCGCCTCCTCCGCCGTGACCCAGGCGGAGCTCGTCAGCTCATGGTCGTCGTGGATGGCGACCTGGTTCCGAGGCGCGCGGGTGACGAAGAAGCGTGTGTCGTAGCGGCGCGGCTGGCCCTCGGGCGTGATCCAGTGCGCCCAGTAGCTGATCCGGTCGGTGGCGAGGCGGAGTCGTTCCCTGGCCGCGATGTCGAGCAGGGACTGTCGGCCGGCGTTGAGTTCGCCGCGGAGCCCCTCGAAGCGTCGCCCGACTCCGGGATCCGAGAAGTCGAGGAGTTCGCCCGCCTCGTCGTAGGCGAGGAGGACGCCGGCCTCTTCGAAGCACTCGCGGATCGCGGCGACGTAGAAGGTCAAGCCGCCCTCGTCGAGCCGTAGCCGGTCGCTGGCCTCGCGGTCCGTGAGTCCTTGGCACAGGGCTTCGTCGACCCGGTCCTCCGGGTCGACCCGGCCGCCGGGAAACACGTAGGCCCCGCCAACGAAGTCCGACTGAATGTGGCGCCGCTCCATGAACACTTCGATCCCGCGCGCCGAATCGCGCAGCAGCAGAACGGTCGACGCGTGACGGGCGATGATCGGACTGGGCGCTTGGTCAGCCATCCGTTCGGTCCAGTTCCTCGATCAGGTGGTCGGCCGGTTGTTCGGTGGTCTGGAGGCGCTCCGCTGTCGCTTCGGCGTTGCGCATCGCACGCAGAAAGCTGCGGCCGGCGATGTCCCGGATCTCGTCGTCGCTGTAGCCGCGTCGGATCAACTCGACGAACAGGTCCGGATAGCGCGACGGGTCCTCGAGGCCAGCCGGTACGGTCGGGATGCCGTCGTAGTCCGAGCCGACGCCGAGGTGTTCCGTACCGATCAGCCCGCGGATATGGTCGATGTGGTCGGCTACATCGCCGAGCGAAGCCCGAGGGCCGGGATTCTCCCGGCGCCAAGCTTCGAGCCGGGCACGGACATCGTGCGCCGCCGTGCCCGCGGCGGCGAGACGCTGACGTTCCGTGTCGAAACGCTCGAAGTAGGAGCGGACCTCGTCGTTGACGAAGGACGGCACGAAGGTGACCATCACGACGCCGCCGTTGGCCGGCAATCGTCGGAGGACGTCGTCCGGCACATTGCGGCGGCTCGCTGTCACCGCGAAGGCCGAGGAGTGGGAGAAGATGACCGGCGCCTGGCTCTCGTCGAGCGCCTGGTGCATCGTCGCCGGCGACACGTGGGACAGGTCGACGAGCATGCCGATGCGGTTCATCTCCCGCACCACGGCGCGACCGAAAGCGGTCAGCCCGCCGTGGTCGGGTTGGTCGGTGGCCGAATCGGCCCAGGCGACGTTGCTCGAGTGGGTCAGGGTCATGTAGCGGACGCCCGTCTGGTAGAGCTGTCGCAGGACGCCGAGCGACGACTCGATCGAGTGACCGCCCTCGGCGCCGAGGAGCGACGCGATCCGGCCGTCCTGGTGAATCCGTTCGATGTCGGCGGCCGAGAGGGCGAGTTCCAGATCGTCCGGGTAACGCTCGATGAGTCGTCGGGCCAGGTCGATCTGCTCGAGCACGACCCGCGCCGCTCCCGGCCCCGTATACGAGGTCGGGATGTAGACGGACCAGAACTGTGCGCCGACGCCCCCCCGGCGCAGGCGCGCAAGGTCGGTGTGCATCGGCGGCTCGAGCGCCGTCGTGTCACGGAAGTCGATCTGGTCGAGGTGGTTCGACACCCGCAGCCGGTACTGCCACGGGACATCGTTGTGGCCATCGACGAGCGGCGTCTCGCGCAGCAGCGCGAGGACGTGTTCGCGGCTCGCGCGGTCGCTCTGAGCGTTGGCCACAGGGGGAGAACCATAGCTCACTGCCACGGTGATCAGAGCGCCCAGAGCGGCGCCGACGTTCCTGGTCATCTCGTTCCTCCTCCGTAGCTCGGTCGGCGATCTTAGCCTCTGGTTCAGCTCGGACTGCTACGCTGCTCGGGCTGTGCAGGGCTGCTGGGCAAGGACGATCGGGATCGTCGGTCTCGGCAGCTTCGGCCGTTTCCTGGCCGGCCACTTGGCGGATCGCTTCGACGTTCTGGCGTGGGATCGTCACGACCTGGAGGCGGAAGCGGCGGCCTTGGGAGTCGAGTGGTCGAATGTCGAGGCCTGCGCTGCCTGCGACATCGTCATTCCGGCGGTGCCGGTTCAGGACCTCGAACATGCGGTCGTCCGCCTGGTTCCGCATCTCGGCCGGGACAGCCTCGTCGTCGATGTCGCATCGGTCAAGACGAAACCGCAGCAGATCCTGGAGCGGCTCTTGCCGCCCGGTGTCGAGTTCATTGGCACTCACCCGATGTTCGGTCCCCAGAGCGGAGCCGGCGGTCTCCGCGGGCTCAAGGTCGTGTTCAGCCTTCCCCGCCGCCCGGTCGCCCCGGCCCGGGTCGACGCTATCCAGCGTTTCCTGGAAGTCGATCTTGAACTCCAGGTTCTTCACATGACGGCCGAGCGCCACGACGCGGAGATGGCCTACATCCAGGGTCTGACCCACTGGATGGCGAAGGCCCTGCGCGAGATCCGGGTCCCCGACCCGGCTCTCAGCACGGTTGCCTATCGACACATGATGAAGATCGAGGAGAACCTGCGCGACGACTCCGACGCTCTGTTCCTCACGATCGCCCGGGAGAACCCGTTCGCCGCCGATGCCCGCCGCGAACTCAGCGAGCGACTCCGCGAGATCGAGGACGCGATCCGGGACGAGTGACGATCCTCAGGCGGTCATTGACGCCAGGGGGCGCGGGGCGCCCGTCCTTCCCGATAGGCGGCCAGGCGTTCCCTCGCTCCGGTGAGCGCCTCGGCCGCGCCGCTTTGTTCCAGGTTGTCGATCAAGCGCTGCTGCCAGGCGATCGCCTGTTCGAAGTTGCCCGTTGCCGCATGGGCGAGCGCGACCGCGTCGCCGTGGGCCGGCGTCTGGGCGCGCTGGAAGAGCGTCATCGCAAGGTCGAGAGCCCTTTGGCCGTCGCGAACATCTTCGCTTTCGGCGGCGGCAAGGACCTGCACCAGGAGAATGGCGAAGTAGGCGCTGCCTCCCTGGTCGGGAAGCTCGAGTGTCTGTTCGAGCATCAGTCGCACCCTGGCCTCGTCACCCGCGAGCAACAGGGCGGTGACCTCGGCGGCTCGCGCACGACTGTCGGAGGGGTCGATTTCGAGCGCTCGTCGCGATGCGAGTGCAGCCTCGTGGAACCGGCCAAGACGCCCGAGGGCCGTGCCGAGGTTCAAGTACGCCTGTTTGAACGCCGGACTTCTGTTGATCGCGCGCTGGTAGTGGGGTAGCGCGTCTTCGTAGCGCTCCTGAGCGGTGCGGATGTTCCCCAACTCGAAGTGGGCGAGGCTCTGCTGAGCCGGCGTCACCTCTGCGTCGAGAAGCTGCTCGTAGCGGCGCGCCGCCGAGGCGACGCGGCCGAGTTCGCGTTCGAGCCGACCGAGCTCGATCAGCACTTCGGGATCGGCCCCGAAGTCGGCGAGCAACCCCTCGAACTCTCTCAGCGCGAGTTCGCGGCGGTTTCCCAGGCCGAGGTTTCGGGCGCGGTGGAAGCGGAGATTCCGGTCGCCCGGCGCCAGCTCGAGCGCCCGGGTCAACGCCTCGGCCGCCTCGAGGTGTTCGCCGATTTCTCCCAGGCTCGAGGCGAACTCGACCCACGCCGGCCCGAACGAAGGTTCGAGCTCGGTCGCTCGCCGCAGCCGCTCGGCGCCAGCCTCGAAGCGGCCTTCCCGGTTGTACAGACTTCCCGCGTGAAACAGGAGCCCGGCGTCATCGGGTTGAAGATCGATCGCCTCCTGGTACCACATCAACGCTTCGGCGCGCCGACCCATCCGCTCGAGGGCCGCCGCCAACGAGCGCTTCGCTACGGCGCTCTCCGGATAGTCGCGGACGGCCGTGCGGAACCGCTCCTCCGCGGCGTCGAACTGATTCGCCGTCAGGGCGACGCGACCGAGCAACAGCTGGGCGCCGATACCGGTCGCCGAGTCCCGGATCTCTGCGGCGATCGGATCCGGAAAGGCGACCGCGGCCTCGCCGCGAAGCGCCATTGCGGCGCGCGTCGCGTCGTCGTCGCCGAGCGCCCGGTGGGCGAGCGCAATGTGGTAGTGCAGGGAGTCGGCTCGCGGTTGTTCCCGCAGAGCTGCCTCGAAATGCCGGAGCGCCATCTCGGGATCGTCCGTGTCGAAGGCGATACGGCCGAGGCCGAAGCGCGCCGCGGCGGCCGCTCCGGGCAAGCCGAGGGCGCGTTCGTAGAGCACGCGGGCCTCGTCCCTCTCGCCCAGTTCGTCGCGGACCCGAGCCAGCCTGATGACGGCGGCGGGATCCTCGGGGAGGATGGCAATCGCCCGTTCGTAGGCGTCCGCGGCGTGCTCCAACTGACCGGCGTGCTCGGCGGCGCTGCCTTCGAGATAGGTCCAGCGGAAGTTCGTGGGTTGCAGGGAGGCTGCGTTTCCGAGACAGGCTTGGGCGGCAGGAATCAGGTCGTAGACCAGATAGAGCTGTCCGGTTTCGCCGAACAGGAGCCCGAGTCGCTCGGCGCTCGCCTCCTGGCCGTCGCCCGCCGTCGCGGCGGCGAGGGCTTCGTCCAGTAATCCGCGTTGCGCGTGGATCTGGTCGCGTACCGCGGGGTCGACGCCGCTCAAGTCTACCGGCGGCACGGTCCTCAGATCGTCGAGACCTCCGATCTGAGCCCCGGCCGGAGTCCCGGCGAGCGTCAAGATGAGCGCCGCAGACACCTCCAGCAGGGTGCGCGGTCGGAGTCGGTAGAGAGCATCGTTCATCGGCCGTCTTCCTTGGCTTGGCGACGAAGTCCCGTGCCGTAGATGAGATGAGTGTAGGTCGCCAGGGGTGGCTTCGGCCACTCTTCGATCGTGCCATCCGCCCACAGAACCTCAACCCGCGTCGTCGCGGCGCCGCCCAGGCTGGCCGTGACGCGCGGGTCGCTCGAGGACGCGTAGCTGCCGCCGCCGCCGGCGCGACGGATGAGGGGGCTCGCCCCGTCGCGGTGAATGCGCACGGTGACCCCCGCCGCCGGTCGGCCGCCCCGGGTCTTGCTCAGACGCGGCGCGAGTCCCACCCAGTCGGCGCCCGGTTGCGCCTGATTCAAGAGAAGCTGGGCCGGGCCGTTGTTGTTCGTGATGACGAGGTCGACGTCGCCGTCGTTGTCGATGTCGCCGGTGGCGAGACCGCGGCTTACGCGGGGCCCCGAGCCGTCCAGGAGGCCTGTCGCCGCGGGTTCGAAGCGGCGCCCGCCCTCGCCGTCGGCGACGTTGACGAATGCCTGGTTCGGTTGGTCGAGCGGAAACGGGTCCGCTTCGGTTCGTGGTCTGCCGGCGGCGAACGTGACCGCGCCGTTCGCGACTGCCAGGTCGAGCCAGCCGTCGACGTTCAGATCGACGAACGCGGTCCCGAAGGCGGTCGCGTCCCAGCTCGGGCGACCCAGCCCGGCTGCGTTCGTTCGATCGCGGAAGTCGAGCGAACCTGGCCGGGAGTCGTTGCGGTAGAGGGTGTTCGTCTCGCGGTTGAAGTGGGTCAGAAACAGGTCGAGGTCACCATCGCCGTCGTAGTCGCCGGCGGCGACGCCCATGCTGGCCTCGGCTTCGCCGTCCGCGTTGAGCGCTGCACCGCTTAAGAGCCCTTCCTCGACGAGCCGACCGTCGCCGGCGTTCGTCCAGAGGTGGTTCGGCATCAGGTCGTTCGCGACGTAGATGTCGGTCCTGCGGTCGCCGTCGAGGTCCGCCGCGAGGACGCCGAGGCCGTTGCCGGCGCGGGCTTCCACGATGCCGGCCTCAGCGGTCGCATCCTCGAAGTTCCCGGCGCCGTCGTTCCTGAGCAGGCCGTCCGCCACCGGCTGATAGGCGGCGGGCAGGCAGTAGTCGACTTCGCCCCGCTCGGTCAGACAGGTCTTGTGGTTGGCAAGCGTGAAGTTCAGGTAGTTCACGACGAACAGATCGAGGTCCAGGTCGCCGTCGTAGTCCGCCGCCGCCGCCGCGATGCTCCAGCGGGAGTCGCCCGTGCCGCTTGCCCCAGTGTGGTCGGCGAAGGTTCCGTCGCCCTGATTCCGCCAGAGCTCGTTTCGGCCCAGGTTCAGCACGTAAAGGTCGACCCAGCCGTCGTTGTTCAGGTCGGCCGCGACGACGCCCATGCCATAGCCGGTGGCTTCGATGCCGCTTTCTTCCGTGACGTCGACGAAGCGGACCCTCGTGCCGCCGCCGGTCGCCTCGAGGTCGTTCCGATAGAGACGGTCGCCGGCCGATGCCGCGGGCGGTTCTGAACGATCGCCATTCCCGTCGAGGGTTCCGCCCTGGACCAGATAGAGGTCGAGGTCGCCGTCGTTGTCGTAGTCGAACAGTGCAGCGCCGGCGCCGACCACCTCGGGGTAGTAGAGCTGGCCGCTCATTCCGTTCCGGTGCTCGAAGTCGATTCCGACGCTGGTCGTCACGTCGACGAGCCGCAGCTCGCTCGTTCCGCCCGCGACGGGACCGGGGGAAAGCGCCGAGACGAACCCGACGACGGCGGCGGCGACAGCGCGTCTCATCGCCCGCCGCCCAGGCGGAATGCCGGCGCGTCGATGCGCTCGAGATCTCGCGCGCGCTCGTCGATCCGGTAGATCGCCCGCGGCCTCACGTCGTGGAACGTCTGGCTTGTGCCGCTGCCCGCCCAGCGCACCTCGAGTTCCACGATCCGGTCCGCGTCTCCGAGCCCGACTTCGAGCTGCATGCTGTTCCCACCGAACGACCCGCCGGAACCGACGACGCGGTGGATCGTCCGTTCGCCGCTCGGTCCGTCGACATGGAGAGCGACCCGCGAGCCGATCCCGAACCGGTTCGCTCCGTCCCCGGCAGCGCCGCCGCCGAGGAAGCGCAGCGTGACCCAGGCGTTGCCGCTGCCCGGGTTCTCGAACAGGGCGTTGCCGAACGTGTCGCTCGGATAGAAGCCGCCGAGTTGATGGAGGAGATCCATGTCTCCGTCACGGTCCAGGTCGCCGAACGCGACGCCGTGTCCCTTCTGGAGATGGCCGAAGCCGCCGGCGAACGTGACTTCTCGGAAGCGCTCGCCATCGAAGCGGTACATCAGGTTCGGCAGCAGGCTGGCGAGGTCCGGTTCGCCGGTGCCGAGATAGAAGTCGAGCCAGCCGTCGTTGTCCAGGTCGCCGTAGTTCGCCCCCATCGGCAGGGCCGGGCGGCGGATCCCCAGTTCCCGCGACACTTCGGTCATCCGCAGCTCGCCGCCGCAGCCCGGTTCGGGGCCGCAGTCGTTCCGATAGAGCAGGGGCTGGCCCACGCCCGCGTCCCGGCCCATGAACGACGCGACGACCTCGGTGGCCTGGTCGCGGTAGTCGCCGACGTACAGGTCGAGGTCGCCGTCGTTGTCGTAGTCGAAGAACCAGGTGGCGAAGCTCTGGCGCTCCGGCTCGGTGACGCCGGTACGGACGGCCGCATCCTGGAACGCGCCGCGGTCGTTCAGGTAGAGCCGGTTCGCGCCGAAGTTCGAGACGTACAGGTCGAGGTCGCCATCGTTGTCCACGTCGCCCCATGCGACGCCCTTCGCGTAACGCAGGTTCCTCACGCCGGCGCTGTCCGCGACATCCTCGAACGTGCCGTCGCCCTGGTTGCGGAACAGCTGCGACGGGTACTCGCGGGCCTCGTCCGCCTCGTTGCCGACGTACAGGTCAAGGTCGCCGTCCCCGTCATAGTCTCCCCAGGCTGCGGTCTGGGTCGGGTAGGCCGGCGCCGCGAGGCCCGCGCTGTCCGTCGTATCGACGAAGCGGCCGCCGCCCTGCAGCTCGTTGCGCAGCAGCGAGTTGCGGATTCGCCCATCCTGAAGAAGCCAGGCGCCGCGCAACACGAGCAGGTCGAGCCACCCGTCGCCATCGTAGTCGGCGTGGACGATATTCAGCCCGCCGAGTTGACCCTTGAGCCCCCACGCCTCGGCGACGTCCTCGAAACCGCCCCGCCCGTCGCCGCGAAACGCCGCGAGCGGACCGCACGGTTCCCAGGTCGAGGTGACGAGGTCGAGCAGACCGTCGCCATCGAAGTCGTCGACGATCGCTCCGCCCGCCAGATCGAGCACGTCGACACCGAGCTCCGGCGCGAGGTTGCGCCAGCGCCCGCCCGGAAGGGGCGACGAGGAAAACGCCTCTTCGTCAATCCGGTACCCGGCCGGTACGCCGGCGGGGAACTCGCCCGTCAATCGCCGGGCGACGTTGAGCAGCCACTCCGCCCGTCGCCGCCAGGACCCGGTCGGCCGCCCCTCCGCGAGCATCGCCAGGAGCAGATCGCCCGCCGCCCGCGCGTGTTCCGGGCGGGAGTGGACCGCGGACGACGCGAGCGGCAGGATGCAGCTGTCCGCCGACCGGCGACGCCGACGGGCGTCGTCCGGGCCGCCGGGTTCGCTTGCCGCGGTCGGATCGGCGTCGGCGTGATGAACGCAGTTCAGGTCTTCGGCCCGCTGGAGGTGGGCCAGCGCCAGGTTCCACTCGGCCACCGTGGGCCGTTCGGCGGCGGGGGCCGCCAGCGCGCGGGTCGCCGCGGACAAGTGCTCGATCGCCTCCGCGGTTTCGCCCAGCCGGAGCAACTCGCCTCCAAGCCTGGCAGCGGTCTCGGGATCTGCCGGGTTCGCGGCCAGCTCGGCTCGGAGCGCCTTGACTTCGGCCCTGCCGAAGTACGGATTCGCTCCGTCCTGCAGTTCGCGGCAGGCCTCCGTCATCTCGTCGGCAGCCGTTGCTGCGCCTGGAAATGGAAGGGCTGCGAGCAGAACGAGGCTGGCGAGCCCTCGGGCTGGCATGGGGCAACCCTACTACGG
This sequence comes from Candidatus Multivoraceae bacterium, assembly GCA_965219625.1. Taxonomy (GTDB): domain Bacteria; phylum Acidobacteriota; class Thermoanaerobaculia; order Multivoradales; family Multivoraceae; genus Multivorans. The sequence goes on along the minus strand of OZ244782.1, from coordinate 1,479,439 downwards.
CGCGGTCGACGACCGCGCGGGCCCTCAGGCCTTCGGCGGCTCGGGCGGTTCCGCTGCCGTGTCGCCGGCGTCGCCTCCGCCGGGCTCGCCCGGTGAACTGGCTCCCGCGGCGCCGGATTCGGAAGGCGCTGCCGGCAACGTGAGCGCGGCGACGCCGCCTTCGTAGTCCGCCGCGCCGAAACGGGTCATCACCACGGCGCCCAGACCCATCGCCCAGGCGACGAAGCAGATGACGAAGCCGGGCACCGCGAACATGATGCGGAAGACCCACGGAAGGCCGAGGAATCCGAGGAGATCCGCGCCAAGCGCGAGCGCTTGGATGGTCAGCACGCCGAGCGCCAAGGTGGCGAAGGCGCTGTCCGTCACGTTGCGGAGCGCAGGAAAACGCCCGCGGCACCAGGCGCCCGCCGCACTCGCGGCGCCGGCGTAGCCGACGACGAAGAAGATCGCCAGGGCGGGGAACGCGACGAGCACGAGCAGAATCGCGACGGGAATGCCGATCAACGTGATCGTCAACAGGAGCACGGCGATGATCAGGGCGGGGATGAAGAAGATCTCGATGCCCACGCCGACGGCGAACATGAGCGCGGGGTACCTCGTGACGGCAGTGCCCACGCGGTCGACGACTGCCGGCAAGACGAGCAGGACGAGGCCGGCCATGACGATCAGGAGTCCGGTCAGCGCGATGGACTGAACGAAGTCGAACATCCGGCCGAGGCGGAAGAAGGGCGGCCGTTCTCCGCTGCCGGGGAACCAGCCGCGGCGCCAGCCGTCGCCCCAGCCCTCGTCCCAGTTCCAGTCCCAATCGAGGCCGGCCCAGTCGACTTCCGAGATCTCCCCGATGACGGTCGAGCCGTCCTCGCGTTCCACCCGGCCGCCGACGGACACGATGTCGCCGAGTACCTCCGCTTCGGGACCAAGCTCCACGTCGCCGCCGATGGCGACGACTTCGCCGGTCACGCGGCCGTCGATCTTCGCTCCACCGCCGATCGACACGGCGTCGCCGCGGACTTCGCCGTCGACCTTCACGCCGCCGCCGATGGCGACGATGTCGTAAGTCACCTCGCCCCGACCGACCCGCACGGTGCTCCCGAAGGACACCTTGTTGTCGAGGTCGACGAGGTCGTCGCCGCCTCGATCGCTCAAGTTCCTCTCGATGTCGTCCAGGCGCTCGAGCGTGTCCTCGATCGTGCTCTGCGTTTCTTCGCCGACCGCGTCGAGTTGTTCACGGACTTCATCCAGGGCGCCACTCGCTTCTTCCTGGACCTCTTCCGCGGCGGTCTGCGGCTGTCCGAAGGCGGCGCCGGTTACGCAGATTCCGCCGACCAGGAGCAGGGCTCCGGCGCGTGCGGCGGCCGGCGGCCGGCGGCGTTCCGCCCCGGCCGAGAAACGATGGAACAGGTAGACGACCGTCAGACAGAGCAGGGTCGCGAACAGCGTGGCGGCGGCGGCGGCCGGCGTCGTGACGACCGGCTCGAGCGCTTCGCCGATGCGGACGACGCCGGCGAGCAGGGCCAGGCTTTCGACGAGAACCGCGGCGAGTCGGGCGAGCAGCCAGACGGAGCCGAACACGGTTGCCTCGACCGCGTCGAGAAGCCGGAGCCACGTCGTCGGAGCGAGCAGCGCTCCGCCGGCGAGCAGGCACATCGTTGCCGCGGCCGCCAGCGACGCGCCGACGCGTCCCCAGCGAGACCGTCGCGGGCGGCAGGTCGCGGCGCGCTCCGACCTGTCGAGCTGCCGGCGAGTCGCCGCGATCTGCCGCATCACACGGTCCGTGAAGCCCGCTCGAGGCTCCAGTTCCTCAAGCGACGCGAAGAGAGCGTGAAGGTCGATTCGGTTTCGCATGTTCGTCGGACTTCGCCGTGTCGGTCATTCTACGTCGCGGCCGCCCAGCCTCCGATCCGTTCCCTTCGCCCTACGGATCGGGCGCCGTCGCGGTTTCACACGACGCCCTGCCGGCGCAGGCGGTCCTCGACTTCGCGGCGTGCCCGGCGGAGATTCGTCTTCACCGTGCCGAGCGGCATGCCGGTGATCTCGGCGATCTCGCGGTACGGCAGGTCTTCCTTGAAGCGCAGGAGCATGACCAGACGGTACTCGGGCCGAAGCGCAGCCAGCGCCGCATCGAGTGCGGCGGAGAGCTCGTGCCGCTTGAGCAGCGTGTCGGCGGCCTCCGCGCGCTCGTCCTCGATCCGGTCGAGGAGGGACGACTCGTCACTGTCCCCGCTCTCGAGCGGCGCGGTTGGCAGTGTCCGGCGACGGAGCTGGTCGATCGAAGCATTGCTCGCGATCTTGAACAGCCAGCTGGCGAAGCGCCGCCTGGGGTCGTAGCGATCCAGAGCCAGCCAGGCCTTGACGAAGACCTCCTGCGTAATGTCCTCGGCGGCGCCGGGATCGCGGACCATGCGGACGACCAGGCTCCATACCGGACGTTGGTAGCGCTCCACCAGCGTCTGGAAGGCGGTTTCCGACCCTTCGATCGCCGCCGCCACGAGGGCGGCCTCATCGGATTCCGGTTGGCTCACTCTTGTCTCACTCTTGCCCACTGCCTCCCCGCGGCGTCAGTGTTCCACGCCGGGGCTACGCCATAAGATCGCCCGGGCATGAGCGTTCGTCCCGACAACCTGGACTACGGCGAGCTGACGGCGGCGATTCACGCGGTGCGTATCGCGAGTCGCGTCACCCGTCGGTTGCAGAAGGAACTGACCGGCGACTTCCTGACGAAGGGAGATCGCTCGCCGGTCACCGTGGCCGACTACGCCGCGCAGGCCCTGATCAGCCTCGCTCTGCCTGCGAACGAGCGGATCGTCGGCGAGGAGTCGACGAGCGAGCTCTCGAGCTCGGCAGGTCAGGAGCAACTCGAGCGCGTCGCGGCGGCGGTGCGGTCCGAGGCGCCCGGCGTGACGGTCGACCAGGTCCGTTCGGCGATTGACCGCTGCTCGGCTGGGGGCGGCGCGCGCGGACGGTTCTGGGTGCTCGACCCGATCGATGGGACGAAGGGATTCCTGCGCGGCCAGCAGTACGCGATCGCCCTGGGGCTGATGGCGGACGGCGAGGTGATCGGCGGGGTGCTCGGGTGTCCGAACCTGGACTCCGCGAGTGGCCGCGGCTGCCTGTTCGCCGCTCATCGCGACGGGGGCGCCTGGGAGCTGCCGCTCTCCTCGTCTGCCGCCGAGCCGCGGATGATCCGCGTCTCAGCCGTAGCCGAGGGAAGTCGAGCGGCCTTCTGCGAATCGGCCGAGGCGATGCACTCGGACCACGATCGCCATGCGCGGATCGCCGCCAGCCTCGGTGTCACCGCGTCGCCGGTGCGGATGGACAGTCAGTGCAAGTACGGTGCGATCGCTCGCGGCGATGCGTCGATCTACCTCCGGCTGCCGACTTCGGCGACGTATCGGGAGAAGATCTGGGATCATGCGGCCGGCTTCGCGGTCGTCGCTGCCGCCGGCGGCCGCGTCACGGACGCCTACGGGCGGAATCTCGACTTCAGCCTGGGCCGCACGTTGGACGGCAACCGCGGCGTCATCGTGACGAACCGCCTGCTCCACGACGAGGTGATCGCCGCCGCGGCGGCCCTGCTGCCGCCCGTTCCGGCAGCCTGAGGCGCTTCACGTGTCCGCGGCCCAGACCTTGCTGGTGACCGGCGGCGCCGGCTTCATCGGCTGCAACTTCACGGCGAGGGCGCTGGCCGACGAAGGGGCGCCGGAACGCCGGGTCGTCGTTCTCGACAAGCTGACGTATGCCGGAAACCTGCGGAACCTCGAGGCGGTGGCCGACGATCCGCGCTACGAGTTCGTCCAGGGGGACATTGCTGAACGCTCCGCGGTGCGCGACGTATTCGCCCGCCATCGACCGACGGCGGTGATCAACTTTGCGGCGGAGAGTCACGTCGACCGCTCGATCGACAGCCCCGAAGACTTCGTTCGCACGAACGTCGTCGGCACGTTCGAGTTGCTCGAGGCGGCTCGTAGCGGCATCGCCGGCCGGTCCGCGGCGGAACAGGCCCGCTTCCGGTTCATCCAGGTTTCGACGGACGAGGTGTTCGGCAGCCTGGGCGCCGAGGGTGTGTTCCGGGAGAACACGCCGTACGATCCGAGTTCGCCGTATTCCGCCTCGAAGGCAGCGGCGGATCATCTTGTTCGTTCCTACCATCGCACCTACGATCTGCCGGCAATCGTGACAAACTGCTCGAACAACTACGGCCCTTACCAGTTCCCCGAGAAGCTCATCCCGGTGATGATCCTGAACGCGCTGGACGGCGAGGCGCTGCCGATCTATGGCGAAGGCGCGAATGTCCGCGATTGGCTGCACGTGGAAGACCACTGCGCCGGCCTGCTGCAGGTGCTCGAGCGGGGCCGGCCGGGCGCGAGCTACAACCTCGGTGGCGAGGCGGAACGGACGAACGTGGAGGTCGTCGAGGCGATTTGCTCGGCGCTCGAAGCGGAGGTTCCGGCACGGCGGAACCCGGCGCTCCGGGCACGAGGCGTCGACCGCTATCGCGATCTCGTCACCTTCGTCGCCGATCGCCCCGGTCACGACCTGCGCTACGCGATCGACCCCGGCCGGGCGAAGCGCGAACTGGGCTGGGCCCCGGAGCACGACTTCGAGAGCGGGCTTCGAGCGACCGTGCGCTGGTATCTCGACCACCGCGACTGGTGTGAAGACGTGACCGCCGGCGCCGGTCGGCCACGGCGGGGGCTTGACGCCCGACTGGCGGCCGGAACGTGAGTCCGCTGAAGGGGATTCTCCTCGCGGGCGGCGCCGGCACCCGGCTTCATCCGGTGACGCGGGCGGTGAGCAAGCAGTTGCTGCCGGTATACGACCAACCCTTGGTGCACTATCCGTTGTCGACCCTGATGATGGCCGGGGTGCGCGAGATCCTGATCATCACGACGCCCCGGGATCAGCCGTCCTTTCGGCGTCTGCTCGGCGACGGCGGGGCGCTCGGGCTGGAACTGACGTACGCGGTTCAGGAGGCGCCGGAGGGCATCGCCCAGGCGTTCCTGATCGGCGCCGAGCATCTTCGCGGCGCGCGGGCCGCGCTCGCGTTGGGAGACAACATCTTCTACGGGCATGGACTGCCGGAGCTCCTGCGGCGCGCTGCCGCGCGTCACGACGGGGAAGCCGGCGCGACGATCTTCGGGTATCGCGTGCGCGACCCCGAGCGTTACGGCGTCGTCGAGTTCGATTCCCGGAAGCGGGTCGTCGGCCTGGAAGAGAAGCCGAAGGCGCCCAGGTCGTCCTATGCGGTCCCCGGCCTCTACTTCTACGATCGGCGGGTGGTCGACCGCGCTCGGACCCTCGAACCGTCCGCGCGCGGTGAGCTCGAGATCACGGATCTCAACCGGCTCTACCTCGAGGAGGGGACTCTGCGGGTGGAGCTCATGGGCCGCGGCTTCGCCTGGCTCGACACGGGTACCCACGAGGCGCTTCTCCAGGCGAGCAACTTCATCTCGGCGCTTGCGGAGCGCCAGGGGCTGAAGGTCGCGTGTCTCGAAGAGGTCGCCTTCCGGATGGGCTACATCGACGCGGAGCAGCTGGAGATTCTCGCCGACCGGACGAACGACGACCACGGGAGCTACCTGCGGCTCGTCCTCGAGGAGGCTGGATGAGCGTTCCGCCCACCGTCCGATCGACGGAGTTGCCCGGCGTCGTCATCGTCGAACCGGCGGTGCATCGGGACGAGCGCGGCTTCTTCCTCGAGAGCTACAACCGGTCGACGTTCGAGGCGCTCCGGGTCGACCGGCCTTGGGTGCAGGACAACCACTCCCGTTCGGGCCGCGGCGCCCTGCGCGGGCTCCACCTCCAGTGCCGCCGCGAGCAGACGAAGCTCGTGCGTGCGACGCGGGGCGAGATCTTCGACGTCGCCGTCGACGCGCGCCGCGGCTCGCCGTCGTTTCTCTGCTGGACCGGCTGCCTGCTCTCGGAGGAGAACTTCCGCCAGCTCTACATCCCACGCGGTTTCGCCCACGGTTTCTGCGTACTCAGCGAAACCGCCGACGTGGAGTACAAGTGCGACGACTTCTACGACCGGGACGACGAACTCGTCATCGCCTGGGACGATCCGCAGATCGGTATCGACTGGCCGCTCGACGCCCCGCTGCTCTCGGATCGCGACCTCCGCGCCCCGACCGTCGCGGACTGTCTCGAACGCCTTCCGGTCTACTCGGCGTGAGAGGAGTGGACGACGTCGGCGACGGCTGCGGCTTGACCGCTGCCGACCGCGACGAACTCGAAGCCCGCGGTATCGGATGGGAGGAGGCGCGGCGTCAGCTCGCTCGACTGAACGAACCGCAGCGAAGCGTCGAACTCGTGCGGCCTGCCCGGCTGGGTGACGGCATCGTGCCGATGCCTGCGGAGGCCGAGGGCGCGGAGCTTGCCGATATCGGCCGTGCCGCCCTGCGTTCGCGCCGGTTCGTCCGCTTCGTGCCGGCGTCGGGTGCAGCGTCGCGTCTGTTCGCCGACTTGCGGGCAGCCTTGACTGCCGGCGCCGGCGAGGACGCGGACGGTGCACTCGAGCGGTTCGAACGACTCGAGCTGGGTCGCTTGCTCGGCGCCGACCCGGCGACGGTGCTCGCGCTGCACGGCGAGGCGCCGAAGGCGGTCATTCCGTTCCACCTCTATCCCGACGGTGAGCGGCGGAGCGCCCTCGAGGAGCACCTCGTCGAGGCTGCTGCCACGGTCGCCGGGGCCGGATCGGGCCTGACGGCGGTTCACTTCACGGTCGCCTCCTCCCACAGGTCGACGTTCGACGCGCTCTTGGCCGAGCGGTTGCCCGTCCTTGAGCGCCGTCTCGGCTGCCGGTTCGACGTGACATTCTCCGAGCAGTCGCCGTCGACGGACAGCCTGGCCGTCGATGCGGAGGGTCGGCCGTTTCGCGTCGCCCGTTCACCGGGAGCATCCCTGCTGCTCCGGCCGGGAGGGCATGGCGCTCTGCTCGGCAACCTGCAGACTCTGTTCGACGACGGTTTCGAACTCGTGGCAATGAAGAACATCGACAACGTGCAGCCGGAGTCGCGGCAGGCGGAGGCGGTGGGGGCGTGGCATCGCCTCGCCGGCATCGCGCTCAGGATGGCCGAGGATTCTTCGCGACCCGTCCGCGTCTGCGGCGTCGTGCGGAGAGTCGGCGACGCGGGTGGCGCCCCGTTCTGGGTTCGTGGAGCATCCGGCGCCGCCGAGCTTCAGATCGTCGAAGCCTCCGAAGTCGACGTGGACCATCCGGAGCAGGCCGCCATCTTCGACGAGTCGACACACTTCAATCCCGTGTTCCTCGTCTGCGCGGCCGCTCTGCCCGGCGGCGGGGCGTACCGGCTCGCCGACTACGCGGACGCGGAGCGGAGCTTCCTGGTCGAGAAGAGCCACGATGGGAGGCCGCTGCGGTCGCTCGAACGGCCCGGTCTGTGGAACGGTTCGATGGCGGGCTGGGAGACCCGGTTCGTCGAGCTGCCGCTCGCCGTGTACACGCCGGTGAAGACCGTGTTCGATCTCGCGGCCCCGGCGCATCGGTTGGCCGGAGGCGAGGGATGACCGAACCGGGACGCGCCATCGCCGGCGCGCCGCCGGAGGGCCGGGCCCGGCGCGTCGTCCGCCTGGGAGTGCTTCTCGGCCTCGTTGCGATCGTCCTGCTGTTCGGCCGGCAGGCCGCCGCCTGCCTTCCCGAGTTCAGCGTCTGGGTCGACGGCTTGGGCATCTGGGGGCCGCTCGTGTTCGTCGTGGGTTACGTGGCGGCGACCGTCGCGTTCATCCCGGGGTCGTTGCTGACGCTCGCCGGCGGCGCGATCTTCGGGCTTGCGAAGGGCACGCTTCTCGTGTTCCTCGGCGCGTCCCTCGGTGCGATCGCCGCGTTCCTCGTCTCGCGCCACTTCGCCCGCGCCGCGGTCGAGCGGAGGATCGCCGGCATGCCGCGGTTCGCCGCGATCGATCACGCGATCGGGCGGGACGGCCTGAAGATCGTCGTTCTGCTCCGGTTGACGCCGGTCGTGCCCTTTGTTCTGCTGAACTACGCCCTCGGCCTCTCCCGGGTACGGCTTCGCGACTACGTGCTGGCCTGCTTCGGCATGCTGCCGGCGACTTTGCTCTACGTGTACTCCGGCAAGGTGGCGGGCGATCTCGCGCAGGTCGCCGCCGGCGTCGGCGAAGAGCGCGGCTGGTACGAGTACGTCGCCTGGGGCGTCGGCCTCGTTGCCGTGTTCGTCGTCACGACGATCATCGTTCGGATCGCTCGTCGGGCGCTCGATGAGGAGGTCGAAGAGGAGGGCGCTTGATGACGAGACCGGAGTTGTTGACGAACGACCGGCACGACCGGGAACTCAAGGAGCAGGTGATGCCGGAGGACTGGACGAACCCGGCGCCCGAGGCCCGCTATCACCTGGTCGTCATCGGCGCCGGCACCGCGGGGCTCGTCACTGCGATCGTCGCGGCGGGCCTGGGCGCCCGGGTGGCCTTGATCGAGCGTCGACTGATGGGCGGCGACTGCCTGAACTTCGGCTGCGTGCCGTCGAAGGGCGTGCTTGCGGCGGCCCGTCGCTGGCACGCCGCCTCCGCCAGCGCCGGGTTCGGCGCGCCGGCGGCCAGCGGCCCGGGAGACTTCGCGGCGGCGATGGAGCGCATGCGCCGCATCCGCTCGGCAATCAGCTTCGACGACAGTGCGGCACGCTTCCAGGATGCCGGCGTTCACGTCTATCTGGGCGCAGGACGATTCCTCTCGGGCCGGAGGGTGTCGGTGACCGGACCCGCCGGCGACCGCGAACTCGGTTTTCGCCGGGCCGTCGTCGCAACCGGAGCGCGGCCACAGGCGCCGCCGATTCCGGGGCTCGAGGATTGCGACTACCTGACGAACGAGACCGTCTTCGCCCTGACCGAGCGGCCGGTTCGGTTGGGCGTCATCGGCGCCGGTCCGATCGGCTGCGAGTTGTCCCAGGCGTTCGCGCGGCTGGGCAGCCGGGTGACGATGTTCGAGCTGCAGCCCGGCATTCTGCCGCGGGAGGATCCGGACGCCGCGGCGGTGGTCGAGCGCGCACTCCGGCGCGACGGCGTCGAGCTCGAGCTCGGAGTGCAGATCAAGCGGGCGACAGCCCTGGACGGCGGAGGCGCCCACGTCGCGTACGTCGATGACAACGGCAAGCGCCGCGACGGGACGTTCGACGAGATCCTCGTCGCCGTGGGGCGCTCTCCGAACACCGAGGACCTCGGGCTCGACGAGGTCGGCGTGGAGCACGACGCCTCGGGGATCGTCGTCGACCGCCGATTGCGCACGACGAATCGCCGGATCTACGCTGCCGGCGATGTAACGCCGGCGCCCAAGTTGACTCATCTGGCGGAGGCCCATGCCGGCATCGTCATCCAGAACGCCTTGTTCCTGCCCAGCGCGCGGGCCGACCGCCTGGTTGTGCCGCGCGCGACGTACACCGCGCCCGAACTCGCGCATGTCGGCTTGAGCCGGGTCGAGGCGGAGCAGCTGGGCGTCGCGGTCGACGTGATCGACGTCGACCTGTCGAAGAACCATCGCGTCCTCCTCGACGGCGAGGAGCAGGGCTTCCTGCGAGTCGTCCTTGCCCGGGGCAGCGACCGCGTACTCGGAGCGACGGTCGTCGCCGCGCATGCCGGCGAGCTCATCGCTCCTCTCGCTCTGGCGGTGACCCACAGGTTGGGTCTCTCCAGGTTCACGTCGACGATCCTCCCTTATCCGACGCAGTCCGAAGCACTGAAGAGGGCGGCGAACGAGTGGCGGAAGGGCCGGGTCAGCCCGTTCGTGGAACGCTTGCTCGGCCGGTGGTTCCGGGCGATCGCTTAGCACTTGGCGTTCAGAACGCTACAGCTGGAACAGGCGGGTGACCTTGACGATCAGCGCGCGGCTGTCGAGCCCCGGGAAACCCGGCGTCAACGTGTCGCGCCGTTCGTTGTAGACGACGAACAGCTCGCTGCCGGGGGTGTACTCCCAGCGGAGCCGCACGTTCGCCCCGAGTCCCCGGCTCTCCGAGTCGTATTGAAACAGGGCGCTGACGAACATGCGCGGCGTCATCGTGTAGACGGCGCGGAGATCGACGAGTTCCACGTTGAACTTGCCCTCCGGGAACTCGAGGCGGTTGAACGAGACGCTGGGTTCGAGCAGGAACTGCGGGCTCAGATTCACGCGACCCCAGCCCCAGCCGAACGTCGTCTTGCTGCCGCTGTAGAAGTCGCCGTACTCGACGAAGAACTGGCCGGACAGCCGCCGCTGCTGGCCGAGCTGCAGTTCGGCTTCCACGTAGTCGAACTCGTAGCCGCCGACGCCGAGGGTGATGTCCGAGGCGATGGGGAAGGGGTAGGGCAGAAACTCGTAGCTTCGGGCGTACGTCAGTTCCAGCTCGTCCCCGCTGTGGAACTCGATGCCGAACTCGCCCTCGGCTTCCCGCGTCTCGAGCCGTCCGGCGCCGTTTTCGATGTAGGCCAGCGACCCGGTCCAGGAGTACTTGCGGACGAGCGAGCTGTCGACCGGCCGCGGGCTGAACCGGAACCTGCCGAAGGAACGGCGCATGTCGGGGCGGCGGACGAAGCCGATCCCGGGGTTGAAGTGCTCGCCAACCCGCAAGCGCTCGAGGCGAACGCCGTAGCGGTCGCCGTTGTAGTTCATCAGGAGGCGGTAGCTGGCGTCGTCGTCCGTCAGCCCGGGCGTCTTCGTTTCGGCCCAGTACGTGTTGAACGTGAGGTTGTCGAAGAAGGCGAACGTCCCGTCGACGCCGTAGGCGAGGTTCCGCCCGGCGCCGGTCTGGTCGATCGATCGGCGGGTATAGATGACGCCGACGCTGCTCCGGCGCAGGATGTCCCGCTTGAGCCGCAGCACGCCGAAGTTCGTTGCCATCGCGCCGGACAGAGGTTCGTCGTCCGCCTGGATGTTCAGCAGCCCAAGCGTGTAGCGGCCGCTCCGTCCGGTCAGCCGGGCGCCGGCCTCGATCGGCACGGCGCGACTGCCCTGAAGGCCGATTCTCCGGCTGTAGAACAGGGACGGCGTGTCGAAGGACCCCCCGAATCCGCCGCCGCCGGAACCGCCGAAGGCGAACGTCCCCTGATTTTCGAGGAAGAAGTCCCGCTTCTCGGGGAAGAAGAGGCTGAACCGCGTGAGGTCGACCTGCTGCTCGTCCGCCTCGACCTGGGCGAAATCCGTGTTGTAGGTGAAATCGGCCGTGAAGTTCTGGCTCAGCCCGTACTTCACGTCGATGCCGACGTCGGCGTCCGCCTCGTTCGAGATCTCCGGGTTCGCCAGGCGGTCGCTCGCCACCTCGCCGACGAGATAGGGCTTCATCTCGAGGTTTCGCGAAGCCGGCGGCGCCTCCAGGCCGACGAGCGTCGCCGCGAGCGACATCTGCATGATGCCCATCGTGCCCCGCGCTTCCGGCAGCCGGGTCAAGGTGGAACTCTCGTTCTTCCACTGGGTGTAGCGCTGGAAGTTGACGCCCCAGACCTGTTTCGGGCCGGGGCGGTAGCGGAGCGATCGGAACGGGATGGCGGCTTCCGCCGTCCAGCCGCCCTCGAACCTGCCCGTTCGGAGGTCCCAGACCGGGTTCCAGTCCACGTTCATCTGGCGTTCGTCGGTGATCTGCGCGTCGAAACGCCCGCCCGAGGCGTAGACGGTGAAGATGACGGCGTTCCGGCGGTCAAGGAACGTGTCGAGAGCGATGTCGACGTAGTCGTCTTCGCTGTACGCGTCGCGCCTCATGTCGTTCGCCGCGATCTGGTCGGGGTCCTGCCAGCAGCGGAGCGACACGAAGACCGTCGTTTCGTCGAAGGTGATCCAGACGTCCGTCTTGTCCGTGGCCGGTTCCCCCGGCCGGGGTTCGACCTGAAGGAAGTCCGAGATCGGCGGCACCGCGTCGTAGAGAACCTCGTCCAGGCGGCCGTCGATTCGTAGCGGCGCGGCGAGCCGCACGGCTCGGACGGTCGCCTGGCCCGTGTCGTTCCGGTTGACGACGGCCGGCGGCGTGGGCGGCGGCGGCCCACCAGGGGCGATGGGCAGGCTCGCCGCCGGCTTGAGCGGCGCCGGCGAGCCGGGCGGGACGTCGGCTTCCTGGCGCGCCCCGGCGGCATGAGCCGAGTACAGCCCGGCGATCAGCAGGAAGAACGCGAGCTGCGCCCGGATCGCGCCGCGCGAGCAGAACAGCACGTCTCAGCCGACCCGGTTCTCGCCGGCGTTCTCGTCCTGATGCACGGTCAAGGGCCAACCGGGGAACTGGGCGGCCTCGCTGTCTGGGCCGTCTGCGGCGCTCAGGAAGCGGAACGCCTCGATCCGGTAGGTCTTCGCCTCCGTGTCGATCGTCACCAGGCCGAAGCCGCTGCTCTTCCGATGCGCCCGTTCGTAGGGGTTCCGCCGCCAACTGACTTCGGGGTTGCCGACCGCATAGACGTAGACGCGATTGCCGAGTGGATCGCGGAACTCGCCCGTGTGTTCCAGGCCGTGGCGGGGACGGTTCCGGTGCGCGATGTTCACCTCGTCGGGCCGCCACCAGCGCGGATAGCCGGCGCTGATCGCCGGCGTGCAGAACGCCCAGCAGCCGTCGCGCTGCCGGTCGGCGCCGTACTGGACGAGCGAAGGCAGATGTTGATCGCCGCACACGTGCAGGCACTTCGCCTTCCGCAGAATGCGGACGACCCGGTTGCGCGGCGTCTGCGGCCAGCCGCCGCAGTCGAGATCGGCGATCAGGTAGTCGTCGTAGCCGCCGTGGTGCGTGGCGACGCCGGCGAACACCGTCTGGCTCAGCAGGACCTTCATGGTGTGGTGACGCCAGTCGTCGGCCCACTGTTTCAGAAACTCCTCCTGGCGCTCCCCGAGCAGCGCGAGACCGGGCTCGTCGAGGGTCGTCGTGTCGAGGGCGGCGTCGAGGACGTGGTCGGCCCGTCCAGGGCCCGTGTCGACGCGCTCCGGGCCGCTCTTGAACTGCCGGTCGGCGAGGATGGCGAACCCGACCCCGCCGTAGACCATCTCGCCGTAGTAGACGCTGATGCCCTGCTCGACGGGCGCCGGGTCGAACGGGTCCGGGTGGTGCGACGCGTTCGTTTGATGAACGACGTTGACCATCCGCGCCGGCTCCCGATAGCCGCCGAGCGAGGACGTGCCCTGGCCCGTGTCCATCGGCTTGCCGCTCTCGCCCCAGATGTTGCCCTGGAACACGTCGTGATCGTCCGGGATGCAGAGTGTCGGACGATCCCGCATCGCTTCGCGGAACGCCCAGCCGAACTCGTAGTACTTCCGCAGGTAGTTCAGGATGGCGGGCTCCGCCGGTTCCCGGATCAGGCCGTAGCCGCCGTGGTTCTCGTAGAGCTGGTCGCCGGAGAAGAAGAGCAGGTCCGGGTCCCGCGCGAGGAGATGATCGGCGACCGGGGCGTAGGGGAAGGAGTAGTCGTTCTGGCAGGTCAGCGCGCCGAGCCGCAGGGGTCGGCCGACGGGGTTCGCTCGGATCGTGCCTCGCCACTCGTGCGCCGTCTCCCCGCCGTCCACGTGGCGCTCACGGTAGACGACCCGGAAGGGCGCCGCTGTCTGCTCGTTCCAGCGGGGAAGCCGAAACGTCGCCGTCCACGCGTCCGAGTCGAGTTCGGCGAAACCGTGGGATCGCCACTCCCCGTCGGGCCGCGTGAGCAGCTCGACCCGCCGGTCGTCGTCCGTGCCCAGCGGCGGCAGGAGCGCCGTCAGCTTGAGGACGAAGCCCTCGTCGCCCCGCGAGTCGCTCAGCGAGTACATCGTCCACAGGACCGGCCCGAAGCGGCGGTCTTCATCGACGGCGAAGGCGTTGCCGTCCGCCATCCACTCGCTGAACCGGTAGCGCGCGCCCTCGCCCTTCGGAATCTCCCCGTCGAAGTTGCTGACGATCGCGACGTTGCCGGCGATGTCGGCGGCCGGCAATCGATGACGGACGCTGCCCAGTTCGGCGCCGTTCGCGGAGCGGGCGGTCAGGCGGAGTTCGCAAATCTCGCCCTCTGTCCGGCCTTCGATCCCCAGCAGGATGCCGTCGGTCAGAACCGCGTTGCCGCCGCGAACCTCTGCGCTGGCCGAGCCCAGGACGAGCCGCCCTCCGACCAGCCCGGCGTCGACGCCGACGCCTCGCGCGAGACAATTGCTCCGGTACTCGTCGATCCGGTTGCGGACTCCGATTCGGAACCCGGCGCCTCCATCCCGCGTCCCGGCTTCCGCCCGCCGGCAACGGACGGACATGCGGAACCGCCCCGGTTCGGCCGTCAACCGGTGCGTGATCAGGTGGACGTTCCGGTCGCCGCCCGAGGTCTGCACTTCGGCTGCCCCGTTGACGACTCGCCAGTCCTCCATTGGATTCGCCCAGAACGAATCGCCGAGCCAGACGCGGTCGTGGGTCCGGCGCCAGCGATCGACCCGCGTTGCCTCGCTCGCCTCGCGCCGCTCCTGTCGGGCTTCCGCCCGGCCGATTCGCCGGGGCAGGGAGGCCACGGCAGCCAGGAGTCCGAGCAGACCTCGCCGAGTCAGGCCGCTCTTCATCGAGTGCCTTGCCAGCGTGTCTCGTTCCGGTTCGCCAGGACGCGCATCGCGCGAGTATCGCACCGTTCGGCCTGCGGGCGAGTTGACCGGTGCGGCGCCGACCTGACACGGTATCTCGCAGATGAGATACGGAGGTTCTGATGGCCCAGACTTCGATGCTGCACGTTCGGATGGACACGGAGATGATGGTGAAGAATCGCGCCGCGCGGTTCACCAGCGGCGACGAGGCGTTCGCCGAGCTTGAAGGAACCGGCGCCCCCGATGGCGAACGCACAACCAGTTAGCGGCGCGACGACCGGCTACGAAGCCGAGCTGTGGGCGATGGCCGATGCGCTTCGCGGCTCGATGGACGCGGCCGAGTACAAGCACGTCGTGCTTGGCCTCATCTTCCTGAAGTACATCTCGGACGCCTTCGAGGAGCGCCGCGAGGCCTTGCTGGCCGAGGAGTTCGGCGAGGAGCTTGCGGAAGACCGGGACGAGTACATCGCGGAGAACATCTTCTGGGTGCCCCGGGAGGCTCGTTGGGCGCGCCTGCAGGCCGAGGCCCGGCAGCCGACGATCGGCCAGACGGTCGACCAGGCGATGACCGCCATCGAGCGGGACAACCCGGCGCTCAAGGAGGTTCTGCCCAAGGACTACGCGCGGCCCGCCCTGGACAAGGAGCGCTTGGGCCAGCTGATCGACATGGTCGGCAACATCCGCGTCGGCGACGCGGAATCCCGCTCCCGGGACGTCCTCGGCCGCGTGTACGAGTACTTCCTGTCGCGGTTCGCGGACGCCGAAGGGAAGAGGGGCGGCGAGTTCTACACGCCGCGATGCGTCGTCGGCCTGCTTGTCGAGATGCTGAAGCCCTGGCGAGGGCGGGTCTACGATCCCTGCTGCGGGTCGTCCGGGATGTTCGTCCAGTCCGTCGAGTTCATCCGCGCCCATGCGAACGGCAACGGCAACGGCGGCGCAACGGCGGACGACATCTCGATCTACGGGCAGGAGTCGAACTACACGACCTGGCGGCTCGCCCGGATGAACCTGGCGATTCGCGGGATCGGCGGGCAGATTTTCCACGGGGACAGCTTTCGCGACGACCGTCACCCGGACCTCAAGGCCGACTTCATCCTCGCGAACCCGCCGTTCAACGTCTCCGACTGGGGAGGCGAGGGGTTGGCCGAAGACAAGCGCTGGCGCTACGGCGTGCCGCCGAAGGGCAACGCGAACTTCGCCTGGGTGCAGCACATGGTTCACCACCTCGCACCGAAGGGCGTCGCCGGGTTCGTCCTGGCGAACGGTTCGATGTCGTCCAGCCAGTCCGGCGAGGGGGAGATCCGCAAGAACTTGATCGAGGCGGAACTCGTCGACTGCATGGTCGCTCTGCCGGGGCAGCTCTTCTACTCGACCCAGATTCCGGCCTGCCTGTGGTTCCTCGTGCGCGACAGGGAGCGACGCGGCGAGATCCTCTTCATCGACGCGCGGCAGCTCGGCCGGATGGTCGACCGGACGCACCGCGAGTTGACCGACGAGGACATCGCCCGCGTCGCCGGCGCGTACCACGCCTGGCGGACCGGCTCCCCGGGCGCCGACGGTTACGCCGACGTTCCCGGCTTCTGCAAGAGCGCTTCGCTCGACGAGGTCCGGCGGCACGGCCACGTGCTGACCCCCGGCCGCTACGTCGGCGCGCCGCCCCGGGAAGACGACGGCGAGCCGTTCGAGGAGAAGATGGCCAGGCTCGCCGCCGAATGGCGCAAGCAGCAAGCCGAGGCCCGCCGGCTCGACGCGGCGATCGAGGAGAACCTGAGATCGCTCGGGTTCGGGGGTGGAGGATGATGCACTTGACGAGGTCGGAGGGCGTCGGCGAATGATCATCTCTACCGTTCGCATCCGCAACTTCCGCGGCATCAAGCGGCTGGATCTGGAGCTCGGACGCACCACAGTCCTCATCGGCGAGAACAACAGCGGGAAAACGTCGGTCCTGGACGCGCTGAAGTTCTGTCTGCGCGACGTTGGCCCGCGGGGCCGCCACCCCTTCGAGGGCTGGGATTTCCACTTGGCCGACGGACAGAGCGAGCCCTCGCTTGCCGATCCGATCAAGATAGCCGTGACGTTCTCTGAGGAGCCGGAAGAGAAGTGGGACGATACACTGGCTGCGCGTTTGAACCGGGCGGGTATCTTGCAGGTGGACGAGGAGGGTCGGAGCCGTGTCTCCTTGCTCGTGACTTGTGCGTACGACGACGAATCGAGGGACTTCCTCCCGGAGTGGCGCTTTCTCGACCTGGAGGAAAAGCCGCTGGAACGAGCCTCCTCGCAGTCACTGACCAGTTTGCGCGATGTGCTGCGTTTCTACTACCTGAACGCCCTCCGCGATGCCGCTCGCCACTTCGATCCGAAGGGCCCTTTCTGGCGTCCGTTCCTGCAGGACTCCAAACTGTCAATAGACAGGAAGGCGGAGATCGAAGCCAAGTTGCAAGAGGTGAACGACCTCGTCGTGTCCTCTCATGACAGCTTCGAGCAGGTCGTCGAAGGGTTGCGCCGGATACAATCGGTGGTGCCGTTGGCCTCCGGCGAAGCCGTGGCCATCGAGGCCGTACCCAATCGGATGTTCGACATGTTAGCCAAGGCCCGAGTGCACGTCGGCGCGAGCTCAGGCGCCAAGATCCCGCTCGACCGACATGGCGAAGGCACCCAGAGCCTCGCCGTGTTGATGCTCTTCTCGGCCTTCTTGGACAGCCAGTCCGAAGGGGCAGCCGTCCTGGCTCTGGAAGAGCCGGAAGCCCACCTGCATCCGTCGGCCATAAGGGCCCTGGGCGCGCTGTTGGGCGACTTCTCCGGTCAGAAGCTGATTTCCACCCACAGCGGCGAGTTGCTGGCTGAGACCGATGTTTGCGATATTCGCAGATTGGCCCGAAGCAGTAACGGGGTGGAGGCTTTCGCAGTTGGCGTGGGCGACCTTTCGCCCGAAGAGACGCGGAAGTTCAACCGCCACATCCGTCAGTCCCGCGGTGAGCTCCTCTTTGCCCGGAGCTGGCTGCTGGTGGAGGGCGAGACCGAGAGTTGGGTGTACCCTGCGGCGGCTCGCGCACTTGGCCTCGACCTCCACCGCGAGGGCGTCCGGTTGGTGGAGTTCAGCCAGTCCGACCCCGGCATGCTCGCTAAGGTCGCCAACGCCTTCGGGATCCCGTGGTGCTGCGTTGGGGATGACGACGGCGAACGGGAGAAGGTGGAGCGCAAATTGAAGGATCTGGCGGGCGCGGAGGTAGCCGGCGAGTTCATCTTCCCGTACGCCGACATTGAAGACTGCCTAAAGAGGCACCGCTACGAAGACGTATACAAACGATTTCCCGGCAAGAGGGGAAAGGCCAGAGCCGCTGCCGAGGTCGCCCAGTCTATGGAAGAGCGTGGTGAGATGGGCGTGCCCTGCGAGATCCGGCAAGTGTTGGAGAAGATAGTTGACCTCGCGCGAGGCGGCTGCCCATGATCCCCTTCGCGGACCTGAACGACAATCAGCGGCGCGCGGTCGAATGGCGTGGCGGACCGCTCCTCGTGCTGGCGGGGCCCGGCTCGGGAAAGACCGTGGTGCTCACCCATCGGGTCGTACGGCTGCTCGAGGACGGCCGTGACTCCGCGGCATTGGCCCTGACCTTCACGAGCAAGGCGGCAGCCGAGATGAGGCGCCGCGTAGACGGGCAATTGGGGAAGCGAACTGATCGGGCCCGTCTCTGCACCTTTCACGCGTTCGCGACGGATGTTCTGGGGCAGCATGGAAGCCACCTGGGACTCCGGCCGGATTTTCGGATGCTGACGCGGGACGAGGACCGGATTGCTCTTCTCGAAGAAGTGATTGGAGGCATGGGAACCGTTAGCCAACAACTGCCGGAGGACCGCGCTCTCCTCTTGCGCCTGGTCGACCGGCTCTTCTCGGAGTCGTACGGAGGAAACGGGCCGCCGCCCGCGCTTGCCCGCACCCCGGAGTGTCTTCCCGCTCTCTTCCGCGGCTATTGCGATGCCTTGGTGGACTCGAACCGTCTCGATTTCGGAAGCCTGCTTCACTTCGCGAACCGTCTTCTTCGAACGAAGCCGGCCGTTGCTCGAGTGGTGCGGCTGGGATGGACGCACATTTGCGTGGACGAGTTCCAGGACACGAACCGGGCGCAGTACGACCTGCTCCGGTTGATCGCGCCCGACCGAAGGCACAACCTCTTCGTCGTCGGCGACGACGATCAGATCATCTACCAATGGAACGGGGCGAGTCCGAAGCGGTTCGACGATCTGTGCGGCGACTACGATTTGACGACCATGCAGCTGCCAGAGAGCTACCGCTGCCCTGCGGAGATCGTGGAACGAGCGAATCGGCTCATCGCCTACAACGTTCGAGTGTCCCCTAGCCGGAAGACGGTTGCCGCGGGTGGGAAGCAAGGCTCGGATTTCGCCAGGATCGTGCGGCACCAAGTCGTGGATGGCCCGGAGGAGGAGGCTCGATTCGTGGCTCGTGACATTCGAGAGCGGGATCTCGCAGCTTCCGACTGCGCGGTGCTCGGACGAACCAACCGCTTGGTCAGAGATGCAGCCGGGCATCTCCAGGAGGCTGGCCTTGAGGCATTCTCTCCGCACGTAAAGAGCGACTTTGACTCGCCTGTGCCCGCGGTCCTGGTGGAAGCGCTCAGGCTGGCCAATGCGCGGCACGACAGGGTCGTGTTGCGAAGAATGTGTCGGCAGTGGGAACGACTGACGGGTGCGGTGAACGACCCCCATGCGGTCGGCGCCGCGGCCGCGATGGCCGGCGGCGACTTTCTGAGGGCATGGGCCGATGCCGCCGAAACGGCTGCGTCAGCGACGGCCAAGGTGGCCCTGGCGGCGCATCAACGCATCCGCGCCGACTTGGTCGACGGCCTCGACTTCCCCGGCATCGTGGATTGGTTCCTCGAGTGCGGTTGGCGGGAGTGGGCGAGCTGCGCCGCAGACGATCACGGGCTGCAGGAGGAGATCAAGATCTGGCGGGTCCTGCACAGCGATATCGTCTCCGAACTTGGCGGCGGCGTGACTTTGAACCGCTATCTGCAGAGCCTGGACATGTCCCCCAAGACGCTACCTCCGCCCAACGCGATCCCATGCGTCACCGTGCATCGCTCCAAAGGCCTCGAGTTCGGGCATGTTTATCTGATCGGGATGGCTCAGGAGGTGTTCCCTTCCTACAGGGCGCTGCAGCGCGGCTCCGCGAGCAAGGAAATGCAGGAAGAGCGACGAAACTGCTTCGTTGCGATCACCCGGGCGCGCAAGACCCTGACACTGACTCGGGCGCGGCGGTACTACGGGTATCCGAAGTGTGCGTCGCAATTCCTCAGGGAGATTGCGGCATCAGGCTCACCCGCGAAGGAAACGTGGCAGACCACGGGGACGTGCAGCGGCTTCGGCGGCGAGTGCGGCCCATGAAGGGGACGGTTGGCAGTGGGTTGCAACGAGAGGAAGTCACCGTCAGTTCCGGCATCCGGTGAAGCCCGGCAAGGTGCCGATTGCCGGTAAGATGAGCCAGGATCTGCCGCCGGGAACATGGAACAGTATCGTCAAACAGGCCGGGCTCAAGAAGTGATCGGGTCGTGAAGTACGTGATCGTCATCGAGAAGGCCCGGAACAACTACGCGGCCTATGCTCTCGACCTGCCGGGTTGCGTGGCGACCGCGACGACGCGCGCCCGAGTGATCGAGCTGATGCGGGAAGGGATCGCCTTTCACCTCGAAGGGCTTCGGGAAGGCGGTGATCCCGTGCCCCGCCCTCAAGCTACGGCTGTCCGGGTTGATGTGGCCCAGGCCGCCGGCGGCTGAATTCGTTGGCCCGCCCACGCCTGAGCGCGGTGCGGCCGACCGCCGGGTTCGGGCGCCGTTGAGTCGCGCAGGACTGCCGCGATGAGAATCGACACGACGTTCTTCAACCAGTGCCTCGACCGGCTGGAGAGCTATCGCCAGCTCCTGGACAGTGACGACGAGGATGAGAGCGCTCCCCGTCTTGCGCGGGAGATGTGCGTCGAACGTCTCGAGGTGGCGCTCGAACAGAGCGGCAAGCTGCTGAGGAAGGCACTCCGTCCGTGGTTCGCGAGCAACCGGGCGGTCGACCGGTTGACCTTTCGCGACCTCTTTCGGCATGCGGCGAAGCACGGCCTGATCGAGGTCGATGCCGCAGAGCGTTGGCTCGTCTATCGAGACAGCCTGAACGGCGCGACTGCGCCGGACGGCGACGACCCGGCCGTCACGAAGATGGTCGAACAGCTGCCGACCTTCGTTGCCGACGCCCGCGCGCTGGCCTCGTTCATCGACGAGGCGCCCGTTGACTGAACGTCTCCATCTGTCGGCACGCCACCGGGAGCGGCTCGAAGACCTGCTGCGGGAACATCTGCCCGGCGTGGAGGCATGGGCCTACGGCAGCCGGGTCGCCGGCCGCAGCCACGACGGCAGCGACCTCGACCTCGTCCTGCGAGCGCCGGGGCTCAAGGAGATCCCGATCGAGCAACTCGTGGACTTCGAAGAGGCCCTCCAGGAGTCGACGATCCCGTTCCTCGTGGAAGCCAGAGACTGGGCGCGCTTGCCGGAGCGTTTCCATCAGCAGGTCGAACGGGAGTATGTGGTGTTGGGGGCCGAGATCACACGGCAGTCGGAGATTCGCCACGTTCCTCTTGGAAGAATCATCGACCTGACTCTAAGCAGCGTTGACAAGAAGACCAAGGCCGGCGAACGAGCCATCCGTCTCTGCAACTACATGGACGTCTACAGCAACACCTTCATCGTCGAGCGGTTGGACTTCATGGCGGCCACGGCGACCGACCGCGAGGTGGAACGGTGCAGTCTCCTTCGAGGCGACGTCGTCATTACCAAGGACTCGGAAAAGCACGACGACATCGGCGTTCCTGCGCTTGTAAGACAGGACATTCCAGACTTGGTCTGCGGATATCACTTGGCCATACTCCGCCCTCTCCCGGAATATGCCGTGGGAGAGTACCTCGTCTATGCCCTCAGCGCGCCGGAGGTTCAGCATCAGTTTCACGCGTACGCGAACGGCGTGACCCGATTCGGTCTTCGGAAAGGCGACATCCGGCTGGTGAAAGTGCCACTTCCTCCCCTCACCGAGCGCGATCGCCCACATCCTCGGCGCCCTGGACGACAAGATCGAGCTGAACCGGCGGATGAACGAAACGCTGGAGGCGATGGCGCGCGCCCTGTTCAAGTCCTGGTTCGTCGACTTCGACCCCGTCCGCGCGAAGATGGAAGGCCGCGACCCAGGCCTGCCCCAGGACCTCGCCGACCTCTTCCCCGACCGCCTCGTCGATTCCGAGCTCGGTGAGATACCGGAGGGCTGGTCGGTATCGAACCTCGGGGACGTGGCGACCTCGCGGCGAAGAGGAATCGATCCGGCCAGCGTGGCGAGCGATACACCCTACATTGGTTTGGCCGACATGCCCCGTGGTTCCATCGCTCTTTCGGACTGGCGCCAAGCCGAAGACTCCTCCAGCAGGAAATTCAGGTTCGAGGCTGGCGACGTTCTGTTCGGAAAGCTCCGCCCCTATTTCCAGAAGGTGGGCATCGCGCCCGTCGACGGGCTCTGTTCCACCGACATCGTTGTGCTCAGCGCGACCCGACCGAGTTGGGCTGCATTCGTCCTAGCCTGTGTTTCGTCCGCTGCCTTCGTGGATCACACCACCCAGACCGCGACCGGGACGAAGATGCCGCGAACAAGCTGGAGTGCCATGAGCGAGTATCGACTCTGCCGGCCGACCGATAGGGTGGTAGCCGCGTTTCAGCGCATCGCGTCCCGCAGCTTCGACCGGGTCGTGGAGAACATCCACGAGGTTAGGGGGCTCGCCACTCTCCGCGATACTCTGCTCCCGCAGGTCCTCTCTGGCGAGGTGCGCCTTCGTACGCCCGAGCACGCTAACGAGCCACTCGTATGACCTTCGTCCAGCGCATAAATCATCTCCGTGAATTCGGTATCTTCCGCGACTTCAAGCGGCCGCATGCTCTGCCCGACTTCGGGCGCTACAACTTGATCTACGGTTGGAACGGGTCGGGAAAGACGACACTGAGCCGCCTCCTCCGAGACCTGGAGCTGCGCCGGCAGCCACAGCAGGGGAACGTCTCTCTTCGCCTTGACGGCCGCGATGTCGACGGCGGGAGCTTCTCGACGCAGGAGAACCTGCAACTCCGGGTCTTCAACCGGGACTACGTCAAAGAGAGTGTGTTCACCGCGACGGGCGCCGATATGCAGCCCATCCTCGTGCTCGGAAAGGAGAGTATCGAGAAACAAGAAGAGCTCGAGCGCCTCAGAGCTCGCTTGGAGTCGGCTCGCGCTTCCGAGTCTGAGGCGCGCTCAGAGGCTGAGACGACGGAGGACGCGGTAGACAAGTTCTGCAAAAAGCAGGCGAGGGACATCAAGGAGCTCTTCAAAACGAGCGAGAAAAATCCATACGAAAACTTCAACAAGAGAAACTTCCACGATAAGGCCAATTTGCTGGCTAGCTCCAGCGCCGGCCAGGTGAAGCCGCTCAGCGACGCGGAGCGTGCCGAGCTGCTCGACATACACAGGGGGCAACCGAAGGTACTGTTCGAAAAACTCGTCTATTCGTTTCCAGATATCCGAAAGATCGAGGAGGATCTCCGCCGATTTCTCGCGACCGAGATTGCCTCGCCCTCTCCTGGCAGCCTACAGGACGATCCGGACCTGGCCGATTGGATCCGGCAAGGTCTAGCGTTCTTCCGTGACGGCGACGAAGGCCGGTGTCTCTTCTGCCATCAAGAGATCCCTGAACCGCGACTCGCCGCTCTCGAGAGCCACTTCAATTCCGAGTACGAGAGGTTCAATCAGGAACTCGATCAGGCCATACGCGACTGCGAGGCCGAGAGAAATCTGCTAAGAGATGTGCGCCCTCCCGCCGTCGGGGCCTTCTGGAGCAATCAGGTGTCGAACGTTGAGGCGGTGGTATCCGAGCTAGAGGATCAGCTACGCCTCGTTGCCAGGTTCATCGAGGAGGCGGTCAAGGCACTGAAGGACAAGAAAGAGAGAGCGTTTGAGAAAGTTCCGAGTTCGACCAGGGCGCCCAGCATCGCAAGTGACGTTGTGAGTCGGCTGAACACGGAAATCAATAGACACAATGAGAGGTGTGGTTGCTTCGAGAAGGAGGTAAAGAAAGCACAGGAAAGACTGCTCGAGGACCGTGTCGAGCGAACTTTGGAGGAGTTCGGTCGCCTTCGAGGCGATGCTGACCGTGCGAGCAAGAAGCTGTCTGCAGCTCAAGAGAAGGTGAAGAGATTGGAAGAGGAGCTCGCGGGCCTGGAGAGGGACGTTGTCGAGTATCGGAAACCTGCAGAGGAGTTGAACTCAAATCTGGCAGATTACCTCGGCCACAGGGAACTGTATCTGGAGATAAGGGAGACAGGCTACACGCTAACCCGCGGGGGCGCGGTTGCAGAGACGGTGAGCGAGGGAGAGAGGACTGCGATAGCGCTCTTGTACTTCTTGAAGTCACTGCAGGATGAGCGGTTTGATCTTAAGCGGGCCGTCGTCGTGCTGGACGATCCTGTGTCGAGCCTTGATGCGAATTCGTTGTTCGCAGCCTTCGCCTTCATTCGGAGCTGGACCGAGGAGGCGAAGCAGCTCTTCATCTTGACGCACAACCATCCCTTCTTTCGGCAGGTCCGCAATTGGTTCGGCCACATGAATCGGGGGAAGGACGAACCGAAGAAGCCGGCGGCCAAGTTCTTCATGCTCGAATTGTCTCTTGTGGACGAGCAGCGGGTCAGCGCCATATGTGAGCTCGACAAGTTGCTTAAAGACTACGAGACCGAGTATCAGTATTTGTTTGTCAGGATATACGAGGCGGCGAGTGACCCAGCATCGAGAGGCCTTGCGGAGAACTACCCTCTTCCGAACATGGCGCGCCGTATGTTGGAGACGTTTCTCGCCTTCCGCCAGCCGCACCGATCCGGCGGGCTCACGGAGAGGGTGAACGCGGTGAAGTATGACAAGGCAAAGAAGACCCGCGTTCTCCGGTTTCTGCACACGCACTCCCACAGCGATGGGATCGGGGGGTTCGAGGGCGACATGGCCGCGCTTGCTGAGGGTCCGAGGGTCCTTGGCGACCTGTTGGGGATGATCGAGGCGGAGGATAAGGACCATTACTTGGCGATGAAGCGGCTGGTGCGCAAATGAGGGTCGGCACGACGGCCGTTGCCTTGGAGAGGGCAATCGGAGTGGGCGCGGAGCCGGTCTCTTGTCTGGTGAGCCCGTGCCCTCCGCCTAGGTGCCGTGATCATGGTCGTCGAGGCCGAGAGTGGTGAGGTCCGCGGGACCCGCGGCCGGAGCTGGAGCCGTTTGGCTGAGGTCCACCGTCGTGCACGGGGCGGCCCCCGGTCGCAGTGGCTTCGGCAGGGGCGGCCTGGGCGCCGAGGCAACTAGTAAGGATGCCTTAGCGGTTCGAAGGGAGGAGCGGTGCGTCCGCCGCCCGGGCCGCCGCTTCTTGTCAGCGGTGGGGCGATCAGGCGGCGCATTCGCTGTGCGGCTGAGGCGGTTCGACACTGCGGCCGCTATCCGCTGCTGCCTGAGTCCGTCTCAGGGTGAAGAGCGACCGTTACCAGGCCATTTGACCTCGCCCAGGTGCGGGCGGGGGGATGTTGCCCCGCCTGGCCTCGCGAAGCTCGGAGGCAAGTTGAGACGTTCGATGGCATTCGCCGCTTCAGCGATCAGCACGGCGGTTGTCGGCTTGCACGCGGGCCGTGGCTGTCGAGTCGTGGGCCAGGAGCCGCACCGGTGACTGAGTCGGCCCAGCCGCGTCCTGGCGGCGAGGTCGTCGTCTTCGAGGCCCCGGATGGCGAGGTCCGGCTGGACGTGCGGCTGGAGCAAGAGACCGTCTGGCTGACGCAGCGGCAGATGGCCGAGGCCTTTCAGACGACGGTCGAGAATGTGGCAATGCACCTCGGGAGGATTTTCGGTAGCGAAGAACTGGAGGCCGAGGCAACTACTAAGGAAATCTTAGTGGTTCGAACTGAGGGCCAGCGGCGCGTCCGACGGCGGATCAGACACTACAACCTGGACGCGATCATCTCCGTAGGCTATCGGGTCAACTCGCATCGCGCCGTGCGCTTCCGCCAGTGGGCCACTCGTACTCTCCGCGAACACCTCGTTCGGGGCTACACGCTGAACGAGCGGCGCCTTGGGGAGCGAGGCGTCCGCGAGGCCGAGGAGACGTTCAGCCTGCTTGCTCGCACCCTGCGGAGTCGGTCGCTGGTGACCGAAGCGGGGGAGGCGGTTCTGGAGATCGTCACGCGCTACGTGGAAACGTGGCGGCTGCTGCTCGAGTACGACGAAGACCGTCTGGGGACGCCGGCGGGTACGCGGCCGGCGTGCTCAGCGTTGGACCACGGGCGGGCGGTCGCGGCGATTGCGGACTTCAAGGAGGCGCTGATCGCGCGCGGAGAAGCATCGTCGCTCTTCGGCAGTCCCCGTGGCGATGCCCTGGAGGCGATTCTCGGCAACGTCGAGCAGACGATGTTCGGCGAGCCGCTCTACCGCACCCGGGAAGAAAAGGCCGCCCATCTCCTCTACTTCCTGGTGAAGAACCACCCGTTCACGGACGGCAACAAGCGCATCGGCTCTCTCCTGTTCCTGCTCTATCTTCGGCAGGAGGGGCTGGCGCACGACCTGAATCCGCGAGCTTTGACGGCTCTGACCCTGCTCATCGCCGAGAGCGCGCCCACGAACAAGGACCTCATGGTTCGGCTGATCGTCCATCTGCTGGTGGAGCCGGCGTGATGCTTGTGGGCGCCGGGTCGCCCCGGCGGGGCGCTCGTCGACATGCGGGACGCTCTGATCCTCGGACTCGACGAAATGGAAGCAGGTCGTATCGCAGACGGCCGGCGGTGTCGAGATGACCGACTTCCTGGAGTATCCGCAGAACGGGGTCAACGAACCGGTCCCGTTGCATGAGGGCCGGTTCCGCCTTCGTTGGAACGACCAAGTCGCCAAGGTGGCTGGTTCGGCCCGCTTGCGCTGGCTGCCGGCGACAGGAATCGAACTGGACGTCGAGAGCCCTGATGGGCTGGTCCATGCGCTGTTGAACCTCCAGGAAGGCAAGGACCGCCTGCGTTTCTTCGACTCCGTGGAGATCGAGTGCCTGCCGGTGGACGGTGCGCCGGACTTCGAGATGGAGAGTCCCAGCGTCGTCTCGATTCCGTGTCTTCCCAGCTTAGGTGCCTTGTGCGGCAAGGTCCGAGCCCGCGTCAGGGAGATGGAGTCCGGTGGCGCAGAGGATCTCCGGGACGCGGGATTCCAGGTCGTGAACTTCGTCGACACATTGACTCGCGGGCTGTCTGCGGCCCCGGGTGACCCGACGACGCTTTGGGACGCGCGCGGGGCCGACCAGACGGCCGGGTTCCGTCCAAGGGCTCTGCGGCTCGAACACGACGGCTGGCGCATCGACCTCGTCGTGGCTCCGAACTCCCCCTACGACGGCCTGAGGAGTTCCGGCGGCTACGCTTGCACCCATGTGGGGCGCCTGACGAGGGTTGACGGTTCGGCGTTCTCGGCGGCCGAAACGAGCGCGACCCTGGAGAGCCTGACCGCTTTCCTGAGCTTTGCCCGGGGGGCCGACTGCAACATTCCCATCCGTTGGGGTCGCGGTCGGACGGGCGAGGTGGTTTGGCGGAAGTTCGCGTCGCCGGTCGTGGATCCATGGTCCGACGATCACCGCTCCTGGTTCGATGCGTGTCGAGGTGACCTGTTGACGGAGCTGTTCGGCCCGTTCTGCCGGAAGTACAACGACCCAACGCTCAGCGAGCCCCTGCGCCTTGCACTTCACTGGCATCGCCGGTGCAACACGAACTCCAGCGGTCTCGAGGGGTCGCTCATTCTGGGAATGGCGGGACTTGAGCTGTTGAGCGCGCTGATCGTTGCCGGTAAGTCAGGGACGATGTCGGCGAGAAAGCACGATAAGGAGTCGTCGAAGAAGAGGCTCCGCCTTCTCTTGAGCGCGCTCGGTCTTGAGCCGGGCGTTCCCCCTGGGCACGATGCCCTGGAGGCGTTCAGGAAGAACAACGACAAATGCGATGCATGCGCGGCTC
Organism: Candidatus Multivoraceae bacterium; assembly: GCA_965219625.1. Taxonomy (GTDB): domain Bacteria; phylum Acidobacteriota; class Thermoanaerobaculia; order Multivoradales; family Multivoraceae; genus Multivorans. The sequence continues at coordinate 1,451,878 of OZ244782.1, read as the reverse complement.
TGGCGGAACTGCGGAACGGCTTCGTCCACGCGAAGGAAAAACGAAGGAAGATCGTGTTTGCACCGGACACCAAGAAGGCCCTGGCAGAAGCGTGGCAATTGTCTCTCTGGTACCAGGAACTCGCGCTGCTCTACCTGCTCGGCTGGCAGGGCGAGTACGGCAATCGCACGGTCGAGAGGATGGGGGGAGAGCTTGACCGTGTGCCGTGGAGCGATCAGTGATCGGCAGGGTCTTCGCTCAGTCCGAAGTCGAGGCCGCCGACTTCAAGGGCAGCCACGTGGTCCTGCCGCCGGTGGTCGCGGGCAGGTCACGGTCCAAGGCGTTGAGGGAGCGCTGGTTGACTAGCGCTGTCGCCGAGTGCCCGATCCGGGCTGAATCGCGAGAGGTATTTCCAGATGTCTGAATGGCGGCGGAAACGCCGTGGAGATGACGCTGATTGCCGTTGGTGGTTCGAAGACGGCGAGGCCCTCGGAGGCGACTGGAACAGCGTCGGTGGCGACATCAGGCGAGCGATGGAACGCCTGGGGCGCACGGTTGAGGGAGGCCGGCACGGCGAAATCGGCGCGAGCGGCAGGGTGAGAGGGAAGAAGCTCGGGGCGGGCCGCTGACGTGTTCCTCCAGCCTGGGTGAAGCGCAGTCGCGATTCCCGGCCGGTGCTACGCTCGCCTGCTTGGAGGCACTCGTGATTTGCGTCGACCGACAGCAGGAGACGATCCCGTGACGGCGCCAGGTCCGTCCCGCGTCACGTCGGTCAAGGTGAAGAACTACAGGGCCTTGCGGGACGTGACGCTCTCGGACCTGACGCCCCTTACCGTTCTGCTGGGGCCAAACGGGAGCGGCAAGTCGACAGTCTTCGACGTGTTCGCCTTCCTCTCGGAGTGCTTCCTGGAGGGAATCCGCGGGCCTTGGGACCGGCGGGGCAGGTTCCGCGAGTTGCGTAGCCGGGATTGCGACGGTCCGATTGTCATCGAAGTGAAGTACCGAGAACGTCGGAGCAGTCCCCTGATTACGTACCATCTCGAGATCGACGAAGATGGTCCGCGTCCGGTCGTGACCCACGAGTGGTTGCGGTGGAGACGAGGGAGCGGCTCCGGGCGCCCGTTCACCTTCATGGACTATCGGCTCGGGAAGGGCCAGGTCATCACCGGCGATACTCCTGAACGGGACGATAGAAGGGTGCCGCTGCCACTCGCCGGGCCGGACACTCTGGCCGTCAGCACTCTCGGCGCCCTGGCGGAGAACCCTCGAGTCATCGCCCTCAGAGACTTCGTCACGAATTGGCATCTCTCGTACCTTTCCGGTGATACGGCGAGAGGCGACCTGGAAGCCGGAGGGCAGGAGCGGCTGTCGCCTACGGGCGACAACTTGGCGAACGTCGTTCAGCACTTGAAAGAAGAGCATCCGGAGCGCTTGGAGAAGGTGTTCCAGACCTTGCGTCAGCGGGTCCCTCGGGTCGAAGATGTTCAGGCGGAGAGCTTGGCGGACGGACGGCTTCTGCTACGCCTGAAGGATGCGCCGTTCCAAACGCCGGTGCTGTCCCGGTTTGCATCCGACGGGACCTTGTACATGTTGGCGTACTTGACGCTCCTCTACGATCCCGATCCGCCCGGTCTGATCGGCATCGAGGGGCCGGAGAACTTCCTCCACCCGCGCCTTCTGCCGGAACTCGGCGAAGAGTGCCGTGCCGCTTCGGCCCGCACGCAGCTGTTGGTGACCACCCACTCGCCGTTCTTTCTGAACGTCCTGAGACCTCAGGAAGTGAGGGTGCTCTGGCGAGACGAAAGCGGCTACACCTGCACCAGTTTGCTCTCGAAGATCGAGCGGGTCACCGCGTTCGTCGAAGAAGGCGCAACACTAGGAGATCTCTGGATGGAAGGGCACTTCGGAGTCGGGGATCCGTTGGTCAACGAAGGCGCCCTCTTCGCAACTCCTCGCACAGCTTCCGGGTCTTCAGAGACTTGCTTCTGGAGGCCGTAGCCTGACCGAGCAGCCGGCCCAGCCGGGCTCATGCGGCAGATGAACGGTTCGTTCTTCAAGGAGTCGGAAGTCGAAGCAGCCGCTCTCGAGTCGCTTGAGGGCCTCGGCTGGAGCGTTGAGCACGGGCCGGACATCGCGCCGGGCGCGGCGGCTGCGGAGCGGGCTGCCTACGAGGAGGTCGTGCTCGAAGGCCGGCTTCGCAGCGCTCTGGAGCGGCTGAACCCGGATCTCCCCGGCGAGGCGCTGGACGACGCCTTCCGCAAGCTCACCCGCATTGCGGGTACTACGCTCGAATCCCGGAACCGGGCGGTCCACCGGATGCTCGTGGACGGCGTTGCCGTCGAGTATCGGACGGCAGACGGCGCCGTCTCCGGCGCGCAGGTTGCCGTCCTGGATTACGACGACCCGGGCGCGAACGACTGGCTGGCGGTCAACCAGTTCACCGTCGTCGCCGGCGAGCAGGAACGGCGGCCGGACGTCGCGCTGTTCGTCAACGGGCTGCCGCTTGTTCTGATCGAACTCAAGAACCCGGCGGACGAGAAAGCCACGGTGTGGACGGCGTGGTCGCAGCTCCAGACGTACAAGGCCGAGCTTGCCGACCTGTTCGCCTTCAACGCGGCGCTCATCGTCTCGGACGGCGTCGAGGCGTTGACGGGCACGCTGACCGCGGGGAGGGAGTGGTTCAAGCCCTGGCGGACGACGGCTGGCGAGGCGCTTGCCGGCGAAGATCTGCCGCAGTTGGAGGTGATGCTCGAAGGGATGTGCGAGCGGCGCCGGTTCCTCGCGCTGGTCCGCGACTTCATCGTGTTCGAGGACGACGGCGGCGGCAAGCTGGCGAAGAAGATGGCCGGCTACCACCAGTTCCACGCGGTGCAGGCAGCGGTCGACGAGACGCTCCGCGCGACGCGGTTGGAACGGGGAGGTCTCGAACTCCACGACGAGCGCGGCGGCGAGGATTCTGGTCGACGGCCGGGGGGCGAGCCCGGCGACCGGCGCATCGGCGTCATCTGGCACACCCAGGGGTCGGGCAAGAGCCTGACGATGGCGTTCTACGCCGGACGAATCATCCGGGCGCCGGCGATGGAGAACCCGACGGTCGTCGTGCTGACGGACCGGAACGACCTCGACGATCAGCTCTTCGCCACGTTCTCGCGCTGCCGGGACCTTCTGCGCCAGCCGCCGGTCCAGGCCGGAAGCCGCGCCGAGCTCCGTGGCAAGCTGGCCGTCGAGTCGGGCGGCGTCGTGTTCACGACGATCCAGAAGTTCCTTCCAGAAGAGAGGGGCGACCGGCAGGCGGAATTGACGGGGCGGCGGAACGTCGTCGTCATCGCGGACGAGGCGCACCGAAGCCAGTACGACTTCATCGACGGCTACGCCCGCCACATGCGCGACGCGCTCCCCAACGCCTCGTTCATCGGCTTCACCGGCACGCCCATCGAGCTCGAGGACGCGAACACGAGGGCCGTGTTCGGGGACTACATCAGCGTGTACGACATCGAACGGGCGGTCGAAGACCGGGCAACGGTCCCGATCTACTACGAGAGCCGATTGGCGAAGCTCGCGCTGGACGAGGCCGAGTTGCCGACGATCGACGCGGAGTTCGAGGAAGTCACCGAAGGCGAGGAGGTCGAGCGCAAGGAGAAGCTGAAGACGAAGTGGGCGCAACTCGAGGCCGTAGCGGGCGCCGGGCCGCGGCTCGCGCTGATCGCCCGCGACATCGTCGAGCACTTCGACCGGCGCCTCGAGGCGATGAACGGCAAGGCGATGGTCGTCTGCATGAGCCGCCGGATCTGCGTCGACCTCTACCGCGAGCTGGCGCGCCTCCGGCCGGCCTGGCCAGGCGAGGGTGACGATTCTGGCCGGATGAAGGTCGTGATGACCGGCAGCGCGTCCGACCCGCCCGAGTGGCAGCCGCACATCCGCAACAAGGGGCGCCGCGAACAAATCGCGAAGCGGTTCCGCGACCCCGAAGATCCCCTTCAGGTCGTCCTCGTGCGGGACATGTGGCTGACCGGCTTCGACGCGCCGAGCCTCCACACGATGTACGTCGACAAGCCAATGCGCGGCCATGGGCTGATGCAGGCGATTGCGCGGGTCAACCGGGTCTTCCGGGACAAGCCGGGCGGCCTGGTCGTCGACTACCTCGGCCTTGCCCACGAGCTCAAGCGGGCCCTCGCGACGTACACCGAGAGCGGCGGCGCCGGCAAAACGACCGTGGACCAATCCGAGGCGGTAGCGGTGTTGCTGGAGAAGTACGAGGTTTGCTGCGGGCTGTTCCACGGCTTCGACTACTCCAGGTGGAGCGGCGGAACGAAAACGGAACGGCTGAGCCTGTTGCCGGGAGCGCAGGAGCACATCCTCGCCCAGGAGGACGGCAAGGCGCGCTGCGGGCGGGCCGTCCGCGAACTCTCTCAGGCCTTCGCGCTCGCCGTGCCCCACGACGAGACGGTCCGCATCCGCGACGACGTGGCGTTCTTCCAGGCCGTCGGGTCGGTGTTGGCCAAGCGCGCGGAGGGCGTGGCCCGCCCTGAGGAAGAGCTGGACTACGCCGTCCGCCAGCTGGGCTCGCGCGCCGTGGTCGCCGAAGGCGTCGTCGACATCTTCGCCGCGGCCGGTCTCGAGAAGCCCGACATCTCCGTCCTGTCCGAGGAGTTCCTGGCGGAAGTGCGGGGCATGAGGCGCCGGAACCTCGCGGTCGAGTTGCTGCAGAAGCTGCTCAAGGGAGAACTCGCTCTCCGCAAGCGGAGGAACGTCGTCCAGGCTCGGTCCTTCGCCGAGCTGCTCGCTCAGACCGTTCGCCGCTACGCGAACCGGGCCATCGAGGCAGCGCAGGTCATCGAGGAGCTGATTCAGCTCGCCCGCGACCTCCGCGAAGCGAACGCCCGGGGCGAAGCGCTCGGGCTCTCGGACGACGAGATGGCCTTCTACGACGCTCTCGAGACGAACGACAGCGCCGTGGAGGTTCTCGGCGACGAGACGCTGCGGGACATCGCCCGCGAGCTGGTCCAGACGGTGCGGAAGAACGTGACGATCGACTGGACCCTGCGGGAGAACGTCCGCGCGAACTTGAGGCGGCTCGTCAAGCGGGTGCTGAAGAAGCACGGCTACCCGCCCGACAAGCAGGAGAAGGCGACGCGGACGGTGCTCGAACAGGCCGAGGCGTTATCCGCCGACTGGGCCTTCTGATAGCCCGCGGCTACACTGATCTCACACTGTCTGAAGGGAGGCTCGCCGTGCGTCGAACAGTCGTTCTGATCGTGACCCTGCCCCTGACTGCACTCGTTGCGTTCGGCTGCGCCACCGAGGACTCCTCCGACCCCTCCGGCGCCCCGGCCGAGCCTTCCGCCGGCGGAAGCAGCAACCCGGCCGACCGACAGGCGTTCTTCGGCGACCTGCACGTCCACACGAAGTACTCCTACGACGCCTTCGTCTTTGCGACCCGTGCCGGCCCCGACGAGGCCTACGCATTCGCCAAGGGGAACTCGATCGAGCATCCGGCCGGTTTCGAACTGAAGCTCGACCGGCCGCTCGACTTCCAGGGCGTGTCCGACCACGCGAACTACCTCGGGATGCTCCCTGCGATGACCGACCCGGACTCGCCCGCCTACGATCACCCGGCGGGCGAGACGGTGCGAAGCGCCGCGACCGTCCAGGAACGGCGGGGCATCTTCGCCGCCCTGCAGCCCTACGTGCGCTACATGGCGGACGCCGCCCCGAGCGTTCGCGAGCACCTGAACAAGGACGTCGTCCGCTCCGCCTGGAGCGAAATCGCGGCGTCGGCCAACCGCCACTACGAGCCCGGCGTGTTCACGACCTTCATCGCCTACGAGTACACGTCGGCGGGCGCCGGCGGCATCTACGAGAACCTGCATCGCAACGTCGTCTTCCGCGGCGCCGAGGCGCCGGACATCCCGTTCTCCCGGCTCGACTCCTACAACCCGGAGGACCTGTGGGCCCGGATGGACGAGTGGCGGGACCAGGGTTTCGAGGCAATCGCCATTCCCCACAACACGAACGGCTCTGGGGGCCGCATGTTCGAGTACGAGTACTTCGAGGGCGGCGCGATCGACCAGGCCTACTCCGATCTGCGCAGCCGCAACGAGCCGATCGTCGAGATCACCCAGACCAAGGGAACCTCGGAGACGCATCCGACGCTGTCGCCGAACGACGAGTGGGCGGACTTCGAGATCATGCCGTACCGCGTGTCGACCAGCATCCTGAGCGAGCCGCCGGGCAGCTACGTGCGGGACGCCTACCGCCGCGGCCTCCAGATCGAGGCGGGCGGCGTGTCGAACCCGTACAAGCTGGGCGTCATCGGTTCTTCCGACACGCACGTTGCCGCCGGATCGTTCGACGAGAAGAACTACTGGGGCGCTTCAGGCCTCATGCAGGAGACGGCCGAACAGCGCGGCTCGGTGCCCAGCGAACCCGGGGCCGGGGCGGACCTGCAGAACCCCACCTCCGCCGCGCGGGCGATCGACGACGGCACCGGCCGCATCTACCCGTTCACGACGGCGATCACGAACGGCGCCTCGGGCCTCGCAGCGGTCTGGGCCGGCGAGAACACCCGCGAGTCCATCTTCGACGCGATGCGCCGGAAGGAGACCTTCGCCACCTCCGGCACGCGGATGAAGCTCCGCTTCTTCGGCGGTGCGGACCTCGCCGGGCTCGACCTCGACGATCCGGAGCTTGTTGCCGCGGCCTACGAGAGCGGCGTTCCGATGGGCGGCGACTTGACGGGCGAAGACGGCGCCGAAGCTCCGAGCTTCCTCGTCTGGGCGATGAAGGACCCGCTGGCCGCGCCGCTCCAGCGCGTCCAGATCGTCAAGGGCTGGGAATCAGACGGCGAAACCGCGGAGATCGTCTACGACGTCGCCTGTTCCGACGACCTCGAAGTCGCTCCGGCGACCCACCGTTGTCCCGACAACGGCGCCGCCGTCGATCTCAGCGACTGCTCGACGAGCAACGACGTGGGCGCGGCGGAACTCAAGACGATCTGGACGGATCCGGACTTCGACCCGGGTCAGCGCGCCTTCTACTACGTCCGGGTGCTTGAGAACCCGGTCTGCCGCTGGTCGTCCTGGGATGCGCTCCGGGCCGGCACGGCGCCGCGGCAGGACGTCCCGGCGACGATCCAGGAGCGGGCCTGGTCGTCGCCGATCTGGTACACGCCCTAGTCGACGTGGGGCGCCGTGGCGCTTAGCGGGTTCGCCGACGGGCTTGGACGAGAAATACGCCGAGACCGAGTGCGCCGCCAAGGAGCGCGACTGCCGGCGTGTCCGCTCCCTGGTCGCCGAGAAACGCGTTGAACCCGGCGCCGGCGAGGAAACCGATCAGCACAGCGAGCAGCGGCCGTCCGAAACGTCTCACGGTTCCAGTCTGCCATTGCTGAGAGTCGTGATCCCTTGACGTGGTCCCGGGTCGACCCGTACAGTCATCCTGTACATCAATTGGAGAGCGTGGATGATCTACGAGACGACCTACACCAAGGCGCGAGAGCGCCTGGCGGCCCTGATGGACCAGGTGACGGACACGCGCGAGCCGATCCTCATCCGCCGGCGCGGGCGCGAGCCGGTCGCCCTGGTTCCTGCGCATGAACTCGCCGGCTGGCTCGAGACCGCATACCTTCTGCGCTCCCCCAGGAACGCTCGGCGCCTCCTGGCAGCGAGTCGGCGTGCCGAGGACGGCGAAGGAGAAGTCTTCGTCGTTGGTGAACTCCGAGAGCGTCTCGGTCTCGAAACGGAGTGACAGCGTCCGGGCGACGAGAAGCCGTGATGGACTCTCACTTTCTTGAGGACCTCGAGTACTGGGCCCGCACGGACCGACGGCGAACGTTGCGGGCGCTCAAGCTGGTGGAAGCCACGATCCGCGACCCGTTCGAGGGCCCGGGCAAACCGGAGCCCCTGCGCGGCCAGCTTGCCGGCAAGTGGTCCCGAAGGATCGACCAGGAACACCGCCTGGTCTACGCGGTCGAAGGCGAGCGAGTCGTCTTTCTGGCCGCTCGTCACCACTACTGACGTAGGTTGGCGTCATGGACTTCCGGGAATTCGTCGAAGATCAGGTCTTCTCGCCGGTGCTCATCGCGGCCGCGCTCCGCACGACCAAGGCGGAGATCGCTGGCACACTCGGGCTGGGTCGGGACGCGTTCTCGCGCTCGTCACGAGTTCGAGCCCGCAAGACCCAGGTCCGGCTCCGTCAGCTGCTGGAGATCCTGAACCGGGTGGAAAGACAGACGGGGTCGCCGCTTGCCGCCTACGCCTGGTTCCGGGCCGAGCCGCTGCCGGGCTTCGGCGGCGCCACGGCGGACTTCCTGCTTCGGGAAGGCAAGGCGGACCAAGTCCACGCGTATCTCGACCGGACCGTGGCCGGCGGCTACGCCTGAGGCCAGCCGGACGAAGTGCTGCGTCCGTCTCGACTGGTCCGCGTCACCACCCTGGACTCTTCTCTAAGCCACGGCGCCCAGGGTTGCCACGCGGAAGCTGTCGAAAAGGAACTCGCCCGTGTTCCTACTTGCCCGTCAGCTCGTTCTTCAGCCAGGAAATCAGCGCCGGCTCGAGGTCTGCATTCTTCGCGAACATCGGCAACCCGTGTTCCGGGCCGTCGTAGATCTTCGCCGTCGAGTGCGGGTGCTTCGAGCCGTCGACGGCGCCCTTGAGTTGCTTGTCGACGCCGGCCGTGATCGTGTCGCCGGTCGCTGCTGCGGCAAAGACCGCCAGGTCCGGCTTGGCCGCGATGTTCTCGACAGCCTTTTCGCTCGGCGGCCCCGACAGCAGCATGAGCGCCTTGACCGGCCGCCGCGCGGCAAGGTCGGCCGTCAGCATCGCGCCGCAACTTGCGCCCCCGGCCCCCATCCGGCCCGTGTCGACTCCCTTCTGCTTGCTGAGGTAGTCGAACGCCATGTCGACGTCACCCGCCGCCGTCTGCAGGAACGGCGGGAAGCCGCCGGCCTCGCGAATGCCGGCGCCCTTGCTCTCGCCGAAGCCGCGCAGGTCCATCGTCAGCACGTGGACGCCCGCATCGACCAGCTGGGATGCGATGCTCGACCACGAGTTCCGGTCCATGTTGCACTGGTGGATGAGCAGCATCGCCGGACCGGGCTTGCCGGGCGACATGTAGGTCGCCTTGAGCATCGTCCCGTCGGAGGCCTTCAGATCGACGTCCATCGACCCGGCCGCCGCGGGCATGGCTGCCAGTGCCAGGAGCGCCGCCGCTGCAAGAAGGGAAGTGGTGTAGCGCATGTTTCTCCTCGTGGTGTGACGCGGCTCTGCGCGTTTCTGGTCCCGGCGTGCCGGTTCCTCGGGTTGAATGGGTGGCGCGAGAGCAGACTCTACTACCCTGTGTCTTGCCGGGCGAACAACGTCCGGAATGTGAAGGGAGACACGCACTCATGAAGATCGACGATCTGAGCATCACCCTCTTTGCCTGGAAGGACATTCCGCCCCACTCCTACCTGGGTCGCGGGCCGTTCGACCCGGCCGGCAAGCCGCACCGGGACGGTGAACTCGCCCTGGTGACGGTCCGCGCGGACGATGGAATCGAGGGGCACTCCTTCCTCGGCATGGGCGCGAGCATGGCGGCTCAGCAGTTGCTGCGGATGCTGAAGCCGATCCTCATGGGGCGCGATCCGCTGGCGCGGGAGCAGCTCTACCAGGAGATGCTCGAGCGGCGGCTCGTCGTTCAGCCCTGGGTGGTCGGCGCGGTCGACGTGGCGCTCTGGGACCTCGCCGGCAAGGCGGCGGGGGAGCCGATCCACCGGCTGCTCGGCACCTATCGGGAGAAGCTGCCGGCTTACGCGAGCTCCGAGCAGCAGCCGCGCGTCGAAGCGTACGTCGAGCAGGCGCTCTCTTACCGGAGCAGCGGCTGGCAGGGCTACAAGATCCACCCTTTCCGCGTCTGGCGGGACGACATGCGGATCTGCAAGGCGGTGCGCGAGGCGGTCGGCGACGGCTTCCCGTTGATGCTCGACTCGACCTGGGGCTACGACTATCCCCAGGCGCTGCGGGTCGGCAAGCTGATCGAGGAGCTCGACTTCGAGTGGTACGAGGACCCGCTCGGCGACCAGGACATCTACAACTACACGAAGCTACGGCAGCAGCTCCGCATCCCGATCCTCGCGACCGAGTTCCCGGGCGCCTGGTACGACTCCTTCGCGCCGTGGATCTACAACCGGGCGACGGACTACCTGCGGGGCGACGTCGCGCTGAAGGGGGGCATCACCGGCTGCCTGAAGGCGGCGCATCTGGCCGAGGGCTTCGGCATGAACTTCGAAATCCACCACGGAGGCAACTCGCTGAACAACGTCGCCCATCTCCACCTCAGTGCTGCGATCCGCAACTGCGAGTGGTTCGAGGTCCTGTTGCCGGCCGGTGCTCAGAAGTACGGCCTCGTCGAGGACATCGAGGTCGACGCGGAGGGCTACGTCCACGCGCCGATGGGCCCCGGCCTCGGCGTCGAGATCGACTTCGACCTGATCGAGCGGAACAAGATCGCCGAACTGCGATAGCTGCCGGGCTCGGGGCCTCGCACGGCGTGCGATCTCGGTCCGAGGGGATGCATCTAACCTTGCTTTTTTTACGGCAACCGTTAGATTTGCGAGGATGATCAAGCGGCGTGCCGAGCAGAGAGTCCTCGATGGCCTGAACGAGACGCCTGCGGTCGTGCTGCTGGGGCCACGCCAGGTCGGCAAGACCACGCTGGCCCGCGCCGTTGCCGAGCAGGTGCCGAACAGCCTCTACCTCGATCTGGAGAACCAGGCCCATGCGGCGCGGCTTGCCGAACCGGCCTCCTACCTTGAACACCATGCCGACCGTCTCGTCATCCTCGACGAGGTCCAGCGCATGCCGGGGCTCTTCGAGGTTCTGCGGGGGCAGATCGACCGGCGTCGTCGGCTGGGCCAGCGCACCCGGCAGTTTCTGCTTCTCGGTTCAGCATCCCAGACCCTGCTCAGGCAATCGGCGGAGTCGTTGGCAGGGCGCGTCGTCTACGACGAACTCCGTGGACTGGATGCCTTGGAGACTGCCTCCGAACTCGTTCGGCTCTGGGTGCGAGGCGGCTTTCCGGATCCGTTCCTGGCGAAGAGCGATGCGGCTGCGGCGCGGTGGAGGCTCAGCCTTATCCGGACCTATCTTGAACGGGACATTCCGCAGTTTGGCGTTCGGATTCCGGCCGAAACCCTGAACAGGTTCTGGACCATGCTCGCGCACCGCCAGGGCGGCGTGCTGAACGCGTCGCGACTGGCCCGCAGCATGGATGTCTCGGTGCCGGCGGTGGGCCGCTACGTCGATCTTCTGGTCGACCTCATGCTCGTGCGCAGGCTGCAGCCGTACTTCGCGAACGTCGGCAAGCGGCTCATCAAGAGTCCGAAGGTGTACCTCCGCGACAGCGGCCTGCTGCACACCCTTCTTGGACTCACGACCTTCGACGATGTACTGGGCCACCCCATCGCGGGGCCAAGCTGGGAAGGTTTCGCTGTGGAGAATCTGATCGCGGCTGCCCCGTTCGGAACGATCCCGTGGTTCTACCGCACCCAGGCGGGAGCGGAGATTGACCTGCTGTTGCAGTTACCGGATCAACAGCTTTGGGCGATCGAGATCAAGAGGTCCTCCACGCCGCGGACGAGCAGAGGCTTCGAACTCGCTGCCGGCGACCTGAACGCGACAAGGCGCATCGTCGTGTACTCCGGAGACGAGGAGTTCCCTTTGTCGAAGACGACAACCGCCGCGCCGCTACAGGCTGTGATGACGGAGCTTGCGGCGACGGGCTGACCTGAGCGGCAAACCCCTGTGGGCTCGGTTCGTCCTGCGCGACGTCCATCCAGCTACAACGCCAGCGCGGTCGAGAAGTCGGGAACTCCCTCCCAGCGTCCCGGGTCCGTCGCCCGCATGACGGCGATCGTCTTGATTGCCTCCGGGTTCGCTATGCCGTGGGGCATCTGCCCCGTGAGCACCCGGATCACGTTCTCGGCCTGGCGGATCGGGCACTCGCTCAGGAACACGGGCGAGAAGCCGGCGATGTGCGGGGTCACGATGCAGTTGGGCAGCTTGAGCAGCGGATCCCCCGGGTCGATCGGTTCCTTCTCGGTGACGTCGAGCGCGGCGGCCTCGATCGTGCCTTCGGCGAGCGCTTCGGCCAGGGCCGCGCCGTCGATGATCTTCCCGCGCGCGGCGTTGACGAGCAGGGCCGTCGGCTTCATCAGCGCGAGCGTGTCCCTGTTGATCAGATGGCGCGTTTCCTCCGTCATCGAGCAGTGGATCGTCACGTAGTCGGCCTCGGCGAGCAGCTCCTCGAGCGGCACGATCCGGACGCCGTAGAGATCGGCCGCGACCTGGTCGACGTACGGGTCGGCGGCGATGATCCGTGCCGGCCCGAAGCCGCGAATCCGGGTGGCGAAGGCGCGGCCGATGTTGCCGAAGCCGATGATGCCGACGGTGTGGCCGGCGATCCGTCGAGCGCGGGTGAGGAGCCCGAGCATCGACTCCCGATGCCCCCAGCGTCCCTCGCGGGAGGTCCCGGCGGCATCGACCACGCACCGGGTGAGCGCGAGCATCAGCGCCATCGCGTGGTCGGCCACCTCGGTCGTGTTCGAGCCGGGCACGTTGGTTGCCAGGATGCCGAGTTCCGTCGCGGCGTCGAGGTCGATCGAATCGACGCCGACTCCCAGCCGGCTGACCACCTTGAGCTTCGGACAGCGCTCGAGCACAAAGCGCGAGGTCAGCGGCATGACGCCGATCAGAGCGCCGTCGGCGTCGGAGAGCAGGTCGGCGAGGTCGTCCTCGTTCCGGCAGACGCCCTCAACGACCTCGAAGCCCCGCTCTTCGAGCAGATCCCGGCGGTTGAAGGGGTTTCGCTGCAGGGCTACCTTCACGTTCCGCTCCTTTTTCGGCAGTGTCGCCAGGTCAGACGACGGGACAGAGCCCGCCATCCAGGTTGATCGCCGTGCCCGTGATGTACGCGCCGCGCTCCGACACGAGGAACGCGATCAGGTCCGCGTACTCCTCCGCCTCGCCGACGCGGCCCAGGGGGACCTGCTTGCCCATCGCCTCGTAGACCGACTTGACGTCGACGCCTTGGCCTTCCGCTCGGCGCACCCACTGTTCGCTCTTGATCAGGCCGATGCAGATCGTGTTGACGCGAATGTTGTCAGCGGCCAGCTCGTTGGCGAGCGACTTCGTCAGGTTGATGCCGGCGGCGCGAGTGACGCTGGTCGGCAGCGCCCGCGCCGGCGCCGCCTTGCCGCCGCCGATCGTCGCGTTGACGATCGCGCCGCCGCCGCGTTCGCGCATCGACGGCACGACGCCCCGGCAGAAACGCACCGCGCCCATCACCTTGAGCTCGATGTCGGCCATCCAGGCGTCGTCGTCCAGTGCTTCGAGGCTCTGGGCGGCCGACGCGCCGGCGTTGTTGATCAGGATGTCGACGCCGCCGAACTTCGCCAAGACCGCGTGGATGAAGCGGTCGACTTCGCTGCCGGAGGTCACGTCGGCGGCCTGCGCGAAGACCTCGCCGCCGCTCTTCGCGCGCAACCGGTCCGCGGCCCGCTCCAGGTTCTTCGCCCGCCGCGCGCAGATCGCGACCCGGGCGCCCTCGCTAACGAGTCGACTTGCCGTGGCGAGCCCCATCCCATCGCTGCCGCCGGTAACGACCGCCACCTTGCCGTCAAGACCAAGTTCGAGCATGGGCTCCGCCCTCGAGTTGTTCGCGTGAACGTGGAAGTGTGTCTGCGGGGGCCCTCGTACGCAAATCAAGCTGGCAAGCGGTGCGTCGTCATCCTCACGGCATCGAGCGCGACGTCACCGGTGGCCGCCCCGCAAGCCCTGGCCGCCGGCCGGCTTGGCTGCCCACACTGTCCGCACATCCTTGGAGGCTCTCCTCCGATTCGCCTATCCTCCGTGTCGTGGCGCCGATGCAGTTGATCCTCGTGGCGTTCGTGCAGGGCGCCGAGGCTTGGCCATGAAGTTCACCGAATACCAGGCGGTCCCGATCGACGACGAGCCGCCGACCGCCGAAGGGCAGCGAGCCGATTGAGCGGCGGTCTGGCGCTTGTGATTCTCGCTGCGGGCCGCTCGACGCGGTTCGGTCGGCCGAAGACGCTTGAGCCGGTCGGGCCGAGCGGCGAGGCGCTGTTCGAGTACGCGATCTGCGATGCGATCCGCGCGGGCTGCGGAAAGGTCGTCCTCGTCACGTCGGCGGACTGGAGCGACCAGCTGACGAGCCGGGCGGCGGAGCGGGCCGCCGGGGCGGTTCCCGTCGACTCGGTCATCCAGAATCTCGACGATCTGCCGGACGGCCTCGCGCCGCCGGCGAGGCGAACGAAGCCGTGGGGTACCGGGCACGCCGTCCTCGCGCTGAGGAACACGATCAAGGCGCCGTTCCTGGTTGTCAACGCGGACGACTTCTATGGCCCGAGGGCGATCGAGTCGTTCGGCCGCCGAGCGGCGGACCGGTTTGCCGTGGGCGACGATGCCCACTTCCTCGGCGCCTACGAGCTCGTTCACACCGGCGTTACCCGGACGAGCGGCGTGAACCGAGGCATTCTCGCTGCCGGCGCCGACGCTAGCCTCGAGAGCATCGCCGAGATCTACGACGTGCGGGAGACCACGGCTGGCCTCGTCGGCCGCGACCGCCAGGGGCGAGCTCGCTCACTCGCGCCGGATTCCCCTTGCTCGATGAACCTCTGGGCCTTCCAGCCGTCCATCTTCCGTCTGCTTGACGCTCTGTTCAGCGAATTCCACGCTCAATCCGACGATCTCGTGCAGGATGAGTTCCTGCTCAGCGAGGCAGTCGGCGACCTGGTCGCCGAGGGTTCGGCGCGCGTCGAGCTCCTGCCGATGGCCGAGAGCACGGCTGGCCTCACCTACCCAGGGGACTTGCCCGCTGTCGCCACGACGTTGCAGGATTCCGTCGAGGCCGGCGACTACCCGGCAAACCTGGGTGCATGGTTCGGCGAGAGATCGTCCCGGAGACCCGCTTGAGCAACGCCCGACGCTCTGACGTTCGACACCGCGGTGACGAACGGCCTTCCGCCCGCGCCCGGCGGGGCTGTCCGTCGCCCTCGCCGATGCCCACCGGACGATGCGCCTGAACGGCCTCGACTGGACCGTCCTCGGCGCCTACGGAGCGGTTGCGCTGGCCGTCGGGCTCGTCTTCGCCCGGCGCGCGGGCGCCGGCACGGGCCAGTTCTTTCTCGCCGGACGGAACCTGCCGTGGTGGCTGCTCGGCACGTCGATGGTTGCCACGACATTCTCGACGGATACGCCGAACCTGGTGACGGACCTCGTGCGGAACGGCGGCGTCTCGGGCAACTGGATGTGGTGGGCGTTCCTCATCACCGGCATGTGCACGACGTTCTTCTACGCGAAGCTCTGGCGGCGCTCCGGCGTGTTCACCGACATCGGCTTCTACGAACTCCGCTACTCGGGACGCGCGGCTGTGTTCCTGCGCGGGTTCAGGGCGGTCTACCTCGGCGTGTTCTTCAACGTGATGATCATGGCGGCGGTGCTGCTCGCCGGAATCAAGATCGGCGGCGTCCTCCTCGGCGCGGACAAGTACACGACGGTCCTCGTCGTCGCGGCGGTGACCGCGGCGTACTCCGCGACCTCTGGCCTGTGGGGCGTCGTCGTCACCGATCTGATGCTGTTCGTCATCGCGATGGCGGGCTCGGTGGCTGCCGCCTGGTACGCGCTGGCCCACCCGGCCGTCGGCGGGCTTGAGGGTCTCGTCTCGAACCCGGACATTGCCGCGCGGCTCGCCCTGCTGCCCGACTTCGCGGACTGGGAGACGGCTACGGCGGTGTTTCTCATTCCCATTGCCGTCCAGTGGTGGTCGACGTGGTATCCGGGCGCCGAGCCGGGGGGCGGCGGCTACGCGGCCCAGCGCATGCTCGCCGCGAAGAGCGAGCGGGACTCGATGGGCGCGACGCTGTGGTTCAACATCGCCCACTACGCGCTCCGGCCGTGGCCGTGGATTCTCGTCGCTCTCGCTTCACTCGTCGTCTACCCGACGCTGGACTCGATCGCCGAGGCCTTTCCGCATCTCGACCCGTCGATCATCCGGCACGATCTCGCCTACCCGGCGATGCTCGTCTTCCTGCCGCACGGCCTGCTCGGCTTGGTCGTCGCGTCGCTGGCGGCGGCGCTCATGTCGACGATCTCCACCCATCTGAACTGGGGCGCCTCCTACATCGTCGACGATGTCTACCGGCGCTTTGTCCGACCGGGCCGCGGCGAATCGCACTATGTCCTCGTCGCGCGACTGTCGACGATCGCGCTCGTCGCCTGCGCCGCGTTCGTCGCGCTGTGGCTCGAGAACGCGATGCAGGCGTTCCAGATCCTGCTTCAGATCGGCGCCGGCACGGGTCTCATCTTCCTCCTCCGTTGGTTCTGGTGGCGCATCAACGCCTGGTCCGAGATCTCGGCCATGGTCGTTTCGTTCGCAGTCGCCTTGTGGTTCCAGTTCGTTCACGAGGCCGTCGGCCTCGCGCTTCCTTCCGTTGCGGCTCAGCTTCTCGTCGGCGTCGGGGTGACCACCGCAGTCTGGTTCGGCGCGACGATGGCGACGCAGCCGACGGAGACGACGGTCCTCCAGTCCTTCTACGACCGCGTCCGCCCGTTCGCGCGGGGCTGGCGCAAGGTCGTCGACACCCGGCCGGACCAGCCAGGCGGCGCGGCGGCGGCGCTCCTCGCCTGGATGCTCGGCTGCGCTGCCGTCTATGCGGCCCTGTTCGGCGCCGGGATGGCGCTCTATGGCCGAACGACCGAAGCCGTCCTCCTCGCCGGCGTTGCGATCGCCGCAGGCTACGCGCTGTTCCGCGTCCTTCCCCGGACGACCGGCTGACCGAGGTCCAGGGCGCCGCCGCGGCCCGCAGGCTTCGCCGCCGCCGGGTCGGTGCAACTGAGTGGCCAACGGCGAGGATGTGGCCGGCCGAGCTGCTCAGAGCGTTGTCCAATCAGACGTCTTCGAGCACGATCGAACCGACGCGGCCCATCGTTCGGTAGTGCGCATCGAAGGTCAATACCGTCGTTCCGAAGCGGACCGCAGTGGCGGCAATCCAGACGTCGTTCGTGGGCAGCGGACGCCCCGCAGCGCGGAGTTCCGAGGTGATTTCGCCGTAGATGCGGGCGACGTGTTCGTCGACGGCCAGGACCTGCACGAGGGGCTGACGTAGAAACTCGGCGAGCTCGTCGAGGCTCTGATCAAGTCGAGATCCCGCGCGAAAACCGGCGTGCAACTCGCCGATGACGATGCTCGGAACACCGACCCAGCGCGCCAGGTCGATCTCCTCGATGACGCGCGTTTCGCCCCGACGGAAGTTGCTGTAGGCAGAGGTGTCGATACAGATCCCCGTCACCTCCAGAGTTCCTCGTCGATCTCCCGGAACGGCCGGACGGCCTCTTCGAACTCGCGGAATTCGTCGTCGGTCCACGTGCCCGCAAGACGGCGGAGTCCGTTGCCCCTCTCTGCCTCTTCCGAGACGCCGAGGGCCTCGCTCACCACGGCGAGTACGGTTCGATTGAGGGACAGGCCCCGCCGACTCTTCTCCTCTTCAAGGGCCGCCGCCAGGTCCGGCGACACGTTGCGGATCGTCATCGTCTTCATCGAGTGTCCTCTTGCGATGCAGTCAATCAGAAGGAGTCTATGCAGTCGCAGAATTGACAGCAAACGTGTTCGGCAGCGCTGGAGTCGGACTGCCGGGGCTGCGCTTCCACGCGCTACTCCGCCTCGAGGGCCTGACGAGGATCTGCGCCGGCGGCGCGGCGGGCCGGCACGTAGGAGGCCGCCTCTTCCGCTTGGACGCCGAAGGCTACGAAGCCACCCGCACCCGCGTGCTCCTCGGCAGAGTCTCCGCGAACACGATCGAGGTCGTCGACGGGTTGGTTCCTGGCGACCGGGTCGTTCTGTCGGACATGTCCGCCTGGGACGAGTTCGACCGGCTCCGCATCGACTGAGGACCGAGGGGTTCAGCCCATCCAGAAGCCCTTCCGGTGGGACACGCCGAGTACCTTCTTGCACAGCGCACAGAAGTAGACGTAGCGCTTGCCGAGGACTCCGGTGAGCGACCGGAAGTGGATGCCGACGGGTTGCTCGCAGTGCGGGCAAAGCGGCGTGATGTCGTTCCGTTCTTCAGCTGGCAACATGGGAGTTGTCCCCTTTTCCTGTTTTGGGTCGAGGTTCCGCGGGTCGACGCTGCCTGGACTCGTCGTTGGCGGTTCCGTCGAGCGAAGAAACGGCCAGCTGGCGGCTCAGGCGAGAACCTCTCTGACCACCCGCGCCTTCTCGACGCCCGTCAACCGTGCGTCGAGGCCCTGGTGCCGGTGGGTGAACCGCTCGTGGTCGATGCCGAACAGGTGCAGCACGGTGGCCTGGAAGTCGTGGACATGGACTGGATCTTTGACGATATTGTAGGAGAAGTCGTCCGTCTCGCCGTGGACGACGCCGCCCGCAACGCCGCCGCCGGCCATCCAGATGCTGAAGCAGCGAGGATGATGGTCGCGGCCGTAGTTGTCCGCGGTCAGGGCGCCCTGCGAGTAGATCGTGCGCCCGAACTCGCCGCCCCAGATGACCAGGGTCTCGTCGAACAGCCCGCGCTCCTTCAGATCCTGGATGAGCGCCCAGGCGGCTCGGTCGACGTCGCGGGCCTGGGCCGGGAGCACGGTGGGCAGGGCGGCGTGGACATCCCATCCGCGATGGTAGATCTGGACGAAGCGTACGCCGCGCTCGACCAGACGCCGCGCCATGAGCGCCGCGTTCTGGAACTTGCCCGCTTCTTTCGCCTCCTCGCCCCAGCGTTCCCAGGTGCTGTCCGGCTCGCTGGTCAGGTCGGCCATCTCGGGCACCGACGACTGCATGCGGAATGCCATCTCGTACTGCTCGATCCGGGCCAGGGTCTCCGGGTCGCCGACCTGGGCATGGCGGAGCCGATTCAACTCGCTCATGCCGTCGAGAACGCGACGGCGCACTGCCGGCGAGACGCCTTGCGGATCCCTGAGGTAGAGAACCGGTTCGTCGCCGGTTCGCAGTCCGACCCCGGCATACTCGGGCGACAGGAACCCGGCGCTCCACAGCTTCGCGGAAATCGCCTGGATTCCGGCCGCGGGATGACTGCGTTCCGCGTTCATCACGACGAAGGTGGGCAGGTCCTCGTTCATGCTGCCCAGGCCGTAGGCGAACCAGGAGCCGATGCAGGGCCGGCCGGGAATCTGCTGGCCGGTCTGGATGAAGGTGATGCCGGGCTCGTGGTTGATCGCTTCGGTGTGCATCGAGCGGATGATCGCGATGTCGTCCGCCATGCTCGCCGTGTGGGGCAGCAGTTCGGAGAACCAGGCGCCGTTCTCTCCGTGCTGGGAGAACTCGAACACCGACGGAGCGATCGGGAAGCGGGACTGCCCGGAGGTCATCGTCGTCAGGCGCTGCCCCTGCCTGACGGAGTCCGGCAGATCCTGGTCGAAGTACTCCCTCATCTTCGGCTTGTAGTCGAGCAGGTCCATCTGGGGGGGCGCCCCCATCATGTGCAGGTAGATGCACTGCTTCGCCTTCGGCGCGAAGTGCGGCAGGTCGGGCAGCCCCCCGAAGCGGTCCACCGTCGCGGGAGCGGCGATGGCATCCTCGGCGAACAGGCTGGCGAGCGCCAGGCCGCCGATCCCGCGGGCGGCGGTACCGAAGAACTGACGCCTCGTTTCGGCTTGAACGGTCTCCTTGAATGGGTCCATCTCGCGACGCCTCCCGGCTACTTGTTCAGAGTTTCGTCCAGGTTCATCAACTTGCTGGCCAGCATTGTCCAGGCCGCCGATTCGTCGAGCGGCAATCCGGCGTCGTAGGCCGACTCGCCGACTTCGACGAGCTCCTTCGCAGCAGCCTCGTCTGCACGGTACAGGTCGATCAACCCGTCGTACGTCTGCTCTGCGACCGTCCGTTCGGCGGCGTCGAAGCTGCGGGCGACGAGTCGGGTCGTCATGTAGTCGAGCCGGCGGTCGAAGTCATCGCCCGCTTCCCGCATCGCCCGTTGGGCGAGGAAGCGCGACGCCTCGACGAACTGGGTGTCGTTCATCGTGACGAGCGCCTGGAGCGGCGTGTTCGTGCGTTCGCGCCGCACCATCGAGTGTTCCCGGTTGCCGGCGTCGAAAATCGTCATCGACGGCGGCGGCGCCGACCTCTTCCAGAAGGTGTACAGGCTGCGGCGATAGAGCTTGTCCCCGCTGTCGCGCCGATAGCGCGCCGTGTTGCTCTGGGTCATCGCGACCCGCCGCCAGTGCCCCTCCGGCTGGTACGGCTTGACGCTCGGTCCGCCGATCGTGCGGACGAGCAGGCCGCTCGCGGCGAGCGCGGTGTCGCGCACCATCTCCGCGTCCATCCGGAAGCGGGGCCCGCGCGACAGCAGCCGGTTCTCCGGGTCCCTCTCGAGCTTCTCGGGGGTGCTCCATCCAGCTTGTCGGTAGGTCGAGGACGTGACGAGGCGGCGGAAGAAGTCCTTGACGTCCCAGCCGGAATCGCGGAACTCCGTCGCCAGGTAGTCGAGGAGCTCGGGGTGCGATGGAACCTCGCCCTGGGCGCCGAAGTCCTCGCTGGTGACGACGAGCCCGGCGCCGAAGACCTGCTGCCAGAAGCGGTTCACGGTGACCCGGGCCGTCAGCGGGTTCGCGTCGTCGACCAGCCAGCGAGCCAGGCCGAGACGGTTGCGGGGCAGGCCATCCGGCATCGGCGGCAGGGCATCGGGCGTCGAGGCGGTCACCCGCTCCCGCGGCTGGTCGTAGTTGCCGCGGTAGAGAACGTGGGCGGCCGGCTCGGTGTCTGGGCGTTCCTGCATGACGTGCGTCACGGTGCCGCGGCGGCGAAGCTCTCGCCATTCGGCATCAATCTCCAACCGGCGGCTTCTCAGGCGGCGGTATTCCTCGTCGTTCGTGTGGGCATAACGGAGCAGGAGGGCCAAGCGCTCGTCCGCGGTCAGGTCGGCCGGCGCCTTGCCCGTGGCGTTGCGGATGGCGCTCCACTCCGACAGGACCCTTGCTTCCTCGACCGACAGGGCGCGGTCGAAGACGCGCACATCGGCGACGCCGCCGCCGGCGAAACCCTCGGAGCTGCCCTCCGTTCGCCGATCTTGGCGGCCGAGGTAGAACGGCCGGTTCGTGCGGATGGACCCCTCGACCCTGGTGAAGTACTCGCTTCCCTGTTCCGGAACGCGGCCGCCGTCGCGGTAGATGTGCATGCCGCCGCGCTCGCCCGAGCCGTCGTGGGTGAAGACGACGTGGGTCCACTCGCCGGGGGTGAGTCTCTGGGTGTTGTTCGGGTTGATCGTGATGCTGGTGGCGCCTCTGCCCGGCCCGGCGCGGTCGCCTCGGAGGCGGAAGTGCAGTTCGCGCGCTCCGAGCGTGACCTGCCAGCCACGGTTGGCGTCGTGTGGGTCGCTCTGGCTGGCGACGGTGTAGCTGCCCTCGGCTTCCGGCATGCGAATCCAAAGAGCCAGGGAGAACGGCGTGTCGGTGTCGAGTTCCAACGGCGGCAGTTCGGCCGACGTCTTTTCATCGAACAGCAGAGCCGGCAGACCGTTCGGGCCGGGCTCGAGCCGCACATCTCCGTGGAGCGCCACGGGCTTTCGCTCGCCGCCCAGGATGACGGCGGGCTCGGCGCCGTCCAGGTCGAGACGGAGGAGTTCGGCTTCGGCGCCGAGCGGCGCGGCAACGCTGCGGTGGGCGTTGCTTTCTAGCCAGTTGGCGAACGTCGCTTCGACGGCGTCGAGACGTTCGGTCATCGCGTCCTCGACGTCGTCGACTTCCTGACGCAGCCGGCGCCAAGTCGCGCGGTCCTCGTCCCGTGGCACGACGAGAGTCGGGGGCGGGTCGGAGATGTTGCCGTCCATCACGTACTGCGTCGTGTTGCGGAAGAACGCGGTCAGGGCGTAGAACTCCCGCTGGCTGATCGGGTCGAACTTGTGGTCGTGACAGGTCGCGCAGCCGACGGTCAGGCCCATGAACACGCTGCCCAACGTCTCGGCCCGGTCCTTCGCGTAGATCGCTTCGTACTCCTCGACGACGACGCCGCCCTCGTTCGTCGTGATGTTGTTCCGCTGGAACCCGGTCGCGATCAACTGGTCGAGAGTCGGTTCCGGCAGCAGATCGCCGGCGATCTGATCGACGGTGAACTCGTCGAACGGCTGGTTCCGGTTGAACGCCTGGATCACCCAGTCGCGGTAGGCGTACATCTCCCGGTAGTTGTCGATGTGGATGCCGTGGGTGTCGCCGTAACGCGCCGCGTCCAGCCAGTAGCGCGCACGGTGCTCGCCCCAGTGCGGGGAGGCCAGCAGCCGCTCGACGAGCCGTTCGTAGGCGCCGTCCTCCGTGTCGTCGAGGAAGGTCGCGAGCGTGCCGGGATCGGGCGGCAGGCCGGTCAGGTCGAACGCGGCGCGCCGGGCCAGGGCGCGGCGTTCGGCTTCCTCGGCGGGGGCGAGGTTCTCCGCCTCGAGCCGCGCGAGGATGAAGCGGTCGAGCGGGTCGCGGAGCCAGGCCTCGTCGTCCACCGCGGGCGGCGACGGGCGCTCGATGGCGGCAAACGACCAGTGTTCGTCCCAATCCGCGCCCTGCTCGATCCAGCGAGTGAGAATCTCGACCTGCTCGTCCGAGAGCGACTTCTGGGACACCTCCGGCGGCATGCGTCGGAGCGGGTCGCCGTGGTTGATCCGCTCGACGAGCAGGCTGGCTTCGACATCGCCGGGCACGACCGCGGGACCGCGCGGACGGTTGCTGCGTCCGGCGGGAGGCCGGGCGCTGAAGGCGCCGTCACGGGTGTCGAGCCGCAGGTCCGCTTCGCGCGTCGCTTCGTCGGGGCCGTGGCAGGCGAAGCAGTTGTCGGCGAGGATCGGCCGGACCTCGCGGCGGAAGTCGATGGCGGGTGTGGCTGCCTCGGCTGTGCCGCCTGTCGCTGCGCCCGGCGCGGCCAGCGTCAGGAAGGACGCTGCGAGGGAGGCGACGGGGAGAGCGGAGGTCAGGGCCGCACGCTCCTTCCAAGCGGCCGTTCCGAGTGTCGCCGTCTGTCTCATGGGGATGATGGAGACTAACCCACAGGCACCGCGTTCGCTTGGGCAAGGAGGCCGCACGGCGCATCGACGTCATCCGCCAAAAGTGCCCCGAGGACTTCGACGCTCTCGCCGAGCGGCTGAAGGAGGCTCTCTTCGCGCCTGGCTGACCTCGAGCTGCAGCTCGTGGCTCGCGGCGTGCAGGTTCACTCGGTCCCGCGGTGCGGTTGGTGCCGGTCCAGGCGGAGGGCTTCCGTTTCGACAGCCTGGCGCACTTGGTGGACACGGTCCCCGACTTCGAAGAGCCGATGGATGAGGCCGAAACTGGCTCGCTGGGAAGGAGAGTCTTGAAGCGGCTTCTGCTCGACACGCCAAGGGCGCGACCCGAGAGAACCTGCGAGTGATCGCTTGCGCCACGGGCTGCTAGTCGGTCGGAAGAGCCGGAATCGACTATGATACCTCTCCTTTCGCAGTCGACCAGCGTCGAGGCGACCCGATGAAGGACTCTCTCGTAACCACCCCGCCTGGCTCGTATCTGGTTTCCGGCTCTCGATTCACGGCGTGCGCGGCGGCCCTGTGCGGCCTGCATTGCGCGCTCACGCCGGTGCTCGTCGTGACGGCGCCCGCCCTTGCTCTCTCCGAAGGCGTCGAGCGGGTCGTTTGGGCCGGGACTGTCCTTGGCGGCGCGATTCTGCTCGTTCTGGGCCCGGCCCGCAGGAACGCGGCTGTGAGTTTCACCTTCGTCGGGGGCGCTGCGCTTTGGGCAGCCTCTCTCGCCGGTTGGCTCGCGCCGCTGCCCGAGACGGCCATGTCCGCCGCCGGCAGTCTGATCCTCGCAGCCGCCATGGTGCTGAGCGCCCGGGTGTGCCACGCCGCCTCCTGTTCGGTCTGCGCCGAGGAGGAGCGGCCGTTCTTCCGCCCGGGCGTTCGACGGCGACCGCCGTCCTTGTGAAGTCGAGGCGCGCCTTCGGCCCGCCGCAGCTCAACCCAAGACGCGCTGCTCGGCTCTGCTGCTCCGCGGCGACCGGGCCGAACGTGCCGCAGGCCGTCCTCAGGTGCGCGGGACTCGCTCGAGCAAGGGGCGATTCGGAAGGACGCCGCGCAGGAAGTCGTCGATAGGCAAGCAGAGGACATCGTCGATCAGGAGGCGATCGGCGCCACGGTAGAGCAGAGCGGCCTGGGCCTCCGGGTAATCGTCCCGGAAGGCGCGGAGCGCTCGCAGGTCGCTTCGGTGCGCGGTCCGGGAGTTCTTCACCTCGAAGGCCCAGAAGCCTGCCTTCCCGTAGATCACGAAGTCGATCTCTGAACCGCCTCGCGTGCGCCAGAAGTAGAGTCTGGAGTCGCCTTCCGAGTAGGCGGTCCAGGCGCGGAGATGTTGCGCCACAAGACCTTCGAGGGCGGGTCCGTCCGTTTCGGCACGAGTGTCCAGCGGCCCGGTTGGGCGCAGCGCTCGAAAGACCCCGGCGTCGAAGAGGTAAAGCTTGTCGTGAACGACTGTCTTACGCCGCGCCCGCCGGCGGAAGACGGGGAGGCGGAAGGCCAGGAGCAGATCTTCCAGGATGGTGACGTAGCCGGCCGCGGTGCGGCGCGGCACCTCGCACTCCCTGGCGATGGACGCGACGTTCAGCTGGGCGCCGTGCGAGAAGCTGACCGCTTCGAGGAATCGGCCGAACGCCCCGACGTCGCGAACGACGCCCTCGGCCTGAACCTCCTGCTCCAGGTAGAGCCCTGCATACCCCTCGAGCGTCTCCTCGGGGTTCGATGAGCGGGTCACGAGTGGCAGGAGTCCGATGGCGAGGGCGCGGTCCAGGGCGAAGTCGGGCGTCTCCGCGGCCAGGAAGGGGTGCAAGGTGCGGTAGAAGGCTCTGCCTCCGAGGAGATCGACCCCTCCCCGGCGGAGTTTCCTCGCGCTGGACCCGGTAAGCGCGAATCGTCGGGTGTCCGGCGATTCCAGAACGGAGTGAACAACGGTGAGAAGTTCGGGCACCCGCTGGACCTCGTCGATGACGACGTCTCGCCGATTCGGCTCCGCGACGACCATCTGGCGTAGGCGTTCCGGGCGTGCTCGGAGAGCTCGGTAGAGAGCCGGATCAAGAAGATCCAGATAGAGCGCGTCCGGAAGCTGGGCTCGCAGCCACGTCGATTTGCCCGTCCCTCGGGGCCCGAAGAGGAAGAAGCTCTGTTCAGGTAGCTTGCAGAATCGCTTGACGATTGCCGTTTCGCGTCGCAAAACGGCGATAGTCTAGCCGGTTTGCGTCGCCAATCAACAGGAACCCGCCTCCGGGCGACCCGTCCGAACCCGCCTAGCGGCACTCGGCCGACATCACCTCGGACTCGATGATCACGCCGCAGATGTGGCTCGTGTACTCGAACGGGTCCCCATCGAACAGGGCGAGGTCGGCGTCCTTGCCCATCTCGATGGAGCCGACGCGATCGTCGATGCCGAGAATCCGTGCCGGACTCAGCGTCACGGCTTCAAGCGCCCGTTCCATGCCGAGGCCGTTCGCGGCGGCGATGGCCGCTTCCCAGAGCAGGACGCGGGTCTTCGGCACGTAGCTCTCGAAACCGGTCTGGATGGCGAAGGGGATGCCGGCATCGGCGAGACTCGCGGCGGTTTCGTAGGAGCCGTTCCGCACCCGGCTCATCGTCGGGTGGAGCAGGACCGGTACGCCGGCCTCGCGGATCTCCTCGAGCAGCAGGTAGGACTCGGCGGCGCTGTCGAGCACGAGGTCGAATCCGAACTCTCGCTGCAGCCGGAGCGCCGACGCGATCTCGGCCACGGAATTCGCGCTGATCAGCAGGGAGAGTTCGCCGTCAAGCACCTGACCGAGCGCTTCTTTCGACAGATCGCGCGGCGGCGGCTGGGGCGACGGCTTCGCGGCGCCGCCGTTCTCGCCGTCGCCGTCGTCTTCCGCGCCCTCGTCGCCGGCCGGCTCCTCCGCCTTGCGTACCTGATCGAGGTAGGCCTGGGCGCCGTGCAGCGCGTTCCGGAGCATCGCGACCCCCTTGGCCGACGTCCCCGGCGACGAGAAGTTCGAGGACACGGCATTGCCAAGCGTCGCCGCCAGCATGCGCGCGGGCACGACGGTTGCCTGCTCGACGTTGCGGCCCCGGGTCTTCGCGATCATCGTCTGGCCGCTGATCAGGGCGCCAGGCCCGTGGCCGGTGTGGAGCGTCGTCACCCCGTACGAGCGAACCCAGTCGACGAGGGTCTCGTTCGCATCGTACGCGTCGATCGCTCGCAGGTCGGGTTGGAGCGGCGACGACCGTTCGAGTTGGTCCTGGTCGCGCACCGGCCCCACGTTGCTGTTCAGGGCGCCGGACAAACCGACGACGGAGCGTGCGTCGACGAGACCGGGCGTTACGACCGCGGCTTCGAGGACGTCGACGCCGTCCGGGACGTTCGCCTCGGCCGCCGGGCCGACCCACTCGATCTTGCCGTCGGCGCCGGCGATGACGACCGCATTCTCGATCGGCGCCCCGGACACGGTGTGGAGAATGTCCGCCCGGACCGCGATCTGGGCTGCGGCCGGCGCGGCCGCAAGGGCAGTCACGCCAAGGAGGAAGGTCGTCCCGAAGAGCTTCATCGTGTCTCTCCCTCAAGCAACTGACGGATCATCTGGTCTTCGTGGGCGGTCATGCGGTAGACCTTGTAGCCGCCGACCGCGTACTTGCGGTGGTCCGGGTTCGCGCGGTCATAGATCATCGTCCCCTCGACCCAGGTCTGCTCGACCTTCGTGTACGTGCTCAGCGGATCGCCGGAGAGGATGACGAAGTCGGCGTCCTTGCCGGTCTCAAGCGAACCGACCCGGTCTTCGAGCCCGAGCGCCCGCGCCGGCGCGAGGGTCAGTCCCTCGATCGCTTTTTCGCGCGACATGCCGTAGCGGACGGCGATCGCCGCGGCCCGGAAGAGGAGTCGCGAATCAGTCACCGAGTCGTCCGTGTTGAAGCTCGTGTCGACGCCGGCTCGTTCGAGGATCGCGCCCATCTCCATATTCCAGTCGATCGTCTCCTCCTTGCCGCCCGGCGCGTCGATCCAGGTGATCGACACGGGTACGTCGGCGGCGGCGAGTTCCTCCGCGACCTTCCAGGACTCCGTGCCGTGTTGAACGACGACGCGGAACCCGAATTCCTCCTTCAGCCGGAGCACGGTCGCGATGTCGTTGTGGCGGTGGGTGTGGTGCTGGACGATCCTCCTGCCGTCGAGCACCTCGACGAGCGCTTCCATCCGCAGGTCTCGCTTCGCCGGCTCCTCGCCGTTTCCGTCGTCTCCTGCGGCCTCTCTCTCCGCCATCTTCTCGCGGTACTCCACGGCCTCGTGGTAGAGGTTGCGGACCAGGGAAGCGGACTTCGCGCGCGTGCCGGGAAAGGGCGGCGAGCCGATCGAGTTCGTGCCGTTCGCCATCTTCATGCCGCCGCAGATGTCGGTCAGGGGATCTTCGCAGAAGAGCCAGTCCTCGATCGTTCGGGCGCCGTCGCGGAGCTTGACGTAGGCGGTCTGTCCGGACATCAGGTGGCCGGAGCCGGACATGATGTTCAGCGTCGTGATGCCGCCGGACCGGGCGCGCCAGATGCTGTCGGAGGCGACGTCGATCGAGTCGAGGTTTCGCACCTCCGGGTGGAGCGGCGACGAGCGGTCGCCGCCGGACACCGAACCGACATGGGAATGCGTGTCGACGAGCCCGGGCATCAGGACCTTGCCCGTCACGTCGTGCTCGACGGCGCCGCGGGGCGTGCGCGTGTCGGGTCCGCCGACCTCGGCGATCCTGCCGCCTTGGACGACGAGGACGCCGTTGTCGATCGGCGGACCGGCGATCGGCAGCAGCCTGGCGCCGCGGAAGACGTGGGGGTCGTCCTGAGCGGCGGCGGGCGAACCCGCCGGGAAGAAGGCCAGCGCCAGAAGGACGCTGAACGGACCGGAACGTGTTCTCATGCAGGTTCCTCGGTTGAGTGAGTACGGGTCGAGGCGAATGAGTACGGGTCGAGGCGGCGTCAGCGCCGGAACGACGGATCGAGGTGGATACGGTACAGGGCCTCGCGCGGCCGGTCCTTGTTCCGGCTGCCGCCCCAGAGAACGTGGACGGCGATCTGATCGCCGCGGGGACTCCAGGCCAGGTCGCCGACGTAGGTGTGCCCCAGGCTGTGCTCGGACGTCGAGTCGTTGAAGAAGGTGAGCCGACGCTTGTTCGAGCCGTCTGCGTCCATCAGCCACAGCTCGCGACGGGCGGACGAAGGCACCGTCTGGTCGGGCTCCGTGCCGCGAATCCCGGCGTTCGAGGTGAAGGCGAGGTGCCGGCCGGCGGGCGAGATGCGGGCGTACTCGTCGGCGCCGGCGCGTGAGTGGGTCAGGCGTTCGGGCTCGCCGCCGTCGAGTCGCAGCCGGTAGAGATCGAGCGTGTCGGGCGACTGCCCGGGCTCGAGGTTCGCCGCGACGAGAGCGCCGCGGTCATCCGGGGTGAAGCCCTGGGCGACGATCAGCGCGTCGGCAGGGGCCGGGAACGTCTTCACTCGCACCAGCTTGGGAATGCCGCTGCGGTTGACCCGGAACTCGGCGCTTCGCAGCTGCCAGGCGCCGTAGAGCCCCTTGCGCGCCTTGATCCGCTCGCTCCACAGCAGACGGTCGCTGTCGAAGGCGAAGTGCGGATCGAGCACAGCCGTGCCGCTCGATGCGAACCGCGTGAGCTTGGTGAAGTCCTTGCCGTTCCGGTCGACCGAGTAGAGCTCGCTGTGCACTCCGCGGTTCGGCGAGATGAGTTCGAGCGGCTTCTTGACGAAATCGAGCCGTTTGGGGTGGCTTTGTATCTGCACGACGAGGCGCTCGCCGGACGGGTGCCACACCGGGTTCAGGGAGTTGTCCTTGCGGAGCGCGTACATGTCGCAGGTCAGGCAGCGCTCCGCCAGCCGGTCGGTCGAGGAGATGTAGACATCGTAGCGGCCGTCCGTGCCCGCCTTGTCGTAGGCCAGCCACTCTCCCTGGCGCGACCAGTCCACGCGGCCGCCGCCCTCGATCCACCGTTCGACGCGGAGCACCTCGGACGCTCCCGGTTCGGCAGCTGCGACGGGCGGAGCGATCGCCGCGAGGGCAAGGGCGGCGGCGGACGAGCGAAGCATCGAGCGCAGCGTAGCAGCCGGAAAGAAGAGGCGAGGTTCGGGTTGCGCCGGTGGGCTGTTAGCTTCTGCCCGCCGATGATCAGGGAGTCACCGCAGTCGGCGTTCCGCCGCTTCATCGCACCGACTCTGGTGGCGGTGTGGATCGTCGGTTCGGCGCCGTTTCTGGGCCGCCTGACCCGTCTGGTCGAGGAGCGGCTCGACCGCTCGCTGCTCATCATCGTGCCGACGGTTCTGTTCGGAGTCGCCGTCGCGGCATTCGGAATCCGGGTCGCACGATCCTGGCGGCGGCTCGAGTGGACGAACTTCGCGGCGCTCGCGGCCGGTGGAGTTTGGGCCGTGGTTCAGGCGACGGCTCTTGCCCGCGGCCGCCCCGAGGAGTCGTCGCTCGAGCGGATGCACCTCGTCCTGTACGGTCTCGTTGCGCTGCTGCTCTACCGGGCGCTGCTCCAGAACGGCGGAGCGTCCTTGGCCGCGCTGCTCCAGGCGTTCGCGTTGACCGCGCTGGTCGGTCTAGCCGATGAGTTCGTGCAGTGGCTCGTCTGGGTCCGCGTCGGCGACTTCTACGACTGTCTGCTGAACGCGTCGGCTGCGGGTTGCGGCGTCCTCTTCGGCGTGGGCCTGTTCGGTTTCGAACGAAGCGCTGTCGGCCGCCGCGAGGCGCGGGTCGTCGCGGCGCTCCTGGCAGGCCTGTTTCTTTCTTCGTTCGGCTTGGCGGAGCTCACGAACCTCGGTCACCTGGTCGTCGATCCCGAGCTTGGCCGGTTCCGTAGCCACTACAGTGCCGCGCTGCTCGCGGAACTCAACGAGAAGCGTCGCGTCCGGTGGGCTGTCCGGCCGCCGCCGACGGTCTTGCAGCCTTGGCACATCGAGGACCACTTCCTCTCCGAAGCGGCGTGGCACGTCCAGACTCGCAACGAGGCCTGGATTGCCGAGGACTGGGCGACCGTCGCCGCCGAGCAGGCGATTCTCCGCCGCTACTACCCGGCCGTACTCGAGCTCCGCCGCCCCGACGGAGAACTTCGCTACCCGTTCTGGCCGGACCAGGTCCGGCGCCTCGAACTCGAGGGCGCCGTACCCTCGCCCGACTACACGAGCCCCGCCGGCGGCAATCGGATCTGGCTTCGCTGGTAGCTCGCCGCTCGTCGATTCGTCGTCTGCCGGGTTGGAACGCAGAGTTCGCCCGGATTCGGTCGACCTCCCGCTCCTCAGTCGCAGCCTTCGCGGGTCTCTTCGATCAACCCGTCGACCACGGCGGTCAAGCCGCCGTTCTCCGCGCGCGCGATCTGGCGGTCGGCGCTGGTGCCTTCGGCGAGGATGTGGTGGACGTACTCGACTTCCTTGCGGATGTTCAGGTCGTCGAGCACGTCGTCGACGAAGTCGAGGAGTTCCAGGGTCAGGAAGCGAAGGGGGACTTCTTCGCCCTTGCCGAAGTCGATCAGCCTGCCGTCGATTCCGTAGCGGATCGCACGCCACTTGTTCTCGTAGATGAGGTGCCGGGGATAGCGGCGCCAAGCCTGGTTGTCGTGGCGGAGGCGGATCAGCTTGCCGACGATCGCCACGAGCAGAGCGGCCAGACACAGCGCTTCGTCGATCTTCGTGCAGACGTCGAAGACGCGGAACTCGATCGTCGGGAACTTGGGGTGGGGCCGGACATCCCACCAGATCTGGGTCGGCTCCTCGATGCAGTTCGTCTGGACGAGGACGTTGACCAGCCGTTCGTACTCCGCGTAGGAGCGCAACGAAGGCGGCAGACCGGTGCGGGGGAGGCTCTCGAACACGACGGAGCGGTAGGACTTGAGCCCCGTGTTCCGGCTGTGCCAGAACGGCGAGCTCGTCGACAACGCGAGCAGATGGGGGAGGAAGTACAGGGATTGGTCCATCACGTCGATGCGGAGTTCCTTGTCCGGCACGCCGATGTGGACGTGCATGCCGAAGATCAGCATGCGCCGGGCGACATCGCCGAAGTTCTCCTGCAACTTGATGTAGCGCTCCGCTTCGGTAACGTCCTGCTCCTGCCAGGAGGAGAATGGATGCGTGCTGGCCGCCGCGATGCGGAGGCCGTTGCGGGACGCCAGGTGGGCGATCGAGCGGCGGAGGCGGATGAGCTCCTGGCGGGCCTCGGTGATAGAGCGACAGACCTCGCTGCCCACCTCGACCTGGCACTGCAGCTGTTCCGCCTTGATCTGCTCCTGGAGCACGATCTGGCCCTGCTCGAGGAACTTCTGGATGAACGGCTTGAGCTCCCGACTCTTCGGGTCGATGATCTGATACTCCTCTTCGATCCCGATCGTCAATTCGGGGAGCTTGCTCATCAGGGACGGTCTTTCGGTGGTCGGGAAGCTCGATTGACAGCGGTACGCCTGCGAAGACTACCCGCACCGGCCCGCGCGCAGCCGTTGCCGATCCGCTCTGATAGCGTGAAGCCCGCGATGAGTCGGCCTGCGACCACCCCTTCGCGCGCGCCTGCTCGCGGCCTCTTCGTCGGCTTGCTGCTCGGGGCGGCGCATCTCCTCGGGTCTTGCGCAGCGCCGGAGGAGGCGTCCGTTGCGCGTCCTGAAGGTGCGTCCTGGGGGCTCTACGGCGAGGCGGACTGGGCCGAGGGCAGTTTCGGCATGGTGACAAGTGGCCATCCGCTCGCCTCCGCCGCCGGTGCGCGGGTGCTCGAGCAGGGCGGAAACGCGGTCGACGCGGCGGTTGCGGTCGGTTTCGCTCTCGCTGCGGTGCTTCCCGCGGCCGGCAACGTCGGCGGAGGCGGGTTCCTCGTCTACCGCTCGGGCGAGGGGGGGGTTCGGGCGCTCGATTTCCGTGAACGGGCGCCGGCGGCGGCGACGCGCGAGATGTACATCGACGCGGATGGCGGCGTGTCCGAGGATGCGCTGATCGGGCATCGGGCGGCCGGGGTTCCCGGCTCCGTCGCGGGCTTGTGGCAGATGCACCAGGAGTACGGCTCGCTGCCCTGGGCGGATCTCGTCGCCGACGGCATCGCGCTTGCCCGGCGCCACGAAATCGACGAAGTGCGCTCGCGGAGCATCGCCGCCGCGGCGCCTCGACTCAGGCGTTTCCCGGCCAGCGCCGCCCAGTTTCTTCCCGGCGGCGAGGCGCCTCCAGCCGGCGCCGTCCTCGAGCAACCGGAGCTTGCGACGACGCTCGAACGGATCGCGGAGCATGGGCCCGACGGCTTCTACCGGGGACCGGTGGCCGACCTGATCGTCGCCGAGATGGAGCGTGGCGGCGGTCTGATCTCGCACCGGGATCTCGAGGACTATGCGCCGATCTGGCGCGACCCGGTCGCGTTCGCGTATCGCGGCCACACCGTGTACTCCATGCCGCCGGTGTCGTCCGGGGGCGTGGCGCTGGCGATGATCATGAACATGCTCGAGGCCTGGGAGCCGCTGCCGGCGTTCGGCAGCGCCGAGTTGATTCACCTCGAAGCAGAGGCGATGCGGCTTGCGTTCCGCGACCGGAACACCCTGGTCGGGGATCCGGACTTCATCGACGTGCCGCAGGCGAGGCTCCAGTCTCAGGAGTATGCGGACGAGCTGCGCGAACTGATCGACCCGGAGCGGGCGACCCCCCTGCCGCCTCCCGCCTCGCCCGCGCCTTCCGAGTCGATGGAGACGACGCACTACTCGGTCGTCGACCGCTGGGGCGCCGCGGCGTCCGTGACGACGACGATCAACGGCTCCTTCGGCAACGCGGTGGTCGTGACCGGCGGCGGCTTCCTCCTGAACAACGAGATGGACGACTTCGCCGTCTCGCCCGGGCAGCCGAATCAGTTCGGCCTTGTCGAAGGTGAGAACAACGCGATCGTCCCCGGCAAACGGATGCTCTCGTCGATGTCGCCGACCGTCGTCGTCGACCCGGACGGTGACTTGATGATGGTCGTGGGTTCACCGGGCGGCCCGCGGATCATCACCACGGTCTACCACGTGATCTCGAACGTGATCGACCACGGAATGACGCTGCAGGAAGCCGTCGAGAGTCCGCGCATTCATCATCAAGCTTGGCCGGATGAACTGTTCTACGAGGAGGGCGGCCTTCCCCCGGACGTGATCGAGGAACTCGAGCAGCGGGGCCACGAACTCGTCTCGCGCGGCGTGAGCGGCGACGCGGCGACGATTCTCGTCCTCGGCGAACGCCTGCTCGGCGTCGCCGATCCGCGGCGGGGCGGCGGCGTCAGCGCGCCCCGGGGAGACCTGCCCGACCCCGCGAACTGAGACGCCTCGGATGAATGGCCGGCGCATCTTCGCCGCGGTGACCGTCGGCCACCTGGGCATCGACATCTTCAACGCGATGGGGCCGGTTCTGCTGGTCTTCCTCAAGGCGCCCCTCGGACTCGGGGCGGCCCAGATCGGTTTGGCCGTGGGCCTCTACCAGATTCTGGCCGGCGCCACCCAGCCGGCCTTCGGTTGGGTTGTCGACCGGATCGGGAGTCGCCTGATGGGCCCCTTGAGCGTGGCGTGCAACCTCGCGTGTATCGGGCTCGCGGTCACCGCGGCGCGCACGACCGGGAGTTTCGCTCTGTTCCTGCTGCCGTTCGCCCTTGCGGCGGTTGCGTCGGGGGCCTTCCATCCGCTGGGTGTGATGCACGCGAGCACGGCGAACCTGTCGCGATCGGCCACCTTCATGGCGATCTTCTTCTTGAGCGGCCACGTCGGACTGGCCACCGGACCGGTCTTGGCCGGCGCGGCCCTCGACCGAGCGGGGTTGATGGGAATCTACTGGCTGCTCCTCGCAGTGGCGCCCGTACCCGTCTTCATGGCGGTCGCGATGGGCCCTCGGAGGTTCCATTCCGCGCCCGGCGCCGTCTCCGCCGAGGTCGAAGCCGGCGCCGCGGTTGCACCGGAATTGCCGCGGTCCCAGCCGGTCCGGGTCGGCGCGATCGGTCTGCTCGCTCTGGTCATCGCCACCAGATCGTGGGCCGTCCTCGGCACGGCGGCGTTCCTGCCCCTGCTTCTGAGCCAACAGGGATGGAGCGCGAAGGGGCAAGGTCTTGCGGCGGGTCTGTTCCTGGTCAGCGGCGCCCTGATGAGCGTCCTGGCCGGAGCGTGGGCCGACCGCTGGGGTCGCCGGCCGGTCGTCTTCCTGACGACCCTGCTCGGCTCTCTGCTGCTCGTCGCCCTGCCTGGATCCGGCGACTGGGCGATCATCGTCGCTTTCGCCTGCGGCACGCTGTTGGGTGCTCCGCACTCGGTGCTGATGGTCATCGCGCAGTCCGTGCTGCCGTGGGGACGCGGCATGGCGTCGGGGATGGGGCTCGGCTTTCTGTTCGCGTCGGGCGGGGTGTCGGCTTGGGCGATCGGCCTGCTTGCCGACCGCTTCGAGCTTGCCACGGTGCTCCAGGCAGGGGCGCTGGTCGGGCTTGTTTCGGCGGTCAGCGCCCTTGGGCTGCCCCGCCAGCGGCGGACGCGCCTGGCCGTGGCGCCGGCAGTCTCTGCCACGCTCGTCGTCCTCGTCCTCGGGATCACGGTGTTTGCTGCGCCTTTCCCGGCCGCAGCGCGGCTGAACGGCGAGATCAACGGGCAGATCCGCGATGCGACGACCGGCAGGCCGCTGCCAGCTGCGGAGATCCGGATTTCGGGCGACCAATTGCAGCAGCCACAGGTCGTCCGCTCGGATTCCGGCGGCAGCTTCCGGGCGCCCGGCCTGCCGCCGGGCGTCTACGATGTCGAAGCGAGCGTAGACGGTTTCGTCACCTCGGCGGTCGAGAATCTCCGACTCGTCGTCGGCGGCGTGCTCCGGGTCGACTTCAGGCTGCGGAGCGGCAGCGAGTCGATGCTCGACCTGGTCTCTTCGCCGCTCCTCGATGTGGTGACCGGTAGCGATGGCAACGTGCTGCCGGGCGCCGACCTGCGCGAGTTGCCGGGCTCGGAGGTGGCGGTTCACCTCGATCTGGCGGTCGGTCTGGACGCGGTGGATTCCGAGTTTTCGGTGAACGGCTGGCCGCCGGCGTTCGCGAACTACCGGCTGGACGGCCAGGATCGGGTGCTCCATGGTCCAGGCGCCTCGGCCGTCGACCCGCATTGGGTGGATCAGGTGCGGGTGCGGTCGATGGACTTCGGCGCCCAGATGGCCGGGCCGCACATCGACCTCATCACCCGCTCTGGAGGCACGACCTGGCAGTTCGACGCGAACGCCTCGGTGACGGAACCGCTGGACCGTGGCGCGCGCCCGGCGCTCCTGCTGGTCGACGCGGAGAACCGGCCTGCCGGCGGTGTCGACCGGGAACAGGTCGACGGTCGAGAAGTGACTGCGTTCGCCGGCGGACCGCTGCGGGACAAGCGGGCACGGGCCTTCGGCGCCTACACGAACCGCCGTTTCGGCGCATCGACGGATCTGTTCGGCGCCGGGACGCCGCTCGAACGGGATGAGGAGACCGAACGGACCGTCGGCAAGCTCGACTGGTGGGCAGGCTCGGCGAGCAATCTGACGCTCAAGCATCAAACCGCGACACGCGAGATGACCGGGCGCCGACCGCCAGGCTTTCTTCTGCCGGCTTCCGCGGGAACGGAGCGGCAGGGGAGCAGCGAGCAGACGACGAGCCTGAACGTCGAGTGGGGTCTCACCGACCGTCTTTGGCTGCGGGCGTTTGGAGGTCGGTCCGATGAGCATGACAGCGGAGAGGCCTGGCTGGATGCGGGCCTCTACTTCCTGGCGCCGGAGGCCTTGCCCGACGGCGTGCCGCAGCGACGAGCGCCGCTGCCGGCCGGGTGGTACGAGCCGAGCCTGCCGGGACGCCTCGAACGGTCGGCGGCGCGACGGAGTTGGGCGGTGGAACCCTCCCTGTTCCTGTTCGATCACACCTTCGAGGTCGGCATACAAAGCTCGAGGAGTCGGATCGGCCTCGCCCGTCAGGGTCATCCGGGCCGAAGCCTGGCCATTCCCGGTGGCGGGCTCTCATTGTGGAGCGGGCAGCCGCTCCGAGCGACGTCCCTGCGGCAGCAGGAGCGCGCGGTCTACGTCCAGGACGCGTGGCGTCTCGGCGGGGTGTTCGATCGTCAGGTGACCCTTCACCTCGGCCTGCGGGCGGAGGAGGAGTCGACCGGCCCGCTCCGGTTCGGTTTCGAGGATCGGACGGAACCGCGGCTGGCCTTCGTCTGGGACGTCGCCGGCCGCGGCCGGTGGAAGGTCTACGGCGGCGCCGCCTGGTTTCATGTCGACACGTTTCGGCCGATCGCTGGACTGCCCGGTATCGACGCCTCCGCGGACCTTCTCGCGACTTCGACGGTTGGTCCGACATGGAGCGGTTCCGGCCTGCTCTTCGGACAGGCGGAAGTCGACCCGGATCTGCGCGCGGCTCGGGTTCGCGAAATCCAGTTCGGCACGCGCTATCAGTTCCTTCCCGACGTCGTCATTTCGGCGCGGCTGGCGCGCCGGCGGCTGGTCGACGGCGTTCGTCTGCTGCCGCTCGGAGTCGGCGACGACACAACGCCCGTGCTTCTGTCACCTGGTCGTGGCGCGGGGGTGCGGCCCTGGGGCGAAGATGGCCCCCTGCTGCCGCGGCTCGAGCAGGACTGGTGGGGCGCGGAACTCAACGCGAACGTAGGGTTCCACCCGGCTTGGCGCGTCCACGTCAGCTACCTCCTGAGCCGCTTGACCGGCAACCACGAGGCCGGCGGTCTGGGGCTCCTGTCGGGCGGCGCGGCGGAGACCCACCCGGCGGTGACGACGCTCGACCTCTGCTCGTCGCCGGTGCCGTGCGACGTGTTCGACGTGACGAGCAGCAGCCGCCGGCTCGCCCTCGACCGCGAGCACCAGTTCTCCAGTTGGTTCGTCCTGTCGCCCGGCGAGCACGTGACGATGGCGCTCGTCTATCGTTTCCGTACCGGTCAGGCGTATGTACCGCGCTCCCTCGTCGCGCGAGTAGACGAGGCGTCGCGCCGCATCCTCAGCACGGGACTCGCTCCCGTCGCGAGAGATCGAGATGCGCCGCACAAGGCCGCCGACCTGAAGCACGCGGACCTGTCGCTCACGTATCGCATTCCGCTCCGCGCGGACGACCGCAGCCTGTCCGTCTTCGCCGAGGCCCTGAACGTGTTCGACCAGGACGCCGCGACGGTGCTCTGGCCCTTGACTCGCCTCGACCCGGCGAGTCTCGGTTTGGTGGACGCGGATCTCGCATCCGTGGCGGCTGTCCAGGGCCTCCGCCCCGACCCGCGAGCAGCCCGCCCGGCCTCGTATCAGGATCGGCGCAAGTTCAGAGCTGGCATCCGGCTCCAGTTCTGACGGTCTGACGAGTCAGATCAGCTCGCTCAGCCGTCGCAGTCCCGCCAGCAGGTCGGGCCGCGCAGTCAACACGCCGGCCAAGGGGTCGGCTTTGAGCCTCTCGAGCCGTTTGGGCACGGTGCGGATCGTGTGATCGCGGAGGTCGAGGCCCGGCTTGACCTCCGACCAGCGAAGCGGCGTCGAGACGGGTGCTTCCGGTAGCGGCCGCACGCTGAACGGGGCAACCAGCAGACGCCCGCGGCCGTTCTGGACGAAGTCGATGTAGACCTTGCCCTCCCGGCGTTCCGGGTTGCGGGTGACGGTGGCGACTTCCGGCATCTCCCGGCAGATGATCTGCGCGATGAGCTGGCCCAGGTTCCTGGACTGCTCGTAGGTGCAGGCGCCGCCCAGGGGCAGCAGGACATGCAGACCGCTCGAGCCGCTCGTCTTGACGAAGCTGGGCAGGCCGATCCGCCGGCACAGATTGCGGATGGCGAGGGCGATGTCGATCACATCGCTGAACGGGGCATCCTTCGGGTCGAGATCGAGGATGCACCAGTCGGGCTGGCCCAGCTGATGCAGGCGGCTCGACCAAACGTGGAGCACGATCGCTCCCAGGTTCGCGACGTAGATCAGGCTGTCGCGGTCCTGGCAGACGAAGTACGTCACGTCCTTCTCGGTGCGGGGGCTCGTCAGCGTGACCGTCTGGAGCCAGTCCGGCGCGAAGTCCGGAGCGTTCTTCTGGAAGAACGACTTGCCGTCGATACCGTCGGGGTAGCGGGTCATCACCAGCGGCCGATCCCTGAGGTAGGGCTGGATGGCCGGATAGACCGCGGCGTAGAAGTCGATCAAGTCGCCCTTCGTGTAGCCGTCTTCGGGCCAGAACATCTTCGCCGTGTTCGTCCGTTCGACTTCGCGTTCGCGGGTCCGGGGAGGTTCGGCGGTCCTGTCGCGAGGCAGGTCGAGCCGCCCGCAGTCCTCGACCGGCTTGTCGTCGCGCTGTCGGACGAACACGGGATGGCGAAGCAGTCCGTGGGGCGTCCACTCCTTGAATCGGACCTCGCAGACGAGTTCGGGCTCGACCCAGGTCTGATCGGCGACGCGGCCGCCCAGGATGTCGTCGTCGCAGAGTTCGGCGCGGGCTTCATCCTCGGCGCCGGCGGTCTCCGCGTCCTTGTCGATCCCGGCGATCGGACCGGCGCACGCGGGTGCGTCGCGTCGCCGCTGCTCGAGCCGAGCGGCCAGATCGACGAGGTCCGCGTCGCTGAAGCCCGTGCCGACGCGGCCGACGTAGACGAGCCCCGCGGCGTAGCCTTCGTCAACCGCGGCGTCCCACAGCGCGAGGTGGAGTGCTCCGAAGCCGGTTCTGCTGCCCTTCGGCGGCGACATGCCGACGACGACGAAGTCGCCGGTGCGCTCGGTGCGCAGTTTGACCCAAGCCGATGAGCGGCGACCGACGTAGCGCGAGCTCCCGTCCTTCGCCATCGTCCCCTCGAGCCCCATTGCCGCCACCTGCTCGAAGAACGCCTCTCCCTGGTCCTCGATGTGATCCGCATAGCGCAGCGGACCGGCGCCAGGGAGCAAGCGCGCCAGCAGGCTCTTCCGATCGAGGAGCGGCAGCGGCCGCAAGTCCCGGCCCTCGAAGGAGAGCAGGTCGAAGGCGAACAGAGTCGCGGGGTTCCTCACCGCCGCCTGCTCGATGTCCACCGGACGGCTGAGCATGGCGCGGGTCTGGAGTTTCGCGAAGCTCGGGCGTCCGCCGCCGTCGAGCACGGTCACCTCGCCGTCGAGAACGAACTCATCGACCGGCAACCTTCGGAGAGCGCCCGCCAGCTCCGGATAGAGCGCGGTCGCATCGCCGCCGCGCCGGTAGCGGAGGAGCGCGTTGCCGTCGCTCCTGGCGGCGATCAGTCGATAGCCGTCGTACTTCAGCTCGTAGATCCACCCGGGGCGCGAGAAGGGCGCATCGCCGGTGACCGCCTGCATCAGCGGCATGACGCGCGGGTCGACCCGTCGGCGCACCGCATCCGATGCGGCGACCTCGGCTCGGACCTCCTCGATCCGGGCCGATCCGGAGAGCAGTTCCTCGACGGTGAGGCCTGAGAGCACGGACTCCGGCGGCTGGCCGTTGTCGTCCCCGTCCTTGTCGGCCTGGCTCGACGTTCGCGCGGCGGCGTCGGGCTTCTTCACGAGCAACCACTCGCGCCCGTTCGCGTCTTCGCGGCGGCCGCCCGTACGAAACAGCGTCCAGACGCCCCGCAGCTTGTAGCCATGGAGCTCGAAGAGCAGCTTGCCCGAGTTCATTCCGGCGACGGGATCCTCGAGCGGGCGCCAGCGTCCGGTATCCCAGACGATCATTGCGCCGGCGCCGTAGTTGCCAGCCGGGATCGTCCCCTCGAAGTCGGCGTACTCGAGCGGATGATCCTCGGTGGCAACCGCGAGCCGTTTGACTTCGGGGTCGAGACTCGGGCCGCGTGGCACTGCCCACGACTTGAGGGCGCCTTGAAGCTCGAGGCGAAGGTCGAAGTGGATCCGCCGGGCCGCGTGCTTCTGGACGACGAAGCGGCCGCCGGCAACGCTGCGGACGCCGAAGGGTTCCGGCGTTTGGTCGCCGGTGCGTTTGCGGCGATAGTCGTCGAGGGCGCCTCGCGGCATGCGTGGCATTCTCCCAGATGGGGCAGCGATCGTCGCCGGGCGAAGCCGTGTTCCTGCGTCGATCTCCAGGCGGATCTACCCGAGTCGATCGGATCGATCCATGTTGGAACTCCCGCCAAGGCCTTGTCGGTGCTACCATCTGTTCCGTATGCCTGCACGTTCCGTCGGCACGGGTACCGTCTCCTTCGGTCTGGTTTCGATCCCTGTCCGCCTTTACTCGACCGCCGAGAACTCGGGCGGGGTTCGGTTCAACATGCTCGACCCGAGCGACAACACGCGGGTCAGGCAGCAGCTGGTGAATCCCCGGACCGGCGCCGTCGTGGAGCGCAAGGAGACGATCAAGGGCTACGAGTTCGGCAAGGGGCAGTACGTCACGTTCAGCGATGAAGAGCTGAAGGACCTGCAGGAAAAGGCGTCCCCGGCGATCGAGATCAGCGAGTTCGTGCCGCTCGAGCAGGTGGAGCCGATCTACTTCGAGAAGTCGTACTACCTGGGCCCCGAGAAGGGCGGTGAACGCGCATACCGGCTCCTCAGCGAGGCGATGCGAACCACCGGTCGCACGGCTCTGGCGAAGCACGCGGCGCGCGGCAAGCAGTATCTCGTCATGCTCCGGCCGTACGGCTCGGGTCTGTTGATGCAGCAGCTGCGCTTCGGGAACGAGTTGAAGTCCTTCGACGAGGTGCCTCTCGGCGAAGAGACGGAGCTCAAGCCGGGTGAACTGGAGCTCGCGGTCCAGCTCATCGAGCAGATCGCCTCGGACGAGTTCCGGCCCGACGAGTACACCGACGACGTACGCAAGCGACTGTGGGACGCGATTCAGCAGAAGATCGACGGTCGCGAGGTCGCCGAGGACGAGACGGAGGCGCCGCAGGCGCAGATCATCGATCTGATGGAGGCGCTCAAGGCGAGTCTCTCGAAGAACGGGGCGCCCGACACGGGCGCCGACGAGGCAGTTCCCGCAAGGAAGCCGACGGCGAAGGCCGGTTCTCGCAAGCCGACCCCCGCCGCCTCGACGCAGGCTGGCAAGAAGGGGGCCGGGAAGCCCTTGAAGCCGCGCAAGGCGACGAGAAAGAAGCGATCGAGGCGTACCGGCGGCGCCTCGGCGCGTCGGGCGGCGGCCGGTTGACGTGAGAATCACCTCGTGAGTGCGAGGGCCGCCCGCGTTCCCGGCGGCGCCTCGGTCGTCTTCGTTCAACGGGCTGGATCCGTGCCCATCTGGGCGCCGTATCCGGCTAAGGTAGCCGTCCGCTTCGACACGAGCCGACCCAGGGGCGCCAGCCGGCCCACCTGAGGACCGACTCCACCCGTCAGTACAGGAGGTCACGAGATCGCACCCCCAGCAAGAGAGCCGCGCATCAACCACCGGATCCGGAAGAGTCCGGTCCGGCTGATCGACCATGACGGCACGCAGGTCGGTGTCGTCCCACTGGACCAGGCGAAGACGCGTGCGCAGTCCTCGCGGCTCGATCTCGTCGAGGTGGGTCCGAACGCCGACCCGCCGGTCGTGCGGATCATGGACTGGGGCAAGGTCAAGTTCGAGCGGGACAAGAAGAAGCGGGAGTCGCGGCGCAAGGCGGCGACGATCGATCTGAAGGAGGTCAAGTACCGGCCGACGATCGACCCCCACGATTACCAGATCAAGACCGACCGGGCTCTCCGCTTTCTGCGTGAGGGCAAGAAGGTCAAGGTGACCATCTTCTTCCGCTATCGGCAGCTCCGGCGGCCGGAACTCGGCGTCGCCATTCTGGACAAGGTGTCAGAGGCGGTCGAGGGCGTTGCCGAGATCGAAACCCGTTCGGGGTTGGAGGGCCGTCAGATGACGATGGTTCTCAACCCGCTCCCCCAGGAGGACTAGGCCCGGCCTGAGGGTCGCCGCCGGGCCGGGCGGCGGAGGACGCGATGCGCGTTTCGGTTGCCATTCTCGCTGTCCTTGCTGCGCTCTGCGCCGTGGTCCTCGTCCTCGCGTTCCTGGACGAGCGACCGGACACCCTCGGCGTCGACCATCCGAACTTCGAGACGATGCGCCAGGGCGGCGGCACGGACCGCCACGACGACGTGCTCTTCTGGGGTTGGCTCTACGGCGCGCTCTCGATCGTCCTCTTCGTCGCTCTCCTGGCACTGGGCCTTCGG
This sequence comes from Candidatus Multivoraceae bacterium, assembly GCA_965219625.1. Taxonomy (GTDB): domain Bacteria; phylum Acidobacteriota; class Thermoanaerobaculia; order Multivoradales; family Multivoraceae; genus Multivorans. The sequence goes on along the minus strand of OZ244782.1, from coordinate 1,409,799 downwards.
CGCCGGGGGCGCCTCCCCGCCGGCGGCCGCGCCGGGTTGCTCGTGTGCCTGGCGCTCTTCGGCGCCGTCTTCACGCTCCTCGTTCTGAGTTATCGCGCCTATGCGGAGCCGGGTTCCGAGAGGGCGCTCTTCGGTTCCTTCCCGCAGCCAACAGCCTGGATGCTCTACGGCCTGTGGCCGGCGCCGATCGTCTTCGCCCTGCTCTACATGCGGAACTTCGACCGCTGGGTGATCAGCGAGGACGACGTGGCCGAGTTCGAGAAACTCGTCGAACGCTCCCGCGCGGAACGGATCGCCGCGGCCGTTCGGGGCGGCGCGAGCCCCGGAGCTGGCGGCGATGACGAGTCGGCGGGGCATCGCTGATGCCTGAAGGCGGCAACGCGGTCATCCTCGCCTGCATCGGTGTCTACCTCGCGGTATGCGTCGGCGTCGGCCTGTGGGCGCTCAGACGCACGAGGTCGACGCACGACTTCTTCATGGCGGGCCGGGATCTCGGGGTCATCGTGACCTCCCTGGCGGTGTTCTCCAGCACGTTGTCCGGCTTCGGCTTCGTCGGCGGCCCCGGCCTCGTCTACCGCTTGGGAATGAGCTCCCTGTGGATGGTCGTCTGCGCTTCGATCGGCTACGTCATCGCTTTCTTCCTGCTCGGCAAGAGGCTCCGGCTGTTCGCCGAACTGCGGGACTCGATCTCGCTGCCGGACGCGGTGGCGGCGCGCTATCGGAGCGAAACCAGCCGGGTGCTGACGGCATGCGCCATCCTGCTCGGCGTGATGGGTTACCTGGGCACGCAGATTCTGGCGATGGCGACGGTGCTTCGGGACATCCTGCAGAGCGCCTTGGGGCCGATCAGCCTGGAGGCCTGCGTCGCCTTTTCGTGCGCGGTGCTCGTCTTCTACTGCGTGACGGGCGGCATCATCGCCTCGGTCTACACGGACCTGATCCAGGGCTTCGTCATGATGGTCGCGGCAGTGCTCGTGCTGCTGGCCGCGATCTCTGCGATCGAAGGCGGCTTTGCGGGGATGAGCGAGACGATCATGGCCGACGACGCGGAGTCGATGGGCCCCTGGGGCGCGGCGGGAATGATGAACTCGCTGTCCTGGTACTTCGTCTTCGCGTTGGGGCTCGCCGGGCAGCCTCACATCATCACGAAGATGATGATGTGCCGCCGGGTACGCGATGCGCGCAGCATCCTGCCCATTTCGATCGTCGCCTACGTCGTTTCGGCTCTCCTCTGGATCAGCATCGGCCTCGTCATGCGTGCTCTGGTGCTCCAGGGTTCCCACCCGGAGATCCCCGGCGCCGACGCCGCGGCGCCGCAGTTCCTCCAGGCGTTCGCCCACCCTCTGCTGGCCGGCGTCGTGTTCGCCGGTCTGTTCGCGGCCATCATGTCGACCGCCGACGGCTTTCTGAACATCGGCGCCGCGGCGGTAGTTCACGACATTCCGCGCGCGATTCTCGGACGATCGCTCCGCAACGAGCTCTTGCTGGCCCGCGTCGTGACCGTGATCCTCGCAGTCGCGGCAGCCCTGTTCGCCCTCTACAGCGGCGAGAACCTCGTCGCCCTGCTCGGCGCCTTCGGCTGGGGCACGTTCGCCGCCGCCCTCGTTCCCGCAGTTGCCATCGGCTTCAACTGGAAGCGCGCTACGGCAACCGCCGCGAACGTCGCCATCGGCTCGAGCCTGGCGATCAACTTCTCGATTCGGGCCTTTGAACTGCCCGTCCCCTTCGGCATCGACGGCGGCGCGCTCTCGCTGCTCGTGTCGTTGACGCTGTTCTTCGGCATCTCCCTCGCTTCCAGCCCGCCTCGGCTCGACCGCGACATCGCCGCGGTCATGGACATGTAGTCGGCCTGAACCAAGGGTGAACGTCGGACCTGCGGGCTAATACAGGACGACGGAGCGGATGCTCTTCCCTTCGTGCATGAGATCGAAGGCGTGGTTGATGTCGTCGAGCCCCATCGTGTGGGTGATCATCCTGTCGATTTCGATTTCGCCGGCCAGGTACTGGTCGACCATGCCGGGAAGATCCGTGCGGCCTCGGACCCCGCCGAAGGCGGTTCCGCGCCAGACGCGGCCGGTGACGAGCTGGAACGGGCGGGTGGCGATCTCCTGGCCCGAGCCGGCGACGCCGATGATCACGGACTCTCCCCAGCCCTTGTGGCAGCACTCCAGGGCGGCACGCATGACCTCGACGTTGCCGATGCACTCGAAGGAGTAGTCGACGCCGCCGCCGGTCAGCTCGACGATGACCTCCTGAATCGGATCGTCGTAATCGGCGGGATTGACGAAGTCCGTGGCGCCCAACGAGCGGGCGAAGTCGAACTTCGCCGGGTTGACGTCGACCGCGATGATCCGCTCGGCCTTCGCCATCACCGCGCCCTGGATGACGGAGAGGCCGATGCCTCCGAGGCCGAACACGGCAACCGTCGAACCAGGCTCGACCTTCGCCGTATTCAGCACGGCGCCGATACCGGTCGTGATGCCGCAGCCGAGCAGGCAGACCTTGTCGAGCGGCGCTGCCGGGTTCACCTTCGCGGTCGAGATCTCGGCGATCACCGAGTACTCGGAGAAGGTCGATGTTCCCATGTAGTGGTACAGGCTGCTGCCGCCCTGGGAGAACCGGGAACTGCCGTCCGGCATGACGCCCTGACCCTGGGTGGTGCGAATCGCCTGGCACAGGTTCGTCTTGCCGGAGGTACAGAAGCCGCACTCCCGGCACTCCGCCGTGTAGAGCGGAATGACATGGTCGCCGGGCTTCACCGACGTGACGCCGGGCCCCGTCTCTTCGACGACCGCGCCGCCCTCGTGGCCGAGGATGGCTGGGAAAAGGCCCTCGGGGTCGGCGCCGGACAGAGTGTAGGCGTCCGTATGGCAGACGCCGGTGGCAACGCAGCGAATGAGGACTTCTCCTTCCTTCGGCCCCTCGACGTCGACTTCCTCGATCTCGAGTGGTTGGCCCGCCTCGCGGGCCACGGCGGCTCTCGACTTCATCGCTGTCTCCCTGACGACTCCGGTGAATGACTGTGCCGGAGACGTTAGCAGCACGAAGGTCAGGGCTTCTTCGCTGCGCTATCGCCGGCCCGCTACCATGCGATGGATGCCCTGGCGCGTGAACGTGGTCTCTGCGGCTGTCCTGACCGGCCTGATCTCCCTGACGGCAGCCGCCCAGCTTCCCGGCGCCGCGATGGACGTCCTCGAGTACCGGTTCCATCTCGAGTTGGACGACGCGTCCGACGAGATCGTCGGCCGGGCGCTGATCCGCTTTCGTCTGCTCACGGATGCCTCCGAGGTGACGTTCGACCTGGACGATTCCCTGAGCCCGGCCGCTCCGGCCGAAGCCGAGAATCCAGGGGAGAGCGCGGATGCTGTCCGCGGCATGACCGTCCTGTCGATCACCCGTGCCGACAGCGGCGAGGCGGTCAGCTTCCGCCACGCCGCGGACCGACTCCAGATTCGTCTGGGCACGGCTTCGCGGGGCGGAGACGAACACGAACTCGAGATTCGCTATCGGGGCGTTCCCTTCGACGGCCTCGTCATCGGCAGGAACCGGCACGGCGAGCGGACGTTCTTCGCCGACAACTGGCCGGACCGGGCGCATCACTGGTTGCCGGTCGTCGATCATCCGTCGGACAAGGCGAAGGTCGCCTTTGCGGTAACGGCGCCGGCGCATTACCAGGTCGTTGCCACCGGCGCCTTCGTTCAAGCCGCCGATCAGCGAGACGGCCGGCGCCGCACGGTGTGGAGGAGCCGCGCTCCGGTAGCCACGAAGGTGATGGCGGTCGGCGTTGCTCGCTTCTTCCGTCGCCGCGTGGGTGAAGTCGACGGCGTACCGGTCGAGACCTGGGTCTACCCGCAGGATCGGGAAGCCGGGCTTAGAGCGTTCGCTCCGGGGCCGCGGGTGCTCGGGGCCTTCGAGCGGCGGCTTGGCGACTATCCGTTCGCCAAGCTCGCGAACGTACAGACGACGACCCGCTGGGGCGGCCTGGAGAACGCCGGCAACGTCTTCTATGCCGAAGACGCGGTGGACCGAGAGGGCGGCATCGAGACGCTCATCGCGCACGAGGTCGCGCACCAGTGGTTCGGCGACTCGGTAACCGAGAGCGACTGGCCGCACGTGTGGTTGAGCGAGGGCTTCGCGACGTATCTCGCCGCCTGCTATCTGGAATGGACGTACGGTGACGAGCGCTTCCGCGAACAGATGGCCTCGGCAAGGGACCGTGTCCTGCGCCACCTGGAGCGCGACCCCGACGGCGTCATCGTGCCCGGAGCCGTGGCCGACCCGCGCCGCCTTCTGAGCCCGAACGTCTACCAGAAGGCCGCGTGGGTCCTGCACATGCTGCGCGGCGAACTCGGCGAGGGCGTCTTCTGGCGCGGAATGCGCACGTACTACGAGCGCTTCCGCGACGGGAACGCGGCTACCCGCGATTTCGTCGCAGTCATGGAGGAACTCTCCGGCCGAGATCTCGACTGGTTCTTCGACCAGTGGCTTCGGCAGCCCGGCGTGCCGAATCTCGAGCTCGTCTGGAGGTTCGACGACGGATCGGCGCTCGTCGAACTCGAGGTTTCCCAGGTCGCTTCGGGAACGTGGCGCCTTCCGCTCGACATCGAGGCGATTCTTCCCGGCGGCGACGTCATCCGAAGCCGCATCGAGGTCACCGGCGAACGAACCGAGGCGTCGTTCCGAGCGCCGTCCCGCCCCGCGAACCTCCGCATCGACCCGAGGAGCCGGCTGCTCCTCCGCTAGGCCGATCAGCCCGACCTGCCTCGATCCGCCAGGGTACGATCCGGCTCGCCATGTCCAGGTTCGAGCGATCTCCGGCGGAGGACTTCGGGCAGGCTCACGCCGGCGCCGCCTTCGGCACGGTGCTCGCCGATCCCCCCTGGCAGTTCACGAACCGCACCGGCAAGGTGGCGCCGGAGCACCGGCGTCTCAGCCGGTACGCGACCCTGACGCAGGCCGAGATCGGAGCGATCCCGGTGGCCGCCGCCTGCGCCGCGGCCGCGCACCTCTACCTCTGGGTTCCCAACGCCCTCCTTCAGGAAGGGCTCGACGTGATGAGGAGCTGGGGCTTCAGCTACAAGACGAACCTCGTCTGGCACAAGGTGCGCAAGGACGGCGGCCCCGACGGCCGCGGCGTCGGCTTCTATTTTCGGAACACGACGGAGCTTGTCCTGTTCGGCGTTCGCGGCAAGCTCCGAACCCTCGCCCCCGGCCGCCGCCAGGTGAACGTCATCCGCACCCGCAAGCGGGAGCACTCCCGCAAGCCGGACGAGCTCTACGACATCATCGAGGCCTGCAGCCCCGGCCCGTACCTCGAGCTGTTCGCTCGCGGGCGCCGCTCGGAACGCTGGGCCGTATGGGGCGATCAGAGCGCTTCCTACCGGCCCGACTGGCCGACCTACGCCAACGCCAGCGGCTTGGGCCGCTGAAGGAGCCTTCCCATGTGCCGGAACATCCGCGCCCTCCACAACTTCGAACCACCTGCCACCGCCGACGAGGTCCGCGCCGCTGCCCTCCAGTACGTCCGCAAGGTCAGCGGCTCGACGAAGCCGTCGCGCGCGAACGAGGTGGCGTTCGAGCGCGCCGTCGACGAGGTCGCCTCCGTCACCGCTCGTCTGCTCGGCGAACTCACGACGACCGCGGCGCCCCGCAACCGCGAGCTCGAAGCGGAGAAGGCCCGCGCCCGCTGGCAGCAGCGTCAGCAGCGCATGGCCGTCTCGGCAAGCCGATAGCCGGCGAAGGCTGGCCGGGGACCGGCGAGTAGACTGGCGGATGTGACGAACGAAGGGGTCGCCGCGAAACCCCGGTCCGGGCCCATCTTCGTCGAGACGCGGATTCGAGGTTCGTTGGACGAGGTGTGGCGTCGAACCCAGGAGCCGGCCCTCCACGAGCGCTGGGATCTCCGCTTTACGTCGATCACGTATGCGCATCGCTCGGACGAGTCCGAACCGCAGAAGTTCCGCTACGCAACCCGGATCGGATGCGGAGCGGAGATCGAGGGCTGGGGCGAGACCGCAGGCGAGAAGTTGAGCGACGGGAAGCGCACCTCGGCGCTCAAGTTCGGCTCCGACGATCCTCGTTCCCTCATCCGTTCGGGGTCCGGCTATTGGCAGTACGAACAAGTCGAAGACGGTGTCCGTTTCCTCACCGTCTACGACTACGAGGTTCGCTGGGGCCTTCTTGGTCGAGTGTTCGATCGCGTCCTGTTCCGTCCCGCCCTCGGGGCGGCCACGGCTTGGAGCTTCGATCGTCTGCGGCTCTGGATCGAGGCCGGCGTGGAACCTCGCCGAGCGGCGCGGCGGGCGCTCATCCACGCGTTGGCCAGCCTTGCCGTCGCCTTCGTGTGGGTTTGGCATGGCGCAGTCCCGAAGCTCGCGGGGCCGCATGAGGACGAGATTGCGCTGCTGGCGGTCGTTGGACTCCCGGAGCCGTGGCTGGCCCCGCTCACCCGTCTCGCCGGGGTTCTCGAGGTCGGATTCGGACTCGCGTTCGTCCCGTGCGCTCGCCGTCGATGGCCATGGCTGCTGACGATCGTGCTGATGGCGGCGGCCATGGTCGGCGTCCTGCTGACTTCGCCGGCGCTTGCCCTGGCGCCTTTCAATCCAGTCACGTTGAATCTGACGGTGGCGGCGCTGGCTGCCGTTGGCCTGCTTGCGTCGGCCGACCTGCCGTCTGCCCGGCGCTGTCGCCGGCGTGCGCGCGCGAGGTCGAGACCTCCGACGACCCCGTGAGATCCATCTATCCGTGAAGTCGATCTATCAACGTGCGCTGGGGTCCGATTTCGAACGGCTCCATCCCCGAATTCGAGAGCGGTTCTCGCTCACCAGCGTGGACCGTCGCGCGGCGATCGGGCGCGGGACGATGGACCATGTCTGGCATGGGCCGATCTGGACGCTGCCCTTCCTCTACGTTGGCGCGTGGCGGAACATCATGTTCCCCGAGACTGGAGTCGACGTGCCCTTTCGGATAGAGAACTGGGCCTACCGCGACTCCCTGGATCGCGAGACGGTGACTTGGCTGCGGACGTTCCATACGGACCGCATCAGACGGTTCGATGCGTACATGATCTACAGCGAGACCCGGGGCCGGATCGTCGACTACATGGGCACGCACCAGCACCTTGCGGTCGACCTGGACCTGTCGGTGGATCAGCGTGGAGGGCTCTGTCTTCTCTCCGGCCAGCAACGGTTCTACGAAGGACCGATCGGCTTCCGTTTCCCGCTGTTCTTCTCTGGCGTGGCTCACGTCTGCGAGTGGTTCGACGACGAGACGGACCGGTACCGGATCGAGGTCCACGTCGCGAACAGAGTCTGGGGACCGCTGTTCGGCTACAGCGGGTCCTTCGACGTCGAGTGGGTCGATGCGCCCCATGGTCCCCCTTCTTCGGCTCGGCCTCGACGGGAGGAGCGACGAGAGTAGCTGGACGTCGTTAGAGGAGTGCTCGGGCAGAGCGGTGCAGCGTCGAGTCCTCAGGCGCCCCGCAGGCGTCGTCCGGCCGGCGTCAGCCGATAGCGCTGGTTCTTTCGCGCTTGGCGCGTCCGGCCGCGTCATCTCGATCAGGCCACCGCGAAGAGCCGGTTGGAGATAGGCCCGTCGCAGTCACTTGCGATTCTGCAGGCCCAGAGCCGTCAGCACCTGCCGCCCAGACATCTCCCCGTCCAGGAGGCGCAGAAGCCGCTCTACCTGGGGGGTAGCCTGGGGGGTGTCCTCCCGTACGGCGTCAAGGGTGGCTTCGAGCATGAAGTGGATGAAGAGCGTGCTTGCGCCAGCCTGCGATCTGTTCGATCGCCTCGTAGTAGCCGCTCTGCCGGGAGCGCACGACACCTTCGACCGGCACGGCCGGGGGCATCCACCAGCCCGGATGGCCGATGCCGCCAACCAGCGTGAGGAGCCGTTGCCCCTGGACTGCCGTCGTCGGCGCGAGGAGTCCTGCGAGCGCGAGGAGTGTCGCCGCTCGCCGACATCGATCCAAGGGCACGGGAGAAGAGATCATCGGGACTCGTCCCCGGCACTTTACACCGAGCTCTCGGTTCACCGTCGGGTCAGAGTCCGTCTGAGGCCGCTTCCGTCTTGACGACCTCGTCGTACCAGTCGATCACGCGGCGGACGTAGGCCCGTTTCTCCAGGTAGCTGCCGGGGTAGAAGCTGCGCTTGAAGCCGTAGATGATCACGTTGCGGAGGTCGTCGTGGCCGAGGTCGAAGGCCTCGCAGGCGGCGGCGAGTTCCTTCGTGACGGTGGTGCGGGACATCAGGCGGTTGTCCGTGCAGAGGGTGACGGAGAGTCGGTCCTCCATCATGCGGCCGAATGGGTGGTCGGCGATTCGGTGGAGACGCTGGATGCTCTGGAGATTCGAAGTGATGCAGACTTCGAGGGTGATTCGGCGGTCGCTGATGTACTGGGCGAGGTTCTGAATGTAGCGCTCGGGGTCTTGGGCTGCGGCGGACTTCGGGTTGTCGCGGCGGAGCCGGTCAGCTGCGTAGAGGTGGGTGCCATGTCCGATGCGGTCCGCCTGGAGCAGGGTGATCGCCTGGAAGATGCTCTCCGGGCCGTAGGCCTCGCCGGCATGGATCGTCTTCTTCAGGAAGTGCTGCTGCGCGTAGAGGAACGCGTCGCGGTGCACGGCGGCCGGGTTGCCGGCCTCGGCGCCGGCAAGGTCGAAGGCGACGATCGGGAGGCCGAGTCGGTCACGGGCCTCGACCACGGATCGGGCGAGAGAGAGCGACGCGGCAGCGTGGATCTCCGGTCGCGTCCAGCCGTTCAGCGCCTCGTACAGGCCCTTGTAGTACGGGCTGTGGCCGGGGCCGAACGTACGCAAGGCACAGGCGACGATGCCGTAGCGAAACGGCGGTTCGGCGCCGCTCGTCACCCCTTCCGTCGCCTCGTGTTCCCGTTGTACTCGGGCGAGGCCTCGGTCGACCGCGGCGAGTACGTCGCCGGTGTCGAGATCGGGGCCGGTGTGGAGTTGCGGCGCCAGCCGGACTTCGACGTAGCAGACGCCCTCGGCCAGGTTGTCCTCGCCCAGCTCCTGCGCCGCCCGCTCGAGAGCCTCCGCTGTGCAGAGGGCCGGCGCGGTGTAGGAGAACGTGCGGAGATAGTCCTCCAGGTCGTCGTACGTCTCCTTGAAGACGAGTTCGAGCAGGCCCTCCGGGGTCTGGGACGGGAGCTCGAGCCCGGCGTCGCGCGCCAACTCGATCAGCGTGCCGAGGCGGAGCGAGCCGTCGAGGTGGACGTGCAGGTCCGTCTTCGGCAGCCTGCCGATCAGGTCGGCGCTTGGAGCGGAGTCGTGGGGCTCGGTATGATGCGCGGTCTGCATGGCGCAGTCTAAGCGAAGCGCGGTCTCTTGGAGAGGAGCGAGGCGATGAGCACCACTCGGCGGTCCTTCCTGCACGGCATTGGCGGTCTGGGCGCGGTAACCGCCGGCCTCGGCGCCGCGGGATCAGCTCTTGCCCGACCGGTGCTGGGCCGCGAAGTCGCTCCCAGCGACCGTATCCGGGTCGGCGTCATCGGTTGCCGCGGCATGGGTTCGAGCGACATGTGGTCGATGCTGGAGGTCGACGGCGTCGAGTGCGCCGCACTCTGCGACGTCGACCGGAACGTACTCGACGAGCGGGTCGAGGAGTTCGCGGAAGGAACCGGAAAGGAGCCGGATGCTCACGGGGACTACCGCCGGTTGCTCGACGACGACGAGATCGACGCGGTGATCATCGGCACCCCGGATCACTGGCACTGCAGGATGATGGTCGACGCCTGCGAGGCGGGCAAGGACGTCTACGTCGAGAAGCCGATGGCGAACTCCATCGGCGAAGTGCGGATCATGCAGGAAGCCGCGAAGGCCTACGGGCGGGTGGTTCAGGTCGGTCAGTGGCAGCGCTCGGGCCGCCACTGGCAGGACGCGATGGACTACCTGTGGTCGGGGGACCTCGGTCAGATTCGAGCGACGAAGGTGTGGGCCTACATGGGCTGGGAACCGGCGATGCCGGTGCCCGACTCCGACCCGCCGGAAGGCGTGGACTACGAGATGTGGCTTGGGCCGGCGCCGAAGCGGCGTTTCAACGAACGCCGCTTTCACTGGGACTTCCGCTGGTACTGGGACTATGCCGGCGGTCTGATGACGGACTGGGGCGTCCACCTGATCGACATCGTGCTGCTCGGCATGAAGGCGGACGCGCCGAAGTCCGTCGTCTCGCTGGGCGGCGGCTTCGGCTACCCCGGCAGCGCGATGGAAACGCCTGACACTCAGCAGGCGGTCTACGAGTTCGACGGCTTCTCGATGATCTGGGAGCACGCCCTGGGCGTCGAGCTCGGTCCGCATCAGCGGAGTCACGGCGTTTCGTTCATCGGCAATCGAGGGACCCTGGTTGTCGACCGCGGCGGCTGGGAGGTACTGCCCGAGACCGGCCGCGAGAACGGCAAGCGCTTCTACAAGACGCCGGCTATCCCCGATCGGAATGCCGCCCGCGATCAGCGCGGCCTGGGCCAGCACACGGAGAACTTCATCGAGTGCATGAAGACGCGCGAACAGCCGCGCTGCAACGCGGATGTCGGCGGCGCGGCGGCAGTCAACGCGCATCTCGGCAACATCGCCTTCCGCACCGGCCGTCGGGTCCACTGGAACCAGGCAACCGGCCGCTTCAAGGACGACGACGAGGCGAACGCCCTGCTGGTCGCCGAGTACCACAACGGCTGGGAACTCCCGCGCGTCGCGGCCGCCGAGGCCTCGGCGGGCTGAGGGGTTGACCGCCTTCGAAGATGTCGAGCTCGGCGCTGCGACGGTCTTGTTCGGCGCTGGGCGCGGCAAGTACCCGGACGCGAATGCGGTCCTCGTCCGCGGTGGCGATGCGACGGTTCTGATCGAGCCGACCCTGGGCGTTCGGGCCCGCGGCCGGGACGCGTTGCCGACGGTGGATCACGTTCTGCTCAGCCACTGCCACGAGGACCACATTCCGGCGCTGCCGCTGTTCGAGGACGCGACCGTCCATCTTCATGAGGACGACCTGCCGGGCCTGATCGACTTCGACGGCTTCCTCGCGATCTTCGGCGTCGAACCGGAGCGCCGCGAGGAGTACGGCGCGTATCTCCGGAACACGTTCTTCTGGGAGGCGCGCCCGGACGCGACGCCGTTCCGGGACGGCGATCTGTTCGACCTCGGCGGCGGGGTTTCGGTCCGCGTGATCCACACGCCGGGTCACACCCGCGGGCACTGCGCGCTCCTCATCGAGCCGGACGGCCTCCTGTTCCTGGGCGACATCGACCTCTCGGGCTTCGGTCCGTACTACGGCGACGCCTGGTCCGACCTCGAGGCGTTCGAGCGCTCTCTCGAGCGGGTGCGGGACATCGAGGCGCGCCACTACCTGAGCGGCCATCACATCGGGCTGCTCGAGAGCCGCGACGCGTACCTGGACCGGCTCGATCGCTACCGCGCCCGCATCGTCGACCGGGAGCAGCGGCTCTTGGCCTACCTCGATGAGCCGCGCTCGATGGACGACATCGTGGATCGTCGATTCGTCTATCGGCCGCACGACGAGGGTCCGGGAATCGAGAAAGTGGAGCGCCGCAGCATGGCGCTCCACCTCGACCGGCTCGAGCGCGAGGGTCGGGTCGAACGGAGCGGCCCCGGACGCTATCGGGCGGTCGACTGAGCGCCGTCCCGCCGGTCATCCTCCGCTCTCGCTATACTCCCGTCCCATGTCGAGCGCCGCCGTCGGCGCGATGTCGGTCGATCTGCGAGGTCCTTGGAGGTAGCAGCGTGAACGCCGAACGAACCGCGAGTGTCGCCCGACCCTCCCCGGGGGTCCGGCGCCGGCAGCACCGGCGTGCGTGCGCTCGGGCTATCGGGGTTTTATGCCTCGTCGCGTTCTTCGCCGCGTCCCTGCCGCCCGCGCTGGCCGACGAGGCTGGGTCCGTCGCTCACCTGCTCGAACCCGACACGATCCATCCGGTGACCGCCGAGCAGTTTCAGGCGGTGTTGGAGCATCACCGGGGCAAGGTCGTCGTCGTCAACTTCTGGGCCACCTGGTGCATTCCCTGCCTGCAGGAGTTGCCGGAGCTCGACCTGCTCCAAGAGCGTTACGCGGACCGCGGCCTGAAGGTGATCGCCGTGTCGATGGACGATCCAGACAAGCTGGAGGACCGCGTACGACCGTTCTTTGCCAAGCGGGCCCCCGGCCTCGTCTCGTATCTGGCGACCGCGGAGGACAACTCGGTCGATTTCGTCACCGCGTTCGATCCTCAGTGGATGGGCGCCCTGCCGACGACGATGTTCTTCACTCGCGAGGGTAAGCTGGACAACGTCCACCTCGGACGCATGCTCTACGCGGAGTTCGAGAAGGTCGTTCTCGAACTGCTTGATCGCTGAGCCTGGCGGCTCTGGGGCGGTTCGCCGGACGGCTTCGTTCCCACACGACCGCGCCCGATCCGGAAGCTCCTGAGCGCCTGCAGGCGTTCTGATCCGAGAGTGACCACGACGAGGATCTGCGGCGCGGATCCTGGGAGATAAGCAGGAATGCCTGAGTTCGACTTCGACCACTTCGATTCCGCGGACGAGTATGGCCCGGAGAAGGTCGTCACCGTGTACGAGCCCCGCTCCGGCCTGGAGGGGATCGTCGTCATCGACAACAGTGCTGCCGGACCGACGATGGGCGGCATCCGCATGCAGCCGGATGTGACCGTCGAAGAGGTCAGTCGCCTTGCGCGGGCGATGACCTGGAAGAACGCGATGGCCCGGCTTCGCCACGGCGGCGGCAAGGCCGGCATCCGCGCGGACCCGCGTTCTCCGAATCGCGAGGTTCTGATCCGGCAGTTCGGCCGCGCCATCCGGTCGCTCGTGGACTACATCCCGGCGCCCGATATGGGAACGGACGAGACGGCGATGGGTTGGATTCGCGACGAAGGGGGACGGGTCGTCGGTATGTCGAAGTCCTTGGGCGGGGTTCCGCTCGACGAGGTCGGCGCCACCGGCTTCGGCCTGGCTATCGCAGCCGAGGTGGCGGAGGAGACAGGCGCCGCCTCGCTCGATGGCGCCGCCGTCTCGATCCAGGGCTTCGGCAACGTGGGCCGGCCCACCGCACGCTTCCTTGCCGAGCGCGGCGCCGTTCTCGTGTCCGTCACGGATCTCGACGGATCGGTCTACGATCCCGACGGCCTCGATATCGACGAGCTGATTACGACGATGGACCGGACCGGCGGCGTGACCGCCTATCCGGGCGGCAGGAAGCTCGAGGGCGAGGGTTTTCTCGATCTCGAGGTCGATTTCTTCGTGCCGGCGGCGCGCCCGGACCTGATCGACGGGGACAACGCGGACCGGGTCGGCTGCAAGGTCATCCTCCAGGGAGCGAACATCCCGGTCACGCCGGCAGGCGAGCGGATCCTGCATGACCGGGGAATTCTCTCGATTCCCGATTTCGTCGCGAACTCGGGCGGCATCATCTGCGGCGCCGTCGAGTTTGCAGGCGGCTCGGAGCGGCAGGCGTTCGAGCGAATCGAGGACACAGTGCGGGAGAACACAAGAGAGGTCATCGCCTTGTCACGCGGAAAGGGCTGCCTTCCGCGCGAGGCGGCGGTGGAGATCGCGCGGGCGCGCGTCGCCGAGGCGATGTCGTTTCGGCGCGCGAATTGACCCGCGGCGAGTCGCTGGATCTCGATGAAGCCTCCGAACGCGCTCGCCGAACCGGCTGTCGACCGACGTTCGGGTCGGCGCGGTGACGCGGACTGGCTGGCGGCCCGTCTGGCGGATGAGAGAAGCCGGCTGACGGCGGTGTGGCGGGAGCGGAACCTCGTGCTCGACGCTCACGCGGACCGCGGGCCGGTACCGGGCTTTCTGCCGACGGTCGAGGCGGCAGGGCTCATCGACGAGCCGGAGAATCTCGTGTTCCTCGGCGAGGCCGAGGGTGCGGCGTACTTCTCGGTCGATCTTTCCGACCGCGACGATCCGCTGGCAGGGCCGCTTCGCGGCGTCGGGCGGTTCGTCGAACTGCGCCAGGTCGGGGCGGCGATGAACGGCCGCGACGGGAACCTGCTGGCGTATGCCCGGGCGATGGCCACCTGGCATCGGCGCCATCGCTTCTGCGGTCAGTGCGGCGCAGCCACCGCGAGCAGGAAGGCTGGGCATCTCCGCGTCTGCGGGGAGTGCTCGGCCGAGCACTTTCCGCGTACCGACCCGGCCGTCATCATGCTGGTTCACACCGTTGGCGGCGCCGAGGACGCCTGCCTGCTGGGTCGCCAGGCGGCTTGGCCGCCGGGCATGTTCTCGGCTCTCGCCGGTTTCGTCGAGCCGGGGGAAACGCTCGAGACCGCCGTCGCGCGGGAGGTCCAGGAGGAGACGGCGATTGCCGTGGATGCGGTTCGCTACCACTCGTCTCAGCCGTGGCCGTTTCCCACGTCGATCATGCTCGGCTTCTACGCGACGTCGCCCGGCGGCGAGGTCCAGGTCGACACGGAGGAACTCGAGCAGGCGCTCTGGGTCAAGCGGTCCGAGCTCCGCTTCGCGATGAGGAACCGCGAACTGCGCCTGCCGCCTCCGTTCTCGATCGCCCGGCGCCTGATCGATGACTGGTTGCGCGAGTAGCTTGCCGGGTCGGCAGCCGCCCGCCTCGCGCTGGCCGGCTTTCCGCGAGTCCCTGACGTAGAGTTGCAGGCCGATGTCCCGTCACGTTGCGAACGGCGACGCCCTCGTAGCGGCGAGCGACCGGCTCGGCCGGCCGGTGCGCGATCTGCGCATCTCCGTCATCGACCGCTGCAACTTCCGCTGCACGTTCTGCATGCCGGCGGACCGGGAGTACCGGTTCCTGCCCAGGAACGAGTTGCTCTCCTTCGAGGAGATCGAGCGCCTGGTCCGGCTGTTTGCGCGTCTCGGCGTGCGGAAGCTCCGATTGACCGGCGGCGAGCCGCTGCTGCGACGCGGCATCGAAGACCTCGTCCAGTTGCTGCGGGGAGTGCCCGGGATCGAAGACATCGCGCTGACGACGAACGGAGCTCTGCTCGGCGCGAAGGCTGAGGCGCTCGCCAAGGCCGGCCTGGATCGGGTCACCGTCAGTGTCGAATCGTTGCGAGACGACGTCTTCGGCCGCGTGAACGGCCTCGGACGGGGCGTCGCCTCGGTGCTCGACGGGATCGAAGCGGCCGCCGCCGCCGGGCTGGGGCCGATCAAGGTGAACACGGTCGTCATGAAGGGCACGAACGAGGACGAACTCGTCGACATCGCGGCCTACTTCAAGGAGCGCGGCCATATCGTTCGCTTCATCGAGTTCATGGACGTCGGCACGGTGAACGACTGGAGTTTCGACCGGGTGGTCACCGCGAGGGAGATCCTCGAGCGAATCGGTGCCCGTTGGGCGTTCGAGCCGGTCGACCGCGCCCAACCCAGCGATGTCGCCGAACGCTTCCACTATCTGGACGATCGCCTGGAGTTCGGGGTCATCGCATCGATCAGCAGGCCGTTCTGTGGTGACTGCGCGCGGGCGCGGCTCTCCTCGGACGGTCGTCTCTATACCTGTCTGTTCGCCGACACCGGGCCGTCTCTGCGCGATCGCCTGCGGGCGGGCGCCTCGGATGACGAGCTGCATCGTTTTCTGGTCGGTCACTGGCGCGATCGTGAGGACCGCTACTCGGAGGTCCGTGCCGAGCGGTTGCGGGCCGGACTCGCACCGGCGACGGAGCGGGTCGAGATGTTCCGCATCGGCGGCTGACCGCGTCGGGAATCTGGCGCTGAGAGGAGGAACGTGAGGGCATGAGCAGTCGGCTACTCGTGGCGGCCGCCGAGGGCGAGCGAGACCGCAAGGCGGAGCACATCCGCTTGGCGCTCGATCAGCGGATGCAGGTCGAACGGAGCTACTTCGACGAGTACCGGTTTGAGCACCGAGCGCTTCCCGAACTCGATTTCGACGATATCCGGGTCGAGACCCGGTTTCTCGATCGCACCCTCGAGGCGCCGCTCCTCATCTCCTGCATGACCGGCGGCACCGCCGCGGCGGCGACGATCAACCGCCGCTTGGCCGCGGCGGCCGAGGCGAACCGGGTGGCGCTCGGCGTCGGTTCCCAGCGCAAGGGGATCGACGATCCGGCGACCGTGCCGACCTTCGGCGTAAGGGAGTTCGCGCCGAACGTGCCGGTGCTCGCGAATCTGGGGGCTGTCCAGTTGAACTACGGCTACGGCGTCGACGAGTGCCGCCGTGCGGTCGAGATGATCGAGGCGGACGCTCTCGTGCTGCACCTGAACGCGTTGCAGGAGGCGCTCCAGCCGGAGGGCCAACTCCGGTTCCGGGGGTTGCTCGGCAAGATCGCCCGGATCGTCGAAGCCCTCGAGACGCCGGTGATCGTCAAGGAAATCGGCTGCGGCATTTCGGAGACGGTCGGCCGCGAGCTCGCGAGCATCGGGGTCCGGATCCTCGACTCGGCGGGTGTCGGCGGGACGAGTTGGGCGCGGATCGAGGCGTCGCGGGCGAACGAGATGGATCTTGGCGAGAGGTTCGCTGACTGGGGACTGCCGACGCCGGAGTCGATCAGGCAGTTGGCGCGAATTCCAGGCGTGCAGGTCATCGGCAGCGGCGGCGTCCGCTCCGGCATCGACGCGGCGAAGGCGCTGGCCTTCGGGGCGGACCTCGTCGGCATGGCCTTTCCGTTCCTGCAGGCCGCGAACTCGTCGACCGCTGCCGTGGGCGAACGGATCGTCCGGTTTGCGGACGAACTGCGGGTGGCCATGTTCTGCGTTGGCGCGTCGTCGGTCGCGGCGTTGCGACGGGCGCGGTTGCTCCGTGAGAACGCGCATGGCTGATCGTCTATCTTCGGCAATGGAGTCCGTCGCGGCCGAAATCGCGACGACGGACCGTGGCTTTCACCGCGTGCCGCCGGAGCTTGATGCCGCGGGGCAGGCGGCCGTGCGGCGTCGCGCGGTGGAACTGATGAGCGGCAGTGGAGCGCTCGATGCGATCGGGCGCTACAGCCTGGACGATCAGCTCGCTTCGACGCGGAACTGCGAGAACTTCATTGGCGCCGCCCAGGTACCGATGGGAATCGCCGGGCCGGTCATCGTCCGCGGCAGCGAGATCGACGGTCCCGTCTGCGTGCCGATGGCCACCACCGAGGGCGCTCTGCTCGCGAGCGTCAACCGGGGCTGCCGGGCGATCACAGCCGCCGGCGGCGCGAGGGTGATGGTCGAGGATGTCGGGATGACCCGGGCGCCGGTGTTTCGTACGAGCGGCATCGAGGAGACCCGTCGCCTGCTCGACTGGCTCGAAGCGAACGAGGAGGTCATTCGCGCGAAGGCGAGCGAGACGAGCCGGTTTCTCGAGCTGGTGGAGATTCGGCCGTCGGTCGTGGGCAGCACGGTGTTCCTGCGCTTCCGCTTTCACACGGGTGACGCGATGGGCATGAACATGGTCACGATCGCCTGCGACCGCGTGGTGTCCGAGTTGATCGAGCCGGAGACCGGCGTCGAGTGCGTCGCGCTGTCGGGGAACTACTGCGTGGACAAGAAGCCGTCCGCGGTGAACTACCAACTTGGCCGCGGCAAGAGGATTCACGCGGAAGTCGTGCTCGACGAAGCGACGGTGCGCAAGGTCCTGAAGTCCGAGGCGCGGGCGCTCCAGGATGTCGCCTATCGGAAGAACCTGCTCGGCTCGGTGGCGGCCGGCGCCCTTGCCTTCAACGCCCAGTTCGCGAACGTGCTGGCGGCGACGTTCGTCGCCTGCGGCCAGGACCTCGCTCACGTCGTCGAGGGGGCGATGGGCGTCGCTTCGTTCGAGGCGCGCGAGAACGGTTCGGTCTATGCCTCGGTCTATCTTCCCGACGTGCCTCTGGCTGCGATTGGAGGGGGCACCGGTCTCGATACGCAGCGCGAGGCTCTGGCCGTGATGGGTGTGCGCCTCGACGAGGATCGGCCGGGCGCGGCGGTACGACGGCTGGCCGAGATCGTCGGTGCGGTCGTGCTGGCTGGCGAGCTGTCCCTGACCGCAGCGTTCACGTCGCGCGACTTGGCCCGGGCCCACGAGCGTCTTGCGCGCTCCGGCGCCGAGCCGGCGGGCGACTGACGTCGGGCGGCCGGATGACCGGTTCGGCGCGGGTACGGCTCAGCGTCCCCGGGAAGCTCATTCTCATCGGTGAGCATGCCGCCGTCTACGGCCAGCCGGCGGTCGTCGCGGCAGTCGACGCGCGGCTCGTCGTGGCAGGCGAGCTTCGGCCGCGGGCCGCCGAGGCGCCGGGTCTTCGGCTCGATCTGCCGGATCTCGACGTCCGCGAAGAGTGCGCCTGGCCAGCCCTCGAGGAGTTGGGCGCCGCGGCACGCGCGCGCTGGCAGCGGTTCAGCGCGCGGTCGGGGACGTTCGCGCCGGCGGACGACCCGGCTGCCCTCGTTCGCATCGCCGTCGCCGAGGCGCTCGCGTCCCTGGCGCCGCGCCCGGCGGATCGCCTGCGTTCGGGCGTGCTGGAACTGCGGCTCGATTCGACGATCCCGGTCGGCGGGGGGCTCGGGAGTTCGGCCGCGGTTGCCGTGGGCGTCGTCGCCGCCGTCCGTCGGCTTGCGAGGTTTCGTACGTCCGCGGCCGGGGCGCCCGGAGAGTTCGCCGCCATCGAGCGGACGGCGCTCGAGGTGGAGCGCCGTCAGCACGGCTTTCCGTCCGGCATCGACGCGGCGTGCGTGCTGCGGGGCGGCGTGCTGTTCGCGCGGCAGGTCGAACGCGGGGAGCGGCGCGAACTTGCGATCGAACGGCTGTCGGCGCCAGCCTGGCTTCGTTGCCGGATGGAGATCCGGGACAGTGGAGCGCCCGCATCGTCGACCGGCGCGGTCGTCGCGTCGGTTCGGGAGCGCTTCGAGCGGGAACCGGACCGTCTCGATGCGTTGTTCGCCAAGCTCGGGCGGGCGGCCGAGGCGTTTCGGGCAGCGCTTGAGCGGGACGCGGCTGCCGAGGCGGCGATGGCGATCCGAGCCGGGCATCGGGCGCTGAGCGGACTCGGCGTCGTACCTCGGTCGGTGGCGCGGCGGATTCGAGCGGTCGAGGCCGCCGGCGGCGTGGCGAAGATCTCGGGCGCGGGCGCTCTGGATGGCGTTTCGGCGGGCGCCGTCGTCTGCATGCCCGGCCGCGACGGCGCGAGAACCGCGGATGCGCTCGGGGATTGGCCTACGGTCGCCGTCCGCCTTGGCGCGCCGGGGCTTCGCATCGACGTCGGATGAGACGGTGGACGAAGGGGATGCCGGTCCGGCGGCTACGCTGCTAGTTTCCGAGCCATGGAATCGCGGATCGAGCCCGCTCGGTCGGCGGGCGCGGTCACCGCCGAGGCGCCGTCGAACATCGCGTTCATCAAGTACTGGGGCGCCAGAGATCTCGAAACGCCGGTGCCGTTCAACCGCTCGCTGTCGATGACCCTGGATCGCTGTCGGTCGATCTGTTCCGCCACGCCCCTGGGCGTCGCCGAGGATGAGATCCTCTGGCTGGGGGACGTTGCCGAAGGGTCGCGACGACCGCCGCCGGCATTCGTCGAACGTACGCGCCGCCACCTCGATCGGTTGCGGGAATGGTCCGGCGGCACCGCCGCTCCGTACAGCGGGGGCTTTCGGATCGCCACCCGGAATACCTTCCCGACGGCGGCCGGCATCGCCTCCTCGGCGTCCGGCTTTACGGCGCTCACGTTGTCTGTCGCAGCGGCGATGGGTTTCGATCTGACGCCGACGCTGCTGTCCTCGTTGTCTCGGAGCAGCGGCTCGGGTTCGGCTGCGCGGTCGGCCTTCGGAGGTTACGTGGAGTGGCCGGGCGAGACGAACGCTGCGGTTCAGGTTCTCGACGAGTGCGCGTGGACGTTGTGCGATCTGGTGGCAGTGGTGGAAACCGGCGCGAAGAAGGTCTCGTCGCGGGATGGGCATCGTCGCGCGGCGAGCAGCCCGTACTTCGCGCCTCGACTCGCCGGCCTCGACGGGCGGCTCGGTGTCGTGCGGAACGCTCTTCATCGGCGCGACTTCGAGGCGCTCGGCGTCGCGGTCGAGGAAGAGGGCATCGATCTCCACCTGATCGCGATGTCGTCCAAGCCTCCGGTCCACTATTGGTCGCCCGGGACGATCGAAGTGCTCGCGGCCATCCGCGAACTGCGCGCCGATGGCGTCGCTGCCTACGCAACGATGGACGCGGGCGCGAATGTCCACACGATCTGCCAGGTCAGCGACGAGGAGGGTGTGGCAAACCGGCTCGCCGAGCTTCCGGCCGTCCGCCGCGTGCTTTCGGATCGAACCGGCGGCCCCCCGGTCTGGCGCCCCGGAGCCGAGCTCTGAGCGCGCCCGTCAGAGTCGACGAACGAGTCGACGTCACCCTGGTCAAGCTCGGCGGCAGCCTGATCACCGACAAGACGGCGTTGCGGACAGTCAGGACGGAGCGTCTCCGTCGTCTCGCCGGTGAACTCGCCGCTGGCGCTCTGTCCGCCGCCGCTTCCGGCGAGGCGCTGATCGTCGGTCACGGCAGTGGCTCCTTCGGCCATCCGGAGGCGCAGGCGGCGGGTCTCGCGGGCGGCGCCGGCGGCCCTGGACTCGAGCCGGTCGAGGACCGCCTCGGCATCGCCCGTACGCAGGCCGCGGCCCACGAACTCCACCGGATAGTCGTCCGTACGCTACTCGAGGCCGGAGTGCCCGCCTGGTCGCAGGCGCCGTCGAGCTTCCTGCTGGCCGCCGGCGGCAGGCCCCGCGGCGTAGCGCCGGCGCCGTTGGCGGCTGCGCTCAGGCGGGGCATGACGCCAGTGACGATGGGCGACGTGGCGATGGACGACGAGCGCTGCGCCTCGATCGTGTCGACCGAGTCGGTGTTCGAGTTTCTCGCCGCGGCGATGCCGGATGTCGGGTTCGTCGTCTGTCGCGCCGTGTGGCTGGGCGTGACGGATGGCATTCTGGACCTGGCGGGCCGGCGCTTGCCCCGTATTGACTCGCTGACGCTGCCGATGGCGCGAGCCGCCGCCGGCGACTCGGCGGCGCTCGACGTGACCGGCGGTATGGAGCATCGCCTGACAGCGGCCTGGCGCCTCGCGCGGCGCGGCGTCGAGTCGTTGATCATCGACGGCCGACGCCCGGGGCTGCTCGAGGCGGTCCTCTGCAACCCGACTCCGCCCTCCGACGCGGGTACACTCGTTCCGGCGGCCGATCCCCGAGGAGAGGGGACCGACTGACGAACCGTCATGGGCACGAGCAGCACCGTCGAGGACTACCTGAAGTGCATCTTCCTCGCCGAGCAGGAGGCGCGCCACGGCGGGCGGGACCGGGTGCCGATGGGACAGATCGCGACCGACCTGAACGTCGCTCCGGCCTCGGTGACCGCGATGATGAAGGCTCTCGCCGACTCCGACCTGATCGACTACGAGCCGTACAGCGGTGTGCGGCTCCTGCCCCCCGGGCTCAAGCTGGCCATCCACGTGCTGCGGCGGCATCGGCTGGTCGAGCTGTTCCTCGTCAACGTGATGGGCCTCGACTGGAGTGAGGTGCACTCGGAGGCGGAGCGGCTCGAGCACGTCGTATCGGAGCGGCTGATCGAGCGGATGGACGAGATGCTCGGCCGCCCCGCGGTCGACCCGCACGGCGACCCGATCCCCAGCGCGGACGGCAGGCTCGAGATCGTCGACCATCCGAGCCTGCTCCAGTGCGGCATGAACCGTGCCGTCGACGTCGTGCGGGTGATCGACCAGGGTGCGGAGTTCCTCCGTTTCGCCGAGCGCGAGGGCTTGGCGCCGGGCAGGCGGCTCGAGGTGCTCGCGCGGGACGAGACCGCCGGCAACGTCGCCGTCAGCTCCGGCGCCCGCCAGTTCAGCATCGGCTATCCGGCCGCGTCCAAGGTTCTCGTCCGCGAGGTCTGAACGCGAGTCAGCGGTCTGTCTGCGGGGCGACGGCGAACAGCGGGTCCCCGCCGTCCACGGTCTGTCCGATCTCGACCAGCAGTTCCTCCAGGGCGCCGTCGATCTCGGACTGGATTTCGTTCTCCATCTTCATCGCTTCGAGAACGAGGATGCCTTGTCCCTTGGTCACTTCGTCGCCCTCCGCGGCGAGCAGGGCGACGACTCTCCCGGGCATGTAGGCGACGCCCTCGAAGCGGCCGCTGCCGCCGCGCTCTCCATCGGCGGCGAAGTCGCGCGAACGCGGGTCGATCACCTCGAGCTCGGCGCCGTCGACGGTATAGGCGCCCTTGCCCAGTGCCCGCACGCTGGCGGTCGCCTGCCGGCCGTCGACGATCATGCTGAGCATGTCCGGGCGGCCGAGAGTTGCCGCGTCGATGGAGTACTCCCGGTCGTCAAACGCGATCCTCCAGTGTCCGTCGTCGCCGACGCTCGCTTCGACGCGGCGCTCCCGGCCGGCGAACCGGACGATCAGTTCCACGTCGTGTTCCGGCGGCCGTCGCGGCGGGCGGCGAGCAGCCAGTTCGACTGTCCCGGACGTGCCGCCTGAGCGGCTGCCGTGCCGTTCGACTCGCGCCGCTCGATATGGGAGAGAACGGCGGCGAGCACCGGCAGATCTTCGCGAAGAGGAGTCGTGTCCACGGGACCGTCGCCGTCGCCGCTCTCGCGAAGCTCCCCTGTCTCCAGCTTGCGATCGAGCATCGAGATGTCCATGTTCCCGGTCAGGAAGTCGTCGTCCCGAAGGAGCAGCTTGAACAGGGAGAGGTTCGTGCGGATGCCCTCCACGCGGGTCTCGGCCAGGCCGCGCCGAAGCCTCGCGAGGGCGTGCTCGCGGTCGTGTCCCCAGACGATCAGCTTGGCCAGCATCGGGTCGTAGTGAATCGTCACTTCGGAACCTTCGAAGACGCCGCAGTCGTTCCGCACGCCGGGTCCTTCAGGGAGTCGCAGGAGTTCGATGACGCCCGGCGAGGGAGCGAAGTTCCGGAATGGATCCTCGGCGTAGAGGCGGACCTCGATCGCATGGCCGCGGGGTTCGATGTCGTCGCTCAACGACGCCGGCAGGGGCAGGCCGGAGGCGATATCGAGCTGCGCGGCGACGATGTCGATTCCGGTGACGAGTTCAGTGACCGGGTGCTCGACCTGGATGCGGGTGTTCATCTCCAGGAAGAAGAACTGCCCCTCGGGGTCGAGCAGGAACTCGACGGTGCCCGCCCCGACGTAGTTCACGGCTTCCGCCGCGCAGACCGCCGCTCTACCCATTCGCCGGCGGAGGTCGCTGTCGACGACCGGCGACGGCGCCTCTTCGACGACCTTCTGGTGGCGGCGTTGCAGCGAGCATTCGCGTTCGCCCAGCGAGACGATGCGCCCGTACTTGTCGCCCAGGACCTGAATCTCGACGTGGCGTGGGCGGTCGACGAAGCGCTCGATATAGACGGAGGCATCGTTGAAGCTGGCGCCGGCTTCGGACGATGCGCCACGGAACGCCGCCTCGATGTCGCTCTCTTCCCGTACCAGGCGCATGCCCTTGCCACCGCCGCCCGCGGATGCCTTGAGCATGACCGGATAGCCGATCTCGGCCGCCGCCGCGCGCGCGGTCTCCGGATCGGCCAGAGGGTCCGTGCCGCCGGGCACGATCGGTACGCCGGCCGCGGTCATCAGCCGGCGGCTTTCGATCTTCGATCCCATCGCGGCGATCGCCGTCGACGAGGGACCGATGAAGATCACCCCGCGCTGTTCGCAGAGCCGGGCGAAATCCGCGTTCTCGGACAGAAAGCCGTAACCGGGGTGGATCGCATCCGCGCCGACCTCGACCGCAAGATCGACGATTCGCTCGGCCTTCAGATAACTGGCGCTCGAGGGTGGAGGGCCGATGGAATACGCCTCGTCGGCCATTTGGGTTGCGAGACTCCTTCGATCCGCCTCCGAGTAGACGGCGACGGAGGCGACTCCTCGTTCGCGGAGAGCTCGAATGACGCGCACCGCGATCTCGCCCCGATTCGCGACGAGGACCTTGGTCAGTTCCTTCGACATCGAAGCGCGGAGCGTAGCAGTCCGTAGCTTCGCGCCGGGAGTCGTCGCGCGAGTCCTCGTCGCACGGCCCGCAGTCCTCGCGGCATCCGGCTGTTCAGCTCTTCCTCGTCGCCGATCGGCTAAGCTGATCGCCTGCTGCAGACAGGCCGAAGGCAAGTTGAGCCGACCCTGAAGGAGGAGGCAATGAGCTTGGAGTACGGGGTGGAGGCAGGTAACGGCGGCGCCGCGGGTTGGGGGTCGCCGGTCACCCGGAAGTCGGTCGTGCGGGGCGGCCTGGCGGCGCTCCTGATGGCGCCCTTCTCGGCATCTTCGCTCGCTGGCAGGCAGGTAGCCGAGAGTGCCGAGTCGGCGTCCCGGGGAAGCGGTCCCGCGTCCGGCGCCGGCGACGAGGAGATCCTCCTCGGAGTGTCGGCGGCGTTCTCGGGCCCCTCTCGGGGACTCGGCGCCGAGCTCTACCGCGGCGCGATGGCGTACTTCAACCTGGTCAACGACAGCGGCGGCATCGAGGGACGGCGGATCGCCCTGAAGGTGTACGACGACGGCTATCAGCCGGACCCCTGTGTCCAGAACACGATGAAACTGATGCTCGAGGACCGGGCCTTTCTCCTGTTCGGCTACGTCGGTACGCCGACCGTTACCCGGGTCTTGCCGATCCTCAGGAAGTTCCAGAACGAGAAGGTCTATCTGTTCTTCCCGTTCACCGGCGCCCAGCCGCAGCGGGAGCCGCCCTACGGCGAGTATGCCTTCAACCTGCGCGCCTCGTACAACCAGGAGACGGAGGGACTCGTCGACAACCTGATGCGCATCGGGAAGGAACGGATCGCCGTCTTCTACCAGATCGATGCCTACGGCCGGAGCGGTTGGGCCGGGGTACGGGCAGCGCTCCAGAAGTACGGCAAGAAGCTCGCCGGCGAGGCGACGTACAGCCGGGGGGAGAAGTTCACCGGGAGCATGAGGAAGCAGGTCGAGATCCTCCAGGGCGTGTCGCCGGACGCGGTGATCTGCGTTGGCGCCTACGCGGCCTGCGCCGCGTTCGCGCGAGACGCTGTCGACCTGGGCCTTCAGGTTCCGATCGCGAATCTCTCCTTCGTCGGCAGCGAGAACCTGCTCAAGCTGCTCACCGAAGACCGGGACGACGCCGAGAAGGAGCGGTACACGAGGTTGCTGATCAACTCGCAGGTCGTGCCGAGCTACGAGGACACCTCGCTTGCCGCGGTGCGGGAGTATCGCGAGCTGATGGTGCGCTACGACGCCCAGGTCCCCGGCGACCTGATTCAGGAAGAGTACGTGCCGTTTCCGTACAGCTTCGGCAGCCTCGAGGGCTTCCTGAACGCAAAGCTGTTGACCGAGATTCTGCGGCGCCTGGGGCCCGACCCGGAGCGCGCGGGGCTTGAAGATGCGGTCTTCTCGGTGAAGGACTACGACCTGGGCATCGGCGAGCCGGTGAGTTTCGGCCCGGACCGTCGTCAGGGGCTCCAGAGGGTGTACCACACGGTGGTCGAGGACGGCCGCTTCGTACCTCTTGACGACTGGGGGGCCAGGTTCGCGTGAGATGAAGATCCACAAGCTGTTTCAGAAGACGAGGTTCGGCATCTTCCTGGTCTTCGGGCTGATCGTTCTTTCGACATCGATCCTGTGCATCTACACCGTCGATACCGAGCTGTCGGCGGAGTACGCGATCAACGCGCGGAACGTCGCGAAGACGGTCGCCGATTCGAGCGTCGGGATTCTCCTCAGCCGGGACCTCGCGTCGCTCCAGTCTCTGGTCGACCAGTTCCTGGAGATTCAGGGGATCCAGTACATCTACATCACGAGCGAAACGGGCGAGTTCCTTGCTCACACGTTCGTGCCGGGAATCCCGGAGGAGATCCTGGCGGGCGATCACGCGAACACCGAGCCGGTCGAACGTCGCCTGCCGGGTATCGGGGACTTCATCGAAGTCGGGAGTCCCATCCTCGCGGGCGTTGCCGGCACCGTGCATGTCGGCATGGACCTGGACGTCGTGGCGCTCAAGATCCAGCGGGCGATCGGCCAGCAGGTCTACCTCATCTCGGTCATTCTCGTGCTTGGCGTCCTCGCATCCATCTGGTTCGTCAACCTCGCCGCGAAGCCGCTGGGCGAGCTGCTCGGTTTCGCCGTGAGTCTCGCGCGTGATGGAGAGAAGGAGGAAGACGTCGCCCGCGACCTGCTGCTTCGTGACGACGAGGTGGGTCATCTTGCACGGCTGTTCCTCCACGTGGCGCGTCACGGCGGCGGCCGCGCGCGGCCTGGGGCGTTCGGCTCTGCCGCGGAGGAGTAGGCGTTCCGGTGGTGCGGGTCCCCAGAGCAGTCATCGCCATCCTCTGCACGACTCTCCAACTGTGCTTCGGTACGGTTTACGCTTGGAGCTTCTTTCAGACGATCCTCGTTCGACAGCTGGGCTGGACGTTCACTCAGACCGCCTGGGCGTTCAGCATCACGATCTTCTCGCTCGGCGTCGCGGCAGCGTGGGCGGGGCAGGCGCTGCCCAGGTACGGTCCCCGGAAGCTCGCTCTGATCGGCAGTGTCCTGTTCTCGGTCGGTTACGTCGTCGCTTCCTTCGCTCTGCAGTGGGACGTGATTCCACTGTTCTACGTCGGCTACGGGTTGATCGGCGGCGCCGGGATCGGACTCGGTTACGTAACGCCGGTGGCGACCGCGGCGAAGTGGTTTCCCGACCACAAGGGGCTGGTCACCGGCATCGTCGTCATGGGCTTCGGCGTCGGGGCCTTCCTGCTCAGCAAGGGCCTGGCGCCGGTCCTCGTCGTCCGCGCCGGCGACGACATCTCCCAGGTGTTCCTGTGGCTGGGCGTCATCTTCGCCTGCCTGCTCATTCCATGCAGCCTCCTCCTGAGCGATCCGCCGGCGCCTGAACCGATCCCGGTGGAGCGGCCCGTTCCGGCCGTCTCGCCCGAGCCGACGGCCGTTCGCAGCTATCTGGGATCGCAGCAGTTCGTCTTCATGTGGATCGTCTTCTTCTTCAACATCGCGGCTGGCATCACGGTGATCAGTTTCCAGTCGGAACTGCTCCAGGAGGTGTGGGGCCTTGCGGATCCGTCGGTCGAGCCCGCGGTGTTGGCGGAGTACGGCGCAACGCTGATCGCTGTCAGTTCGCTCTGCAACGGCGTCGGCCGCCTGTTCTGGGGTCTGCTCTCGGATCGGATTGGTCGGGTCCGCGTATTCCGCATCCTGCTGGCCAGCCAGATGGTCGTTTTCGGCGTTCTGATGACCGAGACGAATCCGTTCGTCTTCTCGGTGCTCGTCTGCTACGTCCTGCTCTGTTTCGGCGGCGGCTTCGCGACGATGCCGCCATTCGTGCTCGACGTGTTCGGCTCGCGCAGGATGTCCGCCATCTACGGCGCCGTGCTGACCGCCTGGGCGGTCGCTGGCATCGTCGGGCCGGTCTATCTCGGCTACCTGAAGGACGTCTACCCCGACCGGGCGGTCATGTACTGCTTCCTCGTCGGCATCCTGATGCTCGGCGGCGGCTACCTGTTCTCCTACCTGTTGACGGATAGCCGGATTCGGATGGGCCGTCCGACTCTCGAAGCGACGCTCCGCGAATTCGAGATTCCGTTGCCGGGAGAGGTTCGTGCGAGGAGCTGAGTCGGCGGGACGCTCGACGCCGGAGCAGTGCAAGGAACCACGGCAGGGCGAGAATCCCCAGGGCAACGCCGAACCAGAGCGTGACGGCGCGTACGATGATCGTCGCGGCCATCGCGTCGTCGAGCCCGACACCCTGTCGCTCGAGGAGGAGTACGAGTGACCCCTCGGCGGCGACCAGGCCGCCGGGAACCATGGAGACGGCGCCGGCCAGCGTGGAGGCGACGTAGTTGAAGAGCGAAGTGAGCACGGGCAGATCGGGCCCGTAGTGGCGTACGACGACGGCGCAGGCGAGACCTTCCGCGATCCAGGCCGCGGTCGAGAGCAGCAGGCCCGGAAGCAGGGTTCGGGCCCTCGTCAGGCGAACGAAGTCGCGGTGCAGGTCGAGAAGCGCCGCGAGTCGTCCCGCCGCCCAGCGCGTCCGTCCGAGCAGCGAGCTGAGGCGCCCCGTCATCGGGCCGTAGAGGATGGGCAGGACGACGATGGCGGCCGCGAGCGCGATGAGCGTCATCTGCGGGCTCTGGCCGACGAGCGCCGGCGCGGAGGCTGCGATCAGCAGGAGCACCGCTTTCAGGTCGAGCAGGCGCTCGCTCACGACCACGGCGATGACCGGTCGCGCCGCGCCTCCGAGCTCGCGGACCATCCAGGCCTTCGCCAGTTCCCCCGCCTTGCCGGGGGTCACGGAGAGGAGAAACCCGGCCAGGAAGACGGCGAGGCTTCGGTTCGCTGGCAGCTTCACGTCGGCCTGATCGAGATAGAAGCGCCAGCGCGCGTAGCGGAGCCCGCGGTTCGTCAAGGACAAGAGGACCGCGACGGCGAGGGTCGTGCCGGCGAAACCGCTGACGAGCCCCCGGATGCGGTGGAGGTCACCCAGGACACCGAACAGAGCGAAGGTCAGGATTCCCAACAGGAGCAAGGCGCCGAGCCCGCGTCCCAGACCCCGGAACGACGCCGTCGGTTCGGCGGCGCTGAGGCGCTGGGGTAAGACGAGCGGCACAGGAGGTCTGGACGGTAGCAGTGCCGCGGCCGTACAAGGAGATGTCGGTGATGCATCGGCCCCTGCCCGGGTAGGCTGACTCCCATGTCGAACCGCAGTCCTTCCTTCGGCCGGCCCGTCATCGCGCGGGTCGCCCTCTACGGCACGCTGCTCGCGGTCGTCGTGTTCGCGGTTGCCGTGTGGGAGCGACCGCAATCGCCTGGCTTCGATACGGACTCGTACGACGCGGATTACGCGGCGAACCCGGACGTGCGGCGCCTGCAGGACCTGGTCCGCATCGACACGACGTCGGACGCCGGCCGCGAGATCGATGCCGCGCGCTTCCTCGGAGCGGCGCTCGAGGCGGCCGGCATTCCGGTCGAGATCGAGCCCCTGGTCGACGCGAAGGCGAACCTGTGGGCGGTCATCGACGGGGAGAGCAGCGAGGCCCTGGTGCTCCACAATCACCTGGATACCGATCCGATTCGTCGCCCCGACGACTGGGCGACGCCTCCGTTCGAGGGCCGCATCGAGCCGCCCTGGATCATCGGTCGCGGCGTGTTCGACATGAAGAGCATCACGGTCGCCCAGCTCGGCGCGATGCTCGCGGTGAAGGAACGGATGGACGAGGGCGCCTGGCGACCGCGACGATCGCTTGTCTTCCTCGCTACCAGCAGCGAGGAGACGGGCAGTGATCTGGGCACGCGCCGCGTTCTCGCGACGAGGCCCGACCTCGTCGAGCGCTTCTGGGCGGTGTTCACCGAAGGAGGCGTGCTCGAGGCGACATCGACCGGAGAGGTGAAGTACTGGGGCACGTCATTCGCCCAGAAGCAGTTCGTCGAAGTCACGGCGACCAGCGCATCGGCGGAGCGGCTGGAGACACTCCGTCGCGACTTGCTGCTCCGGCTCGAATCGGCGCCTCCGACCGCCGTCGTTCCCGAAGTCGAGATCTTCGCGGCCGCCTACGGCGCTTCGCGGCAGCACCCGGACCTGCGCGCCGTCCTGGCGGATCCGGCGCTCGTGCTTCGCGATGACGAACTGTTCGACAGACTGCCGGATCTGTACAGGTCGCTGTTTCGCAACGAGGCGCATCCGTTCGCGGTGAGGGAGGACCCCGCCGGCGGCTATCGTCTTCGGATCGTGCTTCACGCACTGCCTGGCGAGGACGCGGACCGCGTGGCGGCCGAGCTCTTGCCGGTGACGCTGATCGAAGGGGTCGGGATCGACGTCGAGGAGCCTCGTGGAGCGGCCCACGGCAGTCCGCTGGATCATCCGGCCTATCTCGGCCTGAGCGACTCGTTGCGACGGCATACGGGTACAGCAGCGGAACGGATCGGCCCGTACCTCCTGACGCGTTACGCGAACGACGCGCGGTTCTTTCGCCGTCATCGAATCGCGGCCTATGGCTTCACGCCCTTCCGCTTTCTCGCGGTCGACACGATGACGGTCTCCGGGCCGAACGAGAAGATCGCCTTGCCAGCTTTCATCGACGGCGTCGAGCTCTATCGGCAGGTCGTGTTCGACCTCCTCGATCTGTCGCCTGGGTCTCCCGTGACCGGCACGTCCGCTGCGGGGGCGTCGGAGCCGACGGGATGAAGGCGTCGCCCGTCGGCGTCTCCGCCGCGCTCGTCCTGCTGCTCTGCGGACCGCCCGTGCCGGCTGGCGCCGAGCCGGTGGGCCGGTTGCAGGAGTATCTCGCGTTCGACACGAGCAACCCGCCAGGAGGCGAACGGCCGGCCATCGAGTACTTGGCGTCGCTGCTCGCGAGCCGGGATACGGCCGGCGAAGTCGAGGTGCGTATCCTGTCGAGTCCCGGCGGTCGCGCGAATCTCTACGCGCGGCTCCCCGCGAGCGGAGCGCCCGCAAGGGGCGCACTCCTGCTGCTCCATCATGCGGATGTCGTGCCTGCGGGCGACGGTTGGAGTCGACCGCCCTTTGGAGGTGTCATCGGCGACGGGATGATCTGGGGCCGGGGCGCTATCGATGCGAAGGGTCTGGGCATCGCTCACCTGGAGGCGCTGCTCCACGTGCTGGATAGCGGAAGACCGCGCCAGCGCGACCTGATACTCGTCGCCGCCGCGGACGAGGAGGCCGGCGGCGCCGAGGGAGTCGGTTGGCTCCTCGACGAGCACGAGGAGCTGTTTGTCGGCGTCGATGCGGTACTCAACGAGGGGGGCGGCAACCGGGCGGCCGGCGAGCGGCTGTTGTGGTGGGGTGTCGAGATCGCCCAGAAGCAGGCGCTTTGGTTGCGCGTGACGGCCTCCGGCCGTGGCGGCCACGGCGCTGGCTTGAATCCGTCGAGTCCGACCCATCGGCTGCTCAGAGCGCTCGACCGCGTCCTCGAGATGGACCATCCGTGGCGCGTCACGAGTGCCGCCCACGCGAGCTATCGCGCCCTGGCGGCGCTTCATTCCGAGGAGTTCGCGCGGGTCTTCGACCGGTCCCTCGATGACGTGCAGGCGGAGCTCGATCGTCGGTTGCCGAGCGGGAACCTGGACCGGATTCTCCTGCCCGGGATGTCCGCGAGTTTCCGCGACACGCTGCAGGTCACCCGGATCGACAATGGCGCCGCTCCGGTCAACGTTGTCCCTGGCGAGGCAAGCGCGCTGATCGATGCGCGGCTTCTGCCGGACACGGACGTCGACGTCTTCCGTCGCCGGGTCGACGTCCTGCTCGGCAGCGGCATTCATGCCGAGGAACTCCTCCGCACGGGCAGGAGCCCCGCTTCGAGCACGGACAGCGACGTGTACCGCGGCTTGGAACGGGTGCTTGGCGTCCGAGCTCCGGTCGTCCCGATGTTCATCTCCGGAGCCACGGACTCGCGCTTCTTTCGAAGCCGAGGCGTGAACGCCTATGGTTTCTCGCCCTTTGTGCTGAGGCCGGGCGAAGGCGGCGGCGTCCATGGAGCGAACGAGAGAATCCGGGTCGACGATTTCCTGCGCGGCTGCGAGATGATGAGGCGGGTGGTGGCCGAGCTCGTCGTTCCAGAGGGGCGCCGCTCGGCGGAGCGGGACGCGTCCGGGGACGCCTTGCCGCCAACCGCCGCGGTCGGCCGATGACCGCCGAAACTCCTCAGGCCATCGTCGTCTTCGGTGGCGCCTACGCGACCGTCATCGGGCTTTGCGTCGGCAGCTTCCTGAACGTCGTTGCCCACCGGTTGCCGCGTGGGGAGTCGATCGTTCGGCCGCGTTCCAGGTGCCCGCTCTGCAGCGCTTCGATAGCTGCGCGCGACAACGTTCCGTTGCTCGGCTTTCTCCTGCTGCGCGGCCGTTGCCGGTCGTGTGGCGGCGTGATCGCTGGGCGTTACCCCGCGGTGGAGGCCGCCGCCGGCGCCTCCTGGCTTGCGGCCTGGCTGGTGTTCGGTGCGACCTGGGAAGGCTTCGTCGCTGCGCTGTTCCTGAGCATTCTCCTGGTCCTCGCCGTGATCGACGGGACGCACTTTCTGCTCCCCGACGCGATCACCTACCCGGCTCTCGCCATCGGTCTCGGGTCGTCGTTCGTCTCCGACCGGATCACGCAGCTCGATGCGGCGTTCGGCGCATTGGCCGGCGCCGGGGCGCTGCTCTTCCTGATCGGCGTCTGGTATCTGGTCCGCCGCGTTCGCGGCATGGGTCTGGGAGACGTGAAGATGCTCGCGGCGATCGGCGCCTTTCTCGGCGTCCGCGGCGCCCTGCTGGCACTCTTCGTCGCGTCCGTTCTGGGCGCCGCCGTCGGCGTGTGGTTCCTCGCGCGCGGCCGACTGACCTGGAGTTCCCGCCTGCCGTTCGGTGTCTTCCTCGCCGTGGGGGGAGTTGTTGCCCTGTTCTTCGGGCCCCGGCTGCTCGCCGCGTACGCGTCGTTGCTCTAGCAGCGGCCGCTGCTGGTCCGCTGGGGCTCTGATAGACGAACGTGCAGATGCCGAATCGACATTGGCGGTCCGGATTCCGTCTTTGTCCGTATGTGGACACGACGACTCCCAGTGCCCTGCGTCGGCGCCGGTTTCAGTCTCGTCGAGGTGCTCGTCTCCTTCGCCCTGCTCGGGTTGACCGCTTCGGCGGTGTTCGCGCTGCTCATCCGGTCGTCGCTGAACACGCTCGAAGGTCGCCGCGTCGACGAACTCGTCTCGATGGCGCGCTCGTCGCTGGCCGATGCCGACCGCGGCACGATCGGCGAGCACGTCTGGTGCCCGGCGGCGGCTATGTGGCGGGACGGATGCGAAGGCGAGACGCCGAAGTTCCGGCGTCGGGTCATCGCGTCCCCGGTCTCGATCGAGGGACTGCCGGGCGAGTCGGCCGCGGTCGAGGAGATCCTCGTCGAGGTCAGCGCTCTGCAGGCGGGGCGCGCCGTGGGCGAACGGACGATACGACTCGTCACGTTCCGCGCCCGTTGAACAGCGATGAGACTCGTCACGCGTCGCGGCCGCTTACGGCGGAGCCGTCATCTCGTTCTAGACGCAGGAAGCGCGGGCGCCAGCCTGATCGAGATGCTGGTCGCCTTCGGCTTGACCGTCGCGGTGTCCAGCTTCGCCCTCTTTCTGTTCAGCCTGCATCAACGCCTGGCGCGCTCCCAGTTGGAGACTCAGGCGGCCCAGCATGCTCAGCGGGCGGTGCAGCGCGAACTGCGCCATGCGCTCCGCAACGCGGGCCGGGGTGGTCTGATTCACGAGTTGCCCGGCGCTTCGTCGCTTCCGAATCGGGCGATCGAGATCGAGCACGAGGTGGAGGAGGGGCATCCGGTCGGCTCGCGGACCGCGTTGGCCGGCACGGATGTTCTCACGGTCCGCGGCGTGATCCATGGCCCGCTCTACTGGGTGGACGACTACTCCTTCGAGGCCGCGACCGGCCGTGGCCGGGTTCGGGTGCGGGCGGAAACCGGGACGGGCTTCCGGCAGCCTCTGGAGATGCTGCAGGACGCGGGGCGCGCCGGTGACGACGCACTCATCCTGATTTCGGGGCAGGATCCCTCTGTTCACGCCGTGGCGCGGATCCGCGAGGTGGATTCCAGCGGCAGGGGTCGAGGTCGTGTCCTCGACGTTCTGTTCGATAGCGATTCCTCCGGCGGCCCGATTCCGGCCGCCTATCTGGCCCTGTCGAGCGGCGGCGGCTGGCCTGCCGCCCAGATGACGAGCGTGACTCGCGTCGGCGTGCTTGAAGAATGGCGCTTCTACGTTCGTCCACCGGACGCGTCATCCCCGCAGGGATCGCAGTTCGCGATGGCTCGGGTCTATCCCGGCACCGAGATCGCCTGGGGCCGCCGGAACTCGAATCTGAACCAGGCGATCGCGGATCACATCGTCGACTTCGAGGCGGTCATCGAGGAGGGCGGCGACGACTCGGGCCTCTCGGTGACCGTGGTCACCACGGCTCGCGCCGGCGAGGCGTCCTCCGCGGCGCTGCGGGTCGAGCGAACGGCGAGGTCCGTCGTTCGCTTGAGGAATCTCCGGTGAGGCGTCGAGCGGCGCCCGACGGCAGCTCGACGCTGTTCGTGACGCTCATTCTGCTCCTCTTGAGCGGCTCGTGCCTTGCGCTCCTCATTTCGACGCAGACGGAGATGCTCATCTCGTCTCGCGAGAAGCTGCGGGCACGGCTCTACGCCGCAGCGGAAGGCGGGCTCGAGATAGGTGTCGCGCGGGGCGTTGCGGGCGCGGTCGAGGGGTACAGCCGGGCGCTCGACATTCGCGACGGGGGCGTTCCGGTGACGATCGAGATATCTGGCTTCGAGCCGATGGCGTTCGCCCCCTGTCACCTGTGCGCGGCGAATGCTGGTGACGGTGTGGGAATGCTCGGCGGCCTCGCCCGGGCGAGTCACGCGATCAGCGCATCGGCGACGGCTCCGAGCAGCGTGCAGGGCCTGCCCCCGCCACGGCGGACGATGACGGCCGTCGTTGACCTGATGCCGTGGCCCGCCGGCGCTCCAGAGCAGCGGGATCTGGCGCGTCACGAGGCGATCGCGCGATCGCGCCTCCGCGAGCTGGCCTCGAGCGCAGGCGAGGCATACGACGACGAGGCGCCGTTCGCCTTGGCGGTCGTCGGCGGCCCGGTCGGCGGGGTGACGAGGACAGTTGCGGTGGGCGGCCCGGGCCGGTCCGGTCGGTCGCTCCACGCGGTCGAACTCTCGCCGCGGCCCGGTCCGCTGTGGAGCTTCTTCGAGGTTGCCGACGACGACGAGAACGATGCGGTCGATATCGGCTACGCGGCGTCGCGGCCGACCATCGCTCGTCTGCGGTGGTTGGACGGCGATCGTTGGGCGGTGCTGTTCGGCGGCGGGTTCGATCCGGCCGCACCGGCCACGGTCGGCAACTGGCTCTACATGACGGCGCTCGAGTCGGGCGAGTTGCTCTACAAGCGGCCTCTCGACGCGCCGGTCACGGCGTCTCCTGCGGCGGCCGACGTGGACGGCGACGGCGTGATCGATCGGATCTACGTCGGCACCGTCGCCGGCAGTGTCTACCGCGTCGACGCGTCGAGCCCGCCGTTGACGGCAAACGGTCGCGTCGAGGCGGGATCGTGGCGGCCGCGACAGGTGTTCAGGACGAGCGGTCTGCCGATTCACCAATCCCCGGCCGTCGTGCCGCTGCCGGCACTTCGAGCGAACGCTCTGGTTCTCGGCGCCGGCGGCGGCAGGGACCCGGCAGCGATCGCGCCGACGCCTCGGGCCGGGAGGCTGCTCCTTGTTGTCGACCGCGGCGCGGACCGCCTGGTTGCCGCCGACGAACTGCCCGGGCTCGACGCGGAGACGCCGGGGAGCGGAGTCGATCGTCTGGCGGTCGACCTGGACCCAGGCGAGCAGGGTTGGTCGCTTCCGCTCGGCGAGCGCGAGCGGCTTGCGTCCCCGCCGCTCTCGATTGGCGGGCTCGTCGCGTTCGTCACCTTCACGCCGAACGGCGCTGAAAGCGGCGAAGTCCGCCAGTACGCCGTCTCGCTTCGTTCCGGTGACGCGCTCGACGGGGTCTCGCGTGCCCGTCTGCTCTCGCGGAACGCGCCGTGGCCGAGCGCGGGGCTGGGCTCGCCGAGGAGACTCGACGTCGATCATGCCGGCGGTTCCGCGGCGCCGCTGCTCGGTCGCGAAGAGGGCCGCGTCCTCGAGGCGCTCCGCGATGAACTTCCCGCACGCTGCCGCCGGAATGAGAGCCGAGTCCGGGTGACTGGAACGGGCCCCGACGACACCGCGCTCGAGCTCGCCGTTCTGCCCGTATGCCGGCTCGACGTGGACTGGGTGGAGGAAGGGCCGCTCTGACCCGGCGAGCGGTTCCGCGGCCGCGGCTGGAGGTCGGTGCGCTATGCGAGCTGCGAGTCGAGCGCTTGGAGCAGTGCGGTTGCCAGCGCGTCATCGTCGGCGGGATCCACGGTTCGCAGGTCGAGAATCAGACGGCCTTCCCGTTGATAGCCGACGACGGGCGGGTCTCCGGTGCGGAGTCGAACTGCGGCCTCGGCGGGAGCGTCGAGTGCGACGACCCAGCCCTCGATCGCCTGTTCCGGCGCCGAGCCGCCTCCCAGGTAGGCGTTGCCGCGTTCCGCCGTGCCGCCAACGCGTTCCGCCACTGCTTCGACCCGGCGCCGCAGCGCGTCGTCGTCCTGCCACAGGGCGTCCAGGGGCATCGACAGGCGGGCGAGCCGCCTGCGGAGCACTGCGTCGAGCGCCGCAAGGGACAGGCGCCCGGGGCGCAGGGCCCGATAGAGCGGCGATTTGCGCAGCCGGTCGATGAGTGCGTGGCGGCCGGCGAGCAGCCCGGCCTGAGGGCCGCCGAGCAACTTGTCGCCGCTGGCGCAGACGAGGTCGCAGCCGCCGCCGATGAGCTCCTGGAGGCTTGGGTGCCCCCTGAGGGCGCGCGCGGCGGACGGCTGGAGGAGGCCGCTGCCCTCGTCGACGAGGAGCGGCAGGTCGTGGCGCCGGGCGAAGGCGGCGAGTTGCGCGGAGTCGACGGCCTCGACGAAGCCATCCATCCGATAGTTGCTGGGAAACACCTTGAGGACGAGCGCGACGCCCGGACGCAGGGCGCGCTCGTAGTCGGCAAGGCGGGTGCGGTTCGTCGAGCCGACTGCGATCAGCCGGGCACCGCTCGTCTCCAGGATCTCGGGAATCCGAAACGACCCGCCGATCTCGACGAGTTCGCCACGTGACAGGAGCACCTCGCGGCCAGCTGCCAGCGTGCTCAGCGCGAGCACCAGGGCGGCTGCGTTGTTGTTCGTGACGAGAGCTCCTTCGGCGCCGGTCAGGTTACGCAACAGACCTTCGACGCGGAGGCTGCGGTCCGTGCGACGCCCGGTCGCAAGGTCCATCTCCAGGTCGCAGTAGGCGTCGAGTCGATCGCCGAGGGCGGTCACCACCTCCCGCGGCAGCGGCGCCCGGCCGAGGTTCGTGTGGAGCAGAATCCCGGTTGCGTTGAGTACCCGGCGAAGCGGCGGCGTCTCGGTTTCGAGGGCAGCGCGCACGGTCCGGGGAAGCCGTGCGAGCCGGTCGGACAGCTCCTTGTCGTCGATTCCGGCCAGAACAGAAGCTCGAATCGACTCGATTGCTCGGGTTGCTTGGACCCTCGTCGCGTCCCATCCGTATAATCGGGTGAGTTCGGCAAGCGGGCTCTCCTGCAGCAGGCGTCCCACAGCAGGCAGTCGGCGCAGTTGGCTCACGTTCCGTTCATCCTAATCTTCGGAACCGGCAAGACGATGATCGCGAGAAACACCGCAACCAGGGCGACGGGGATCGTCTTCGGCGTCCTGCTGCTCGTCGCCGGCGCGCCCGTTGCAGGCCAGCCAGCCGTCGGCGCGTCGCCGGTGGACCCGAACCTGGACCGGGCGATTGCCGCCCAACAGAGGCTCGCCGCGCTCCAGACGACCCCTCGCAGCCGCGCGACGGCGCTGAATGACCTCGCGAACCTGCTCGAGTTGCGCGGAGACACGGACGCCGCGCTCGATCACTACCAGATGGCGATCGCTGCCGACGAGACCCTGGCGTCCGCCCACTACAACCTGGCGTTGCTTGCCTACGCGGCCGGCGACGACGAACTCGCGTCGAGCCGCCTCGAGTCCGCCTTGGCGTTCGATCCTCAGAACGCCTGGGCGCACTATCAACTTGGCCGCATCGCCGACGATGCCGACGATGCCGAGACGGCCGTTGCGCACTACGTGCGCGCGCTCAGCCTGGATTCGCGCCTCGCCTTCGCCGATCTGAATCCTCATTTTCCGGTGAATCGGTACGCGACGGAGGTCCTGCTGAAGGCGGACCGCGCGCGGGTCGCGGCGCTGCCGCCGCGGTCCTACTCGCAGCCGGGGCGGATCAGCGGTCTGCTCCTGCCCGAGGTCTCCGAGGTTGGCGCGCAGATCGCGCCAGCGGCCGGCACGGAGTCCGAACCGGCGGCGCCGCCGCCCGGTGCCGAGCAAACGGGGGCGGATCGTACGGCCGAGGCCGGGAGTGTCGTTTCGACGAACGCGGACCGCCCGCGCCGTGCGAGTCAGGCTGAGTTGCAGCCCGGTCCGCGCGGCCCGTCGAACGGCAGCCTCGTCGGTGTGACGCGGATTCCACCGGAGGAGCCGCAGCAGGAGTCGACGACGGGCGCCGAGGGCGATTCGCGAGTGTTCACGCGGTCCGATTTGAGGTCGCGATCGCTTGCGACCGGTGGTCGCGTCGGGGCGCCGACGGTCCAGCCCGCGGCGCCCGGAGGCGGCATTCAGCTCGGCGCCCCGGTGGGGCCCGGAAGCGGCGGGAGGCAGTTCGACTCGCCCGGTCTCTCCGGCAGGAACGGCGGCGCCGCGGGTGGCGGCCGCTTCCAGCCCACCGTGCGGAGCAGCGCCCAGCTTCAGACGACGATTCGTCGGCAGAGCCCGGCCCCGGCGCCTTAGGTTCCGAACATCCCTCTTGGGGGCTGCCGGTGGAGTTGAGGTAGCTTGGCGAAACGATGGGGCTTCGCGTTCCAGTTGTGATGAGCCTGCTCTCCGCGGCCCTGCCGGTAGCGCCGACCGGGGGTCAGGGACCGCCGGACGAGATCCTCGAGCTGCTTTGGACTTCGGCGGCAAGGACGTTCGACGAGGAGTACGCGGGCCGCGTGGATCCGGTGATCCGCGAGCAAGCGGAGAAGTTTCGGTTGACGTTCGGTTCAGCCGCCGCGCATGGTCTCCGCGAGGGGCGCCTCCCTCCGAAGGAGTTCTGCACCGTCAAGGGAATCGGCTCGGAGATCAGTTTCCTTGGTCCCGACACAGATGGTGAGTTCGGAAGCGGACTGCTGCTCGGTGAAGTGGCGGTCGTCGCGACGGTGACGAAGGTCATCCCCGGTTTCGGCGGCGACTGGGTCGAGTCTCTTCTCGAGCTCGGCGACGCCGTTCCGCTCCACGGTGGGTCATCCGTTCCGGAATATGTCCTCGTGCCGGCGCAACGGGTCGTCGCGGAGGACATCGTGTTCTGCGGCGGCTATGGCGCGGAGTTCGACCCGGTCGTCGGCAGCCGCGTGGTCGTCATCGGCGCTTGGGTCCAGGGCGTGGTCCCCGTCGGTCCGGGTCCGGGCCACTCGACGATGCTTGCCGTCGTACAGCAGGACGGCGAGTCGCTTTGGTGGGCACATGGCAGTACGGGCCCCGACAACTTGGTGGATCTGGAGGCGCGTGTGGAGGAGGCTGTCATCGGCAATCTCTTCGAGCTGACCGCGCATCTGGCGCGTCTCCGCGAACGCACGGAGGAGCGTCTGCAGTTCGCTGACGAGTGGTTGGAGCGAAGGGACCGCGGCTGCCGGCTGATCGCCGTCGACGAAGAGAGCGGCGAGGAGACGGAGATCTGCATCCGCGCCGACGCGACGGCGGCAGCGAAGGCGCGGTTCGAGAAGGCTTGGCGGCAGCAGTGCGCGGACGGCGGCGAGCGCCCCTTCGTCGAGACGTTGTCCGGCGGCGAGCGGACGAGGGTGGACATCTGCAACCGATGAGCCGAGCGGTCGTCGTTCCCGCGCTCGCACGGGAGGCCGTCGAGGACGAATCCGAGCGAAGAGCGGGCGCGGTTCCTGCGCGTTGACGCGGCGATGACGCCTGCCCCGCTCGGCTCAAGGGGAAGGGCTCTGCGGCGCTTCTGATCAGCGGGAACGCGGACGTGCGGTAGCTTGGTCAAGCGATGAGGCTAAGCGTTCCATTCCTCATGAGCCTGCTGACTGCTGCCCTGTCGGTATCGCCGATCGGAGGTCAGGGCCTGCCGGACGAGATTCCCCAACTGCGCTGGACTTCGGCGGTAAGGGCGCTCGACGAGGAGCACCGGGACAGCAAGCGTCCACGCGCTTGGGAACTGGTCGACGAGCAATCGGCGAAGTTCCGGGCAAGCTTCGGTTCAGCCGTCGCGCATGGTCTCCGCGAGGGGCGTCTCCCTCCGGAGGAGTTCTGCACCGTCCCAGGCATCGGCGGAGGCGTCGTCATGCTTGGTCCCGACACGCGATTCGAGTTCGGGAGCGGGCTTCTGCTCGCGGAAGTGGCGGTCGTCGCGACGGTGACGAAGGTCATCCCCGGTTTCGGCGGCGACTGGGTCGAGTCTCTTCTCGAGCTCGGCGACGCCGTTCCGCTCCACGGTCGCTCCCCCGTTCCGGAGTATGTCCTCGTGCCGGCGCAACGGGTCGTCGCGGAGGACATCGTGTTCTGCGGCGGCTATGGCGCGGAGTTCGACCCTGTCGTCGGCAGCCGCGTGGTCGTCATCGGCGCCTGGGTCCAGGGCGTGGTTCCCGTCGGTCCGGGCCCGGGGAATTCGACGATGCTCGCCGTCGTGGAGCAGGACGACGAGTCGCTTTGGTGGCTGGAGGGCATTCTTGGTCCCGGCAATCTCGTGGATCTGGAAGCGCGAGTCGAAGAGGCTGTCGTTGGCAATCTCTTCGAGCTGACTGCGCATCTGGCCCGGCTCCGCGAAAGAGCGAAGCAACGCCGGCGGTTCGGCACCGAATGGTGGCGGCGAACGGGTCGCGGTTGCCGCCTGATCGCCGTCGACGAAGAGAGCGGCGAGGAGACGGAGATCTGCATCCGCTCCGACGCGACGGCGGCAGCGAAGGCGCGGTTCGAGAAGGCTTGGAGGCAGCAGTGCGCGGACGGCGGCGAGCGCCCCTTTGTCGAGAAGTTGTCCGGCGGCGAGCGAACGAGGGTGGACATCTGCAACCGATGAGCCGAGCGGTCGTCGTTCTCGCGTTCGCGCGGGAGGCCGTCGGGGCGAATCCGAGCGAAGAGCGGGCGCGGTTCCTGCGCGAAGCGTTGACACGGCGATGACGCCCGCCCCGCTCGGCTCAAGGGCAGGGCCCCTGCGTCGCTTCTGATCAGCGGGAAGACGGACGTGTGGTAGCTTGGTCAAGCGATGAGGACGGCAGCCCGTGGCGAAAGTCGCGCTGCATGCGATCGGCCATGCATCCCGTCCAGCATCGTTGCTCTTCGGTCGAATATGGCCCGATATACTCCCTCATCGCGCCTTGCTGGACGGGCGCCTGACCGCTCTCCGTGCGACACGCACTTCCGCCACGGGCTGCTAGGCGCTCCATTCCTCATGAGCCTGCTGACTGCGGCCCTGCCGGTATCGCCGATCGGAGGCCAGGGACCGCCGGACGAGATTCCCGAGCTGCTTTGGACTTCGGCGGCAAGGACGTTTGACGAGGAGTACGTGGATCCGGTGATCCGCGAGCAAGCGGAGAAGTTTCGGTTGACGTTCGGTTCAGCCGCCGCGCATGGTCTCCGCGAGGGGCGCCTCCCTCCGAGGGAGTTCTTCATCGTCAAGGGAATCGGCTCGGAGATCAGTTTCCTTGGTCCCGCTGCGTCGCTTCTGATCAGCGCGAATACGGACGTGTGGTAGTTTGGTCAAGCGATGAGGCTAGGCGCTCCATTCCTCATGAGCCTGCTGACTGCGGCCCTGCCGGTATCGCCGATCGGGGGGCTGGGACCGCCGGACGAGATTCCCCAACTGCGCTGGACTTCGGCGGCAAGGGCGCTCGACGAGGAGTACCGGGACAGCAAGCGTCCACGCGCTTGGGAACTGGTCGACGAGCAATCGGCGAAGTTCCGGGCAAGCTTCGGTTCAGCCGTCGCGCATGGTCTCCGCGAGGGGCGCCTCCCTCCGGAGGAGTTCTGCACCGTCAAGGGAATCGGCTCGGCGATCAGTTTCCTTGGTCCCGACACAGGTGGTGAGTTCGGAAGCGGACTGCTGCTCGGTGAAGTGGCGGTCGTCGCGACGGTGACGAAGGTCATCCCCGGTTTCGGCGGCGGGGCCTGGGTCGAGTCCCTCCTCGAGCTCGGCGACGCGGTCCCGCTCCACGGTCGCTCCCCCGTTCCGGAGTATGCCCTCGTGCCGGCGCAACGGGTCGTTGCGGAGGACATCGTGTTCTGCGGCGGCTATGGCGCGGAGTTCGACCCTGTCGTCGGCAGTCGCGTGGTCGTCATCGGCCCCTGGGTTCAGGGCGTGGTTCCCCTCGGTTCGGGCCCGGGAAGCTCGGCCATGCTTGCCGTCGTACAGCAGGACGGCGAGTCGCTTTGGTGGGCACATGGCAGTACGGGCCCCGACAACCTCGTGGATCTGGAGGCGCGTGTCGAGGAGGCTGTCGTCGGCAATCTCTTCGAGATGACGGTCCACTTGGCCCGACTGAGGGAACACTCGGAGGATCGCATGCAGTTCGGGGTCGAATGGTCGCGGCGAACGGACCGCGGTTGCCGCCTGATCGCCGTCGACGCAGAGAGCGGCGAGGAGACGGAGATCTGCATCCGCTCCGACGCGACGGCGGCAGCGAAGGCGCGGTTCGAGAAGGCGTGGCGGCAGCAGTGCGCTGACGGCGGCGACCGCCCCTTCGTCGAGATGTTGTCCGGCGGCGAGCGAACGAGGGTGGACATCTGCAACCGATGAGCCGAGCGGTCGTCGTTCTCGCGTTCGCTATCTGTATCGCCGTTTCGGCAGAAGCCCAGAGAGATCCGGAGGGTCCGGTCGACTGTACGCCGGTCTCCATGTCCGCCGACTACGGCGGCCCGCTCTCCGGCCACGGCATCTCTCTGATCAGTCTGCCTGACGACCACCCCGTCAGCGACGCCGTGCTGGACGGCGCGATCGACAAGTGGGCGGGGAAGAACGGCTGTTCGGAGGATCAGCTGCCTCCGCTGTTCAACGGCGCGAATGGCGATGCGGAAGTCTGGACGGTCAGGCGGGGGCGCTACACGGACTTCCCGGCCGCATTCACGGATGAGGATGTCGAAGACCACAGGGCGCGAAACGTCTGCGGCACGGTGCCAGAGGGTACGAGCCGGACGATCTACATTTTCGACGAGCCGGGGTGCAAGCAGAAGTGGCGCCGGATCGAGATCCTCGCCCATGAGCTCGGTCACGCGATGAGGCTCGGCCATACTCCGCGAGGCAGCGAATGCCGCGACCGGTTGATGTACCCCGTATACAAGTTGAGGGATCCAACCACGGACAAGAGGCGGCCCCACGCGGACGACTGCAGGGCGCTCAAGCGGGAGAAGGAACGCGAGGCTCGCGAGAACGAAGACGGTGAGGACGACGGTGATGACGGTGACGACGGAGGCGGCGACGGTGGCGGCAGCGGCGACCCTGGCGGTGGCGGCGGCAACCCTGGCGGCGGCGCCGACCCCGGTGGCGATGATACGGACCGCTGCACGGAGTTTCCGACCGCGCCGGGCTGCCCGGTCAACTGCGAGTTGAACTCCCGCCACCCGGACTGCCTGACGCCGGTCGTTGACGTCTGCGAAGGGACTTGGAAGGACGAGAATGAAAATGGCCGCATCGACCCTGGCGAGTGCGACGAGCAGGAGTTCTCCTCCGGAACGCCGGGTGGGGACGAGGGGACGGTCACCGTGACGAAGACGGCCGTATCCGGCTCGCAGAGCTACGCGGTCGTTCTGTCCGGCCGAAGCGAGGTGAGCTTGTCGTTGACGGGTCTGACGATGGACTTCGACTGTCGGGTGGTTGCCGGCTCGACGGATACGGGCGCCGACGCCCCCGCGGCGAGCGCTGCGAGTGCGGGCGGCGAGGCCTGCGCGAACGGTGGCGGCTTGGAGGACGATTCCTGGAGCGGGACGCTCGACGCGGGTTCACATACCGTGACGGTCGGTCCGTCGTCGACGCCTGTCTCGGGGTCAGGCGACTACACGTTGACGTTGACCGCGACGCATACGCCTGCGCCGCTTCCGCCGCCGGCGCTGTCGGTTCCCGACGTTCCCGACTTCCGGCTGCCTTCCGGCGGTCCGGTCGATACCGTGTTGCCGGCGGCGACGGGAGGCAGTCCGCCGTACGCCTACAGCGTGTCGGGTTTGCCACCTGGGATCGCGTTCGCCGCATCGACTCGGCGCGCGAGTGGAACGCTGCCGACGGTCACGGTCGACACTTCGTACGCGCTGACCTACGGGGTGAGCGATGCCGTCGGTGGCTCGGCCTCGGTGACGTTCAGCGTCACGGTGCTGGCGCCCGAGCCCCCGGCGTCGCCGTCGTTGACGGGCTCGGTGTCGGCACGGACGCACAGTTTGAGCTGGACC
Source organism: Candidatus Multivoraceae bacterium (assembly GCA_965219625.1). Taxonomy (GTDB): domain Bacteria; phylum Acidobacteriota; class Thermoanaerobaculia; order Multivoradales; family Multivoraceae; genus Multivorans. Next base: position 1,365,872 of record OZ244782.1, on the reverse strand, counting down.
GGTCCGGTGGGGGGCGGATTGACTCGCTATCAGCTCCAGACGAGACCGTCGTCGGCTCACGCCTGGCGTTTCACGGACGCGGGGACGCCGTCGCCGTCGTCCGACATGGGTCCGAGCGTCAGGTCCTGGAGGGTCGTCACGCCGTGGGCCTTGGTCCGCCAGTACCGGGTGCGGGCAACGAATGCGGTCGGAGACGGCGCCTGGTCGAACGTCGTCACCCTGACGACGCCGCGAGCTCCGCCTCCGCCTCTGTCTCTCCCGTCGATTCCGAACTTCCGGTTGCCGTCGGGCGGTTGGGTGAACACGGTGTTTCCGGCGGCGAGCGGAGGCACTCCGCCGTACGCCTACAGCGTGTCGGGTTTGCCGCCTGGGATCAGGTTCGCCGCATCGACGCGGCGTGCTAGCGGGACGCTTCGGACGGTTCCGAGGGACACGAGCTACCTGGTTGTCTACTCTGCGACGGACGCGGCGGGCGCATCCGCGAGCGTCACGTTCACGTCCACGGTCAGAGCGCCTCCGCCTCCGCCTTCGGCGCCGCAGCTTGCCGGTTCGGTGTCCGGGCGGACTCAGTTCTTGTCGTGGTCGGCGCCGGCGTCTCTGAGCGCGATCACGCGCTATCAGATGCAGACGAGGAACTCCTCGGCTCACTCCTGGCGCTACACGACGGCCGGTTCGCCGTCTCCGTCGTCGAGCTTCGGTGCGGGCGTCAGGTCCTGGAGCGTGACGACGCCTGCCGGCCTGCTCCGCCACTACCGGGTCCGGGCGACGAGCGCGAACGGAAACGGCCCCTGGTCGAACGTCGTCGTTCTCACGTCGGACTGATGGCTGGACGAGGTTCGCTGACCGGCGAGGTCGTCGCTGAGACGACGACGGAGGCCGCCGAAACGCTGGTCGGCCGAAGGCGAACTTCCGGTGGTGGCAGCCAAGCTGGCTTCAGAGCGGCTTGAGCTGCAAGCCGGTCAGCAGCAGCGTCGGTGACCCGACCGCTCCGGGCGACGGGACGAACCGAAGGTCATCGCCGATCGCGCGAATTCCGGCGAGGAGCTGACGAACCGTGCCGCTGAGCCGTGCGCGGGGAATCGCGCCGCGGTACCGACCCTTCCTGATCGCGAAGCCCGTGACGTCCATCTCGAAGCGGGGCTCCTCGCCGTTTCCCGTCGCATCGAACGTCGCCGTCGACCGACCGGACGGCGCCCGGTCGACGAGGTGGCAGCCGTTCGCGATGCCTGTTCGGATCGCGCTGGCGTCTTCTTCGCCGCTGGCGATGAAGAGGTGGGAGTGGCAGAGAGCCGGCGGCGCCCGCCATCCCGACCGGCGCCGGCACCCGGCGGCAGCGAAGCCCTTCCAGCCGTCGTCCTCCCAGCCGAGCAGGGGCTCGCCGGGCTCGCCGTTCCGCACCAGCTCGACCGTTCGTGTCGGCACTCCTTCGTCGTCGACCGCGGCGCTCAGCCAGCCGCCCTCGTAGCCGCCGTCGTCGACGATCCGAAGATCGGCCGGGCGGAAGGGGCCCTGGGCTCTGAGCTGTTCGAGGCGTTTCCAGCCGCTCCGCCCCCGGAGCGCGGGTCCGAGAAGTGTCAGCAGATGGACGGCGAGTGCCGGCGAGGCGATGATCTCGCCGGCGTCGGCATCGGCCGCCGGGGCGGAAGTCGAGGAACGGAGGCGCTCCGTGATCTCCGCGGCCAGGGCTCCCGCGTCGAACTCGCGCGGGTGGCGGGCAGCGCGGTACAACCGGCAGAGCTGCCGGCGCCCGGCACGCTCGACGACGACCTCGAACTCCACGGTGGCGAGCCCCCGAGTCGTCCGCCCGGTGACGCCCCGGGTGTTCGCGAGTACGGAAGCGCTCTGTCCCGCTTCGAACCGGGCCCGAACCAGGCGAAGTTCGGGGAACATGGCACGCGCCCGGTCGATCACGTTACCGATCAGATCGAGTGGCGCCGTGTCGTCTGTCGCTGTCGGCGCAAGCGTCGGCGTGTCCCTGGGGTTCGGACGGACCGATCGATCACGCCGGATGCGGGGCGGTAGAGCGAGACTGCCGGGCTTGAGCCAGTGACGGTTGAGCATTCGCCAGCCTTCGGCATTCGGCAGCGGCCCGGAGTTCGCCGCGAACAGCGCCTTGGATCCTCCGCCAGCGCGGAGCGCCCAGCCGCTTTCCTCCGTGACGGAGGTCTGCGCACGCCAGCCAGACGCGGCGTCCCGAGTTGAGGCGGAGGGGTACGGATCGACCTCGATCCGGCGGTTGACGCTGGTCTTCGCGTACAACTCGGCGGCTTCGGCGCCGGTCCGTTGGCGGACGACCGCCAGAGCGGCCTGGAGACCGCGGATGGTACGCGGCTTCGGCGGCTTCAATCGCTGGCTCCTACACCTTCGAGGCGAATCGACGGGCAACGAGCCCAGACGGGCAGCAGGGCGCCGTCCTTCGCGCACCAACCGGCGCCGGCGGCCAGCGGTCGGTCGCCGACCGCGGTGACCGCTGTCAGCAGGTCACGGGTGGGCGCGCGGACCTCGAAGGGTCCGGTGAAATCGACGGGGCCGGTCGCTCCGATTCGGCGGGCGCAGGGCGCCTTCAAGGTACAACTGCCGCCCAGCGGGTCGAGGGCGCCGCGTTCGAACTCGCCGATGTAGAGGCCGCCCCTGGCCTCGGCGAAGAGCTCCGACTCCGGTCGCTCGCTCGGCAGGAGTTCGAGGTGGGTCGTGCGCGGACCGGGCAGCCGATGGCGATTCGCCCGGCGCCCCGCACCCGGAATCAGGCCCTCGTGACGTTCCGCCCAGGCGAGGTCGGCGAGCGGCTGCCGGACGCGGCCGCGGCGCAGCAACCAGCGGGCGATCGCCGTCGTGCCCTCGTCGTCGTTTGCCCGGTTCGAGCGACCCGGAGCGGACCGGGGATCGTCGATGACGTCGAGTTCCCGGCTGCCGAGCTCGAGTCCGATGAACCCATCCGGCGGTCCGGTGAGCGCCAGGGTGTCCGCCTCGAGCGCGTGGGCGACGACTTCGTGCAGCATGACTGCGGCGGCGTGCGGCCCGAGGACGATGACGTCGGGTCGACCGGGGTGTTCCGGGAGATGGCGTGCGCGGAGTCGGTCGACCAGGCATCCCGCCACCGGGTCGAGATCGTCATCCAGCAGCGAAGGGAGCAGACCGCCCCAGGCGCCCCATGGCATCGCTACGCGCAGACTCCAGTACTCCTCCCGCTCGCCGGCGGGAGGCATGCGCGGCAGGACGACCTGGACTTGGCGTCGGTGTCGGCGGACGGTGATCTTCATCGGGAAGCCGACCCGGCGGCGGTTGACGGCCTGCCGCAGGCGCCGCTCCGCCTGCAGGACCTCGGCCAGCGCCAGGGGCGGCCAGCCGGCGAGCCGGAGATGTGGCGGCGCGCCGCCGAGTGACCCCGTGCGTCCGGCCACGCGGTCGCAGGAGACGGCGAAGGTCTGGCCGGAGATTCCGTCCGCCGAGGCAAGCGAGCTCGCGCCATTCTCGATGCGGCGCACGGCGAGGCCCTGATCTCGGCGCAAGCGGAAGCTCTCGCGCGTACCCGGGGGAAGGAGCTCGACGGTTTCCACCCGTTCGAGGAACAGATCGACGTGCTGTCCGGGATGCTCGACGAGGGAGGTCAGGGAGTCCGCGAGCAGCCGGGCGTCGGCGGCCGCAAGCGGGCCTGGGTGCGGAGCGGCGGCATCGACGGGCATCCGCGGGATCTTAGGTCGTGTTTCGTCGGGTCTCCCTGGAGTTCCGCGCTGTGGTAAGAACCCGACTCGTGATGTCCACGGGGGCGAAGATAGACGAGGGCGCCGGCGCGGTCCGCCGGCGGCAGGCGGAGGAGCTGGCCCGTCGGCTCGAGGAGGCGCGCGCGGGAGGCGGCTCGGACCGGATCGAACGCCAGCATCGCAGCGGCAAGCTGACGGCGCGCGAGCGCGTCGACCTGCTGCTCGATCAGGGGTCGTTCGTCGAGGTGGACGCGCTCGTAACCCACCGGTGCACGGACTTCGGCATGGCCGACCAGCGAATCGCCGGCGACGGCGTGGTGTGCGGCCGCGGCCTGGTCGACGGACGGCCGGTCTATGTCTTCGCGCAGGACTTCACCGTCTTCGGCGGCTCGCTGTCTGAAACGAACGCTCGGAAGATCTGCAAGGTGATGGACTTGGCGGTCGAGAACGGAGTTCCGGTCGTCGGGCTCAACGATTCGGGCGGCGCCCGGATTCAGGAGGGCGTCGCGTCGCTGGGAGGCTACGCGGACATCTTCCTGCGGAACACGCTCGCTTCGGGGGTTGTGCCGCAGATCAGCGCGATCATGGGGCCCTGCGCCGGCGGCGCGGTCTATTCGCCGGCGATCACCGACTTCGTGTTGATGGTCGAGGGGACGAGCTACATGTTCGTGACCGGGCCGGACGTGATCAGGACGGTGACGCACGAGGACGTGTCGATGGAGGAGTTGGGAGGTGCCGCGACGCATGCGCGGAAGAGCGGCGTAGCCCACTTCACGGCTCCCGACGATCCTGTCTGCCTCGCGTTGACCCGGGAGCTGCTCGGCTACCTGCCGAGCAACAACCTGGACGATCCGCCGCTTCGTTCGACCGACGATCCCGACGATCGCGAGGCGCCCGAGCTGGACGAACTCGTGCCGGTCGATCCGAACAAGCCGTACGACATGACCGTGCTGATTCGGGCGGTGGTCGACGACGGCCGGTTTCTCGAGGTGCATCGGGGCTACGCCCAGAACATCGTCGTCGGCTTTTCCCATGTCGGCGGCCGGAGCGTCGGAATCGTCGCGAACCAGCCGAACTACCTGGCCGGCGTACTCGACATCGACTCCGCGGTGAAGGGCGCCCGTTTCGTCCGATTCTGCGATGCGTTCAACATCCCCTTGGTCACCTTCGAGGACGTTCCTGGCTTCCTGCCCGGCGTGCAGCAGGAGCACGGCGGGATCATCCGCAACGGCGCGAAACTGCTTTACGCGTTCGCCGAGGCGACGGTGCCGAAGATCACGGTGATCACTCGCAAGGCCTACGGCGGCGCCTACTGCGTGATGGCGAGCAAACACCTGCGGACCGACGTGAACCTCGCCTTCCCGACGGCGGAGATCGCGGTCATGGGCCCGAGCGCCGCCGTCAACGTGCTCTATCGACAGGAACTCGGGAACGCGTCCGACCCGGAGGTTCTGCGCGAGCAGTTCGCGGCGGAGTACCGGGAGAAGTTCTCGAACCCCTATCTGGCTGCCGAGCGCGGTTTCGTCGACGCGGTGATTGCCCCTCGAACGACTCGCGGCGAGATCGTCCGCGCCCTGCGGCAACTTGCCGGCAAGCGCCAGGGCGTGCCCCCCAGGAAGCACGGCAACTTGCCGCTCTAGCAGCTCGCCCGGCCCGAGGGATGGAAGAAAGCGGCGACACGAACGAACCGAGAGCGGAGACGAACGAGAGATGAGCGGAATCAGGGTAGGCATCGTCATGGGTAGCGATTCGGACTGGCCGACGATGAAGAAGGCCGCGAAGGTGTGCGCCGACTTCGGCGTCGGCTGCGAGTCTCGGGTTCTGTCGGCGCACCGTACGCCGCGCGAGACGGCGGCCTGGGCAGAGGGGGCCGCCGAGCGCGGCCTGGGCGTCCTGATTGCCGGCGCCGGCGTTGCCGCTGCGCTGCCGGGCGTCGTGGCGGCCGCGACGACCTTGCCGGTGATCGGCGTCCCGGTGGCGAGCGGGGCGCTGAACGGCGTGGATGCGTTGCTTTCCATCGTTCAGATGCCGCCGGGTATTCCGGTGGCCACGGTGGGGGTGAACCGGGCCGACAACGCGGGGCTCCTGGCGATCCAGATCCTCGCCCTGGGCGATCCGGATCTCGCCCGCGCCCTGGTCGAGTATCGCGGCGGAATGGGCGCGAAGGTGGCTGCGGCCGACCGGCGAGTGCGGGAGGATGGGGAAGCGCTCCAGTCCACGGAGGCCGAAAGGTGAGAGTCGCCGTCGGCGCCGATCACGCCGGCGCCGCCTTGAAGAACGAACTCGGCGAGTCGCTCCGCCGGCGGGGCATCCATGTCGTCGACTTCGGCGCGGATGGTCCGGATGCGGTCGACTATCCGGACAAGGCGGCGCTGGTGGCTCGGGCCGTGGCGGCCGGAGAGGTCGACCGCGGCCTGCTCGTCTGCGGCACCGGAGTGGGCATGGCGATGACGGCGAATCGCTTCTCGGGCGTGCGAGCCGTCAACGCGACGGACAGCTACACGACGCGGATGTCGCGCGCCCATAACGACGCGAACGTTCTCGCCCTGGGCGCGCGCGCGCTCGGGCGCGGGCAGGCGGCCGAGTTGCTTGACGTGTTCCTCGACACGGCCTTCGACGGCGACCGCCACAGCGCCCGCGTGGCGAAGATCGACAGCAGTTCGGCCGGCGGCTCGCTCTGAGACGACCTCGGCCTGCCGCCGCCGGCCCTGCTCAGACTTGGGACCGCTTGCCGTTGTAGCCCGTGACGACGTCGCGTGCCGGCGGCGGAACGCCGCAACGATGGCGCAGTGCCGAGCGCACTTCGCCCAGGAGGTACAGCGAGCCGGTGACGAGGAGCGGTCGGTTGAGTTCCGCCAGACAGCGGTCCAGTGCAGTCGCCGCATCGTCTGCGACGACGACCTCGCGCTCAGCGATGACCGAGCGGAGCGCCGCTGCGGGCATCGCGCGGCGGTGGTCCGGCGTGGTCAGCACGATCCTCTCGGCCCGTTCGGCGACGCGGGGTAGACAGAGTTCCGGCTGCTTGTCGGCCAGGGCGCCGTAGAGCAGGTCGTAGCGAAGCCCGGTTCGGTCGAGATGGGAGCGGAGCGCGGCTGCGCCGGCCGGGTTGTGAGCGGCGTCGAACAAAACGCGGCGGGCTCGACCGTGAAGCTCGATGGCCACCCATTCAAGTCGCCCGGGCCAGCAGACCGCGTCGATGCCGCGCCGCTCGGCGTCCGCGTCGAGTCGGCCGCCGGTGACGGCGGCGAACTCCCGGGCCGCGCGAATCGCCAGCGTCAGGTTGGCGAGTTGGTGACTGCCGACGAGCGGCGCCTGGCGGCCGGGTTCCGCTTCGAACGCGCGGTCGGGCGCCGTGTCCACGAGTCGGGCGCCGGTCGCCGCGGCACACCGTCGGAGCTCGCTCATCACCTCCGGAGGCCCGTCTGCGGCGAAGCAGGCGCGGCCGCTCCGCATCACGCCGGCCTTCTCGCCGGCAATCGAGGTCAGCGTCCAGCCGAGTTGCTGGGCGTGGTCCCTCGCTACCTGGGTAATCACCGAGACGATCGGTTCCGACACGTTCGTCGCGTCGAGCCGGCCGCCGAGTCCGACCTCGAATACCGCCGCGTTGACCCGGCGCTCGGCGAAGTGGAGCCATGCCGCCGCGGTCAGGCTCTCGAAGTAGGTCGGCGTCGTCGCGCCGGCGGCGTCGAGCACGCGACAGAGCAGGGCGCCCAGCTCGGACGACGTGATCGCCTCGCCGTCGATTCGGATCCGCTCTTCGACATCTTCGAGATGCGGCGAGGTGTAGAGACCGCAGCGATAGCCGGCGGCGCTCAGGATGGACGCGAGCGCGGCGCTCGTCGAGCCCTTGCCGTTCGTTCCTGCGACGAGCGCCGCGGGGACGGCGAGCTGCGGGTCGCCGAGTGCGGCAAGCAGTCGCCGGGTCGCCGTCAGGCCGAGCTTTTGCCCCCAGACCTCCAGGCGGTCGAGGATCTCGGCGGCCGTGGTTGGGATCGGCTCGGACATCGGCGGCGGCGGAGAATAGACTACGGAGGCGTTGGGGCGTCGCGCTGCGGAGCGCCTTCCGGCAGCGCGCGAAGGAACCAGAATGTCCGGTCACAGCAAGTGGAGCACGATCAAGCACAAGAAGGCGGCCCAGGACGCGCGCCGCAGCAGGGTCTTCACTCGCATTCTGAAGGAAGTCACGGTGGCGGCCCGCCTCGGCGGCGGAGACGCCGCCGGCAATCCCCGGTTGCGTCATGCGTTGGCCGAGGCGAAAGCCCACAACGTTCCCGGCGACAACATCGATCGGGCGGTCCGCAAGGGCACCGGTGAACTCGAGGGCGTCTCGTACGAAGAGGTCAGCTACGAGGGCTACGGTCCCGGCGGCGTCGCGGTGCTCGTCGAGACGATGACGGACAACCGGAACCGCACGGTGTCGGAAGTGCGCCACCTGTTCACCAGGTACGGCGGCAACCTGGGCGAGAACGGCTGCGTGGCCTGGATGTTCACCCGCCGCGGCTTCTTCGCCTTCGACCGCGCCGCCCTCGAGAGTGACGGGATCGACGAGGAGGCGCTGATGGAACTGGCGCTCGATCTCGAAGCAGAGGACTACGCGATCGACCGAGACAGCTATCGGGTCTACACCTCGGTGGAGGGGTTTCATGCCGCGCGAGATGCGCTTGACGAGCGGGGATTGTCGGCGGAGGTGGCGCAGTTGACGATGGAGCCGCAGAACCTGGTCGCCGTGGAAGAGAGCGCGGCAGGCCCGCTCATCCGGCTGATTGACGCGCTCGAGGACCACGACGACGTGCAGAACGTATGGGCGAACGTCGACCTGGACGACGAGTTGCTGGAGCGGCTCGCATCGTGAGCGAGGGGAACGATGAGGCGCCGGCGCCCATGATCGTGCTGGGGCTCGATCCGGGCAGCCGTTACACCGGCTTCGGCGTCATCGAGCAGGAAGGGTCGCGTCTGCGCCAGCTGGAGTCAGGTCGTTTCGCGCTCGTCGGCGAGCCGGACACCGCTCCGCGGATGGCGCTGCTCGCTGCAAGCCTGGAGCAGACGCTCGACCGCTGGCGTCCGGATGCGGCGGTGCTCGAGAGCCTGTTCCACGGCCGGAACAGCCGTTCCCTGATCGCCCTGGCTCAAGCGCGCGGAGCGATCCTGTCGGTACTCGGGCGGCGCAACCTGGAAGTCAGGGAGTTTTCGCCGGCGGAAGTCAAGCTGGCGGTCTGCGGCAACGGCCGCGCGGACAAGACCCAGGTCGCGCGCATGGTCGAGGTGCTCCTCGGCGAACGGATCGCCGTCGGCGGCGCCGATGCCGCGGACGCGTTGGCGGCGGCTCTCTGCTTTCTCCAGCGGCGTCCCCTGGAGCGCTTGACGGCGGCCGCGCGGAGCTCGACGTGAGGTCGGCTCCAGGCTTGCTGCCGCTACGCGGCCCGTGTGCTATATTGCCGCACCGTTCCAAGGTGAGCCAAGCACCCCCTTCCGGTGTAGGGGTCACCGTACGCTCGGAATCGAGCCCGTCGCCGGCGGGTCGTTTCAACCCGCCCGCGGCATGCGGGCAGACTGCTCTGAGGAGGTAGCTAGGTGGACATTGTTGGTGGCACGTTCATGAAGCTGATGAGAGAAGGCGGCCCCGTCATGTGGCCGCTGCTCGTGTTCTCCGTCATCGCTGCGGCGGTGGTCGTCGAGCGACTGGTTGCGCTGCGGCGCGCCCGGATCAACGTTCACGAGTTCCTCCCCAAGGTTCGGAAGGCGCTCGTCGTCGACCGCTCGATCCGCGACGCCGTCGGCATCTGCGAGGAGCATCGGGGCCCCGTCGCTTCGATTCTCAAGGCCGGCCTGATGAAGTACGGTCAACCCAAGGAAGATGTGGAGAAGACGATCGAGAACGCCGCCCTGTTCGAGATGGGGCGGCTCGAGCGCGGTCTCGCCGTGCTGGCAACCACGGCGAACGTGGCGCCGCTGCTCGGTTTCTTCGGCACGGTCACGGGCATGATGGCCGGTTTCGACGCGCTGGCGGCACAAGGCCTGTCGAACCCCGGCGCAGTCGCCACGGGCATCAAGGAAGCCCTGACGACGACCGCCGGCGGTCTCGCAGTCGCCATCCCGACCCAGCTCGCCTACAACTACTTCATGAGCCGGATCAACAAGTTCGTCCGGGACATCGAGACCTCGGCGAACATGCTGCTGGAGACCTTCGGCGAGATGGAGCGGAGCGGCATCACTCCCGAATCCGGCGGCGACGGCAGCTAGTATCGGGCGGCCAGCTTCCAGACGAGGAGAATCGACATGAAGCTCAAGGCAACGATCGAGCACAAGCCGAACATCCCGACGGCCTCGATGGCGGATATCGCCTTCCTGCTGATCATCTTCTTCATGCTGACGATCACCTTCGAGGTCGACAAGACCCGGGTGACGTTGCCGAAGACCACGCTTCGGTACGAGATCCCGAAGCAGTCCGCCTATGTCTCCATCGACCCGAACGGCCGCATCCGAGTATCCGACGGCAAGGACCGGAGCGTGCTCGTCGGCGCCGCGGACGAAGTCCTGTCGGCGGCTTCCGGTTGGATCGCGGCGGATCCGGGGAAGGTGGTCGTCGTCAAGTGCGACGGCGACGTCGCGTGGGAGAAGGTCGACGAGGTCGTCGACGCGTTGAAGCGGGCGAAGGTGCGAAACGTGTATCTGCTGTCCGATCAGCGCACGGTCGACGCGATGTAATCTGGATGGAGGGCCAAGATGAGAATCGAACGTGATCGCCCGGACGACGAGATCCCGACCTCGTCGATGGCGGATATCGCCTTTCTGCTGATCGTCTTCTTCATGGTGACGACGACGTTCACCGCAACCCGCGGCCTCGACTTCACGCTGCCGGAAGACGACGACAACCCGCCGGTCATCGAGAAGGAGGAGTCGGTTCTCATCGAGATCCGGAACTCCGGGCAGTTGATCGTCGATGGCAGTCCGATGCAACTCGCCGAGATCGTGCCGTACCTCAAGCCGAAACTCGAGCGGAACCCGAAGAAGCCGGTCATCATCAAACCCGATCTCGACGCGCCATACCGCGCGATGGTCGGTGTCTACGATGAACTCCGGCAGGACCACGGCCTTGAGACGCAGATCAACATCTCCGTGCCGACCCGGCGCGAGATGACCGCGTGGGGAGGGTATTGATCCTCCACGTTCCACGGCCCCGGAATAGGCCGGGCCTCGAGCCCCGTTGGAAACAGGCGCACGATCACGCATCACCTGAGAGACTGTTGAACATCTGAGAGACAAAGGGGAGGAACCCGGATGAGTGACGAGAACCTCGAAACTGCCGTCACGTCGGCAGAAGGCGGCGAGCCCGATACCCCCGAAGTGGAGCTCACTTCGGCGGAGCAGGGGCTTCTGACCTACGCGGAGTCGACCCAGGAGGACAACAAGACGTTCCGCTACTCGCTGGGGTTGGCCGTCCTTCTCCATGGGATTCTGCTCATCGTCCAGTTGCCGGATATCTACGGCGACGTCGTCGCGCCTCCACCGAAGCCGAAGGTGTTCGTCGTCCAGCAGGTGCGCTTCAAGCCGCCGCCGCCGAAGGAAGAGCAGCAGATCCCGAAGCCGAAGTCGAAGAAGGTGCCGATCCCCGATCCCACGCCGGACGAGCCGGAGCCGATCCGCATCGACGAGCCGGAAGAGATCGACATTCCCGAGGTCGACGACCTCGACCTGTTCGACCTGCCGGAGGCGCCGCCTCCACCCGAGCCCGAGGGCCCGATCTACGTCACCGGCGACGTGACGAAGCCCGAGAAGCTGAACGAAGTCAAGCCTCAGTACACGGAGATCGCTCGCAAGGCGCGCATCCAGGGCGTCGTCATCCTGCAAGCCACGATCAACGAGCAGGGCGACATCACGGACGTCCAGGTTCTCAAGGGGCTGGCGATGGGACTGAGCGAGGCTGCGGTCGCCGCGGTCAAGCAGTGGAAGTTCAAGCCGGCGACGTTGAGGGGCAAGCCGGTCGCGGTGTTCTACAACCTCACGGTCAACTTCCAGCTTCAGTAGGAGTAACGAGATGACGTTCCGTCGCTTCGTGACCGCGTCTGCAGCGGTCTGTGCTCTCTTGGCGACCGCTTCGGTCGCCTCCGCCGGCTGGGATGAGGGCGTTGCCGCGTTTCGTGCCGGCAACTTCGAGCAGGCGATCGCCGAGTTCCGGCAGTTCGTCGAGGAGCGGCCCGATCAGCAGGTCGGCTACCAGATGCTGGGCCGTTCTCTGCTCTCGGGCGGCAAGCCAGGCGAAGCGGTCCAGGCGTTCCAGAAGGCTCTCGAGATGAACGCCGACGACGTCGGCAGTCGCGTCATGTTGAGTCAGGCGCTCTACCGCAGCGGCAAGCCCCGTGACAGCATCCAGACGATCAGCCGGGTAGACATCGGCAGCCTGCCCGACAACGTGAAGGTCCAAGTGTACCAGACCCGCGCCGCGAGTCACGCGCGTCTGGGCGAGACCGGAAGGGCCGCGGCGGACCTGGGCCGGGTAGCCGACCTGAAGCCGAACGATGCGAAGGCCCGCTTCGACCAGGGGCAGATGCTCCATAGCGATGCCCAGTTGGAGCCGGCGATCGCCGCGTACGAACGGGCGGTGTCGATGGATGGAAGCCAGGCAGACTGGAAGAAGACTCTCGTCAACGCGCTGAAGGTCAGTGCGCGGCGGGCCCAGGGCGACGCGAAGACGAGGATCTACGGCAAGGCCGAACAGCATGCTCGTTCGCTCGTGGCGAGCAATCCGTCCTACGACAATCTGCTGGACCTGGGCGAGGTCCAGTTCGGTGGCAAAAGGTACGATGTGGCCGCCTCGACCCTTCAGCAGGCGATCTCGAAGCGGAGCGACGACTGGCACTCCCACTTTTACCTTGGCCAGGTCTATACGGCGCTTGAGCGGTTCGTCGATGCCGAGGCGCCGCTGAACACCGCGCTGCGTTTGGCTTCCGGTGACGACGAGGAAACGGTCTGGAAGCAGCTCGGCTTCGTCTTCGAGAAGCAGAAGAAGTTCAACCAGTCGATCGCCGCCTACCAGAAGGGTAACGATCCGGCGGGTGTTTCCCGGGTTCGCGAGAACGAGCAGATCGCTCAAGAGAACCTGGAAGCAGACGAGTTCAACGCGACGATCGAGAAGCTGAAAGAGGAACAGGAGAAGATCAAGAGGCAACTCGAGGAGATCCCCGGCGCGGCTGGCGATCCGCCTCGGTAGCAGCCGCCCCCTTCGATCCCGGCCTCCAGCAGCCCGTGGGATACGTCGCGCTTGATGCGATCGGCCATGCATTCCGCTCAGCATCGTTGCTCTTCGGTCGAAGTCGGCCCGATATGCTCCCTCGTCGCGCCGCTTCCCGGGCGCCTGACCGCTCTCGGTGCGACCCGCACTTCGACCACGGGCTGCTCTACGGCACAGAGCGCCTGCTTGAACGTCTCTACTCGGTGAGCTTTCGGCGGAGCGTCTCCCGGACCGCCCTTGGCTCGGCGCGGCCTCGGGATGCCTGCATGACTTGGCCGACGAGGTAGCCCAGGGCCTGTTCGCGTCCGGATCGATACTCCGTGACGGCCTTCGTGTTGCGGACGATCACCTCGTCGGCCCAGGTATCGAGTCGGTCGTCGTCCCGGACTTGGCGCAGGCCGAGCCGGTCCGTGATCTCCTCGGGCGTGTGATTCGAGTCCCAGGCTTCGCGGAGCACGTCCTTGGCTGCAGTCGCCGAGAGTTCGCCGGCGTCGACCAGGGCGATGATCCTCGCCAGACGATCGGGCGCCACCGCCTCGTCGATGGAGATGCCGCGCTCCCTCAGCTCGCGCAGGATCTCGGTCATCACCCAGTTCGCGACGGTGCGGGGGGTGCCCGGGTGAGCCGCGACCGCCCGTTCGTAGTAGCCGGCCAGGGCGATGCTGCCCGTGAGCAGTGTCGCCTCTTCAGCGCGCAGCCCGTACGCGTCACGGAAACGGGCGCTCTTGACCCACGGGAGTTCCGGCAGGAGCTCGGCCTGGCGGTTGATTCGCTCGGGCGTCAACAGGACGGGCGCTAGATCGGGTTCGGGGAAGTAACGGTAGTCGTGCGCTTCCTCCTTCGAGCGGAGGGGGCGAGTCGTGCCATTCGCGGGTTCGAAGCTCCGCGTCTCCTGGATCACCTCGCCACCCGAAGACAGCACCTGGAATTGACGCTCCTGCTCGTACTCCAGCGCCTTGGCGACGTGGCGGAAGGAGTTCAGGTTCTTCACCTCGGTCTTCGTACCAAGGGTCTTCGCCCCAACCGGGCGGAGCGAGAGGTTCGCGTCGCAGCGGAGGCTGCCCTCCTGCATGTTGCCGTCGCTGGCGTCGGTGTACAGCAGGACCTGATGCAGCACCTGAAGATACGCCTGTGCGTCGGCGGGCGAACGGATCTCCGGCTCCGTCACGATTTCGACCAGGGGCACGCCGCAGCGATTGAAGTCGACCAGACTCTGCCCTGGCAGCGGCCCACCGCCCGGCACTTCGTGCAGCAGTTTGCCGGCATCCTCCTCCAGGTGGAGCCGGTGGATGCGTACGGTGCGCCCCGAGGGCAAAGGCACGGATCCTCCCTCGGCCAGAGGCTCGTCGTACTGGCTGATCTGGTAGCCCTTCGGCAGGTCGGGATAGAAGTAGTTCTTGCGCGCGAAGATCGAACGTGGTCGGAGCTTGCAGCCGAGCGCCAGAGCCAGGCGGACGGCGAGATGAACCGCCTGCTGGTTGGTGACCGGCAGGGTACCCGGATAACCCAGACAGGTCGGGCAGACGAGTTCGTTCGGCTCCGCGCCGAAGCGGTTCTCGCAGCGGCAGAACATCTTCGTCCGGGTGCGGAGTTGCACGTGGACTTCGAGACCTATGACCGTCTCCCAGCCCGAGTCGATGGTCGACGTGACGGCTGCGCCCTGGTTCGTGGTGTGCGCTACGCTCATGGCCGTTCCGATGGCCGCGGCATCCTACAGCAGCGTACCTGGCCGGCCGTGACGGCAGACCGGTCGTTCGAGGCCTTGACGGTTCATCGCCGGGGCACGGTGAGGGCGGCCTTCGTGGGCGTTGTCGCCGGGGCAGAGCGGCTCTCGCCGGACGTGGCGTTCGAGGTCCTGGGCCGGGCGATCGGCGTCGCGCCGGCCGTTCGACCGGCGTGGCTTTGTCAGGAGCACGGTACCCTCGCCGTACGAGCGGAGGAGCCGGGCGCCGGGGGGCGCGGAGATATCCTCATCGTCCAGGGCGTTGGCATCGCGGCCACCGTGTTTGTCGCCGACTGCGTACCCGTGCTCATCGCCGCCGGCGACGCTGTGGCGGCCGTCCACGCCGGTTGGCGTGGCATTCAGGGTGGCGTACTTCCCGCTTCGAAACGCGCGCTCGGCCAGCTCGTCGACCTGGAGCGAGAGCCCGTCGAGGCCTGGGTTGGTCCGGCGATCGGACCGTGTTGCTACGAGGTGGGAGACGACGTGGCGAAGTCGATCGAAGCGATGAGCCACGTCGAGGTCACGATTCGTCATCCCGGCCGGAAGCCCCGTGTTGATCTACGGTTGGCCGTCATCAGCCAGCTCCGGCAACTCGACATCGCTGCTGCCTGGACGTCGCCATGCTGTGTCAGATGCGACTCTCGCTGGCACAGCTTTCGCCGCGACGGTCCCCGGTCAGGTCGCAACTTCGGCTTCATCTGGCGCGCGGGATCGCCCGGCTGACGCCCCGTGGAGGCGCCGGAAGGGCCTCAGTCGCGCTCGACCGGACGCGACCTGCGGCTCTTCGCCTTGCGGGTGGGGTCGATGCCGACGGAGCGCAGGAAGGCGAGATCGCGGCTGTCGATGCGGAACGTGGGCTGCGGTTCAGGCCGGCTCGTCGCCTGAGAATCTCGGTGAGCGGTGATCTCGTCGTTCTCGTCCTCGTCGTCCTCGGACCGTTTGCAGTCGAGGAAGAGGTTCAGCGTGTAGCCTTCGCGACGAATCGACTCGAGCCGGTCGTGGACTTCGGGTGACTCGGCCATCGCCTCGCACAGTGAGCGCGTGAGTTCTTCGAGAAGCTGCTTGAGCCGGGGTTCCATGGGCGAGACGCCATTATCCCAGACGACAGCCCGCGGCGATAGCCCGGTATCGCAGACGGAGGATGCGAGCGCTTGGCGCTGCGTGCGGAACGAACTGGCGGAGGCGGGATTTCGCGTCGTTTCGTTCGCTCCGCTGACTGGCGACATCTCGGCGCGACGCTATGCCCGGCTGCGGCTTGCGTCAGGCGAACACCTCGTCGTCTGCGCCTATCCGGACGGCATGGCCCGAAGCGCTGCCCGTTTTCTGGGCGCCACCAGACTGCTCGACTCCGTTGCCGTTCCTACACCGCGCGTGGAGCATGTCTCGCTCGACGACCCGACCTGGATACTGCTCGAGGACGTCGGCCGGGAGACGCTGTTCGATCGCTGGAACCGCGTGCGCAACGGCAGCGGCGGCGGCGAATTCGATCTCGACGGCTACCTGACGCAGGCGATCGGGTGGATTCGCAGAATCGAACGGTTGCCGGTCGACGCCGTCGCCTCCCTGGGTTCGCCGCCGCTTGACCGGTCTCTGCTTGCAGCCGAACTCGATCTGACATGGGAGCGCTTCCTCGAGCCCCAGGCACTCGTTTCGGACTCCGGCCTCGATGCCGCCCTGCGCTCGGTGTGCTCCGCCATCTGCGAGAGGTTGGGCGCCGCCGAAGCGGCGCCCTGCCACCGGGACCTCATGGCCCGCAACCTGATGCTCTGCCCTCGTCCACCCGGGTCACAGGCCCCCTCCCCGCTCTGGAGGTTGGTTGTCATCGATCACCAGGACCTCCGCCTGGGGCCGCCCGGCTACGACCTGGCCTCGCTGTTGAACGACAGCCTGCGGTTGGCGCTGCCGGAGCGCCGTCGCCACCTGTCCACGCTCGAACTCGACGCCGACCGACTCGCGCTCTACCATGCGGCGACGGCACAGCGAATGTTGAAGATCGCGGGCACCTTCGCCTACTTCGCCACGGTCAGGAGCGATCGCTATCTGGAGCTCGTTCCACCCGCGCTCAGCCGATTCCTCGAGGCGCTGGATGTCCTGCCCGAAGGCCGGGAGCTCGCTCCCCGACTGCGTCGAGCATGGGCAACCGTCACATCCTGCTAGAGTGTCCTTCGATTCGACAGGAGAGACTCCATGCCAGGCGTACAAGAACTGCTCATCATCTTCGCCATCCTGCTGGTCATCTTCGGCGCCAGCAAGCTGCCTCAGCTGGGGCGTGGGATGGGCGAGGGCATCCGCAACTTCAAACGTGGCCTGCGCGAGTCTACGGACGACTCGCGGGAGCTCGAAGAGAAGAACTCCTGACGGGCGGCGGGCGCCAAGCCGCCGCTGACGGCTAGCCGCCTGCCAGCACCGCGAAGTCGAGGCCGCCGGGGTTGACGGCCGTCCAGGCCCGTCGGTGGTGCTCGACGTAGCGCCGGAGTACCGTGTCGACGAATCCGAGCGTTTCCCGGTACGGTGGGATGCCGCCGAAGCGGATGACCGCACCGGGACCGGCGTTGTAGGCAGCGAGGGCCAGCGCCAAGTCGCCATCGAAGCGGCGCAGGAGGAGCTTGAGATAGCGGACGCCGGCGCCGAGGTTCTGGAGCGGGTCCGTCGCGTCCGAAACGCCGAACCGCTTGGCGGTGGCGGGCATCACCTGCATGAGCCCGAGCGCGCCCCGTGGCGAGACGGCCTCGGCGTCGAAGGTCGACTCGGTGGCGACGACCGCGGCCACAAGCAGCGGGTCGATATCGTTCTGCTCGGCGACGACGAGGATCTGCTCGCCGAACGGCAGCAGACGCACCTCGCGATGGACGGCGTCATCGTCCGCGGCGTCGATGAACAGGTCGAAGCTCTCGCGGCGCCCGCGGACCTTCTCGTGGAAGGGCTTGGCGTCCTGGTCGTTCGGTCCGCGACCAAGGGCCGCGGCGGGGTCGAGCCAGGCGTTGATTTCCTCGAAGAGGTGAATGTCGTCGAGTCGGGGTGAGGACCGGATCAGGTCGTGCTGCCGTCCAGGCGCGGTTTCGCGCACCGAGACGGCCAGAATGGCAGCGGCGGTCAGGCCAATCGCCAGCAATCTCATCGTGGAAGGGTCGTGTATACGTGTCATCTTTGTCTCGAGTCGCAACGGCCTGTAGTGAAGAATGGGCCGTGGCCAACCCGTGTTGTGTCGTTGGAGCGGACTCCTCAGGGGGCCGCGTTGCGTGTCGAGCGACCTGTGGCGCTCACGGGGAGGCGCCGTGCGGTGGGCCAACTGCGGGGCCGACCTGGGTCGCGTTGGCACAAGTCGTACGCAACGAGTATGCCAGCCGGCCCCTTGGTGGCGCAAGCGGCCTCGGGGGCGGCGTAGTCGATCAGCCCCGGAGGACGTCTATCTTGCCTGAATCCTCTTGCCGAGGGTGCGGTAGTCGGTGGTTTGGATGCCGAGTGGACCGAACTTCTTCCGCAGAGTGTTCCGGTGAAGTCCGAGGGCCTCGGCAGAGCGGCTGATGTTGCCGCCGTTGAGTTTCAGCGTGGCGAGGATGAACTTCCGTTCGAAGATGCCGCGCGCCTGCTCCAGGGTGACGCCGGTACCTGCCAACTGGTTGACGATACCGTCGAGTTGACCGTTCAGGTTGGCGGTCTCCTCGGTCGGGGCGCGGCCGCTGTTGCGTCTCTCGTTCAAGGCCGGAAGGAGGTCGAAGATCGAGAACTGTAGCAGAGCCGACGACCGGACGTTCGATCAGTCGCGTTCCTGGAGAAGTGCGAGTGCCGCTTCCGCGGTGGCGGCGGATGCGGTGCCTGGGAAGCGCGTCTTCACCTCCCGGAACCGGCGCTCTGCTCCCTCGATGTCCCCCAGGCGCTCCAGAGTGCGGCCGATCTTGACGAGCGCGTCCGGCACCTTGTTGCCGAGCGGAAACTCGTGGAGCAGACGCTGGAAGGCCGCCATCGCGCCGCGGTCGTCCCCGCGTGCGAACCGGGATTCGCCAATCCAGTAGAGAGCGTTGTCCGACAGGTCGGTGGCGGGGAAGGCCTCGAAGAAGCGCAGGAAGGCGAGCTCCGCCTGAACGTAGTTCCGCTCGTGGTAGGTGGCAAGCGCCTCGTCGTAGGTCTCCCGGGCGGCCGCGTCGGCCCTCGTCGTGGCTGGCGTGCTCGTTGCGGGGGCGCCTGTCGATTGGGTTGCCGCCGGTGGTTCTTCCGGGGCCGGCCTCGATTCGGCGGCGGTCGTTGCGCCTGCATCGTCCTCGAGTGCATTGTCCGCGAGCTCGGCGACCTGGATCACCTGCACTCTGGGCGGCGGCGCCTCGACAGGTTCGACGCTGGCCTCAGCCGCTCGGTCCACCCGAGTCTCGACATCTTCGAGCTGCGCCTGAAGCGCTCTCAGCCGCTGCTCGAGTTCCTCGTTCGTCGTCTCCCTCTCGCCAAGCTCCCGCTCGAGTTCCTCGACCCGCTTCGTCAGCCGTTCGACGTCGGCACGAACGCCTTCGTTCGGAGTTGTCAGGCGGTTGACGAACTCCCGCGGCGAGTCGGTCGATGCGCAGCCCATGACGAGCGGCACGACGGTCGACAACATCGCCAACCCGAACGCTGCGGGCCTCGGCTCAGCTTCCGGGTGGATCTTCGCGACTCTCATTCTCGGGAAGTTCGCCGCGGCGCCTGCGAGCCGGACGCGGAGGCGTGTCGGGCAACTTGCCCCGGAGCTTGCGGAGCTTCTCGGCGGTCGGGATCTTCTTCGTCCAGTTGCTGTCAGGGAACTCCTCGCGCAGGCGCTCACAGGCATCCTCCAGGTAATCGTACTCCTCGAGTCCGCGGTCGAAGCGAGCCCGGTCGAGCACGGCCTCCCAGTTCAGGCACATGTAGGCGAGGACCTTGTCTGGCTCCGGGTAGTCGGGATAGGCCGCGAGCATGTCCTGCAGGCGTTTGCCGGAGGCGCTCGGATTCCCGTAACGGTAGTAGAAGAAGCCGACGACGAACTCGTGCTCGGCCAAGTGGCTGCGGACGTCGACGACCTTCTGAGCGGCCTCGCCGGCGTACTCGCTGGTCGGGTAGAGGCGGCGGACGTTCTCGAACTCGGTCAGGGCCCGGCGGGCGATCTGCTGGTCGCGGTCTGGCTTCTCCATCCGCTCGGCGAGCGAGGCGGCCAGCCGGAACTGGGCGTACGCCGCGCGGTCGGAGGTGGGGAACCGGTTGAGGAAGTCGCGGTAGCGCTGTTCCGCCTCGACGTACGACTCGTAGCCGCCGCGCAGGAAGAGGGCGTCGGCGGCGAGGAGCAGCCCTTCGCGGCCCGTCTCCGAGTTCGGTTCGACTTCGAAGGCGTGAACCAGGTGCCGGCGCGCCAGGTTGTACTTCTCCTCGGCCAGCAGCTGTTTGCCGATCTCCAGGGCTTCCGTCGATGACAGGCGCAGGATCGGGTCTTCACGGGCGCCGCCACAGCCTGCGGCGAGCAGGGTCAGGGCGCAGAGGGCTGCGCCGAGCAGGTGGGATGTCGCGCGGGTCATCGCTCTGCCTGCTTCTTCAGCGCCTTGAGCGCCCGGGCTGGGTCGTCCGCGGCGAAAACACCCGAACCTACGACGGCGACGTCCACGCCGGCGGCGGCGACCTGGCCGAGATTGCAGGGCTTGACGCCGCCGTCCAGCTCGACCTGAGTTGCGAACCCGCGCTCGTCGATCAGCGCTCGCAGACGCCGCGTCTTCGCGAGCGCCGCGGGTTGGAACGCCTGACCGGCGAAGCCGGGCTCGACGGACATGACGACGACGAAGTCGAGGCAGTCCAGGTACGGGAGCAACTCGGTCTCGGGCGTTCCCGGCTTGATCGCCGCTCCGGCGCCGGCGCCGCGTTCTCGAATGCGCTTCGTGAGCGCCGCCGGCGCCGAAGTCGCCTCGTGGTGGAATGAGACCCAGGCTGGCTCGCTGTCCAGGTAGTCGTCGAGCAGGGCTTCGGGGTTCGAGACCATCAGGTGGATGTCGAAGCCGATCCGGCTTCGCCTCGCAAGATCCGCGATGAGCGGCGGCCCGAAGGTGAGGTTGGGGACGAAGTGGCCGTCCATTACGTCGAGGTGGACGAGGTCCGCGCTGCCGGCGTGACAGGACGCGAGGGCAGTTCCGAGGTCGGACAGGTCCGCCGCCAGGATCGAAGGCGCTATCTTCATCGTTCGGGTAAGCGGCGGCTTGGCGGTCTCAGTGCTTGTCCTGCGCGGCGACGACCAGGGCGATGGAATCGGTGCTCCTCAAGGGATGGCCCGGAAGAGGGTACTGGCGCAGGATGATCCCGGCTTCGACGCCTTCGTAGGGTTCGTACTTTACCCTTCCGAGCCGGAAACCGCGCATCTCGAAGTAGGAGCGGACCGGCGACTCGGGAAGGTCGATCAAATCCGGCATGACGTACGTGGCGCCAGGATTCGCCAGACTGACCGTGACGTCGACCGGCGAGGACGGGTCGACGAGGCTGCCTGGGGGCGGATTCTGGCGGATGACCGTGCCGGGTTCGCCGATATCGGAGAACACGCTGCGACTCCTTCCAACCTGCAGCCCGGAGGCGGCGAGGCTGATCTGGGCGGTCTGGAGCACCTGACCGGTCAGGTCGGGTGTCTCGATGACTTGACGGCCGCGTGACAGGTGGAGCACGACGCCGCTGTTTTCCTTCACCGCGCTTCCGGCCGGCGGTTCGTGTCGAAGCACATGACCTGTCGGTACGGCCTCGTCGTACTGATCGTCCTCGACCCGCTGGACCCGGAGGCCGGCCTGGGCGAGGTTCGCGGAGGCTTGTTCCGGGTTGAGTCCCACGAGATCCGGGACCGAGATGACGCCGCTCCGCACATAGTTCGAGAGTGCCAAGTAGGACGACCAGCCGAGCAGCGCGCCGAGCACGCCGCAATAGGCAAGCGCCAGGACGAACCGTCGGAGCCAGCGGACTCGCGCCACCTCGGCCAACCATCGGCCGGAGGCAACCGAAAGAGCCTTCCTGGGTGCGGGCATCTTCTTCTTCTCGTCAAGCCGTCATCGCCCGAGTCCGGGCAGGTTCCTCGTCAGGTCGGAGTAGATCGCGAACATCATGATCGCGACGATGACCGCGAGTCCGAACTGGGTGATCCGGTTCTTGATCGCCATCGAGAGATCGCGTCTGAGGACGCTCTCGAGCAGGAGGACGACAAGCTGGCCGCCGTCCAGGATCGGGATCGGCAGCAGATTGAGGATACAGATGTTCAAGCTGATCAGCGCGGTGAGGAACGCGAGATCCCCCAGGCTTCGGCGCGCCGCCTGGCCGCTGATCCGACCGATTTCGATCGGCCCGGCGATCGCGGCCTGGGGCGCGACGCGGCGTTCGATCATGCGCCCGAGGAAGGCGAAGATCTCGGTGGTCGTTTCCCAGTTCATCCGAGCGCTCAGGACGAACGCCTGAATCGGCCCGGTACGCTGGTAGGTGAAGTGGCTGATGGCAATGCCCACGCGGCCCACACCGGCCTCGTTGACCGGCGTCATTCGTACGGTGAGTCGTTCGTCGCCGCGACCGATTTCGACCTCGACTTCTTCGCCCGCCCGGGGTTCGACGATGCGGCGAAAGTCCTCTGCGTTGGCGACCGGCTGACCGTTGACGGCGTACAGCGTGTCGCCGTAGCGCAGGCCGGCCTCGGCGGCCGGCGTGCCGTCCGCTACCTCGCGCACCCGGGGCATCAGGATCGGGAAGATGCCGGCGTCGCCGAGTTCCTCGCGCGGGATCCGTCGTGGCACGAGGACCGTGCTGAGCGTCTCGCCGTTCCGTTCGAAGTCGACCGCAAGGGGCCGCTCCGGCGACGTCAGGATCACGTTCGAGATGGCACGCCACTCGGAGACGTCGTCGCCGTCCAGGCGGAGGATGACATCGCCGGGTTCGAGCCCGGCCTCGACGGCTGGCGAGTCGTCGGCAACGGCGCCAATCTCGGGGCTCAGGTCGTGCGGCCCCGCGAGTTCGGTGCCCACGATGAGGACGGCTGCGGTCAGAACCAGCGACAGCGCGACATTTGCCGCCGGGCCGGCGAGCAGGACGACCATCCGTTGCCAGCGCGGCTTCGCGGTGAAGTCGCCCGCATCGCCGGTCGGATTCGTCGAATCGATGCCGGAGAAGGCAACGTATCCACCCAGGGGCACGACCGCCAGTCGATACTCGGTGCCGCCGCGTTCGAATCCCCACAGCCGGCTGCCGATCCCGACCGAGAACACCCTGACGCGGATGCCGAACAGACGCGCGGCGAGGAAGTGTCCGGTCTCGTGCACAGTGATGACGACGCCGACCACGACGAGGAAGGCCAGGATGTTGCTGAGGAAGGTCATCGGATGGACGGCTCGAAGGAGCGAACGTCTTGCGGATGCTAACCGCGGAGATCCGCCAGGACTTCCCGCGCCTGCCGTCGTCCCCAGGAATCCAGGAAGCGAACGTCCTTCAGTGTTCGTGGCGGAGCCTTGTCCCCCTCGCGATCGTGGCGTTCGAGCACTTCTTGGGCGACCGGCACGATCGCGGTGAAAGGCGCCTCGCCGCGGAGGAAGGCGTCGACCCCGGTCTCGTTCGCGGCGTTGAGGACCGCCGGCGCGCCGCCGCCCCGCTCCAGCGCTGCCGTCGCCAGCGACGGCGCCGGGAAGAGCTCCGCGTCGATGGGCCGGAACTCGAGACTGCGGGCTCCGCAAAGCAACTCGGCGAGGTCCTTCGCTTCACCCGGTCCGGACCTTGCCCAGCGCTCCGGGTAGGAGAGCGCGTAGCGGATCGGGAACTCCATGTCGTTCGCGGAGATCTGGGCGATCGAGTTTCCGTCACGGAACTCGACGATCGAGTGGACCAGGGACTGCGGGTGGATGACGATGTCGATGTCTCGGCCCGGTACGTCGAACAGGTAGCTTGCCTCGATCAGCTCCAGGCCCTTGTTCATCAGCGTCGCCGAGTCGACGCTGATCTTCCGGCCCATTTCCCAGGTCGGGTGGGCCGTCGCTTCGGCCGGCGTCACGGTCGCCAGCGTCGCCGGGTCGCGGTGGAGAAACGGTCCGCCCGAGGCGGTCAGGACGAGTCGACGAATCTCCTCGCGTCGGCCGGACCGTAACGCCTGGTGGATCGCCGCGTGCTCGCTGTCGACGGGCAGAATCGAAGCTCCCGACGCCGAAGCGAATCGACGGAGCACAGGCCCGGCGGCGACCATCGCCTCCTTGTTCGCGAGCGCCAGGTCGACGCCTGCCCGGAGTGCGGCGGCGGCCGGTTCGAGCCCGGCGGAACCGACGATCGCGGCCACCGCCAAGTCGACCTCGCCACCGCTCAGCGCGTCGAGGAGGGCTTCCTCGCCGTGGGTGAGCGTGACCTCGCTCGGCAGTTCCGCAGCAAGCTGGTCAGCTGCCTCGGCGGTCGCCACGACGAGCCGCTGAGGGCGGAACTCCCGCGCGAGCCGGGCGAGCCGGTCGAGCCTCGTGCCGGCGGCGGCCAGCAAGTTGACCCGGAGGCGGTCGGGATGTCGTCGAGCCACCGCCAGAGTCGCTTCGCCGACCGAGCCCGTCGCGCCGAGGATGGCGAGTCGTCGGGGCGTCACGGCGCGGCGGAGGGCATCGCTCCGAGCTGCACGGCGAGCAGGAGCAGCGGCGTCGCGAGCAGGACGCTGTCGAGCCGGTCGAGGATGCCGCCGTGGCCGGGCAGCAGGCGCCCGGTGTCCTTCACTTCGGCCGCCCGCTTCAGCATGGACTCGACCAGGTCCCCGGCCTGAGCGACGCCGCCGCAGAGGACCGCGAGCAGCGGCACGTCCAGGCCAAGCGCGGGCACTCCGCGCCACACGACGAACACGACGATGCCGGTGATCAGGCTGGCGAAGAGACCGCTGATCGACCCGGCGATCGTCTTCTTCGGACTGATCAATGGGGCCAAGCGTCGGCGGCCGAACAGCTTGCCGCCGTAGTAGGCGCCCACGTCGCCCAGCGATGCCACCGCCAGCACCCAGAACAGCAAGACCGGCTGATCGCCGTGAAGGTCGATCGCGGCGACCAGGAAGAGCCCCAGCCACAACGTCCCGAAGGCGCATAGGGTGGCGCCCTCGAGCCGTTCGCGCGGTTCGGCTCGACCCGTGAGTCCGACGAGCGCGGTGAGGGCGAGTACGGCTGCCGCTGCGGCGAACCAGCCGTCCTCGCCGGCAAGCCCGGACGGCAGGGACAGCGGGATCGTCCCGCGGTAGACCAGGTTGGTGAAGCCGATCGCGGCAAGGCCGAGTCCGAGCGCCCACTGCAGGGTGTTCGAGTGGGCGACGCGCCAGGCGAGCTTCGAGAACTCCGCAGCTGCCCACAGGACGACGGCGGTGACGACGATGCCGAACGGCAGCGGACTGAGTCGGAGGACGACGATCGCCGCCGCAGACGCGGCCAGGATGCCCGTGATGAGACGCTTCATTCGTTCTGCTCACGGCGATCGTAATGCACCGTCTCCAGGCAAAGACCGCGCGCTGGCGCGTTCGGGCCGGCGGCCGTGCGCGGCATGCCGCGAAGGAGCGCTTCGAAGTCCGCGAGCGACCGGCGGCCGCGCCCGACGTCGAGCGTGGTGCCGACCAGCGCGCGGACCATCCCGCGGAGGAAGCCGTCGCCCGTGATGAGGAACCGGAGCTCGTCGCAGACTTCGGTCCACTCCGCCCGGTAGACCCTGCGGATCGGCTGACGGTGGCTGCCTCCGGCCTTCGCGAAGGCGGAGAAGTCGCGTCGCCCGGCGATGAGTCGGGCAGCGTTCTCGAGTCGGTCCACGTCGAGGTCGCGCGGCGCCGGGATGACGAAGGGGGCGCGGAACGGATCGATCACCCGGGCGCGGCAGAGCCGATAGCTGTACGTCTTGGCGGCCGCGCTCTTGCGGGCGTGGAAGTCGTTCCGATCCTCGACGGCACGGAGGACGCGAATGTCGGGCGGGAGATGGTGGTTCACGCCGAGACTGAGCGTTCGCGGCAGGTCGTCTGGCGCGGCGCCGGCGGGCACGGTCAGATGGGCCACCTGGCCGCGGGCGTGGACGCCGGCGTCCGTGCGCCCGGCGCCGAACACCCTGAACCTCTGACCGAGCACCGCGAGCAGCGCTTCCTCGAGCGCCTGTTGCACCGCGAGCGCATTCTCCTGACGCTGCCAGCCCGCGTAGTTCGTGCCGATGTAGGCGATGAGCAGGCGGTACGTCACGGGGCGTTCGCGGTCGGACCTTCGGGATCCGGCGAAGGGGAGGGTACGTGACCGGAGCGGCGGCGCCGGCGGTCGAGCAGGAACATGCAGAGCGGAGGCAGCCAGACGGCCCCGTACGTCCACGGGAAGTACTCCGCCCCGGCGGTCGCCGGGAGATAAGCGAAGGTCAGGGTTGCCGATAGGAGGAGCACGCTTCGGATACCGAGCAGAGCGGCCCACGGCAGGACCCAGAGCAGGTACCACGGATAGAAGGTCGGGCTCGCCAGCAGGAGGATGCCCAGGACGGCGAAGGTGCCGACGACAAGGCCGGTACCGCGTCTCCAGAGGCGCAGCCAGAGGACGACGGCGGCGCCGAGCAGGGCGATGCGTGCAAGGAACTGCGGATAGGCGAACCCGTACAGCGCGCGCCAGGGCGTCCCGTCGATGTCGCCACCCTCGAGAACCCGAGCGACATGGACGACGCCGGTTGCCGCCAGGTCGATTCGAAGAGCGGAGATCACGCGCCACAGCGGTTCGTAGAGCGGTCCGTTGTACTCCCAGCGCACTGCGTAGTCGACCAGGCCGGGCGGTACCCCGGAACTCCACCAGCCGACGCCGAGCATCGCCGGAAGGACGAGGCAGCAGAAGCCGACGGCGAACGGGCGGCTCGCCCGGAGGTTGCTCTTCGCCTGCTGCCACCAGAACGGGACGGCGACTGCCGGTACGAGCTTCGCAAGCACGCCGAGAGCGGTCGCGCCGCCAGCCGCGAGCGCCCTTCGCGGCCGGCGCCCGCGCTGGCCGGGCGTTGCCAGCAGATGGACGCTGACGATGACCAGCGAGGCGCCGAGCACGTCGACGTGTCCCATCCCGGCGCCTTCGACGATGAGCAGCGGATTCCACGCATAGGCAAGGGCGGCGTTCGGGTCGCCGCGACGTCGAGCGAGTCCGAAGAGCAGCGCGCAGGCGAAGAGATCGACCGTCGCGAGTGCCGCCTTGTAGGCGAACAGCGGCGCCGGCGTCGCACTCGCCGCAGCGTAGACCCCGAGCGCGAGCGGCGGATAGACGGTGGCGATATCGCGGTGGGCGGTCAGCCGCCACAGGTCGTCGCGAAGGTGCGACAGGCCGGGATCATCCGGTGGAGCAAGATACGGGTTTTGCCCCGCGAGAATCACGCGGCCGTCCCAGAGATAGCGGTAGACGTCGTCCGACAGGCTCGGTTGAAGCGGCAACGCGAGGAGGCGGAGCAGCAGGGCGATAGCCAGGATGCCGGTGACTGGCAGCGGCGGAAGGTCCGCGCCGGTGGCCGCTCGGCGCCCCGAGCGTCGAGTCCACCTGAGTCCCCACCAGAGGGCGACGAAGGCAAGCAGCAGGACGCCCAGGAACCAGCCGCCGGAACCCGGAGTCTCTGGACGCGGCGCGAACCCGGAGCGGTCGAGGGCCAGCAGTGCCGCGAAGCAGCCCACCAGCGGCGAGGCTCCCGCCGCGAGTCTCCGCCACCCTGGGCCTCCCCGTCGAGGCGGTCGCATTGCCATATCGTCAGCGTCCGTGCTTCTTGCCGTCTACTACGCCGTGCTTGGCATCCTCGCCGTCTACGGACTCCATCGGTTCGTCCTGCTCGTGGCGCTCTGGCGGTCGCGCGGCCCAGCCGGCACGGCCTCTGTCGGCTCGCGCGGGCTCGAGCTGGTCGACGATGCTGAGCTGCCCCGGGTCACGGTCCAACTGCCAATCTACAACGAGCGCTACGTTGCGCCGCAGTTGGTTCTCGCCGTGCTCGACCTGGACTATCCGACGGACCGGCTCGAGATTCAGGTCCTCGACGACTCGACCGACGACACGACCGAGCGGATACACGCCCTGCTTGAGGATGCGGCGACGGGCAGTCGTCGCCTGCCCCGGGTTCGTTGTATCCGCCGCTCGGAACGCGACGGTTTCAAGGCGGGCGCGCTCCAGCACGGTCTCGAGACGGCCGAGGGGGAACTCATCGCCATCTTCGATGCGGACTTCGTGCCCGGCCGGGATTTCCTGCGGCGCACGGTACCCGCGTTCGGCGATCCCGAGGTCGGCATGGTGCAAGCCCGCTGGGATCACCTGAACCGCTACGAATCGCTGTTCACCGGCGCTCAGGCGGTGCTGCTCGACGGCCACTTTCTGGTCGAGCAGGAGGCGCGCTATCGGTCGGGGTGCTTCTTCAATTTCAACGGTACGGCCGGCGTGTGGCGCCGGGAGGCAATCGACGATGCCGGCGGCTGGCGGGCCGACACGCTGACCGAGGATCTCGACCTGTCGTATCGCTCTCAGCTTGCCGGCTGGCGCTTCAAGTTGCTGACGGACTTCGCCGTGCCGGCTGTGTTGCCGGCTCGGGCGAACGACTTCAAGAGCCAGCAGCACCGCTGGGCGTACGGTTCGGCGCAGACGATGCGCAAGCTTCTGGGGCGCATCCTGCGGAGCCCGGTGCGGCTGCGCGTCAAGTTGGCTGCGGCGGCGCACCTGACTTCCGGGTTCTGCTACCCGCTGTTGGTCGCTCTCGGGCTCCTGCTCGTGCCGGCGATCTTGATCCGGGAGGAGAGCCCCCGACTCGTTCTTTGGGTCGATGCGCCGCTCTTCCTGCTCGGCACGGTTGCGGTGGCGGCCTGCTATGTCGTGGGCCAACGCCGGGCCGGCCGTCGCGGGTTGATGACTTGGCTCGAGGTGCCGTTCGCGATGTCCGTCGGGATCGGCCTGTCGCTCCACAACGCTGCAGCCGTGGTGAAGGGCCTGGTCCGGCGTGGCGGCGTCTTCTCCCGCACCCCGAAGGTACCGCCGAATGCCACCGATCCGCCCGCTCCGTACCGGTCGTCGGCGGGTTGGAGCCTGTGGGGTGAAGCGATCCTGGCGGTGTACTTCTGGGTTTGCTTCTTCGCCGTTGGCGTCAACGCCCGTTCCTGGTCGCTGCCCTTCATCTTCCTGTTTGCCCAGGGGTATAGCCTGATCGCGCTGGGCGGCGCCTTTCCTCGATTCGGCCAGGCGGTTCGACAGTCAGCCGCCCAACGGGGTTGACCTGACGAGTTCGTTCGAAAGTGATCCGACCGCTCTCCCGACGACCGCTCGCTCGCAGGGCCCAGCCGGTCGACGTCCTCGTCAGGCTCGCGACGCCCGCGGATGCGCCACTCCTCCGGCGCTGGCGGTCCGAACCCGCGTTGCGCCGGTTCCAGCCACTCGAGGAGGTGTCCGTGGGCAGGCTTCGAGCGGACCTTTCCGCTCAGCGCTTGGAGGACCTGTATCGGGGCAGGGGCGAGCGCTTCACCTGGCTGATCGAATGCGACGGCGACCGGGCCGGCTGGATCACGCTCGCGATCATCAACTGGGAGCACCGCCTGAGTGAACTCGGCTATGCGCTGGCTACCCGCCACCACGGCCGCGGGACGATGGCGGCGGCGCTTTCGCAGTTGTTGCCCGAGCTTCTTCTCGCGACTCCACTCGAACGAATCGAGGCGCGTTGCGCGGTCGACAACGAGCCCTCGCGGCGAGTACTCGAGAAGATGGGGTTCGTTCGCGAGGGTACGTTGCGCTCCTACTTCGTGATCGGCGGCCGTCGCGTCGACCATCATCTCTACGCCCTGCTGCGGGACGACTACGTTCCGCCGCTCGGTAGCCGTTGACGGTACGTACGCGCTACAGTTCCAACCTGGTCGGTCGAACCTACGGATGGAGGGAACGGATGGCGACAAGGGGCACTCGGGCGCAAACGGCCGCAGATGCGTTGAAGGAGCTGGAGGCCGGCATCGGCCTGTTCTACAAGAACAAATTCGATCAGGCCCGGACGAAGTTCGAGGCCGTGATCGAGGCGGACGATCGGTTCGCCGTGCGCGCCCGCGACTTTCTGGCCGCCTGCGCAACCGCCGAGGCAGAACCCGAAGCTGCGGCCGACGCGTACCTCGAAGCGTTGGTCGCGAAGAATGACGGCGACCTCGCTCGGGCGCTGACGGTCTGCGATCGCGGCGCTCACGACGAGGACGAACGCTTCGTCTATCTTGCCGCTTGCCTGCGGGCGCTCGAGGGCGACGCCGAGAAGGCCCTCGATCTGCTCGCGAGTGCAGCGAAACTGGAGCCGAAGAACCGGGTGCGAGCCTTCCACGACTCTGACTTCGCGTCACTCCACGAAGACGAGCGTTTCCTCGAGCTCGTCCATGGCCGGCACGACTGAAGCGGCAGCCGTCGTCCTCGCGGCCGGCCGGGGCGAGCGGCTTCGTTCGTCGCTGCCGAAGGTACTTCATCTGGTCGGCGGCCGGCCCCTCGTCGCGTGGGTCGTCGAGGCGGCGCGCGCGGCGGGCTGCGCGCCGATCGTCGTTGTCGTCGGGGAGGACGGCGACGATGTCCAGAGCTGTCTCGAGACCGGATCCTCTGCGCCAGGGGACCTCGTCTTCGTCGAGCAGTCGGCGCCGCGGGGTACCGGCCATGCGCTGTTCGTCGCGCGGGATCGCCTGCCTTCCGCGACGCTGGCGTTGGTGCTGTGCGGCGATGCGCCGCTCGTTCGACCATCGACGCTTCGCAAGCTGCTTGCGGAGGCCGGCGCAGGCTGGGGCAGCGTGGCGATCGCCGACCTGTCCGATCCCGGGAGTCTGGGCCGCGTGATCGAGCGAGGGGGGCGGCTCGAACGGATTGTCGAGGCGGCCGACGCGACCGAGCAGGAACTCGCGCTCCAGGCGGTCAACGCCGGCCACTACGCGCTTCCCGTGCCGGCCATCTTCGACTGGCTCGAACGGGTCGGTACGGAGAACGCTCAGGGCGAGCTCTACTTGACGGACGCCGTGTCCGCCGCTGCTGCCGAGCATCCGGTCGCCTGCGTGCGGGTGGACGATTCGTCGGAGGTCCTCGGCGTGAACTCCCGCGCGGATCTGGCGGCTGTCTGGCGTGCCTTCCACCGGCGGAGCGTCGAACGACTGCTCGAGGCCGGGGTGACGATCGTCGATCCGGAGAGCGTCTGGATCGACGCGACGGTGGCCGTGGGCGCCGACTCGGTGGTTTATCCCAACGTGACCCTCCTCGGGGCGTCGACCGTGGGTTGCGGCTCGGTTCTCCATACCGGGGCCTGGATCCGCGACAGCGTGCTCGCCGGCGGGGTCCAGGTGTTGCCGTACTCCGTGCTCGACGGCGCAAGGATCGACGCGGACTGCTCGGTGGGCCCGTTTGCCCGCCTGCGGCCGGAAGCGGTGCTCGGCGAGGGGGCGAAGGTAGGCAACTTCGTCGAGGTGAAGAAGTCGACGCTTGGAGCTGGGGTCAAGGCATCCCACCTGGCCTATCTGGGTGACGCCTCCGTAGGGGCGGGGGCGAACATCGGCGCCGGTGTCGTTACCTGCAACTACGACGGCAAGTCGAAGCACCGCACCGTGATCGGCGAGGACGCCTTTGTCGGCAGCGACACGATGCTCGTCGCGCCGGTCGAGATCGGCGCGCGGGCGGTGACGGGCGCCGGTTCGGTGATTACCAGGAACGTCCCGGGCGATGCTCTCGGCGTCGGCCGGGCTCGGCAGAAGAACATCGAGCGACGCCGCCGGTGAAGGCGCTCGACCTGCGTTCCGAGCTGAACGAGGAACAGTACGCGGCGGTTACCCACAGCGGCGGTCCCCTGCTCGTCGTCGCCGGCGCCGGATCGGGCAAGACCCGGGTCATCACCTACCGGATCGCCTGGTTGATCGCGGCGCAAGAGCTTGAGCCGTGGCGGATCGCCGCGGTGACCTTTACGAACAAGGCGGCGAGCGAGATGCGCGAGCGGGCGCTCGATCTGGTGGGCGGTGAGGGGAACCTGTTCGTCGGCACCTTCCACCGCTTCTGCGTCCGCCTGCTTCGCCGTTACGGCGACCGACTGAAGCTCCGGCGCGACTTCGCGATCGTCGATGCCCCGGACCAGTTGCGGCTGATCAAGGCGGCGCTCAAGGAGGAGAATTTGGACGACCAGGCCTTTCGGCCGCGCGCGGTGCAGGGCAGGATCAGCGCCGCAAAGAACCGGCTGCTCTCGCCGAAGGCGTTCGAGGATCAGGCGGTCGACTACTTCGACCGGCACGTTTCGGGTGTCTTCAGGCGCTACCAGTCCGAGCTCCGCCGTTCGGGCGGCGTGGACTTCGACGATCTGATCGCCTGCACGGTGCGTTTGCTGCGCGACGACGAGGAGGTCGGCGACCGGGTCCGGGGGCGGTTCCGCCACCTGCTCGTCGACGAGTTCCAGGACACGAACTACGCGCAGTTGGAGTTGATCAAGAGTCTGTGGAGCGGCCCGGACGGCTCGGTGTCCGGCCTCACCGCGGTCGGCGACGAGGACCAGAGCATCTATGGCTGGCGGGGCGCGGAACTCGAGAACCTGCTTCACTTCGAGCGCCACTTCCCCGACGCCGAGGTGCTCAAGCTGGAGCGAAACTACCGTTCGACGCAGAACATCCTCGACGCTTCGGGCGCAGTCATCGCCCGCAACGAGGAGCGTCGCGGCAAGCGGCTGTGGACCGACGCAGGGGCCGGCGATCCGCTTGCGCTCTACTACGCCTACGACCAGGACGACGAGGCGCGATGGGTGGTCGAGACGGTGGGGAATCTCCGCCGCGATGGCTTGGACTACGGCGAGATGGCGATCCTGGTGCGCACGAACGCGCAGACCCGGGCGCTCGAGGACCAGCTGCTGCGAAGCGAGATTCCGTATTGCCTGGTCGCCGGCGTCCGCTTCTACGAGCGGGCTGAAATCAAGGACCTCATCGCCTATCTGCGCGTGATCGCGAACCCTCGGGACAACCTCTCGCTGCTCCGCATTCTGAACCAGCCGCGGCGCGGCATCGGCAAGCGGACCGAGGAGTTCCTGACGCGCCGCGCCGGGCGGATGGGCCATTCGCTCTGGGACGCGATCCGCATTGGCCCGCTGCAGGACCTGCCGGCGCAGAGCCGGCGCGCGGTGGAGAGATTCCAGAGGCTCATCGAGGCCCTCCGCGCAGAAGCGGACCGTCAGCCGCTGGTCGATCTGGTGGCTGGGACGCTCGTCGCCGCGGGGTTCGAGGCGCTGTACGAGAAGGGTGACGACGAAGCCCAGGAGCGGCTCGCCAATCTGCGCGAACTCGTCTCATCGGCGCGTGACTTCGAGACGGCGCATGAGCTCGAGGGTCTGCCCGCCGCGGTCGCCGCCGAGTCCGCGACTGCCGACGAAGATCCGCCGACGAGCCCGCTGGCGGACTTTCTCGACTACGTCGCCCTGGTCAGCGACACGGACGGCTTGGCCGGCGACCTGGGCGTCGCTTTGATGACGCTCCACAGCGCGAAGGGGCTCGAGTATCCCGCAGTCTTCGTCACCGGCCTGGAGGACGGCCTGCTCCCGCACTTCTTCTCCGGCCAGGCGCCGCGGGACATCGAGGAGGAACGCCGACTTCTCTACGTCGGGATGACCCGCGCGGAGCGGCGCCTGTTCCTCAGCGCGTGCCGACGGAGGATGATCTCGGGCGTCTTCCAGGACCAGGACCCGTCGCCGTTTCTCCTCGACGTCCCCGAGGATCTCGTCGACACGAAGTGGAGCTCGGGCATCTATGGCGGTCCGCGAACTGCGGGCGTCCGCAGCTTCTTCAGCGCCGAACCTTCCTCCGGCGCCAGTGGGTTTCGCCCGACCTCCTCATCTCGCCCGAGGCCTGGCCGTCATCGGCGGCCAGGACGCCCGGCGTCGCGCTCGACGCTCGGCGCCGGCGTTCGTCCCGGCGCCCACGTTCGCCATGCCACGCTCGGCAAGGGCGTTGTTCTCCAACTCGAAGGAGAAGGCGACGACGCGAAGCTGACCGTGTTCTTCGACAAGGCCGGCAAGCGCAAGCTCATCCGCCGCTACGCGCCGCTCGAAGTCCTGTGATCGAAGCTCCGGCGCGACCCGGTTCCTGGGGGCTGCGGAAGGCTGCCGGGGCTGCTACAATCCGGCGCCTGCCTTGTCGGGGCGTGGCGCAGTCTGGTAGCGCACCTGCCTTGGGCGCAGGGGGTCCTCAGTTCGAATCTGGGCGCCCCGATATCGCTCGCCCGCTCAGCCCTCGGCTACTCTGTCGCTTCACCTGCCTGTAGCTCAGCTGGATAGAGCGGCGGCCTTCTAAGCCGCGGGTCGGGGGTTCGAGTCCCTCCAGGCAGGCCAGCTCCTTCGCAGGATCCGTCGGAACGTTTGGTGGGTGTAGCTCAATCGGTAGAGCGCTTGATTGTGGTTCAAGTGGTTGGGGGTTCAAGTCCCCTCATCCACCCCAGCATCCCGGCGGCCCAGCTTGCGACCGGGCTCGCGCCGAACGATGCGGGGCGGCCCCGGCCCACGCTTGTATGCCGAAGGCCAGCGCAGTGAGGTGGTACCGGAAACTGGATCGAGGCCGATTACCGGTGCGGACGATCTGCCTGCGACCGTCTTGACATCCGCGAACCGCTACGGGCGACGGTTGCCGTAGTAACCTTGCGGCCTGCGGCCGCTGGCGCGAGCGAAGCGCACAGTCGGCCGAGGAGCATGCGCCCGTAGCTCAGCTGGATAGAGCGACGGCCTCCGGAGCCGTAGGTCAGGGGTTCGAATCCCTTCGGGCGCACCACTCTTCTGGCGCGGCGGGCGCTCGGCGCTGCCCGTCTCCCGGCGCCGCCTGCTCGAGGCAGGCCGCGACGACCTGATCGGGGTCGAGTCGTTCCATGCAGGCGTGATCCCCGCGGCTGCAGGTGCGGCGCCAGCAAGGTTGGCAGTCGAGAGGCGGTTCGAGTCGGACCGAACGCGATCTTGCGCCGTAGGGACCATTCCGGGCCGGGTCGGTTGGGCCGAAGACGGAGACGCAGGGGGTGTCCAGAGCGGCGGCGAGGTGCGCCGGGCCCGAGTCGCAGCCCACGAACAGCGCGGCGTTCTGGATCAGCGTTGCGAGTTCGCGGAGATCAGTGGGCGGGGCGAGGACTGCGCCGCCTGACCTGCCGCTGTCGTCCGTGTCGTTGGCCGAGACGATCCGCTCTGCTGCCTGGCGCTCCTGGTCCCCGGCCCAGACGACGACGTTGGGTAGGCGGGTCGCGCGGGAGATGTCGCGGGCCGCGGCGGCGAAGTGATCGACGGGCCAGTGCTTCGTGCCCCAGGTCGTGCCGGGCGCGGTGACGACATAGGAGCCGGCCCCCAGACCGTGCTGCTTCAGGAAGGACAGCGTCGCAGGTTCGGCGTAATCGGGAAGCTGCCAAGTCGGTGCGCCCTCTACCCCCGGCGCGATGCCGGCGGCCTCGAGCAGGGCGAGGTTCCGGTCGACGACGTGAGCGACCAGAGCGTCGACTTCAAAGCGTCGATTGAGAAACAGGAAGTTGAGTTCGCGGCTGCCGAGGGTGCGGCCGCCGCCGAAACCGATCCGCTGCCGAGCGCCGGAGAGCCAGGCCACCAGCCCACTCTTCGTCAGCCCCTGCACGTCGATGGCGGTGTCGTAGCGGCAGTCGCGGAGTTCCCGCCGCAGTCGAGCGAGCGAGGCGACCTGGTTGGCGAAGCCGCCTGCACGCCGCGGGTAGATGTGGAAGCGGTCGATCGCCGGGGCGCCGCGGAGCAGGGTCGCCGCCGGTTCCTGGATCGCCCAGCCGATGAACGCATCGGGGTGCGCAAGCCGGAGCGCCGTCGCGACCGGCAGCGCGTGCAGGCAGTCGCCGATCGCGGAGAGCCGGACGAGCAGGATGCGTGGCGGTCGGTCGGCGTCGTTCGTTCGGGCCGTCATCGTTCCGGTGGATATCTCATCAGAGCGTCGAATGCGTGTACGGAGGCGCCGGGCTCTGCGGCGCGGCGTCGCTGTCATACTGCCAGCCGTGGACGAGGGTCGGAACAAGGAACCGCCGATCGCGCCGCCGCCGGTGTTCGACAGGTCGACGTTCCGGTTGCTCGTCGCGGCGCTCGCGGTCGGCGCCCTCGCCATCCCGGTCTTGATGTCTTGGCGGGGGTTCAGTTGGCTGATGGCCTTGTCGAGTGCAGCCGGCATCGCGACGCTCATCTTCTTTGCGGGCCGGGCTGCAAGGCGGCTCAGCTTCGAGTGGCGCCGACCTCCGTTCGCGCGTGAGGAGTGATGAAGGTTCGCCCGTGGGAGGCCATGCGCGCGCGGACGGTCTTCGATCATCCGTTGCTTCGGGTCGAGACGCAGGACCTGCGGGCCGGCGTCGACCGGCGCGAGGCGGTCGTGCTGCGCTCCGCAGACTGGGTCAATGTGATCCCCCTGCTCGATCCGGCGAGGGGGTCCGGCGCCGGCGGTGGCGAGACGCAGGTCGTGCTCATTCGGCAGTGGCGGTTCGGGCGCGCGGTGGAGTCGCTCGAGATCCCCGGCGGCATCGTTGAGCCGGGCGAGGCGCCTGCGATCGCTGCCGGACGCGAACTTCACGAAGAAACCGGTTATCGGGCCGGAGCGATCGAGAAACTCGGGGAGATCGAGCCGAATCCGGCGATTCTGGACAACGTGTGCTCTCTGTGGCTGGCCCGCGACCTCGTCTTGACCGGAGACCCGATCGGCGACGGCAGCGAGGAGCTGGAGGTCGTTCTCGTTCCGCTGTCCGAAGTGCCCGACCGGATCGAGAACGGCGAGATCAGCCACTCCCTGGTCGTCGCCGCGTTCTACTTCTTTGCCCGGCGCTTCGGCTTCTCTTGAAGGCCGGGCTGAAGGGCGTGTCGCTCGATGCGACCGGGACCCTGTTCACATGTCCGCGCCGCGGAGAGATCTACACGGAGGTGCTCGCCCGTCACGGGGTCGTCCTGGAGCCGG
This sequence comes from Candidatus Multivoraceae bacterium, assembly GCA_965219625.1. Taxonomy (GTDB): domain Bacteria; phylum Acidobacteriota; class Thermoanaerobaculia; order Multivoradales; family Multivoraceae; genus Multivorans. The sequence continues at coordinate 1,329,366 of OZ244782.1, read as the reverse complement.
CCGCGGCCGAGGACGGCTTTCGCATGGCCTGGATGGAGCTCGACTGCCGGCTGGAGCGTGGCGAGGACCGCTACCGCAGCCACCCGGAAGGGGCGCGGGGCTTCTGGAGCGAACTGCTCGACCGCATGTGCGCCTTGCTCGGCGTGAACGCGCCGGGGCCCTTCGCGGCAGCGGAACTGTTCGCCCGCTTCGAGCGCGCGGAGGCGTGGGAGCTCACCTCGGGCGCGCTCGAACTGTTGGCGGAATGCCGCCGTCGCGGCCTACGGATTGCCGTGACGAGCAACTGGGACCGGCGTCTGCACCGCGTGCTCGCGAATCTCGGACTCGACGAAGCCATCGACGCCGTCGTCTGCTCGGAGGAGGTCGGGGCGGCGAAGCCCTCGGCGGCGATCTATCGCGCCGCCTGCCGGGCGCTCGAGCTCGAGCCGACGGCGGTGCTGCATATCGGCGATGCGAAGATCGAGGACCGTGAGGGCGCCTTGGCGGTCGGCATGAAGGCACTCTGGCTCGACCGCGCCCGCGGCGACATCGGAGCGCTCGAGGAAGTTCTGGCGTACCTGCCGGGGCGGTCGTGAACTTCGGCGCGTGCCGCACCCCGCATCGGCTGGCGCACTGATACGCTTGGCCGCCGAGGCGGCCGATGAAGATCTCGACGAAGGGCGAGTACGGTATTCGCGCCATGTTGTACGTGGCGATGCACTCCGGGCAGGGCCCGGTGCCGAGTCACCAGATCGCCATGAACCAGGGCATCCCGGAGCCCTATCTGCGCCAGATTCTCGCGTCGCTCGCCCGCGACCGGCTGATCCGTTCGAACCGCGGCCCGCAGGGCGGCCACCTGCTCGGCCGCCCGGCGAACGAGATCTCGATCCTCGAGATCCTCGTCGCCCTGGAGGGTCACGCGACATCGATCGACCACATTCTCGCCCAGCCGTGCTCGATCGGCGTGGGTCCGAAGCACTGCGCGATCCGCGAGGTCTTCCTTGGCGTGAAGGAGGCGGTCGAGAGCCTGCTGGGCAACTACAGCCTTGCCGATCTGGCTGAACGCCAGCAGGAGGTCTGTGAGTGCAAGATCGAAATTCCGCATGATCTGCCGCCGGACCGTTTGCAGCCGCCGTCCCAGGGTCCGCGGTCGCTGACCGTCCTGGGTGATTGACCGTGTCCCGCGCAGGGCTCGTCGCTGTGCTCGTTGCGGCGGTTGGTTCGTCTTGTCTCGTCGCGCCGGAGCGCGAGCCGCTGGACGAAGCCGAGCTGGATGTTCTGGCGGTCGAACCGCCGCCGGACTCGGTGTTCCGCCCCGATGATGATCAGCGGGAGATTCGGCCACCGGCGGAAGAACTCGGCGGCCGGCTACCGGGCGCGTTCCCGGACGATTTCCCGCTTCCGCCCGGTGTCGCCGTCGTCGACTTCGGGCCGCCGACGGGCGGCGAAGGCGCCGCCTACGAGACGATGGAGGAGGTCGTTCTGCGCCTGCCGATGGGCGCCCCCGCCGCCCGCGAGTGGCTGCTGCGTCATGGGCAGGCGAGCGGCTGGCGGGTCGAGCTGGGAGATGAGATGACGTTTCGCCGCGGCGTCCGCTGGCTGCGCGTGGCGCTGGAACCGACGGTCAGCGCGAATCGCTCGAGAGCGCGGTTCGAGTACCCGAAGCCCTGACCGGCGTCCGGGATCGGTTGCGCGGGTGCCGCTGCTAGCATGACGTCGTCCTTCGGGGGAGTTCCGCGGGGGAGTTGGCCGAGGTAGCTCTTGGAGTTCGAGGCAAAGGTCCCATTGACGCTCAGGCGCGCGGAAAAGTACGGCTTCTGCGCGGGTGTCCGGATCGCCGACCGAACAGTACGGAAACTGTCCGCGGACGGACGTCGCGGCAAGGTCCTCGGGCAGTTGGTCCACAACGAGCGGGTCGTTTCCGACCTGGTGGAGCTCGGCTTCGCTACCGCGGCGGAGCTCGACGACGTGCAGTCCGGGACGATCGTCTTCTCGGCGCATGGCGTACCGCCGTCCTTCCACCGGCGAGCGCTGGAGCGCGGCCTGCTGGTCGTCGATACGACATGCCCCTTTGTCTACGAGGTCCACGAGGAGGCGCGACAGGCTCTGGCCGCGGGCTACCACCTCGTCTTCATTGGCGACGCGAAGCACCGCGAGGTCGTCGGCTACACCCACGATCTCGAGCCATCCGCCTACGACGTCGTACTCACCTTGAGGGACGTTGCGGCGATCGACTTCACCCGTCACGCGAAGGTGAAGATCTTCTACCAGACGACCTTGAACAGCGAGGAGTACGAGGAGGTCGCGCGGGCGCTCGAGGCCGCGGCAGCGCGGGCCGAACGCGCCGACACGATCTGCTACGCGACGAAGGAGAATCAGGACGCGGCGCGTTCGCTCGCCGTCGACCCGGAGGTCGACTGCATCGTCGTCATTGGCGGGCGACACAGCGCGAATACCCGTCACCTGTGGGAGATCTGCCGTGGACTTCAGCCGCGAAGCCATCTCGTTCACCACCCGGACGAGCTGTGCGCGAGCTGGTTCGACGGGTGTCGGACGGTCGGCGTTACGGCCGGCGCGTCGACCCCGGACGCGCTGATCGACGAGGTCGAGGCGGCGATTCAGACACTCGCCGCGGCGCCGGGCCGAGCTTCGGCTTCCGTCGCTTCGGAGGCACGGTTCTGAGGATTCTCGTCATCGGCAACGGCGGCCGCGAACACGCCCTGTGCTGGCTCATCCGCAAGCGCTCGCCCGGCGCCGAGCTCTTTTGCGCGCCCGGAAGCCCCGGCACCGAGGAGTGCGGCGAGAGCGTCGTGGTCGATGTGACGGACACGAGCGGTCTGGCTCGCTTCGCTGAGGAGCGGAGAGTCGACCTCACCATCGTCGGGCCCGAGTTGCCGCTGTCTCTGGGCATCGTCGATGTCTTCCGCGACCGCGGACTTCCGATCTTCGGCCCCACGCGTCGAGCGGCCGAACTCGAGAGTTCGAAGATCTTCGCGAAGGAGTTCATGCGGCGCCACGATGTGCCGACCTCGGCCTTCGAGATCGTTGCCGACCGGGACGCGGCGCGACGCGCATCCGAGCGATTCGGATTGCCGACCGTGTTGAAGGCGGACGGCCTGGCTGCCGGCAAGGGCGTGTTCATCGCCGAGGACGCGATGGAGCTCGAGGCGGGCCTGGACATCTTCTTCACCGAACGGCGGTTCGGCGCCGCCGGGGAGCGCGTCCTCGTCGAGCCCTTCGTGGTCGGCGAAGAGGTGTCCTTCATCGGCTTGAGCGACGGCCGGCGCGTGTTGCCGCTTGCCACCTCGAAGGACTACAAGCGGATCCTCGACGGCGACGCGGGTCCGAACACCGGGGGCATGGGCGCTCACAGTCCTGCCGGCATCGTCTCGGCGGACGAGGTTGCCGTGATCATGAGCGACGTGATGGAGCGGACCGTGGCGGGGATGGCGGCCGAAGACGCTCCGTTCGTGGGTGTCCTGTATGCCGGGCTGATGATGAGCCCCGACGGTCCCCAGGTGCTCGAGTTCAACGTCCGCCTGGGCGACCCCGAGGCGCAGGCCCTGCTCCTGCGGCTTGACGAGGATCCGGCGGCGCTGTTCGCTGCGGGCGCCGCCGGCGACTTCGGCCGCGAACAGCTCGCGTTCCACGATGGCGCCTCTGCCTGTCTGGTGCTGGCCAACCGAGGTTATCCTGGGGCGGTGGCGGCGGGCGACGTGATTCAGGGCATCGAGACCGCGCGGTCGGTCGCGGGCGCGGTCGTGTTCCACGCGGGCACTGCCCGTCGGAACGGCGAGGTCGTGGCTGCCGGCGGCAGAGTGCTCAACGTCTGCGCTGCCGGCGCCGACCTGGCGGAAGCGCTCGACCGGGCCTACCGCGCGGCGGACCGGATCCACTGGCCGGCGAAGACGATGCGTTCGGACATCGGGCGCCGCGTGCTCGAGGTCCAGGCGGGAAGTAGCGGAAGATGAGCTGCGGCGGCTGTCAATTTGCAGGCGAGTCGACGGCGGTGGAGGACACCTTCGTCGGGGTCCGGTTCGGCGAGGAGACGAACCTGACTCTCTGCCGCACCCGTGGCGAGCAGTACGCCCGCGGTGACGACGTGATCGTCGAGATGGAGCGCGGCCCGGCGTACGGCCGGATCGAGAAGTCGCCGATGCCGGTGTTCAAGCCGTGCCAGAAATCGAGTGCGAGGGCTCTGCTCCGTCGCGCCGACGATGCGGACCGCGCGGCCCGCGAGCGGCAGTTGGCGAACGAAGTGCGCGGGAAGGCGTTCTGCCGCTCGCGTGCGCGCGCGCTGGGCCTCGAGATGAAGGTGTCGCGGGTCGACTTCACGCTCGACGGCGGCCATGCGACGTTCTACTTCACTGCCAGGCGACGGGTCGATTTCCGACAGTTGCTGCGCGAGCTGAAGTCTCGGTTCTCCAACCGGGTGCGGCTCGTTCATCTCGGTCCGCGCGACGAGGCGCGGCTCCTTGGCGGGGTTGGAATCTGTGGTCGCACGCTGTGTTGTTCGACCTGGCTCGACGATTTCCAGCCGATTTCGATTCAGATGGCGAAGCGCCAGGGGCTGAGTCTGAATCCGTCGAAGATCTCGGGTCAGTGCGGCCGGCTTCTCTGCTGTCTGGCGTACGAGGACGACGAGTACAAGAACCGGCGCCCGCGTGATCATCGGCCTCCGGCGACAGGCGGCCGCGGCGGCCCGCTGCCGGTCGTTGCCTCGTGACGTAGAGGCGGCAGGGCGAGCTGCGCATACGAGCGTCGTCGCGCAGGCCAGCTGGAACTGTCAGCGGGCGCCACGTCGGCTCAGGATTGCCGGAATCGTCCGCAGCAGGATCTTCAGGTCGAGTGCCGGCGACCAGGTGTCGACATACTCGAGATCGAGCTCCATCCATCGATCGAAATCCAGGTCGCTGCGGCCGTTGACCTGCCACAGGCAGGTGATTCCCGGTTTCATCGACAGTCGTCTTCGCTGTTTCATCGTGTAGCCCTGCTTCTCTTCGAGCGGTCGTGGCCCGACGAGGCTCATGTCGCCGCGCACCACGTTCCACAACTGCGGCAACTCGTCCAGGCTGAAGCGGCGTAGAACGCGCCCGACCCGGGTGATCCGCGGATCGGAGAGCATCTTGAACGCCGGGCGGCTCATCGTGTTCAGGTGCTCCAGCTCACTCCGCTGCGTTTCGGCGTTCGCCACCATCGTGCGGAGCTTGTACATCGTGAACAGGCGCCCGTTCAGGCCGCACCGGGTCTGCCGATAGAGCGCCGGCCCCCGAGAGCCGGCCTTGATCAACAGCCCGAGCAGGATGAGCAGCGGCAGGCTGATGACGAGCAGGACGCCACCCACGGCGAGGTCGATCAGCCGCTTGGCCATCAGCAGGAGGACGTTCGACGGGGCGGGAGACACCGTCAGGATCGGCCGGCCGCCCAGGCTGTCGAATTCGATCCGACTGTGGGGAGTCGGCATCTTGTGGAGTGCGATCCGGATCGAAATGCCCTGATCCTGGAGCGTGTCGAGGACATCCTGGAGTTCGCCCAGTTGCCGTACAGGTACGGCGAAGAACACATCGTCGACGACTTCCCTCTCGACGACCCGAGGGAGGTCGTCCGTCGACCCGAGGAGCGGCCAGCGCTGGTCGTCGATCTCGCCGTCCTCGGTGTGGATGATGCCGGCGATCCGGAGTCCCCAGTGCGAGTTCCTTTGGATCGCGCGGGCGAGTTCGGCGGCGGCCGCCGGGGCCCCGGCGATGAGGACCGAGCGGTGGCTCGTGCCGTTCGGGTGCTTGTCGTTCGAGATGAGGCGGAGCGCGACCTTGTGGCCCAGAAGCAGCGCCAAGGCCAAAGCCGAGAACAGGGCGAGCCACGTGCGGCTGAGGCGATCCCCGAGCACGATTTGATCGAGTTGCAGGACGAATGCGCCGACGAGCATGAGCACGGTGGCCGCGACCGCCACCTTGACCATCTCCCAGGACTCGGTCTTCAGGTCGGCGCGATGCCAACGTTGGTGTCGGTAGGCGAGGAACGGCGCCATCCAGCTGACGATTGCCATCGGCAACAGGCCCAGGTAATCCCCGAGCGGATAGAGCGGTCGCGGCCACAGGGTCGGCAGCAGCCGGGGCAGGAGCTCGCTGCGAATCAGGTACGCGAGGATGAACGCCGCTGCAACGAGCAGGATGGCGAACAGCAGGATGAGAGCAGTCTGGAGACGAACGCGCGCTTTCAGCATGGCCCGGCAGGGACAGTCTAACCGGCCCGCCCGAGGTTCCAGGCCGTCTTCTGGACGGCCGGGCATGACCTGTTCCCAAGCGGCGATCTGATCGGTACTCGGGACGCGGTTGCTTGACTCGCACTCACGGCGCGCGTCGGGCGAGCTGCCGGAGCAACTCCTCGTAGGCGTCGGTCACTCGCTCCCAGTCGAACTCCTGCGCGGCGCGCCGAGCCGCCTGTTCGCCGAGGCGGCGTGCCAGGGCGGGGTCGCTCCGCACCCGTTCGAATGCGGCCGCCAACGATGGCTCATCGTCGATATCGAAGTAGACGGCGGCGTTGGCGGCCGTTTCCCGATTCGCCGGTTCGTCGTTGACCAGGACGCAGTTTCCGTAGCCCATCGCCTCGACGAGGGCCGGATGGGTGCCGCCGACCTCCGTCGCGTGGACCGTGGCGAGAGCCGAGGACAGAAGTCCCCGGTAGCCGTCGCCGAAGACGAACCCGGGGAAGCGCACCCGGGGGTCGGCCTGACGCTTCATCCTGGCGATGAACTCACCCGCATAGGGCGCATCGCCGACCATGACCAGGGGCAGATCGCCGCCGACCCGCGCATACGCGCTGACCACCCGGTGCGGGTTGTTCTCCGGTTCGAAGCGGCTGACGTAGAGGAAGTAGCGACGCGATTCGAGGCCCAGCTCTCCCAGAATCGGATGCTCGAGGAGCAGTGCGGGGTCGACCCCGTAGCGGATGATCGTCGTCTCGCGCCGGTAGCGGTCGCGATAGTGCCTGGCGATGACCTCTGCGTCGCTCACCGTCACCGCGGGCAGCACGCAAGCGAGCCGTTCGGAGATCGCGTAGACGAGTTGTCCGGGCCAGCCCCACTTCGCCCGCCTCTTCTCGATTCCGTCGACATGGAGCGCCGTTCGGATGCGGCGCGGCCAAAGCAGGGGCAGGAACACGGCGTTTGCTCCGTTGACGACCAGAGCGGCGCGCGCACCGCGGGCAAACAGCGCCGCGTGCAGGCAAGAGAGCAGGGTGTGGACAGGCGTATCGAGGTACTTCGTGCAGAGCGTCGGCAGGACGACCAGATCGACGCCGCGATGGGAGCGAAGTCGTCGATCGACATGGTGCGAGCGGCCGTAGACGGTGACCGGCCAGCCGCGTTCGACGAGCCGCGGCGCGATCGCTTCGATCATCGTCTCGTAGCCGCTGTAGGAGGCTGGAATGCCGCGGCTGCCGAGGATGAGGACCCGTGAACAGCTCGGGTCGACCGGCAGCCCGGAACGCCCGAACCAACTCGCGATGTCCCGCCCCGCGACGAGCCGCTGCGCGCGCACGCGCCGTCGTCGTTCGAGGAGGCGCCGGCGGTTCTTCCACAGCCATGCGTAGGCGCCAAGCGAGGACCGCTCGCGGAGGAGCACCCAGGCCAGGATGCCGAATTCTCTGACCAGCGAGGCGAACAGCGTGCGCGGCAGGTCGGCGAACGTGCGATGGTGGAGCTGAAGAAGGTAGCGGTTCTTCAGCGAGTGGAAGTTCGTCTCCGGCGTCATCCGTGGCCTGCGGCGCGGCAGGTTGACGCGCGCGTGGACGGCCCGGGCACGCGGCTCGTAGAGCACCTCCCAACCGCGCTCTCGCAGCCGGAAGCAGAGTTCCGCGTCCTCACGGTAGGAGTGGAAGTCGTCATCGAAGACGCGCCCGTCGATCGCGGCGTCATCGAGGGCCGCGGCGAGGAACAGGGTGGCCGCCCCGGTGCCGCCGAACACTCGTTCGATCCGGCCGTACTGCCCGCGGTCCGGCTGGTCGGAGCCGCGGTCCCGATGCCGCCAGCTCCGGGTCAGGGCCATGCCGCAGGCGTCGAGCCGGCTGTCGTCGTCGGTTTGCGGTCGCACAAGCCGACCGGTGGCCGCCGCGACTCGGCAGGACGAGGTCGAGAATCGCTCGACGCTCTCGATCAGGCGAAGCGCATAGTCCGCCGCCGGCCGGGCGTCCGCGTTCAGGCAAAGCACCCACTTCGGCGGCGCGTCCGCGGCGAGTTCGGCCTCGAGCGCGCGGTTCATTCCGCCGGCGAACCCAGCGTTCGCCTCGAGCTCGATCACGTCGACCGGGAAGCGGGCAGCGGCGGCATGCTCGCGGAGCAGGGGGCCGGTGCCGTCCGCGCTCGCGTTGTCGACGACGACGAGGCGAAACGGCGGTCCCTCGAGGTCTTCGAGCGAAGCGAAGAAGCCGGGCAGGTCGGCGGCGTCGTTCCAGGTAATCGTACAGACGAGGAGCTCGACTCCGCCGGAAACGCCGCGCGCGTTCCGCTCGCAGCCGTCGGTCAACGGTTCCTCCAGCCGCTGGCGGCGCTCAGGGCGAGGCGTCCGAGTGCATCCAGGGCTTCGCGGCGGCTCTCAGCGCGCCGCGGTCGTCGAAGCGGCAGCAGGACGATCCGCGCGAGGCTCGAGGCCGCAAGGACCAGGCTGAGCACTGCCGCGCCTCCGCGGCCGTGGTGTTTACGGGCGTAGCGGACCAGGTTGCGGTAGTAGGAGAGCAGGAAGGGGCCGTAGCCGAGACGCGGAATCGAGGCGCCCAGACCGTGATGGAAGCAGGCGTCCGGCAGATAGCGAATCGACTCGCCGGCATCGACCAGGCGGCGCCCGAGGTCGACGTCCTCGAACCACGCCGGCCAGAACTGCTCGTCCATGGCGCCTACCCGCTCGAAAACGGAGCGTCGAAGCAGGAGAGCGCAGGCCGCGGGCTGTTCGACGACGGCGCCGGCCGCTGGTTCCTCCCGCGCTCTCGGTTCGATGAAGCAGCAGTAGCCGATCAGGGTCGGGAGCGTCGGCAGCGATCGTAGTTGCCAGGCGGCCTGTTCACGGCCGTCCTCGCCGAGCAGCCGGGGCGCCAGGCCGGCGATATCCGGGCGCCCGACGATCGCTTCGACGAGCGTCTCGACGGCGCCTGAGATTGGATGGGCATCCGTGTTCAGGATGAGCAGCAGGCTCGCGTCGGTCGCCGAAGCGCCGTAGTTCACGGCGCCGGCGAAACCGAGGTTCCGCCCCGGCTCGAGAATGCGGATGTTCGCGCGGCCCTTCGCGTACATCGAAAGACCAGCCTCTGAACCGTTGTCGACAACCAGCAGTTCGAACCGCGGGTCGGCGGGCCAGTGTTCCGTGAGCAATGCGAGTCCCTGCTCGTCGTGCCAGTGGACAGCGACGGCAACGAGCTGCGGCGAGACGCTCATTCCGCGCTCGCCCGCGGGCGCGTGCGGGCAAACCCCGGCAGCAGGCAGAGAGCGCGGGTCCAGGCGTACGCGAGGTCGATCAGCGTGGGCTTCGGCGCGTCGCCCGGTAGAGGGACGGCGACCGACGGCCGCAGCGCGTCGGCGAGGTCGTAGAGGAGGAGTTCCGGCAGGCGTGTCCAGAACCCTGCGCCGCGTCGACGGGCGACGACGAGTAGACGATTCGCGATGAGGCGGCGGATCCGGCAACGAGCCGCCGTCGCGCTCCGGCTCGACGACGATCCGGCGTGCTCCACGCGCGCGGCGGGAACCAGGAGCGCCAGGTAGCCCCGTTCGGCGAGTCGGTCGGCCAGCTCGACGTCTTCGTAGTAACTGTGGAGTCGTTCATCGAATGGGCGGAGCGGTTCGCCGCGCCCGCCGAGGGCCCGGAGGGCGCGACGGCTGTAGATCGCCGCGGTCGCCGAAGCGCCGTAGACGAGCCGCGGCTCGGCGTCGCGGGCGGGTGGCTCCTCTCCTCGCCCCAGCTGGATCGCCTGGTCGCGACGGTTCCATGCCAGGCCCGCTCCGTCGATCTGGAGCTCGCCGCTGCCGGCGAGGAGGTTGACGCCCTGGGCGGCGGCGATTCGCGAGCCGACGTCGAGGCCCGCGCTTCGAGCTCGGGCTCTCGGGTTCGTCGGCCAAGCGCCCATCGCCTGCAGCAGCGCAGCCGCCCATCCCGCTTCGAGGACGACGTCGTCGTTCACCAGGGCGACCCAGTCGCCGCGGCTCGTCGCGATGCCCTCGTTCGCAGCGCGCGCGAAGCCGACCGGGGCCGGCAGATGGACCACCTCGCAGGGCCCACCGGAGGCCGCGGGATGCTCTTCCTCAAGCCGCCGGTCGAGATCCGCGAGTTCCGCCCTCCCGGTTCCTTCGGCGGCGCCGGTCTTTGCCGCCGCGCCTTGGAGAACGATGACGACCTCGGTCGTCTCGTCGAGGAGCGCCCGATCCCGGTAGATCGACTCCAGGCAGTCGACGAGCCGGGACTCGACGCCGAGCGTCGGCACGACGTAGGACAGAAGCGGCGCCGCTGCCGGCTTGCCGCTTTCTCGAGCGGGCGACATCAGGGGGCGGTCTCGCCGACGTGAAGGGCGAAGAACAGGATGAGATCGACCTCTGCGGGCAGGCCAGGATCGCGCTGCACGATGATTCCAGTCGGCTGGGGATTTCCGTCCCCGACGCACGAGGGTCCCAGGTCGAGCTTGGCGCGATAGCGAGCCCCGAAGAAGGCCCCTTCGGGTCCCGGTGCCACCCAGTGGAGCCAGGGACGGCTCTCCCCGCGTCGGCCGCCGGAACCGAGAGCTGCCCACTCGTCCGTGTGCTCGCCAAGACGAAGCGCGAGAGGGGACATTCCGGCGGACCCGACGTGGCCAACGGTCTGACCGGCGACGAGCGGGCCGCTGTTCGCGAGTGCCGTGTCGAGCAGCAGCACGCCGCAGCCGGCGCCCTCCGCGGTCCAAGCGGGGTCATCCGCGGTCAGCGCGCGCTGGGACTCGAGGAGGGGCTGTCTTGGCGCGAATGCGCCCCAGCCGGCCAGCGCCGCGGTCGGTAGCAGGACGCCCGCGAACATCGCGATGAGGGCGCGGGGCCGCGGCGCGCGCCTGACGAGCGCGGCGGCGCCGTGAGCGAGTGCGACGAGAAGCGCGGCGGTCAGCCAACGCTCACCGGCGTGGTCGAGACCCAGCGCGCGGAGTCGATCGTCCAGGTGCGCCGGCCGAAGCCATGGCAGGGTTGCAGACAGGGCGGCGAAGAGCAGCAGGCCGCCCTGGCAGCAGAGACCGAGGGTCGCCGCATCGCCGCGGAGGGCGAGTTTCTGCCAGGGGCCCGTCGGCGGCGGATCGTCCGGCGACCTGGCGACGGGTCGCTCGGCGCAGAACACGGTCCATAGCGCCAGGGCGCCCAGGAGCGCCTGCGGGGCGGGGAGGAAACGGAGGCCTGCGGTCGCCAGGAGGACCGCTGCCGCCGCCGTTCGCAGATCGCCCCGGCCGAGCAGATGTGGCGCCGCGAAGACGAGCAGCGACATTCCGGCCGCGACCTGCGGCCACGCGAGCGCGGCCTCCGGCGGCAGCCAGACAGCGAGTGCGCCTGCGGCAACCAGGGCGACGGCGAAAGCGAAGCGTCGCCAGACGATCGCTGCCGCGGTCGCGACGAGCATGGCGCCGAACGCCGGTTCGCGCATCGTCGCGAGCGTGAGAGCCAGGGCGAGGCCCCCGCCGGCGCCGTAGAGGCCTACCCGCCACCGCTGCTCGATCATGTCGGCCGCGACATCCGCGAGCAGCGCGACGACGAGGACGAGTACGACGTTCGAGCGCGTCCCGCCGGCGACGAGCAGCATCGCCGCGGCGCCGAGCAGAGCGGGTACTCCCAAGCGGGCGTAGAACACCGTTGCCGCTGCCGCGGCGACAGTCGGCATGGCGACCAGGACGACGAGAAGCCGCAGCGTCGAACCGCCAAGGAGCTCGCCCTGCCTGAGCAGCAGTTCGAGGCCGATCAGCGCCGCCGCGAGAGTCGCGCCGAGCTCGAGCAGTCGCCGAGGGTCGAGCGACCCCGGTGAGGCGAGCAGGTCGGCCCGACGGTCGAGGAGGTTGTCCAGCAGCATGGCGCCGAGGCCGAGGCACAGGAGAGCGCCGACGGCCGTCTCCCGAGCCGCCCCCGGCGGCGGGATGGCGACGAAGGCGAGGACGACGAGGGTGGGGAATGCCAGGACGTTGAGACTCCAGGGCCGGCGGGCAACTCCTGCCGCAGCGACGAGGACCGCTGTGGCGGTCCATGCCAGGTAGCGGCCCTCGGCGGCCGCCTCCAGGTCTCGCTCGGCGCCGGCGAGTCCGGCCATGCCCAGGCCCGCGATGAGCGCCGGTAACGCGGCGGTCCAGCGGGGTGGCCGGAGTTCCGGGAACCGGCCCTCGGTCCGTGGCGATCGTACGGTCATCGATGCCCTATCCTTGCCCTCTCGGGCGAACGTTGGAAGACTGCCACCGCCATGTTGCCCCGAGAACTCATCAGAAGCGAGCCGGAGCGGGTTGCCGCAGCCGTTGCGGACCGGGGCGTCGACCCGGCCGTCGTGGATCTCTGGGTGACGTGCGACCGGCGTCGCCGCGAGGCGCTGGTGGAGGTCGAGGAGATTCGCCACCGCCGTCGCCTGGCCGGGCGTGAAATCGGCCAACTCAAGGCGCAGGGCGAGGCGAAGGCAGAGGAAGCCGCACGGCTCATCGACGAGATGACCGTGCTGAAGGCCCGTCTCGAGCGCCTGGAATCGATCGTCGAGGAGGCCGACCGGGAGCTAGCCGACACGGAACTCAGGGTACCGAACATCGCCCACGCTACGGTGCCGGTGGGTCCTGACGAGGCGACGAACCGGGTCGAACGCGTCGTCGGCGAACCGCCGGAGTTCGACTTCGAGCCGAAGGCGCACTGGGACCTGGGTCTCGAACTCGGAATCCTCGACTTCGAGCGTGGCGCGAAGCTCGCCGGGGCCCGGTTCGTCACCTACGTAGGCTGGGGAGCGCGCCTCGAACGCGCGCTTGCCGCCTTCATGCTCGATCTTCACGGAGCGGATCACGGCTACACGGAGATCCTGCCGCCGTACCTGACGAAGCGCGAGTGCCTGCTCGGCAGCGGTCAATTGCCGAAGTTCGAGGACGATCTGTTTCGGGTCGGGCCGGGCGATACGCGCTACCTGATTCCGACCGGCGAGGTGCCACTCGTCAACATGCACGCCGGCGAGGTCCTCGACGAGGGGCAGTTGCCGCTCCGCTACGCGGCGTTGACGCCCTGCTTCCGCGCCGAGGCGGGTTCCTACGGCCGGGATGTGCGCGGGTTGATCCGGCAACACCAGTTTCACAAGGTCGAGTTGGTCCAGGTGACGACTCCGGAGGCGAGCCACGGGGCGCTCGAGGAACTGACCGGCCACGCCGAGCGTGTGCTTCAGTTGCTCGAGCTCCCGTACCGTGTGGTCTGTCTGAGCACCGGCGACATGGGCTTCGCGATGACGAAGACCTACGACCTGGAGGTCTGGCTTCCGGGCCAGAGCTCCTACCGGGAGATCTCCTCCTGCAGCAACGCCGAGGCGTTCCAGGCGCGTCGGGTCGGCACGCGCTATCGTCCCTTGGACGGTGGGCCGCTACGATACGTACACACCTTGAACGGCTCGGGTCTTGCCGTGGGCCGTACGTTGATCGCCCTGCTGGAAAACCACCAGACGTCGTCCGGCGCGGTCCGGATTCCGGTGGCGCTCCGCCCCTGGGTAAACGGCGTCGAGGAGATCGGTACCGGGTAGTTTGCGCTCGGATCGCTGTTGACCGGCTCCCGCGGCGTCCGGCAGGTCAGGAGGGGTGGCTGAGTGGTCGAAAGCACCGGTCTTGAAAACCGGCGTAGGTCAACGCCTACCGTGGGTTCGAATCCCACCCCCTCCGCCAACCGCTGCTGGCTCCGAGCAACGAACTTGAGAGACTCCTCGTGATGGTCACGCGATCCGCAACGCTGCAGGACGAGCTTCGGGACGAGCTCGCGAACCTGGAGGCAATCGCCCTGGCGACGAAGGCGTTGCCGGGCGAGATTCCCAGGCTCGACGGAATCGATGTGTACGGCGTGTCTCTGCCGCTGCGGCAGGCGATCGGTGGGGATCACCTGATCTACATCGACTTCAAGCAGCGCTACGACCTGGAGCGCCGCATCGAAGAGGCGGAGGAAGCGGGCCGCGACGACGTCGTCGCCGGGCTCCGCAAGTGCCAGCGCCGCGCAGGCGTTCTGGTTGCCGACGTCTCCGGCCACAAGGTGACCGATGCACTCGTTGCCGCGATGCTCCACCAGGCGTTCATGCTCGGGGCGTACTACGAACTCGACCGCTTCGGCGAGATCACGACGAAGCTGTTCGAACACATCAACCAGCGCTTCTACAAGTCGACCACCCTGAACAAGTACCTGACGATGCTCTACGGCGAGGTGTCGGAGACCGGCACCTTCCGGTTCACCTCGGCCGGCCATCCGGCGCCGCTCTTGTTCGTCGGTCGGCCCGGCCGGATCGAACACCTGCGCGAGGATCAGATGGTCCGCTTTCCGCCGGTCGGCATGTTCGCTTCGAACGCGGAAACCGACGAGCGCGTCGACCCGGGCCCGCTCGGCTACAAGCGTCCTTACGAAGTGAGCGAAGTCGAGCTGCTCGAGGCCGGCGACCTCCTCCTGCTCTACACGGACGGCCTGACCGAGCATGCCGGCGAACGCTACGTCGACGAACGGGCCGAAGCGCTCCTCGAGTCCGTGCGCGAGAGATCCGCCGTCGATATCTGCCGACGCCTGGAGGAGGACCTGCTCGCCTTCGCGCCGCCCGAGGACGACATCACCTTCGTCGTCATCAAGAAGACGGCGTAGCCGCCCCGTGGTCGGCGGACCGCTCCTCCGCCTGGAGCAGCGCATGCGGGCCGGCTTTCGCGGCGGGGCCCGTCGCTTCGGAGGATGTCGACGACGTCAGCGAGCGGATGTGCTCTCCCGCTCCGCCGGCTCGACGGGTTCGAGCTTGAGGACGGCGGCATCGTTTGCTTCGGTGACGACGTAGATCAGGTCGTCCGGGCCCTGACGGACGTCGCGGATGCGCTTTCGAATGTCGGCCAACAGCCATTCGCGACCCAGCTCTTCCCCCTTCTCGTTGAAGATGAGGCGCTCGACGTGTCCGGTATTCGGCATCCGGCCAGTCATCAGGGCGCCGGCGAAGAGGTTGCCCTTCCATTCCGGGAACGCGTCGCCGGTATAGAAGGCAAGGCCCGAAGGGGCAATGGAAGGCAGCCAGAAGATGGCTGGCTCCTCCATCCCTTCGGCCCAGAAGCGCTCGGAGATGCGGACGCCGTTGTAGTGGCGGCCGTAGGAGACGACCGGCCAGCCGTAGTTCGCGCCCGGTTCGATCGCGTTGAGTTCGTCGCCGCCCTGCGGTGCGTGTTCCGTGGCCCACGGCACGCCGGTCTCCGGGTGGAGCGCCAAACCCATCTGGTTGCGGTGGCCCATCGAGTAGATCTCCGGCTTGTGGCCTTCCCTGCCGACGAACGGGTTGTCGTCGGGAACGCTGCCGTCGAGCCGCATGCGCAACAGCTTGCCGGCGTGGCTGCTCGGGTCCTGGGCCAGCTTCGCGTGGCCGAAGAAACTCTGCGTACCATCGACGAGATCGGCGCCGAAGGCGCCGCCCATCGTCATGAACATCAGGTCCTCGCCCGGCACGAAGGCGATCCGGGCGGCGGCGATCGATCCGCCCCAGGGCTCCGCGACGAACACATCCTCGAGATCGACCAGAGACGTGCCGTCGAGGCGGCCTCGGACCAGAGCGACCGTCCCCTCGCGCCCGGACACCTGCCGGGTGTACGTCAGGTAGACGTAGCCGTTCTCGGCGAAGTGGGGATGAACCGCGACCTCCATCATGCCGGCGAGACTGCGGGCGAGGACGTCGTCGGGCATGCCGGAGACGGGCTCGTCGACGAGGACGCCGTCACGGATCAGGCGGAGCGTGCCCTTGCGCTCGGTCACCAGCATGTCGCCCCTGGGCAGAAAGGCGAGGGACCATGGATGGTCCAGACCGCGAGCAACAACCGAGACCCTGACCTCGGGGATGAGGTGGGTGTTCATGATCCACGGCTCGTCGGGCAGGTCGACCCGGGGAATGCCGCTTCCCCTGGCGCCGTAGCCAGCCTGTGCGGCCGCCTGGCCGGCGATCGCGATGCCGAGCAGCAGTCCGGCGAACGTGGCGAGTCGCGCATTCCTTGGTTTGTTCATCGCTGGTCTCCGTCGGGTTGGTTCCGGCAGCGGACGGCCGCCGCGCCGCGCTTCAGCCGCCGGACGCTTTCTCTTCGTCCTCGGCGTCTTCGGATTCGGGCCACTCGGCGCCTTGTTCGATCCAGAGTCGGATCGTTTCGACCTGCTCTTCGCTCAGCTCGGCGCCGGCCTCGTACGGCGGCATCCGCATCTCGGCGATCTCGGAGCTCACGCGAATGTAGAGCTCGCTGTCGGCCGGGTCCCCGGGGGCAATGTTCGGAAACCCACCCAAATCCGCGAACGCCCGTTCCTTGATGTCGAGCCGGAGGTCCGCCTCGCGGCGCGCGCGGTCCTCGCCGTGACATTCGTAGCAGTACGTCTCGAGAATCGGCTGCACGTCGGTCAAGTAGTCGACCTTCGGCGCCTCCTGACCTCCGATCGGTACGGCGGCGACAAGACCGATCGGGGGAATCAGCAGAGAAACAACGAATCGATGGCGATTTGTCATGCGATCTGATCTCCCTCTGAGTTGCTGCGCCCGCGGCGCAACAGGAAGGGTGCAGGCAGGAGGCTGTCCTTCACGTCGGAAAGAGCGCCGAGTCTAACCGGTTCCCCTGAGCCGCGCCCGGACGGGTCGATCTGCCCGCGGCGAGTCGTGACGGCGGGGTCCGGCGGCGGGCCGGCTGGTAGAGTGGCTTGCTTCGTACACGACGTCGACGGCCGGGCCGCGAGGAATGTCAGGACACGACGAGAGCAGAGGCCCCGAAGGCTACGACCAGGCAGCGGTCGAGGCCTGGATCGCCGAGAACGTCGAGGTCCTCGCGCCGCCGCTCGAATGGACGCGGCTCGAGGGCGGGCACTCGAACCTGACCTACCGGCTCGACGACGCGGAGGGCCGCTCGGCGGTCATTCGGCGGCCGCCCCGGGGCAAGCTGCTGCCGAAGGCGCACGACATGAGCCGGGAGTGGTCCCTCATCTCGGCGCTCGGACCGACTCCGGTGCCGGTGCCGCAGGCGATCGCGTTCTGCGAAGACCCGGAGGTCACCGGCGCCTGGTTCTACGTGATGGGGCGGGTCGTCGGCCGAGCGCTCTACAGCTCGGTCGACACGGAGGAGTGGGTGCCGCAGGAGCGGCGCGGGCGGCTCGCCTGCTCGTTCATCGACGTCCTGGCCAGTCTGCACGCCGTCGACCCGGACGAGGTCGGCCTTGGCGATCTCGGCAAGCGCGACAGCTACGTTCGCCGCCAACTGCGCACCTGGTATCGCTCCTGGACGGCGTCGGTCGAGCCGGCAGAGCTCGACGACCCGCGCGCCCACGAGTTGCAGCGCTACTTCCTGGACAATCTGCCGGAGCAAGGGCCGGCGCGGGTGGTCCATGGCGACTACGGGCTGCACAACTGCCTGACCGGCCCGGATTCGACGATTGCAGCGGTGGTCGACTGGGAGATCTCGACCTTGGGCGATCCGCTGGCCGACCTCGCCTATGCGATGAACCAGTGGACGCAGAGCGGAGACACGGCGCCCAGCGGAGCGGGCGGCGCGACTGCCGTACCCGGCTTTCCGCCACGCGAGGACCTGCTCGAACGCTACGCCGAGCGGACCGGTCGCGATCTGTCGAACCTGGACTACTACGTCGGATTCAACCGCTGGAAGTCGGCGGCCATCGTCCACGGCGTCTACGCCCGCTACGTGGAGGGCAAGAAGAGCACGGAAGGGGTCGATCTGGGCGAGATGCGCGGGCGGATCATCCGCACCCTGGACTTGGCCGAGGAAGCGGTGAATCGACTCTGATCGGACGCCTGCGCGCTCTCGGTGCGACACGCGCGTCCACCACGGGCCAGCTCCAGCCTGCGTTCCGAATCGGATCGTTCACTTGAGCGGCATCTGCTCGCTTTCCTCGTCGCGGGCCTGTTCGAACGCGGCGACCGGGATCCTGGTGCGTACCTGTTCGAGCCAGAAGACGCCGTCGTATTCGGCGCTGTTTCCGCGGGTGGCGACGAAGTCGAGATCGCCGTCGCCATCCATGTCGCGGGCGATGAACTGGTCGAACATGCCGCGTTTGCGACGGGAAACGTCGTGCCGCGTCCAATCGCCGTCGGCTCGGCCGGGGTTCTCGAACCAGCTCAGGCGGCCGAGCGGCGTGGCGGGCGCCACGTCGCGGTCGGCTGCCCGACCGCTCGCGCTGTAGGCGCCGGACATGACGTCGGCGTCGCCGTCGCCGTCGATGTCGCCGAAGGCAAAGCCGACCATGTTGTCCGGAGCGAGCGAACCGATCGGATGGAGCCGCCACGTATCTGCGGGGTCGGCCGGTTGCTCGAGCCAGACGAGGACGCCGCCGAACTCGACCGTCGCGAGGTCGAGTCGACCGTCGCCGCTCAGGTCGAGGAAGGCCATGTTGAAACCGTTCAGCAGGGCGCCCGTGGGGCTTGCGTGGGGAGGTCGGCGGGTGTCGGCAGGCAGCGTCGTGCCGTGGACGAGGATCGGTCGTTCGACGAGCGCGACCGAACCGTCGCTCATGTTCTCGAACCAGAAGATACGGCGTTCGCCGGTCGATCCGCCGACGATGTCCACGTCGCCGTCCTCGTCGAGGTCGACGGTCATCGAGTTGATCGGCCAGATGACCCGCGCGAGCTCGTGCTCGACCCAGTCGCCGGAGAGCGGATCGTCCCCGGTCTCGAACCACGAGATCGGGTTCGTCGCCGCGCTGCTCGGGGCCGGGCTCTGCGCGCCCTTGTTCGACGCGACGATCTCGGGCCGGCCGTCGCCGTCCAGGTCGGCGGCGAATACGCGGATCCAGGATCCCCGGTTCTCTGTCAACTCCGGCGTCACCCGCCGCCAGTCGCCGCTCTTCAGAGCCCGGACAGCCGCTTCGGTCGCCGTGCCGGGGTTCTCGAAGTAGATCAGGTGAGCCAGCTCGGAAGCGACGACGACGTCCACGTCGCCGTCCGCGTCGAAGTCGGCCAGAGCGACGTCCTCCGGAGCCCCCGCCTCCGCGCCTTCGGCGAGAGTCGCGAGTCCCCAGACGTCGGGGTCGGCCGTGCCGAAGGCAAGACGAACGTGGCCGTCGGCGGCGCCGTCGTACTCGGTGTCCGACTCGTGGACCGAGACGATGTCCGGATAGCCGTCCCCGTCGAGGTCCTCCATCGCGAGCCCGTCGCCGCCGCGGATGGGAACGCCGCCGGTCGCCTCGTCGTCGACGATGTGCTCTCGCCAGGAGATCCAGGAACCGTCGTCGGCCTTCGCTCTGGTGAGCGTATCGGCAACCGGCGTCGGAACGTCCGCCTGGGGTCCCTCGCCGTCGCAGGCGGCAAGCGTCGCAGCGAGCAGAGCGGCGACGACTCGAACGGTGCCGGACCTCGAGGGCGCCTTCTCCCGGCGCCAAACGACCGCATCGGCGCGCGCCTCCCGGCCGACGATGCGGTCGGGCGATGGCGACTTCCCGGCAAGAGGCGAGCCCATCCGGCGACGGTAGCAGCGTGCGGCCGACGTCGGGCGCCGCCGCTCGTTCGGGGCGGGTCGCTGGCCTCGATTCGAACGGTCCGGAGCGCTTTCCGCGCGACGGCGACCTTGACAAGGCGGCGCGAATGTGCATTAGATTGTCATCACCCTTCAATATCTTGAACAGGCGGGCGCAAGCAGTCATGCCGTTGCCGGTGTTTCACGTGACTTCGATGACCGACTCGACCGTCGGGCGTGTTGTGTGCCGGCGTCTGGCGTTCTGCCGTTTGACTTTCTGCATCGCGTGCTTGGCGCTTGCTGCCGGCATGGCGAGCGCGGCGGACAACGCCGCGTTCGTGTCGACCACGGGCCTGCCGTCGTCGATGAAGACGGGGGAGACGCGGGTCGTCACGGTGAGGATGCGGAACACCGGGACGACGAGATGGACGGGGAGCAAGGGCTACCAGCTGGGTTCCCAATCTCCGGCGAACAACACGACGTGGGGTTTGAAGCGGAAGGCGGTGTCGGGGAGCGTCGCGCCGAATGGCGTTCATTCGTTCAAGCTGGCGATTACCGCACCGAAGAAGCCGGGGACCTACGCGTTCCGCTGGCGGATGCTCCGCGAACTCAAGCCGGACCCGCTCGACCCGAATCCGCCGGTCGCGATCCTCGGGGGGGGGCGCGATCCTGGGGGGGTGACCGCTGGTTCGGCGGCCGTTCGGCGAGCCGCACGATCAAGGTGACGCGGCCGCCGGCTCGCCCGCCGGCATCGGACAACGCTGCGTTCGTGTCGACCACGGGTTTGCCGTCGTCGCTTCGGACGGGGGAGACGCGGGTCGTCACGGTGAGGATGCGGAACACGGGCGGGACGACCTGGACGGGGAGCAAGGGCTACCAGCTGGGTTCCCAATCTCCGGCGAACAACACGACGTGGGGGTTGAATCGGAAGGCGGTGTCGGGCAGCGTCGCGCCGAACGGCGTTCATTCCTTCAGGTTCACGATCAAGGCGCCGACGAAGCCGGGGAGCTACAGCTTCCGCTGGCGGATGCGGCGAAACGGGACGTGGTTCGGCGACGCGAGTGCGAGCCGCGCGATCACGGTGACCTCTCCGCCTGCGGACAAGGCGATGTTCGTGTCTTACTCCGGCCTGCCGTCGTCGATGACGACGGGTTCGACGAAGACGGTGACGGTAACGATGCGGAACACGGGCACAACGACGTGGACGGCGGGCGCGGGCTACCAGTTGGGTTCCCAATCTCCGGCGAACAACACGACGTGGGGGTTGAATCGGAAGGCGGTGTCGGGCAGCGTCGCGCCGAACGGCGTTCATTCCTTCAGGTTCACGATCAAGGCGCCGTCGACGGCGGGGAGCTACACCTTCCGCTGGCGGATGCGGCGAAACGGGACGTGGTTCGGCGACGCGAGTACGAGCCGGACGATCACGGTGACCTCTCCGCCCGCGGACAAGGCGAGATTCGTGTCGTACTCCGGCCTGCCGTCGTCGATGACGACGGGTTCGACGAAGACGGTGACGGTGACGATGAGAAACACGGGCACAACGACGTGGACGGCGGACGCGGGCTACAAGCTGGGGTCCCATACCTCCGCGGCGACGCCGCCTTGGGGTCTCCGCCAAGTCGCCTTGTCCGGCAGCGTCGCGCCGAACGAGAGCCATGCGTTCACCTTCACGATGACGGCGCCGTCGACGGCGGGGAGCTACAGTTTCAGCTGGCGGATGCTCCGGGGAACGAAGTGGTTCGGTTGGGCGAGTCCGAGAGAGACGATCACGGTGACCTCGCCGCCGCTGTCGCTGCCGAGCATTCCTGACGTTACGTTGCCGTCTGCGGCCTCGGTCGACACGGTGTACCCCGCGGCAACGGGGGGCAGGCCGCCATACACCTATTCCGTGGCGGGTCTGCCTCCGGGAATCACGTTCACGCCATCCACCCGGCGGGCGGTGGGAGCGTTGCCGACGGTGTTGACCGAGACGACCTGGCCGATCATCTACAGCGTCACCGACGGGGCCGGGGCTTCGGCGTCTGTGACGTTCGACGCGACGATCATGCCGCCTCCTCCGGAGGAGGGCGATGGTTCGGTCGCCGTCCAGACGGGGACGGGTGTATCGAGTCCAAGGACCTACTTGTTGACGCTGACGCACCGCGTCGAGGTCTCGGTAACGCTGACGGGAATGACGACCGACTTCAACTGCGCGGTTGAGCGGCAGAACGTCCCGGAAGAAGCGATGTCGGCCCTGTCCAGCAATGGCTGCACGGACCTCTCGGGCATCGCGGACGATTCCTGGAGCGGCACGCTGGATCCTGGCGACTACAAGATCGTCGTCGACCCTCAGGGCGGCGGCGCGGGCGACTTTACGCTGACCGTCAGCGTGGAGGCGCCGGACGCCGACGGGAACTCGAGCACCGAGGAGACGCCCGGCAGCGGCGAAAGCCCGGATACCAACGAAAGCCCTGACACCGCCGAGGCGCCGGGTAGCGGCGAGAGCCCGACGACTCGGGTGACGACCCTGGTCGACGAGAGCAGGGCGTACACGCCGTGGACGTCGAGCTGGCCTCCGCCGGCCCTCCCGCGCGAAACCCACGGTTTCACGCTTTCGCGACCTGCGGCAGTCGACGTAGCCCTGACGGATCTGACGCTGGACGTCCTCTGCACGGTCAACGGCGCCAGCTGCATGGACGGCGCTGGCACGGACTCGGCATTCTGGAGCGGCGAACTCGAAGCGGGAGATCACGACGTCGTGGTGGAGCGCGACTCTCCCGCGGCGGGGGGCTACTCGCTGACGGTAACGGCCACCGAGACGATGGCGGCCGTTGCGGCGCCGATGTCGGGTGGCCCGGTGCTCATGGGTAAGCTCTGCTACGCCGACGAGAACGGCAAGGCGATCGAGGAGACTTGCATCTACATTTTCGCCTTCCTGATCGACGCGATTGGGAAGGACCCGGGCAACGATCCGGGCAACGATACGGGTCCGCCTCCAGGCGCCGGCCCGGGCGAGGGGCCTGAGGGGCCCGATGACGGCGGTGACGGTGGTGACGGTGGCGGTGGCGGCGGCGGTGGAGGGGGTGGAACGCCCGGACTGCCAAGCCTCGATGCCGACAACAACGACATCGTGGACCACTGGAACGTCGTCGTCACGGAAGATGAGTGTTCCCTGAACTTCGATCTGAACGACCGCCTAGGTACCGACCACGGCGGCCCGAACACGGTACGTCCTGGCCATACCGGCGTCGACATTCAGGCCAACGAGGGCGACCCGGTCCTGGCTTGGCGTGGTGGAACCGTCTCGGAGCATCTAGTCAACTCGAAATGCGGCTATGGAGTGAAGATCACGCACAGCAACGGCTGGGCCACTGTCTACTGTCACTTCCGCGATCCGTCTACCGTGAGTGGGACCATCTCAGCCGGTACCCAGGTAGGGTTGGCCGGTGAGAGCGGGAATTCAACTGGGGTTCACGCCCACATTTCAGTGATAACAGGCCCGGATTCCCGGGCCGAGTACTTCGACCACGTCGACGCCGACGGGCGGCCGACTGACGACGAGAAGAACAGGAGCGGATGCTGATGCGAACACGACTTCCTGCAATCGTATTCTCCTCGCTCTTGTTTCTCTCCGGGTGGGTGCAACCCGCGGCTGGCGCGGAGGACAAGGTCCTCTCGTTCGGTGACATGGGCTTTCTCGACGGCTTCGTTACGGACGGGGGCCGCGCTGTCGTGGCGCTCCGACCGTCGCCTGAGCTTGAGCGGGTCCGTTCGACGCTCGTGTCGTGGAACGGCGGCGAGGCTCACGCGGAAGAGATCGACTTCCTCGTGAAGTCGTTCCGGCAGGCGTCCGAAGGCCGGTTCCTGGCGTGGGGCTTCAGGCGGCAGGACGACGAACACCCTTGGGGGTTCCGCGTGTATCGCGTAACGCCAAGCGCATTCAAGCTCGAGCGGGAGGTCGACCTCGACCCGAAATGGATGGCGGAAGGGTCTTGGGCGTGGACTTCGCACGACTTGAGCGTATGGGTCGGCATGCGGAATCTGTATCCTCAGGGAACCGAGAGATTGCCAGCGCAAGCGCTTGGGAGAGAGTTCGCCGTCGGCAGCATGAGGACCGGGAAGGCGATGCGGACAATCGGCGTTGAGCTGTTTCCCGCGTATCCACTCTTGCACGATACGGTTGCCTTCGTCATCCTGAATTCCGACGGGCCTACCGTGTTGGCCTCACACAGCACGCACCTGTTCCTCCACCGCCTTTCCCGTCAAGGCGTGGAGTCAAGGCCGATCGACCATCTGCGGGAGGTCGTGCATTCGGGCAGCGATCTTGCTGTCGTCTGGCAAGAAGACGATCGGGTCCTCTGGGCGCGCTCCGGTGACGAGTGGCAAGCCTACGATCTATGGAATCTGGCGTACACGTTCGATGTGCCGCGGGAGCCGTTTCTGCGCCATAAGACGGCAAGTGGCCGACCCCACCCGACACGCGGTTTCGTCGAAGTGGAGGAAGATGGCGTCGGCCGATTCCGGGTGCGGTACTTCTGGCAGAGTCCGCAGTTCCCGGAGTGGAAGGAGGAGCGTCTCTCCGGCTGGCAGCGCGGCAAGAGACCCTTCGAGCCGATCGTGAGCCCTGGAGGTCGTCACTTCCTGGCTATCGACTCGGGAAGGTCCGAAGACGGCACGTACAGCACGACGGCGCGGCGGGTCGAGCTGACGCTTGCGCCACCGCCGTTGCCGCCGGAGGCTGCGGCGCCGCCGGAGGACGGGGAAGAGAAGGTGCAACAGAGGCCCGCGGACGGCTAACCACTCGTGGTGGAAGTGCGTGTCGCACCGAGCTCGGTGCGCCGCACAGCTGGGTGCTGGACAAAGACACGGCCGCGCCCCATCCCGAGCGCGGCGTCGTTCAGGTGACGGCCGTGGACGGCCGGTACCGAGTCGAACATGCATGGCGTGAAAGCGCTGGCCAAGTAGAGGTCCGCCACGCTTCCGACTGGTATCGGGGCGAGTACGTCAGGACGCTCGGGCCACGTGGCGGGCGGCGACCAGGTGGCGTGGAGACGGCACTCGTCGCTGTGTCGGCGCGAACCGGTCTCTTCGTCAGCGCAAACGGCCAGCATGGCGTCTTGGTCGAGCGTTGGGAGCGTGGAGATGGCATCAGGGCGGTCCTTTGCTCGGGTTGTGGACCTTCGTCCGACAACGCCGTCTCCTGGGCTTGAGGCGGATCAGGAGGCAGAGGCGGCGGCCGACCGCGAGCTCATTCCACAGCTGGCGCAGTAGCGAGGTGCTGGCTGAGGTTGACCCGGTTTCGTGGACATCCTTGGAGAAGGAGGTACTCACGATGCGAAGATCCTGACTTCGGTACTTTCCCAACGGGAACTACGTGCGGATCGTGGGCGACGCGGGAAGGATGCATGTCTTCGTCCATCTTCACACCATCGGCGTTCAGGTTGGAGATACCGTTACGGCCTTCCAACAGATCGGTACTGTCAACAACAGCGGCAATTCCATGGGAGATCACTTGCACTACACGATCTGGCGCGACAGCAGTCGCACGGAGCTCCTCGACCCCTGAGGGGTTGCTGGCGGAATGCGAGTAGCTCTGGCTACGGAAGGAGACGGAAATGGCCAAGAAAGAAACGGTTCTTCTCGTGACGTACTGGCTCTTCGCCGCGGTGGCCGGGAGCGGCCAATCCACGCCGGAGGAGCAGTGCGTTGTGGAAGGACCTGCTCGGTATGCTTGTGCCGAGGAGGATGGCGGACGAGGTCACCAGGCTCATCTTCGAGTTGGGGCCCGGTCATGGACGGAAGCGCTCCCGGCGCCTCCGCGAGTCTTGCAGGTGGGCTCCGTGCGGGATGTTGTCCTCGTGGGCGGGGGTGCTCCGCTTGGCGAACCGTGGCCTCTGGGTGGATTCCCTGAAGGTACGTTCTGGACGCGCCTGGTCGGGCTGGATGGGCCCGTCTTGTCGGTCGACGGTCCCCGTCTTCGCGGCTTGGCCGAGACGGGCGATTGGCTCGCCTTGCAGGTCATCGAGTTGGCGCCCCCGGACACTCAGGATTTTGACCGCGGGATCACCGAACCATGGGCCTCGTCCGAGTCTCCGCTGATCGTCTACCGGTGGGACGGTCGCGAGGTTCGGAGACTGCCTGGCATTCGCGTCTTCGAGGTGTACCCCGAGGATCGGAATGACGACTATGGATTCAGCGCTGACGGTCGAGCGATCGTTGTCTATCGTGCGAAGAGTCGAGCGTTCGACCTCTACGGCCTTGACGGCGTGGTCGCGGACGAGAGGTTGGAATTGGAGGACTTGGCGCCAGGGTTCGCGCCGAACGAGTTCGCCTTCATTGACGCGGATCGTATCGTCATGTGGCAGCCGGAGTTCTTTGGTCGGGACCAGGCCGAGTGGTTGCGAGTACTCACCCGCACGCAGTCGGGCCGGTTCGTCTCAACGTCGATAGTCCATAGGAATGGCTACATGAGCTTCTTGGGGATCGCGCGGAACGGGTTCATGTTGCTTTCCGCGGATCATGGGTTCGACGTCGTCAGTTCGTCCGGCCGTTTGGTGTGGCGCCTGGGCCGGACGGGTTGGACGGAGCTTCTCGAGCTTGTGTCGGAGCACGACCTCCGCCGTTGGCAACCGAGGCTGTTGCCTGAAGGAGGAGGTCTTCGGTTGCGCTCTATGGACCCGCGGCCGGAACAGGTAATCGCCCGATTCGGCGGCATGGATGAGGCCGCGAACCGCAGGGAGACTCTCGCGGAGCGGGTCACGATTCGCGCCGAGACGCAGCCGCTTGCCCAGGTCTCTGCCGTGGCACGAGTTCCGGTGGGCGCCGAGGTCGATGGAACCGGCCGCTACATGCTCGTCGACCCTGCGGCAGGACCCCAGCCCTTGGAGTGGACCGTGCGGAGCGCCGTCGTAGAACCTTGATGGACCGTCGAGGCCGGCGGCGGTTCTCGCCGCGACCCGTCGGTACCGGGGAAATCGACCGCGTCATCTGGGGGCGGCTCCATCCCGTCAGCTCGATCAGGAACCGGCAACCGAGACGATGACGGCGGCTGCGGCGGCCTGATCTCGAACCATGGGGCACACCTGAATCCGGGCAAGAAACTGTTCAACGAACCGGGACCACCTCACCACCACCTTGCGTACCGGGATAGCACCGGCGAGCGCCGCAATCCGCTGGATGTGCTATCCCACGAGAACTTCACGTTCAACGAGTCCGATCCCTCCAGCTGCGAGGACGAGGAGTAGAAGGGAGATCCGATGTGGAATCTGGGACAGGTCGTCTTTTACTTTGTGCAAACTGCAATTGCTGCCGCAGTGCCCGAGGATGTGACGCAGCTTCTTCCCGGCCGCGTAAACGGCGGCTTCGTCGCGAACGACGGCCACACTTCCGTCGTCGCGGCCCTTGAGCCAGTCGCGGCCCTTGAGAGACGGCTAAGAGGCGATTCTCCGACTGACTTCACCGAGCGGAGCGTGGTGCTGATTCAGCTGAAGCAGGGTCGTGTTCAGTTGAGTTCACTCGGAAGGGAATACGCGGGAACGAACTCGACGGTCTTTCTTGACGACCGAACGCTGCTTCTGACGGGGCTCCGAGGTCCGGTAATCAACGGTTATGTGGCTGGGACGCTCGATGTCGTGGAGATCCGAAATGGGGAGGTGCGACGTGTCTGGGGGTGGAACAGTCGGGAGGACGCCCCAGAGTGCAGACATTGCCCGGGGCCGATTGTCTCTCGGGATGGCCGCATGTGGGGAACCGCCGGCAGAGCGCACGATGCAAGCACGAGAGTGACCTTCAGCTTTGGCTCGGGCCAGAATCAGCGGATCCCAGAGCGCTTCGAATTGGTGGACTTTCCGAGCTCGGACAGGGGCGAGCTACCGATGTGGGGCCATTTCTGGTTCCTGGATCGGCGCGGTCCAGTGGTGCTCGTGCCGTGGAGTGGCGGCGGCTTCATCGTGCACTTCAACGAGGGAGCTTCCCCGCACGTCGTGTCGGCGCTTCAAGGGTCGACCCAGTGGGCGTTAACATGGCAGCACGAGGAACGTGTTCTATGGGCGGAAGACGGTGGTCGGCTGCGGGCGTACAACCTCTGGGACCTGGGCCTGTCGGGGTTCCCAGACGCTCCATTCTGGGAACTGTCTGCCAATGATGGCTGGGAGCCTCATGCCGACCGTGGGGCGGTCAGGGTTGCCATCGGGAGAGACGGCTACCGTATAGAGCACCTCTGGCGTGAACCGTGGACTCTCTTGGAGGAACGGCACGTTTCGGCCTGGAACCCGGGCGCCCCGCCTGCCGGGGGGTTCCGCAACAGCGTCTTCGTCAGCGCCAATGGGCGTCATGCGGCGCTATTCGAAGGAGGCCGCTCTGAGGAAGGCGAGAACGTGACGCACTACCGTCGCTTGGGCTTGGAACTTGAGCGCGAAGGTCCGCCGATCGAGGCGGCGCCTGCAGGACAGGACCAGCACCGGGAACCTGTGCGTCGGGATCAATAGCCGCAGCGGAACCTGTATCAACGACTTCGGCACTTGTCGACGTGGACGTCGAGCTGGCCTCCGCCGGCTCCCCGCGCGAAACCCATGGTTTCACGCTTTCTCGACCTGCGGCAGTCGACGTAGCCCTGACGGATCTGACGCTGGACGTCCTCTGCACGGTCAACGGCGCCAGCTGCATGGACGGCGCTGGCACGGACTCGGCGTTCTGGAGCGGCGAACTCGAAGCGGGAGATCACGAGGTCGTGGTGGAGCGCGACTCTCCCGCGGCGGGCGGCTACTCGCTGACGGTAACGGCAACCGAGACGATGGCGGCCGTTGCGGCGCCGCTGGCGGGCGGCCCGGCGTTCGTGGTCGTGGCCCGCATCTGCGTTGTCAAGGAGTACGGTGACACGACCGAGAAGACCTGCCATCACACCTTCTTCTACACTCTCTTCGACGTGACCAACGTGACGGGCAACGATACGGGTCCGCCTCCAGGCGCCGGCCCGGGCGAGGGGCCTGAGGGGCCTGATGACGGCGGTGACGGTGGCGGCGAAGGGTTGGTGACGGTGGCGGTGGAGGGGGTGGAACGCCCGCGCTGCCGAACCCGGATGCCGACAACAACGACATCGTGGATGACTGGAAGGTCGTCCTCACGGAAGATGAGTGCGCCCTGAACTTCGATCTGAACGACCGCCTAGGTACCGACCACGGCGGCCCGAACACGGTACGTCCTGGCCATACCGGCGTCGACGTTCAGGCCAACGAGGGCGATCCGGTCCTGGCTTGGCGTGGTGGAACCGTCTCGCTTGTGAGCAACAGGTTCTGTGGCAACGGAGTGGACATTGCGCACAGCAACGGCTGGGTCACTCGCTACTGTCACTTCCGCGGTCCGTCTACCGTGAGTGGGACCATCTCAGCCGGTACCCAGGTAGGGTTGGCCGGTGAGAGCGGGAATTCAACTGGGGTTCACGCCCACATTTCAGTGATAACAGGCCCGGATTCCCGGGCCGAGTACTTCGACCACGTCGACGCCGAAGGGCGGCCGACCGACGACGAGAAGAACAGGAGCGGATGCTGATGCGAACACGACTTCCTGTAATCGTATTCTCCTCGCTCTGGTTTCTCGCCGGGTGGGTGCAACCCGCGGCTGGCGCGCAGGACAAGGTCCTCTCGTTCTTTGATCGGGGCTTCCTCGACGGCTTCGTTACGGACGGGGGCCGCGCTGTCGTGGCGCTCCGACCGTCGCCTGAGCTTGAGCGGGTCCGTTCGACGCTCGTGTCGTGGAACGGCGGCGAGGCTCACGCGGAAGAGATCGACTTCCTCGTGAAGTGGTTCCGGCAGGCGTCCGAAGGCCGGTTCCTGGCTTGGGGCTTCAGGCGGCAGGGCGACGGCCACCTTTGGGGGTTCCGCGTTTATCGCGTAACGCCAGGCGCATTCAAGCTCGAGCGGGAGGTCGACCTCGACCCGAAATGGATGGCGGAAGGGTCTTGGGCGCGGACTTCGCACGATTTGAGCGTGTGGGTCGGCATGCGGGATCTGTACCCTCAGGGGACCGAGAGGTTGCCAGCGCAAGCGCTCGGGAGAGAGTTCACCGTCGGCAGCACGAAGACCGGCAAGGCGAAGCGAACAATCGGTGTTGAGCTGTTTCCCGCGTATCCAGTCCTGGACGATACGGCGGCCTTCGTCATCCTGAATTCCGACGGGCCCACCGTGTTGGCCTCATACAGCACGCACCTGTTCCTCCACCGCCTTTCCCGTCAAGGCGTCGAGTCGAGGCCGATCGACCATCTGCGGGAGGTTGTGGATCCCCGGGGGGCCAGCGATCTTGCTGTCGTCTGGCAAGAAGACGATCGGGTCCTCTGGGCGCGCCCCGGCAACGAGTGGCAAGCCTACGATCTATGGAATCTGGCGTACACGTTCGATGTGCCGCGGGAGCCGTTTCTGCGCCATAAGACGGCAGGTGGCCGACCCCACCCGACACGCGGTTTCGTCGAGGTGGAGGAAGATGGCGTCGGCCGATTCCGGGTGCGGTACTTCTGGCAGAGTCCGCAGTTCCCGGAGTGGAAGGAGGAGCGTCTCTCCGGCTGGCAGCGCGGCAAGAGACCCTTCGAGCCGATCGTGAGCCCTGGAGGTCGTCACTTCCTGGCTATCGACTCGGGAAGGTCCGAAGACGGCACGTACAGCACGACGGCGCGGCGGGTCGAGCTGACGCTTGCGCCACCGCCGTTGCCGCCGGAGGCTGCGGCGCCGCCGGAGGACGGGGAAGAGAAGGTGCAACAGAGGCCCGCGGACGGCTAACCACTCGTGGTGGAAGTGCGTGTCGCACCAAGCTCGGTGCGCCGCACAGCTGGGTGCTGGACAAAGATACGGCCGCGCCCCATCCCGAGCGTGGCGTCGTTCAGGTGACGGCCGTGGACGGCCGGTACCGAGTCGAACATGCATGGCGTGAAAGCGCTGGCCAAGTAGAGGTCCGCCACGCTTCCGACTGGTATCGAGGCGAGTACGTCAGGACGCTCGGGCCACCTGGCGGGCGGCGACCAGGTGGCGTGGAGACGGCACTCGTCGCTGTGTCGGCGCGAACCGGTCTCTTCGTCAGCGCAAACGGCCAGCATGGCGTCTTTGGAGTTGACCCGGTTTCGTGGACATCCTTGGAGAAGGAGGCCTTCGGTTGCGCACTATGGACCCGCGGCCGGAACAGGTGATCGCCCGATTCGGCGGCATGGATGAGGCCGCGAACCGCAGGGAGATTCTCGCGGAGCGGGTCACGATTCGCGCCGAGACGCAGCCGCTTGCCCAGGTCTCTGCCGTGGCACGAGTTCCGGTGGGCGCCGCGGTCGATGGAACCGGTCGCTACATGCTCGTCGACCGTGCGGCGGGATCCCAGCCCTTGGAGTGGACCGCGCGGAGCGCCGTCGTAGAACCTTGATGGACCGTCGAGGCCGGCGGCGTGTCTTGACGTGCCTCAGGCGACGGCGGCGGTTCTCGCCGCGCCCCGTCTCTCGGTACCGGGAGATCAACCGGATCCTCATGGGAACGGCTCGACCCCGTCACCTCGATCAGGGACCGCCGAAACAGGCCCTTGTCTGACCGTGGCAGCCGAAGGCCGGCGCACGAGGGTGTACGTTGACGGCTTCTTCGCGCGCTTCAAGGAGCCGGCTGTTGACAACGAGAGCAGGGTGGCGGTTCTGAACTGTCTCTGTCCTGCCCCTCGCGGATGACTGCGCGGTCTGCCCGTCAACCTGCCGGTAGCTGACAATGTAGGTTCACATAAGGTTGTTCGGGGAACGGAAGGAGGAAGGAGCCCGATGAGAGACCGGGCAGGCGTGAAGTGGATCGTTCTCTGGGTTGGGCTCGGCGTTCCGGCTCTTGGCGCGGCCGCCGCTCAGACGACGGTTCTGGACTACGGGGCGTTCTTCGAATCGGATGCGGCCCGGATCGAGGCAGCGTCCAGCCGGGCATGGGAGGCGGGCCTCTGGCGCGACTGGACCTGGCAGGTGTTGGACCCGGAGCGTTCGCGCGAGGTGTTCGCGAAGGGCTCGGAGGAAGGCCGCGCGAGTTGGGCAGCATTGCTCTTGCTCGTGGTTGGGGCCGGTACGAACGCGCCTCCCGATTCGCTGCGCCACGTTCCCTTGGACTCGTCGTATTTTCTCTCCTTCAGGAACGTGCTCTTCAATCGGGTTTTCCGCGAGCCGTTGGCGGCGGCGGATGCGGCGTGGGTCGAGCGGACAGTGCGGCGACTGCCGACGGCGTTCGAGGCCTTCTACGGTGAGTTTCCGTCGCTCCTGGAGGAGGAGGCGGAGCGCGAACGGGCGGTGGACCGCGGGGAGTACGAGGGCGCCGTGCTGGAGCTGCTACTGGCCATCGCATTCCAACAACAGCGAGTTGGCGGGGTCGAAGCACGGATTCAGGTCGGCCCGCTCGCCCTCGGCCTCTTTGAAGATTCGGCGACGGCGCCCGCTGCCGCTGATACGGATCCGTTCTTCGAGCGAGACGACGTGGGGAGGTTCTATCCGCTGTACGAGCTGCTGGAGAGGCTTCCCGACGAAGAGCACCCTGTGGTGGGTCGGAATCTCCATCCGCGGGTCGCGGGAGTGCTCCTGCAGCTCGTACAGGAGGACAACGCGAACGGCGAGGCTGCCGCCTGGATGCTCGCGAACGAGCGGCCGTTGTCGGAGGGTGCCGCCGCGGCCATCTTCGAGCGTTGCGGCGGCGGTCGTTACCGGTGCGAGGAAGGCACGCTCGAGCGGCTCTACTGGGGTCCGGACGACGAGGGGCTGGAGGAGATTCAGGAGCGGGTGGACGGGTGGATTGCGGAGAGTCTTTTCCTTGGGCGCCGGGAGAGGCGGGAGATTTGCGCTCGGCGTTCCAGGCTGCTTGAGAGCGTCGGCGGCGTGATGTCCAAGCGCAGTCCCGCGGCCGGACAACTTCGGGAGATGGAAGACGAGATCGTCCGCCGGCGCGGCAGCATGAACGCGGCGCTGGACTTGGCGTCCCGGATCGACTCGCCGTCGCCCGCAGTGCTGGACGCGGCAATGTCGTACTGGTCGGTGGAGCGGGACAAGCGTTCGCAGACGTTGCTCGAGCGCGCCGGCATGCTGGAGGCCAGCGTGGTCGCGGCGACGGCGGAGGCGTCCGCCGCCGGCGATTGTCTGCTGTCCGGGCAGGGGCCGAGGGTTACGTACCTCGAGCGGTAGAGTCCTTGGGCGATGAAGATCGTAATCCCCGGGGGCTCGGGCCGCGTCGGCCGCATTCTGTGCAGAGCGCTCGCGCCGGAGCACGAGGTCGTCGTTCTCACCCGGGCCGGCGCCGGCAAGAGGCCCGGGGTTCGGTACGCGGCCTGGGACGGGAAGACGCTCGACTCGTGGGGGGCGGAGATCGACGGCGCGGACGCGGTGATCAACCTGGCCGGGCGCGACGTCGACTGTCGCTACACGAGGAGCAATCTGGAGGAGATGCTCGTCTCGCGCGTGGACTCGACCCGAGTCGTCGGCGAGGCGATCGCGGCGTCGGCGCGGCCGCCGCGAGTCTGGCTTCAGGCGTCCACCGCGACGATCTACAGCCACCACACGGAGCAGCCTCATGACGACGTCACGGGCGTTCTGGGCGGCGGCGAGCCCGATCTTCCGCGGGTCTGGAAGGCGAGCATCGATATCGCCAAGGCATGGGAGCGTACCCTCGGCGAGGCGGACACGCCGGGCACCCGGCGGGTCGCCATGCGGACGGCGATTGTCATGTCGCCGGATCCCGGTTCGCCGTTCCGGCTGATTCTGCGACTCGCGCGGCTTGGTCTCGGGGGCTGGTGGGGTGACGGCCGCCAGTATGTGTCCTGGGTCGTCGACCGCGACTTCGTGCGGGCCGTCCGCTGGTTGCTCCGCTCGGACGACCTTTCGGGCCCGGTGAACATCGCGGCGCCTGGGCCGCTGCCTCAGCGCGACTTCGTCCGTGCCGTGCGCCGGGCCGCTCGGGCGCCGATCGGTCTTCCCGCCGCGAAGTGGATGCTCGAAATCGGGGCGTTTGCCATGCGAACGGACACGGAGCTCATTCTGAAGAGCCGCCGCGTCGTGCCGCGACGAATCGTCGAATCTGGCTTTCGCTTCGACATGACGGACTGGGAAGCGGCGGCCCGGGACCTCGTCGAGCGGTCTCGCAAGGAGCGGTGAGATATGCGGGCCTGGATTCCCGGCCCGGCCCGTTCGGCGGGGCGCCGCGCGTCGTCGTTGAGGATTCGCGCTTCTATACTCCAGTCCGTGATCGAGCGACTTGCTTGGTTCATCGCGGTCATCGGCTTCTGCGTCGCGCCTCCCGTTCCGGCCAAGGAAGGAGGACGGGTGACGCTCGTCTCCGCGCTGCAGATGGAGGAGCTCGTCCAGAGCCAGAGGCGCATTACGCGGCTGCTGGGCCAGGTTCGGGCGGAACTCGCGCTCGCTCCACGGTCGCTGACGAGGAAACCCGGTTGGGACACGGTCTTCACCGGCATCGAAACGGCCTTTTCGCGATCTCGGGTGCTTGCAGAGACCTTCTCGGCGGTGGCAGTTGCCGAGGGCCTTTCGCTCCCGCTCGCGGTCTTCTGCCAGAGGGTCGCCGGCAAGCCGCTGAGCCACGAGGGCTACGCCGCCGTCGCTGGCGCGCGCCATCAACTGGAGGTGATGACCCAGGCGATGGCCGCGAGCGGCCTCGAAGAGGCGCATGGCGCGCTCGCCAAGCTCGCGTCCGCCGGCAAGGGAATGGGCGAGGAGTCCCGGCAGAGCCTGATGCTCGCGGAGCAATGGCTTAACGAGGCCGTCAGCCTGTACAGCCACGAGGTGTTGGCGCCCTTTGCCACCGCTGTCTCGGAGGTTCCAGCCCGGATGACGGACTCGGAGTTCCCGGACCGGGTCTGTGCGGTTGAGGAGGCGCCTTCCCAGGCGTCGACATCTTCGCCGATGCCGGGTGACGAAGCAGAGGCTCTTGCCGACGTCGATCTGCCTTCAGAGGGAGTCTTCCGCTTGATGCAGACGGCGTCCGAAGAGATCGAGGCTGTGTTGAGCCCTCCGGCCGGCTTGGCAGACGTGCCGCGGTACGTCACCGGGAATGTGATTCCTCCGCGGAAGATAAGGGAGGTGAAGCCGACCTACAGTGCGCGGGCATCGAGGGCCTGCATCGGCGGACTGGTCGTCCTCGAGGCCGTCATCACGACGGAGGGGCGGGTCGAGAACATCGTCGTTCTCGAACCTCTTCCGGGTTTGACCGACTCCGCGGTCAGAGCGTTGAGAAAGTGGAAGTTCGAACCCGCGAAGGTGCAGGGGAAACCGGTGAAGGTCCTCTACGTCGTGATGATCAACTTCAGACCGTCCGCAAGAACTTGCGTCCGCGTCGTGTCGCCGTCGACGAACCCCTGGCAATGACGGACCGCCGCCAGCCATCGCCTGCAGGAAGGCTCGTCTGTCTCACCCTGCTGGCAGTCGCTTTGTCGGGCTCGGCCGTTCCGGCTCAGGGCGCGGCCGACGAGTTGCGGATGCTGCTCGTGTCCTCCGACCGGATCCGCGCGTTGGAGGAGAACCAGCGGACAGTGACGGGACTGCTCGAGGCGGCCTACGAAGAGGTCGAGGGGGCGGACGAGGCTCTCGGTAAGACGCGGGACCTGGAACCGGTGTTCGAGGCGATCGCGAGCGCGGGGACGAGGTCGTTCCGTCTTGCCATGCCGTCCGTGGAAACATGGGAGGGCTTGTCGACGCCGCTCATCGGTTTCTGTGGCGAGGCGCCCGAGGCGGCCTGGACAAAGGAAGCCGTGCGATCCGGGAATTCGGCTCGTTTCAGGCTGGGCCAACTCGTGGGGCAGCTCGAGGCGTTCAGCCTGGACGAGGCGCGCGAGACTGTTCGTTCGGCGCTTCGTGATCGTGAAGGAGCGGAGGGGATTCCGCCGGAGGCGAACGCCTCGCTGCTGCGGGCGGAGGATCGCTTGCTCGAGGCCTCTCGGATCTTCCTCGCCGGAGTCGCCGGACCGTTCGCTCGTTTTCTGACCGAGGGCGCCGAACGGCTGGCGGACGCGGATTTGGTCCGTGAACTCTGCGAGCAGCGGGAACGCGAGTCCCCGAGCATGCGGACGACTCACGAGAACGGTCGTGAGGAGGCGCTTGACCCGGAACTGGCTGCTGCGACTCGATCCGGAGCTCTCGGGACGATCCGATCGACCCTGGCAACTCTCGACGCATTCGTTCTGCCGAGGGGCTCGAGCGTCTCGGAAGTCGTCCAGGGTTTCACGCCGCCGGTTCGGACGAACGCCGTGGCGCCGGCCTATTCCAACTTTGCACGCAGGGCTTGTCTGGCGGGGGACGTTCGCCTCGAACTCGCCCTCGACCGGGACGGCGTTCCGCAGGCGATCCGGGTACTCAGCGGTTCGCCGGTGCTCGCTCGATCCGCTGTCGGCGCCGCTCGGCAGTGGCGGTTCGAACCGGCGACCCTCGACGGGGAACCAGTCGACTTCGACTATCGCCTGACGGTGACCTTCGAGCTCGGGCTTGCGGACACCAACCGCTGCCAGTTCAGGTGATTCAGTCGAGGTCGACCAGAACGACCTCGGGCCATGGGACGTACTCCGAGCGTTCGCCGTCGTCGAAGAGAATCAGCATGCCGCCGTTGCCGGGGTCCAGATCGCCGGCGCAGTCGAGGTGGAGTTCTTCCGTGCTGCGGAGAGTCAGAACGACGGGGCGGAACGTGCAGTCTCGCGGGGGCGGAGGCGCGATGGAGACGATGAGCTCGAAGGGAATCGAATAGTCGAGGCCGGCCGCCGGTGCGTCGAGCGCCTCGGTCGTCTCGCTCTCGTCGAGGTCGTAGACCAGACGGCCGACGAAGCGGTCGCCGCTTCGCGTCGTCACGCTGCCGGCGAGCGGGCGGCCGGGCGGGTAGTCGTCGTAGCCGGGACCGCTGCCCCCGGTGTTCAGGTCGAGGCGCTCGACCGCATGCCAGGGGACGAGAACGCGGCCGTAGCGGGCGTCGTCGACCCGGATGCCTCGGTTCCGGCGGCCGAAGCCGCGGTTGCCGGACACGCGGAACGTCCGATCGTCGAGCAGCGTGACGAGCGCGTCCTCGGGCGACCTGCGGACGATGGAACGGATCGTCTCGAGCCGTACGCGGACCGGACCGTCGACAGTGTTCATCGCGAGCTCGTCCGCGCCGACGCCCTGTTCCCGGTTCCACTGGACGAATCCGGTGAACTCGCCATGTACGGTTTGGACCGTGCCGTGGAGACGGCCCGGCGCGCCGCGTAACGGGGGCGTCGGCTGAAACGCGATCGCCGCGATTCGACGTTCTTCGAGATGGACGACGCCGCCCTCCTCGTCCCATACCCGAATACCGTCGGCCAGATCGTCGGCAGAGAAGCGGTCGAGGACGACTTCCGCGCCGCTCTTCAGCGTCAACCGGATGTTCCGACCGTCCGGCTCGATGCGGACGAGATCGCCGAATCGAGCAGCGAACGGACGACGGAGGGGGATCGTCCGCTCCCGGTGGGCGATCCGAACCCCAAGGACCTCGACCGGGCGCTGCTCCGTGAGGTCCTCGGCCGTCACGAGGGCCGCCCACGGGTTTGCGTCTCTTACGCCGTTGAATTGGTCGCCCCAGAAGGCCTCTTCGTCGCCGCCGAAACGAAGGCGACCCTGGTACGAGGCGCCGCCCTGTTCGGTGACGCGGCCGTAGAGAAAGCCCCGATAGGCGTCTGGGCCCTTCGCTGCCGTCCTGGGCGCGCCGACGTGCAGAGGGTTCGCCTCGGATGCGGTGGGTGGCAGGAACAGGGTCCGGGCGCCGACCGCCAGGACGATCAGCATGACGGCGGCCGCGACGGCGACCGTGAACGTCCTGCTCGTCGTCATCGTCCTGACGCCGGATCAGCCGCGCGGCGTGTCGGCGCCTCGGCGTCGGGCGATCGTCGCCGAGGGCGCCGGTACGCTCCCGGCTGCCGCCGCCTTCCGGCGGTCGTGGCCGTCGACCGAATCAGCCGCCGCCGCTCGACTCGGCCGCCGCCGCTCGGGCCGCCCTCTGCTGGCGACGGAACTCGCGAATCTGCTCCATCTGTTCCTTCAGGGCGTCGGGCACGATGAACGTCGGCATATTCGTCTGCTGGCTCTTGTCCGTGAACGTGTAGTGGATGAAGCCGACCATCATTTCGTCCGTCGTCGCCTCGCCCCAGGTCACGTTCGTTGTCGGGTCCGGGTTCGCCAGATTGTCCGCGGAGTTGTCGAACGTCGCGTCGACCCGAATCGTCGTCCCGGCGGGAATCACCTTCGGCGCGGTCGGCGTGTAGGTCAGCTGCCAGTTGAAGTCGTACTCGGGTACGTCGAGCAGGATCTCGTTCCGGCCGTCGGGATACTCGGCAGTGAACCGCATCGACTGGCCCCGCAGGTGCATGTGGGGCGTGAAGTCGAACAGCACGGCTTCGTGCTCGGTGGTGAACGACGACCAGGAGTGGTACGCGCTCTCGCCGGCCGGGATGTTAAGCGTCGGGTCGACGAGCCAGAGCGTTTCGACCACGTTGTCGGGCTTCTCGTCGTGGAAGTAGAGGCCCATCTTCGTCTGGTCCGTGCCGCCGGTGCCCGGGCCCGGAGTCTTGTGGTAGTGCATCTGGAAGAACAGCGTGCTGTTCGGCGGCATGCGCATCCCGTGTTCGTCGGCGAACACGAGCGGCGCGACGCCCGGTCCCCATCCGCCGACGAAGGTGAGGTCCAGGGTTCCGGTCCGGCTCTGGACGCCGGCGAGTGTCGCGTCGGGCGGCGCCAGGTAGGTCAGCTGGTGATGAACCGCTTCGACGAACCCGGGGTGGATCTCGATCGCCCGAATCCAGCGTTCTTCGTTGACCGGATTCTCCACCTGGAGCCACTCGTAGTGGTCCTCGATGTCGTCGGAGACGTGAAATTCGGGCGCGACGAAGACCGCATCCGGCGTGCCGAGTTTCCAGTCCGACGAGAAGGTGGGCGGCGACGGCGCCCGCGAGAGGTCGCCGGCCGGCGCGCCCGCGGCCACCCAACGGCCGAGCAGCTCGATCTGGGCGTCACTCAGGCTGGGGTCCTCGACGAACTCGCCGTGCTCCGGGTTGGCGAACCACGGCGGCATCGATCGTTCGTTCGTCACCCGACGAATCGACCGCGCCCAAGGGCGCGTCTCGTCGTACGTCAAGAGCGACATCGGAGCGGTCTGTCCCGGTCGGTGACAGCTGACGCAGTTTTCGTGGAGGATCGGGGCGATGTCGGCTGCCCAGGTCACCTCGGAGGAGGCCGTCGCGTCATCCGCGGCAGGAGCGGCGGCAAGGACGCCTGCAACGAGAGCGAGGCCGGGTACGAAGAAGAAGAGGCGGGCAGTCATCGAGTTCTCCTTGCAGTTCGAGAGCGGGCAGCAGTCTAGCAGCCCTTGACGCGGTCGCTGCTGGCGGTGAACAGGGGAGAGAGGGGACGTCGCCGGGCTGGACCGGGCCGTTGACGGGTCGAGGAGAGAGGCCTCACGGCAGACGAAGGCCGATCAACTGGGGCGTTGTCGATTCGCCGGCGCCGAAGAAAGACCCGCCGCCGACGGCGACGGCAATGTACTGCTTGCCGCCGTGGAGATAGGTGATCGGGTTCGCGTTCGGCGTGTCGGGCAGGGGGATGTGGCCGAGCAGGTCGCCGTTCCCCTTGTCGAAGACGTTGATGCGGGGCGTGTTCTCCTCGCCGGGACCGCGTCTCTGCGTGACGAACAGCAGCGTGGCGGTCACGAGCGGAGCGCCGGAGCCGCCGCCGAGCAATCCCGGATCGAGCCCCTGGAGCGCAGGGTGGGAGCGCGGTCCGTAGCCGTTCGGGGTCATCCACAGGTGCTCCCCCGAATTCAGATCGATGGCGGTGACGCGCCCCCACGGCGGCTTGACCAGGGGCAGACCCCGCGGGCCGGCAGTGCCGGCGGTGAAGGTGCCGACGTAGCGGAGGTCGGAGCGGGCCGGGTCGGGCCGACGTATGGGTCCGGCGCTCATCAGCGTGCTTGACGGCACGTAGAGGATCTGGGTTGTCGGGTCGTACGCCGCTCCCGGCCAGTTCGCGCCGCCGCCCGCCGAGGGCAGCATGAGGGTCGCCTTCGTCTCCTCGTCCGGCAAGCTGAGCGGGGTAAACAGCGGGCCGAGTCGGTAGCCCTTCGCGATTTCCCGAGCCTCGGCGGCGATCTCGGGCGTGAAATCGACGAGATCCTCCAACGTTACGCCCTGGCGATCGAAGGGCGGCGGCTTTGTCGGAAAGGGCTGGGTCGGCGAGGCGCGCTCGCCGGGTACATCGCTTGAGGGGACCGGCCGCTCCTCGATGTCCCAGACCGGTTCTCCCGTCCTGCGGTCGAGCACATAGGTGAAGGCCTGTTTGGAGACCTGGGCGAGCGCCTTGATCGCGCGGCCGTCGACCGTGATGTCGACGAGATTCGGGTTCGTCGGCAGATCGTAGTCCCACAGGCCGTGATGGACGGTCTGGAAATGCCAGCGCCTCTCCCCGGTATCGGCGTCCAGGCAGACGATGCTCTCGGCGTAGAGGTTATCGCCCAGGCGATGACCGCCGTAGAAGTCGTTCGTCGGTGTGGAGACGGGAAGGTAGACGGCGCCCAGCTCGTCGTCCGCAACGAACATGCTCCATACGTTCGTATTCCCGCTGTAGCGCCAGGACTCGTTCTCCCAGGTCTCCGTTCCCGGTTCGCCTTCCTGCGGGATGGTGTGGAATACCCACTTCAGGTCGCCGGTGCGGGCGTCGAAGCCGCGGACATGACCGGGAGGCGCCTCCTGTCGTATTGCGCCGTCGTGGACAATCGAACCGACGACGACCGTGTCGCCGGCGATCCCGGGCGGCGAGCTGTGGGTGAGGAGACGCTCGTTGACCTTGCGTCCGAGTTGCGCTCTGCCGCCCTCGGGCAGCAGGTCGACGACACCGTCCACGCCGAATCCACCGATCGGCTCGCCCGTCATCGCATCGAGGGCGACGAGTTTCCGGTCGTGCGTCGCGATGAAGACGCGCCGGTCCTCGCCATCTTCCCAGTAGGCGACGCCGCGGTGCTGGAAGCCGACGTTCGCCGGCCGCCCGGCCTGCCACGACTCCGGGTCGTACTGCCAGATCGTGACGCCGGCGCCGGCGTCGATGGCCGCGACCTGGGAGAGTTCGGTGGCGACGTAGAGCAGTCCGTCGACCATCAACGGGACGGCCTTGAACTGGCCTGCGCGAATCGTGGAGTTCTCCTTGACGACTTGCGTGGAGATGGACGTCCAGGTCCAGGCGACGTCCAATTCCCGAAAGTTGCTCGCGTCGATCTGAGTGAGCGGCGAATAGCGGCTGCCAGCCGGATCGTTACCGAAACTGCGCCATTCCCCCGCGCGCAGGTTCTGTCCGTCGTCCTGGGCGCCGGAGACGCCCGAGGGAGCGAGCCAGGGGAACAGCGCGGCGGCGATCGCAAGCTGGACAAGCGCGAGTGGAGCCTTCAAGGTGGTCCCTCCGATCGGATGCGGCGCCGCCGCAGTCCGGCAGGCCTGTCGGTTCGATGGGCCGTAGTCTAATGCCGCTCCGTCCGGCCGCGACGGGCTTCAGCCGGCGCCGCGGGCGGACGTTGGACGGCCCCGCGTTCCTCTTTGAGGATCCGTGGTGTCCCCAACGGGATTCGAACCCGTGTTGCCAGCTTGAAAGGCTGGAGTCCTGACCTGGCTAGACGATGGGGACAGGGATCCTGGTGCGGGCGCCGGAGGACAGGCGCCAACCGGGCTGCGGAGTATAGCGCCGCAGCCGGTCGAATGGCGAAGGGCGCTCTCTTCTCCGACGAAAGCGGCCGACGCTCCCCCGTCCTCGGCTTCGGCAGGCGGGCAGCTCGCGCGGCAGGGCCGGGCAGTGACGGCTTCCTGCCGCGCAAGCTCTTTCCGCAACTGGCTCTAGAACCAGAACCTCGCCGACAACGTGAGGTCCCGTCCGGGCAGGGGCGCGTAGTTCTTCAGGAAGGAGGTATGCACTCGCGCATCTTCGTCGGTCAGGTTGCGGCCGCGGAGCAGCACGTCGAGAATCTGATCGCGCAGGACGAAGCGCCGTCCGACGTGGGCGTTCAGCATCGTGTAGCCCTCTGTCGGCGTCTCCAGATCGGCGATGTCGTTCTGATCGTCGATCCAGCGCCCCTCGACCGCAGCCCGCCAATGATGACCGTGGTAGTGGAGGCCGAGGCCGAGGCTCATCGGCGGAATCCGCGGCAGGTTCCCGCCAGCGTCGAGTTCCGCCGAAACGGTGTCGGCCATCGCCTGGAGGTGCAGGTGGTGTTCGTCCCGGTCCCAGAGTTCGAGCCGGGCGCGGAGTTCGGCGCCCGTCAGGCGAGCGTCGGCCTGGCTGTACTCGACGACCGCGGCTTCGTCCTCCATCTCGCCGGTGAAGGCCTGATAGATGTAACCGTCGAAGTCCTGGCGGAACAGATTCAGCTCACCGGTCAGTCGACCCTCGTTGCGATGGAGCGACAGGTCGAAGCCGTTGCCAACCTCTCGCCCGAGGTTCGGGTCGCCGATCTCGAACGTCTGGGTCGCTACGTGCAGGCCATTCGAGTAGAGCTCTTCGATCGCCGGTAGACGCACCGCGCGGGCAGCGGAGATACCGAGCGACCAGGCGGCGTCGGCTCGCCAGACGAGTCCCGCCGACGCGGAGAGCCCGTCGTGAGACGTGGAGGAGCCGGCGAACGGGTCGTGGTCGAGCTGCTCGAAGCGGGCGCCGAACTGCCAGCGGATCTCCCCGAAGTCGATCTCCTGGGAGGTGAATGCCGCCAGGCTTCGGGAGTCGGTCGGCGGCACGAAGGCCTCTTCGCCGAACGCCTCGAAGTTACGGTTCCTGTAGTCGATCCCGATCGACCCGCGGCTACGGCCGCGGGCACGCTGGAACAACTCGATTCGGGTCTCGAAGTGCTCGTTGAAGAACGTCGTGCCGGTTTCCTCGCCCTCGAGCTCCACATGCTCGTAGTCCGTCGCCGCGACGCGCACCTCGAAGCGGTCGAATCCGCCCGTCATCGGCAACATCTCGGCGCGCAGGTCGACCCGGCGCTGCTTCAGGTCGATACGGATCGGCGCCTCCTCTTCCTCTTCTTCTTCTTCTTCTTCTTCTTCTTCCTCTTCGCCGTGTTCCTCGTGTTCTTCGTGGGCGCCGGGGGGAATTCCGTAATCCGAGTTGAAGCCGCTGACTGCGACGCCGATCAGCCCCCGGTCGCCGAGAAAGCGGGTGAGGCCGAAGCGACTGCTCTCGGTTTGCAGGTTCGTGTTCGGAACCATGCCGAACGGGTTCTCCTCTTCTTCCTCTTCGCCCTCTTCCTCTTCTTCGTCGTGTTCCTCCTCGAGGTGCGCGAAGCCGGGAATCTCGTATGGGTCGGTCTCACGGTTGACGGCCCCGATTCGCCAGGCCCACTCGTCGTTGCCTCCGCCGAGTTCGACCGCGCCCATCCGCTCGTTCGCGACCGAGCCGCCGCGGAGATCGACCGTGCCCGACAGCGCGGCGAGCGGCTGCGTCGTCGGGATGCGGCCGTCGACGACGTTCACCGCGCCGCCGATCGCCTCCGAGCCGTAGCGCAGGGTCGCCGGTCCGCGGAGTACCTCGATCCGTTCCGCGTGCGCGGGCTCGTACGACACCGCATGATCGGCGCTGATCGCCGAAACGTCGCCGCTGTCGAGGCTGCCCTCGAGCACGCGTACCCGGGCGCCAGTGAGACCGCGGATGATCGGTCGGCCGGCGCCGGGCCCGAAGGCGGTCGACGATACGCCCGGTTCGTCGGCCAGAGTCTCGCCGATCGTGGCGCCCAGGCGCAGCTGAAGGTCACCGGCGGCGAGTACGGACACCGGGTTGGCGAGTTCGGATGCGCGTCGGAGGTCGCCGGTAGCGGTGACGACGATCTCGTCATGGTGCGTGCCGTAGCGGATGGCGAGCACGGGCGTCGCCTCGGCGCCTGCCGAGACCGTGACGGTCGCGTTCGTCGACCCATAGGCAGGCAGGTCGACGACGAGGAGGTGGGCGCCCGCGGGTACCGCTTCGAAGCGGAAGGACCCGTCGTTGGCGACCGCCGTGCTCAGGCCGAGTTCGGGCAGGCGCGCGACAGCCAGAGCGATGCGTTCGCCGTGGGTTTCCACGCGGCCGGCGATCACGCCGGTTTCCTGGGCAGCGGCGGTCGAGGGGAGAAGCGGCGCCGTCAGGGCCGCGCAGAGGAGGCCGAGCACGATCTGATGGACGAGTCGGCGGCACACATGTTGCGCGCCGCGGTCGCGGTGATTTCGGTTGATTCGAGTGAGGGTCATGTAGCTTGTCCTGGTTCTTGAGAGAGCGAAGAGAGAGTGCGTGTCGGGAAGGCGGTTCTGCCGAGCCGGACCTCGGGCGGAAGCGGCCCGATCCGGGATCAAGCGGCCCGCCCTCCGGGCCGGACCGCGTCAGCAGACGGCAGGAGCGCAGAGAGAGAGACCGGCGGCCGCTCGCGCGGCGAGGGTCCTACTCGGCGGATGAACGGTTCTGAGCGCTCGGCGGCGGTCCGCGGGCGATCCGTCGCCTGGACTCGCCGTTCCGCGGTCCTTCCCCGTCTCGGGACCGCGGTTTGGCGCCCGTCCTCGCCGCGACGGCTCGAACGGACTTTCCGGGCTGGGCCGC
Organism: Candidatus Multivoraceae bacterium; assembly: GCA_965219625.1. GTDB lineage: Bacteria > Acidobacteriota > Thermoanaerobaculia > Multivoradales > Multivoraceae > Multivorans. The sequence goes on along the minus strand of OZ244782.1, from coordinate 1,285,190 downwards.
GTTGTACGAACGGCCGAGTTTGCACGCTACGCAGGAATGCTCGTGCAGGGGGGCTGCCTGACGGGCTGTCGCGTGCCTCTCTGTTCGGGCAGGGCCTGCTGTCGTGCCTTCCGCATCGTGGTCGACCGCGCACCAGGCCGTGTCCGGCGCAACCGCGTGATGTTCGTGGCCGATCGAACCCCAGGCGCCGGACATCAGAGTCGTCAGCGTCAGCACGAGGGAGCTGAAGACTGCGACCGGCGCGTGGGGTCGGCGCGACATCGCGGCGGATCGTAGCAGAGTCCCCGGGCGTTGCCTCGCGGCGGAGGGGGAGCCTGGAGCGATCAATGAGGTTTCGCCCTGGACCCTCCGTCCGCTGGGTCCGTCGGCGTTTGCCCCGGTCTTCCGCCGCGCTGACCGCGCAGTGCCAGATCGACGCCTTCCAGGCGTCGGCCGCCCTCGACCCGCGCCCCTCCGCGGATTCCGCGCGCCACCAGGTAGTCCGCGAAGGCGGCCTCGACATTCGCGCTGTAGCCCATCGCGTCCTGCGCCTTGTTCACCGCCAGTTTTCCCATCCGGAGCGCAGTCGGGTCGTTCTCGGCGACCCGTTCCGCGTAGGCCAGGGTCTCGCGCTCCAGGTCGGCGTCCGGGTAGACGCGATTGACGAGGCCCAGTTCGCGGGCCTCCTCGGCGTCGATGAAGCGGCTCTCGAACAGGAGTTCCTTCGCCTTGCGGGGATGGATGTCCCAGGGGACGGTGAAGGTCTCGAACAGGCTGGCCAGGAACCGCGCGGAGGGCGCCGCGAAGATCAGATCCATGGCCGCTGCGATCATCCAGCCGCCGAAGATGCAGTAGCCGTGCACCATGGCAATCGTCGGCTTGGGCAGATTCCGCCATTTGACCGTGTTGTCCAGGTTGTACCAACGGAACGCCTCGTACCAGTCGAGACCGACCCACTCGGTCAGGCCGCGGGCCTCCAGGTCCGCCTGTTGCTCGGGCGTACCGAGGTCGTGCCCGGACGAGAAGTGGCGACCCGCGCCGCGGAGCACGGCTACGCGGACCCGGTCGTCCGCCATTGCGCGGTCGAGCTGTCGGTCGAGGTCATCGAGCAGCTTGAAGCTCTGCGCGTTGTGGTAGCGCGTCCGGTCGAGGGTGAGCAAGGCCACCGGCCCTTGTCGTTCGTAGCGAACCTCGTCTGTTGGCATTGCCCGTCCTCGGCGTCTCGACCGTCGTGTTCAAGGGGAGTCTGGGCGGAGCGTAGCGCACCGTCAAGAGAGGCCCGCTTCGCCGGATTCAGGTCGGCCGGGTCTCTTCCTTCCCTCCGACGACGACCGTGATCTCGCCGCGGAGCCTCCCCCGGGCTTCGACTTCCTGGGCGACATCGGCGAGCCGACCGCGGAGGACCTCTTCGTGGAGTTTCGTCATTTCGCGGGCGACGGCTACGGGGCGGTTCGGGCCGAAGACGCTCCTGGCGTCGGCCAAGGAGCCGACGGTTCGTTGCGGGGACTCGAAGAAGACGACCGTGTGTTTCACCGCGGCGTGGGTCTCGAAGAAGCGAACGCGGCGAGCCCGCTTGGACGGCGGGAAGCCGAGGAAGGTGAAGGGGTAGGGCGGCAGGCCGGAGACGACGAGCGCGGCGAGGATGGCCGATGGACCGGGCAGAGCGGCTACGGTGAGGCCCTGCTCGAGCGCGGCGCGCACGAGTCGGTAACCGGGGTCCGAAACGAGCGGCGTGCCGGCATCGGCGACGAGGGTCACTGTTCCGCCGCCTTCGACCGTTCTCAGCACGCGACCGATCTGCCGGTCCTCGTTGTGATCGTGAAGCGGGAGCAGGGGCGGCCTGGTCCGTTTCCGGTCGCCTTCCGCGCCGGAAGCGCCGCCGCCGAGGCTCTGGAACAGCCGACCCGTCCGCCGGGTGTCCTCGCACGCCACGAGATCGGCCTCGAGCAGGGCGCGGCCGGCTCGCGGCGACAGGTCCCCCAGGTTGCCGATGGGAGTCGCGACGATCAGGAGCCGACCGCCCGCGTCGGCCGCCGGGCTCTTCACCGGCCGTTCGGCGCCGGGCCGTACAGGTCGCGGTACTGCGCGACGTTGTGCAGTACCCGCTCGACGTAGGTGCGGGTTTCGCGGAAGCCGATCTTCGTGAAGTACTCGTCGGCGCCGCTGCTGTAGCAGTAGCGCCGCCATAGCCCGGCCGGTGGCTCGCCGGCGTTGTAGGCGGCAAGCATCATGTGCTGCTCGTTCCCGAACAGGGCGCGCAATTCGGCGACGTGGGCGACGCCCAGCTCGATCGCCAGGTCCGGTTGCTCCAACTCCCGCGGCGTGCTGAGCGGCCGGCCCAGGTTGGCGGCGACTCGCGCTGCGGTGGGATAGACGAACTGCATCAGGCCCCGGGCTGACGCCGCCGACACGGCCCGGTGGTCGAAGCGGCTCTCCTGGCGCATGATCCCAGCGACCAGGTGCGGGTCGACTCTGCGGCGCGCCGCAGCGGCTTCGATCATCTCGCCGTAGGCCAGGGGAAACAGCGCCTCCCGGAGCGACCGCGGGTAGAGGGGCGCCGGTACCCTTCGGGGCGCCCGTTCGGCCAGGATCTCCGCGATCAGAAGGGACCGCCGCGGTCGGCTCCCAACCAGCCCTTCGGCTGCCGTCAGCGCCAGCCGCGGACTCGCCACCGGGAAGTGACGGTTGACCACTTCCGCCGCTTCGTCCCACAGACCCAACGCCAACATGGTCTCCTGTGGACCCGTGACGTCCCGGCTCCACAGCGGCCAGTCGCTGGGCGGCACGCTCTTGAGCGAGAGGAACGAACGCACTGCCGGATCGGCGCTCAGACGCCCCTGCACGAGCTGGCGCGCCGCCTCCGCCTGGTCGCCGCTTCGGCCGAAGAGCAGCCACGCGCGGTAGAGCTCCGCCGGGTCCGTCGATTCCAGCTTTCCCGCCGCTACGCGCTGCGCGTAGGGGCGCAGGGCATCGCTCGCCAGACGCTGCGACGCCGCTTGCGCCAGGGGGTGGAACAGATCGTCGGCGAGTACGCTCGCGTACTCGTCGATCGCCTCGTCGAGTGCGCCGCGGGCTTCGGCCAGCCGGCCCCGCCAGTAGCGCACCTCGAAGGCGACGGCGCGGCTGGCGCGGAGGGCGTCGTCGAGCCACTGCGCCGCTCGATGCACCCGGCCCTGCACGATGTCCGAAGCGGCCAGAAACAGACTGCCGCGAGCCACCGTGGCGCGGTGACTGCGGTTCTGAATCAGGACCTCGTACAACTGAAGCGCCTCGTCCTCGAGACCGCGCCGCCAGTCCAGCCGCATCGCGCCGAGCAACGCGGCGGCGCCGTAGGCGCCCGGCGGGTCCGCCACGTAAGCCCGCCGGAAGGTCGTCGAGGCGGTTTCCCAGTCGCCGGCAAGTTCCTCCGAACGCGCCTTCTGATAGAGCGCCTGCGCGGAATGCCGGGTCGACGTCGAAGTTGCCGCCAGGACGCCGTAGTGCCGGGCTGCGTCCTCGAGTCGGCCCTGCCAGAAATGACTGCGCGCCCAACGGTAGTGGAGCTCGAAGTCGGAGTTCGAACGCACCTCCAGGTCGACAACGACCTCGCCCAGCAGCTTCATCGACCGCTCGAACGCCCGATGCTCGTGAAACGTCGATGCGAGCAAGAGGAGTTCGTCGCGGTCTGCCAGTTCGGGCCGCAGTTCGTGCAAGCGCTCTGCGGCTTCGAACGCGACGAGGTCGTTCACCCTCTCCTCGAGCAGCGCGACCAGGTCGTCGACCGCCTCGTCGCGCTCCCCCGCCATCAGCCGGCACCTGCTGCGGCTCAAGGTCAACAGCCGACGCTCTGACGCCGGCAGGCTAGACAGCGAGATGCCGCCCAGCAACCGGCAGTCCCCGCCCAGCTCGAGACTCGAAGCGAGGAGCTCCGCTGTCGGTCGGACGAGAACCCGCGGCGCTCCGTTGCTGAGCAGTGTCGCCGACACGCCGGCCGCGATCTCGGGATAGCCGAGCCGGCTCTGGCCCAGGCCCAGCCGGTGTCGGGCCCACGGCTCGAGCGTCGGCGTTTCGGTCAAGCAGGTGGCGAACGCCTCGGACGCCTCTTCCAGCCGCTCGAGGCGCTCAAGCAGGCGGCCCTCCAGGTAGCACAGGCCGTGCTCGGGGCCGAGCAACGCTTGTTCCGTCCGCATCCGCCTGGTCTGCTCGAGCGCGGCGTCGATTTCGCCGGCGGCCTGGAGCTCAACCAGCGCGACCCGCGGGTCGGCCGCTGCGAACAGGGCAAGCAGCGGCAGGGCGAGTGCGACCATCAGGCCGAAGGCCGCCGCAATACGCCCGTCACCCGCGCGCCCTGACCGCGGTGACGTCGTTCTCGTCGGGACACGCCTCGACTGGCGGAAGCGCCCGTTTGTGCGGCGGCTCTCATCGCGTGATCGTATCTGCGCCGAGGTTCTCTCTCGGAAGCTGGCGCTCGATCCAGCAGCCGCCAAGGACCCGGTCGCCGCGGTAGAACACGGCGGCCTGGCCGGGAGCGACACCCGCCTGGGGGCGACGGAACAAGACTCGGCAGGCGGACGTGTCTCCCTCCGGTCCGCATGACGCGGGCAGCGCCTCGACGACTCCGCCGACGCCGGGATGACGAGACCGGATCCGTACCTCGACCTCGACGCCGCCGTCGGCGGCAGCGTCGGCGGGCGGCTCGCCGGCGATCCAGTGCAGGCCACGCCCGACCAGGCCGGGCGCCAGCAACTCGTCGCGGTCACCGACGAGGACCCGATTCTCCTCGGGCACGACCTCGAGCACGTAGAGGCGTCTTCCGGCGGCGACCCGCAGGCCGCGTCGCTGACCGACCGTGTAGCGGTAGGTCGGTCCGCCTTCGCCCAGGTCTTCCCCGTCGCTCGTCGTCACGCGCGCCGGCGCGGCTGCGAGCTCGGGCCGCTCGCTCTCGATGAACTCCTGCAAGCCACGGTCGACGAAACAGACCTCCATGCTCTCGCCCTTCTCGGCGACGACCAGACCGGCCTCGCGCGCGATCTCCCGCACCTCCTGCTTCGTCAGCTCGCCGAGCGGAAAGGCGGCTCGCGCGAGCTGCTCCTGGTTCAGTTCGAACAGGAAGTAGCTCTGGTCCTTCGCGCGGTCGGCGGCGACATGGAGCTCGTAGCGACCGTCGGCGCCGCGTCGAATCCGCGCGTAGTGTCCGGTTGCGATGCGCTCCGCTCCCAGCCGGCGCGCCCGCTCGAAGAAGGCGTCGAACTTGATCTCCGTGTTGCACGAGATGCAGGGGCTCGGGGTTCTCCCGTTCACGTAGCCGTCGACGAACGGATCGACGACGTGGCGGCGGAACTCCTCGTCCATCCGCAGCGTGAAATGGGGCACGCCGACCTGCTCGGCAACGCGGCGCGCGTCGCTGAGGTCGAGCGAGCCGCAACAGCGGCCGTTCCGGATCTCCTGCGAGCGATCCGAGAGCAGCATCGAAAGACCGACAGTCGGCGTTCCCCGGCGCTCGAGCAAGAGCGCGGCGACCGAGGAGTCGAGACCGCCGCTCATTGCCACCGCCGTGAACGGCTCGGGCCGCATCGTTGCCGCCGGCGTTCGGCTGAGATCATCGGGAATGTGCTGCATGATCGCCTGGTCCGAGGCTTGGAGGGGGGATTCTACGTTGCGGCTCGCCAATGATGCGCGCGGTGTACGAACGCCGAGCCGGCTCGGCCCCGCAGGGTTGGCCGACCGCGTTGTATGCTCGGCACTCATTTCAGGCGGCAGACGATGAAAGAACGACGTCCATTGGACAAATGGGGCCTTGGTCCTGCGTGGCTGGCCGCTTTGCTCATCGCGGTTGTCGCGCCGGTCGCAAGCCAGGAAGACGCCTACCGCGCGCCTCGCCACGTTGATGGCAACCCGGACATCAACGGGCTCTGGCAGGCGATGAACACCGCGCACTGGAATCTGGAGGATCACTCGGCGGCCGCCGGGCCGTCCGAGTACGGCGCGCTGACCGCGACGCCGCCCGGTCAGGGGGTGGTCGTCGGTGGGGAGATCCCCTACCAGGACTGGGCTCGCGAGCAGCAGCGGGAGAATTTCGACAACCGCTGGCGCGAGGATCCCGAGGCGAAGTGCTACCTGCCTGGGGTGCCGAGGGCAACCTACATGCCCTTCCCGTTCCACATTCTTCAGGGCACCGGGCAGATCATGATCGTCTACGGCTTCGCCGAGGCGAACCGGACGATTCACATGGACAAGGAGCAGCCCGAGCCGGCGCCCATCGACAGTTGGATGGGTCGCTCGCACGGCAGGTGGGAAGGCGAGACCCTCGTCGTCGAAGCGGCCGGGTTCAACGGGCAGGCCTGGTTCGACCGAGCCGGGAACTTTGGCAGCGACGCGCTGCGCGTGGTCGAGCGCTACACCCCGACGGGGCCCAACTCGATGATCTATGAGGCCACCCTGGAGGACCCGAACGTGTTCACTCGGCCTTGGACGATCCGCATGCCCCTGTACCGACGTCTCGAGGAGAATGTCCGGGTCCTCGAGTTCAAGTGTGTCGAGTTTTCCGAGGAGCTTCTCTATGGCCATCTACGACGACGCGACGAGATGCCCGCTGCCGATGATCCGTAGAGCGGGGTCGCCGCCGGCCGCGGGGGTTGCGGCATCTGCCGCGGCCCTGATTTCGGTCCTCTGGCTGGGCTTCGCTCAGCCCGCCGCGGGTGCGGACGTTTCCCTGCAGCTGACGACGTCGGCCGCGAGCGAGGCGGTCAAGTGGTACGAGCGACACTTCGGGTGCGAAGCGGTCGAGGGCCGGCGTGAGGCGATCGACTGTGGGCGCGCCGTCATCGAGTTCACCGAGGGACCCATTCTGGGCGCAAGCCCCGGGACCGGCATCGACCACATCTCGTTCTCGTTTCCCGATCTGACGGAGAAGATGGCCGAGCTCGAGAGCGTCGGCGTGCGCGGCTCGGGCGTCCGGCTCCAACGGTTCGACGATGGCGCGACCGTCCGCGATATTCCGGGACTCTTCAAGATCGCCTTCGTTTTCGATCCGTGGGGGACGCGTATCGAACTTGTCGAGGACCGGGAGACTCCGGGCTTTCACCATGTCCACCTGAGCGCCGTCGACCCGGAGCAGACCCTTGGCTGGTATCGCGACACCTTCGCCGGCGAGCCGGCGAGCCTGCGCGGGATGCTCGAGGGGCTCCGCTTCGGCGAGGTGTGGCTGTTCGCGTCCCCGCACGCGGAGGGACGCCCGGCGCCGACCGATGGCCGGGCGATCGAGCATCTTGCGTTCGAACTCGAAGATCTCGATACCGCGGCGGTCGGCCTGCGAGATCGGGGCATTCACTTCACGCGGGACCCGGAACGGCCAAGCGGCGGCCGGTCGGAGGCGAAGCGCGGTTTCGTTGCCGCCCCGGACAACGTGCGGGTCGCAGTCGTCGAACCGGGTTGGCGCGGCGTCGACCTGGACGCCGGAATCGCGACCGCCGATCAGGTTGCATCAGGCGGACCCTACGAGGCGCCGAGAACGCCTTGGGGCGCGCCGGATCTGCAGGGAATGTGGAGTGGCAACCGGGCGCACGGCATTCCATTGGAACGACCTGAGGAGCTGGGCGACGTGGAGGAACTCAGTGTCGAGGAGGCCGCGGCACGCCGCGAGCGCGGTACGTTGAACAGTATCTGGGGCTACGAGCGCGAGTGGCGCGATACGACGCTCGGTTACGTCAAGTCGGCGCCTTCACGGCAGGTCGCGATGATCATCGACCCGCCGGATGGGCGTCTGCCGGCGCTCACCGAGGCGGCGGCAGAGCGTGCTGAACGCGCCGCGACGTCCTTCCGGGACTACGTGCGACGTCGCCCGGCGGGGCCGGAAGACCTGACCCCCTACGTCCGCTGCATCACCCGCGGCTTGCCGGGGATGATGATGCCGTCGATCTACAACAATGGTCTGCAGATCAGCCAGAGCCCCGGCTACGTTGCCATCCAGAAGGAGATGATCCACGAGACGCGCGTCATTCCGACCGCCGAGCGGGCGCCTCTCGGGCCCGGCATCAAGCAGTGGCTGGGCGACTCGCAGGGCCGATGGGAGGGGGACACCTTGGTGGTCGAGGTGACGAACTTCAACGGTCGCGCTCCCTACCGTGGTGCGGGCGAGAACATGAAGCTCACCGAGCGCTATACCCGCCTGGGGCCGAATCGACTCGAGTACCGGTTCACGGTGGAGGATCCGACCGTCTGGACGAGGCCCTGGACGGGCCGGTTCGAGTTCGAGCTGGACAACGAGCAGTACGAGCTCGTCGAGTACGCCTGCCACGAAGGCAACTACGGCATGACGAACATCCTCTCCGGGGCGCGCGCGCGCGACCGGGAAGAGGCCGCCGCTGCCGCCGAGACCGGCGGGTCGCGCTAGCGCGGTGGGGCGGCTTCGGGGGCCGGAACGCCGGCCGCAACGCGACGGACTCACGCGACAGGACATGACGATGAAACAAATCAACTCAGCCTTCCGCCACGCCATCCTTGCCGCAGTTGCCGCCGCCTTCGGCTTCGGCCTGACGGCGCCGGCCGTTGCCCACCACGCCTTCGCCGCGGAGTTCGACGCAACGAAGCCGGTGCGTCTTCGCGGCAAGGTGACGCGGGTCGAGTGGGTGAACCCCCACGCGTGGATTCACATCGACGTGACGGAAGAGGACGGCAGCGTGACTGCGTGGATGGTCGAGTGCGGTCCTCCCGGCGCCCTCGTTCGTCGCGGTTGGAGGAAGGACTCCGTGGCGCCGGGCACGGAGGTCCTGGTCGAGGGCTACCAGGCGATCGACGGCGCTCCGCGCGCGAACGGCCGTGACGTGACCCTCCCCGACGGTCGCCGTCTGTTCGCGGGCTCGTCCGGCACGGGCGCCCCCTACGACGATCGCGAATCGCCCGGTCGCTAGCGGGCGGCCCGGGGCGGTTTGACTCGGAAGGTCGCGCCGCTCCGAGCTTGACCGGGCCGCCGCACTTGCGATTACGCTCGATTTGCGTCTAGCATCGTCCCATGGACCCGTTCCTTACGGAGAGGCAGAAGCAGATTCTCGACTTCGTCTACGACTTTCGTCAGGAGAACGGGGTGGCGCCGACGCATCTGGAGATCCGGCGGAAGTTCGGCTATCGGTCCTACGGCACGGTGCACAAGCACCTCAAGCTGCTGCGGCAGAAGGGCTATCTTCGCGGCGGTTGGCACCAGAAGCGCGGGCTCGAGCTGACCGTACAGACGCTGAAGGCTCGACGTCAGGCGCCGAATGCGGTTCCCTTTCACGGTCGTATCGCGGCGGGTCGACCGATCGAAGCGGTACCCGGCGCGGAGGATCTCGTCGTGCCGGATCACCTGCTCGAGCGGAACGGCGGCGGCGCCCACTACGTGCTTCAGGTCGAGGGCGACTCGATGATCGACGACGGAATCTGCGACGGCGACCTGGTGGTCATCGCCCAGCGCGAGGAGGCCCTCCCCGGGCAGATGGTGGTTGCGCTGATCGATGACGAGGCGACGCTCAAGCGCTACTTCCCGGAGGGCGACTCCGTCCGCCTGCAGCCGGCGAACGAAGCGATGGCGCCGCTCGTCGTCGCCGTCGGCCGCCTGCGCATTCAGGGCGTGGTCGTCGGTCTGATGCGCCGCTATTGAGCGGCGGCATCCTGTCGCAAGGCCGGTGATCAACTGCCCGCGGTGACGCTGCGGTCGGCGTCCGTCCGGGACACGCCGAAGTACGAGAGGATGCCGTCGAAGATCGCTTCGGCGGCCTGCTGCCGCCAAGCGCGCGTCTTCATCAACCGTCGGTCCTGTTCGTTGCCGAGGTTGCTGACCTCGAGCAGGATCTTCGCCGGCACCCGGTTGAATCGGAGCTGGGCGGGCACGTAGACGCGCCGTCCGCGGACGATCCGATCGCGGATCGGCACGTTGTGATGGATGGCGAGTCCGGACCGGCGGAAACTGCTCAGCATGTGCTCGGCCAGGTCGCGCGACAGTCCCTTGCTCGTCGTCCGCTCGGTGCGGGTGAAGGAGACCCGGGGTTCGGCTCGCACTTCGCGGCGCAAGGAGTAGATCTGTCCCGTCTTGCCGTAGTTGTTGCGGATGCCGACCAGGCCCGGAATGTAGACCATCGCGCCGCGGAGCGACGGATGGAGCGAGTCGGCGTGAATGGAGATGAAGATGACCTCCCCGGGCTGGGCGCCGGCGGCCCGCGCCCTGCGGTAGATCGAATTCGACAGATACCAGCGGAAGTTCGTCGCCACCGCCGCGTTGTCGATCCGATAGGGCGGTTCGGTGAGCACGACGTGGCCGCTCGACTTGGGCAGTACATCCGCGTCGACGATCCGAAACGACTTCCCTTCGCGGGTCGTGGGCAGCACCTTGGCCGCCGTACGGCTTTCGAGCAGACGCTTCGTCCGCAGCATGATGTCGTAGACGTAGACGCTTTCCCAAAGCCCGCCGACGGGAGCGCCGATGTCGCGGCCGCCGTGACCTGCGTCGAGGACGACCGTCACGCCGTCGAGGTCGAGTGCAAGCAACTCGTTCTCGATCTGGTTGCTGACCGCGCGTTCTGCTTCCCACTCTTGTCGGCGCGGGTCATCCGGGGGCAGGTAGCGCGCGGAGAGCAACTCGAGGGGGATCTTCACCTCGTAGCCGATCGGCAGATCGCGGACGTTCGCGATCTGATTGCGGCTCTTGACTTGAGCGACCAGCTCGTTCACGTCCGTGGCGAACAGGCGGCCCGTGAAGCGCGTCACGACGCTCGAGTAGAGCGCTTCGCCGGCCTGGAGTCGGTAAGCTGCGTACTCGCCGTTTTCGTCCGAGCCGTAGCGAACGAAGGGCGTGGGGTCGCTGCGGGTCGGCGCCGTCGCCGCTGCCGCCACGGCCGACCGAGGCGCAGGATCGCCGGCGGGCAGCATGTCGACCCAGGGCCGGGCCAGCAGGCGGCGCGGGACGACGATGACCTGCCCGGGACGGATCACGCTGGTTCGCAGTCCGTTCGCCTGCCGCAATGCGCGGTGGTTCTCCCCGGAGCCCGTGAACCACAACGCAATGCTCCACAGACTCTCCGGTCGATTGCCGCGCGACGCCCTTGCGACCCGATGCCGCCAGCCATCCGAGGTGGCTTGGTCCTTCGGCAGGAGGGCGCGAATCACGTCGCGTTGACCCTGATCGGCGAGGAGCTCGAACGGGATGCGGTAACGGACCCCACGCTTGAGCCGACGGACACCGCCGTTCGCTCGGCTGATCGCCGAAGCGCGGTTCGCGTTCTTGCAGAGCCGCTCGGCGAAGGCGAGCAGGCCTTCGCTCGGACGCGGTTTCGCCTCGACGCGGATCCGCCCCGAGACATCGAGCACGGCGACTGGCGCGGGAGATCCGAGTTCGGGTACCGCGACGCGACGGTTCGCGTCGGCGGGCGTCGCCAGAGAGAAGCTGACCGCTGCGGCCAGCGCGACGGCGACGCGGAGACGGCAGTGTCCGGTCATTGAATCGCCTCCGGTCGGCAAGCGAATCCGACGGCTCGTTCGACAGCGCGCGCCACGCGGAGGGCGACGGCATCGGCAAACGGCGGCGCAAGGATCTGCAGCCCGAGCGGCAGTCCTCGGAGGTCGAGGCCGGACGGCACGGAGACGCCGGGGATGCCGGTCAGGCTGGGCGGTGTGGTGAAGACGTCGGACAGGTACATCGCGAGCGGATCGTCGATCCGTTCGCCGAGAGCGAAAGCGCCGCCGGGGCTGGTTGGCGTGACGAGGACTTCGACGCTGCCGAATGCCTCGCTGAACTGGCGCTTCATCGCGGCAGCGATTCGGGCTGCGCGGGCGTAGTACGCATCGTAGTAGCCCGACGAGAGAGCAAACGTACCGAGGATGATCCGCCGCTTGACCTCGCTGCCCAACCCGTCGCTGCGGCTCTCTTCGTACATCTCCCGCAGGGTGCGGGCGGTTGCCGCGCGCTGGCCGTAACGAGCGCCGTCGAATCGCGCCAGGTTCGCGCTCGCCTCGCTGTTCGCCAGTACGTAGTAGGTGGCGACCGCCGCCTCGATGACCGGAATGCTGACCTCGACGAGTTCGGCGCCGCATGACTCGAGCAGAGCCTGCGTCCGTTCGAAGTTCTCGGCGGCGTCTGGATCGAGGGTGGAGAGTTGCACTTCGCGGATCGTGCCGATACGCATCCCCTGAATGCCGTCCTCGATCGTCCCGAGATAGTCGTCCTTCGCACGCTCGCTGCAGGTCGCGTCGTTCGGGTCGGGGCCGGCAATCGCGGACAGGGCGACCGCCGCGTCGCGGACGGTGGTTGCGAGCGGACCGATCTGGTCGAGCGAGGACGCGAAGGCGACGAGTCCGTAGCGCGAGACGCGGCCGTAGGTGGGCTTCATGCCGACCACGCCGCAGAAGGCGGCTGGTTGGCGGATCGACCCGCCGGTGTCCGAGCCCAGAGCAAGCGGCGCCTCGGCGGCAGCAACCGCCGCGGCGGAGCCGCCGCTCGAGCCGCCGGGCGCCATCTCGAGATTCCAGGGATTGCGGGTCGTTCCGAGCGCCGAGTTCTCGCATGACGAGCCCATGGCGAACTCGTCCATGTTCACTCGGCCGATCGGCACGGCATCCGCCGCCAGCAGGCGCTTCACCGCGGAAGCCGTGTACGGCGCCTTGTAGCCCGAGAGGATGCGCGAACCGCAGCAGAGTTCGTGCCCGTCCAGGGACAGGTTGTCCTTGAGCGCCGTTGGTACGCCGGCCAGCGCGCCGAGGGTCTCCCCATCGTCACGCCGCCGATCGATGTCGGCGGCGCGTTCCGCAGCCTCCTCGCGCCAGACTTCGAGGAAGGCGCCGACCTTTCCGTCGACTTCATCGATCCGCGCAAAGGACGCCTCGACCGCTCCGGTTGCGGTCTGTTCACCGGCGCGCACCGCGGCTGCCAAGCCCTCAACGGTCATCGTCGCGGTCATTCGCTGCTCGGCGTCGCCTTGACTTGGGGCACGACGAGGAACCGGTCAAGCGACAGCGGCGCGTTCTCCAGGAAGCCGTCGATCATCGGTTCGTCGGCGTCATCGGTTCGAGGTACGTCGTTCGCGCCGGCGTCGACCACCTCGAGAAGGCGTTTCTCCGGGCCCGTTATCGACCCCTCGTCGAACTTGGACAGCGACGCGATGTAGCCGACGATCTCCGACAGCTGCGCCTGGAACGTCGCTTCCTCCTCGGCGGAGAGGCGTAGTCGTGCGAGGTCCGCGATCCGGCGGACCTCTGTCCGATCTAGAGACACTTCGCAATAAGTCTAGCAGTATGCGCGTTTCTCGGCCCGGCGGATTCCAGGTTCAGGCCAGGTTCAGACCGTTGCGCCGCTTACGCGACGTCGACTGGCTTGATCGCCTGCAGGGTGAACGTCTCGCCGTCCAGATCGACCCTGGCGCCGGGCTCGGTACCCAGCAGGCGGGAGGCAAGATCCGACTCGTACGAGATGACTCCCTGCTCCGGCGCGCTTTCCCATGGGCCCAGGATGGTCAGTACGCGCTGCTCGCCGTCCGCGGATTCGAACGTGGCCCGGTTGCCGATGCGGAGCTGGTCGCAGGATGCCGAGGTGACGTCGATGGGTGTCGAACGGTGCAGATCCTGCTGCAGTTGGTTGGCGAGCGCGGTCAGGAACTCGTGGCGCTGTCGGGCGGACTTGTACTCGAAGTTCTCGCGCAGGTCGCCGAGTGCGCGGGCTTCTTCGATCGCTCGGCGGTTGGCCGGGATCTCCTCTTCCACCAGCTTGCGCAGCTCTTCCCGCTTTGCGTCGATCGAGGAAGGCAGAGCGTAGAGCTCACCCCGGTCGGTTTCCTTCTGGTCGTCGAGGTCCGGAAACTTCAGGTCCAGGGCGACGAGCAGCGGGCCGCGGCGGTAGGTCTCGAGTGCCGCCTGCCGGATGAGGAGTCTCGCTTGTCGAGCCTCCTCGAGGCTGAGTTCGGGGAGCAGCTTGGGCACCGTGCCGCCGGAGTCGAAGAGGTCCTTCAATCGGGCTCGAAACGGACCGAAGCTGTCATGACGGAGGGCTTGAACCAGCTGATTCAGCAGGCGGCTCTGGCGGCCGGCGCGTAGCTTCGGATCGTCGGCGGCGCGCTCGGCCAGCCAAGTGAACGCCGCGGGCGTCCGATGGGGCTGGAGCTGGGCGCGTTGGATGCAGCGGGTCAGCAGGTCATCATCGATGAGTTCCGCGATCGTGGCGATGGCCCGGGTATCCGTTTCGAACAGGAAGCGCTGTTCGAGTACCTCGCGCCAGTCGCTGCGGCAGACGGGCAGCAACCCGTAGGCCTGTTCCCGCGCGGCTCGCTGCTCGAGCGCGGCGAAGAACCCGGCGGGATCGACGAGTTCGGCCAGCAGTTCCTCCGCGGGCCAGGAAGGTTCCGCTCCGAAGCGCTCGAGCGCCCGGCGGAGTTCGAACGCGAACGCCGGCTCGTCGGTCCTCAGGTTGCGGCTCAGCGTGTCGAGCGCTGCCGCCATCCGTTCCCGCAACTCCTGCGACTGGTTCGTCGCGCGGCGCAGGAGCGCGATCTTCTCGTGGTTCTTCGCGTTCTCGAACTCGTCCCACAGGGCGCTCTCGGCGTCCGTCCGCGCGACCCAGCGGTAGGTCTGACGCGGACCGCCGGACGACAGCACCTGGGGCTGCTTCCGCGCGCTCGTCCACCAGCTGGACCATCTTCGGGCAGGGACGATGCCGACGACGATCGTACGCACCTCGGCGCCCGCCAGCGGCCGGTCGTAGCTCTTGAGCACGAGTTCCAGCAATGCGGTCGGCTTGAGGCGGGCAAGTTCTTCCGGTTCTTCGAGCTTGCGCCGCAGGATGTGGCCCTCGGGCAGGGGGCTCAACATCTTGCCGGCTGCCCGGAAGCCGACCGCTACTCCCTTCGCCTCCTCCAGGTCGACCTTGAAGGTCTGCAGGGCCATGTTCACTTCGGCGATCCGACCGGCGCCGCGTCCTGTCATCTCGACCGGGTCGCCGGGCTGGAACTGGAGCAGGTTACGCAGTCGATCGACCTTGTCCCAGAGCTTGTTCGTGTCCTGCCTTCCGCGGTCGAGTCCGAGTTCGTGGAGCAGGGTGGGGAGATCCTCTTCGCGGTTCGGGTAGAGCTGGTGCAACGTGTCAAGGACGGTGTCGTAGATGTGTCCGCTGCTCAGGTAGCGGCTGCCGGCGCCCCGGATCAGGTCGAGTCGCTCCGCCCACAGACCGCGCTCCCGCAGTTGATCGTCGAGCAGTTCGAGGAGAGCGCCCGCCCGCTCCTCCTCGTCGAGCCGGAGGAGCCCACGGGCGGCGAGGAGGAACGAGTCGACGGAGATGTCGCCCTCGACGGCGCTCAACCACTCCGTCTCGACTGCGTCGATGTCACCGCGCGCCAGACTGTCCTGAAAGCGTTGCGCTGTCCTCATGCGGAGTTCAAGTGCCCTCGGCGTCGAGCGGGCTCATCGGAGTCGATGGCGCGTTTTGCGGAAGAGGCGATCGTATCAGCCCGGCGTGACGAACGGTGGGTCGGCGAGGGCTCCGCTTCGCCGAGCATTCCAGGTTAGAGTATGGGCATCCATCGGATGACACAGATGACCGTTGATGATAGCAACCAGGGCCTGTCTGCGGAGGTCGAACTGGAGAGGGAGTCGTTCGGGACGTGGCTTCGCAATCAGCGCAAGTTGCGCCGGGTCGACTTGCGGACGATCACCGAGGCGAGCAAGATCAACATCCGCTACCTGGAGGCACTCGAGCAAGACCGCTTCGACCTTCTGCCTGCCGCCATCTTCGTCAAGGGCTTCCTCCGCGAGTACGCGCGCGTGGTCGGGCTTGATGCCGACGAAGTGCTCAACTTCTACCTCCAGGTGTCCGCGCAGGAGCAACCTGAACCTCTCATGGAGAGCACGACGAGCGATTCCGCCTGGTCGGTCGGCCGGACCGTCGTCCTGCTTCTCGTCCTCGTTGCGGCCGGAGCGGCTTTGGTGTGGTTCGGTTTCTCGGGCCTCGGTCGCGACGATGCCGGCGACATCGAGCCGATGGCGCCGCCGGTCGTGGAGCCCGCGCCCGCCGAGCCGACCTCGGAGTCGGCGGAGCAACCGGCAGAGGAGCGGGCGCTGCGCGTGACGATCGAGTTTCAAGCGACGAGTTGGGTCGACGTGTTCGCGGACGACGAGCGGACGGTCAGCGAGCTTCGCGTTCAGGGCGAGTCCCTCGTCGTTTCCGCCGACCGCGAGGTGCGCGTCCAGTTCGGGCGCGTCTCCGCGGCGACGATCGAAGTCAACGGCGAGCTCCTCGAGCACGAGGCGGGTGACGACGAGGAGATCGTCATCCGGGCGCCCGAGTAGCGGCGGCCCAGCAGAGCCGCAGCGCGGGTGGGAAGTCGCCCGTCGAGGCGCGCGGAGGGCGCCGAAGGTGTCCAGGGTCGATCGGCTCTCCCTCCGGAAGCGGGCCCTCCGACTGTTGTCGCTCCCTCGGCTGGACTTCCGCCGAGCAGCCTCGTATTCTGCGGTGTCGGCGGGGCGTAGCTCAGCTTGGTAGAGCGCACGGTTCGGGACCGTGAGGCCGGAGGTTCAAATCCTCTCGCCCCGACCATCCGACGGCCGCCGGTCGAGTAGACTCTCGGCGCGATGAGGCCTCTGCGAGAGTTGCCTTGGTTGGCTTCGGGCCGGCTTGTCGCGGTTTTCGCGCTTCTTCTCCTGCCGTTCGCGCTGGTTGCCGACGAGTCGGAGACGAGCGAGCCGCTCGCCGGGTCTGGATCGACCGAGTCGAGGAACGACCTGAACGAAGACGCTGCACAGTCGTCGGAGGCAGGTCGCGAAGTCCTCGTCGTCAGAGTCGATTCGGCGATTCAGGTGGTCGTCGCCGAGTTCATCACCGAGGTGCTTGCGGAGGCGGACCGGACGGAAGCGGAGGCCCTGGTCGTCGAGTTGTCGACGCCGGGCGGAGAAATGCAGGCGATGCGGAGCGTCTTCACGAGCTTCCTCGAGGCGGCGACGCCGGTGGTCTGCTACGTCTCGCCGAGTGGTTCGCAGGCGGCGTCGGCCGGCTTCTTCATTCTCCTCGGCGCTGACGTTGCCGCGATGGCGCCGGGCACGAACACCGGCGCGGCCCACCCGGTCGCCGGCGGCGGCCAGGAGATTCCCGGCGCGATGGGGGAGAAGGTGACCCAGGACGCCGCGGCGACGATTCGTTCGCTCGCCGCCCGGCGCGGCCGCGACCAGAAGCTGGCCGAGTCCGCCGTGCTCGAGAGCAGGTCCTTCTCGGACCAGGAAGCGCTCGAGGCAGGTCTGGTCGATCTCGTCGCGCCCAGCCTCCAGTCGCTGTTGGTCGAGCTCGACGGGCGTGTCGTCGAGAAACGCGGCCGCGAACGGACGCTGCAGACGCGGGACGCGACGGTGCGACGGGTCGAGATGTCGGCCTTCCAGCGCATCCGTTCGTTGATCGCCCATCCGAATGTCGCCATCCTGCTCATGTCGCTCGGCTCAATCGGGCTGATCTTCGAGATCACTCATCCGGGCTCCATCTTTCCGGGGGTGGTCGGCGCGATCTGCCTGATCCTTGGCCTGTGGGCGATGTCCGTGCTGCCGATCAACTATGCCGGCCTCGCCTTGATGTTCCTGGCTGGGCTGCTCTGGTTTCTCGAGCTGAAGATCCCGAGCTTCGGTCTCCTGACCCTGGGTGGCGCGATCTGCTTCATTCTCGGTGCGATCATGCTGTTTCGCGACGCGGACCCGGCTCTCCGGGCAAGCCTGCGAGTCGTCGTTGCAGCCGGCGTCACCGTGGGCCTCGTCGCCCTGCTCCTCGCGCGGCTGGCGGTCAAGGCGTATCGGGGACGCGTCGCGACCGGTCGCGAGGGCCTGCTCGAGGAGCTGGCCCTTGTGAGTACGGGCATCGAAGCCGGCGCGCCCGGCAAGGTGCGGCTCCACGGCGAGATCTGGAATGCGGAATCGGATGTCGCGGTCGCCGCCGGCGCCCGCGTTCGCGTCGTGCGCGTGGATGGCATGACTCTGCGCGTGGAACCGCTCGGGGATTCCTGAGGAATACAGAAGAGGACTGATCGCTATGGCGGGTTACCTTCCCTTGTTCGGCTTCGGCCTTGTCGTCGCTCTCTTCCTGCTCACGCGCTGGGTGAACATCCTCGCCGAGTACGAGCGGGGGGTCATCTTCCGTCTCGGGAGGATTCTCGAGCAACCCAAGGGCCCCGGTCTGGTTCTCGTCCTGTGGCCGATCGATCGGATGGTCAAGGTCTCGCTCCGCACGGTCGTGCTGGATGTGCCGCCCCAGGACATCATCACGAAGGACAACGTCTCGGTGAAGGTGAACGCGGTCGTCTACTTCCGCGTGCTGGAGCCGACGAAGGCGATCGTCGAGGTGGAGAACTTCCTCTTCGCCACGAGTCAGTTGGCCCAGACCACGCTGCGTTCCATTCTGGGACAGACCGAGCTGGACGAGCTCCTTTCCGAGCGTGAGAAGCTGAACGACCAACTGCAGACGGTGATCGACCAGCAGACGGACCCGTGGGGCATCAAGGTATCCATGGTCGAGGTCAAGCATGTCGACCTTCCCCAGGAGATGCAGCGGGCGATGGCCAAGCAGGCGGAAGCCGAGCGTGAGAAGCGGGCAAAGGTCATCCACGCCACCGGCGAGTTGCAGGCGTCCGAGTCCCTCGCGCAGGCGGCGAACGCGATCAGCAAGAACCCCGTGACGTTGCAGCTTCGCTATCTGCAGACGTTGTCCGACATCGCGACGGAGAGGAACTCGACGATCCTGTTCCCGCTGCCGCTCGAGATGTTCAGGGCGCTCATGCCGTCCAGACAACCCGAAGAGTGAACCGAGATTCCTACGAGCCCTACGAGGTCGCCCTCAGCAACAGTCAGATCGTTGCGGGCGCGGCTCTGCTCGTGCTGGTCCTCGTCGCCGCCTTCGCAGCCGGATCCTGGTGGGGGCGGTCGACCGCAGACGCGGGGGTCGAGGCGGGCGAGGCGCCGCAACCGGCGTCGCTGCTGCCGCCCCGGTCGACGGAACCTGAGCCCGCGGAGACGGGAAGCGCGGCGCCGGCCGAAGTCGTGCGGTTCTTCGGCGAACGTGCCGGCCAGGCCGCAGGCGTCGCCGCCGGCGTCGTGACGGGCGAACCGCCGCCGTCTGCCGGTCTGGTCGTCCAGGTATTCTCGAGCGCCGACTTGGCGCAGGCTGCCTCAGTCGAGCAGAAGCTCCTTGGCGACGGGCATCCTGCGTTCCTGTCGCCGCAGACGCTGGATGGCGAGGTGATGCAGCGAGTTCGCGTGGGTCCGTTCGTCGATCAGGCGGCTGCCGATGCCGCCGCGGAGCAGTTGTCCAAGCAGTACGGGCTCGAGACCTGGATCACTCCGAACAACTGAGCTCGGATCCGTCTCGGCGCTCTGGGGGATCGCCCGAGTGGCTCGGCCCGCTCGCCGGGGCCCCTTGGTTCCTGGTCGCCGTGAGCGTTCTCGGCGGGCTGTGGTGGGCCTTCTGCTTCGATGCCGGCCCCGGCTCCGCGTTGCCGCTGTTCGTCTCGGCGCCGCTGTTCGTCATCGCCATCGCGCCGGGCGGTTCGTTGCGGAGGTTGCTGCTCGGTTGGCTGCACGGCCTGGTCGCGTGGCTCATCGCGCTGCCGTGGATTGCCTCGACTCTGGTGGTCTACGGCGGCATCCCGTGGGTTGTCTCGGCGCTGCTGCTCGTTGGTCTGGCCCTGTACCTCGGCCTCTGCCACGGGTTGTTCTGCTGGCTGGCCGGCTTCGCCCTGCGGCGGCACGACCGTCTCTCGCTTCTTCTCCTGCCGGCGATCTGGGGGAGTCTCGAGTGGCTGCGGGGGCTGGGCGCTGCCGGTTTCCCCTGGAATCTCCTGGGCTATGCGTGGGTCGACGTACCCGGCGCTCTCGAGGCGACGCGATTCGTCGGCAGCCACGGTCTCTCGGCGCTGGTTGCGGCGACTGGTTTCGCCGCGGTCCGGCTCGCGGTCTCGAGCACGCGGCGGCAGGCGGCGGTTGCGCTTGCGGTCGTTGCAGCGTTTCTTCTGGCGGCGCGGTTCGCTGTCCGAGATCGCCCAGAGGCGGCGGGGCCGCGAATGGACATTGCGATCGTGCAGCCCGACATCTACATGGAGACGGCGAACGAGGCGGCGGCGAGCACCGATGCCCGCTTCGCCCGCATTCGTCGGAACTACGAGCGGCTGTTCGAGTTGAGCCGCGAGGCGTGTCGGCCCGGGACCCTCGTCATCTGGCCGGAGAGTGCCGGCTGGCCCTATCAGGTGGAGCGCGACGAGGGGTTTGCCCGCGATGTCGAGCGCTTGGTTGCGGGTGGCTGCTCGGTGCTGCTGAACAGCGCTCGTCGCAGCCGCCTCGACGGCGGCGAGGAGCGCGCCTTGAATGCCGCCTACCTGCTTTCGCCAGGCGCCGGCACGGAGGCGGTGGAGCGCCAAACGTACGACAAGATGCACTTGGTGCCGTTCGGCGAGTACGTGCCTCTCGGCCGCTATCTGCCGATGGTCCGCCAGGTCGCGCGTCAGGCTGGCGGCTTTTCCCCGGGGGACGAGGTGCGCCTGCTCGACGCGGACGGCGTCTTGCTCGGGGTGTCGATCTGCTTCGAGATCGTCTTTCCGCAGAAGGTCGCTTTGCGGGTTCGGCGGGGCGCCCGCGTGTTGGCGACGATGACGAACGACTCCTGGTACGGCAGCACCTGGGCGCCGCATCAGCATCTGCGAGCGGCTCGCTTTCGCGCCGCCGAAACCGGCCGTCCCCTGGCACGGGCTGCGATCACCGGGATCTCGGCGATCGTCGACGATCGCGGCCGCGTCGTGGCGAGTCTCGACATCGGCGAAATGGGCGTCCTGCGAGCCGAGATCGAGCCGCTTGGCGGGACGACTCCGTTTGTCCGTCTGCCGTGGCTCGTTCCTCTCCTTTGCCTCGGGCTCTCCGGCTTTGCCATACTCCGCCGATGATCGCTTCCGACGCGAATCGCTCGCTCGCCGAACTGAAGGTCCGTCTCGACGGTCTCCGGAGGTACCTTTGACCCGGTCCTCCTGCGGGAACAGCTGTCGCGACTCGATGAGGAGATGCAGCAGCCAGGGTTCTGGGACGACCCGAGAAAGAGCGCGCCGCTCCTGAGACGCCGCCGCGGCTTGGAGCGGCGGCGCGCAACGCTCGAACAGCTGGAGGCGGACCGCGAGGAAACCGAGGCGTGGCTCGAACTGCTCGCCGAGAGTGCCGAGGCGGTCGAAGGCGAAACCGAACTCGACGCGTTCGTTGCCAGAGTCGAACGCGAGACGGCTGCGCTCGACCTCGAACTCAAGCTCTCGGGCGAGGACGACGATCTGAACGCCCTTCTCGCGATTCACCCTGGCGAGGGCGGGACGGACTCGCAGGACTGGGCCGAGATCCTGCTGCGGATGTACTTGCGCTGGGCCGATCAGAGCGGCTTCAGCGTCACCCTGCTCGACCGGCTCGACGGCGACGAGGCCGGACTCAAGAGCGCCACCGTGGCGATCCGCGGCGATTACGCCTTCGGCCGTCTGCGCGGCGAGAACGGGGTTCATCGGCTGGTGCGGATCTCGCCGTTCGACGCGGCGCGGCGGCGGCATACGTCGTTTGCATCCGTCTATGCCTATCCGGAGGTCGACGACGACATCGACATCGAGGTCGAAGACAAGGACATCCGCATCGACACGTTCCGCTCTTCCGGGGCCGGCGGGCAGCACGTGAATGTGACGGACTCGGCGGTGCGCATCACGCATCTCCCGTCGGGCATCGTCGTCAGTTGTCAGAACGAACGGAGCCAGATCAAGAACCGGGCGATGGCGATGAAGATCCTGAAGGCCCGCCTGTACGACCGGGAAGTGCAGCGTCGACGTGAGGAACAGGCGGCTCGGGAGGGGCAGAAGCTGGAGATCGGCTTCGGCTCACAGATTCGAAGTTACGTTCTCCATCCCTACCGAATGGTCAAGGACCATCGCACGAAACTCGAGGTTTCGGCGGTAGAGCGAGTGCTCGACGGCGACATCGATCCCTTCATCGACGCCTGGCTGGCGCGCCAATTGGAAGCGCCCGCCGGCGAGAGGTCGGATTAGCTCCTGGCGGCGTGTGACCGGGCTCCCAATCGACTTCGTCTCGCCTCTGCCGCCGGTGCGGTCAGGCATCGCGGACTACAGCGTCGACCTGTTGGGGGAACTCGCGCCGCGGTGCGACGTGCGGCTTGTGCGGCTGCCGGGTCAGGACGTGGCAACGGAGATCGAGAGATCTTGGCCGCTGGCGGAGACGACGGAGCTCGACGCGGAGCAACGGCTGCCGTTCTACCAGTTCGGCAACAACGTCTACCACCGGGCAATCCTCCGGCTGGCCCGAGTCGAGCCCGGCGTGGCGACCGTCCACGATCTGCGGCTGCATCATCTGGTTGTCGAGTCGACGCTGGCGGAGGGCGATCTCGACTCCTACGTCGCGACTCTGGGTCGCGAGCACGGCTGGGAGGGCGCTGCGGCCGCGCTGCCGACTCGCTGGGGCGCCCACGGTCGCTCGCGGCTGTTCGAACTGCCGGCACACGGGTCGCTGCTCCTGCGGCAGCGGGGGCTCTTGACCCACAGTCACTGGGGCGAGCGCTTCCTGCGGGAGGAACTGGGCGAAGTCGCGTCGGGCCGTCCGCTGCCGCCGATTCGCCGGGTGCCGATGCCGATGCCGGCGCCGGAGGCCCCCGGCGGCGACGAGGCGAGGGCGTTTCGGCGGCGAATCGGCGTACGGCCGGGTGTGTTTCTGCTGGGTTCTTTCGGCTTCCAGACGCCGATCAAGCGTACGGACGCGCTGATCAGGGCGCTTGCGCTGCCGGGGATGGAGCGGGTCCATGCGCTGATCGCGGGCGACGTATCGCCGGAGTTCGATCTGACGGCGCTCGCGCGTGACCTGGGCGTTCTGGACCGCGTCGCGATCACCGGATTCCTCGATCCTCCCGCTTTCCGAGCCGCCATCGTCGCGTGCGACCTGTGTCTGAACCTGCGCTACCCGAGTGCCGGCGAGACCTCCGCGTCGCTCCTGCGCCTTCTGGCGCTCGGCAGGCCGGTGGTCGTCTCGGACTATGCGCAGTTTGCCGAGCTGCCGGGGTCGGTCGTCGTCAAGGCGCCGCTCGAGGTCGAACCCGCGGCAGAGGCGTCGTTGCTGGCCGGCTTGCTGCGGGAGCTGCTTGACGCGCCGGCGCGGCTTGAGGCGATGGGCGAGGCAGCGCGCTCGTTCGTGGTTCGGGAGCACGACCCGGCCGCCGCGGCCGAAGCGGTGGTCGACGCTCTCATCGCCTGGTCGCGTCGACCGCCGCCTGACGCGGTCTCGTCGGCTTCCGTCCTTCCACCAGAGCCCGCGCGGCCGACCTCGCTGACCTGGGGCTGGCTGCCGGGCCGCATCGACATCGAGGGCATGGATGCGGATTGGGCGGAGGGCGAGCGCCGAACGCTCGAGATTGTCGTCCAGAACACCGGGTTTGCGACCTGGCTGGCCGGTCGCAATGCGGAAGGCGGCGTCCTGCTCGAGCCACAGCTCTGGTATCGGGGTCGCGACCTGCTTGCCTGCAGGCCGTGGTTGCGCTTGCCGCGCGACGTAGCGCCCGGCAGCGTCTGCCGCATCGCCCTTCCGTTGCGGCGACCGCCGGGTCCGGCGCGGCTGCGGATCGAGCCGCACGTGTCTCTGGGTTCTTCGATGACAGCCTGCGGCGCCTCGGCCTTCGACCGCGCGCTGTGAACGGATGGACGTCCCCTTGGCACGCCGATGGCCGTGGGCGGCTCTGGCGGCGGCGCTCGTTGCGCTGTTGCCGGTCGCTCTTCGTTCGACGGGACCGGACTCCGCCGAGCGTGAGGTTTCCTTCCAGCTGGCGGCACAGAGTCTCGCCTGGGACGGCGATCTGGCCTGGGATCGTGGGGACTACGACCGGCATTTGCGCATTTGGCAGCGAGAACCTGGCGCGGTCGCTCTGGAACGGTTGGCCGACCGGCGAGATGGCCGAGGTTCCGGTCGTCTCGGTTTTGCCCGACCGCCGGCGTACGCGGTGTTCGCGGCGCCCTTCGTTCGGGTGTCGCCGCAGCGCGGACCGGCGGTCCTCAACTGGCTGCTCCTCGCGCTGACCGCCTCCCTCTCGGCGTTCGTGCTTGCGCGTCGCGGGGTGCTTCTCGGCCCGGTTTGGGTCGGGATCTGTGTTGCCGGGACGACGGCCTTCGCTCTCTTGCCGCTTGGTTCGCCTGGGCTGTTCAGGCTTGCGATGTCGGGTCTGGCCTGGGCTTTGGCGGTCCAGGCGATGCCGCCGGCCGGCGTACCCGCTGCCGTCGGAGCGCCCAGGAAGACGGCGCTCCGTTGGAGTCTGATCGGGTGCTTCGGGGTGCTTTCCGTCGTCTCCGCGGAGGATGGCTGGGCGCTTCTGCCGTCCCTCCTCGCCCTGATCTGGCTTGCTGCTGCCGGCCCGTGGCGTCGGGTCGCGCTGCCGCTGCTGGTCGCTGCGGGGGCGTTGACCGCGGGCGCGTCGTCCGGGGTCGAGGCGTTCGCGCGGGGCGGCTTCGGGCCGGTCGAGCAGCGGGTGTTCGATCGCGTGTCCGGTTTCCCGGCGGTCGACTTCGATATCCAGGCGTGGTCCGCTCCCGCGGCCCGTCTCGGCGGCGATGCCGGGAGTCCTTCCCCGGGTCGATCCCGGTTCGATCTGCGAGCGGCCGTTGACCTGAGGCTCGACGCGGCCCGTCATGCGCTCGTCGGTCGCTCGGTGGGTCTGATTCCCTGGGGTGTGCCCCTGCTCTTCGCGGCAGTGTGGGGGCTCTTTGCCGGCGGCTGGCGGCGGGTTGCGCTGTTCGGCGCGCTCGGGTGCTTGGCTACGCGGGTCCTCGCGTATCCGTTCGACCTCGGCGACGGAGCGGCGCCTGGCCCGGCCGGCATCGGCGCGCTCTTGCCATTGTTCTGGTTCCTGCCTGGCCGGTTCGGCGGAGCGCGCCTCGCGGTCGTCGCCGTGTCCGCTGCGGCGTTCGTCTACCCGCTGTGGCGAGCCCCGGGTGCCTTGTTCGGGGCAGCCGAGCCGTCGTCCGGCGCTCTTCATCGGTTTCTCCCGGTCGAGACCACCGAGCGGCAGAACCGGTCCGGGCGGGAGGATCTGTTCGTTGGCAAGTTGTGGCTCAGGCCGCTCGTCGGCGAGCTGTCGCGCTTTGGCGACGGGCGGATTCTGATCGGCGAGGGTCCGGTCGAGTTTCTGGTCGCCTGGGAAGGCGCAGACGAAGGTCCTCGGCTTGACCTCGACCTTGAGGGCGCGGCCACTCGTCTACAGGTTGCGGGCGCCGAGATCGAGGCGCCGGAGCGGCTCGAACCGGACGAGGGGGGCGTGCAGGCGCGTCTGGCGCTCGATCCGCCGATTGCGCGGCATCGCATGTGGTGGTCCAATGTCCCGGTCGCCATCCATCGGCTGCGGCTCGAGCTGACGCCCGACGCGGTCTCCCAGGGCCCTCGGCCGACGTACCGGATCGAGTTGCGGCCGGGGTAGGGTCGGCACGTGAGCTGGATCCTGGAAGTGCGGACTCGACTCGATCGATCGAGACGGCTGCCGCCGGCGGAGACGGGCGGTACCGCCGTTGCCATGCTCGTTCCGCTCTACGTCGAATCAACCGAGCTTTGGACTCTCCTGCGTGAAGAGCCGCAGGAATCTCCGCCCCTCTCCTTCCCGGCCGCCGCTTTCGACGGCGACGACCCCTGGCCGACTGTTGGCCGCTTGGGCAGTGTCGGTCTGGGCGTCGAACCTTCGCGCATTCTCCGCCTGGGTGAACTCGACGAAGTGGCCGGCGCCGGCGGCTTTCGTCTCCGCGCCTGCGTCGTCGCCGTCCCGCAGCCAGAAGACGACGGTTCGAACGTCGAATCGCCGTCCGTCCGCCTGCCTCTGTCGGCGCTTCGTCAGCCCCGCCTGGTCGAAGAGAGACAAGTCGAGATCGAAGGAGAAGTGCTCCCGGTCACCGTCTATCACCTCGGCCGGCACCGTCTGTGGGGGCCGCCCCTCGATGTCCTGCTCGCTCTGCTGAAGCGCCTGGAGCAGTCGGAGGCCGTCGTCGACAGCCTGAACTGAGTTCGCCGGCTTCTCGCTCACGCTACGCGACGGTGATGTCCTCGCAGAGGTAGACATCCTGAATGTGGTTCAGGAGCTCGATTCCCTCGGCCATCGGCCGCTGGAAGGCCTTGCGGCCCGAGATCAGGCCCTGACCACCTGCCCGGCGGTTGATGACGGCAGTGCGGACGGCGGCCGCGAGGTCGCCGGCGCCGCTCGACGAGCCGCCTGAGTTGATCAGGCCGATGCGGCCCATGTAACAGTTCGCCACCTGCCAACGGACGAGCTCGACCGGATGATCCGACACGAGATCGCCGTAGACCAGCTCGTGCGTCTTGCCGAACCCGACCGCCGGATAGCCGCCATTCTTCGTCGCCTGCTTCTGTTTGATCACGTCGGCCTCGATCGTGACGCCGATGTGGTTCGCCTGCCCCGTCAGGTCCGCCGCGTCGTGGTAGTCGACGCCGTCGACGTTGAACCCGCTGTTCCGCAGGTAGCACCACAAGATGCAGGCCATGCCAAGTTCGTGCGCGCGGTCGAAGCACTCGGCGATCTCGACGAGTTCCTCGCGGCAGACGTTCGCGCCGAAGTAGACGGTGGCGCCGACCGCCGCGGCGCCCAGGTTCCACGCTTGCTCGACGCGCGAGAAGAGGACCTGGTGGTAGGTGTGCGGATGGGTCAGCCTTTCGTTGTGGTTCAACTTGACGATGAAGGGGATCTTGTGGGCGTACCTTCGGCCGATGCTGCCAAGCGCTCCCAGCGTCGAGGCGACGCCGTTGCAGCCACCCTCGATGGCGAGTCGGACGATGTTCTCCGGGTCGAAGTAGATCGGGTTCGGTGCGAACGAAGCGGCGCCGGAGTGCTCGATTCCCTGGTCGACAGGCAGGATGGAGAGATAGCCGGTGCCTCCCAGGCGGCCGTGGCCGAGCAGCCGCTCCAGGCTCGCCAGAGTCTGGTTGTTCCGGTCCGACGGGCCGAACGCGCGGTCGACGAAGTCGGGTCCCGGCACGGTCAGGAGGTCCTTCGGTATGCCGCTGCAGACATGCCCCAGCAGGCTTTCCGCCTCTGCCCCCAGCAGCTCTTCGATGCGCGCGATATCGGCCATGAATCTCCTCTCGTGTGGATGGCCGAAACGCCGGCCGGGAGGGGAATCTTAGTGCCTCTTCAGGGTGATTCCGAAGCTGTTCAGGGCATGCCGACGAGCGTCGCGATGGCCTCTTCGTTCGCCGCCGCGTCGCGCTCGCCGATTGCGACCAGAGCCTGAATGTAGTCCGGCTGGAACATCAGCAGACTCAGCAGATCCGGGCTTGCCGTGTCGCGGGTGCCGAGACCGCGGGTGAGGAAGCGGAATGCCCTTGGCAGCTGGGGCTCGAAGCGGTTCGCGAGCCGCCCCAGGTCCTCGGAGGGGCGGAGCAGCAGCAGGTCGACATGCCGGAAGCTGCCGTGCTCCGTTTCGGGAATCCGGGCCAAGAGGCCGTTGACGAGCTCCATCCGGTTCGCGTCCTGATCGAGCTGGTCGAGGAAGACGGCGTTCATCAGCACGCCCGCGAACTGGGCCGGCGGCGGGTAGTTCGTGGCCGGCGGCGGTTCCGTCGGCGGCTGATGGCGAGTGGAGATCGCGATCAGCCGGTCGCATCCGAGGTGCAGAGCTGGAGAGAGGGGCGAGGTCAGGCGGACGCCTCCGTCGCCGTGCCATGCTTCGCCGATCCGCACGGCCGGGAAGATGAAGGGCAGCGAGGAGGAAGCCAGAACGTGGTCGAGGGTCAGGGCGGCCCGCTCGGAGCGGCGCTTCGGTCGTTCCCAGGTCTCGATATCCCGGCCCTGGACCCAGGTCACGGTGTGCCCGGTGGACCACTCGACGGTGGTGATCGCGACTGCCTCGAGTTCGCCGCGGTCGATGTTCTTCGCGATACCGGGCAGCACGCGGCCGTTCCCGGTATCCGCTCCGAGTACCCGCGACAGATGATGAGAGAGCGGCGTGCTGTCGACCAATCCCCGGACCTTGGGTCGGATGCGGACGCCGCCAGAAGCGAGGTTGAGCAGCCATCGGACGGCGATTCTGCCGAGCGACCAGCCGTCGTCGCGGAAGACATGGTCGGGAGTCAGCTCCAGCCACAGGCGACTCAGCGCCGCCGTCGCCTCGACGGCACGTCCGGGGTGCGAGGCGAGGAAGACGGCGTTGATCGCTCCCGCCGACACGCCGGTCAGGACATCGAAACGGAACTCCGGCAGCCGTGCCGCCAGGTGACGGATCAGCCCCACCTGATAGGCGGCCCGAGCCCCTCCGCCGGTGAGCACGAGACCGATCCGAGGCTTCGCGACGTCGTTCCCGCGGCTGCTGCCGGCGGACTGGCGCTCGGCTCGTCCTTCCGTTGCCATCGTCACGCGCTCGGCCCTTCATCCTTGCTTCCCGGCAGCTTCGGTCAGATCAGTTCGATCCGACCCGCGAGCCCGGGAGCGCCGGCGAGCCTCCGGTCCGCCGTGAACAGGTTCATGGAGAGGGCTTCGGCCAGGGCGACATAGACCGCGTCATAGGCCGAGACGTTTTGCCGAAGCTCCCAAATCCGGTCAAGGAACTCGAGATGCCCGTAGCGCTCCGCCTGGAGTCGCCGCCAGTGACGCAGCGCCCGTGCGCCCCGCTCGGCGTCGAAGGCGCCTCGTCGTACGTAGCGTCGAATTGCCTGGGCGATCTCCAGATCCACGAGGTGTGGAACGTGAATCTCGACGGACTCCGCCGACAGCATCGAGTTCAGGCGGCGTCCGCGCGCGGTGTCCAGCAACAGCTCGACGGCGGCCGAGGCGTCAATCACCACCTTCGGGAGTCTCGCGCCTCCTTGACCACCTCGGCCGGCGTCACGTCGAGCGCTACCGGAGGCTGGTTGCGGATGGCTTCCAACACCTCCCTGCGGCTCGGCCGTCGGACGATCTTCTCGATCTCGCGCAGCACGAAGTGGGACATGGACACTCCCTCCATCGCGGCCCGACTCTTCAGAAGTCGGTGGGTGTCCTCGGGGACGTTGCGGATTTGGAGCATTCTGGGCATGTTCGCGACAGTAGTTTCATGTGGAGAACATGTCAACCGCCGGCAAGGGCGATTCGAACCGATGTCCTCGAGCCGCGGGCAAGCCGTGAGCGGCGACTGTCCGATTCGAGATTCAGGCGAGGACCGCCTCGAGCACTTCTCGAGCCTTGCATCGATTCAGGTGCGGGTGAGCGAACTGGTTGCGGTAGCTGCGAAGACAGCCGTAGCAACTCGAATCGCAGCCGCAGGGGCCTGCGACTCTCTCGGAAGCCGTCTTGAGTACCGCTCTGAAGAGCACTTCGTCCTCAAGCTGCTCTACGAGCCCGGCCCCGCCCGGCACGTTGTCGTAGAGGACGATGGCGGCGCCCGAGTCGGCATGCGCACCGCCTGTGATCGTTACGTTCAGGTCTGTGTTCGGCACGTGGAGACGGGCGGCCGAGCCGAGTAGAACGGCATAGGCGACCGAATAGGCCTCCCACTCGCCAAGCCGTCCGGGAAACCGGAGTCGCAGAACGTCCGTTACCAGCTCGTGACCGAGCGAGAGCCGTTTCCACTTACCTTGGCAGTCTCGTCCGGCCGGTGACTTGTGATTCGACTTGCGCCTCGTGTCGTGGGCGCCGCAGGAGAGGCAGATGTAGAAGCCGCGTCGGTTTCTTCCTTCGCAGAGGACCACTAACGTGCCAGGTTGGGCCTTGGTCGCTCGGACTCCCGCCAGGGTCTTCTCCTCCGGTTGGGCTACCTCGTCTGACCCCTCGAAACCCCGAAAGAAGGGCCGCGTCGTGTACAGGCGTCGGGCCCGCCCTGTGGGTTCTTTCGACTTCTTGTCGAGTGGCGTCACGAAGCCGAACGTTGGGATGAGGTACTCCCTCGCGTCGTGAGGTACCTCGGCCGCGCCTTCGCTCCATTGACGGAAATCGAGCGCGTTGGAGTACGTATAGTGCCGTACGGGCAGGGCCTTGTCCGGCACGACCTTCACTCCGCACGACTCCCATTCTTGTTTTCTGGCGACTACCTTGCCGCCAGGTGCGTACTCGGCGATCGCCTGCGAAAGATCTCGCTGAAGGGAGACACCGGTCGGGGTTCCGGATTCCCGACGCGTGTCGAGTTCAACGACATCTACCGGGAAGCCGTACTTCGGGATGACGGCCTTGCGCGACAGGAAGCTCAAGGTCAACTCCTCTTTGATTGCTCGTCTGCGCCTTTCGACCGGCCCTGTGCTTCTGTCCCGGGCGATCAGTTCCTCCTTGTAACTTTCCATGTCAAGCCAGTCAGAGCAGACCTCCGCCTCTACCTCGGCGAGCCGGCTGCAAGGCCCGGCGATACGCTCGATCCAGTCACAGGATGCGAGACCGGTGCGTTCGTGCATGCGCTCGGGTACGATCTCCCGAAGAGTCTCGGCGAGTCCGGCGTCCCTTTCGCAGAAAGCCCTGAGATCCGATGTCGCATGCGGTGCTTGCCAGTCTCCGACGAAGTCGGAGACCCGCTTGAACCGTTCGCGGTTCCGCCTGAAGAAGCTGGACAGTGCGGCGGCCATCATGTGCCGGAGGATGATTTTCTCGTTCGTCATCCTTAGACGCGGCGACTGAACTTCCCCTGCTATCACGGTGCGTCGCGGGTCCTCGTAGTGGTAGAGATCGTGCGGGTTCCGGCGGCAATACGTTAGAGCCAGTCCGGGCTTGTCGCCTCGCCGGCCTGCCCGGCCCACGCGCTGCGTGTAATTGAAGGGCTCCGGCGGCACGTTCCGCAAGAAGACGACATCGAGCTCTCCGAGATCGACGCCGACTTCGAACGTCGTCGAGGAGCTAAGCAGGTGGATTTCGCCCTTCTTGAAATCACTCTGCCTCTTGCGTGCTTCGGCGCTGTCGATCTGAGCCGTATGTTCTTCCGCGATCAGGACCGGGGGCAGGTCGTGCTTTGCGTAGAGGCGGCGATAGTGGTTCTCGGTCAGCCGCTTCTGGTCTGCGGCGTGGAGGATTCCCGGACAACGGTGTCTGGGACACACGCTTCGGATGTTGTGATAGGCCACGGTTGCACAGGTACCGCATTCCCAGGTGTCTTCCGGATTGGCAGGCCTGATTCGCAGCCAATCAGAGTTGAGCTGGAACGAGCCGTTGACCGACCCCCGGACGAGAACGGAGTTTCCGTTGAGTCGTCGGAGGGCGTCCCATATCGCTTCCATGAGCCCTTGCGTCTCTTCTCGTCGACGGTTCTCGGGGACATCGCCTCTCTCAAGCAGGCGGTTCAGGAAGAGAGCAGCGGCCGAAGCGGGAGCGCCCCATTGCTTGACGTTCTGTTGCTTGCCGGGCTTGCCGCGCTTGTAGGCGATCTGGGAACGTGAAGGCGCGACTTCAAGCCACGGGGGAGTCGCGGCTCCGGCCGGCAGGTTCATCGCGTAGCGATGGCGCAGAGCGTCCAACAGATAGGCGACCAGGCATCGGGACTCGTTCTCTGTGAGGTTCCACGGCGGACGCTGCATTGACCTCGGTAGCTGGAGGGCATCGGGCGTTTGGACGAACCACTCGACGAGCCCGACGCCTGCCAGGGACAGGCGCTTCTCGTCCGTCAGCGCTTCGCGCAGGACCGCGGTCAGCACACGACGTTTCCTAGTTTCGTCGGTGGCGACCTCCTTGAAGAGACCCCTCTCTTGCCATTCGCGGATCAGTCGGTTGGCGAGATCGTCGATGCTCAGACCCTTCCGGCCAACGGACTCTCGATTGATGGCCTGCATGATCAGGTTGCGGTCGCGCAGTTTCTCGTAGGAATCCTGGGCGTACCAGGCAAAGAACGCGGCCTCCTGCCGGCTGTCCGCGAAAGCCAGCACGCGCTTCCCGGAGGGCGGGAGTAGTTCGTGCAGGGCGGTCGCGATTACCGCATTGGGTCCGTCGGATCCATGCACGATTTCCTGGACTGGGTCGCCGATTCCGCCGCGCCGATAGCCGCAGGCTTCACACTGCCTGAGCTGGTCGCTCTTCAGTTCGTCCGAGGGGTTCGGGCACTTAATCACCCGAAGGCCCGCCTCGCAGTCGCACGCCGGGCTGCCCGGCGACAGCTTGCCGCACGCTCGGCAAAGAACCAGCTGACCGTCCTCGTCGGGCAGATAGTAGTCGACGCCGAAGTCGAGGTGGCTAGGGTCGCGTACTGCCTCCTGCAGCTTCCCTTCTCTCTCTCGGCCGACGTAGTAGTGCTGGCCGCATTCCCGGCACAGGGCGAGCTCAAGGGGAACCGCAGACGAGGCATGGGTTGCGCCGATCGTTCGGTTGAGGACGACGGCGTCCTTTCCGTCCCGGTGGACCAGGAAGGCCCCTTCGAGAGCCCGCAGGAACGCGTGGTAACGGCGCGGAGCAGCCCCGGCCGACTTTGCGTGGCTCGTGCCGAAGACGATGCCCTCCTCCGAGAACTGCTCTCCGAAGAGCTCCGTTGCGAACTCCGCGACGGCCCGCTGGGCCGCCGCGCCTTCTCCCGCCGAGAGCGTCGCGCTGGTTGCGATGCAACGAAAGGACGCCTCCCGCCCACCGTCGCGCAGCCGCTGCTTTAGGCGCCGGATCAGCATGCCCATCTCCATGCCCTTGGCGCCACGATACTGATGAGCTTCGTCGAGCACGATGAACTTCCAGTGCTCGCTACGGCCTTCGTCGAACAGGTTGCTATCCATAGGCCGGATCAGCAGGTACTCCAACATCGAGTAGTTCGTCAGCAGGATGTGAGGGGGCGTCTTGCGCATTTCTTTACGGAAGACCAGTTCATAGTCCGCCAAGCGATGCTCGGTCCACCAGTCGGCGTTTCTCCGTTTGTCATTCCTGTCCTCGGGCGTTTGGCCGATGTACTGCCCGAAGGTTGGCCGGAACCCGGAGTTCGCCTCCTGCAGTTGCTTGCAGATCTTACGAAGTCGCTCCCTCTGGTCGTTTGCCAGCGCATTCATCGGGTATAGGATCAGCGCTCGCACCCCCGGTTGATCCAGTTCGCCCGCCAAGTGCTCACGATAGAGATCAAAGAGGATCGGATAGAGGAAGCTTTCCGTCTTGCCGCTTGCAGTGCCCGTGGCTACGACGACGTTCTGTGAGCCGCAGTGCGCGGCGCGTATCGCTCGCTCCTGGTGAGAATGGAGCTTCGCTTCCATCAGTGCCGGCAGGATCTCGTCAGGTGCCTGCGGGAAGCACTCGCGGGCGAGGTCCGGTGCTGAGATCCCGCGTTCGAAATCGCGAGCGTCTTCGGTGAAAGGGCCCTTCAGGAGATCTCCTTCCGCGAGGGCGGCTTGAAACGACGCCCGCAGCTGCGGATCCTTGAAGAAGAACGACGTTCTCAGATAGCCCTCGAACCTCTGACGGATCTTCTTCGGCCAGGACTGCATGTCGTGCATATCGGGCGTTTCAGGCATTCATCCATCTCCGGAGCGTCTCGACGTTGCGCCAGTGTGAACTCCGCCTTCGCGGGTCCCTGGGAACCGACCGCTGCCTTCCACCCGAGGCCGGCAGCCCCGCAGAACGCAATTCGCGCGCGCTGAAGCCCTTGCCTGGCCGCCAGCCGCGGCCGCACCGTACGTGGGCGGATAGCGTTTCGTCGGAGCTCGGCGGCAGACGAACTCTCGCCGTCACGCGTCTCGTGGCGACCGGCAGGCCGGGCGAGGAGACCTTCAGAGTGTAGGTCGTGGTCGCCTTGGGTGCAACAACGAGCTCTCCGGTCGTGCCGACCTCCCCGATGGACGGTTCGATAACGACGCTGACGCTAGCCGCGTTACGGGCTCTCCAGCGGAGAGTCGCTTGGTCGCCGCGGTCGATGGTGGTCGGTTCGCAGCAGAACCAGACGACCTCTGGCGGAGGGTCGGCGGACACGCGAACAAGGCACAGCGGTTCTTGGCCTGCTTCGTCGAACTGGACGTTGAACCGGGCACCGCTTGTCAGTGGGCCAGCAATCTGCGCGTAGTCGGTGAAGTCCGCGAGCGGTAGGGTCACGCAGCCGTTCCGGCTTGGGTAGCTCGGCCGATTCTCTTCTCCGTCGAATCCGACGTAGACGGACCTGATGCGCTTCGGTACTCGAAGTTGAACTGACGCTTTCGTCTTGGCGAGCTTCTGGAACTCCTGTCGTGACATTTGAAGCGGTCGGTCCCCCCAGGCTCCTTCGACGTCTGGCCCTCTGTCGACCCGCCACCAGATTCGCGGCAGCGTCACACGAGTGCAAACCTGGCAGCCTTCAGCCTCCAGGCGACACTGGAAGTCGTCCCCGTCGGGGGTCGGCTGGGCCTCAAGGGTATCTCCTTCCGAAGAAGCGGCCCCGGAGGAGATGTCGCTGATGTCTACCTTCGCATTCCCTGTAAACTGCACTTTCGCCACCGGATGGCCGGTCGGATCAGGAAGCAAGAGTGTGTGCTGGCAGTAAGGCGCTCCGTTGACCTGAATGCCCTTCAAGGCCCGCAGGTATCGGAACTGAACGCTGTCGAGCAGTCGTCCTTCGCTGTCGTACGCTCTGACGAAGAAGCGCCCCTGTCGGCCGTCAAGGACGTCGGAAAGACCGGCTTCTTGGGGTTTGAAGTTCTTGGCCCAACCGTCGGGCTGCTCTTCTCCAACCCGCGCCCAGAGCACGTTGGCCGAGGCGTTGAACGACGGAGGCTGTCCTCCGAACAGGTCGCCTTCATCCGAATCGTCGAAGATCCGCTGGCCTTCAATGGAGAAGTGCGAGCCACTCAGTGGTATCTCGGTTCCTTCAAAGCCAAGTCGATCGATTTCCGACTCGTTGCCGTCCTTGCAGAAGAAATGCGCTCGGAAACCGGGATCGGAGCAAGCCTCCGGCGCGAACTGCTCATGGCCCATTCGCTTCAGCTCACGGCGTGCTATCACGAGAAAGTGTCCTCGTGTCACGGAGGCGACGTGACGGCCAACATCGTCCCCTTGCTTGTTCAGCTTGAAGATGAGGGGCTTGTCGCCGGCCAGGGGCACGTCGAGACGATCGCTGGCCGTCAGGCTGATCGAGATGTTCTCAGCGAAGGATCGCACCAGCCACTGACCGTTGACCCCCTCAAGCTCCTCGTTCTGCTGGATGACTGCGTCGACCCGCACGGCCTGATCTGCGACGAGCACCACTTCCCAGTGCTGTGGCGTCTTACGGCAGATCAGTTCCGGGCGAGGGTTGGAGCGAGGCGGCTTCTTCGCCTCGCGTTCTCCTTCGCTTGCATGGAACAACCGCGTTTGTTCCATGCGGGAGAGCGCAGCGCTATCGCTGCGGACGCTGCTACTAGGAGAGTTCGAAGTCGCACGTCTCCGTCGTCCTGGGATGTTCCGAGGAGGCGGAGTCGCCAGCGGACGTTGGGTTCCCTCTTCAGAGGGACTCAACGAAGCGCGCTTCTCACTCTCCCGTCTGGGCCCTGTGCGGGCGGTTCTTTGCGCGCTTTGGCCGGGGGCCTCGATGGCGGCCAGAGGTTCGCAAGTGTCGTCGCTAGGAGCGTCGCCATCCTCACAGTTCTCGTTGCCGTTCGGCTGGCGCGTTGCGCACGCTCGGTGGGTCTTGGCGTCACCGTTTGGTGCGATGGGTGTGGGTTCGGCGTTCTCGGGTGTCCGCGACGGCTGGCTGTCTCGCAGGGTTCCTGTATCGCCGCTCTGTTTCCGGGTTCTCCACTCGCGCCGAATCCTCCGGAGCCAACCTCGCAGAGTCAGAAGGAGCCGGCTGAGCACTACGATCGGCTCTCTCGCCGTGGATCTCTGCAGTCGTGACGTGTCCGGCGTGCGGTACCTTGCACAGCCGACTTGGCGGTTCGGTCATCGAAGCTTGGCATGGTTGGGGCGCACCGGTCGAATGCTGAGTGTGTTGGTGATAGGAAGGAGGAGTGTATAACGGAGGCGGCAGCCAGTCTGTGGAGCGGGGACGCTGCGAAAGGGCGCCGGCCTTGGCCCGGCAGTCGATTCGCGCCGCGTGGCTCGGCCGGGTCGGCTACGAGCGCGGCGTCGAACTCCAGCAAGGCATCCGGCAGCGGATCCTGGACGGCGAGCCGGAGTCAGCGGACACGCTCCTTCTGCTTGAGCATCCACCGACCTACACGGTGGGGAGGAACAGCGACCGCGACGACGTGTTGGCCAAACCGGAGTGGCTGCGGAAGCGGGGGATCGCGGTGGTCGACTGCGACCGCGGCGGCAGAGCGACCTACCACGGACCGGGCCAGCTCGTCGGTTATCCGGTCCTCGACCTGGGACGGGACCGGCGCGGCGTTCGCTCCTACGTTCGGGATCTGCAGGAGACGCTGGTGAGGACCGTCGCTCAGTTCGGCGTTGCGGCAGTTGGCGGCGAGGAGCGCGAGCGGATCGGCGTGTGGGTCGGGCCGCGGAAGATCGCCTCGATCGGCATTCACCTCCGGCGATGGGTGACCACCCACGGCTTCGCGCTGAACGTGACGACCGACCTCGACGACTTCGCCGGCCTCCTTGCCTGCGGTTTCGACGCCGGCGTGATGACCTCGATCGAGGCGCTCACGGGCCGCCGCCACCGTCTGGACGAGGTGGCGGCCACGTGCGCCGCGGCTTTCGCCGAGGTCTTCGGACGGGAGTTGGTCAACGCGGGCCCCGGGGAGGTAGGATCCGGCTGACCCGCGGCCGCCAAACGGCCGCCCGGTTCGCAACCCCATGGACGAACTCGTCTCCATCGGCGTATCGCGCGCCTCGGCCGGCGGAGGCCGCCGTTCCCGCCCGGAGTGGCTGCGTATCCGGCTGCGAACGCCGGAGTCCTACCGGCGTGTACGCCGGCTCGTCGAGAGCCTGTCGTTGAACACGGTGTGCGAAGAGGCCCGCTGTCCGAACATCTACGAATGCTGGGGCGAGCACGGTACCGCCACATTCATGATCCTGGGCGACACGTGCACCCGTCGGTGCGGCTTTTGCGCGGTTCACACCGGTCGTCCCGCCCCGGGCGTAGACGGCGACGAGCCGGCGAGGGTCGCCGAGGCGGCAGCCACGATGGGGCTCCGGCACGTCGTCGTCACGTCGGTGGACCGGGACGATCTTCCGGACGGCGGCGCCTGCCACTTCGCCGACACGATACGCGCCATCCGCAATCGAGTTCCCGGGGCAGCCGTCGAAGTCCTGACGCCCGACTTTCGGGGTGTCGCCGAGGCGCTGGATGTCGTTCTCGAGGCGGCGCCCGAGGTCTTCTCCCACAACATGGAGACGGTGCCGCGGCTCTACCGTTCGGCTCGCCCCGGCAGCCGCTACGAGCGGAGCCTCGACCTGCTTCGCGAAGCGGCGCGCCGGCGTGACCGTGGCGCGTACACGGGTCGCGTGAAGACGGGACTGATGGTAGGCCTGGGCGAGACGACAGCCGAACTCGAGCGGACATTCTCGGACATTCGAGGCGCCGGCGTCGAGATTCTGACCGTTGGCCAGTACCTCCAGCCGACCCGCGATCATCTCCCGGTCGCCCGCTGGGTCCATCCGGAGGAATTCGACGGACTCCGCGCGTTCGCGCTCGACCTGGGTTTCAGCCACTGCGAGTCAGGGCCCCTCGTACGCAGCAGCTACCATGCCCACGAGCATGTGAGGCCCGCTTCTTGACCGCGTTCTCGCGGGCCGTCGGCTGGTCGCTCCCCCTGTTGCCGCCCCCGCTCGTCCGCTGGGCGGCGGCGCCCTATGTCGCTGGCGACGAACCCGAGGACGCGCTGGCCTGCGCTCTGGGTCTGAATCGGCGTGGACTCGCGGCAACCCTGGCGCTCCTCGGCGAGGAGATCGAGAGCAGAGAGATGGCAGTCGAGGGCGCGAGGCTCTACATGGATCTTCTCGATGCGCTCTCCGATCGGGGTCTCGATTGCAACGTCTCGGTCAAGCCGACTCTGCTCGGCCTGAAGGTCGGGCGGAAACTCTGCCGCGACCATCTGGCCGGCTTGGTCGCCCTGGCGGCCGACCGCGGCAATTTCGTCCGCATCGACATGGAGGATCACACCTGCACGACGGCCACTCTCGACCTCTACCGCGAAGTGCTTGCCGCCTCCCGTGCGCTCATCGCAGACGGCGGCCCACGAGGTTCGGGCGCAGGCGGCGACGCAGTCGGCGTCGTGCTCCAGGCCTACCTCCATCGCACGCTCGCCGATATCGAAGCGCTTCCGGAGCGCTCGAACGTGCGCTTGTGCAAGGGGATCTACGTTGAACCCGCGAGCGTGGCAATGACGAGCTACGAAGGTATACGCCGCAACTTCCTGATGGCCCTCGAGGCGCTGCTCGACCGCGGCGCCTACGTCGGCATCGCGACCCACGACGACTACCTGCTGCGCCAGTCCGTCCGGATCCTCGAACGTCGCGAACTGCCGAAGGACCGCTACGAGTTCCAGATGTTGCTTGGCGTCACCGAGCGCCGGCGGGACGCGTTGGCCCGCCGCGGCCACCGGGTGCGCATCTACGTGCCCTACGGTCGTCAATGGTACGCGTACTCGACCCGTCGCTTGCGGGAAAATCCGCGGATCGCGGGGCATGTTGCCCGGGCGCTGGTTCTCCGTCTCCTGACCGGCGGCTCCGGGCGCCCTTCGCGTCCGGCGGAGTCTCCGGCAGGCGCTCGATCTCCTCGCGGGGTCGGTCAGGGATAGCGGTCGCCCGGCGCCTGGTACAGAATCGGCGCCTTCCACCGGCAAGGCCCGCGTCGGCCGTCGGAGCGAGGCAGGAGGTCGAACAGAGTGAGCAGCGGCGGGACAGACGAAGCAGGCCATCGCGTCGAGGCGCGGGTGGCGGTGATTGGCGCGGGCGAGATGGGAAGGACGCTGATCGGCGGTTGGCTCCGCTCTGATGTAGTCGAGGCATCGTCCATCTTCGCGACTGCCGGCCACCGGAAGCGGATCGAAGAGGTGGCGGCCCGTTTCGGGATCGAGGGCAGCGTCGACAATCGACGCGCCGCGGAGTTCGGCGACATCGTCGTGCTGGCGGTCAAACCGCAGACGGCGGAGGATGTGCTGGCGGATATCGACGAGTTGCTTCGTCCGGGCCAGATCGTCGTCTCCATCCTGGCTTCGGTCACCACGTCCTACATCGAACGGCGCGTTTCCGCCGATGTTCCGGTCGTGCGGGCGATGCCGAACACTCCGTCGCGGGTCGCCGCCGGCATGACGGCGCTTTCCGCCGGTCGCTTCGCCTCGGCGGAGCACGTAGCGCAGGCAGAGCGGCTCTTCCGGCCCTTGGGGCGCACGGTCGTTTGCGACGAGAAGCACATGGACGCGATCACCGGCCTGTCCGCGTCCGGCCCGGCCTTCATGTACATCGTCATCGAGGCTTTGGCGGAGGGCGGCGTGAAGGTCGGCCTGCCGCGCAGGATGGCGATCGAACTCGCTGCGCAGACGTGCCTTGGCGCCGGCCAGATGGTCATCGACACGGAACGTCACCCGGCGCTGCTCAAGGACGAGGTGACGACCCCGGCCGGGTGCACGGTCGACGGCATCCTGCGCCTCGAGGAGGGTGGACTTCGAGTGACGCTGATCAAGGCGATCGTCGAGGCGGCCGCGCGCGCCGGCCAGCTCGTGTCGGACGAGTAGAGACGGGGGGCCGCCGATGCTCCGCTCGCTCCACGTACAGAACCTGGCCGTGATCGAGCGGGCGGAGCTCGAGTTCGGTCCGGGTTTGAACGTCGTTACGGGCGAAACCGGCGCCGGCAAGTCGCTGATCGTCGGGTCGCTCTCGTTGCTGGCCGGCGGTCGGGCAAGCTCGGACAGCATTCGGACGGGTGCGGAAACCCTCGTCGTGAGCGGCGTGTTCGAGCCAGCGGGCGACGGCTGGCGAGCCCCGCTCGCGCGGGCGGGCATCCGGGCCGACGAGGACGAGTTGGTCGTGCGGCGCGAGATCACGCGGGCGGGGCGCAACCGCGTCTTTCTGAACGACCAGCCGGCGACGCTGCGGCTGCTGGCCGAGGTTGCCGGCGAGGTGATCCACATCTTCGGCCAGCGCGATGAACTCGGTTTGCTTTCCGTCGACTTGCAGCGAGACTGGCTCGACCGCACCGGCGGCGACCGGACGCTGTCGCTGATCGAGGCGTGCGCCGCTGCCTTCGATGACTGGCGCGAGGCGGCCGCGCGGTTGGAACGGCTGTCGCTGGACGATCGGCTGCGGCTCGAACGGATCGATCTGCTCGAGTTCCAGACGGCGGAGATCGAGGCGGCCCGGCTCGAAGCGGGCGAGGACGATGATCTGCGCACCGAACGCGAACGTCTGCGCCATGCCGAGACGATTGCGGCGGCGCTCCACCAGGCGCTCGTGCTGCTCACCGACGACGATCAGGCCGTCGATAGCCAGGTGGCGCGGGCAAGGAGCGCGCTGGACGACATCGTCCGCTTCCTGCCGTCGAGCGCGGCTTGGAGCGAAAACCTGGCCGCGGTCGGCGCGCAGGTCGACGATCTGGTGCAGGAGCTGCGGAGCGAAGCAGCCGCCGCCGAGTCCGACCCGCGTCGGCTCGACGAGATCGAGGAACGTCTGAGCGTGATCGAACGCCTGGTCCGCAAGTACGGGGGCAGCGCCGCGTCGATCATCGATCATGGCGCCCGGCTCGCCGACGAGCTGTTCGAACTGAAGACGGCGGACGTGCGCCGCG
Organism: Candidatus Multivoraceae bacterium; assembly: GCA_965219625.1. Taxonomy (GTDB): domain Bacteria; phylum Acidobacteriota; class Thermoanaerobaculia; order Multivoradales; family Multivoraceae; genus Multivorans. Next base: position 1,244,670 of record OZ244782.1, on the reverse strand, counting down.
ACGACTTGGCGCAGCAGACGGTCGCGTTCCTCGCGGATTACGCGAAACGGGCCGGCGATCTGTCCGCGGTGCGCCGCGAGCTCGCTGGCGAGCTGGAGAAAGAAGTGCTCGAGCAGCTGCGGGACCTGGCTCTCGACCGGGCTCTGTTCGAAGTTGCCCTGAGCCGGGAACGGCGCGCCGACAGTCCGCTCGAGCTTCAGGGGGAGAGGGTTGCGTTCGACCGGCGGGGCGTCGACCGGGTGACCTATCGTTTCAGCGCGAATCCGGGCGAGGAACTGCGGCCGTTGTCCCGGGTTGCCTCCGGCGGCGAGTTGGCCCGCCTCTTTCTCGCGCTGCAGTCCGCGGTGCGCGGCGCCGGCCCGGCCGCCTCGTCGACTCAGGTGTTCGACGAGGTCGACTCGGGAGTCGGCGGCGCCGAGGCGGCGGTCGTCGGACGCAAACTGCAGCGATTGGCTGCGGGCGGACAGATCCTGGTCGTGACCCACCTGCCCCAGGTGGCGAGCCGCGGCGAACGGCACTTCGAAGTCCGCAAGGAGGTCCGCGGCGAGCGCACCTGGGTCGATGCGGCGCCGCTCGACCCGAATCGGCGGGTGGAGGAAGTCGCGCGGATGCTGGCGGGCGAGGAAATTACGGAAGCCTCCCGCTCGGCCGCCGCGGAGTTGCTCGCGGCCGGCCGGCTGGGGAGCGTCTGAGTCCCCGGCGCGGCTGATTCGCGATGCTCGACGTCTGGCCCTGGGGCGGCGAACTGAACGAGCTGCGCCGAGCGCTGGCTGGCGGCCGGGTGCTGGCGATTCCGACGGAATCGTCCTATGGACTCGCCGTCGACCCGACTTCGGAGGTCGGCGTCCAGGCGATCTATCGGCTGAAGAGACGCGAGCGGGGCAAACCGCTGCCGGTTGTCGCGGCGAGCGTGGACCAGGCGATCGCCCTCGGTGTCGAGCCGAGCGAGGCGTTCCGGCAGGCGGCGAAGAACTGGCCGGCGGCGTTGACCGTGGTCGCGCGGCTCGGCTCATCCGTGTCCTTGCCGGCGGCGGCCGGCGGTTCGACCCTGGCGGTGCGCGTTCCGGACCACGAGCGTCTCCGCGGTCTGTTGGGCGACCTCGGCCACGCCTTGACAGCAACCAGCGCGAACCGGAGCGGTACCGCGCCGGCCTGCGACCTCGCGGCGCTCGAACAGGCGCTTCCCGACGCGGATGTCCTGGTGATCGGCGGCGAGGCGACGCCGGGAGGGCCGCCATCCACCGTGGTATCTTGCGATTCCGTCGGTCTGCAGGTACTTCGTCCTGGGCGCTTCACGTTCTAGACGCCGGCGGCAGGCGTGAACAGTACTCTCGTTGCCGACAGCGATTCCCCGGCCTGAAGGTGATTGTGACCCGTCCTTCCCTCACTGATCGTCCGCCTGCGGCCAAGCTGCTCTGGATGGCAGCCGTCGGTCTTCTGAGTGCCGGCGCCTTCGCGCAGACCCCGCCGACGGCCGCCGATCTGCCGGAGCTTCCCGTCGACGAGGTGTTTCGCGGTCAGACGGGTTACGGCTTGTCCGTGTTCGCCGGGAGCGAGCCGGAGCGATTCGGGGTCGAGGTGGTCGGCGTGCTTCGCGAGATGGATCCGGGAACGAGCTTCATCGTCGCCCGGCTCTCCGGCCAGGGTCTCGAGCAGTCGGGGGTCGTCGCCGGCATGAGCGGCAGCCCGGTCTATCTGGACGACCGGCTCGTCGGCGCGGTCGCGTACTCCTGGGCGTTCACCGCGGAGCCGCTTGCGCTGATTACGCCGATTGCCGCGATGCGGGAGCTCTCTCTGCTCGAGCCGGGCGAGAACGCTGCCGGATCGCTCGGTCTGGCGACCGCCCCGGGCACGACGATGACCTTCGCCGAGGCGCTGCGGAGCTTGTTCGAACCACCGGCTGACCCGGCGCCGCGGGTCAGCGAGCTCGTTGCGCAGCAGCTCGGCTCGCTGGTTGGCGGGTCGACCTGGGGCGGGCGCGGCGGCGCGTCGATTGCCGCTTTCGGCTTCGGCGAATCGGTCCGCCGGATGCTCGCCGCCGTTCCGGCGGGCAATGCCGCCGCCGACACGGATCTTCCGCCGCTCGATGCCGGCAGCGCGGTTGCGGGCGTTCTGGTCGACGGCGATCTGAAGCTCGCGGTCGGCGGAACGGTGACCCGTGTCAACGGCGGCGAGGTGTTGGCGATGGGGCATCCCTTCCTCGGGGTCGGGCCGCTCCTCGTGCCGATGGCGACGGTGGAGGTGGTCGGCGTCGTGCCCCGCCTCGACAGCTCGACCCGGCTCAGCAATGTCGGCGACGTGGTCGGCGCCTTCGATCAGGATCGCTTTGCCGGTCTCCGCGGCCGCCTCGGGGCGGAGGCGCGGACGATTCCGATGTCGATTCGGGTCGAGGCCGCGGACGGCGGCGTCCGGTCCTACGATCTGCGGCTCGCCGACTTGCCGCGCATGTTGCCGTCGCTCGTCGCGATCCCGGCCATGCAGGCGCTCGAGACGGCATCCTACGGTGGCGGCGAGAGCGGCCTGGAGATGACCGGGACGCTCAAGCTGCGCGGTCACGAGGAGATACCGCTGCGGCAGACCTTCGACGGCTCGGGTCCCGCGATCAGCGCCGCCTTCTACCTGCTTGTTCTCGTCGGCGCACTCGTCAACTCGGACGACGAGGCGGTGGGGGTCGAGAGCGTGGACCTCGTTCTGCGGCAGACCCACGCGCCGCGCCTGATCGAGATCGAACGCGCCCAGGTCTCGTCGAAGAAGGTCCGCTCTGGTGACGTGATCGACCTCGTTTTCCATCTCAAGCGGCACCGCGGGGAGCGGTTTCGGGAGACGCTCGAGGTCACGATCCCCGCAGACCGCCGGCCCGGGCGCTACTACCTGTTCGTCGGCGACGGCGAGAGCATCGACGGCGCCCGCTTGCAACTCGTGCCTGGCAGCCCTTCGTCCTTGGAGGACGAACTCGACCTGCTGCGCTCCTTCCAGCCGAAGAGCCGCTTGGTTGCGTTGGGCGTGGCGCCCGCGCGCGGCCTGATCGTCGAAGGTCGACCGATGCCGGAGCTTCCGGCGTCCGTGCGGTCGATCTGGCAGGCGTCGCCGCTCCAGGGCGAGCCGCGGGCGCTCAACCTGGCGATCGTGCGCGAGGATGGCCGCGATATCGGCGCGCCGGTCGACGGGCTGTTCCGGCTCGACCTCGAGATCCTGCCAGGACCTGCGCCTTGACCGAAGGTGTGCCTGCCTGCCGGATCGGTGCCGATCGGCGATTTCGGAAGTCTGCTTCGGTCATCGCTGCGGCGCTGACGCTTCTTCTGGGGATGGCGCCTGCTCGAGCCTCCGAAGTCGAGATCTGGCGGGCCGACAGTCAGGCCGCGTTCCTGGCCGGCGAACTCGAGGACGTGAGCGTCGACCGGTTGGGAGTTCTCCGGCTGGCGCAGCGCGCCGAGCAACTCGCTCCGGTCGCCGAGCCGTTCCTCTTCTCCTTCGCCGGCGGGGCCGGGCGCTTCGTTGCGGGCACCGGCAACTCGGGCAAGGTGCTCGAGATCGTCGTCGACGGCGAGACGGCGACCGTGACCGAGCTGTTCGCAACCGAGGCGCCCGAGGTCTTCGCGGTGTGGATCGACGGGAACGGCGTCGTCTATGCCGGCTCCTCGCCGGACGGCAAGGTCTATCGTCAGCGGCCGGAGAGCGAGGTCGAGGTCCTCTTCGACCCGGACGACAAGTACATCTGGGCACTGACCGGGACCGACGACGGCCGGCTCCTTGTCGCCACCGGCCCCGAGGGGAGGCTTCATCGCGTCGATCTCGCAACCGGCGAGTCGGAGCTGTTCTACGACAGTTCGGACACCCATGTCCGATCGCTCGCCCTGCGCGCCGACGGCGCCGTGCTGGCCGGCACCGCGGGCGAGGGTCTGCTGCTCGAGATCGACGAACACGGCTCTGCCCGCACCCTCTACGACGCGGCTGGGCCCGAAGTGCTGGCAATCACGCCGGGCGAGGACGGAGCGTTCTACGCGGCGGCGCTCGCGTCGGAGGCGAGCTTCGTCGATCTGACGGGTCGACGTCCGCGAGAGAGCGCCGGTTCGTCCGGCTCGAGCGGCTCGAGTGAGAGCAGCGGCTCGAACGGCGGCAATCAAGGCAACGGGAACAGTCAGCGGAGCGAGGTCACCGTGCAGGCCGGGGCGATCTCGGCCGGCAGCCGCTCCGCGTCGTTCACCGGCCCGCGCTCCGAGGTGCTGCGTATCGACGGGAGCGGCGCGGTCGAGTCGATCTGGAAGTTCGACGCGGAAACCGTCTATGCGCTCAGCCATCAGCGGCAGCGGCTGTGGGTTGCCACCGGCCAGGAAGGGAAGCTCTTCAGTTATCAGAACGACCAGATGGTGCTCGAGAAGGACATCGACCAGAGCCAGATCGTGGGTCTCGGCACGGGAGCTTCGGGGCCGCTGTTCGCCAGCACGAACGCGGCCGGCGTCTTCGGCTTCCTGGGGGGCGATGCCGGCGGACTGTCCCGGCGCGGCATCGTGACCTCGAAGCCGCTCGATGCGTCGTCCGTCGCGCGTTTCGGTTCGCTCCGTTGGCGCGGACGCGCCGCCGGCAGCGCCGAGGTCGCGCTCTCTGCGCGTAGCGGCATGAGTTCGGATCCGGACGAGACCTGGTCCGAGTGGACCGAGTCCGTCGCGGGGCGTGAGGCATCGCTTGCCGACCTTCCCTCGGGGCGCTATCTGCAGTGGCGGGCCGAGCTCCGCGGCGGCGGCGGCGACACGCCGGAAGTCGTCGCCGTCGAGGTCACCTATCGGCAGCACAACCGCAAGCCGGAGATCTCCAGGCTCGAGGCGCTCGAGGCGGGCGCCATCCTCGTGCCGACGAACTTCAACCCCTCGAACCAGGCGTACGAACCGGCGCACCCGAACCGCGATCGCATTTTCACGGTCGTCGGCGATCCGGCGCAGACGAACCGGGGCTCGACGAAGAGACTGTGGAAGATGGGTTACCGCACCCTGCGCTGGGAGGCCGAGGATCCGAACAAGGACGACCTCCTCTATCGGCTCTCGTTTGCCCGCGAATCGGAGTTGGCGGCGGCGGACGCGAGCGGGGATGTCGTATGGCTGGAGATCGCGGACGACCTGAAGGAGACGTTCCTCAGTTTCGACGCGACCGTTCTCCCGGACGGTCTCTACCGTTTCCGACTGGAAGCGAGCGATCGGCTCGATAACGTGGCTGGCCAGGCTCTGGTGGCGGAGCGGGTCTCGCCGGCGGTCGTTGTCGACCACAGCCCCGCCCGCGTCGTCCGAACCTCTCGTGGCGGCGGTCGGGTCACGGCAGTCGTAGAGGACGACTGGAGCCCCTTGCGTGAGGCGGTCGTCAGCGTCGACGCCGGCGAGTGGCGTTCCGTCCGGGTGGAGGACGGTCTTCTCGACAGCCGGCGCGAGACGCTCTCCATCGCCGCTTCGCCCAGCTCCCGCCTGCTGCTCCTTCGGCTGACGGATGCCGCCCACAACGTGACGACGATCGACCTCTCCGACCAGCTTCGGGTGCAGCCATGAGGCAGCGGATCGGCGTCTTCCCGGGTTCCTTCGATCCGGTCCACAATGGGCATCTCGATCTCATCGAACGTGCCTGCCGGCTGTTCGATGTCCTCTTCATCGCCGTGCTCCGCAACGAGCAGAAGAAGGCGATGTTCACCGTCGCCGAACGGATCGACCTGCTGCGGGAACTCGTCGCTCGGCACGGAAACTGCCGCGTGGAGAGCTTCAGCGGTCTGCTCGTCGACTACGCGCGGGACAAGGGCGCCGTCGCCGTCGTCCGCGGGCTTCGCTCCGGCGCCGACTTCGACTACGAACTGCCGATGACTCTGATGAACCGCCGTCTGGCGAAGAGCGTCGACACGCTGTTTCTGTTGCCGGCGCCGCAGTGGGTCTACGTATCGAGCCGGCTGATCAAGGAAGTCGCGGGGATGGGCGGCGAACTCGAGGGTGTCGTGCCCCCGGCCGTTCGGGACGCGCTCGAGCAGCGTCTGAACCCGGAGTAGAGCGCCCCGCGTTCCTCCGCCGGCGCCGTGAACAACGGGGTGGGATCCGGCCATGGGCTAGGATCAAGGGTCCTCAGCTCCACTGAACGACGCTGGACGATTTCGGGAGCCCATTACAGATTCGACACTTCGGCCCGTAGGAGACGCCATGTCTCGATCCCCTTTCCGTTCGATCTACCTGCTGCTCCTCTTCGGGGCAGCCACCCAGGTCTCGGCGGTGGTCTACGTCGTGCCGAGTGATGCGGTGTTGTTCGGCCGGACTCCGGTCGTCGTTTACGGTGAGGTCCAGTCATCGCACGCCGCGCCCTACCGGAGCCGTCCCGAGACGGATCACCTGTTCCAGGTCCACGATGTGGTCAAGGGCTTCGTGCCGGGCAGCACGATCGTCGTTCGCGAGGTGGGAGGCGTTCGCCCCGACGGCATTGGCCTGACGATGAACGGAGTTCCGACTCTGAACGCCGGGCGCCGCATGTTGCTGTTCCTCCACCCGGACGAGGGCGGCGTGTATCGCGTGCGGAGTTTGGGAATCGGCATGTTCTTCGAAGTCGACGGGGTCTTCCTGCGTGAAGTGCCCGCCTCGATCGACCCGTCCGCCGATACCCCCGACGAAGTTCGGAACAGCGAGTGGCGCGACGTGACGCGCTTCATCGATTGGCTCAGGGACCTCGCCGGCGGAATCGAACGAGCCGCGGACTACTTCCATGCGGACCGTCCGACGGGGCCGGCTTCCGTGGCTCAGCCCTACAAGTTCATTCAGCCGGAACGGTGCAGCCCCCAGGCGCCGATTCGCTGGACGACGTTCGATGCGGCGGATGGGCAGGAGGGCTTCCTGATGCACGAGGACGGTCAGCCCGGCATCGTCGACGCGATGAATGCGACAGATGCCGCGCGTGCGCGCTCTCTCATCGATACAGGAGCGCGGATCTGGACCCAGGTCGAGGGCTCGAAGGCGAACATCGCGGTCACCGGGACGACCGCCGCGACGCTTGCCCTTGACGATGCGTCACAACCGAACGATGTGAATGCGATCACCTTCGAGGACCCGGGAGATGCGGTCGACGGCGACTTCGATACCTCGGGCATTCTCGCCGTGACGGCGACCTGGTTCGACTGCAGCCTGGCGTACGATGTCGGCGGCGCTCGAGTCTACGAGATCGTCGAAGCGGACATCACGACCCAGGACGGTTTCGGCGCCTTGATCTCCAGCCTGCCGGATTCCGAGACGTGGTTTGCGGAGGTGCTGGCCCACGAACTGGGACATGCGCTTGGACTCGCCCATCCCTGCGAGATCGAGGAGCTCCAGGCTGGAACGTGCATGCCTCCCGAAAGCGAAGCTCTGATGAAGGCGACGCCGGGGTTCGAACCCTCCGGCGCTGTGCTGGGCGAGGACGACATCGCTGCGATCAGGGCGCTGTACGACGTGAACAACAACCCGCCGATCACTCCCGATCCACCCATCGAACCCTCGTTGTGGGCGGACTTCGAGCCGCCGACCGGCGTCGTTGCGGGCGTGCCGGCCGTATTCGACGCCGGCAAGTCAAGGGGCGGCGACAGCTACCTCTGGGACTTCGGCGACGGCACGCCGGCAGTCCGGGTTCCCGAGTATCAGGAGCAGATCATCCACACTTACCAGGTTGCCGGGAAGTTCACCGTCACTCTCGAGGCGGCCCGCGGCGACTGCTCCTACTACTGCGTTACGGACAGCACGAGCAGGGTGGTTGTCGTGGCGCCCGACCCGACGCCCAGGGCCGACTTCCTCTTCGAAGGGCTCTGCGCCGACGGTCTTTGCCATGCTCGAACGAACGAGCCGGTCAGGTTCAGGGACCGGAGCGGCGGGGAGGTGACGGCTTGGGACTGGGACTTCGGCGACGGTACGACCTCCGCCGTACCCAACCCGAGTCACCGTTGGTCGGCGCCCGGTTTCTACGAGGTCGTGCTGAGTGTTTCGGGCGCCGGCGCCACGTCGACTGCCCTCCGCACCGTGCTGGTTGAGGCGGCGGTTCCGGCCGGTGCCTGCGAAGCGGATGCCGAAACCCTCTGTCTGCACGATTCGCGGTTTGCGGTGAGGGCGCGTTGGTGGAGGGAGACGGACGAGGAGAGCTTCGCCGCGCGAGTGGTTCGCTCGGGCACGAACGACTCCGGCCTGTTCGAGTTCTTTGGCCGGAACAACTGGGAGCTGCTTGTCAAGGTGCTTGATGGCTGCGCCCTGAACGGCCACGTATGGGTGTACGGCGCCGCCTCGACCGACCTCGGCTACAGCGTCACGGTGACTGACACTGCGGACGGTGCGGAGGACCCCGTCGCCGAGTACCGGAATGAACCGGGAACGCCGTCGCCTGCGATCGTCGATCCGGCGGCGTTTTCGATGGCCTGCGGCGCCGCGTCGTCTCTCTCCGCGTCCGTTGCACAGCTCCCGGCGCCCCGGGTTGCTGCTCTTTCTGACTCTGCCGGCGGGTTCGGCAAAGCGTTTCGGTCCCTGGTCGGAGAACGTGCGGGCGTTGCCTGCAGCGCCGCCTCGGACGCCTTCTGTCTCCACGACGGTCGCTTCGAGGTGCGCGCGACCTGGAGAGATGCGAGTGGTTCGGGCGGGAGAGCGGCGCCGGCCGTGCGCGGCACGACGGACTCGGCCGTGCTCCATTTCTTCGGCGCCGGCAACTGGGAAATGCTCGTCAAGGTGCTCGACGGTTGCGGCATCAACCAGCATTACTGGGTTGCCGTCGCGGCGGCCACCGATCTCGGTTACGACGTCGTCGTCACGGACAGAGAGACAGGCCGCGTGCAGACCTACGGCAAGGAGCCGGGAGACATCGGACCAGCCGTCGTTCATACCGGCGCATTCCCCGACAGTTGTCGGAACGCCGCGGATTGAGTTCGCTCTCGAGGAGTTTTCGGCTGATGGTCATACGGTTTCGGCTCACGATTCTCGTCGTTGTCGGCGCGACGCTCTCGGCGTCTGCCTCGGCCCAGGATCCGCTGGATGCGCCTCGCCTCGACCTCGGTCCCGCGTTTCGCCACCTGGTGGCCCCGCAGGACTTCAGAGCCGCCCTGAGCGACGTCACTCGGAATGCGCTCCTTCAGATCGAGTGCGAGAGCAACAACTGCTGGACGAGCCCCTACTTCAGCCAAAGGGGAGGCTTCGTCGCCCGGGCCAAGCGCGGCCACGAGGTTCGCTTCGCCATGGAGTGCGGAGAACGCGTTGCGGTTGGCGCTCCGCCGGCGGACGATCAGCGGATCGTACGTCAGTCGCTTTCGGAGGCGAACGGGTACGCGTGCAGCGACTCGGTCGGAGTGCTGTGGGTGAGCGGAATCGAACCGGGCAGCTGGTATTGGATCGACGATCGTGCCTCGTCTGCAACGACTTCCCTGGTCTCCGCCGTCGTCTTCGTGCGGCATGCTCTGACCTCCAGGCCGTTCACCCCAGCCGTCGACCCGGGCGACTTGTTCGTCGACCGCTTCGTCGCCGGCACGTTCTTCCGCCACGAGGACAGTGGGCGGGTTGCGATCGTGCCCAGCCTTCCGGTTGGGCACGCAGCCCCTCCCTGCGATCATCGTCTGCATCTCGGGGACGTGATGGAGGAACGTTGCACGCTGGGGAGTTCTCAGGACTGGATGCTGACCTTGTCCAGGTGGGACCCGGCGACGGGCGAGACGGCTTCCGTTGACGGCGGCCGGTTGGTGCTCCCGGAAATCGGGCAGACGAGGTTTCTGTTTCAGTTGAGCACGCGGCGCGGCTTCGTGCAGCGTCTTCCCTTCGAGTTGCGCGCTCGATTGGGCGCCGTAACCGAAGGCGCGCCGCTTCGCGGGGTCGCGCTTGACTCGGACGGCACGCTCCTCCTCTCGTCTCACGAACGGTGTGCGGCGAACAGCGTGGATCGAGGGGTCGTCGACAAGGGGGTGTTCGTCGTCGACGATCTCGTTGCGGAGGTGCAGTCGTTCCTCCAGCCCGTCGTTGTCCGCAACCCCTTGGCGCCGCCATTGCCGTCCAGGCTGGACATGACGCTCAGTGTTTCCTGCCCGAAGTTGACCTCGGAGAGCGACGCCCTGCGGGCACATTCCGAGGCGCCAGCCGTGGACGGATCCCCTGAGGTGAGCCGAGCCGGCTTGTCAGCGTCGATCCCTGGAGTCGTCGTCCGTTCCAACCTTGGGCCCGACGATCGGCCTGCCCGCTCTCTTCGCGCTTCCGCTACCGTCGACTGTGATCCGGCGTCGTGCTACGTCACCCCGTTCTTCCGGGGCAGTGGAGGCTTCGTTGCCCGGGCCCGTCCTGGCGCCACGGTCGAGTTCGCCGTCGAATGTGGCGCCGCGGTCGCCTTGGGCAAGGCGGAAGCGGACGAGGCGGGTGTGGTCCGCCAGGCGCTCACCTCGTCGAACGGTTATGCGTGCTCCGCCGGCGGCGGAGAAGGCGTCGTCTACATTTCCCCCGTCGAGCCGGGCGGTTGGTTCTGGGTGAACGCCGCCAGTTCGTCGGCCGCCGCTCCACTCGTCCCGATTCTTGCCGCTCGCGGCGGGGCGACGGTCGAGCCGGTCGACCCCGGCGGACTTGCGCGCCGCGACGGGATGATCGGTTCCTGGTTCGAACATGAAGAAAGCGGGCGGGTTGCCATTCTGCCGCATCTCTCGACGGGCGGGATCGAGTGTGCGGACGTCGTGTTGACTTCCAGGGAAGATCCGGCGCTGCCGTTCATCAGCTGTTCGCTTGGAACGAGCGACCACTGGACTCTGGCGTTGACGGACCCCGTGCAGGAGGCTCTCGTCGACCCGGGCAAGCTCGAGCTGCCGGCCGAAGGGGAGAAGATCTACGGAGTCAGTCTCTTTCCGCGCGACGGGTATCTGCTTCTCGAGCCCCCCTTTCTCCAGGCGACTCTCAGAGGCGTAGACGGCGGGAGGGAGCCGCGGGGCGTTTCGATTCGGACGAACCGGACGACGTCGGACAAGGAGGTTGTCCTCAGGCCGCATGAGCGTTGTCTGGCCTCGAGCGTGTCTCGTCATCTCGTGGACAAAGGGCTCTACGTGAACGAGGTCGTCGGTTCGTTCACGGACTCCGTGGGGATTCTGCCTCCGCTTCCGGAACGCCTCGTGATGACGCTCAGCGTGTCCTGCCCGCCGATCAGTCCGAATCGCGGCGTCGAGCTGGCGGGGCCTCCACAACCGGAGGGCCTCCACAAGTGACTGACTACCGGCCTGAACCTGGCCACTTGACGAATCCTCCGGTACGTCTCGCCACCTTTGACGGTACTGCCAGACCGGTCTTGCCCAGCCAAGACGATAGCGACGTGATGGCGCCCGGCGTCGTAGGGTCGGCTGCTCTGCCGTGACCTTCGGGCCGCCAGCTGTTGCGAAGGCTGGTCTGCTCCCGCATCTTGCCGCCAGGGCCTTCATCATTGCGGCGGCAGCTTCGGCCTCGCTGGTCGCGGGCGCCGACGGCCCGAGTCTTGAGCGGCTGCGTACCTTCGATCTTCCAGAGGAGGTCGCCGCCGCCAGCGATCTCAGATGGTACGGGGATGGCGTCCTGTTGCTCGGCGTGGCCGGCAACGGGGTCTACTCCTGGCGGGTGCGCGCGGAGGAAGCCAGCCTGATGGTCACTCTTGCCGGGTCGGCGGCCGCTCGTTTTGGGCGCTTTCAGGACTACTCCCGGGTAGGCGGCGCTTCTTCCGGCGTGCTTGCGTTCTCGAGCGGCTCCTATGGCATCTACCGTCATGACGCGAGTGGGACCAGCGCGTCAAGGAAGGAGATGGAGATCGTGGGCGATCTCGACCGATGGGGCGCCAGAACGGTCGCCGTCGGACTCAGCCGCGGCCTCGACGGAGAATGGGAAGACCGACTGGCTTGGCTCGTTGCCGAGGACGGGACGATTCGTGGAATCCTCCCGCGAAGGACCGACGAGAGCCACTGGTTCCTTGCCGCAGAGCTAGGCGTGAGCCGGTTCATCTCGGAGGACAGAGTTCTGGTCGTGCCGGGCTTGGAGCCGGGTGTCTTTGTCTACGACTGGAGCGGCCGGCTCCGCGACACGTTTCGCGCGGAACGCTTCTTCGCCGATGACCCGTGGAAGATCGACCCCGAGATTGAGTTCCTGTTGCCCGTACCTCCCTTCTTCGAGGCATGGCTGAGCCAGCATCGCGTGATCGATGAGATCGTGGCCGACAGGGCCGGTAACGTGTTCTTTTTCGTTCGCCACGTGCCATCAACCATCTCCTTTCCGTCGGAACCTCGTGTCGATGGGCAGAGAGTAACCGGCGGCATCACGGTGATCAGCCGCTCCGGTGGAGTTGAAGAGCAGCCGTTGACGAGCGAACAGGCCGCCGAGCTCTTGGAGCTCGCCCGCAGTCGGGGAGGCGGCACGAGCGGAGGGCCGATCCGTATCGCGATGGAAGATCTGGATCGCATTCTTGAAGATCCTGAGATGCAAGGTTCGAGCGTCCCGGCGAAGGTCTGTTGGGATCTGGTTCACGCTCGCGCGGATGGTTCTGGGGCCGTAACGAAGACGGACTGCGTGGTCGACTCGGAGTTCGCCGACGCACGGCTGCGGGCCGATCTGAGGGGAGACAGTACGGCGATTCTCGTTCGGGGAAACACCTACGGTGCGGTGACGGAAGTGAGGCCGTCGGAGGCTTTCGAAGCGCTGTTGCTGCCGCCCGAACGTTGAGATGCGCCGACTGTCCGGTCTTCCCGCAGGCTTGTTCCTCGCTGCTTGCGCTCTGGCGTCTCAAGCGTTGGGTCAAGACGGAGGCGCTGGGCGCTTGGTTTGTCTCGATGTAGACGTTCGTCCTTTCGCGGTCGAACCGGTGCCCGAAGCCCCCTCCGTTCCGTCTTTGGGGAGTCTTGTCGAAGACCGGGAGATCGCCCACTGCTGGTTCTGGAACGAGGTCTGTGCTCCGCTCAAGCTGGACGCGGCCGAGAGGCTTCCGGCCGAATGCGAATCGCCGCGGCGACTGGAAGTCGGAATATCTGATCATCGGGCATCCGGCCCCCCTGACGAAGCTCCTCGCCGGTTTCGAGTGGTTGCTGCACCAACGGAGATGTGGAGAGAGGTGCCGTTCCATCTCCTTCCCGCGACGACCACGGAATCGCGTGTGCTCTCCGTGCCGCGAGGGGCCGGCCCGTGGCGTTTGCAGGCCCTTAGCGGCAGCCGCGTTTCTGCCTGGAGTGACGTCCAGGACAGTCGCTCGTCAGTGAAACTGACGCTTCAAGCTGCAACCGACCATCTTCTCTCCGTGACCGCCGACGGGTCTCCCCTGGAGTTCGCACGCTTTGTTCTGGTCAGGCCGGGGCGAGTGCCGCCGACGGAGATTCTCGGCTTTGAAGTCTCCGACCCGGAGGGTCGGGTAGGGATTTCGCTGCCGGCGGAGGAGCGTGCGGCTGTGGTCGTCTCGCATGGGTCCCGGGCTGCGAGGCCGTTCCAGTCACTTGTCGACATGCCACCGAAGATCGAGCTTTCGCCGGGGCTGACGGTCAGCGGGTACGTTCTGACCCCGGATGGAGAGCCCGTACATTCCGCGAGAATCGAGGGTCTTTCCTTCGTCTCGGATGGCTTCGGTCTCATGCAGAGCCACCGCGGTCGATCAGCTGCGGACGGGCGGTTCGAGATCGGGGGTTTCTTCGCCGGCGAGGCGTCGGTGGAGGCCAGGCAAGGGGATCTGGTGTTCTCGCGGACCTTCGACCTCGCGGAGTCGCTGGATCTTGGACCGGTGGTGATGGCCCCACCCGAGGTCGCTTGGCTTCGAGTGGTCGATTCCAGGCACGGTACGGCTATCGACGGCGCCAAGGTACGAGACCCGGGCGGCCACTGGTCCGCAGCGGACGAAGCGGGGCTGCTCCGGGTAGCAGCGCTTGGTTTCGGCCGCAGCATCCTGGTTGGCGCCGACGGCTATCTTTGGGCCGGGTTCGACCTTCCGAGGCTCGCTGGCACGGCGGCTGACCAGCCGTTCGTCGTCCGATTGACGCCGGCATTCTCGGTCGCAGGCGTGTTTGTCGCCTCTGACGGCGCGACGGTTGCGGCCGGAGGATGGGCGAATGCGGTGAGCCAGGCGGGCGGGCGGGTGCAGTCCGTCGCTATCGGGTTGGACGGGTCGTTTCGCCTTGACCTGCCGGCGGGCGCGTACGAGCTGGATCTGAAGTCGGGAAGCGCCGGGTTCCGCCGCATGGATGTGCGGGGCAGCGAGGGCGAGACCCTTGACCTGGGCGTGGTCGCCGCGCCGCCGTCGGTGTGGGTTCGGGGACATGTACTCGATGAGAACGACTACACCGCGGTGGCGGGCGCCACGGTTACGTACGCTCGACCGTCGATCTTCGGGCCGCTCCTTGCGTCGGCCCTGGGCAATCTCTCTACCGTGGCAACGGATGAGGAGGGCTACTTCGAGCTCTTCGGGCTCGATTCGGGCGCTTCGACCCTGAGAGTGGAGGCCGACGGCTTCGCCCGCCTGAAGCTCGAAGTGGAGGCGCCTTCGATTCAGGGGATCGACTTGGGAGTCGTCACACTCTCGCGTGGACGTCGCGTCACGGTTCGGTCGGATGTCGACGAAGGTACGGCAGCGCTCGAGCTGGGGCACACGGGTCTGGTGGAGGATCGGCTGACCGGGAGGCTGGAGGAAGGTAGCGTCACGTTCACGGCTGTGCCCACCGAGCCGTTTCGCGTTCGGGTCTACGCGGACGGCGTTCCCGTTTGCGAAAAGGACGAGGACGAAGCTGCAGGCGACAGAGTGGTTGCTTGCGATCGGAAGGCCGTGGTCGTTTCCGGATCGGTGACCAGAGGAGGTCGACCGGGAGACGGGATGTTGGTCTGGCGCCGAAGGGGCGACTCAGAGTTGCCGGAGGGAGGCATGACCTATGGATCAGGCCCTTTGACTCGAACGGAGGACTTCGTGTCCACACGGGCGATCGAGCTCAACGCGACACTTGAGGGTGACGGTCGCTATCTCCTTCCGGCCGTTCTGCCCGGCGAGTGGGAGGTCATCTGGGCGCCGCTCTCGGGGGGGACGCAGGATGTTCGGTCGGTCACCGTACCGGAAGCGCGAGAGGTTGTGCTGGACTTCCGGTACGACGGTGTCTCGATCGAAGGGGTGGTTCTCGACCCGGAGCGGTCGCCTGTCTCGTTGGCGAACGTGACGGTCTTTCCGAGTAGGCGAACGGTCAGTTCGAGTCGGAATGGCCGCTTCGAGATTCTCGGGTTGGCGCCGGGCGTCCATCAACTTCGAGCGCGTCGCGGTCACCGGCGGTCCTTGCTGACCGAGGTCGCATTGCGCGACCCGACAGATCGGGAGGTCGTCGAACTGCTGCTGGAGGACGACCCTCCATCCGAGGAGATCGCGATAACGATCGTCGGCGGCCGCAGTGGCTTCTGTTTCGTGGACATGGACTCGTCTCTTGAGAAGGTCGTTCGAATCGACGCCGGGGTTGCGAGAGTCAAGCCCGATCTCCCGCTCCCGGACAGGTTGCGGACGGCTTGCAGGACGGACGGCAGGTGGATTCTCGACGGTTGGCGGGATCTCCGTGAGACCTTGGACGAGGGCCTCGAGCTCGATTCAAGCGGTTCGACCTCGGCGATCGCTCTTGTCGGCGAGCCTGCTGACGTGCAGATCATCGGTCCCGGGGGGTGGGACTTGGCCAGGATCCGGTTGTGGTTCGGCGGCGCGGCGACTTTCTCGACTGGCGAAACCGTCTCGAATCTGCCCGTGGGAGAGTACGTGGTTCGCTGGGGAGACCGCTCTCGAACCGTGTCGACGGAGCGACGGCGCACGACGGAGGTCGAGCTCGATTCTTGAACGAGTGTTCAAGCCGTGGCCGCCGCGGTCGCCGGTCGCAAGCCAACCGGAACGATCGCCGCGGCGCCTGACGCTCATCTCTCACGGTACAAGGCTCGAGCTTGACGGCTTCGCCGCGTCCGCTACGCTTGTATGCGGCTCAAGTCAAGTGCTGCAGTCGGAAACGTCTCGCGGAGAGGCCGCAGACGGCGGGCTGTAGCGCCTAGATGGAGGCTTCAATGAAGCGTCGAGACGTTGCCCTCGCTGCTCTAGCTCTAGCCTCGTTGGCCGTCAAAGCGCCAGTGTCCAGTCGAGGTCCCGAGGGCCCTCCCAGTATCCTGTACGCGCATCCCGACCGCGATTCGGATGGTCCGTACTGGGTCGCTGCCTCGTACGCCTTCAGGGCGGACGGCACGGTGCGCGACGAAGAGCGCATCGGCGCGCTGGCGAACAGCTTGCCTGAATGGCTGGAGATGCCGTTCTTGCGAGCTGCCCCGGAAGACGCAGAGCTGGCCCCTGCAGAGTTGGGCTGCGAGTTCAGTCCCTCGTTGTACGTCCTTTCGCCGCAAACCGTGTTTCCTCCTGGGGATTTTCGGGGATGGGTAGCAGCTTCGGATGCCGTCGTTCTCGGGACGGTGGCGGGATTCGTTCCGGGATTCGACCAGGAAGGCTGGGCGAACACGCTCGTTCTCTTGGAGGGCATCGAGCACCTCTACCCGTCGCGGGAGTATCCGTACGTCGTGAAGTACGCCATCCTTCCCTACGCTTCTTCCACACCTGGGGTCGCCCGGGTTTCGTCGCAGTTGAGTGGATAGCCTGGGGTGCCAGGCTGGTCTATGCAGCGATCCGTTCCCGTCCCGGGAATGCTGCCGGGATCGGCACCGCCTTCGGGGTTGTCCGCCTTAGTTCGCGCCCCGGTGGACGCTGCCGCTCGCGTCGACGGTCCAGGTGTCCGTGCCGTGGATCAGCTGGTCCAGCGTCTGCGGACGTGCCGTCGTCAGCTCCTCGATCTGGTCGATCACGCCCGCGTCGTAGGTTGGCGCGTCGACTGCGCGGAGCACGCCGAGGGGAACGGGGAAGTCCCCGAGACCGTCGCCGGTCGAGATGCTCGCCATCTGGAAGGCCAGGGAGGGGTTCGCGTGCTTCTCATCCCAAACCAGGCAGTCGTCCGCGGTCTTCCCGTTGCCGAGTTCGACGACTTCGAAGTCGGTTCCGGTGAAGCGGAGCCCCTTGTCCTGGTTGTCGCCGAAGACGAGCGGCTTGCCGTGCTCGAGGTAGAGGCCGTTCTGCTGCCGCCCCGCCTTGTCGGTCAGCGCGGCGAACGCCTTGTCGTTGTAGATGTTGCAGTTCTGCATGACTTCGACGAATGCGGAGCCTTTGTGTTCCGCCGCGCGCTTGAGCACTGCCTTCAGATGCGGCATGAAGATGTCGACGCTTCGGGCGACGAAGGTAGCGCCGGCGCCGATCGCTACGTTCAGCGGATTGAAGGGAAAGTCGACGGAGCCATGGGGTGTCGACTTTGTCCGCTTGCCGAGCTCGCTCGTCGGGGAGTACTGGCCCTTCGTCAGGCCGTAGACGCGATTGTTGAACAACAGGATCTTGATGTTCACGTTGCGGCGGAGAGTGTGGATCAGGTGATTGCCGCCGATCGAGAGGGCATCTCCGTCGCCGGTTACTACCCAAACGTCGAGGTCCGGACGCGTCATTTTCAGGCCGGTGGCGACGGCCGGGGCGCGGCCGTGGATCGAGTGGAAGCCGTACGTGTTCATGTAGTACGGGAAGCGGCTCGAGCAGCCGATTCCAGACACGATGACGAACTTCTCGCGGGGGATCCCCAGGTCGGGGAAGACCTGCTGAACGGCGGAGAGGATCGCGTAGTCGCCGCAGCCGGGACACCAGCGGACCTCCTGGTCGCTCTGGAAGTCCTTCCTCGTCAGAGCCGGCGCTTCGGTGGCAGGCATCGCTAGTTCGATCCTCCGGCGATCTCTTCGATCCGTTGGAGGATCTCGTCCCGCGTGAACGGCTTGCCCTCGACCTTCGAGTAGGTCTCGATGTCCTTCAGGTAGCGGGCTCTGAGCAGCAGGGCCAATTGCCCGAGGTTCATCTCCGGCACGAGAACGCGCTCGAAGCGGTCGAGTACGTCGCCCAGGTTGCGGGGGAAGGGATGGATGTGCCAGAGGTGAGCCCGGCTGACCGCGAGGCCGTCGGCCCGGGCCTGGTTCACGGCGCCGGTGATCGCGCCCAGGGTGCTGCCCCAGCCGAGAACGAGGAGCTTGCCGCTCTCCGGCCCATCCACTTCCACTTCGGGAATGTCGTTCACGATCCGCGCGACCTTCTCGTCGCGCAGGCGGACCATGTGGTCGTGGTTCTCCGGCTCGTAGTTCACGTTGCCGGTGATGTCCTCCTTCTCGAGTCCGCCGACGCGATGCTCGAGACCCGGAGTCCCGGGGATGGCCCAGGGCCTCGCCAGGGTCTGCTCGTCGCGCATGTAGGGCATGAAGCCGTCGGCGCTCTGGTGGAAGGCGACGCGGAGATCCGGGAGCTGCTCGACCTGGGGGATTCGCCACGGCTCGGCGCCGTTCGCGATGTAGCCGTCAGAGAGCAGGATGACGGGCGTCATGTAGGTCGTTGCCATGCGGACTGCCTCGAGCGCCGTGTCGAAGCAGTTCGCGGGCGACGACGCGGCGATGACCGGTACCGGCGACTCGTTGTTCCGGCCGAACATGACCTGCAGGAGGTCCGCCTGCTCGGTCTTCGTCGGCAGGCCGGTCGACGGGCCGCCACGCTGAATGTCGCAGATGACGAGGGGCAGCTCGACCATGACCGCCAGGTTGATGCCCTCCGACTTGAGGGCGATCCCGGGGCCGCTCGAACAGCTGACGCCGAGGTTGCCGCCGAACGACGCGCCGATGGCGGCGCAGACGGCCGCGATCTCATCCTCCGCCTGGTAGGTCGTCACGCCGAAGTGCTTGTAGGTCGCCAGTTCGTGGAGCACGTCGCTGGCCGGCGTGATCGGGTAGGCGCCGAGAAACAGGGGCAGGCCGCTCCTCCGACTCGCCGCGACGAGGCCGATCGCAAGCGCGGAGTTGCCATGGATGCTGCGATAAGTCCCGGGCTCGAGCCGGGCGGGCTCCACGTCGTACCGGACCTGGAAGGCGTCCGTAATGTCGCAGAAGTTGAAGCCCGCCTTCATCACCTTGACGTTCGCCTCGGCGATTTCCGGGCGGCGGCGGAACTTGACCTGGAGCCACTCGATCGTCGGTTCGAGCGGACGGCTGAACAGCCAGTAGATCATCCCCAGAGCGAGGAAGTTCTTGCAGCGGTCCTTCGAACGGACGTCGAGCTCACTCTCCTCCAGGGCTCGGCGGGTCATTGTCGTCAGGGCGACCTGGTAGAGCCGGAACGCGTTCAGGGTGTCGTCCTCGAGCGGGTTCGCCTCGTATCCGGCGCGTTTCAGGTTGCGCGGCGTGAACTCGTCCGTGTTCACGATGATCACGCCGTTGTCGCGGAGATCTCGCAGATTCGCCTTGAGCGCGGCCGGATTCATCGCGACGAGCACGTCCGGGGCGTCCCCCGGGGTGTGGATGTCGTGGTCGGCGATGCGGACTTGAAACGCGGAGACTCCCGGCAGGGTTCCGGCCGGCGCCCGAATCTCGGCCGGGAAGTCCGGAAGCGTGGACAGGTCGTTGCCGATCAGCGCCGAGGTGTTCGTGAACTGGGTCCCGGTGAGCTGCATGCCGTCGCCCGAGTCGCCGGCGAAGCGGATGACCACATCCGAAACGGTGGCTTCGGCGGCTTGCTCACCGGCTGGCTGCCCAGCGATCGGAAGGGTCATTCTCGTGTCTTGCGATGAGGGCGCGATGCTCTTCGAGCAGCCGGTGACAGCGAACCGCGCGGCCTGACGGCGAGCGGGTCGTCGTCTGCTGAAACTGGCGACAGATAGTACCATGACGTCGCCCCGTCCGTTGGCGAGAACCTCAGGTGCCCGGTCGCGAGAACACATCGACCCGCCGCTGGCTGCGGCTGCGGATGCTCTGGACCCCGGTCCTTGCCCTGGTGGTCGTCGCGTCGGCCGTCACCCTGGCGCTCGAAGCGCCGATTGCGCTCGACCTGTTGGCCTGGACCTTCGGCGGCGCCGCCGCGGCCGTTCTGGTCGTCGTGTTCTTGGCCTTCGTCCTGCGTCGGCTGCTGTGGCGGGTGGGGCGGCGGCTGGCATTCAGCTACGTGCTGCTCGGCTTGCTGCCGTTCCTGCTCAGCCTCGTGCTGGTTGTCGTGTCCGCCTACCTGCTTTCCGGCTTCTTTCTGGGGCACCTCTACCGCGACGCGGCGATCAGCCTGTACGAAGAGATCGACGCGACGACGGAGTTCTTTCTGGAGCCGCTCGAACTCGACCTCGTGCCGCTTGCGGCGCTGCCGGCCTCCGTGTCACGCGACGTCGCGCTGAGCTACTACCGAGGGGGAGTCCGGGTGGCGGGCGACGATCGGGCGCCGGAGGTCTTTCCGGAGTGGCTGGTGCCGGACGAGTCGTCGGACCTTCGCCGGGAGAGTACGCTGCCGCCGCTTGTCGCCCTGCCGGATGGTTCGGCGACCCTTGCGTCGGCGGAAGCACGGGGCGAGTCCGGCGTCGTCGCGTTTCACGATCCGGTTGCCGGCGGTGCGCTTGAACGCGAACTCAGCCAAGAGAGCGGCGTGTGGATTCGCCTGCGCCGGCAGGGCGAGACGGAAGGCGCGGACACGACGGTGCTCGTGTTCGGTACCGAATTCGTGTTGCAGCCACTCGCGCGAACCCATGGCGGCGAAGAACGGGAGGAGTTCTTCGCGGCCCAGGATGCGAGTTCCCTCTTCAGCATCGTCGGCGTCGAACTCGCCGGGCCGCTCAACTCGTTCGCCGACGGAACGCCGGTGTCTGCGCCCGTATCCGTGTCGCTCGCGGCGACTCGGCCGATCGTCTTTCGGCACCTCTTTTCGTCATCGGCGCAGGTCGACACTCTGGGCTGGGTCGCGTTCGTCGTGCCTGCCTTCCTGCTGTTCGACGTCTTCGTTGCCGCGACGCTGATGGCGATGTTCCTGATTCTCGGTCTCTCCCGCGCGGTGAACCGTCTGAGCGCCGCGACGGAAGCGCTGCAAGACGGGGACTTCGGCGTTCGCATTCCGGTCCGTCGACGCGACCAGATCGGCGCCCTGCAGACCTCGTTCAACGAGATGGCGGAGAGCCTGGAGGGGCTCGTAGCCGAGAGGACTGCGAAGCATGCTCTGGAACAGGAACTCGAGATCGCCCGCGAGGTCCAGAAGAGCCTGATTCCCGGCCGCAGCCTGCAGTCGGAGAGCGTCGAGTTCTCCACCTTCTTCGAGCCCTCGGCGGCAATCGGCGGCGACTACTTCGACATCGTTCGCCTTCCGGGTGAGAGCGGCGCTGGGAGCGATCGGTTGGCGGTCGTCATCGCTGACGTTGCCGGCCACGGGCTGTCCGCGGGGCTCCGCATGGCGATGCTCAAGGCCGGGCTCTTGACCTTGGTCGACGAGGGCAAGCCGCCGCGCCAGATTCTGTCGTCGCTCGACCGTCTGGTCCGCTCCTGGGGCGACCGCGCCTTCGTCACCGCGAGTCTGTCGCTGATCGATCTGTCTGCGGGCGTCGTCGAGATGACGAACGCCGGCCATCCGCCGGCCTACCTGCTGCGGCGAGGCGAGGTCCGCGAGATCATGCTGCCCGGCACGCCGCTCGGCGCCTTGGGCCAGGACTACGCCTTCCGTCATCTGGAACTCGAACCCGGCGACGTGATCGTCTGGCTGTCGGACGGCTTCATCGAGGCGGTGGATGGCGCCGGCGAGCCGTTCGGCTACGAGCGGACTCTGGATTCGCTGAGTGGCTCGGCAGACAGCGCGAAGGCGGTCTGTGACCGCATCCTGGCCGCGATGCGACGTCATGCGGGCGACCTCGGGGTCGAGGACGACCTCAGCCTGGTCGTCATGCGGTATCGGCCGGAAGCGGCCTCGTCCGGCTCGACGGCGATGGACGAACCGGACGAACTCCTGCGGGCGACCGGCGGGTAGCGGCAGAGACCGGCGGAGTGGACCCGGCGTTGCGCGTTGCCCCCCGGGTCGTGGGCGCGATCCTGACCCTCGCTTCGGTCGAAGGCGGCTCGGCCGCCATCGCTGAACTCGTCGTGTTGACGAACGGTCGCCACATTCAGATTACGGGTTGGGAGCTCGAGACGACCCGGCCCGGGCGTGAAGATGAGCGGATTCGGCTGTTTCTCGACAGCGGGGGCGCCGTCACCCTCCCGCTGCTGCAGGTCGAGCGGATTCTCGACGACGAAGTCCCGCAGGAGGAACCACCTCCCACCCCGCCTCCCGACTTGGCGTTTCCGCTCGGCTATCGGGCCGGCCAGCCGGCGCCCGACACTCCGTACGGCGTCCTGTTCCAGAGGATCGGCCGCGAGCACGACCTGAACCCGGAGCTCATCGCGGCCATGGCGCGCGCCGAATCGAACTACGACCCGCGTGCGGTGTCGTCCAAGGGCGCTCGCGGCCTGCTTCAACTCATGCCGGCCACCGCGGAGCGTTTCGGCGTCGACGCGGCACAGCTCTTCGACCCGGCTCGCAATGCACTCGCGGCAGCCAGATACCTCTCGTGGTTGCGGCGTCGCTTCGACGACGATCTGGCGCGCATTCTCGCCGGCTACAACGCCGGCGAAGGCGCCGTCGACGCCCACGACGGCGTGCCGCCCTATCGCGAGACGGTCGCGTTCATCGGCCGGATCTACGGCTATCTGGGCTTGTAGTCCGACCTGGGATCAGCGGGCCCGCGGGTGGTGCTGGTCGTACAGCGTGCGTAGCCGCTCGCCGTGGATGTGGGTGTAGATCTGTGTCGTCGTGATGTTCGCGTGGCCCAGCATGACCTGCACGGCGCGCAGATCCGCACCGTGTTCGAGCAGGTGGGTGGCGAAGCTGTGCCGCAGAACATGGGGCGACAGGTCCGGGATGCCCACAGCCCGGCCGTAGTCCCGCAGCAGCTTCCAGAAGCCCTGGCGGGTCAGCGGCGTGCCGCGATAGCTGACGAAGACGGTATCGTGGCGGCCCTTCGCCATTGCCGGACGTACCTGGAGGAGGTAGCGGTTGAGCCAGTTCTCGGCGGTCTCGCCCACCGGCACGATCCGCTCCTTCGCGCCCTTGCCGAACGCGAGGAGAAATCCGGCGTCGAGCCGGAGCTGTCGTCTGGTCAGTTCGACCATCTCGCTGACTCGGAGTCCGGTGGCATAGAGCAACTCGATCATCGCCCGGTCGCGGATGCCGGGTGGACGATGCGTGTCCGGAGCCCCGAGCAGGGCCTCGACTTCGCCTTCCTTCAGCACCTTGGGCAGGCGCCGAGGCAGCCGCGGCGGGTAGAGATTCACCGCGGGATTGTCTCCGCGATCGCCCTGGTCGACGAGGAAGACGTAGAACCGGCGAATGGAGACCAGGGCGCGGCTGACCGAACGCGGCGCCAAGCCCTCGCGACGCAGCCGCCGCAGGTGGGCGCTGAGTTGGGCGGTCGTCGCCGTAGCCAAGTCGGCGCCGGCGTCCTCGAGGTTCGCGCGGAGTCGGAACAGGTCGCGTCGATACGCGTCGACGGTGTGCCGCGACAGGCCGCGCTCGACGAGCAGACCGTCGAGGTACGCGTCGAGCATGCGCTCGCTGTCGGACACGGGACCTCGCGGGAGCGCGTTCGTCGATAAGGTCATGTATAGCGATAAATCTAACAGTGGCGTGGCCGGGTGCAGGGGATACGGGCAGGCGTACTCCGCATCTCTGCGCTTCGAGCAGGGAAAGCCCGTAGAATCGAACGATGACAACGACCTCACCGTTCTCGCTTCGTTTGTTGCTCATCTCCCTTCTGCCGCTGGGCGTCATCGCCTGCGGGCAGCCGTCGTCTCAGCCCGACATGGAGACTCAGCTCGCCACCTGGATCGCCGATCTTTCCGATGACGCGATGGAGGGTCGGGGCCCTGGCGCCGCCGGCGATGTCAAGGCGCGCGAGTACATCGCCGACGTGATGGCCGGGATGGGTCTTGCGCCAGCCGCCGCGGACGGCAGCTGGGAGCAACCGTTCGACATCGTCAGCATCGACGCCGAGGTACCCGAAACGTGGACCTTCGGTTCGAGCAGCGGGGACAGTGTCGCCTTCGCCTTCTGGGACGAGTTCATCGCGCATAGCGGCGTGCAGTCGGAGCGGGCCGCCATCGAGAACGCCGAGGTCGTCTTCGTCGGCTACGGCATCCAGGCGCCGGAGTACGACTGGGACGACTACGGCGACATGGACGTTGCCGGCAAGGTGCTCGTCATGCTGAACAACGACCCGGATTGGGATCCCGAGCTCTTCGAGGGCGACCGCCGCCTCTACTACGGTCGCTGGACGTACAAGTACGAGATCGCCGCGGCCCAGGGCGCGGTCGGCGCGGTGATCATCCACACGACTCCCTCGGCCGGCTATCCGTTCCAGGTCGTGCAGACCTCCTGGACCGGCCCGCAGTTCGAGTTGCCGGACGAGGGCGAAGCGCGCACGCAGGTCAACGCCTGGCTCACCGAGGACGCGTCCCGACGGCTCTTCGAACTGGCCGAGGTCGACTACGACGAGACCTTGGAGTCCGCCCGGAGCGCCGATTTCACGCCGGTGCCGCTCGGCTTGACGACGAGTCTGTCGCTTGCGAACACGGTGAGCAGCGCGCAGACGGCGAACGTCCTCGGCGCGCTGCCCGGGAGCGACCCGGAACTCGCGGACGAGTGGATCGTCTTCACCGCACACCACGACCACCTCGGCGTTTCGCCGGACGAGAGCCTGGAAGACCGGATCTACAACGGCGCCCTGGACAACGCTGCCGGCGTTGCCCAGGTGCTCGCGATCGCCAGCGAGCTGGCGGCGCAACGGCCCGGGCCGAGCCGCTCGATGCTGTTCGCCCTCGTCGGCGCCGAGGAGCAGGGCCTGCTCGGGTCCGAGTACTACGCTGCCCACCCGACGGTAGCCCCGGGCAAGATGGCGGCGAACATCAACTACGACGGCGGCAACCAGTGGGGCCGGACCCGCGACGTGACCTACATCGGCTACGGCAAGTCGAGCCTGGACGCCGTCGTCGAAGCGGCGGCCGCCGAACAGGGGCGGACCGTCCTGCCGGACCAGTTCCCGGCGAACGGCTACTTCTACCGCTCGGACCAGTTGAACTTCGCCCGCATCGGCGTGCCGGCCATCTATCTGGACAACGGGACGGACTTCGTCGACCGGCCCGAGGATTGGGGCCGCGAGGTGCTGGAGGCCTGGACCGAGAACGTCTATCACCAGGTGTCCGACGAGTACGACGACGACTGGAACCTCGAGGGCATGGTCGAAGACGTCCAACTCGGCCTTGCCGCTGCCCGAGCGATCTCCGAGAACCCCGAACTCCCGGCCTGGAACCCAAGCGACGAGTTCGAGGCCGCCCGGCTCGCGGCCCTTGCGGCCGTCGCCGACGAGTAGCCGGCCGTCCGGGAAGGGAGGATCCGATGAAGGAAGCCCGAATCGCTGCTCGTCAACCGGCGAAGCTCGAACTCGAAGCCGGCGTCTATTACTGGTGCCGCTGCGGCGAGTCCCGGAACCAGCCCTTCTGCGACGGCTCTCACCGTGGCACCGGCTTCGAGCCGGTCCGGTTCACCGTGGAGACGGACGGACGCGTCGCCCTGTGCCAGTGCAAGCGGAGCGACAAGATGCCGCACTGCGACGGAAACCACCGCTTCCTGGACTGAGAGTACCGGCTGGCGGGTCGGCAAGCTCGCGTTCATCGGCCGAATCCGACTCCAGACGTGCTCGCGGACGTAGAATCCTCTGGAGAGCTCCGATGGCACGATCTTCGACCCATGCCGCCGCCAAAGCCGGAGGCCGCCGGCAGTTGACGCTCGACTCCGCGCCGGACTGCCCATCCTCGGAACCCGGCTCCGCCGACGCCGGGTCCGCGCCGAAGGCCAGAACGCGGCGCATCGTACGCAATGGCGTCGCCACGAACGACCTGGTACTCAGCGCCTACGTGGACGGCAACGAGGCTCTGTTCCCCAGGATCCTCCGTCTCTACGTCGCGCCAGGAAGCACGGTAGCCGACGTCACCTATGGCAAGGGGGTGTTCTGGCGGAACATCCCTGACGACGTGTACAACCTGTTGGCTACGGACCTGCAAATGGGCATCGACTGCCGGGAGCTGCCCTACGAGGACGGAGAGATCGACTGCGTCGTCTTCGACCCTCCCTACATGCACACCCCGGGCGGAACGGCCCATTCGACCCAGCGACCCTTCGAGCGCTACTACCGGAACAACGACACCGGCAACCGCACGAAGGCCAAGTACCACGAAGCCGTCCTGGCTCTCTACGAAGACGGCGGGATGGAGGCGCACCGGGTGCTTCGTCCTCGCGGCGTGATGATCGTCAAGTGTCAGGACGAAGTCTGCTCCAACAGGCAGCGCTTCACCCACGTCGAGATCATCCAGGCGTACGAAGAACTCGGCTTCGTAGCGGAGGACCTGTTCGTCGTCGTCAGAACGAACCGTCCCGGCGTCAGCCGAGCGGTGCGGCAGGTTCACGCCCGCAAGAACCACTCCTATTTCCTCGTGTTCTGGAAGCGAGACCGGCCCGGCGGAAACCGTCGGCGATGCGGAAGATCGAGGAACTTCCCGGCTGGATGCTCAAGGAAGTCCTCCGATCCGACACGACCGGCTTCTGACGCGCGGCACCGGCAGGCCCGAGCGGGGCGACGCCGGCCACGATCGGAGTGTGAGGGAGGTGCGAGTCGCCGTCACCGCAGCCGAGGGAGGTCGGGTCGCAGTGGCGTATACCTCCAGCGGCACCTCCGCGAGTTGGACGTGCCGCGGCACGCCTGGAGTCGATCCCGTGAGGGCGCCGCGAGTTTCTCGGGAGCGCGGCGCGCTGGGGAGAGCTCTGACTAAGTCACCCGATACTGATCGAGAAGCCGGGCAAGGGCAGACAACCTGTCCTCCACCTCGTTCCATGGTCTGCCGAACAACTTCTCAATGGTCTTCAGGTTCTCAACTGTGATTTGATCCGAGTCCCTGCGCTTGATCCTCTCGAAGAGCTCCGGCTGTGCAACACGGAGAAACGGAAGCCCGGCAACTTCTTCGGGCGAGGCATCCGGTGCGAGCACCAGGACCAAGCGCATGATGTGTTCGAGGGATCTCAGCGACAGGTTCTCTTTCTCGGCGAGACCGGCAAGGTGCGCGAGGGAGTGCGTGGGAGTCAGGTCGTACGTGGGAAACGTCACGTTCAGCTCTCTGGACAGGTAGTTGACGTAGGTTCGATGCTTGTGGCGGCCCGCTTCACGTGATTCCGGAAGGCGAACGACGATCTCGTAGAACTTCTCCAGGTAGCGTGTCGCGTCGACGCCGCCGTACACCTTGCAGACCGACTTGCCGAGCTCTTCGAGGTTGGCGACCAAGAGGAAGGTGACGCCTTGGACGCCGAAAACGTGCTTGATGCGTTCGAGCAAGGCGAGAGCGAAGCTTGGCCTGCACCGGTCCAACTCGTCGACGATGAACACCAGCCGGGGTTGAACCTGGGTTTCAGGTCGGGCGCGGGCGGGGCTGCCCTGTTCGTCTTCCATCTTCGCCGGGGCGAGGCAGTCTGCCAGCTCTTGGAGTCGCTTGCGGAACTCGTCGAGCGCGTTCCTGCGATCCGCTGCCTTGGAGATCCACGTCTCGATGAGGTCCGCTTGAGACCCGGCTTCCATGGCGCGCTCCGCCAAGCGACCGAGCCGGGGCAGGGTCGTGTCCAGAGCCGCGAGGACAAGGCCTTCCCCGAAGGCCGCGGCGCCCTCGGCGAACTGCTTCAGGATCTTCTTGTCCTTGTGGCCGAGGGCGGCGGCAAGGCAGTGGATTTCCTCGGCGAGGGCAAGAAACGGGTCCTTGTGATGGTCCGCCGCGAATGCGTCGAAGTGGGCAACGGCGTGTCCCTGCTTGCGGAGCACTCCGGCGAGTTGACGGGCGAACGTCGTCTTGCCGCTGCCCCAGGGCCCGTCGAGGACGAGAACGGGGTTGTCGTCAAGGGCGCCGATGAGGGTCGCCAAGTGGTTGCCGAATTGCCCGTAGCCGAAGAGATCGGTGCCTTCGAACCCGGCCAGCTCGCCTATTTCCGGGCGCGCCGGCGACCATCTCATCCGGCGGCGCCTCCACACCTCGTGGGGTTTGACGTCATCCGGGAACTCCCGCCGCGATCTCTGCATCGTGGCCGCACCAGACGAGCCCCGACACGAGCTTCGGCAGGAAGCGGGTCGACTTGGGCGGCAGCAGGTCGCCGTCCTCTGTGGCCAGCGCGAACTGCTTCGGGGTCATCGGCGGCAGGAAGACGCCGGCGACGAGTTCCGAGCGCTGAAGCAGGGTGACGATCTCGTCGGGGTCTGCCTCGTAGGCGATGCTGCCGTCCGTGGCGGCCTCGAGCGGCACGGCGGCGGTTCTCAGCAGATGGTGGTGAAGCAGCACGGCGGGGAGGTTCGCCTTGCGGCCGGGGGTGTCGGGCGGGGCGGAGTCCGGGTCGAGGGTCCAGAGTTCGGGGGCTTCGTCGTTCTGGAACCAGACGGCGAGAGCCGGCTGAGCGGCGGCTGCTACCCGGGCGGCGATCCCTTTGCCCGCCATCGGTTCCAGCTGTTCCCTCGCAAGCGGCAGGGCGGACATCGCCTCGCGGTCGAGCGGCACGCGGACGCCGCGATGGACCGGGTCGATCTTGAGATTCGCGGAGGCGAGACTCGTCAGGACGACCATCTTGCACGCCGCGGCGGTACCGCTGGCGGCGCCCTCTTCGGCGGCGTAGGTCTGCGCGACCTGGGTGCGGTGGTGGCCATCGGCGATCGCGGCGCGGGCGCCGGCCAGGGCTCGGGCGTAGGCGGCGATTCGTTCCGAGTCGCTGATCCGGTAGAGCGTGTGGATATCGCCGGTCCAGGGATCGGTGTGGCTGACCAGGGCGTCGCCCGCGAGGCGACTCCGGTCCTCGCCGAGCATGCGTTCCAGGGCGCCGTCGTCTTCGGCGAGGTAGAAGACGGGCTCGATGTCGATGCGGGTGCGTCTGAGAAGGTCCAGCCGCTCGGCGATCGACTTGGCAACCGTCTGTTCGTGTGGCCAGAGGTCTCCTTCGCGTCCCGGCTCGACCCCGACGAGCGCGCACAGGCCGAGACGGCACGAGCCGTCGGGCTCGGTGATCGCGTAGGGGTAGACGGACGGCGTCTCGTCCCTGGTGACGACGCCTTGCTCGAGCCACTCGCGGTGGACGGCGGCCGATTCCTCGTGCGGCGTTCGTCCGTCGCGGCCGACGGGCTTCGTCACGTGGGCGAACTGGTGCGGCGACTGCTCTTGCAGGCGGTCGCGCAGGGTCTCGTCGATCTGGTCGAACGGAGGCGCCGCTTGTGCGCCGGGATCGACGTTCGCGGAGTTGTAGCGGTAGCCCTGGAAGGCGTAGAGCTTCATGTTGGTTCCTTGGTTGCGGCCGATGATCCGGACGTGGGTCGTGCCGGCTCAGGCGGCGCGGTTGCCGCCGCTCCTCGGTTCGGCCGAGCCGGACGCGGGCTCGGTTCGGATCGCGAGGCTGCCGTTCTCCATGTCGATCAGGACTTGGTCGCCCGGACCGATATCGCCGCCGACCAGGGCACGTCCGATGCGGGTCTCGAGTTCCCGCTGGAGGTAGCGCTTGAGCGGCCGCGCTCCGTAGACCGGGTCGTAACCGGCGCGGGCCACGAAGGTACGAGCGGGATCGGTGAGGCGGAACTCGATCCGCTGGTCTGCCAGGCGCCGGTCGAGGTCGGCTGCCAGCAGATCGACGATCTGTTCGATCTCCGTCACCGTGAGCGGCGAGAACAGGACGATCTCGTCGATCCGGTTGAGGAACTCCGGCCGCATCGCTCCCCGGAGCTCGCTCATCACCGCATCCCGCGCGGCATCCGTGATCGCGCCGTCCGGCGTCACGCCATCGAGCAGGTGAGGCGAGCCCAGGTTGGAGGTCATGATGACGACGGTGTTCTTGAAATCGACCGTGCGGCCCTGCGAATCGGTGATTCGCCCGTCGTCCAGAACCTGGAGCAGGACGTTGAATACGTCCCGGTGGGCCTTCTCGACTTCGTCGAACAGGATGACGGCGTACGGCTTCCGGCGTACGGCCTCGGTCAACTGGCCGCCCTCCTCGTGGCCGACGTAGCCAGGTGGCGCGCCGACCAACCGGGACACGGTATGCCGCTCCATGTACTCGCTCATGTCGATGCGGACCAGGTTGTCCTCGCTGTCGAACAAGGCCTCGGCCAGTGTTTTCGCGAGTTCCGTCTTGCCGACCCCGGTGGGGCCCAGGAACAGGAAGGAACCGATCGGTCGGCGCGGGTCCTTGATCCCGGCGCGGGCGCGGATGACCGCGTCGGCGACGAGTTGGACGGCCTCGTCCTGGCCGATCACGCGGCGATGAAGAAGTTCGTCGAGACGGAGGAGCTTGTCGCGTTCGCCCTCGACCAGACGAGTCACGGGTATGCCCGTCCACTTGGAGACGATTTCCGAGATCTCATCTTCCGTCACCTCCTCGCGGAGCAGGCGTCCGGCAGCTGCCTTGGCGTCCGGATCGCCGTCACCGTCGCCGTCGTCCTCGTTCTGCGCGTCGAGCTTCGCGATCAGGTCGGGGAGGACGCCGTGACGGAGTTCGGCTGCGCGGCTCAGGTCGACCTCCCGTTCCGCCACTTCGATCTCGCGGCGCACCTGTTCGACCTGTTCGCGTACCTTGCGTTCCTCGTCGATGGCCGCCTTCTCGCTCTCCCACTGGCTTCGCATCGCGGCGGCGCGGGTCCGCAGATCGGCGAGCTCCCGTTGGAGGTCCTCAAGCCGCTGCCGACTCGAGTCGTCGTCCTCCTCCGTGAGTGCCGCCTCCTCGATCTCGAGTCGCATGACCCGCCGGGTCACTTCGTCGAGTTCGGCCGGCAGCGAGTCGATTTCCGTGCGGATGAGAGCGCAGGCTTCGTCGACCAGGTCGATTGCCTTGTCGGGCAGAAAGCGGTCCGAGATGTAACGGTCGGAGAGGGTGGCGGCCGCGACCAGGGCGTTGTCCTGAATGCGCACGCCGTGATGGACCTCGAAGCGCTCGCGAAGACCGCGGAGGATGGACACCGTGTCCTCCAACGACGGCGCGTTGACGAGGATCGGCTGGAAGCGCCGTTCGAGCGCCGCGTCCTTCTCGATGTACTTTCGGTACTCGTCGAGAGTCGTCGCGCCGATGCAATGGAGTTCTCCGCGAGCGAGCATCGGTTTGAGCAGGTTGCCGGCATCCGTCGAGCCTTCCGTGCGGCCGGCGCCGACGATGTTGTGCAGTTCGTCGATGAAGAGGAGGATGCGGCCCTCGCTCTGTGCGATCTCGGAGAGCACGGCCTTCAGCCGTTCCTCGAACTCGCCGCGGTACTTCGCGCCGGCGATCAGGGCCCCCAGGTCGAGCGAGAACACGTTCCGGTCCTTCAACCACTCCGGCACGTCGCCCCGGACGATTCGCTGAGCCAGGCCTTCGACGATCGCCGTCTTGCCGACGCCCGGCTCGCCGATGAGTACCGGGTTGTTCTTCCCCTTCCGCGACAGGATGCGGATGGCGCGGCGGATCTCCTGGTCGCGGCCGATGA
Organism: Candidatus Multivoraceae bacterium; assembly: GCA_965219625.1. Lineage (GTDB taxonomy): Bacteria > Acidobacteriota > Thermoanaerobaculia > Multivoradales > Multivoraceae > Multivorans. Next base: position 1,213,280 of record OZ244782.1, on the reverse strand, counting down.
CCGGGTCCATCTTGCCGGCGCGCGCTTCCGCGACGAGATCCACGCCGTACTTCTCGAGCGCTTCGTAGGCGGTCTCCGGGTTGTTCGTCGTCACCCGCTGGGCGCCGCGAAGCGCCTCGAGCGCCTGAAGGAGCTGTTCACGTTGAACGCCCGCTTCGCCGAGGGCCTTGGCCGCGGCGTCTTCGCCGTCGGTTGCAGCGAGCAGCAGGTGTTCAATGGACACGTACTCGTCGCCGAGCCGACGTGCCTCCCCTTCGGCCCGGTCGAAGAGTTGCTGCAAGCCGGCCGTAACATAGATGCGACCGAGTTCCGCGGCCCCGGCGGAGACCCTTGGCCGGCGTTCGAGTTCGCGTTCGAGTCTCGTCTTCAACGCCTCGACGTCGACTTCGAGACGCTTCAGGAGCCTTGGCGCCAGCCCGTCGCTCTCGTCGAGCAGGGCGAGCAGCAGGTGATCGGCGTCGACCTGCTGGTGACCGAGTCGACGGGCCCGGTCCTGTGCGTTCGTCAGGGCTTCCTGCGACTTGATCGTCAGAGTGTTCGGGTTCATCGTTCCTGGGGTCGTCCGTGCGGGGCAGTTCGGTTCGTATCAGTGCCGGGTCGGCCGGCGTTCTTCGCCTCGAAGGTCGGTTCAAATGAGGATGTCTCGGCGAGTTGCTCGAACAGCGCCTTCTCTTCATCGCTCAACCGCGTCGGCACGACGACCTGCACCTCGGCGAGCAGGTCGCCGTTCTGCCCTCTTGGATTCGGCAGTCCTCGGCCGCGGAGCCTCAGTTTCCGTCCCGTGGACGAACCGGCCGGGAGATTCGCCTGGGCGCAGCCGTCGAGAGTCGGGATGCGCACCTTGCCGCCGAGGGCGGCGGTCCACGGCGCCACGGCCACGTCGCAGACGATGTCGCGTTCCCGACGACGGAAGACGGGATGCGGCAGCGCTTCGACCTTGAGCAGCAGGTCGCCGTCCGGCGCTCCCGTTCCCTTGCCGCCCTTTCCGCTGATGCGGATCGACTGTCCGGGCAGAACGCCGGCTGGGATCTTCACCTCGAGTCGCCGGGTCCTGCCGCTTGACGGGTCGAGAAACTCGATCCCCCGAGGGCCGCCGCGAGCCATCTCTTCGAGGCTCACCTGCAGGGCGATCTCGTGGTTGCGGCCGCGGCGGGGTCGAGACCACGCACTCTGCCTGCCGCGGCCAAGGTCCGGCCCCGCGGCGGCGCCGAACAGCATGTCGAAGAAGGAGCTGAAGCCGGATCCGCCTCCGGCGCCCGCGCCGCGGAACTCGAAGCCGCCGGTTCCGGGGCCGAATTCGAAGTGGACGCCCTCCCAACCAGGCGGCGGCGCGTTGCCGTTCTGAACCCGCTGCCAGGCGGCGCCGTACTGGTCGTACTTGCTTCGCTTGTCCGGGTCCTTGAGAACTTCGTAGGCTTCCCCGATGTCCTTGAAGCGGGCCTCGGCGCCTTCGTCCTTGTTCACGTCCGGGTGGAACTGGCGGGCCAGCTTGCGGTACGCCTTCTGGATGTCGCCCGGCGATGCGTCCTTCTCTACGCCGAGCGTGTTGTAGTAGTCCTTGTATTCCACCACGTCGTTGCTCCCTGCCCGTTCGGCATGAGTGCCAGCGACCCAAGCCAAGCGCAAAGTTTAGTCGATTTCACTCAACTTTGGAACCCTGCACGCTCGGGAGCGGCGGCGCGTCAGGGTTCCGGATACGCCGAAGACACGAGGAGCGCGACATCTCGCCGCGCTCCGTCGTCCGGAATCCTGCCTTGGCTCGGGTGAGGCGCCGGCGCACCTCGGGCGGTCGTCAGGGAGGATCGAAGCCGAAGATCGTGTAGTTCAGCGCGATGTACTTCTCCTGACCCTCGGGAACTTCCTCAAGCGGCAGGATCGCCTGCACCGGGCAGGCATCCACGCAGAGGCCGCAGTCGATGCACTCTTCCGGGTGGATGTAGAGCATGTCCCAATCCTCTTCGTCCTTGCCGTAGATGCAGTCCACCGGACAGACATCGACACAGGAAGTGTCCTTCACGCCGACGCAGGGTTCGAAGATGATGTGGGTCACAGGCTCACTCCTCGCGCTGGTCAAACGCCGCCGGTGACGGTTCGGCTCAACGGCGGCCTGAGAACGCGGCAGACAGTAGCAGAGTCGCCACCGGGAAGGAAGATTCCCAACGCCCTCGGAGCGCGCCGTTCAGAACCTCTGCGGCGCCATCCTGCTGGACGGCCGGGCGACTCCGGCGACCGGCCGCTCGAGCACGGCGGCGGCGATCATGTTCGCGGTGAGCGGGGCGAGGAGGATGCCGTTGCGGAAGTGGCCGGAGGCGATGAACAGGCGATCGCCCAGGGGGCCGACGATCGGCCAGCCGTCGGGCGTAGCCGGGCGAAGGCCGGCCCATTGCTCGACTGGGCGTCGATCGCCAAGGCTTGGCAGGACGAGGGCGGCAGCTCCGGCGAGTTCCTCGCGGATCTCGTCGCTGAGGCCCAGGTCGAAGCCGGTGTGCTCCACGGACGCGCCGATGAGGAGCCGGCCGCCGGCGCGTCGGACGGCGTAGAAGCCCGGGGTGCGGACCGCGCCGGTGAACGGCCAGTCGACGCCGTCGAAGGCGATCATCTGGCCCTTGACCGGTCGGATCGGCATCGCCGGCAGACCTGCGATGTCCGGGGTCCAGGCGCCCGCGCAGATGACGACGGATCCCGCACTCCGCTCGAAGCCGGGTCCAATCGCCGATACGGAGCGGGACGCCGGATCTTCCGCGACGCGGTGGATCCTGGCGCGGTGAAGAGGTACGCCTCGACGCTTCAGCGCTTCGGCGGCCGCGGCGGTGGCGAGCCGATTGTCGACGCGGTGTTCCCCGGGCAGAAGCAGCGCTTCGTCGACTTGGGGGGCGAGGTCGGGCACCAGATCATGAACGGCGTCGCCGTCGAGGATCGTCGCTTCCTCGCCGAGTTCGCGGGCCTGGTCGGCAATCCCGGCGAGAACGCGGCGGCCAGCGGCGTCGAGGACCGGCAGGATGGCCCCGCTCGCGTCGTAATCGAGAGTGGCGCCACTTTCCTCCTCGAGCTTCGGTGCAAGCTGCCGCCAGAGGTCTCGCGACTCGAGGGCAAGCCGGGCGAAGGCGGCATCCGAGCTGCTCTCCGCGATCGGAGCAATCATGCCGGCGGCGGCGGGGGAGGCGGCGCCGGGCTGGCCGTCGTCCACGAGTTCGACGCTCGGGCCGGCCCGCGCGATCGCCCGGGCGGCAAGCAGCCCGATCAGGCCGCCGCCCACGACGAGCACATCGGGCGGGCTAGCCCCTGTTGCCGCCATCAGTTGTCCGCCAGCGCCTCGACCTGCAGGCGCGCCCGATGCGCGATCAACGGACCGCCGTCCGAGTCGAGCCGGCCACGCTCGGAATCCGTGAGCGATTCGAAGATGGCTCGGGCTCGACGGCGATACCCCTCGCGACCGTCCTCGGCGAGCGTCACGAGGGCCAGCCCGAGCGTGTACTCGACCGTGTCGCGGCCGAGACCGTTGCGGCCGGGGGCGTCGATTGCGCGCAATCGACGGATCGCCGCCTCCGGGTCGCCGCCGGCAAGCAGCAGACGGGCGAGTTCGAGTTCGAGCAGCCAACGGGGGAGATCGCCTACGCGCTCGAGTTCCTGAAGAAGCCGGGCGATCGTCGCGGACGGGAGCAGATTCCTGTCGAGGACATCGAGTTGGGCGCGGCCCCACGCGGGCTCGACGACTCGAACGGCTGTGCCCTCGCCGTCGAGCGTCGTCACTTCGAGAGTGTCGCCGGGCTCGAGCGCTTCGATCGCCAAGGTGACCTCAAGCGACGACGTGAGCGCCGCTTCACCCAGCGCGATGAGCTCCATCCCCGGGCGGAGACCGGCGTCCGCGGCCGGGCTGCCCGGTTCGACCCCGGCGACGACCGGCGGGTTGCCGGCCGGCGAGTCGATCAGAACGGCGCCGAAGTGCGGTCTCTGGCTGTTGAGCGGCGGATCGAGCGCGCCGGCAAGCCGCGCGAGGGCCTCCGCGTCCAGGCGGCCGTCCTCGATTCGTAGCGTGCGAATATCCGCCCGGGCCGGCGCTGGAGACGCGGCGAGCCACCATAGATCCACCGCGTCGGCGACCAGGTCGTCGTTGAGCACCGCGACGAGGTAGAGCGCGGCAGGAAACCGGTTCTCGATCTGCTCGCGAACGTCCGCCCAGTCGGAAGCGGCGCCGTCCGCGGCGCGCTGACGGAGCGTCTCGGCATTCAGGCCGAGATCGGCGAGAAGGGCGCCGCCTTCGGCTGCTCGGTCGAGCACGCTGTAGATGCCGGCGTTCTGGAACGTCTCGAGCGCCGGGGCGAACGCGCGCGCTCCGGCCGGATCGTCGCCGAGCAGCCCGAGATGAACCAGCGCCGGTCGGAGCGTTACGTCGATGTCGAGCCGACGCCCATCCTCGGCGACCACCGAGGTTTCGAAGTAGCCCAGCGAACCCTGGGTGACCGAGATGTCGTAGGCCCCCGGCGGCAGCCGGATCCGCGGCGGCGTCCGCGACCAGTCGGGTCGGAGCACGCGGCCGTTCGCGGTTACCGTTGCGCCCTCGGCGAGGCCGGCGAGGCCGATGACCGCCTCCTCGCGTTCGAGCACAATGGGAGGCAGGTCGACATCCCGCAGATCTGCCAGCTGGACGCTCGTGCGATAGCTGCGGAAGCCGTCCTTCTCCACGTCGATGCGGTAGCGGCCGGGCGGCAGATCGTCGATCCACAGCTCGTTCGAAAAGTCCTCGGGCGGATGCCCGGCGCCCGGTCCCTCGGGCTCGAACCAGGGTTCGGCCTGGCCGCTCGTCAGGCCGCGCTCGATGCCGTTGACGAGTACCGTTGCGCCGGTCGGAGCGGTGCGGAGGCGGAGGACGGCGCTGTCCCGCTCGAGCTCGAGGCGGAGCTCCAGGTCTTCGCCGCCGACGATCTCGAAGACGGCAGTCGTCGCGAGATAGCCGGGGCGCGAGACCTCGGCGAAGTAGTCGCCGGCGAGCAGCGGCGTCGGTTCGGGCGGAAGGAAGGGTTCGACCTGGGCCTCGGCGTTGTCGCCAGCTTCGTCGTCCGTTCGTTCGACCTCGCCATTGACCCTGGTTTGCCGGTCGTTCGCGGCCGCCTCGTCGGCGGTTGGGACGTAGATCTGCTCCTGCACGGGCTGCGCTCCGTTGAGGAACCGCCGGCCGTCGACGACGATGTTCGCGTCGAGGGGCAGGACGACGAAGGAGATCCTCCCCACGAGTTGCTCTCGGCGGGCGGCGAGCCGACCAGTCAACTGGGCGCCCGCGGTGGCTTCATCGAGTTCGAAGGATGGGTCGAGGCGGATGATCCGGTCGAGCGCGAGGTCCGTGGCCTCCGGATCCTCGAGGGTCCAGTGCGCCGCGGCCAGGAAGAGATGAGCGGTGCGGATCGTCTCGAACAATCTCGGATCGGCGCCGGCGAGTTCCCGATCGTTGCCGGCGTCGAGCGCCAGCTCCTCGAGGGCGGCAATCACATCCTCGAGGATCGGCAGTGCGCCTTCCGAATCGCCGGCAGCGTAGAGCTCTCCGGCCTCGTTCAGGGCGGCGCTCGCCTGGGGCGGCAGTCGGGTCGAACGTTCCGCGACGAGGTCGGCGCGGCCGATTTCGGACACGCCGAGCTGTTGCGCGGCAACGGGCGCTGCCGATGGCAGGGCCGCCAGGAGAGCTCCGGCGAGGGCGCCAGGAGATTGCATACCCATCGATCGCTACTCCAGGACGAGGACGGTTCCCAGACGGCTGTCGGCGATGAAGATGCGGACCGCGCGGTCGACGGCGACGTCTTCCGGAGCGCGAAGTTCCTGGCCGCCCGGGAGGACGGGGCCGATCGTCGCAAGGGGGTTGCCGACCGGGTCGTAGACCAGCACCTGGAGGTTGCCGGCGTCCAGCACGTAGTGGTTGCCGAGGAAGTCGATATCGAGGGCGACAGGGCGCCTCCAGTCGGCACGGAACGCCTCCCGGAAATTGCCGTCCGCATCGAACCGGAGCACGGACGGCGGCGCCTGGCGCGAGCCCGCGTCCAGAACGTGGATTGATCCGTCCCGGCTGACAGCGAGATCGATGGGTTCGTTCAGCATGGTCGTTCGAAAGGTCTCGAGCACGCGGCCGTCGGCGGCGTGCCGGGAGATCTCGGCTGCGCGGCGCGAGATGACTTCCCAGTTGCCGCTCGGGCCCTGGTACGCGGCGAGGATGCGGTCGAGATCGCCGCCCCCCGGTCGTTCGAAGCGGATGACGGACTGCGCGTCGAGGGCGCTGACGCCGTCGGCGCCGATGACCGCGCCCGCGCCGTTTGCGGCGTGAGCGGCTCGGACGATGCCTCTGAGGTCGCGTGCGACGGTCGGGGCGCCGGAGGCGTCGAGGAGGGCGGCCCGGTTCGCCTGGGTGACGACGAGTTCTCCGCCAGGTCCGGCGGCTATGCCGCGCGGCTTGTCGATGCCGACGTGTTCGGGAAGGTAGGGCCGCGACTCGCGCCAGCGGCTTTTTCCCGCGAGCGGCCGCAGGATCAGGCGCCCGATGACCGCCATCCGCTCGAGTGCCCGCTCCGCCACGTCGTCCTGGGAGCCGCGGAGCGCCCCCTCCCGCGCGAGCTGCAAGTGACGAGCGGCGCTCTCCCAGTCGCCCCGGTCGAGGAACAGATCGCCGAGCGCGAAGTGCGCCAAGGCCGTCCGATCGCTGGCCGGTTCACGCTCCAACACGCGCAGCAGTTCGCCGAGCGACGCCTTCTCCTCAAGCGGCGCCTCCTGGGCGGCCAGAAGGGGCGTCGCAAGGAGCAGGGCGCAGGCGATCAGCACACGCCGGCGCTCTGCGCCGTCAGGCGTCGAGTTCTTCAGCCAGCCGCTCGTCACTGATCCGTTTGGCGGTCGGGGAGAGTGGGGCGTGGTTCAGGATCAGGTTCGCGTGGCGAACGGCCTTCGCCGCATCGCCCAGTTCTTGATAGATCACCATCTCCTTGTACAGCAGGTCGGCGAGTTCGTTCAAGCGGTCCTCGATGGCGCCGGCATACGGTCCGTCGGGGAATCGGTCGAGATACTCGGACCCGCTCGTGATGTCGTCGTACTCGCCGGCCAGCTTGTGGAGCCGCTCCTGGGCCCGACTGCTCAGCTCGGCATCTCGCTCCTGGGAGGCGAGGTACTGGAGGGACCCCAGGCGGGTGAGTATCGGCGCGAGGTTGCGGAGCCCGCGTTGGGCGGCGGTCGCCGGGCTGTCGCCGTCCTCCGCGCTCGCTTCGGCAGGTTCGGATTCCCACGCCTTCAGGAAGTGCTCCACCGCGTCGGTTTCGCGCCCGAGCCTGCTGTAGGCCGTACCGAGCAGCAGAGCCACCTTCGGCGCTCGCGGTGAATCGGGGTAGTTCGAGAGGAAGGCCTCCAGGAAGGGCGTCTCGAAGACGCCTCGGTCGAGTATGCGAATCGACGGCAGATAGTGCTCCTCGGACTCCCGGCGAAGTTCGGCCAACTCGTTCGTCAGAATGGAAAGGAAGAGCGAGTCGGGCGTCAGCGACTCGACGATGTCGATCTGCCTCCTGTAGGCGCTGAGCAGTCGACCGTAGTCCCGCGAAGTGGCGAGTCGGTCGAGCTCCCGGCCGCGAAGCCGGTGAAGGTTGTCGAGCCGCAGCGCTTCGGCGGCGGCGCCCGAAGGCCATGCGTTGAGCGCCATTGCCTTGAGAAAGTCGAGCTCGGGCGGCGTCTGCGGCGGTTGGTCGTCGTTCGGCCGCGGCGCTCGAGCGGAGTCTGCGAGTTTCTCCGACTGGCTTGCGCCGAATTCGAGAAGTGCGGTTTGGGTCGCGGCTCGAAACGCGTCGATCTCCGTGCCGGGCTTCGCGTCGAGCGTGGCCAGGTAGCGGCCGCGAGCCTCTGCGGCCTGCACGCGCGAGTCGAAGAACGGATGGGTCTGCCAGTAACCGAACATCTTCGACTGCGGGATGCGTTCGCCCATCTTCGCCATCAGCATCGCCAGCGCATTCGGGTCGTAACCGGCGGCGGCGGCGTAGCGCTGTCCCTCTTCGTCGCTCTCGTCCTCGTGCTCGCGAGAGTAGCTCCGCATGACGAGCTCGGTGATCGCCATGCCGCCGACGAGTGCAGCCTGGGCGGCAGCCGCGGTGGAACCCTGGTCGCGGGTGTAGCCGTAGGGTCCGATGTAGCCGTCGTCGCGGTCCGCGGCGCTGGCCGCGATCAGGCCCACCGAGAGGAGCGAGCTCAGCATGTTCAGTCGGGTCGCTCGCTTCTTCTGCTTGAGGAAGTGCTCCTTCGTCACATGTGCGATCTCGTGCCCGAGAAGTCCGGCGAGCATGTCGTCGCTGAGGCCCAGGTCGAGCATTCCTCTCGTCACGAAGATCTGGCCCGCCGGCAAGGCGAAGGCATTCGGGATCGGGGAGTCGACGACCGCGAAGGTGAAGGGGTAGCTACGAAAGTCGGCGTGGTAGGCGACCTCGTAGCCGATCCGATTCACGCGTTCCTGCGCCTCGTGATCGTCGAGCAAACCGAACTGCCTCACCGCCTGGGTCGCCGTGGCGAGGCTCTTCTCGAACAGGGCCGGGTTCGAGATCTCGACGGAGGGCAGGGTGGTCGGCAAGGCGATCAGCCCGGCCGTGGCGAGGGCGAGGACCGCCCGCGGCGACCGCGCCCGCGGATGTGGTTGGGTGGCCTGGTTCATGAAAGGAGGAAACGGTGGCCGAAGCTCTGGTGATTCCGGCGGACGGCGGTACATAGGATAGCGCGGTGGCGCCGGCCTCACCCATGCTCGTCGCGTTGGCTGCTGCGGCCCGCGGCCGCCGCGGCCACGAGCCCTGGCTGTTCTTCCCGCATGACGGGCACTGGCGCTGGTGGTCGTTCGCGCGCGCCTGGACGGAGATCGAGAGGCTGCAGGCGGCTACCCCACCCGACGGCATCCCGGCGCGGCACGCTGGCGCCCCGCAGGCGGAGTGGTCGCCCGGGGGCTTCTGTCGGCGCTTCGCGACGGCGGCGACTGCGGGCGGCGCCCCGGCGGACGATGGTCTGGCCGGTCTCCTCGACGAACTGGCTGGCCCTCCTGCGCCGGAACGCGAAATCGTCGTCGTTGCGCCCGGTTGCGCCTCCTCCAGGATCGTCTGGCCGTGGATCGACTGGTGCTCTGTCCGCCTGACCGCGCTCGTCCTTGAACCCAGCCCATCCGCCCTGGTCGGTTCCATCCTCTGGTGCCGGCCCACGTTGTTGTTGCTCGATTCCACCCGAGAACGGGCCGTCGCCGACGCGATCGCTCATCGAAGCGGCGGCAGTCCTCGCCGCGCCGCCGCCCTGGTTGACCGCCTGCGTCTGCTGCTCGTCGAGCGGGGACCCTCCCCGGCCCCCACCAACTGGCAGGCTCTGGGCGTCGACCGGCGCCGGATCGAACCGTCCCGCTGATACAGTGCTCGGCGCACCTTCAGACGACCGCTCGCCAAGGAGTTCCCGGATGAGACTTGCTTCGGCCCATCGCTGTCTGTTGCCGTCGCTGTTTGGCTTGACGGCGCTTCTCGCGGCCGCTCCGGCGGCGGGCGCCGGCTTCGCGGTGAAGATGGCGACGCTCTCGCCCGACGGTTCGCCCTGGGACGGCTTCTTCGAGACGATGGGCAAGGAGTGGGAAGCCGGTACGGATGGTCGGGTCCGTCTGACGATCTACCCCGGCGGCGTCGCCGGCGACGAGCCGGACATCCTGCGGAAGATGAAGATCGGCCAGTACCACGCCGCCGCCCTCTCGGTCAGCGGCCTGGCCGATATCTCGAAGGAGTTCACCGTCTTCGAGATCCCCCTGTTCTTCCAGGATGAACAGGAGATGTTCCATGTTCTGCGCGAGCTGACGCCCGGCCTGCGCGAGACGTTGGACGAGGAGGGTTTCGTCTTGCTTGGCTGGGGTTACGTCGGCCAGGTCCACTTCTTTACGAACGAACTCGCGCGCACGGTCGAGGAGATGCAGCGGCTCAAGATCTTCACCTGGGCCGGCGACGAAGCGATGACGAGCTGGTGGCGCGAGGGCGGTTTCAAGCCGGTGGCGCTCGCGGCGACCGACATCGTGACCGGGCTGCAGACCGGCATGATCGACGCGCTCGCCGTGCCGCCGATCTATGCGATGCAGGTCCAGTTCTTCAAGCAGGCGAAGTACTTTGCCGACATTCCGCTGATTCCGATGATGGGGGCGATCCTCATCACGAAACGGGCGTGGAACCGGATCTCGGAAGCGGACCGGAAGGTGATGATCAAGGCCGGCCAGCGAGCCGAGGACCGGATCTTCGAGACGATTCCGACCCTCGAGCAAACGGCGGTCGGGCTGATGGGCGGCCAGGGCCTGGAGGTCGTGCCGATCGTGGACACCGAGGTCGAAGACGACTGGACCCGCATTGCGAGCAGTTTCGCCGACGCGATGCGTGGCAGGACGGTTCCGGAGGAGATCTTCGATCGGGCGACGTCGGTTCGCGACGCTTGGCGCCGGCAGTCTTCGCTTGACTGAGATTCCCGCCGTCCGCGCTTCGGCTGGCGCCCCGATGCGTTTGCTTCACCGGATCGAGGATGGCGTCTCGGTCGGCCTGCTCGGGGCGATGGTCCTCTTGCCGCTGGGGGAGATCGTCGTTCGCCAGCTCGGCAGCGGCATTCCGGGCGCTCTTCCCTTCGAGCAGCACCTGACTCTCTGGGTCGTCTTCCTGGGGGCGGCGCTTGCCGCGCGCGAAGGACGCCTGCTCGCTCTGGCTACCGGGAACTTCCTGCCGGAGGGCCGGTTCCGGACGGTGGCCGCGGTGTTTACCGGCGCTGTCGGCGCGATGGTCGCGACCCTCTTGGGGAGCGCCAGCCTGGACCTCGTCCGGATTGAACGGGAAGGCGGCATCGAGATGGCGGCCGGCGTGCCGGTCTGGGTCGGGCAGGCGGTCATGCCCATCGGCTTTGCGCTCCTGGCTCTGCGCCTCGTCTGGAGGGCCTCCGATCTCTGGGGCGGGCGAGCCCTGGCTGCTTCCGGCATCCTGCTCGGCCTTTGGGTCGGTGCGAACGCGGACTCCTTCGCCGATCGCGCGGCCACGCCGTGGTTGATCCTCATCCTTGCCGCGACCCTCCTGGGCGGCCCCATCTTCGTTGCCTTGGGCGGTGCGGCGGTCTTCCTGTTCCTTTCGGACTTCGTGCCTCTCGCGGCGATCCCGGCGGAGAGCTACCGGCTCGCCGTGTCGCCGACGTTGGCGGCCATCCCGCTGTTCACGCTGACCGGGTTCCTGCTGGCCGAGGGCGGGGCGTCGGAGCGACTGCTCGGCGTGTTCCGGGCCCTGTTCGGTTGGGTCCCGGGAAGCACGGCCGTGGTCTGCGCCGTCGTCTGCGCGTTCTTCACCGTCTTCACGGGCGGCTCGGGGGTCACGATCCTGGCACTCGGCGGCGTGCTCTTCGCCGCTCTCTCAGCCGATGGCTACCGTGAGCGCTTCTCGCTGGGCCTGTTGACCGCGTCCGGTTCGCTCGGCCTTCTGCTGCCGATGGCCCTGCCGCTCATCCTCTTCGGCATCGTCGCCGAAGTACCGATCGAAGACCTGTTCATCGGCGGGCTCTTCCCGGGGCTCCTGCTGATCGCGCTGATCGCCGTTTGGGGCGTCAGGGAGGGGCTCCGCGCCGGCGTTTCAACGACTTCCGTCACCTGGAGGCGCCGGGAGCGGGCCGTCCGGCGCGCGCTCTGGGCCGGGAAGTGGGAGCTCCTGCTGCCCGTCGTCGTCGTGGGCGCGTTTTTCAGCGGCTACGCGACTCTGGTCGAGACGGCGGCGCTCGCCGCTCTCTACGCCTTCGTCGTCCAGTGTCTGGTCCACCGCGACGTCAAGCTGGGCAAGCCCCTGCTGGGCGTCTTCCGGCAATGCGCCGTCCTCGTCGGCGGCGTGCTGATCATCCTCGTCGTGGCGATGGGACTCACCAGCTGGCTGGTCGACGCGCAGGCGGCTCAGGCTCTCGTCGATCTGGTGCAGAACAACATCGAGTCGAAGCTCCTCTTCCTCTTGGCGCTCAACGTCTTCCTGCTCCTCGTCGGCTGCTTGATGGACATCTTCTCGGCCACCGTCGTCGTCGTGCCCCTGATCATCCCGCTGGGACTTGCCTTCGGCGTCGACCCGGTCCACCTGGGGATCATCTTCGTCGCGAACCTGGAACTCGGCTACCTGACCCCGCCGGTGGGCCTCAACCTGTTCCTCGCCTCGTACCGCTTCGAACGCCCGCTGCTCGCGGTCTACCGAGCCGCCGTCCCCGCGCTCGTCATCCTCGGCGTCGGCGTCCTGCTGATCACCTACGTGCCGGGGCTCACGCTTGGCCTGCTCGACCTGCTGGGGAGGCGGTAGGCGGGGGTTGCCGGCGGAGCGCCCAGGTCGAGGTCGGGCTGGCGCGGGAGGTCGCTCAAGCGTTTGGCCATGGCGCGTAGGATACGGCTTCAGATGAACTTGCGACGTCTACAGAGCATTGCCGTCGCTTCGTCGGCTGTCTTCCTGGGGTTGGCGATCCTGACGATCGCAGGGGTCCAGATCGTCCCGCGAGGCCTGCCCGGCCTGGTTTGGGCGTTCCATGTGCTGGTCGCTGCCGTCGGCTTCTTCGCCGGCATCGCGGCCACGCGCCGCCGGACCGAGATCGATGTCGAACGCTGGCAGCGCGTGGAAGACCCCGACCTGACCTCGGGTGAACGGGAACACGCCCATCGCGAGGCGGAGTCCGAGTTGCGGCGAGCAACCTCTCAGTTTCTCCTCCCCGGCGTTGCGCTGGGGGGCTGGCTTGCCTACCAGTTGCGTCCCGAGCGTCCGGCGTCGGGCGCCGCGATGACCTTCGTGCTCGGGGGCGAGACGGCGGACGCGCCGTCCGCGGACGAGAGCCCGGCCGCGGCTCTCGCGGTCGGGGCGGCGGACATGGCGGTTGAGGGCGAGGCGTACACCCTGGGCCTCTCCGATCTCCTGATTGCGACGCCGTTGCTCGCCTTCGGCCTCGGCGTGCTCTGGGCTCGCTACCGGGCCGGCCGCCCCAGCTGACCGTTCTTGTCAACAGAGGCGCGCAACCGTCGCGCCCCAGCCGCCGGCGCCGGGCGAGGCGCTGGTGAAGGAGACGACCCGGGGATCCTGCTCGAGGACCTTCCGCACGATCTGCCGCTGGACGCCGATTCCGCGCCCGTGGATGATCCGCACCTCGCGGAAGCCCTTCTCATAGGCGGCGTCGAGGTAACTCATCGTAACGTCGCGCACGTCCCGGGGCGCGAAGGGGTGCAGGTCGAGCGAGTCGCCGATGGGAACCTCGACGATCTCGTCCTCCGCGGGGATGCCGTTCTCGTCGTCGCTGGCCAATTCTGCGCCTCGCTCGTTCGTCGGGTCAGAACAGCTTGAGGACGGCGATGAAGGCGCTCCAGCCTTCGTCGGGGCCGGCCAGTGCGTGGCCGATGTCCATGTTGATGACGGTACCCCAGGGGCCGATGAATGTGCCCACGATGCCGGCGCCGGCAAGCAGCTCGTCGTCGAGACCGGACTCTTGGTCGGTCGCCCAGGCGGCGTCGCCGACGAGGTCGACGCGGAACAGCTCGCCGATTTCGAAGCCGTAGCTCAGGTGGGCCGCCGCCGCGCTCTCGGCGCGGACCTTGTCGCTTTGGTAGCCGTGGACCGTGATGTCCGAGAAGAAGCCGAATTCGTACTTGCTGAAGCGGTCGAGGTCGCTGCCGTCGACGTATTCGAGGGCGAGGCCCACTTTCTGGAACTTCGGCAGATGCCAGGTCTTCGCGGCGCCGATGTTCCACAGCGTGTAGCTGTCCGGCGAGACGTCCCCGCCGTTCAGGCCCCACGGCTCCCACTTCCCGCGCGTGGTGTGCGCACCGCCGAGGACCAGCCGATAGCCGGAGCGGATGTAGCGCAGAGTGGCGCCCAGGCTATGGCTCAGATGGTCGCTTGGCAGGACGAAGTCATCCGCGGTGTCGTCGGCGCGGTTGAACCGGTTCCACGACAGCTCGTAGCGGAAGTCGAGCTTCGTGAAGCTCCCGAGCGGACGGCCGAGGCTCAGGTCGATGTTCGGCCGCATCCGCTCGACGTCCTCGCTCGGTTGTTCGACACCGTCGCGGTAGAGCGTGTCGACGCCCGCGAAGGCGAGCGCAAAGACGTCCGCGCCGGCGTCCCAGCGCGAGCCGAAGAGGCTCGGGTTCGCGATGTCGGCGAGGACCAGCGGTCCGGCCAGAAACAGGTCCGCCTGTGTGCCGGTGCCGCGCCAGTCGAAGGACAGCCAGTTCACGCCACCGAGTGGCAGCGGGCCGTCCTGGGCCTCGTCGTAGAAGGCGCCGCCGACGATGAACATCCGCGTCTTGTCCTCCTCCTTGACGACGCGTTCGCCGGTTTCCCGGTCGAGTTCGAGATAGCGGAGGCCTGCTTCCGTGTCGCGCACCATCGTCGCTTCCGAGGCGAGGAGGACCTGGCGGCGCTCGTCGAACCCGGCCGGGTTGATCTCGATGTTCGAGAGGTTGATCTCCCGTTCGACGATCGTCGTCGCGTTGAGGAGGGAGAACAACTGCTGGCCGACGATCCGGGTCGGCAGCCAGTAGGACGACCGCTCCCAGGACGCCGGCTGGCCGTTCTGGTCGACCGGGGTGTAGAACGTCGTTTCGTCGTTCGACAGCACGTCGCCGGTCAGCCCCAGCTGGACCGCGCGCGTCTTCACGCGGGCGTAGGTTTCACGGTCGACCCACACCGTGCCGCGGAACAGGGTCCGGCCCTTCTCGACGGCTCGAGCGGGCTCGAAGTCGACGACCCATGCACTTCGCCCTTCGACGGTCGCGGTGCCGCGGAGTTGATAACGGTACTCTCGCGTGAACGTGATCTCGACCGGCATCGCTGCCGCCTTCTCCGGTTGGATGAGCGGGATCTCGGGGATCTTCTTTCGCCGCCAGCGGACCCCGTTCACGTAGAAGGTTTCCCACGCCCAGTCGAAGCCTTCATTCTGGCGGAAGAAGAACGGGCCCTCGAACGTCGCGTCGACGGACTGCACGCCGGTGCCAAGCTGGAAGCGCAGCGAGGTCGTGTTCGTCGCGCTGTAGTTGTCGATTCGTCGCGCCTGGTCGTCCTCGAAGGCCTGGAGTCGGCGCAGGATCTCGCCCACCGGAACCTGCCGCGTGTCCGCGACGAGCAGCGCTTCCTCGATGCTCTCCATGCCGTCGAGACCGGCGGCGAGGTCGCGGTCGAGGCGAAGGATGAACGGCGTCGAGGCCTCTCGCAGTTCAAGCTCGTAGCCGTCCCGCAGGCGACGACCTCCGAACAAGAGTTCGGAGTCGCCGGACGCGGCGTCGAACCGCGCGGGCGAGCCGACCTGGCGGTCGCTGAAGCGCAGCGTGACCGGCCCGCCCGCGGCGAGCGGCGACACGACGACGCGCAGGCTCAGATCTTCGCCGTGGACGAAACTCCAGGCGTCGGCGCCGGCAGGCGTGGAGTACGGATCGAAGGCGACGTCCCCTGAGAACTCCTGCGCGATGAGGCGCGCAACGCCGATCGTCGCCGCGTCGACGTCGTCATTGCCCGAGAGCGAGAACAACGAGATCGAGGCGCCCGCCTCCGCCTCGCGGGCCGCCCGCACGAGCAACTCGTCCGCGTCGGCGACGCCCGCCGGTTCGACTGCGACGAGCGCGTCGGGATCGAGCTCCCGGACGACCCGTCTGAGAGCCGGGAATCCGGCGGCAGGCGCGGCGGCGCCGTTCTCGAACGCTACGCCGTCGAGGTACGCGTCGAGCTCCTCGTCGTACAACGCGCGGACGAGTGCGGGGTCGCCGGGCAATGGCTGGGAGACGACGACCGCATCGGGCTGGGCGCCGGAGACCGCGACCGCGGCCCGCTTCAACGCCAACGCGTATTCCTGGACCCGTGTCTCTTCGACTGCCGGCGGCGTCGGCCAGATGAGCTGAAAGAAGGCGCCCGGCGGTGCGCTTCTGGCGAGCGCGGCGAGTCGTTCGAGCTCGGCAACGAGTTCGTCGCCCCGGTCCGCCGGTGGAGGAGGAGCGGCGAAGTGGACCGCGTACCACGGTGTCGCGCCAAGCTCCACGAACTCGGCCGTGACGCGCGCGGCGTCGGCAACCGCGCTGTCTTCGGCGAGCTGGACGCGCCAGCCGACGACGAGGACGGCGCCCTCGGGAAGCTCCGGCAGAGCGGAAAGCGACGCGGCGAGGGCTGCCGGCTCGGCGGCGCCGATACCGACGCAGGGGCTGCATGGAAGCTGGGCGGTGGCGGGGGCCGCGGCGAGCAGCGCCGCCGCGGCGAGGGGGACTTGGATCCTCATCGCTGTTCGGGTCCTTCGGTTATGTTCGGTTCGACTCCTTCCACCTCCAACACCGGCGCTCGGCTGAGATTCCCGGCCGAGTCAACGAGGAGGATGCGCGAGAGGTAACGACGGGAAGTCGGTTCCGTCGCGGCGTCTCCTCGCGAGGTGGGGCTGGGGCCACACTTGGAGCCTGCTGGAGGTTCGCTCCGTCAGCTGGCAGCTGCCCCTGCGGCCGCCGCTGCTCCTTCCTCCTCGGATGCAGGCGACCCGCTCTTCGGCGGCAGGCCCATCTCGGAACGGAGTTGCGCTTCGAGTTCGTCGGAGAAGTCCTCGTGCTCGCGCAGGAATTGCTTCGCGTTCTCGCGGCCCTGACCGAGTCGGGTTTCGCCGGAGGAGAACCAGGCGCCGCTCTTGTTCACCCGTTTGTACTGGATGCCGAGGTCGATCAGCTCGCCGACGCGGGAGATGCCCTCGCCATAGTCGATGTCGAACTCTGCGACGCGGAACGGAGGCGCGACCTTGTTCTTGACCACCTTGATTCGTACCCGGGAGCCAACCACCTGGTCGCCGTCCTTCAACGCGGCGATGCGGCGGATGTCGACCCGCACGGACGAGTAGAACTTCAGAGCGCGTCCGCCGGTCGTCGTTTCGGGCGAGCCGAACATGACGCCGATCTTCTCGCGGATCTGGTTGATGAAGACGAGAGTCGTTCTCGACTTGGCGACGATGGCGGTCAGCTTGCGCAGCGCCTGCGACATCAGGCGGGCCTGCAGGCCGACGTGGGAGTCGCCCATCTCGCCCTCGAGCTCGGCCCGGGGCACCAGCGCGGCGACCGAGTCGATGACGACGATGTCGAGCGCGTTCGAGCGGACGAGCATCTCGGCGATCTCGAGTGCCTGCTCGCCGCTGTCGGGTTGGGACACGAGCAGTTCGTCGATGTCGACACCGATCTTCTCCGCATACTCCGCGTCGAGGGCGTGCTCGGCATCGATGAATGCCGCAGCTCCTCCGGACTTCTGCGCC
This sequence comes from Candidatus Multivoraceae bacterium, assembly GCA_965219625.1. Lineage (GTDB taxonomy): Bacteria > Acidobacteriota > Thermoanaerobaculia > Multivoradales > Multivoraceae > Multivorans. The sequence goes on along the minus strand of OZ244782.1, from coordinate 1,196,027 downwards.
TCGGCGACGACGGACAGGGCCAGCGTCGTCTTGCCGCTCGATTCGGGCCCGTAGACCTCGACGACGCGGCCTCGCGGGAAGCCGCCAGTGCCGATTGCGTGATCGACGGCGAGCGAACCGGTCGAGATCGACTCGATTCCCAGGTTCTCCTGCTCGCCCAGGCGCATGATCGCGCCTCTGCCGAACTGGCGTTCGATCTGGGTCAGTGCGCCCGAGATGGCTTCCTGGCGGCCGCCGTTCTTGTTGCGGACCTTGGCGCGGCTCTGAGTCATGGTGTGTCGTTCCTCCTGAGTGGCTTGTGGCGCCTGGGATGTGCTCGGGCAGGGGGTGGGAGAGGAGCGTGCGACGGGCGTCAGGGACACCCGCGTTCGCGTTCGGATCCGTCTGGCGTGGCTATACTGCCGCGCGACCGAACCGGCGCTCCCCTCGGATCAGAACTGGTCGAGACAAGGTTGGGTCGGCGCCGGAAGGGACGTTCGGCGAGATGCCGAAGAACAACGTGACAACCGACATCGACAAGAGCGGAGTCAGCGTATTCCAGCCCAACGGCAGCGTCAACCGGGAGACGTCGATTCGGCGGCTCGCGGACCGGCTCAGGGAGGTTGCGGGTGCGGAGGTGGAGGCAGCGGCGCCCCTGGCGAGGATGACCACGCTCCGCATCGGCGGTCCGGCGGACCTGTTCGTTCGGGTCGACACGGAGGACTCCCTCGTTGCGGTGATGGAGGCCGTCGACGCGTCCGGCACTCCGCTCCACGTGCATGGCCACGGCTCGAACGTGATGTTCCCGGACGGAGGGATCCGCGGTGTTGTATGCCGTCTTCGCGGCGAGTTGAAGGATGTCGACATCGAAGACCGCTCGGTGCGGGCTGGCGCCGGCGCGACGCTGGCCCGCCTGGCGCGGGACACGGCCCGGCAGGGGCTGCTGGGTCTCGAGGCGCTGGCCGGCTTTCCGTCGACGGTCGGCGGCGCGGTGGTCATGAACGCCGGCTGCTATGGCGTGGAGATGCGGGACGTGTTGACTCGGGTCCGGGTCGTACGGCCCGGTCTGGGTCTTGCGACCCTGGCCGTCGATCAGCTCGACTGCGCTTATCGGACGACGAACCTGCAGGGTACGGGCGCCGTCGTCACGAGCGCCGAGTTCGAACTCCGACACGGCGACGGCGCGACGGCGCTCGCGCGCATCGACGAGCTGAATCGACGACGATGGCAGAGCCTGCCCTCGGGAAAGCCGAACGCGGGCTCCGTGTTCCGCAATCCCGATGGGGACTACGCCGGCCGTTTGATCGAGGCCTGCGGGCTGAAGGGCCTGCGGAGCGGCGGCGCCGAGATCAGCGAACGGCACGCGAACGTCATCGTCAACCGCGGCGACGCCCGCGCCGCTCACGTGCTCGATCTGATGGTGACCGCGCACCGGGCGGTTCGGGAGCGGTTCGGCGTCGAGCTCAGCCCCGAGGTCGTCCTGGCCGGCGACCTGTCCGAGGAGTTCTGGACCAGAGCCAAGCGCCCAGCGGCAGGATGAAGAGGAAGACGTACCCTCCCGTCAGCGCCCAGACGAGGAGCGCCAGCGCGAGGCCAACCGTGAGCGCCGCGCCGGACCCCACGTCGGACTATTCCGTTTCGGCGGCGAACTCGCGATAGTCGCCCTGCTCCTCCAACGGAATCGGGCGCCTGACTTCCACGTGGAAACCGTCCCCCTCGACGTAGGCGACATCCGTCAGCTCGTACGTGATCTGCGACTGCGAGCCCTTCGTCAGCCCGAGGGTCTCGACGTAGAGGAGACGGCGTTCCTTCTCCGCGCCGTCGGGATCGGCGATCGTCAGATCGAGGGTGATGCCGTCGAGGGCGCCGTTCCCCTCGTTGTGGATGAGGATGTCGAGCAGGACGTCGACCAACTGCGGCTCGGGCGTCATCGCGCCTTCGGCGCTCGCATCGCCGTCGGCGGCCGACTCCTCGCTGGCGGCCGCGTCCGCCTCGGCGGCCTCGCCGGCGCCCTCCTGCCCGAGGACCTTGAAGGCCTGCATTTCGGCGATGAAGCCGGCGCGAGCTCCGGCAACCCCGGCCTCTCCGCCGCCGCAGGCGACGAGCGGCAGCGCGAGCAAGGCAACCCACGAGAGCGCCGCAACGAGCTGTCGCCACGATGTCCGATTCACTGTCCGACTCATCATTCTCTCCTCCCCTGCGGAAGCAGTCGTTGTGTATGCGCCTGAGGATATCGCTTCAATACGCATTCCGGGTCAGGCCGCGGCGGAGCGTCAGCCACAGGATCTGGAAGTCGAGCCGGAGGCTCCAGTTCTCGATGTAGTAGAGGTCGTACTGGATCCGCTTGCGGATCGACGTGTTGCCGCGCCAACCGTGGACCTGGGCCCAGCCGGTGAGTCCCGACTTGACGCGGTGGCGAAGCATGTAGTTCGGTATCTCGTTGCGGAACTCGCTGACGAAGGCGGGCCGCTCGGGTCGGGGCCCGACGAAGGACATGTCGCCGAGCAGGATGTTCCAGATCTGGGGCAGCTCGTCGAGTGACCAGCGTCGCAGGAAGGCGCCGATGCGGGTGCGGCGCGGGTCGTTCTCGGTTGCCCACACGGGTCCGGTCGAAGACTCCGCGTCGGTCCGCATCGAGCGAAACTTGAGGATCATGAACGGCCGGCCGTCGAGCCCCATTCGCTCCTGCCGATAGAACACCGGCCCCTTGTCCTCCAGCTTGACGAGCAAGGCGACGAGAGGCAACAGGGGCAGCAGCAGGACGATCGCCGCGGCCGCCAACCCGATGTCGACCGTCCGTTTGGCGAGGCTGTTCCAGCCTTCCATCGGCACATGGGAGAGATTGATGACCGGCGTGCCGTCGACATCCTCGATGCCGGCGCGGAGCGTCGCGTACTGGAGGACGTTCGGTACCAGGCGGATCTCGATCAACTCGTTGCCGATGCGGTCGAGCAGGTCGAGGATCTTGCGGTGCGCGGCGAACGGCAGGGCGATCATCACCTGGTCGATGCGACGGCGTTCGATGACCTCTTCGAGGGCGTCGAGGGTCCCGATCACCGGAACGCCGCCGGTCACGCCGCGCCCCTGCTTGTCTGGATCGTCGTCCAGGAATCCGACGATCTCGTAGCCGAGTTCACGGTGCCGGACGAGCTTGTCCGCGATCTCCGCCCCGCTGTCCCCGGCGCCGACGATCAGCACGCGCCGCAGGTTGTGGCCGCGACGGCGAACGGACCGGAGGACGGCGCGGGTGACGATGCGCAGCAGCCCGACGAGCATGACGTCGCTCATCGCGAACAGGGCGAGGAAGCCCCGGCTGTAAGAGAACGGGTCGTCACTGCCCGTCTGCGTCAGGCGATCGAAGGTCAGCGCCGCGGTCAGGATGACGACCGCGAATGCCGTCGCGACGACGATGCTGATCATCTCGTCGACCCGGCTGTGTCCGCGACGAATGCGGTAGAGGCCATGCACGTAGTAGACGGTCGGCCAGATGAGCAGGATGAACGGCAGCATCCGCAGGTACGGGCCGAAGTCCGGGACGGATTTCGTCACCTCGATTACCGGCTGGACGAAGCGCAGGTACCACGCGAGAAAGAACGCCCCGACGGTCGCGACGATGTCGGTCGTCAGATTGAGTGCCGCGGTGACGCGGAGTTGCTTCTGGAGCACTGTGCAGGTCTCCCAGGCGGCCGGCATCGGCTGCTCGCGCCTGACGGAATCGTAGCCGACCGCTCCGGGCCCGTCAGTTCGCGGCGTGGCGCAGCGCATCGCCATAGATGACGAGGGTGCGCTCCGCGGCAGTCTGCCAGCGGAAGTCGAGGGAGTGTTCGGCGGCCCGACGCGCAAGCCGTTCCGCGTGTCCCGGGTCCCTCATGCAGCGCTCGATGGACTGCGCGATCTCCTCGATCTCGAGCGGGTTGCAAAGCTCGGCGAAGCCGTTCGCGATCTCCTCGAGCGACGACGTGCTCGAGGTGACGACCGGAGTTCCCGAAGCCATCGCTTCGATCACCGGCAGTCCGAAGCCCTCGTAGAGCGTCGGATAGAGGAACAGGCTGGCCCCTTGATAGAGCGCCGGCAGCAGGTTCGCCTCGACGTGGCCGATCAGACGCACGTGCTCGCCGATACCCAGTTGCCTTGCCCGCCGTTCGATCTTGAAGTCGCTTCCCGGCCGCGCGCCGACACAGACCAGGGGCGCCTCGAAGCCGGCGCGGGCACGCGCTCGGGCGTAGGCCTTGATCACCCGGTCCAGATTCTTGTGCGGCTTCGGGTTGCCGACGAACAGCAGGTACGGAGGCCTGACGTCGACGGCAGCGAGACGTTCCCGGATCTCGTCCCGGCCGAGGCGCTTCCGGAAGCGCTCCTCGACTCCGTTGTAGACGACGCGGATCTTCTCGTCCGGGATGTCGAAGTAGTCGAGCACGTCTTCCCTTGTGTTCCTTGACACCGCGATGATCCGGTCCGCGCGTCCTACGCTGTGCCGGAACATGCGCTGGGCATAGAGGTACGCCGTCCGACTCGGCAGGAAGCCGGGGTAGAGCAAGTGGATGATGTCGTGGATCGTCACGACCGTCGGGCACGGCACGACCGCCGGCAGAACGTAGTGGGTCGCATGGTAGAGGTCGAGTCCCGACCGCGCGATGCGCCACGCCATCATCGCGATCTCCCGCAACGAGTACACCGCGGAGCGTTCCACGACGGTCGAGAAGTTCGGCGGCAGATCGTCCGCGAAGTGCCGGTCCTCGGGCCTTACGAACAACACGTACTCGTGATCCTGCCCCTTCTCGTCGCGCGGCTCGAGCTCGGCCAGCCCACGGATGAGGTTCGCGACGTAGACGCCGATCCCGAAGTCGCGCACCTTCCGCGCGTCGATACCTATCCGCGCCACGCGTCAAGCCTAACCGCAGCGGCGCCGACGCGGGTCCGCAGCGTGCGAACACGGCGAGCGGACAGATTCACCCTCGCAACCGGCTCGCCGTGTCCCTTTTCTGGATCCGGTGTCCGTTTTCGGATCCCCCTCTGCATGTTCAAGCCGCTGGCTGCCGGACTAGCGTATTGGGGTCCCGAGCGAGAGCCAAACCCATGTTTTTCAAAACCAGCAAAGCGTCGAAGTTCCGGAGGCGCCGCGCCGTCGTCGTCTTCTGTTGCCTGACTTGTCCGGGAGCGGCGAGTGTGGCGCAGGTCGCGGACATATCTCCCAAGCCGGCAGTCGAGGAAGCGCGAGTCGGGGAAGCGCCAGAATTGCTTGAAATCGATCTGAGCGGTCCGGTCTATACCTGGAGAGACGGCGATCGCACGCTGCGGGTCTGGCTGCAACGGGACCTTGCTGTGCGGCCGCACGACGAGGTGCAGCCGAACGAGAAGGTCCTGGCAAGGGTCAGAGACAGGTTGTCCATCGTTCAGCGGGATGGGCCGGCCGCTTCGACACCGTTTGTCGACGATCTTCCGGTCTTCCGTTCCCTGGCGGGCGAGTTGATGACGCTTCCGGGCGGAGTCCTGCTCGTTTTCGATCCGGAATGGACGGACCGCGAACGTTCTCTGTTCTTCGAGAGGAAGGGGATCTCGTCGGAACGGGTCTCCTGGTCGGAGAACGTGCCGTTCGTGTTCTTCGTCGAGACGGCGCCGGGAATGCCGTCACTCGAACTGGCGAACGAGCTGGCGGGCGCTCCGGGCGTGGAGATCGCGAGTCCCAACTGGTGGGTCGAGCGGTTCACTCGGTAGATCCGCAGCTGCCCGTCCGGCTCGTCGCCGGTTCTCTCCCGTGAGACTTCCCTGGAGGTGCGAGATGGTTGAGTTGAGTCGAAGCCGAACGATGTTGTCGGTATCCGGCCGTACATCCGGCGGTACGAAGACCGGGGGTATGGGCGCTTTCCGTTCCCTGTTTCGCTGGTGGGCGTTCACGGTCCTGCTCGCCGCTCTCGGGGGTGCGGCGGGCCCGAATGCCGCCGGCGCCGCGAGTCAGGGCAGTCTGGTCCTCTCGGCGACGAAGCTCACCCTGGAAGAGGGCGGCAGCGCCGCGTATACCGTCAGCCTGAACGGACGACCTTCGGGTGTGGTCCGGGTCACGGTCCTGAGCGACAGTCCTCTGGTTGCCGTGGACACGGATGCCGTCGTCGAGGGCGCCCAGAATACGCTGCATTTCGCGCCGGAGGATTGGCGCAACCCGCGGACGGTGGAGGTCGCCTCGATCGACGACGCGGTCGTCCGCGCAACGAGCGCCACGGTTTCGCATGCCGCCTCGGGGGGCGGGTTCGACGATGCGGAGGCGTCCCTGGCCGTTCTGGTCACCGAGAACGACGATCTCGTTTCGGTTTTCCCATTGCATCTCGCCGTGGTTGAAGGCGACGTTGCCGGCGCGACGTACTCCGTCAAGCTCGGCGCGAAGCCGGAAGCCGACGTGCGGGTTGCGATGAAGGGCGTGCACGTGACCCTTGATCGGGCGGACGTCCTGTTCACGCCCGACAACTTCAGCACGGCACAGACAGTCAAGGTCATGGCGCCGGAGGACGTGGACGCGAAGCCACCGGACCGAGCTCTGGTCATTCACCGCGTGGAAGCGTCCGGAGCGTACCGGGACGCCGCGGCGGCCGATGTCGTCGTCACCGTGGTCGATGACGATGCTGCGCTTGTGTTCCATCCGACGACGCTCGAGGTGGCGGAGGGCTCGACGGCGTCCTACACGGTCGAGCTGAAGGGTCTGCCGTCGGCGGCCGTCGTCGTCGACATCGCCGCTCCAGCCGACCTCGGGGTCACCCTCGACAAGACGAGGCTCGACTTCACGACTGCCGACTGGAGCAGCCCTCAGACCGTAACGGTGACCAGCGCGCAGGACGCGGATGCGAAGCGAAACGTCGGTGCGCTCGTTCACTCGGTGTCCTCCGGCGCGGTCGAGTTCGTCGGCGTGACGGGCGCCGTGCAGGTCGAGGTGCCCGATGACGAATCGGCGTTCGAGTTCACGCCGGCGTCGGTGACGGTCTCCGAGGGCTCGACGGCGACATACTCGGTCACTCTGGCGACGATGCCCGCCGACGACGTGACTGCTGCCCTGGCGAGCAGCAGCGAGGCGGTGGCGACCGTCTCGCCAACGGTCCTGTCCTTCACGCCGGGAGATTGGCAGACCCCCCGAACCGTCGTCGTGGCCGGCGTCCAGGATTCCGACGTGATGGACGGCGTGGCCGCGATTCGCCACACTGCCTCCGGCTCGAGGGAGTTCGACGGCTCTCTGGGCGAGGTGGCGGTCCGGGTCGTTGACGACGATCTGGCGGCGCCCAGCCTGATCGTCGGCGATGGGGCGCTGACGGTCGGGTGGACGGCCCCGCGGGGCGTCGCCGGCGTCGCCGCGTACGACCTCCGGTACATCCGCGCCGCGGACGACGCGGCCGTCGACGCGAACTGGACGCTGTTGGAGGACGCCTGGACGGGGGGGCCGCTTCACCGAGTCGTGTCGGGCCTTGCCAACGGCCTGGAGTACGACGTCCAGGTCAGATGGGTAGCCGGCGTCGAGGGGTCCTGGTCTGCGGCGGCCTCCGCCGTGCCGACGGATCCTGCGTCGACCACCGACGGCTTGCGCTTTCCGCTTGGCGTTCCGGTCGGCGGCTACCTGTCCTCGCCCGACGACGTGGATTTCTTCGACGTCACGCCGTCGCGCCGCACCGGTCTGTTCGCCTGGAGCAGGAGCAATCTCGATACGGTTGGCGAGCTCTACCGAGGTCGCAGCCGGCTCGCGCGAAACGACCAGGCGTTTCTGGCCGGGAATCCGAACGACTACTTCCTGTGGTTCGGTCTTCAGGGCGGAACGACGTATCAGATACGCACGAGGGGTTACTCGTCGACGGATGTCGGACCGTACACGTTGCATACGATGGCGGTCGGCGATTCGACGAGTGCGGCGGACGCCGTGCCCCTGGAGCTCGGGTCGCCGGTGTGGGACCTTCTGTGGCCTACCGCAGACCTCGACGTCTTCACGTTCACGCTGGAAGAGCCGACGGACGTCATCGTGCGAACGAGTGCGTTCGTGGCGAACGCGACGCCTGACCCCGTTGCCGATCTCCTGGACGCGGACTTCAACTTCATCGTGAGCGCGGATGACGGCTTCCTGCGAGGAGAGCGGGCCCATGTCGTCCTCCGACGCGTTCTCGATCCCGGCAGGTACTACGTCCGCGTTCGCCCCTTCAGTCGCTTCTTCGACCGGTATCGAGGCCCGTACGAACTCTCCGTCGCGGCAATCACGGAGCCGGGCAACTCGCTGGCGGAGGCGTTGCCACTCGCTCTCGACACGGTCGCCGGCGGTTGGCTGGCCGTTCCCGGCGAGACGGACTACTTTTCGATTGCGGTCCGAGAGCGCAAGACCGTATTCGTTCGCATCGTCGGCTTGGAGGTCGCGCTCGACGCGGAGTTCCAGGACGGCGACGGAACGAGAGTCGCGACTCCTTACTACAACACGGGCCGATTTCCAGGAGCGAAGTCGATCATCTCGCTGCCCCATGTCCTGGCGCCCGGCACGCACTACCTCGCGGTCCGCGCGGCGGATGGAGAGGAACTCGGTTCGTACACCGTTCAGTTGCTCCACGACTGGTCCCAGGACCTCATCGACGACCCCTGCGATCCGGCCGAGGCGCCGTTCGAGGATCCGTTGCTCGGCTGCCAATGGCATCTTCACGACACCGGGCTCTCCGGCGTCGTCGCGGGCGAGAACGTCGGCGCGCCGAGGGTATGGGAGCGGGGGAATCTCGGCGAGGGAATCCGGGTCGCGGTTGTCGACGACGGCCTGGACTACCGGCATCTGGACCTCGCGCCGAATGTGGAGACGGAACGGAACCACGACTTCCTCGGCAGCGGCGAGGTCTTCCTCTTCGCCGCGACGCACGGCACGAGCGTGGCCGGCCTGATCGCAGGGCGCGACAACGCCGTCGGCGGTCGGGGCGTGGCGCCGCGGGCGACGATCTACGGCTTCAACATGCTGATCTTCGGGTCGCTGATCAACCTGTTGGATTCGCTGGGGCGCGAGCGGGACGTCACGGCGATCTACAACAACAGCTGGGGTCCCGGAGCGAGTCCGTTTCCCAGGCGAGGGCCGAGCCTCCATGACCGCGTGATCGACACAGGGACTCGCTTCGGCTACGGCGGGCGCGGCAGCGTGTACGTGTTCGCGGCTGGCAACGGCGCCCACAGCGGCGACTACTCGACGCTCTGGGAGGGTCAGAACCTGCCCGGCGTGATCAGCGTCTGCGCAGTGAACGACCGCGGCGCCCGCACGACGTACTCGGTCCAGGGACCGAATCTCTGGGTTTGCGCTCCGTCCAGCGATCCGTTGAATCCCTCGCGTCCGCACTCGATCTACACGACGCATAACTTCAGCCGCCACACGAACGGGTTCGGCGGGACCTCGGCGTCGGCGCCGATCGTTTCGGGAGTCGTTGCATTGGTGCGGGCTGAGAACCGGGACCTCACCTGGCGTGACGTGAAACTGGTTCTCGCCGGCTCGGCGCGTCAGAACGATCCCGGTGGAGCGGGATGGGAGGAGGGCGCCCTCCAGTATGGCGCCGAGACGGAGCGTTATCGGTTTCACAACGACTATGGTTTCGGAGTCGTCGACGCGCCGGCGGCCGTGGAGCTTGCCGCCGACTGGACGAATCTGCCGCCCTTCGTCGTTGGCGAAACGGTTGCCAACGATACCGAGATTGCGATCCCCGACGCCGTCGGCGCGACGCCGCTGGGAGCTGTCGGAAGTTCCGTCGAGGTCGGTCCCGAGGTGGAGTTCGTGGAGTACGTTCTGGTCAAGACGAACTTCGAGCACGACGGTCTGCGAGATCTCGATGTGTCACTCGTTTCGCCGTCCGGAAGGACTTCGAAACTGCTCGTTCCGTGGCGGCATCCGGACGGGCGGAAGCAGATCTGGCGAGCCAGATACGGCGCTTTCACGCTCGGTTCATCCCGGCATCTCGGCGAGAACCCCCAGGGAACCTGGAATCTGCGGGTGGCCGACCGGGTCGATCGGTCGAGCGGCGCTCTGATCGGCTGGTCGCTCCAGATCTTCGGTCACCGGAATACCCCCGCGGCGCCCGAAGAGGTTCGGCTGTCGGCCGCCGCCGGGTCGCTCACCGTGAGTTTCGAGGCTCCGGAGAACCCGGGCGCCGCGCCGGTCGAGTCGTTCGCGATCCGCTACCTCCCGACCGGGGCGGCGGAACGGTCAGACGACGACTGGACACTGGTCGAAGACCTGGAGGCATCAAGGCGCAGCCATCAGTTGTCCGGACTCGTCGATGGCGTGAGCTACGACGTCCAGGTCTGCGCCGTGAATGCTCGAGGCGGCGGCCTGTGGTCGGACTCGGTCGCCGGCGTTCCCGGTGCGGCCGTAACGGCGCCGCCACCGCCGCCACCACCGCCGCCGCCACCGCCGCCACCGCCGCCACCGCCACCGCCGCCGACGACACCCCCGTCAGGGTCGATCACGGCCTCCTTCACCCTCGATGCTGCGTGCGATGCCGGGCTCTGTCGGGCCTTGACCGACCAGCCGGTTTCGTTCGTCAACACGAGCTCGGGTTCGGTTCGGCAGGTCAGGTGGGACTTCGGAGACGGCGTAACCTCGCGTGTTGCCGACCCGTCCCACGACTGGGCGTCGCCGGGGTTCTACTCCGTTTCGCTCACGGTGAGTGACGGCACGACGTCCTCGAGCGCGAGCCGCACGCTTCTGGTCGAGGCCGCGGCGCCTGCAGGTTCCTGTGCGGCGGACGACGAGACGCGATGCCTGCAGGATTCCCGCTACCAGGTGGAGGTGGAGTGGTGGAGCCTGGACGGTGAGTCCGGCAACGGCCGGGTCGTGCCAGCCGGCTCGAACGAGTCCGGGCTGTTCTCGTTCTTCGACCCGAACAACTGGGAAGTGTTGATCAAGGTCCTCGATGGCTGTTCGATGAACGGACGGATGTGGGTGTTCAGCGCTTCGACGACCGACCAGGGGCATCGGATCGTCGTGACGGACACGGTGACAGGCGAGGTGCGGAAGTACGCGAGCGAGGCCGGCTTGCCCGCCCCTGCGGTCGTCGACGTCGACGCATTCATCGGCCACTGCGACGTCTCCGGCGCCCAGAGGAGCCGCGCAGGCGGCAGTCCGAGGAAGCCGGGCGGCTGGGTTGCGTCGACAGAGCAGGGAACGGCCGCGTGCGCCGCCGGGAACACGTCCCTCTGCCTCCAGAACGAGCGCTTCCGGGTCGACGTCGAATGGTCGACGCCGGACGGCAAGACCGGATCCGGCCGGGTGGCCGCGGCGGGAACGGAGGAATCCGGGATCTTCTACTTCTTCGATCCGGACAACTGGGAAGTGCTGCTCAAGGTGCTGGACGGCTGCGCCGTGAACGGACGCCACTGGGTGTTCGCCGCCTCCGCAACCGATGTGGGTCTCCGACTCGTCGTCACGGACACTCTGACCGGGGCGAGCAGAACCTACACGAAGGAGCCGGGGCGCCCGGCAGCGGCGGTGACGGATGTCGGCGCCTTCCCGGAGAGCTGCGGAGCGCCCGCCGACCAGGGCTAGCCGCAGGCGATTGACACCGCGCCCGCCAGGTCGTAGCGTCCTCTCTTCGCTCGACCTGTGGGGGGAGTCGTCCGGTGCAACTGCAGCTCGACCAGGCCCGGCACGGGCCGCTTCGTTGGCACGAGTCGATTCCATCGGGGACTCTCGAGTCGCGTGGCGATCGGAGAGATCGGGAACTCGTTCGCGGCGCTGTCGACTGTGAGGGCAGTCTCGTCTTCACCGGACCGGACTTCCTGTTGCAGGCGAGGCTCCGCTATCGGCGCCGACTGGACTGCGATCGGTGTCTTGCCGGCTTCGAGGAGGACGTGGACCTCGCCTTGGCCTTCGTCGTCGCCGCGGCGTCACGGGATGCGCCGGGGGCGCCGGGCCCCGAGGACGAGGCTGCGGCGCGTGAACTCGAGGCGGAAGACCTCTCGATTCTGGTCGCTGCCGACGGAGCGGTCGACCTTGTTCCTCTGGTTGGGGAACAGATCGACCTGAACGTGCCGATGAAGCCGATCTGCGATCCGGGTTGCCGGGGACTCTGCCCGCTTTGCGGCGCCGACCGCAACCGGGACGCTTGCGACTGTCGACAGGAGCGGACGGACCCGCGTTGGGCGGGCCTGGAAGCGATGCGGGCGCGACTGACCGGCGACTCGGGAGGAAACTGCTAGTCTGCCGAGCGAAACGGCCTTCGCCGGCTATCCGAACCGAACGACCGACAGGAACTTCCCTCATGCCAAACCCCAAGCGGCGGCACTCGAAGGCCCGTCGCGACCGAAGAAGGTCGCACGACGCGCTGAAGCGGCCCGCCGGATCACTCTGTCCGAACTGCGGCGAGATGAAGCTGCCGCACCGAGCGTGCAGCCACTGCGGCCACTATCGCGGCCGCGATGTGATCCGCGTCGAGGATGTTCTCTGACGTCGGTGCGGCCGCTGCCAGGCCATCCGGTCCGACCGTGATCGCCGTCGACGCGATGGGGGGCGACCACGCGCCCCGGAGCGTCGTTCAGGGCACGGTGCTGGCGGCCGCGGACCGAGATCTTCGTCTGCTGCTCGTCGGCCGGCGCTCGGCGCTCGAGGGAGAGCTGGAGGCGGCGGCGGCTTCGGCCGCCGCGCGCGACCGGATCGAGATCGTCAACGCGGACGAAGTCGTCGGCATGGGCGAGTCGGCGCTCGCGGTGCGCCGCAAGCGGGATGCCTCGGTCCGCGTGTGCGCCCGTCTGGTCAAGGAGGGCAGGGCGGAGGCGATGGTCACCGCCGGCAACACCGGCGCCGCTCTCGTCGTCGGCAAGATGGTGATCGGCGCCGCCCCGGGGGTCGACCGGCCCGCGCTCGCCGTCGTCATGCCGTGTCGCGACGGCAGCACGATCCTGCTCGATGCAGGCGCGAACGTCGACTCGAAGCCGCACCAGCTCCTCCAGTTCGCGGTGATGGGCCATTACCTGGCCCAGCAGCTTCTGCGGATGCACGCGCCGCGCATCGGGCTCCTCTCCATCGGCGAGGAGGCGGGCAAGGGTACCGAGCTCGTGCGCGAAGTGTTCCAGTCGCTTGACGCGACCGGGCTGAACTTCGTCGGCAACGTCGAGGGCGGCGACGTGTTCAGCGGCGCGGTCGACGTCGTCGTCTGCGATGGGTTCGTCGGCAACGCGATCCTGAAGAGCGCCGAGTCGTTGGGGGAGTTCGTGGGCGGCCAGTTGCGCGAGGAGATGGGGCGTACTCTGCGGGCGCGGCTCGGCTATCTCCTCGCCCGATCCGCGTTCGCGCGCTTCAGGCGCCGCCTCGACTACAGCGAGTACGGCGGCGCGCCGCTTCTCGGTCTTCGCGGCGGTTGCTTCGTCGCCCACGGCAGGTCGTCGGACCACGCGATCCTGAGTGCGATTCGCCGCTCGGTCGAGTTCTGCGGCGCCGGGATCCACCACAAGGTCAGCGCGAAGCTGTCAGAGGTCGCCGGGGGCATCGCGAAGGAGGCGGCGGCGGGATGACGAACGGCCTTCGCGGATCATCGAACGGGAAGCGCCGGGTGCGGATTCTCGGTACCGGGCGCGCCGTGCCGGAGCGGGTTCTGACGAACGCCGATCTCGAGCGCCTGGTCGATACCTCGAACGAGTGGATCGTCGCCCGCACGGGTATCGAACAGCGCCGCGTCGCCACGGACGACGAGTACACGTCGATGTTCGCGGTCGATGCGGCGAGACAGGCGATGGAGATGGCCGGGGTCGAGGCGGCGGACATCGATCTGGTGCTCATCTCGACCGTGACGCCGGACATGCCCTTTCCGGCGACGGCTTGCCTCGTCCAGGAAGAGCTCGGCGCGAAGCGCGCCACGGCGTTCGACCTGAACGCCGGCTGCACCGGCTTCATCTACGGGCTCTCCGTTGGTCACCAGTACGTCGCAAGCGGAGCGGCGACGACTGCGCTGGTCATCGGCGCAGAGTCGCTGACGAAGTACACGGACTACGAGGATCGGGCGACCTGCGTCCTGTTCGGCGACGGCGCGGGCGCGGTCGTCCTGCAAGGCGAGGACCTGTCGACGGATCGGGGCATCCTGTCCGTGGCGATCCACAGCGATGGTTCGCTCGCGCACCTGCTCGAGATGCCGGGTGGCGGCAGCCGGAATCCCCCGAACCGTCCGGAGACGCTCAAAGCGCGCCTGCCCTTTATCCGGATGCTGGGAAACGAGACGTTCAAGGTCGCCGTGCGGACTCTGGCCGAGGTCTCCGGGGAGGTCCTGGCCGACGCCGGCCAGGACCCGCAGGATGTGCGCTGGCTCATCCCGCACCAGGCGAATCGGCGGATCATCGATGCCGTGGGCCGGCGAATCGAGGTTCCGGGAGACCGGGTCTACGTGAACGTCGACCGCTATGGCAACACGTCGGCGGCGTCGATTCCGATCGCCCTCGACGAGCTGAACCGCGAGGGCCGGATCGACGTGGGCGATCTGGTGTTGATGGCGGCGTTCGGCGCCGGTCTCACCTGGGGCGCGGCGGCGGTTCGGTTCTGATTCGGGACGTTGCGGAGGCGGCGATGAACCGGTTGGCTTACGTCTTTCCGGGCCAGGGCTCACAGCGGGTCGGCATGGGCTCAGGTCTGGCCGCCAGCTACCCGGAGGCGCGGGCAGTCTTCGAGGAAGCTGACGACACGCTCGGCTTCGCGCTGTCCAGGCTTTGCTTCGAGGGCCCCGAAGAAGACCTGATGCTGACGGCGAACACCCAGCCGGCGATCCTCGCGGCGTCCGTGGCGGCGCACCGTTCGTTCCTGGCGCGTGGGCTCGAGGAGGGGCCTCCGGCCTTCGTTGCCGGTCACAGTCTGGGGGAATACTCGGCTCTCGTTGCCGCCGGCGCCCTGGAACTCGCCGACGCGCTCTGCCTGGTGCGCGCCCGTGGGCAGGCGATGCAGGACGCGGTCCCGGTGGGCGAGGGGGCGATGGCGGCGATCCTGGGCCTGGACGAAGAGCAGACCGCCGGGATTGCCGCCGAGGCGGCCGAGGCGACCGACGGCGTATGCCAGCTCGCGAATCTGAACGCCCCCGGGCAGATCGTCATCGCCGGCGCCGCGGCTGCGGTCGAGTGGGCAGTCGAACAGGCCGGCGAGCGCGGCGCGCTCCGGGCGATTCCGTTGCCGGTTTCCGCTCCGTTCCACTGCGCGATGATGGCCCCGGCGCGAGCCGCGATGGCGCCGCTCATCCGCGACGTGCCGATAGCGACGCCGCGGGTTCCCGTCGTCTGCAACGTCGACGCTCTGCCCGTGACGACGGCCGCGGAGGTCCGCGACGCCCTCGTGCGGCAGATCGACGGCGCGGTCCGCTGGGCCGACTCGGTGCTTCGGATGCGGGAAGAAGGCGTGGGCCGGCTGATCGAGTTCGGTCCGGGTAGAGTCCTGTTCGGACTGGCTCGCCGCATCGACCGCCGGATGAAGGTGCGGGTCGTGGGCGAGCCGGAGCACCTGGCATGAACCTGTTCGATCTGAGCGGCCGCACGGCGCTGGTGACCGGCGCCTCGCGGGGTATCGGTCGGGCATCGGCGCTGCTTCTCGCTCGGCAGGGCGCCCGGGTCGTTGCGGCGGCGCGGAACGAGGCGCTCCTGGGAGAGGTCGTCGCCGAGATCCGGTCCGCCGGCGGCGCCGCTTGTCCCTTCGTGCTCGACCTCGCCGACCACGATGCGCTCCCGGGGGCCGTCAGGACCTTGCACGACGACTTCGCCGCAGTCGACATTCTGGTGAACAACGCCGGCATCACGGCGGACAATCTGCTCGCCCGGATGACCCTCGAACAGTGGCAGCAGGTTGTCGACGTGAACCTGACCGGCGCCTTCCTTCTGACGAAGGCGGTCGTGCGGGGCATGATGCGCCGACGTTTCGGACGAGTCATCTCCATCTCGTCGGTCGCCGGCGTGTTGGGCAATGCCGGGCAGGCGAACTACGCCGCTTCGAAGGCGGGTCTGATCGGTTTCAGCAAGTCCCTGGCGCGCGAGCTCCTGAGCCGCGGCATCACGGTCAACGTGATCGCTCCGGGCTTCATCGAGACGGACATGACGGCCGCCCTCGGCGCGGACGCCGGCCAGCGCTTTCTCGAGCAGCACGGGATCGTTCGCCTGGGTACCGTCGACGACATCGCCGCGGCCGTGCTCTACCTGGCGAGCGATGAAGCCGGATACGTCACCGGAGAGGTCCTGAACGTCAGCGGCGGCATGACCTGACCGGATCTCCGCGGATTGGACGGATCGCCTTCGTGGTGACATAGTCGCCCCTGGTCCGCGGCTCACGATCGCCAATCCCCAGAAGAGGAATCAGAATGTCCGTAGTCGAGAAGATCAACAGCATCATCGTCGAGCAACTCGGAGTCGATGCCGACGAAGTCACCCCCGAAGCGAGCTTTACCGACGATCTCGGTGCCGACTCGCTCGACATCGTCGAGTTGGTCATGGCCTTCGAGGAGGAGTTCGGCATCGAGATTCCGGACGAGGACGCCGAGAAGATCGGGTCCGTCAAGGAGGCGATTGCCTACATCCAGGCGAACGAGGGCTAGCGCGCCCCTGACCAGACCCGTCGCCGCCCGCCCGTCGGGGCCCGATTCTGACCTTTCCGGGCGCCGGGTCTTCTGGCGGGCTCGGCGGTTCTCGGCAGAGCCGGCGGACTGGAACAGCGAATGAACGGCCGCAGACGAGTCGTCATCACCGGTATCGGTCTCGTGTCTCCGCTCGCCGTGGGCACGGAGGAGACGTGGTCCGGCTTGATGGAGGGCCGGAGCGGCGTCGGCGCCCTGACGCGGGTGGATGCGTCGCTCTACGCGACGAAGATTGCCGCGGAAGTGCGGAACTTCGACCCGGAGCGCTTCATCACCAGGAAGGACGCCCGCCGGGTCGACCTGTTCATTCAGTTCGCTCTGGCGGCGGCGGCGCTCGCTCGCGACGATTCCGGACTGGACATCGACGAACGGAATGCCGAACGAGTGGCGACCGTGGTCGGCTCCGGCATGGGCGGTCTGCCGCTGATCGAACGCATGCACGACGTCTTCCGCGACCGCGGGCCGCGCCGGGTGTCCCCGTTCTTCATTCCCGGGCTGATCGCGAACATGGCCTCGGGGCAGATCTCCATCCGGCATGGCGCGAAAGGCCCGAACACGTGTCCGACGACCGCGTGCACGACGGGACTTCACGGTGTGGGCGATGCCTTCCGCTTGATTCAGCATGGCTACGCCGATGCCGCGTTCGCCGGCGGCACCGAGGCGGCGACCGCCGACCTGGGCCTCGCCGGCTTCGGCGCGATGAAGGCGCTGTCCGTGCGGAACGAGGAGCCGGAGAGAGCGTCTCGGCCCTGGGATGTCGACCG
Organism: Candidatus Multivoraceae bacterium; assembly: GCA_965219625.1. Lineage (GTDB taxonomy): Bacteria > Acidobacteriota > Thermoanaerobaculia > Multivoradales > Multivoraceae > Multivorans. The sequence continues at coordinate 1,178,716 of OZ244782.1, read as the reverse complement.
CGACGGCTTCGTTCTCGGCGAGGGCGCCGGCGTGCTGATCCTCGAAGAGCGCGACGCTGCGCTCGCCCGCGGCGCCCGCGCCTACGCCGAGATCATCGGTTACGGCATGAGCTCGGACGCGTACCACGTGTCGGCGCCCGAACCCAGCGGCGACGGCGCGGCCCGTGTCATGCAGGCCGCGCTCGACGACGCTGGCATCGCCCCGGACCGCGTGGACTACATCAACGCTCACGGCACCTCGACGCCCCTGGGCGACATTGCCGAAGTCCGCGCGATCAAGCGGGTCTTCGGTGAACACGCCGGACGACTCGCCGTGTCGTCCACCAAGTCGTCCATGGGACATCTTCTCGGCGCCGCCGGCGGCGTCGAGGCCGGCGTGCTCGCCTTGGCGGTCGACCGCCAGGTACTGCCTGCCACGCTGAATCTCGACGAGCCCGACGAGGAGTGCGATCTGGACTTCGTCCCCCACGAACCGCGCGAGGGGAAGATCGACGTCGCGTTGACGAACTCCTTCGGCTTCGGCGGGACGAACGGCGCCCTGGTCATGGCTCGCGCGTAGCTCCGGGTCATCGCCCTGGCCACCCGCGGCCCGGACTTGACAGTCCCAGGCCGTCGGTATCTAATCCCGGCTTCGCAGCTCTCGGCCTTGGCCTTCGTCCGTGCCGCAACGATGAACTCAACTGCTCTCGCTTCGTCGATGGAACTCGCACTGCGGGCGTGGTGGACTCACGGGCACGGCAAGGACTGAAGCCGGGTCAGGTCCCGGTATCTTGTGTCCGGGACGGGGATGAGCGAGAAGACCTCCTTCCGGATCGAAGGAGGTCTTCTCGTTTGAGCAGAACAGGTCAGGACAGGGCGGTGACGGCAGCGGCGACGGCCCGCCCGGCCCGAGCGACGCTCGTCGCGTCGTTGACCGAAGCGCCGACCGCTTCGGGCGACGAACTGCGGGCTCTGTCCGGGCGTGCCGACTGCCTCGAGGTGCGAGCGGACCTGGTCGGCGCGGTCGATGCGGCGTGGCTGCGGGAGCGGTTTCGCGGCGACCTGCTGTTCACGTACAGAAGCGTAGCCGAGGGCGGGCAGGGCCCCGTCGACCCGGCCGAACGCGCGAAGCTCCTCTCCGGGTGCGCTCGGGGCTACGATCTGGTCGATTTGGAGGCGGAGCGCGACCTGACGGACGACGTATTGGCGGCCGTACCGCCGGAGCGCCGGGTCGTTTCCTGGCACGGAGCGGCCCCGACCGTTGCGGTGCTCGACGCTCGGCTCGCGCGCGCATCTGCGGTCGCGGCTCGGCTCTACAAACTGGTCGTGGCTGCGGAGCGCTCCGGCGACGAGCTCGTTCCGCTCGACTTGCTGCTCGGCGCCGGCCGGGACGATGTCGTCGCCTTCGCGATGGGCGGAGTCGGCGCCTGGACTCGACTCATCGCGCCGCGGCTCGGCGCGCCGTGGGTCTACGGCGCCGCCGGTTCGCTGGCGGCGGCGCCCGGGCAACCGTCCATCGAGCGGCTATGGGCGGACTACGGCCTGCCGCGTCTAGCGACGGCCACGCGACTCTTCGGGGTCGTCGGCAGTCCCGTCGCGCATAGTCTGTCGCCGCGGCTCCACAACCGGGGCTACACGAGCCAGGAACACCCGGCGCTCTATGTCGCGTTCGACGCGCCGTGTTTCGAGACCTTCTGGCGGCGAGTCGTCCAGAGCGACGTGCTCGGGCGGGCCGGCGTGCCGCTTCAGGGGCTGAGCGTGACGACGCCGCACAAGGAGTCGGCGCTTGCCGTCGCGGCGTCGGCGGACGAGACCGCAAGGCGGACCGGTGGCGCGAACACCTTGCTCCTGCGGTCGTCCGCGCCCTGCGGCGGTCCGGCCTGGCACGCGGAGACGACGGACCCGGAGGGTGTGGTCGGTCCGCTTCGTCGCCGCGGCGTCGCGCTCGGTCAGCGGAGCGCAGTCGTCCTCGGCGCGGGCGGCGCTGGCCGCGCAGCCGCGGCAGGTCTGGCCGCCGCGGGAGCGCGCGTCACGCTGGTCAACCGCACGGAAGAAACCGGCCGGGCCGCCGCCCAGGCGCTCGGCGTTTCCTTCGTGCAGTTCGCCGACTTCGACGCCGGCGCCTACGACATCGTCGTGAATGCGACCTCGCTGGGGGCGGCGCCTCATTCCGACGAGGCGCTTCCCTGCGATCCCGTCGCGCTCAGGCCGACCGCTGTCGCCGTCGAACTCGTCTACGCCGGCGGTCCGACACCGTGGTCCCGGGAACTCGACGCCCGGGGCATCGCCGTCGTCGCCGGTCGCGAAGTCCTGCTCCACCAGGGGCTGGCTCAGTTCGAAGCGATGACCGGACGCCCACTGCCGTTCGAGGTCGGGGCCTGTGCTCTGGGGACGTCGGAATGAGGATCTCCGCCGGCCTGCCGACCGGGGTATCCGCAGCCCTGTTCGAGACGGTCAGGCGTCGCCGGAGCCTCGAGGCGCGGCTTGCCGCCGTACTGGAGGAGCAGGGCTTCGCGGAGGTTCTCCTGCCGATTCTCGATTACTTCGAGCCTTACCGGCCATTGCTCCAGGGCCGAGCCCTCGACCGGCTGTATCGTTTCGTCGACCGGGATGGGCAGTTACTCGTGCTGCGGGGCGACTTTACGCCGATGCTGGCGCGGCTGCTCGCGCCGCATCTCGATGACCTCGAGCTGCCCCTCCGCCTTTACTATCGCGGCGATGTGGTGCGGCACCAGCCGCTTGGGCCTGGCCGCATGCGGGAGTACTCGCAGGTTGGCGCGGAGCTTCTCGGCGGTCATCCGGCCAGGGCAGACGAGCGGATGCTGCGGCTGTTCCTCGACCTTCTCTTGTGTGCCCGGGACGGCGGTTCGTCCATGAGTGATGCGGCGGCGCCCGAGGACCCGTCCGACACGGACGGCGGCAGCGACGCCCATCTGAGAATCGTCCTGGGGCTCGCCGGCGCCCTCGACGAGGCGCTGCTCGCGGCGGCTGGCGCCGCGGGCGCGGGCGATCTGGCGATGCGGTTGGCACGCCGTGACCGCGCGGCGGCTCGCAGCGCCCGGCTCGGCGACGTGGTGGAACGCGGCTACCCGGCCGACTTGTCGGCACTCGGCGGCAGCGCGGACGCGGTGGCCGGCCTGCTTCGGCTGCGGGACCGGCTGACCCGGCTCTACGGCAAGCGCCGGATCGCGGTCGAGGTCGACCTGGCAGAGTTCGCAGCCGCCGCCGTAGACCCCCGGGTGGGAGTCGCCGCCGGGACGCGCGGCTACTACGACGGCCTGATGTTCGCCGCCTACGCCCCCGGCGCGGCGCTGGCGCTGGGGTCGGGTGGCCGCTACGACCGCGTCTTCCGGTCGCTCAGCGGCGACTGCTCGGCCGTCGGGTTTTCGCTGGGGCTCGACCGGCTGGTGGAGCTCGGTCCGTGATTACGTTCGGTCTGCCCAAGGGGCGCAATCTCGGTCCGGCGCGCTCCGCGCTGACTGCCGCCGGCGTGAACCTCGACGGCATGGACTCGAAGCGACTGCGCCAGACCTTCCGAGACCAGGAACTCCTCGGCGTGGACCTGGAGGTGCTGCTGCTCAAGGACTGGGATCTGCCTCTCTACGTCGAGCACGGGATCGTCGATTGCGCGGTCATCGGCAGTGATGTCCTTGAAGAGACCGAGCCCGACATCTTCCAGCCATTCCAGCTCGCCGCCGGCAGGAGCCGGCTCTCGCTGATCGGCGAGGCCCCGGAGCTCCCTCGACAGAGCGGCCAGTTGCGGGCGGCGACGCGCTATCCGGCGTGGGCGGCGCGGTTGCTCGCCGAGCGCCAGCTGCACGTCGAGGTGATCGAGCTGACGAGCTCCGTCGAGCTTGGTCCCCTGCTCGACCTGACGGATGTGGCGGTCGACATCGTGCAGACCGGCGGCACGCTCGAGGCGCACGCCCTGTACGAGATCGACGTGCTGGCCGAGGTCGCGCCGACCTTCGTTGCGAACCGCGCCTCCTTCCACGCCCATCGGCGTCTGCTGGGACGCCTGCTTCGCGCGTTGGAGGATGTGGAGGCCGAACGATGAGCGGAGCGCTCCGCGTGCTCGACGTCGGCAGCGCCGCGGGGCGACGCCACCTCGACCTGCTCGAGCGACGTGGACGCGGCGGCGTCACTCCCGGGATTCGGGACGCTGCGGCCGAGATCGTCCAGCGAGTCCGCGCCGGCGGCGACCGCGAGCTTCTCGCTCTTGTGCGGCGCTTCGACGGCTTCGAGGCCGCCGCGGCTGCCGCGCTGCGGCTTGATGTGGACCGAGCGGACAGAGCTCCAGTCGACCCGGAAGTCGCCGCCGCGATCGAGAGCGCCCACGGGGCGATCGATGCCTACCACCGAGCGCACCTGCGGCGCCCAGGCGTGGAGCGCTCGAGCGGAGGCGGCGTGGTGATCGAGGAGCGGCGTATCCCGATCCGACGCGTCGGCCTGTACGTTCCCGGCGGGCGGTTTCCCTATCCCTCGACCGTGCTGATGACGGCGGTACCGGCACGGCTTGCCGGCGTCGAAGAACTCGTCGTCGCCACTCCGCCCCGGGCCTACCTGGACAGCCCGGTGCTGCGGCACGTGCTGGCGCGTGTCGGCGTTGACGAGGTCTGGGGTATGGGCGGAGCTCACGCAGTCGCGGCTCTCGCTTACGGCACGGAGCAGATTCGTCCGGTCGACCTGATTGCCGGGCCGGGCAATGCCTGGGTCGCCGCGGCAAAGCAGCTCGTTGCAGCGGACGTCGGCGTCGACCGTGACGCGGGTCCGTCCGAAGTCGTCATCGTCGCTTCGGCGGGTGCGCTGCCGGAGCTGGTTGCGTCGGACCTGCTTGCGCAGGCGGAGCACGATCCCCTCGCAGTCGCCGTGCTCCTGACGGACGAAACCCGACTCGCCCGCGCTGCGGCTCTGGAGGTCGCTCGGCAACTTGAACGCCTGCCGACCGCCGAGACCGCGGCTCTGGCGCTCGAGCGCCACGGCGCCGCCCTGGTTGCCCGCGATCTCGACCAGGCGATGGCTCTGCTCGAACAGCTCGCGCCGGAGCATGCGCAGTTGATCGGCGCCGAGGCCGAAGCTCGCGCCGACGTCGTGCGCAACGTCGGCGCTTTGTTCGTCGGCGGAGCGTCGCCGGTCGTGTTCGGCGACTACATCGCGGGGCCGAGCCACGTGCTGCCCACCGGCGGCAGTGCCCGGTTCGCGTCCGGCCTGGGTACGGACGACTTCCTGCGCCGCAGCCACACGGTGCGGTTTTCCGCCGCCGCGGCAGCCAGCTGGTCGCTCCCCGCCGAGACGCTGGCGACGACGGAAGGTCTCTCCGCGCATGCCGCTGCGGCGAGGCTCCGCCGCGGCTTGGAAGACCCGGAGACCCGGCGATGAGCGGCCGCGCCGAGCGGGCGGCGGCTCTCGTGCGGCCGGCCGTACGCGACCTGTCGCCCTACTCGCTGGACCAGGTGGATGCCCGCTACAAGCTCGACCAGAACGAGGCGCCCTGGGACCTGCCGCGGTCGCTCAAGCGGGAGGCGTTGACGCGGTTGGCCGATCGCGCCTGGTCGGAGTATCCGGACTTTCACTCCGACCGTCTGCGCCGGTTGATCGCCGATCTGCACGATTGGCCCATGGAGGGCGTCCTCGTCGGCAACGGCTCCGGGGAGCTGATCGTGACCGTCCTCGAGGGAGTCGTTCGGCCCGGTCAGGAGGTGCTCATCTGCGACCCGAGCTTCAGCCCCTACAGGACGTTCGTCGGGCGCGCCGCCGGCTTGCCCCGGCACCTGCCCCCGGCGTCCGATCTGAGGCTGCAGATGGACGAACTCCAGGCCGAGGTGGAGCGCGACCCGCGGCGACCGGTTCTCCTCTGCACGCCGAACAATCCGACCGGCGCGGTGGCGGGGCCCGAAGTCGTCGAGCGCTTGGCGCGATCCCTCGACGCCGCGCTTCTGCTGGACAACGCCTACGGCGAGTTCTGCCGCTACGATTACCGGCCGCTCGCTCGGGCGAACGCGAACGTCGTTCTGTTTCGCACCCTGTCCAAGGCCTGGTCTCTGGGGGGCATACGCCTCGGCTACCTGCTTGCCGCTCCCGAACTTGTCGCCGAGTTGATCAAGGTCAAGCTCGCCTACAACGTCGGCCAGGCCGCGGCGGTCATCGGCGAGGTGGCAGTCGAGCACGCCGACCGGTTCCGGCGCCGGGTCGCCGTCGTGCGAGCGCGCCGGGAGCAGTGGGCGGCGATGCTCCGGCAGTTCGGATTCGAGGTCTTCGACTCGGAGGCGAACTTTCTGCTCGCTCGACACCCCCGCGGCATCCAGATCCGTGACGGTCTGGCGGCGGCAGGCGTGCTGGTCCGGGACGTGAGCCGCTATCCCGGCCTCGCGAACTGCATGCGGATCGCGGTCGGCGCCGGGCCGGCCCTGCGCGCGACACGGCGCGCGCTGGCTCGGATGTTGTCGTCGACCCCGGGCGGCGGGGCATGAGAGGAGACTGGGCATGAGAACAGCGTCGAGGGATCGCAAGACCTCCGAAACCCGGATTCGCGCCGACCTGTCGCTGGACGGGGGCGAGCGCCGAATCGACTCGCCGAACGGTTTCTTCAGCCATATGCTGGACGCTCTGTCGCGTCACGGCGGACTGGGGTTGGCTCTGAAGGTCCGCGGCGACGTCGAGATCGATCTCCACCACACGGTGGAAGACACCGGCATCGTGCTCGGCGATGCACTCCACGAGGCGCTGGGGGACCGTGCCGGCGTACGTCGATTCGGCCACGCCTACGCGCCGCTCGACGAGGCCCTGGCGCGCGCGGTGGTCGATCTGTCGGGGCGCGGTTCGTTCCACTTCCGGTTGCCGGGAGAACTCGAGCATGCGTGGGTGACGACCGAGTTTCCGCTCACCCTGGTCGCCGACTTCTTCGGCGCGTTCGCCGACCGCGGTCGGTTCACGCTGCACCTCGACGTGCTGTACGGCCGGAATCCGCATCACGTGGCGGAAGCTGCCTTCAAGGCGGCGGCGTTGGCGCTTCGGCAGGCTGCGGAGGTCCGGCCCGGCGCCGAGCGGGACACACCGAGCACGAAGGGGAGTCTGACCGCATGACGGCGACGACCGTGACCGTGATCGACGCCGGAGTCGGCAACATCGGCAACCTGGTGCGGGCACTCGAACACCTGGGGGCCGATGTCGACGTAACCTGCGAACCGCGGGCGATCGAGCGCGCGGCGGCGCTCGTGCTACCGGGTGTCGGAGCATTCCGGCCGCCGCGGGAGGTGTTGCGCGGGGCGGCTGAACAGGCGATCCGCGCAGCGCTCGGTCGTGGCGTTTGCCTGCTCGGCATCTGCATCGGCTATCAGCTTCTGTTCGAGAGCAGCGAGGAGTTCGGGACGACCGACGGCCTCGATCTGCTGCCCGGGCGCGTCACCGAACTGCCCGGGGACGTGCCGTTGCCGCACATCGGCTGGAACCGGGTCTTCGGTGCGGTGGATCACCCGTTGCTGGCCGGCGCCGCTCATGACGATCACTACTACTTCGTCCACTCGTTCGCGCCGCTCGACGTGCCGGAGGAGTGGGTGCTCGGCTGGTGTCGGCATGGCCGCAGCTTCCCCGCGATCACCGGCCGCGGCCGCGTTGCGGGTACCCAGTTCCATCCCGAGAAGAGCGGCGCCGTGGGGCTTCGCCTGTTGTCCAACTTTCTGGCGTGGTCGGCCGATGTCTCCTGACGCGCGGACGATGAAACTCCTCCCCGCGATCGACCTGCGCGGCGGCGAGGTCGTCCGCCTGGTCCGCGGCGACGACGCGAAGCGCACGGTCTACGAGGCGGATCCGCGCCGCGTTCTCGGCCGCTACCTCGATGCCGGAGTCGACCTCATCCACGTCGTCGATCTGGACGCTGCGTTCGGCGGTCAGCAGCAGCGCGAGCTGATCGCCGAACTCGTGGAGCTCGCCCGCTCAAGCAGCGCGGGCGTCCAGCTCGGCGGCGGCCTGCGCGACCACGAGTCCATCGAGTGGGCGTTCGCGGCGGGTGTCGAGCGACCGGTCGTCACGTCGATCATCCTGCGCGACTTCGCTCTCTTCGCCGCTCTGTGTCGGGCCCATGCCGGCCGCGTCGTCGCGGCTCTGGATATCGACGGCGGCGAGATCCGGCTCGCGGGTTGGACCGAGTCGGCAGACCGGTCGGCCGCGGCGCTCTGCGCCGAGCTTCGCAAGCTGCCGATTGCCGCGGTGCTCGTCACCGACATCTCGCGCGACGGGACACTGGCCGGCCCGAACATCGATCTCGCTCTGGAGATCGGAAAGCTGGCCGGGGCGCCTGCTCTGCTCTCGGGCGGCGTGCGCTCGGTGGACGATCTCCAGGCGGCGGCGCGGCAGCCCGGGATTGCAGCAGCGATCGTCGGACGCGCGCTCTACGACGGCTCGCTTCGTCTGGACGAGGCGATTTCCGCGTGTAGCGGAGCCCTGCGGTGAGGTCGACCATCCAGCCGACCGGGTTGTGCCGGCGGATCATCCCGTGCCTCGATGTCGCCGCCGGGCGGGTGGTCAAGGGGGTTCAGTTCAAGAACCTGACGGATCAAGGCGACCCGACCGAGGCGGCTTCGCGCTATGCGGCGGAAGGTGCGGACGAGATCGTGTTTCTCGACATCACGGCAGCTCCCGAACGGCGCGACACGGATCTCGACTGGGTGCGGCGGACCGCGGAGGAGGTGTTCATCCCGCTGAGCGTTGGCGGCGGCGTGCGCAGCGTCGAGGATGGCCGCAAGCTGCTGCTTGCCGGCGCGGACAAGCTGGGAATCAATACCGCGGCGGTCGCGGCGCCGGAACTGTTGACTCGCCTCGCCGAGCGCTTCGGCAGCCAGTGCGTCGTCCTGTCCGTCGATGCGAAGCGGCGCGCGCCGTCCGCCGATTCGTCAGGAGACGCCCCCGCCGAGCCGACCTGGGAGGTCGTCACGCACGGCGGCCGGACGCCGACGGGTCGGGACGCGCTCGAGTGGATGGAGGAGGGCATCGAGCGGGGCGCGGGCGAGATTCTGCTGACCAGCATCGACTCGGACGGCACGAAGGACGGCTACGATCTCGAACTCCTTCGGCGCGCTTCGGCGCGTTCGCCGGTGCCGGTCATCGCGTCGGGAGGGGCTGGCACGCTCGATCATCTCGCCGATGCGCTGGACACCGGCGCCGCCGCCGTGCTCGCCGCGTCGATCTTCCATCAATCGACCTACTCGATCGGCGCGGTGAAGGAGTTCCTCGGTCGCCGCTACCCGATCCGCGTGACCTGACGAGACATGTTGCCGATGACGAATCAAGACATCCCCGAATCCCCGGTCGCTCGGGAATCGTCTGGCGAACAGCCGGCGATCGACCCTGCCGATCTGACCTACGACGATCGGGGCCTGCTGCCCGTCGTCGTCCAGGACGTCCTCTCCGGCGCCGTCCTGATGCTCGCCTATGCGAATCGCGAGGCGGTCGAGCTGACGCTTCGGACCGGCGAGGCGCACTTCTTCAGTCGCTCGCGTCGGGAACTTTGGCGCAAGGGCGCCACGTCGGGCAACACGCTTCAGGTCGTCGAGGTACTGCAGGACTGCGACCGCGACGCGCTTCTTGTACGGGCTCTGCCGGCTGGTCCCGCCTGCCACGAGAACACGCGGAGCTGCTTCGAGCCGAATCCGGCGACGCTCGAACTCGGTTGGCTCGAACGGGTGCTTGCACTCCGCGCGTCCGCGTCGCCAGAGCAGAGCTACACGGCTCGGCTCTTGGCCGGCGGCGTCGACCGCATTGCGCGGAAGGTTGCGGAGGAGGCGGGAGAGACGGTGATTGCGGGCGTCCGTGCCGACGCCGAGCGGGAGTCGCCTGTACGGCGTGCCGAACTCGCTGCCGAGGCGGGGGATCTGCTGTATCACCTCCTCGTGCTGCTCCTGGCTGTCGACGTCGGCGCCGGCGACCTTGCGGCCGAGCTTGGCCGTCGTCACGAGCAGGTCGGAGGCTCCGCGCCGTGACCGCGCCTGCCGCAGCGATTGCCCACACCCGGGAGTTTCTTGCCGACACGTCGACGCCGCTCGGGGTCTACACGAAGCTCGCCGCGCCGCAGGCCGGCGGCCCGGGGTCGCGGCGCTTTCTGCTCGAGAGCATCACCGGCGGCGAACACGTCTCGCGCTACAGCTTCCTGGGGGCGCGGCCGTCGCAGGTATGCCGGGTGTTCCTTGACCGTCTCGAGATCGAGGATGAACGTGGCGGCGGCGTTCGCGTCGAGCGCGGCGAGCCGCTCGCCAAGCTGCGACGTTTGCTCGATCGTGTCGCCGGCGCCCCCCCGTCGCCGCTGCCGTTCGCCGGCGGCTGGGTCGGCGCTTTCGGCTTCGACGCCATCCGCCTGGTCGAGCCGTGCCTGGTCGATCATCCGGCCGGCCGCCCACCGGATCCGTTCGGCTTGCCGATCGCCATCCTCGAGCGCTTCGACGACGTGCTGGTGTTCGACCATGCCCGCCAGCGGATCGTCGCGGTGGCGAACCAGATCGAAGGCGAAACGACGGCGGCCGAGGCGGAAGCGCGATTGGACGCTCTGCAGGCGGTGCTTGAGAGTCCCGGCGTTCCGGTTGCGGCGGCGCGGTTCGAAGACCGCGGCGTCAAGGCAGAGACCGCGGCGCCGACCCTGAACGACGGGCAGTATCACGATGCGGTCCGGGCGGCGAAGGAGTACATCGCGGCCGGCGACATCTTTCAGGTGGTCCTGGCGCGGCGCTGGAAGATCGACCTCGACGTCTCGCCGACGACCGTCTATCGGGCACTGCGGCTGGTCAATCCGTCGCCCTACATGGTCCTGTTCGAGGCGCCGGAAGTGTCCCTCATCGGCGCTTCGCCGGAGATGCTCGTGCGGCGCGCGGGGCGCCGACTCGAGGTGCGCCCGATCGCCGGCACCCGCCGACGCGGTGTGACCGCTGCCGAAGACAGGGCGCTGGCCGAGGAACTCCTGGCGGATCCGAAGGAACGCGCCGAACACGTCATGCTCGTCGACCTGGGCCGCAACGACCTCGGTCGCGTGGCGACGCTCGGCGGGGTCTCGGTGTCCGAGTTCATGGTCATCGAGCACTACAGCGACGTGATGCACATCGTGAGTTCCGTCGAGGCGGAACAGTCGAGCGAGGCCGGCTCGGGCGCCGGTTCGGCTCTCGACGCCTTGCTCGCCTGCTTTCCGGCGGGCACCCTGTCCGGTGCGCCGAAGATCCGCGCGGTCGAGATCATCGACGAGCTGGAGCCGGAGGCGCGCGGGATGTACGGCGGTTCCGTGGGTTACTTCAGCTTCGGCGGCGACATGGATACCTGCATCACGATTCGCACCCTGACAGTGACCGCCGGCGAGGCGTCGGTGACGGCTGGCGGCGGCATCGTCGCCGACTCGGATCCTGCGCGGGAGGCGCAGGAGACGCGGGACAAGGCGGCCGCGCTGCTGCGCGCAGTCGCGCTGGCGCGGGAGTTGGAGGGCAGGCCGTGATCCTGGTCATCGACAACTACGACTCGTTCACCTACAACCTGGTGCAGATGCTGGGCGGACTGGGCGCCGAACTCGAGGTCGTGCGGAACGACGTGGAGTCAGTTCCCGAGCTCTTGGCCCGCGACCCGGCGGGGATCGTCCTGTCGCCTGGACCCGGTCGTCCCGAGGACGCCGGCGTGTGCATCGACCTGCTGCAGGCGGAGCCCGAAGTGGCGGTCCTCGGGGTCTGCCTCGGCCACCAGGCGTTGGGCGCCGCGTTCGGCGCCGCGGTCAACCGTGCCCAGACGCTCATGCACGGCAAGACGTCCGAGGTGGAGCACGAGGGCGTCGGCCTGCTGTCCGGCCTGCCGTCGCCGTTCGTCGCGACGCGCTACCACTCGTTGGCGGTCACGCCGGATAGCCTGCCTGGGTCGATCGAGCCTCTTGCGTTCACGGCTGATGGCACGATCATGGCGATGCGGCACCGGGAACTTCCCTATTGGGGCGTGCAGTTTCATCCCGAGTCGGTGCTGACCGCTAGCGGACCGAAGTTGCTGCAGAACTTCCTCGACGAATGTGAGGTGGCGGATGACTGATCTCGACCTGAGCGGCCTGTTGCGGATGGCGATTGCCGGTGAAGATCTGTCCGCTGAGACGGTCGAGACGCTGTTCGGCCGGTTGATGGACGGCGAGCTGTCCGAGGTCTGGAAGAGTGCCTTCCTCGTCGCACTCGCGGCGAAGGGGGAGGCGACCTCCGAAATCGAGGGCGCGGCGCGGGCGATGCGAGCGCGCGCGGAGCGCGTGCCGCATGCGAGTGCCGGCGTGATCGACACCTGCGGTACCGGCGGCGACGGCCACGGCACGTTCAACGTGTCGACCGCGGCGGCGCTGGTCGCGGCGGCCGGCGGTGCGCGGGTGGCGAAGCACGGCAATCGCGCCGTGTCGAGCCGGGCGGGTTCGGCCGACGTACTCGACGCGCTGGGGGTCCGGCTTTCGGGCGATACCGAGGCGCTTGGCCGTTGCCTCGATGAGGTCGGCATCGCGTTCCTGTTCGCGCCGATGCTCCACCCGGCGATGGCTCAGGTCATGCCGGTACGCCGCGAGCTGGGCGTGCGCACCCTGTTCAACGTGCTGGGGCCGCTGACGAACCCGGCCGGGGCGCGCCGGCAGTTGATCGGCGTGTTCGCGGCGGAACTCGTCGAGCCGATCGCTCGGGTGCTTCTGGCGCTGGGCAGCGAGCATGCGCTTGTCGTTCATGGCAGCGACGGACTCGACGAATTGACGACCACGGGTCCGAGCGTGGTGGCCGAAGTGCGGGACGGCACGGTAGAAGCGTACGAGCTCCGCCCGGGCGATTTCGGCGTTCCCGAAGCGGCGCTTGCCGACCTCGTCGGTGGCAGCCCGGCGCAGAACGTCGGACAGATGCGGGAAGTGCTCGGCGGGGCCTCGGGGCCGCTTGCCGACATCGCGAATCTCAACGCGGGCGCTGCGCTCTACGTCGCCGGTCTGGCGGAGCGGCTCGAGATCGGCGTCGAGCTGGCAGTCGAAGTGCAGCGTGAAGGTCGGGGCGCCGCGAAGCTCGAAGAACTCGCGTCATGGTCCGGGTGGAGCGGCGCGGATGCCGAACCTGCCGGTGACGGCGGCTCGCCGGGAAGCGGCGGAGGCTGAGGTCGTGCCGGGCGTACCGGATGTTCTGCTCCGCATCTGCGAGCGGCGGCGGGAGAGCGTTGCGTCGTCATCGTCGAGCGCTGGCCGCGCGAACCAGAGCGCCGGCTTGGCGACTCTTCCCGCGGACGCGCCGGGCCGTCGGTTCCTCGAGGCGATCTCGGCCCGTCGCGGGCGCGCGGTCATCGCCGAGATCAAGATGGGATCGCCCCGGCTTGGCGATCTTCGCGGTCGGTTCGACCCGGTCGAGCGGGCGGTGACCTACGCGAAGAGCGGCGCCGCCTGTCTGTCCGTCGTCGTCGAACCCGACCACTTCTTCGGCAGCTACGATCTCCTGGCCGAGTGCGCGGCGGCCTGCGGCCTGCCGGCTGTGGCGAAGGACTTCGTCGTCGACGACGTTCAGCTCGAATGGGCGCGCGACGCGGGCGCCTCTGCCGTCCTGCTGATCGCCGCGTTGTACGACACCGCCGAGCTCGAGCGGCTCGCCGGCCTCGCCCGCAGTTTCGGCATGGCGCCGCTTGTCGAGACTCACGGCGACGACGACTTCGCCAAGCTCGCGGCGCGCCCTCCAGGCGCCGCCGAATGGGAACTCGTCGGCATCAACAACCGCGATCTCCGTACCTTCTCGGTCGATATCGAGCGGAGCGCGCGCAAGGTGAACGAGCTGCCGGCCTCGGCGCTCAGGGTCGCCGAATCCGGCATCGCGACCGGCGGGGACGTTGCGCGGCTGCGGCGGGCCGGCTTCGACGCGTTCCTCGTCGGCGAACGCCTCGTGCTGGCGGGCGATCCCGCGGCTCTAGTGACCGAACTCGTCGGCAAGGCGTCGGATGGTCCGGAGGAGACGACGGCGGCGCGGCCCGCGTCGGTGCGCCGATGAAGGTCAAGATCTGCGGCGTAACGAGCGTTGCCGACGCTCGACTCGCGGTCGACCTGGGCGCCGACTTCATCGGTCTGAACTTCTACCCGCCGAGCCCGCGCGCTCTCGGGCCGGGCGACGCGGCGAGGATCCGGCGGGCGATCGGCGATGATGCCGTGGCGGTCGGCATCTTCGTCAACCACGCGGCCGGAGAGGTCGCGGCGATCGACCGCAAGGTCGGCCTCGACTACCTCCAGTTCAGCGGTGACGAGAGCCCCGAGCTGGTCGGCGAGTTCAGCGACCGGGCGATTCGCGTCCGGCGCATCGGCGGCGCCGAGGACCCGCCCGCGATCCCCGACGAGGACTGTTGGGCGGTCCTCATCGACCGCGCCCACGATCGTCTGTACGGCGGCTCGGGCGAAACCTGGGACTACGCCGCAGCTGCCGCGCTGATGGCGGACGCCGCCGCCTCGGGGCTCAGGCGGCGTCTGTTCATCGCTGGCGGCGTCAGGCCGGAGAACGTCGCGGAAGTCGCTCGGACGGTTCCGGGCGCGTACGCCGTCGACACCTGTTCGGGGGTCGAATCCGCGCCGGGCCGGAAGGACCGGGGAAAGCTGGAGCGCCTGTTCAGAGCGCTCCGGGGAGGAGATGGAGCATGACTCGAGATGCGACGATGACCGACGGGCAAACTCGGCAGGTGCGTCAGCCGCTGTCGACGGCGGCGATGGCGCCGGACGACGGCGGCCGCTACGGTCCGTACGGCGGCCGCTACGCCCCGGAGACGCTGATGACGCCGCTCGAGGAGCTCGGGCGCGCGTATGACCGGTTGCGCGGCGATCCCGAGTTCGAGGCGCGGTTCGCACATCTCCTCGAACACTACGTGGGGCGTCCGACACCCCTCTACTTCGCGGAACGCCTGACGGAACACCTGGGCGGCGCGCGGATCTACCTGAAGCGCGAGGACCTGCTGCATACCGGCGCGCACAAGATCAACAACGCGCTGGGGCAGGTCCTCCTTGCGAAGGAGATGGGCAAGACGCGGATCATCGCCGAGACCGGTGCTGGCCAGCACGGTGTCGCCACCGCTACCGCCGCCGCGCTGCTGGGTCTCGACTGCGTTGTCTACATGGGCGCGGAGGACATGCGACGGCAGCGCCTGAACGTCTACCGGATGCAGCTTCTGGGCGCGTCGGTCGAGGCGGTCGATGCCGGCAGCCGGACGCTCAAGGACGCGATCAACGAGGCGTTTCGGGACTGGGTGGCGAGCTTCGCGGAGACGCACTACGTCCTCGGCACGGTGACTGGACCTGAGCCGTATCCGCGGATGGTGCGGAGCTTCCACAGCGTCATCGGCGCCGAGGCGCGGCGGCAGCTGGACCACTTGACCGGCTCGCCGAACCCGGATGTCGCGCTCGCCTGCGTCGGCGGCGGCAGCAACGCGATCGGGCTGTTCTCGGCCTTTCTGGACTCTCCGAGCGTGCTGCTGGTCGGCGTCGAGGCGGGGGGGCGCGGACCGGAGCTCGGCGATCACGCGGCCCGGTTCGCGGGCGGCACGCTCGGCGTGCTGCACGGCGCCCGCACCCTGGTGCTCCAGGACGACGAAGGGCAGGTCGTGGGCACGCACTCCGTTTCTGCCGGGCTCGACTATCCGGCGGTAGGGCCCGAGCACGTCTTTCTGCACGAGCAGGGGCAAGTCGAGTTCACTTCGGCGACCGACCGAGAGGCCATTCATGCGTTTCACCTGCTGGCCGCAACGGAGGGCATCCTGCCGGCGCTCGAGTCGGCTCACGCGATCGCCGAGGTTGTCCGGCGCGCTCCGGGGATGGCCGCGGACGAGGTCGTCGTGGTCAATCTCTCGGGTCGCGGCGACAAGGACGTCGAGTCCGTGCTCGAGTACGAGCGGGGCGTCGGATGAGCCGCGGCGCGATCGCTTCGGTCTTTGCATCGTGCGCCGCGTCGCGCCGCTCCGCCTTCATCCCGTTCCTCGTTGCCGGCGATCCATCGCTCGAAGCGACGCCGGATCTTCTCCGCGCCCTGGTCGCCGGCGGCGCCGACGTGATCGAACTCGGCGTCGCGTTCAGCGATCCAATCGCCGACGGGCCGACGATCCAGCGCGCCTCGCACCGGGCGCTTGCCGCCGGCTCATCCCTGGGCGCCGTGCTGCGGATGACGGAGCGCCACCGGGACGAACTCGGCGTGCCGATCGTCCTCTTCACGTACTACAACCCGGTTCACGCGCGCGGCGTCGATGCGTTTGCCGCTGAGGCGGCGAACAGCGGGGTCGACGGCGTGTTGTGCGTCGACCTTCCGCCCGATGAAGGCTCGCGCGAACTCCAGCCGGCGCTTGGACGCCGAGGCGTCGATTCCGTCTACTTGATTGCCGCGACGAGCACATCCGAACGCATCGACCGCGCCGCCGCCGCCTCGTCCGGCTTCGTCTACTACACCGCGCGTTCCGACGTGACCGGCGAGCGGGAAGACCTCATCCCGACCCTTGGGCGCGAAGTCGAGCGTGTCCGCCGCCGGGTCGACCTTCCCGTCGCGGTCGGCTTCGGGATCTCCACTCCGGTCCAAGTCGAGGAAGTCGCGCGCGTCGCCCACGGCGTCGTCGTCGGCAGCGCTCTGGTCCGCCTGGTCGAGGAGAACGCGACGACGTCGGACCTCCCAGCTCGACTCGAACGCCGGGTGGTCGAACTGACGGCGCCGCTACGCGGTTGACCGCGGATTCGAGCGGCGGCCACCGCGCCCGTTCTCCGCTACTCCTCGCCAGATACTGCGGCGTCCGGCGCGAACGAACGCTGCTCTTCAACTCATGAGCGCTCGCGCCAGCCAAGACCGACGCGATCCGTACCGAGGGGTGTCCCGGCGGCTCGTGGAACTCGAGAAAGAGGTGGCGGTCAACGGCCCTTTCGCCACGCCGTTTCGCTCAAAGCAGAGGTGGTCGGCGCTCGTACGGGCTAGCTGACCGGGCGCTACAGCGTTGGCACGGACACTGGCTTGCGAAGCAGTGAAGTCAAGCCGGTTGTCTCGTCTCGGATTCCGACGGCGACCTGGTAGTCGCCCTCGGGGAGGTTCATGGCGACTTCGAGTCGATACGCGCCGTCTATGGCGGCGATGTCGCCCTTGTCGCCTCCCACGGCGATCAACTTCTGCCGCACGGGCGTGCGTGCACCTCTTTCGCTTTCCATGGCCACGAGCCACAGCCGTAGTTCGCCGTTTGCCCTCCAAGCGGCGTCGCCAGGCGCGGACAACCGTGCGAACTACTCGCTCGGCACCCGGATGCCGAGAGTGAGTTCATGAACGTCCCCTTCCAGTGGCTTCGTGGCATCGAAGTAGACGCTCGCATCCAGCGGATTGGCCGTGTTGCCGAGGTAGACGACGGAGAGCAGTCGCTCGGCCAGCCGTTCCTCAATGGACTTGTCACGGTAGGTGCGACGGTAGCGTATCCTCCGGCCCGTATCTGCGTTCGGCGCAAGCTGGACGGCGATCTCGCGCATCTCTCCCGGCTTGCGCTCGGCTGGTATGAACCCCAGTGAGTAGGAGGCCGCGAGCTGCCGAGTCAAGTCGTCGAGGAGGATCGACAAGTCGTTCGCGTTGACCAGGGCCTTGCCGCCCGTGTCATGGGCCAGCAGTCGGAGCCCACTCTGTTCGCTCCTCGCCTCGGCGCCCCGCACGCCAGCTGCGTCCAGACCGAAGAACGTGACGCGGGTGGCGTTGGCGTGTGCGGAGATCCGGCTGAGCCGCCGGCTCTCGTCGTAGTCCATCAGCTCCGCGCTTGTTTCCGAGGGCGCGGTGGGGCGCAGGTCCGCGCACAGCTCGTAGCCCAGGAAGTCGAACAGGGTCATGCCGGGGCGCTGGGGAAGCCCATCCGTAATGAAGACGACCGCCTTCTTTCCGGGAACGCCGGCGAGTGTCGTCACCAGATCCGCCAAGCCGTCGGCGGCGATCGCAGCGTTCCTCGCTTGGTTGTCGGCGTACTGTCTCACCAGTGACAGGAGCTCGCCCCAATTGTCTTCACAGGGGGCGCAGAGGCGGACCATCCCGCAAGTCTGGTGTGCGTGCATCATCTCCGTCATCGTGCGATGGAGGGCGGCGGTTCCGTTCTGGAGTGCGCGGGGAGACCCCTTCGGCACGGACGCGGCGCCTTCGAGAATCGCGTCGAGATCGTTCGTCAGCGGTACGAGGATCTCCAGGCGGTGGTCGAATCGAGCGAGCAGGAAGCTCGCGCGCAGGGACCGCCACGGCTCGACCGCTGCCTTCAGGCGACGCATCAGCCGCGTCCGATGTGGCGGGTGAATGTTCGGCTCGTCGAGGTAGAACACGACGGTGAGAGGAGGTTCGTCCCCGCTATCCGACAGAGGCTCGACCCGCAGAGTCGGGCGTTCCTTGCCTCGGCTGCGGCCATACTCTTCGACGTCGATCCCCGACTCGAAGAAGTTCGTGATGTCGACCGGCTGGCCGTCCACATAGAGCTCGAAGTCCTCGCGTTTCAGGCCCTTGACCGGCCGGTCCTTCAGGTCCGTGACGACGACATCGACCTCGACCACCTGGACGTCGACCGAGTCGATGAAGGGCCGGCTTGGTTGGGTCGGCAGCGCTGCCTGACCGAAGAGGAAGAGAAGTGATGCGAACTCGGGCACCATGCCGATGACTCCAGCGCCTCGTCGGCGGGTCGCTCCAGGTGAGGTAGTGGCTTCGTGCAGATGAGTTGAGGTGGCCCGGTTCCTTGGACAGTCCCAGGGCCAGTTGACGGTTCGATATGGACAGGTCAAGCGGCCGCGGTCAGAATGCCGGCAATGGTCGACGAGCAGTCGGGCGCCGAGCGGGCAGTCGACCGGCGTCGCCTCGCGGCTTCCGCCGCCCTCCAGGCAGTCATCGCCGGCATTCTGTTCTCGACCGGCGGCGCGGCGGTCAAGGCAACGGACCTCGATGCCTGGCAGGTGGCGGGGAGTCGGTCCCTCGTCGCCGTCGCCTTGCTGCTCGCCGCGGTTCCCGCGGCGCGGAAGTGGGCCGGGACCGCCTCCGCGCCGGGTTTCGTTCGTAGGAAGGCCTGGTGGCGCGACCCGGCGCGGCGTCGGGCTCTTCTCCTTACCTTGGGGATCGGCTGCTGCTACTGCCTGACCCTCGTGCTGTTCGTTCATGCGAACAAACGGACGACGGCTGCTGAGACGATCTTCCTCCAGTCGACGGCCCCGGTGTTCGTCTTGCTGTTCTCGCCGCTGCTGCTGCGGGAGCGGGTCGGGGCGCGGCAGCTCCTGTTCGTGCCCCTGTTCGGTGTCGGCCTGCTGCTTGCGTTCTTCGGCGGCGCCGACGCCGGCGCCACGGCGCCCGATCCTCGGACCGGCAATCTGCTGGCGACCGGGAGCGGCCTCGCCTACGGGTTGACGCTTCTTGGCCTGCGAGCGGCGAGCCGCGTGGGTCGGAGCCGGGGCGGGGCGGCGGCGCCTGGCCTTGCAGCGGTTGCCTGCGGCAACGTGTTCGTCTGCCTCGTCTGCCTGCCGGTTGCGGCGCCGCCTCTTCGCGCCGGGCTGCAGGACCTCGGAATCGTCGTCTTCCTGGGCCTCTTCCAGGTGGCTCTGGGGTACGTTTTCGTCACCCGCGCGGCGCGGGAGCTCGAGGCGCCGCAGCTTGCCCTCCTGTTGCTGCTCGAGCCAGCGCTGAGCCCGTTCTGGGCGATGTGGCTGCACGCCGAGGAGCCCCACCTTCTGACCTGGTTCGGCGGCGCGGCGATCGTGTTGGCGACGGCGCTGCTCGCGACGCTGGGGGAGCGTCGGAAGGAGTGACTGCCGCCACGTTCTGCTAAACAAACCGGAGTTGCGGCGTCTTGATGATTGACCCCGAACGGGGAAGCGTCCGGCTGCGGTTGCCGGACGGCGCCCGAGATGGAAGGGAGATGCCGCTTGACGATTGCCAGTGCGACGATGACGGACGAGCCACCTGCCGCTTCCAACCGGACGGACGATGCGGTCGCCGGGCGACTCCGCGCGATGTTCGAGGAACATCATCGGCTCGTCTTCCACACTGCCTGCAGAGTCACCGGCAACGCGGAAGATGCGGAGGACGTCGTCCAGACGATCTTCCTCCGGCTGCTCAAGCGGCTGCCGCGGCAGATGGAGTCGGCGACTGCCGGGGGCTACCTGCGGCGGGCGGCGATCAACGCGTCGCTCGATCTGCTTCGGTCGCGCCGGCGGTCGCGGCTGGTGGCGCTCGACGGGAAGCTGCTCGAGGACCTCGAACCGGCAGTCGACGCCGCGAGTTCCCCGGACCGCCGACTGGCCGGCCGTGAACTGCGCGCTCGGCTTCGCCGGGAACTCGCGAAGGCGAATCCCCGCGCGGCGGAGATGTTCGTTCTCCGCTATTTCGAGGGCTATCGCAACATCGAGATCGGCGAACTCCTCGGCACCTCGAGAATGACCGTGGCGGTCACTCTCCACCGGCTGCGGAGGCAACTCGCCGGCGCTCTCGCAGACGAAGCAGTCCCCGCCCTGGCCGAAGCGCCGCGGAACGACGATCGCAACAGCAGCGAACAGGACAGAACCGGGAGAATCGAATGACCAGCAATCGGAGCCAGTGGAATCGGACCCTGATCGACACCGCTCGGGAGATCGCTGCCGAACGGCCGTCGGACGATGTCGTCGCGGCCGCCGCCGGCCGTGTTCGCCAGACCCTGGAGGGCGCCGTCGCGACGAGTGCGGCTGCCGCCGACACCGCCGCCGGCGTCAGCGCCGCGACGTTCGCCGCCTGTGACGACTACCAGGCCCGGATGCCGGCTCTGGTCGCCGGCGCCTTGCCCGCAGCGCAGCGCCTGCTGGTCGAGGACCACAGTCGCACTTGCATTCCCTGCCGGAGGCGACTCCAGGCGCTTCGGAATGGTCAGGCCGTGCCGCGGGAACGTGGCGGCCCCTCGGCTCCGGCCAGGGTCGGTCGCTATTTCGCGGCTGCGGCCGCCGTTGTCGTTGCCGGCGCAGCCGGAGCGTGGCTGAGCGAACGGGCTCTTCGGCCTTCCCAGAGCGGCATCGTCCAGCTCGAGAGCGTCGAGGGTCGGGTGTTCGTCGTGGGTACCGACGCCAGCAGGGCTTTCG
Organism: Candidatus Multivoraceae bacterium; assembly: GCA_965219625.1. Classification (GTDB taxonomy): domain Bacteria; phylum Acidobacteriota; class Thermoanaerobaculia; order Multivoradales; family Multivoraceae; genus Multivorans. Next base: position 1,157,691 of record OZ244782.1, on the reverse strand, counting down.
TGGCGCTCGCTCCGGGAGACACGATCGACGGCGGCCACCGGATTCGCACCGGCGTCGGCAGCCGAGCCGTGTTCGAGCTCGCCGACGGGTCGCGGGTCGAGGCGGCTGGGCTCACCGCCCTGCGGGTGGACGCCCGCCGCCGCGGACATCGCGTGCGGGTCGACGGCGGCAGCGTCATCGTGCAGGCTGCGCACCAGGAAACCGGCGCACTCGTCGTTTCCACCGAGGAGATGCTCGTGTCCGTCAAGGGCACGATCTTCGCGGTCAGCCACGGGGTGAAGGGTTCGCGGGTATCCGTGATCGAAGGTCAGGTCGAGGTCGCGCAGGGCCGACGTCGGCAGAGTCTGCTGGCTGGCGACCAGATGCGGAGCCGTCCCACGCTCGCCGCGCTGACGCTCGAGGAGGAGGTCGGCTGGAGCCACGACGCCGAGCGTTATCTCGCGTTGCTCGAGGAGTTCAGGACGCTGCGCAGCGAGTTGAACCAGTTGATCGAGGCGGCGCCGGCGCGCTACTCGACCCGGCTGCTCGACCTGATGCCGGCCGATACGACCGTCTACCTGGCGATGCCGAACGCGCCGGCTACGTTGAGCGATCTGTTCGAGCTCGTCCGGTCGCGCGCCGGGACGAGCGACCTGTTCGCCGGGTGGTGGTCCGATGTCGAGGAGGCCTCCGGCGTCGTCGATGAGCTCATCGCGTTCCTGGGCGAGCTCGGCGACACGATGGGCGACGAGACGGTCGTCGCGCTCGCCGGCAGCATCGTCGACAGTACCGCCCGCCCCTTGGTCGTCACGGAAGTCTCGGACGCGGCAGCCCTGCGCGAGGCACTCGAGGAACGCCTGGAGGAACTCGGCGACGCGATCGGCGACGAGGGCGTTCCCGTCATCGTCGACGATCTCGATGCGGCGGCCGAACCAAACGGCGCACTCCTCGTCTGGATCGTCGATGACCTCGCCGCCGCATCGCCTTCCCTCGCCGCGCTTCGCACCGTGGCGGCGAACCGGGCCGGCGCCGCGAACCCGTTCGTCGGCTCGCGGCTGCACGGTCGGCTCGCGGGGCGTTACGCGGACGGTGCGGAGCTGCTGGCCGCGGTGGAACTGGCGGCAGGTGCGGCCGAACTGGCGGAGAGTGCGGACGCGGAAGCGAACGGCTTCGCGTTCAGCGGTCTCGACCGCGTCGACGACCTCGTCGTTTCCCGGACGCAGGACGGCGATCGGGCGAACATCACGGCGACCCTGAGCTTCGACGGCCAGCGCTCCGGTGTGGTTTCCTGGCTGTCCGAACCGGGAACGAACGGTGCGCTCGAGTTCTTCTCCCCTGACGCGTCCTTCGTGGCCGCCGGCGTGATCGAGGATCCACTCGTGATCTACGACGAGTTCCTCGATTTCCTCGCCGAGCTGGGCGAGGAAATCGACGAGGCGCCGGCCGAGATGGAGAGGGAGCTGGGCATCTCGATTCGCGGCGACCTCCTCGTCCATCTGGGCGGCGAGTACGCCGTCGGCATCGACGGCCCCGTACTGCCGTCGCCGACGTGGAAGGCGGTCGCGTCCGTCTACAGCGAGGAGGGTCTTCAGAGGTCGGTCGAGGCTCTGGTCGAAGCGGCGAACGCGCGGCTGGCGTACGAGGGCCTGGAAGCGGCGGTCTCGCTCGACGAGCGGGAGTCCGGAGGCCGTACGATCTACCGCCTCGCCGTTGCGATGGATGACGGTGGCGCGGACGTCGAGGACGGTGACGACTCGAGCGACGGGGATTCCCTGGAAGGGATGATCGAGAGCCTGGTCGAAACTCCCGAGATCTTCTACACGTACTTCGATGGGTACATGGTGAGTGGTTCGAGCGTCGCAGCAGTCGACTCGGCGATCCGGTATCGCGGAAGCGGCGCCTCGTTGACCTCGGGCCGGCAGTTCCTCGATCTCCTGCCGGAGAACGGCTACACGGACTTCTCTGCGATCGTCTACAACCGGCTCGCCGAGACGGCGAACGAGCTCTTCGACCTGCTGCCGACGGAGGGTGTCGGCGATGAGCGACAGGCTGTCGTCCAGGCGCTCGAGGAGTCGATCAGCGGCCAGGGGCCGTCTCTCTACACGGTGTACGCGGGCCGCAGCGAGATCGTCGTTACGTCCAGCGGACCGAGCCTGATGGCCTTCGCCGGCCTGGGCCAGGCGCTCGGGTTCGGCGGCCTGCTGCAGGAACTGGAAGCGCTCGAGGCGGAGCGGGAGACGACGGACTCCGTCGCCCCGGTGGCGGACGTACGGTTGATGCCCGCGGACAATCTGCTGAGGCCAGCCGCCTGATGAGTCAGGCGGCGCCGGTCATCGATCTCGATGGCCTCGGCGTTCGGTTCGGCCGTCACCGGGTGCTTGACGACCTGCAGGGCGCCTTCTCCGGCCGCGCAATCGGCCTCCTGGGGCCGAACGGCGCCGGAAAGACGACTCTGCTCCACACGCTCCTCGGGTTTCACCGGCCCACCACGGGAACCGCGCGGCTGTTCGGCATGGACATCCTTCGCGATGGCCGCGAGATCCGCCGCCGCGTCGGCTACATGCCGGAGCGGGACGCCTTCATCTCCGGGCGGAGCGGCGTTCGCTTCGTGCGGCTGATGGCGGAGCTCTCCGGCCTGCCGCCGGACGCGGCCCTCGAGCGTGCCCACGAGGTCTTCTTCTACGTAGGCCTGGGGGAGGCTCGTTACCGCAACGTGGAGACGTACTCTCTGGGAATGAAGCAGCTGCTCAAGCTGGCGCAGGCGATCGTGCACGGGCCGTCGCTGCTGTTCCTGGACGAGCCGACGAACGGGCTCGATCCGCCGGCACGACACCGGATGCTTCGCCTGATCCGGGAGATCCGGGACTCGCGACAGGCACGGGTCGTCGTTTCCTCCCACCTGTTGCGAGACGTCGAGGAGTGCTGCGAGGAGGTGTTGGTGCTGAATCGGGGCCGCATCGCCACGCACTGCAATCTGGCCGAGGAGCAGAGCGCGAACCGGCGCTTCCTGGAGCTCGACCTCGCTGCCGAGCGGGACGGGGCGGCCACCGCGTTCCGCGCTGCGATCGAAGGTCTCGGCTGCGAAGTCGCGGTGATCAACCGGCGCCGGATGAAGGCGGTGTTGCCGTCCGGCGTCGAGGTCCGTCACATCTATGCGTCGGCGCTCGAGCAGGGCGTGACGATCCGCCGTCTGGACCACAAACGCACGTCGCTTCAGGACATCTTCATCGAGGCGATGGGAGGCGACGATGGCCGTCTATGACCGCGGCTACCGAGGCTACGACGGCGCACTCGAGTCGCCGCGAACACGGTTTCTTGTCATCAGCAGGCACGGACTGCGCGACACGTTCGGTTCGCGGCTCTTTCTCGGGTTCTTTGCTCTTTGTCTCGTATGGCCTCTGGCGTGCCTCGTGCTGCTCTATCTCCGCTACAACGTGGAGGCGCTCTCCATCTTCGGCCTGTCGGCTGACGACTGGCTCGAGTTCATGCAGGTCGACAAGCGGTTCTTCGAGTTCGTCTACCTCCGCGCGCAGTTGATGCTGGCGTTCGTCCTCGTACTCATCGTCGGGCCATCCCTCGTGTCGGCCGACCTGCGGAATCGGGCGATGCCGCTCTACCTCTCTCGCCCACTCACTCGAACGGACTACGTGCTGGGGAAGTTCCTCGTCCTGGCGACTCTCGTCGCAGCGATCACCTGGGCGCCGGGGCTCATCCTCTTTCTGGTTCAGGCTTCGCTTGCCGGAACCGGGTGGCTGGTCGAGTACCTGTGGGTGCCTCCCGGAATGGTCATCGTGTCGACGGTGTGGACCGTGTGCATGGCCCTGCCGATGCTCGCGATTGCGGCCTGGGTGAAGTGGAAGCCATGGGCGCGCATCGGCTTTCTCGGGCTGATCATGGGCGGCACGGCGTTCGGCGAGTTCTGCAAGGAGTTCTACGACTCCTGGCTGGGCAGTCTCGTCGTCGCGTTCGACGTAACGCAGAAGCTCTCCGACTCGGTATTCGGCCTGGAGAGCGCCCTCGAGATGCCGGCGTTGGCTGCCTGGATTGCAGCCGGGGTACTCGCGGCCGTCTCGACGGCGCTGCTCTATCGACGCGTACGCGCCTTCGAGGTCGTGTCGTGAGCGGCCTGGACGCCGCGGGGTCGCCGGAATCGGGCGGAGCGATGCCGGCGGCGGCTTTAGACCGGAACATCGTTCTTGAGAACGTGTCCAAGTTCTATGGCGACGTGCTGGGAGTCAACCGAGTGGATCTCGTCATCGAACCGGGGATCACCAGCCTGGTTGGACCGAATGGCTCCGGCAAGAGCACGTTGATGAACCTGCTCGCCGGGTTGTTGTTGCCGACGACGGGGCGCCTTCGCGTGCTGGGCGTACCGGTGGGCAGGCCGCAGGAGTTGTTTCGCCGTTTCGGCTACTGCGCGCAGTACGACTCGTTTCCGCGCGGCGTCACCGGCTGGCAGTTCGTGTTCTCCTACCTGCTGCTTCACGGCATGGGCCGGAACCGCGCTGAACGCTTGACCGCCAGGGCGCTCGAGCGGGTCGGGCTGGTGGATGCCGCGCATCGACGCGTTGCCGGCTACAGCAAGGGCATGCGCCAGCGGATCAAGCTGGCGCAGGCGATTGCCCATCGGCCTCAGGTCATCGTGCTCGACGAACCGCTGAACGGGCTCGATCCGATCGTGCGCGCCGAGACGATCGAGCTGTTCCGCCAGTTGGCCCGCGAGGGACAGCATGTGCTCATCTCGAGCCACATCCTCCACGAGGTCGACCTGTTGTCCGACCGGGTCATTCTCATCTCGAACGGCTACATCGTCGCCGAGGGCGAAGTTCCCGGCATGCGTGCCGAGGTGGCGGAAGCGCGCGAGCAACCGATTCAGGTCTTCGTCCGTTGCAACCGACCGAGGTGGCTGGCCGGTAGAGCGTTGGCGCTCGACCACGTGAGCGAGGTGAAGCTCCACGACGACGGCGGCGGCATTCACCTTCGTACCCGCGACGCGGAGCGTTTCCTGCGCCTGGTCGGAGAGCTGGCTGCCGAGGGCAGCGTGGATATCGAGGCGGTGGGCCCAGCCGATAGCGACTTGCAGGCCGTGTATCGCTACCTGGTCGAGGAAGACGAGGAGCCGTCTTGACGGTTCGCGGCGGCGGAGCGGAGACGGGAGCGGCCGGCGGCGCCTCGCGCGCTACCGTCGACTGGAAGGTGCTCAGCCGGCAGGTAGGCGGCCTGATGCGGCTCGAACTGCGGCGCCTGCTGCTGAGTCACCGCGTGATTCTGCTGGGCCTCGCGGCATCCGTGCCGGTGCTCATCGTGCTGTTCGTTGCGCTTCTGCCGATCGACGGGCAGAGCGTGCTCGAGCGGTTCGGCAATCGCTCGGTCTACGGGAACATCTACCAGACCGTGTTCTTGCGCGCGGTCGTCTTCTTCGGTTGCCTCTACGTCTTCTTCAACCTGTTCCGCGGCGAGATGCTGGACCGCAGCCTGCACTATTCCCTGCTGACGCCGATGCGTCGGGAGATCATCGTCGTCGGCAAGTATGCGGCGGGCGTGGTCGCCATCGCGGCGCTGTTCGTCGCAAGCACCCTGGCGAGCTATCTCCTGATCTACCTGCCGGTCGGCTTTGCCGGCGCGATGGAGGACATCGCCGCGGGCCCGGGCGGCGGCCACCTCGTCGCCTACGTGAGCGTGACCGTCCTCGCTTCCATCGGTTACGGCGCTCTCTTCATGCTGATCGGCATCCTGTTCAGGAACCCGATCATCCCTGCCGGCATCCTGTTTCTGTGGGAGGGCATCCACTTCCTGCTGCCGGCAGCCTTGAAGCGCCTGAGCGTCGTCCACTACTTGAAGGGCATGCTCCCGGTGCCGATCTCCGAGGGCCCGTTCGCCGTTGTCGTCGAACCGCCGCCGGCGATCGTCTCGGTTCTTGGTCTGCTCGCCTTGACGATGGGTGTTCTGGCCTTGGCCAGCCTGATCGCGCGCCGGATGGAGATCCGCTACACGGAGGATTGAGCGAGCCTCAGTCGAGCGCCTTCCGGCAGGACACGGTAATGAACCGGCCGCGCTCCGCGGTCAGAAGGTCGATCTCGATGTCCTGGCCGCGGGTCAGCTCCTGCCAGACCGGGTGGTCGCTCGGCGGGCAGGCGACTTCTCCCGTCGTCCGCTCCCGCTGGCGACCGCTCATCATCATCAGGTCGCCCGCGAACTCGGGAATCACCTCGACCCGGTGAATCAGCCGGTCGACTCGCTCCAGCTCGCGCCCCACCCATACCCGGGTCCAGCCCTGGCGCAACCGCTGCGGCGGGAAGTCCTGACTGTGCCGATAGACGAGGTCCGCACTCACGTGCGGCGCGGTTCCGCATGCCGGAAGACCGAGCGTTGCGACGAGGAACGGGAGGAGGGCAACCAGGCGAGGCATGGCGACCCGCGAAACTACCGCATACCGGCGACTCGTGACAGTCCCCGTCCCGGCAGCGAGCCGGGAGCGGCGCTATGCTCCCGAGCGTCATGACGCGTCGGCGCTTTCTGGATCGGACGAGCCGACTCTTCGCGGTGCGGAGCCTGACGGCGCCGGTCAGCCTCGCCGTCGCCGCTTTGGCCGCCCTCGCGGCGCCTCGGGCCGTCGCCGCCGTCGACTGGCCGGAGTGGCGTGGAGACGAGCGGCGGGGCGTGTGGCGCGACGACGGCATCCTCGACGAGTTCCCCGAAGACGGCCTGCGTTTCGTGTGGCGCCGCCCGATCGGCGTGGGCTACGGCGGCCCGGCGGTGGCCGGCGGGCGAGTGTTCGCAACCGACTTCGAGCGGGCGCCTCCGAACCGCGGCCGGGAGCGTGTGTTGGTTCTCGATGAGGCGACAGGCGAGCTGCTCTGGGAGCACGCCTGGGAGGTCGAACTCGCCGGACTCATGCCGGCCTACGCGAACGGCCCGCGTGCGACGCCGACGGTGGACGGCGACCGCGTCTACGTGCTTGGTTCGACGGGCGTCCTGCTCGCGTTGGCGGTTGCCGACGGGGCCGTGCTGTGGAGATACGACCTGGTGGCCGACTACGAAGCGCCGGTGCAGGCCTGGGGGTTCGTCGGCGCTCCGCTTGCCGACGGCGACCAGGTGATCGCCCTGGTCGGCGGCGAGCCGGACGCGATGGTTGTCGCCTTCGACCGCGGAACCGGCGCGGAACTCTGGCGCTCGATGGAAGCCGACAACGAGCCAGGCTACAACCCGCCCGTGATCTACGAATTCGGTGGACGGAGGCATCTCGTCATCTGGCACCCGAAGGGTATCGCCGGCCTCGACCCGGACGGCGGCAAGGTGCTCTGGGAGTTCCCTTACGAGGTGGAGTACGGACAGACGATCGCGACCCCGATTCAGGACGGCAACCAGCTGCTCGTGTCGTCCGCGTCGCACGGCTCGACCTTGATCGAGGTGACCTCCGCGTCAGCAGGCAAGCCCGAGGCAAGGATCGTCTGGAAGGGGAAGAGCAGAAGCAAGAGTGACCTCGACGGCTTGCACGCGTTCAACTCCACGCCGGCCTTCGACGGCGACATGATCTTCGGGATCGGCGGCCAGGGGGCGCTCCGCGCGATCGACCGGGCAACCGGAGCGGAAGTCTGGGCCACCTTCGAGCCGTCCGAGGACGCTCGCATCGCCACCGCGTTTCTCGTCAAGAACGGCGACCGTTACTTCATCAGCAACGATCGCGGCGAACTCGTCATCGCCCGGCTCAGCCGAGATGGCTATGACGAGATCGACCGGACCCGATTGCTCGAACCGACCACCCGGAGCATGCGCATCCGTCGCGAGCTTGGCAAGTTGCTTTGGGTTCACCCTGCCTACGCGAACGGCCACATCGTCCACCGGAACGACCGGGAGATCGTCCGGGTATCGCTGCTGGCGGAGTGAACCGGTCAGCCGTCCTCTTCCGTAACGCGAACCGACTGCTCGCTCACCTCCTCCGCTTCGGACGCGGCTCCGGCCCCTGTGGCCATCGCCAGCTGCTTCCGCTCTTGCAGCTTCCTTGAGACCGCGGGTTTCACCAGAGCCGCGATGACGGCAGTCATGGGGAAGAGAAGCCACACGGTGGCGAGGAACGACTCCGGGTCCTCCTCGATCTTCTCAAGGCCGCTTCGGGCGATGTGGAGGAAAGCGAGTGCAACGGCGGGCACTCGGAACCAGGGATCGCCGAGAGCGGCTCTGATCGGCGATTCCGACTCACTGGGCGGCTCTGCCTCAGCCCCCTCCTTCGTCTTCTCTTCGGCGCGTCGCTTGGACGCCGAGCCGCCGGTGATGCCAAGGGCCGCTCCGGCCGTCGCGATGCCGAGACTTGCCAAGAACCACGCGGCCTTCTCGTTTGCAGGCGGTGCGGCGATCAGGTCGCGAACGAACAGCGAGGCGAGGACGAGCAAGCAGAACGTCGCAGGAATCTGGTACCAAGGGTCCGTGAACAACGTCGACTCGTGCCAGACGGGGCCGGTGCGGGGCGTCTCTCCCCCGCCTTCGCCTGGACGACGGCGGCTTCGTACGGACGCAGCCAGCGTCGCCACGAGTGCCGTCCCCCATGCCACTGCGTAGGCCATTGACACCGGCGACGTGGGGAACGCCTCCAGATCGACCAGTCCGGCGTCCTCGGCGGACCAGACGAGTCCGGAAAGCACGAGAAGCCTCGCCGACGGCCGGGACTCGTCGTACGTTGGCTTACTCGTGGACATGGGTTCCCGAGGCGGGGTCTGGCCGGTCCGGCGGTGCGGAGACTCCCATGTCTCTCGGCGATCCCCTGAACACCTGACGTCGGTGCCAGTCGACAAAGTCGCGGCTGGGCCGTTGGCGGGAGCGCTGGGGTTCACGGATCCGTCGTCCGTGCTGGGCGAGCAGGCGCCGGAGGGGCTCACTCTGGCCGTTCACGTTTTCGGACACGATGAGCCGGAGCCCGCCCGGCGCCCGGTCGAGGCCGATGGCGCCGAGGTCGAACGTACGGTGATGCAGCGTGCACAGGGCCAGGCCGTTGGGGACCGCATCGGGACCGCCGGCCGCGTGCCACTTGATGTGCGCGGCCTCGAGCGCCACGAGATCGTCGTCGATGCGCATGTCGAAATCGCAGATGGCGCAACGGCGCTCGTAGGCGGTGAGAACAGCGTGGCGGAAGTTCGGGTCGCGCTGAAGCCGCTCCGCGGACCGCTTCGGCTCGACCTCCCGCGAGAGGCCGACCGCCTCGCAGATCGTCTCGTGGAGCGAAGGAGGGAAGTGGCCGTCGAGGATTCGTTGCGCTGCCTGGGAGATCAGTTCCGGGCGGCGGGTCAGTAAACGCTCGGCGTCTCGTGGAAATCCGCCGCGAGCGCCCTCGTCGCGGAGTCGACGGTCCGTCGGGCTGCCGCTCCCGCCTCGGATTCTCGCGAGGTCGGGGTCCGGGATCTCCCAGAGATCGTCGTTCTGAAGATGCCAGAACGGGTTCTCCGGCCGGTAGGACCGTCGCTGCGGTCCAAAGCTCTTCAGCAGCCCCTTCAGCGGACCGCGAATGTCCTTCTCGTAGTCGGCCAGACGAGTCTCGCACCGTTGCTTCCTGGCAAGGGCGAGCAGCAACAGCAGGGGCTTGTGGGGCGCCCTTTGGTCGCCGCGACGCCAGACATTGACCTTCTCGATTCGCTGCAGGAACGTCTTCTCGTCCATTATGCGTGCTGGCGCTGGGCGCCGTGGGGTCGGGTGGAGAGCCGCCATTCTACTTCGCCGCGGGATGGCATAAGATCATCGCCGTGTCCCCAAGCGCCCCCCCGGCCGGCGCCGCGTACGGCTTCTCCGGCCACCAGACCTTCCCTTTCCGCTATGCTTGGCTGCCCAAGGCAGTACAGCATGTGAGGCGGGACCCGGGCCTGTTCAGAGCTCCCGACGCGTTGGTGCGGCTCGGCGTGGGGCAGAACATGGTGGCCTCGATTCGGCACTGGGGCAACGCGCTCGACGTGTTCACCACGAGCGTAGACGGCACGAGGCTGCGTCCGTTGGGTGAGCTGCTGTTCGCCGACCCCCCCCCCCCCCCCCCCCCCCCGAAATCTAAAGAAAAGAAACACCGGTCGCCGGTAGCTTCTTACGGAAGGAACGGCGGGCCGGGAAACGGCTCCATTCCCTTCGAGCAGCCAGTCGGCGCCTACGCCGGGCAGCCGGCGGCCGACCCCTACCTCGAGGACCCGGGGACCTTGTGGCTGCTGCACTGGCAACTCGCCAGCCGCCCGGCGCCTGCCTCGACTTGGCACCTGGTCTTCACTCGCTACGCTGAGACCGTCTTCACCCGTGACGAGCTGGCGTGGTGGTTGCTCCGCTGCGCGCGCGGCGCTGGCAACAGGCGAACCTCGGAGTCGTCGATCCGTCGCGATCTCGACGTCTTTCTGCGCACCTACCTGCCAGCTCGCGAAGACAGTCGTCGCCCGCTCGAAGACAGTTTCGACTGCCCGCTGGCCGAGCTCGGTCTTCTCGAGACGATCGACGCGGCGCGTTTTGCAATCCGCCGCAGTCCGCGGCCCAGCCTGCCGGTGGCGATCCTGCTCTACGCCTTGCTCGACTTCTGGCGGCGCGAAGCGGAAACGCAGCAGACTCTGGCGTTCGAGCGAGTGCAGTTCGACGTCGGCAGTCCGGGCGCTGCCTTCAAACTGGACGATCGTTCTCTCGTTTCGATGCTCGAACGGCTACCGAGCGGCTCCGGGGTTCGCTACGACGAGACGGCGGGCAGGCGCGTGCTTTTACGGGAGGGCGGCTGGTCCAACCGCTGTCGGCCGTTTGCTGTGCTTGAGCGCTACTACGGAGTGGCTCAGGCGTGACGCCGGAAGAAACTATGGTGTTGCTCGGAGCGGAAACTCCGGCCGCCGAGCCGCCGCCCGGAGCACGCATCGCTTCGGCAAACGTGCCGCTGTCGTCGCGAGAGCACCCTCCCCCGGCTCTCGCAGAGACGATCGAGGTGAGGGGCCGTTTCCACCGTTCCGTCCATGTTGCGCGTGACTGGGTCGGCGGCGCCGACCGCGAGTACCTCGCTACACCAGCGGTCCTGGGCCTCGCCGAGCAGATCGCGGACGAACTCGGCCGAGATGCAGGAACACGAGCCTGGACGGTGACTGGTCCCTACGGCGCCGGGAAGTCAGCTTTCGCCTTGTTTCTCGCTAGGGCGCTGGCAAGCGCGGAACCGCCGGGAGAGGCGGCGAGGTCCCTTCGAAACCGATGCCTGGGAGATCGCCCGCCGCTCCTGCCGATCTTGATTCAGGCGGAGCGCGCGCCCCTGGCTCCAGCGATCGTGCAGACGTTGGAGGGCGCGCAAGGCCTTCGTCTCGGAAGACGCGCCAGGGCGGCCACGAAGCGCCCTTCCAGCGTCGTCGACCTGGTCGTGGAGGCTGCCGCTCGGAGCGAGGGCGGCGTTGCGTTGATCGTCGACGAGCTCGGGAAGTACCTGGAGTACGCGGCGGCCCATCAAGATGAGGACGTCTTCCTGTTGCAGCAGCTCGCCGAGGCGGCGTCTCGCTCGAAGAAGCCTCTGCTCTTCGTTTCCGTCCTGCACTCGGGTTTCGGAGACTACGTTTCGGCCAGCGATCCGGCGCGCCGTGCTGAGTGGCAAAAGGTGCAGGGACGCTTCAGGGATGTGCCGTTCGCCCTGCCCGAGAACGAGTTGCTGGACCTGGTAGGCCACGCGTTGACCCGTAGCTGGCCGGGGGGTGTGGAGCGCGCATACCGGAGCCGGTTGGCGCGGCTGCTCCGGAATCCCGCTCTGGCCGATTCCGTCGAACGTCGCGGCCTTCGGGCCGCCGTGGCGCGTTGCTTACCGCTGCACCCGGTGGCGGCTCTGCTCATGTGGCCGTTGTTTCGGAGCAAGGTAGCCCAGAACGAACGGTCCGTGTTCGCGTTCTTGACCAGCCACGAGCCGCACGGCTTCCAGGAGTTCTTGCGCCGCGAGCGGGTGCCGGCCGACGGCGCCGCCCTCTACCGTTTGCCGGAACTCTACGACTACGTCGTCGCCGCGTTCGGCATGGCCGTAGCGGCCGGCGCCGACGCGCGGTATTGGGGGCTCATCGGCAATGCTCTCGAGCGGGTACCGGCCAGCGCTCCGCCGACCGTCGCCCGACTGGTCAAGTGCATCGGACTGTTGTCGCTGTACGGCGACGGGATTGGTTTGCGAGCAGATCGCGAGCTGCTGTGCGTAGCGCTTGATGACGGCGCTGAGCCGGAGGTGGACGCCGCGCTCGAGATTCTCGAACGGGAGTCCATCGTGTTGTGGCGTCGTCATCGGCGCTGCTATGGCCTTTGGGAGGGTTCTGATCTCGATCTCGACTCAGCGTTCGAGCGAGCGGTGGCGCAACTTGGCCGCGAACCGCTGTATCGTCGCTTGCAACGAGTCGCCCAGCCGAGGCCGCTGGTGGCTCGTGGTCACTATGTCCGGACTGGCACGCTGCGCTTCTTCGAATCGCGCATTGCGGCGTCGACGTCGCAGGCCTGTGAGGAGGCGCTGAAGGAGCCGACCCGCGCCGATGGCGTGCTGCTGTTCTTCGTGGATGACGGCGCTGACGGCCTCGGCCCGAGCGCGCCGGGTGGCGCGGACTATCGCTTGGCCCGTGCGCTGGAACTGAGCCAACTTCTTTCCCGGAACCAAGCTGTCGACGCGCTTTCGCAACGCTCGATGGCGGGGCGCACGGTCGCCGGAAGAAAGCCGACACTGGTGGCCCTGCCGAAACGGTCGCTCGAACTCGGCAACGCGCTTGACGAACTCGAAGCTTGGCGTTGGGTGCGCGAGAACGTCGGCGAGTTGGCAGGCGACGCGGTGGCGCGGGCCGAGGTCGCCGCCCGCGAGACGCTTGCCCGTCGCCGATTCGACGACGTCGTCGGCCGGGCGCTCGGCCTGCCGCGCCACGTTCTCGACCCGTCCTCGTCGCGCTGGATCCTGGATGGCGAGCAGATGGAGCGAATCGAGCGTCCGCGCGATCTGCAACAGCTCCTCTCAGCGATCTGCGAGCGGACGTATTCGGACGCTCCGCCGCTTCACAACGAACTGCTCAATCGCCACAAGCTGTCTTCGGCCGCAGCTCGGGCACGACGGGAGTTGATCGGGCGGGTCTTCACCCATGGCGACCGGGAACGCCTGGGTATCGAGGGCTTCCCGCCTGAGTACAGCATGTACTGCTCGCTGCTCGAGGCGGCCGGCTTCCACCGCGACGCGCGCCCTCAGGGCTTCGGCATCTACGATCCGAACAGAGCTGCCTGGAAGCCGCTTTGGAAGGAGATCGGCCGTTTCGTCGACGCTTCTCGCTCGGCTCCGCAGCCGCTCAGCGGCCTGATCGAAATGCTCGAGGCGCCGCCGTTCGGGCTCAGGCGAGGGCCGATCCCCGTCTTGATCGCAGTCCTGCTGCGTCTGCGGGGTCCCCGGTTGGCACTGTACGAAGACGGTCTGTTCGTGCCGAGCGTCGAGATCGAGACACTGGAGAGGCTGGTGCGGCGACCGGAGACGTTTTCGATTCGCTCCTTTGATCTCGGGGCCGGCGAGCGCCTCGTGATCGAACAGTTGGCGGCGTTGGCGGGCGACACATCTGCGGGGCCGGTGGCAGACGGGGCCGCTGGTCTGCTCGCCGTGGTCCGTAACCTCGTGCAGCTGGCAGCGAGGCTGCCGCCTTACACGCGACGGACCCGTCGGCTGAGCGCGGACGCTCAGGCAGTCAGGGAGCTCCTGCTCGAAGCCCGCGATCCTCGCGATCTCCTGCTGCGGGAACTGCCCGGAACGCTCGGCTTGGAACTGAACGCGGACAGCCCGGTGGAGTTTGCTCGGCGGTTGGGCGGAGCAGTGCGCGAGCTGAACGGGGCGCTGCGGAAGCTCCTGCTCTACGTCGAGCGGTCCGTGCAGAAGGGGCTTGGCTTCGAGGAGCGGGGCAGAGCGCTCCGGTCGGCGCTGCGCCACCGGGCTCGACCACTGTTGGATCACGCTCCATCCGGGAGACTCGAGCTGTTCCTCTCGGCAGCGGCGCGTGCCAAGGGCGGCCGGCTCGACGAGTGGCGTTCGTCGCTGGCATTGGCGATGGCGGACGGATTGCCGCCGGAACACTGGAACGATGACCTGGTTGGCAGTCTCGGCGTTCGGATTCGGTCCATGCGCTTGGACCTCGACGAGTTGGAGCACGTCGCAAGGACTGCCGGCACTGCGTCGGGAGTCCCGGTCGGAAGCCTCCGCGTCCGGATGCCGACCGAGGACGAGAGCCGCATCGCGTTCCCGTGTCGCCCAAGCGATCGTGAAGCTGCCGAGCGGTTGGCCGAGATCTGGCGCGATGCCGCACGCCGGGGCCGCCGCAGTCTCGAAGTCCAGGCGCAGGCGCTGGCTTTGCTGGCGAGCGAACTCGATCTTGGGATGGGCGGCGAGCGTGGGGCCGGTGCGGCCGGGACGCGGAAGGCTGCCGGCCGAAGTGAGTCGGGGCCATGGTGAGCAGTTCCGTTCCGGCTGAAGGCCGGCTCGCGGCAGTGCCTGACGTTCGCCACATCGTGATGCTCTCCGGAGGCAAGGACAGCACCGCGCTCGCGCTCTACCTGCGTGAGAAGGAGCCGGAAACGGACTTCGAGTATCTGTTCTGCGACACGCACAAGGAGCTGCCGGAAACCTACGAGTATCTTGCGCGCATCGAGGCTCGCCTGGGTCGGCCCGTGGTGCGGCTTGCTTCCCAGCACGGCGAGCGGGGTTTCGATCACTTTCTCAAGATCTACGGCGGCTTCCTGCCGTCGCCTCAGGCGCGCTGGTGTACGCGCCTGCTCAAGATCGAGCCGTTCGAGCGCTACGTCGGCGACCATCCGACCCGGCTCTATGTCGGGCTTCGCGCCGACGAGCGCCGTAGCGGTTACATCTCGACCAAGGAGAACATCGAGGCCGTCTTTCCTTTCAAGGACGACGGAATCGACAAGGCCGACGTCATGCGTATCCTCGAACGGAGTGGCGTGGGCCTGCCGGGCTACTACGAGTGGCGCTCCCGATCGGGTTGCTACTTCTGCTTCTTCCAGCAGAAGGGCGAATGGGTGCGTCTGCGGGAGCGCCATCCCGACCTGTTCCAGCTTGCCAAGCACTACGAGAAGGAGGACGAGGGCTACACCTGGGCGCAGGAGGAGAGTCTCTCGGAGTTGGAGCGGCCCGAGCGGCAGGCGGAGATCCTGGAACGAGAGCGGGTGCGGAAGGAGCGCCTCGCCGCCCGCCGTAGGCCACAGACGCTCGCGCAAGCTTACGGGTTCGAGGATCCCGAGGAAGAGGAGGGCGCCGGGTGCCTGATCTGCCACCTGTGAGAGTGGGATCCTCCAGCCAAGCCCTCGGCAGTTCTCCGTCGTCGGCGACCGCAGCCGCGGCCCGGCCCGGCAAGGTTCGCCGACCGACCGTCTACCTGGACCATCTCGCGTCGACTCCGTGCGATCCGGAAGCTGCCGCTCTGATGCATCGCCTCGCCGTCGAGCTTTGCGGCAACGCGTCGAGTCCTCATGCGGCTGGCCGGTTGGCGGCCAAGTACGTCGAGCAGGCTCGCGCGCAGGTTGCGGCGGCCATCGACGCTCTTCCCGAGGAGATCGTGTTCACGAGTGGCGCGACCGAGAGCAACAACCTTGCCATTCTCGGAGCGGCATCAGCGGCGGTGAATGCCGGCCGTCGGCGTCGTCGCGTCCTGACCCTGGGAATTGAGCATCCTTCCATCCTCGAACCGATGGCCCAACTCGGCCGGCGCGGTTTCAAGGTCGAGTTCGTGCCGGTCCACCGCGACGGACGTGTCGTTCTGGAAGCCCTCGAGCTGCCTTGGACGGCGCGCTTCTGCTCTCCATCCAGGCTGCAAACAACGAAATCGGCACTCTGCAACCGCTGTGCGATGCGTCGCGTTTGGCCGCGGAACGCGGTGTGCTCGTTCACAGCGACGCGGCGCAGATCCTGGGAAAAGTGCCCTTCTCGGTGGAGGCGCTGCAGCTGGACTTCGCTTCGCTTAGCGCCCACAAGTGCTACGGCCCCAAGGGCGTCGGAGCCCTGTGGGTCCGTGGCGGCGCTGCCCGTGCGCCGCTCGCACCTCTGACGTTTGGCGGGGGCCAAGAGAGCGGCCTGCGGCCGGGGACTTTGAACGCTCCGGCCGTCGCTGCGTTCGGCCTTGCTTCGCGGATCGCCATGGCGCGCCTGGGAGCTGATGCCCAACGGATCGGACAGCTTAGAGACCGCTTGGAACGAGACGTGGCCGCGCGGGTCCCGGGCACCCGCGTCAACGGGGCGATCGACTGCCGCCTACCGGGTGCCAGTTCTCTGACGTTCCCAGGCGTCGACGCCGACGCACTCGTGGCCAATCTTCGCGAGTTCGACGTCTCGACGGCTTCCGCGTGTCGTGCCGGCACACCGGAGCCGTCGCACGTCCTGCGAGTCCTGGGTTTGTCGAGGAAGAAGGCGTACTCGACCTTGCGAATCGGGCTGGGCCGGGAAAGTTCTGCCGAGGCAATTGACGAGGTTTGCCGGGGATTCAGTCGTGCCCTCGGCCGGCTCGAACCGACTCACTCACGACATCTTCCGCCGCACTGAGGCTGGCAATGGAACTGCCAACGTTTGTCCACCGCGCACTTCAGCAGTACAAAAGTCGTTCTGCATCTTCCGACGTTGCGGACAGGTACAAGTCCCTCGAGGCTGCTTGGTCCTCGGCGATCAAGTACGTCGGCTCCATTGCTGTCTCTGTAGCATCGGTGTACTGCGCGCGGCGTCAACCGGAGGTAGCGGACGCAATTCTCAGGTCGTCCAGTCTTGGCGGCTGGGTTCAGGCCATGCAGCGTGTCTGCGCATCCAGTCGAGAACTACCGTGCCACGTGGCGGAATACCTGGCGACGTTCCGCGACTACAAGAAGCATCCGGAGAAGGACGCGCTCGACGAGATCTCAGAGAGTCTGAGGAAGGCCCTCCGGCCGCTCCAGCAGCGGGGCTACACATTGCATCCTCCGAAGTCGCCGAGCCTCTTACGGGTCCTGGAGATCGCAGTTGCGATCCGAAACAAACATGCACATGGCTACTTGAACCCTCGGGTACTCGATGAGCTCGAGGAACCCCTGTTTCGAGCCCTAAAGTCAACACTTCTCCTGATCCCATTTCGTGCAGCGACGATGATGGCTCCATACGGACGGAGCACGTGCCGCCTTACTGGCGCGCCTCCCCAGAAGGTCCCCGATGCTCCGCGTAGAGACGAACTTTGGGTCGAAGGGGAACCGCTGGGGTCGGAGGCGGTGTCGGTCGGGCCGTTCGCTGTGTTTCACGGCGATTCCGAGCGGGTCTTCTTCCTGAACGCAGCTGGAACAGGCTCTGGGCCTACCGAGTACATCGACCATGCGACCGGATTGATCAAGTACTGGGATCTTCCCGAAGGAAGCGTGAATGGCGCCCACCTTTCGCGTTCGGCAAGGAGGCCAGAACACACCGCAGTTGCCGAGGCCGACCGTTGGCTACGCGAAGGCACACTTGAGTGGAGGGAAGTCGAGCTGACGAAGGCCGCACTTTGCGGGGTTCAGGGGAAGTCGGGCGTGTACTGCTTCGTGAACGACCTTGGCGCGGGAGCGGCGAGTATAGGTGCGGCGATTCTCTACGTTGGAAGCTCACGCCACGACATGGCAAGCCGCCTGCGTGAGTACTTGCGGCATCGAGAGCGTTACGACTCACGTAGGGAGGAGATCGTACAGATGTTCAAGGCGTATCGGAAGATCAGGCTGCTCTTCGCCCCGACGGCCCCCGAAGACGCAGTGGAGTTCGAACAGGCAATCTACGCGGCGAGTCAACCAGCATACAACCTCCGTGCGCCCCGAGCGCGTGGGACTTGGGAGAAGTGACACATGGCTGAGCTGTTTCCGGTCATTCGGGGCCGCATGGGCGGGCGAGACTTCTACCTCGGGAAGATGTCGTTCCAGGAGCTTGCCGCGAAGGTGAGAATCTTCAGCGAGATCGAAGGTAATCCCGATCTGGAGTCAAAGTTGCAGCGGGAGATAAGGAAGCGATCTCGCGAGATGACGGAGTACCTCAAGCGCCAGACGGAACGATTCTATGGCGCGATCATCGTCGCGACTTGGGGCGGGCGGCCAGAGTACGTGCGGGTGAAGATGGAGGATCACCCGCTTCTAGACAACGACTTCGAGTTTGGCCTGCTGAAGCTGGACGGGCGGGCGGATTTCTTCGCTCTGGACGGTCAGCACAGGCTGCATTCCATCAAGGAGGCGATTGATGAGAGGCCGGACCTTCGGCATGAAGAAGTGTCTGTTCTCTTTGTGACACACGACCGCACCGAGGCCGGGAACATCAGGACGCGTCGGCTCTTCCATACCCTGAATCGGTACGCCAAGCCAACCACCACGGGTGAGAACGTGGTCCTTGACGAGGACAATGTTCTGGCAATCGGTACGCGGCGACTGCTGGGTGCTGGCGTGGGCGTGCTCGAGCAAGCCAGGGTGAAGATCGAGCAAAAGCAAGTGTTGAAGAGTGAGAGCCACATCTTCACCTCTCTTGCTGCTCTTTTCGATCTCAGCAGGCTGGCTCTAGAACCAGTTTACCGGTTCTCCGAGGATAAGAGTTACCTGAAGTTCCGTCCGGCCGCAGAGGACGTCGAGAACGTCTTCTCTGCCTTGCGCGCGCTTTGGTTCGAGATTGAGAGGCAGGTGGAGGAGGTGCGTGAGGTCGCGCGGGCTGGTATCGAGCCTGGGGACTTTCGAGAGCCTGAGGGGGACCTTGTTCGGGGTCACCTTCTTTTTCGTCCTGTGGGTCTGAAGTTGTTCGGCCAGGTGCTCGGCCGATTGGTGGCGCTGCGGTCGGATGTGCCGGTGGAGCGCTGTGCTGCGCTGGGCGAGGACTTCTGGGAGCGTCCTGTCGCTGATGCGATTAGGTTGCCCTTGGTGATCGGGGAGGCTCCTTGGCGGGGGACCATTCTCAGGGGAAGCCGAATAGTCAATCCCGGCGAACGAATGGCCTTGCGGCTGGCGCTTCACATGCTCGACATTGGAGGTGAAGACGAGGAGCAGCTTCTGCGGGAGTATCGCGCGGATCTTGAGGACGAAAGGGCGCAGCTTCCGGAGAAGGTAACGGGCGTTAGCAGCTGAGGGATGGCTTGGCTCGACGAGTTGGGTTCTGCTAGGTGCTGCGGGGACGTAGGAGGCCTTCGCTCGAAATGGTCAGAACTCGGTCGGCGGCGCCCACGGTTTCTGCGGATAGCCTGGCGCGGGTTGTCCAGGGCGGCCGTTGAGCGGCTGCGGCCACTGTCCAACCGCGGCGCACGCATCGATCGCACGCTCGCTCAGCCAAACGACTTGGGCTCGAAGTCCTCGGCGTTGAGGATGCTGGCGCTGCTGCCGGTGGCTCGGATGACGAAGAGCCCGTTGCGCTCCGCGTAGGTCGTGACGGAGCTGTCGCTCTTCAGGTAGGCCACGGCGCCCAGGATTCGCTTGCCCTGGTACTCCGGGGCCAGGTCGGTGAAGGTCGACAGCTTGGAGAGGAACGGGTTCACGTCCTCCGAGCGCAGGGTGGTCTTGACCTCGACGACCACGACATCCCGCCGGTTCACGGCCAGGATGTCGAACTCGAAGTGCTTGCCGTTCCGGCGTCCCTCGCGCCGCTGGTGGGTGCTCTCGACCGCGATGCCCCTGCCGTTCAGCAGGGGTATGAGATCGCCTTCCACCAGGCTCTCCATGAGCTTGCCCCACTGGGACGTGAAGAGGTTCTCGGTCCTGGTCAGTTTGCGATCGCTCTCCCGCATCTGGCGGGCCGTTTCGTCCATCCTTCTCTTGAGTGCCGCCATCTCCCTCTCCGCCTTGGCCTCGTTCTCGGCCGTCAGGGCGGCAATCTCCCGGTATCTCCGGCCTACCTGGGACAGGGTCTCTCGACTCTCGGCGAAGGTCGGGGGTTCGGTTGTCCTGGCTGTCTCAGGTGTTTCGTGGGTCGCCATTGCTACTGCATGCCTCCTTGTTAGGCTGGGAGCGGAAGGCGCCAAGACCGGGGCGCAACGCCTGGGGCAGTCGCGGCAAGGCTGTCGCCGGGCCAGGTCGACAAGGGAGAGCTGGCTCAACTACAAGCGCCGGCAGAGGAAGAGCTCGTATTCGCCCGGTTCGATCTCCGAGTGGTCGTCGCAGGGCACGGCCTTCGCTTCGAAACCGAGCTCGGCCAGCAGGTCGAGCCAGTCGGCGCGGCGGAAGAGGCCGGTGACGTGACGGTCGTGGACGACCTCGACGCTGTCGTCCTCCGAGCGCAGCACGAAGGCGTAGTCCGTCGTGATCGTCGTATCCGCGGGATCTGGATCCCAGGTGTTCTCGAGGTAGTGGGCGCTTCGGTCCTCTCCGTCGCAACCGCCGCAGTCGGTCCTCGGCTCGAAGTTCTCGCGCAGGTGGTCGGGCGCGAACAGGGCGGCGCCGCCGGGTCGGCAGTGGACGTACGCGGTCTCGAGGGCGGAGCGCAGGTCCTCGAGCGTCGTCATGTAATCGACCGCGTCGTGGATGAAGACGAGGTCGAACGTCCGGTCGAGCCGCACCGTGCGCATGTCGCCTTCGATGTGCCGGCACTCGGGATTGAGCTGCCGGCTCATCTCCAGCATCCCGGGGGAGAGGTCGACGAGCGTCATGTCGAAGTCGGCCTTCAGGTGGGAAGCGTTGTGGCCGCCGCCGCTGCCGAGCTCGAGCATCGTGCGGGCGGGCCCGTCTACTGCGTTCAGCAGGTGCCGGCGGTAGATGCCGGCCTCCTCCTCGTACTCCCGAGGAGGTGAAATGAGCGGCCACCAAGGCGCTATCTCGGCGTAGAGCTTTGGCATTCGACTGCTGAGGATACGGGTTCGCCGGCTACCGTCATCGCTGTTGTGCGCCCAGGAAGGCGGGAGTCTCGCGGCAGCCTCAGTGCGAGTGGGAGGCGGTGGCGGCGATGATCGTCGGCATGATGGCGGCCGCGGCGACTGCCGCCTTTGCCGCCTCGACGGCGTTCGAGGTCGCGCGGCCGATCAGATCTCCCTGGGCGAGGCTCTTCAGGCGCTGCTTGCGGGACCTGAGTTCCCTGCGGCCGAAGATCGGGTTCAGCAGGCTGACGGCTTGGGCCAGGGAGGCCAGTACGACCGTTCGGGGTTCGACCTCCCGGTCGTTGCCGAAGATCGCCGCACGCAAACGCTCGATGATCTCCCGTTCCGGGCCGGGATCGACCTCCGGGTAGATGCGCCGTTTGAAGACGAAGAGCAGCTGACGCTCGTCCGCGGTCAGGATGCCGCGCTCGCAAAGCCGTTCGGCGGTGCGGTGTCTGAGCCGGGGGAGATTCGAGAGGCGGGTGATCCAGGTCTGCAGGGACGCGCGTCGTTTCGCGTCGCGGATTCTCCCGAGACATTCGTCGACGACCGGGTCGCCGATCCGGCGGGTGTCGCGGATCTCCACCAGCTTGCGCCGGCGCGATTCGTCGATTCGGATCCGCTCCTCAAGGAGGAGCTCGGCAACGATCGCGCCGGCGATGCCGAAGCTGGCGAAGCCAGCGGCGATCGTGCCCTTCTCGTCGTGGAGGGCGAGGAGGGTGAGTTCCTCGTGAAGAAGGAGTTGGGGGTCACGCATGATTCGCGTCTCTTGAGGGAACTACGAGAACTCGCGAGTCCGGGTTCTATGCTCGGCCGGCTCCGGCCGGCCGGGCACTGCGGTCGGGTGGCGTCTTCAGGGCTTGGCGCAAGCTCTCGATGAAGCGGCGAAAGGACGGGTCTCGACTCGCTCGTTTCAGGTCCAGCTGTTCGATGATGTCCGTTGCGTACTCGATGCCGCCGGCGAGCGGAGTTACACCTGCAGCCAGGACAGACTCGATCAGGTGCTTCTTGTAGCGATCACGGTCGCACTTCAGATCAGGCGCCTGACAGCCCTTGCCAACAGCTGCTCTGAATGCAGCCCCGTCGAGCAGCAGCCAGCGTTCGATATGCGGATCCGGGATTGCCTTCACGATAGCCCCAGGCCAGCTCTGGCCAGCCGCGTCGACGTCGCGTTCTCTCCTGACAAGACCCTCGCAGTTCGAGTCAGTGGCAACGACGATGAAGTCCGGACGCCGCTCTGGATCTCGAGGGAGGCGCCGCAGGTACTCCCGGTACTCGCCGATAAGACGTGGACGTCCGCCGGTTGCGCTCCGCCATTGCAGACGGACGCTCACGCCGGACTCTCTGGCGACTCGATCGACTAGCGTTCCAACGACCCTCTCATGCCCCACGTCCTCGCCAAACAGAAGGATCTCTCGATCACGTCCCATCGAAGTCGCCTCGAAGCATCCGCGTGGACACCGATTCGGGATCTCCTTCAACGATCAGTGCGTCCTTGATGCCGGACTTGCGGCCGAGCGGTCCCCAAGCTGAGAAGGCGTCGATTGTTGTTCCATTGCGACCTCTCTTGACGACGAAAAGCGACTCCATCGGGAGGCGATCGAGGAGAGTCGGCGAATGAGTCGTGATGATGTACTGAGTGCTGCCGACCTCCCGACGTGTCTTCAGCAGCTCCGCAATCACTTCAATTCGGCGGGGATGAACGCCGTTCTCCGGTTCCTCGAATCCAACCATGGCGGAGGTCTCTCCGGCCCCTTCAAGGGCCAGCAAGCCGAGCAGCCGTAGCGTTCCTTCCGATAGCACACGGGCAGGTATCGACACCCCTCCCTCTCTCAGAGAGAGTTCGACTTCTCCAAAATCGTTCACTTCAACGTCGATGGCCTCGATCTGCGGCACCAGCAACTGGAGCGTCTTTTCCGTACCTCGAAACTGTTTTTCGTTGTCGATCTTCAGAGTGTTTAGAAACGCCGCAAGCTCTTCGCCCATCAAGCCGATGTGGCGTACTTCCTTGACCGAGTTCAGTGCTCGCATTCGTTCCCTGGGCTCGAAATAGAAGAACTGCCAAGCCTCGAACTCATGCCGGGCCGCAGCAACATGGGGATAGTGGGGCATATAGAGCGGCATCGAGAGGATGCTGTGGTCCAGAAATCTCTCGTGGTAGGTCGGATGAGCTTGACCTTCCTGGCGAAGATGGAACCTGTCGCCCTGTCGCTCGATGAAGGGTTTCCGTCTCCCGGTGGGCTCCCCCTTGCTGTTCAGGGCTGCGAGGTACTCGTCAGCCACCCGCAGAATTCCCTGTTTGGGAAGAAACTCGATCTCGATCCGGTAACGGAGATCGCGCTCTCTCACACGCCTGGATTTCGAGCCGAATTCCGGCTTCGACCGTCCTCCGGCCGGACGCCTCAGCTCGAGAATCTGCTCGTCCACGGCCTGAGCGACGGCATCGGAAACGTGAAGATCCGCCTCGATAGTGAACCGCAGGCGCTCCTTTGCCACCAATCCCCGCAGTCCGCCTGTGCCCAGTCGGAAGGACTCAAGCGGTTTACCACGGTATGGCGGCTCGAACGCCTCCTTCAAAGTGCGGCTTGTAGCCAGCTTGGACAGGAGTTGAAGAGCATCCAGGAAGTTGCTCTTGCCGGCCGCGTTCGGGCCGAACAGGACTGTCAGCGGTTCAAGCTCGACGGCGACATCGGATAGGGACTTGTAGCCCTTGATGTGGATTCGCTTCAGCACCTTACCGTCTCCGCAGGATCCGTAATCCTATCCTGCGCCCTTGGTGTGTTTGGTGCCCGGCCTAGAACGCCTCGGTCCATGGCCGGCTGAGCCGCAGCGCGGAGTTGATCAGGCCGACCATGGAGTAGGTCTGGGGGAAGTTGCCCCAGAGTTCGTCGGTGTTCGGGTCGAGGTCCTCGGAGAGGAGTCCCACAGGGTTGCGCCGTTCGAGCATCTGCTCGAAGAGCTCCCGCGCCTCCTCCCGGCGTCCGAGAGCGTTGATCGCGTCGATGTACCAGAAGCTGCACACGGCGAATGAGTTCAGCGGGGCGCCGAAGTCGTCTTCCCGGTAGCGGAAGAAGTTGCTGCCGGAGCGAAGCGGTTCGAGTGAGGTGACGGTCGCTTGGAAGCTGGGGTCTTCCGCTTCGAGGAAGCCGACGTCGTGGAGCAGGAGCAGGCTCGCGTCGAGCCCGGCGCCGTCGAGGGTGGCGGCCAGGGCTCCACCGCCGGTCTTTGCATGCTGCAGGATGTGGCGGCGAATCTTGTCGGCGCGCCGGTTCCAGTGGCGGCGTCGCTTCTCGAATCCCAGCGCGTGGGCGATGCGGGCGAGCCGATCGCAGGCGGCCCAGCACATGACGCTCGAGAACGTGTGGACCGCGCTTCGTTGGCGAAACTCCCAGAGGCCCGCATCCGGTTGATCGAACAGGGCGGCCGCGTGGTCTCCCAGCTGTTCGAGCCGGCCGAAGAGCTGTTCCGTTCCAGGCCGGACCAACCTGCGGTCGAAGAAGCTCTGGGTGACCGCCAGAATCGCGTTGCCGTAGCTGTCGTTCTGCATCTGTCGCCAGGCGTCGTTGCCGACGCGCACCGGGCCCATGCCGCGGTAACCGGCGAGATGGTCGATCATCCGCTCGTCGAGTTCGCGCTCGAACTTGATCCCGTAGACGGGTTGGAGTTCACCTTCTGCGGCAGCCGCGACGAGGTTCGTGATGTAGCCGAGGTAGCCTTCCATCGTACGGGTGGCGCCCAGGCGGTTGAGTGCCTGGACGACGAAGTAGGAGTCGCGAAGCCAACAGAAGCGGTAATCCCAGTTGCGCCCGCTGTCGGGCGCTTCGGGAATGGAGGTCGTCATTGCGGCCAGCACCGCGCCGGTCTCCTCGAAGCTGCATAGCTGGAGCGTGATCGCAGCTCGGATGACGGCTTCCTGCCACTCGAACGGCACCGCCAGGTGGCGCGCGAACTCGCGCCACCAGTTCTCCGTCCGGCGCCGGAACTCGTGCGCCACGGAGTCCACCGGCTCCGTCAGGCTTTCGTCCGGGCCGAGCAGCAAGGTGAGCGGCTGCTCGAGAACGAAGGAGATCTCGTCGGAGATCAGCGAAACCGGCGCATCGGTGGTCAGCCGAAGCGTCAGATCCGGTCCGACGTAGCGGATGTGGTTGCTTCCCCGAGTCATGTCGGGGCGTCGCGAGCCGTAGTCGAATCGCGGCCGCAGGCGGATGCGGATGCGGGGTTCTCCGGCGACCCTCTCGATGCTGCGGACGATCATCGTCGGCCGGAAGGAGCGCCCGAACTGTTCGAATCGAGGTGCGAAGTCGGTAATCCGGACGGTCGCGCCGTGTTCGTCGTGCAGGGTCGTGACGAGAATCGCCGTGTTCTCCACGTAGTGCTGGAAACTCGAGATGGTCCCTTCGAGCACGACATCGAAGAAGCCGGCGGCCTCTGGGTCGCCGTCGTCCGCACCGCCGAGGAGAGAGTGGAAGACGGGGTCGCCGTCGAAATGGGGCAGACAGGCCCAGCAGATCCGGCCGCGCGGGTCGACCAGCGCTCCGAAGCTGCAGTTCCCGATCACGCCGCCGTCGAGCGGTCGGACGCCGTCCCCGGTCATCGGCCGTCGAGCCTCTCGACGAGCGTTTCCAGCCAGCGATGGAGCTCGCTGACGCCACTCAAGCCGTAGCGGGCGTTGGTCGCACGTCCGGTTTCGCGTTCCAGGCCCACGACAATCGCTGCGCCGCCGACGCTCTGCGCCGCGACGAACCCGTCTTCGTCCGTGATGTCGTCGCCGATGAACACGGGCACACGGTGGCGGAATGGCGCTTCGGCCATGAAGTCCTCCACCACCGTCCGCTTGTTCGGGTGATGGGGTTTCAACTCCAGCACCATCTTGCCCTCCTGGACCTGGTAGGCCGGGCCCAGGGAGGCGCTGACTCTCTCCATCACATTGCGCGCCGCCGTTTCGGCGCTGGCCGCGCCCCGGTAGTGGAGCGCCAGAGTCGCTGACTTGTCTTCGAGCAGGGCGCCGGGGTGGGCGGCGGCGAATCGCTCGAGCTCGCGGCGGGCCGGGTCGAGTGCGGCGGCGCCGTCCTTCCGATTCACGCGGCCGTCGGCGGAACGGCGCTCCAGGCCGTGCAGCCCGGCCGCCGGTAGCTTGAGCGGCGCGAAGAAGCGGTCGAGAACGGCCAGCGGGCGTCCGCTGGCAAGTGCCAGCGCGCCGTCGAGACGCTCGGCGAGGCCGGCCAGCAGGCCGCCGACATGCTCGTCGACGTGGACTGCGTCGGGTGCGTGCGCGATCTCGATCAGGGTGCCGTCGACATCGAGAAACAGCGCCCACGTTCGTGGCGAGGGGGCTTCGGAACCCGCGTTCAGGAGGGTCCATGCGGCGTACGGAGGATGCGCTTGCTGGTTCACTGCGGGACGCCTCCGAGATCCCTTACGATACTCAAACCGATGCCCCCCCGGAATGTGTCGGCTGCTCGGCAGTCGGAACTCGTGATTGTCGCCAACACGCTGCCCGTGCGCCGCGAGGAGGTGGATGGTGAACCAGGGTGGGTGCAAAGCCCCGGGGGTCTCGTCAGCGCCCTGTCGCCGATCGTGCGCGAGGCGGGAGGGTGTTGGGTCGGCTGGACCGGCGGCGCCGACGACGCGCCGGCGCCGTTCCGGCACGAGGGCATCCTGAACGTGCCGGTGCCGGTCACGGAGGAAGAGGTCGCCGGCTCCTACCAGGGGATGTGCAACTCGACGCTGTGGCCGCTCTACCACGACGCGGTGCGTCCGCCCGAGTACCACCGCCACTGGTGGAACCCCTACGTCGCGGTCAACCGGCGCTTCGCCGAGGAGGCGGCCCGTCGCACGGCGCCTGGAGGGCGGGTGTGGATCCAGGACTACCACCTCCAGCTCGTACCGCGCATGCTGCGCGAGTTGCGACCGGACGTCAGCTCCGGTTTCTTCCTGCACATCCCGTTTCCGCCGGTCGAGTTGTTTCTGCGCCTTCCCTGGCGGCGGCGAGTGCTCGAGGGTCTTCTCGGCGCCGACGTGATCGGCTTCCAGACCCCTGCCGGCGCCTACAACTTCGCGCGGCTCGCCGACCGGCTGATCGAGGCCGCGCCTCAGGGCGAGACGATCCGCTACCAAGGGCGCGACATCCGCGTCGGCGCCTTCCCGATCTCCATCGACACGGACCGCTACGCGAACGCCGCGCTCGCGCCCGAGATCCGGGAGCGTGCCGAGCAGCTCCAGCAGTTGCGGCGAGGACGGAAGATCATCCTCTCCGTCGACCGCCTCGACTACACGAAGGGCATCGACCTGCGGCTCAAGGCCTTCCTCGAATGGCTGGGGCGCGAGGATCGGTCGATTCGCGACGCCGTGATGGTTCAGGTCGCCGTGCCGAGCCGGGAACGCATCTCGGAGTATCAGATTCTGCGCCGCGACGTCGAGGAACTCGTCGGCCAGATCAACGGAGAGTACGGCGAGCTCGGTGTCGTGCCCGTGCAGTACTTCCGGCGCAACTTGCCCTTCGAGGAACTGATCGCCTTCTACCTCGTCGCCGACGTCATGCTCGTAACGCCGCTCTGCGACGGCATGAACCTGGTTGCCAAGGAGTACGTCGCCACCCGGCTCGAGGACGACGGCGTTCTCGTGCTGAGCGAGTTCGCCGGCGCCGCCGCCGAGCTGCCGGACGCCCTGCTCGTCAACCCGCACGACGTGAACGCCATGGCCGCGACGATCGAGCGGGCGATCACCCTTGACGCGGAGGATGGGGCGCGCCGGATGAAGGCGATGCGCGAGGTCGTGCGGCGGCATTCCGTCCACGAGTGGGCGGCACAGTTCATCGAGGCGATGGCCTGACAGGCATGGAACGGCGGGGCACGCGACCGTGAGGGCCGGGCGGCCGTCCGAAGAACTGCCCGTCAACGATGCCGAAGCGGGGTTCGAGGTCGGCGAGGGCTTCGAACGCTTCTCGCAGAAAGACGACGTCTTCTGCCGTTCCTTCTGGGACCCGGAGGTCAGGACCTCCCGCTCGGACATGTTCTACGAGACGTACCGCACGCCGGAACTGCGTTGGCGCCCGGTCGAAGGGTTTACCCGGCGCGACTACGCGCTCCGCAACGCTTCCTGGCATGTCACCGATCTCTTCGCGGAGCTCAAGGGGGTTGCCGACCGTCGCGAGGGCTTCCTCGACCCCTACACGGTGCTGCGGGACGGTCCGGGGCCGCCAGACGAGAGCGACGAACCGGAGGAGGTTCTTGCCGCTCGACTCGCTGTCGATCTCAAGTCAGCCGGCCGCGCTCTGGGCGCCGACCTGATCGGCATCACCGGGAATGACGAGCGTTGGGTGTACAAGCGCGCGTACTCGAGGGAAACCGAGTCGGAGAAGTCTCAGGAGCTTTCGGGCGAACTCGGCAACGTCGTCGTCCTGGCGCAGGCCATGGACCGGCAACTCGTGCAGACGGTGCCGTCGGCTCTGAGCGGGACGGCGACGGGGGTCGGCTACAGCAGCGACACCGTGGTGCTGCTCGCGATCGCCCAGTACATCCTGAACATGGGCTACGCCGCCGTGCCGACGATGAACGACACCGCCCTGGCGATTCCCCTTGCGATCAAGGCGGGCCTGGGCGAGTACGGCCGTCACGGTCTGCTGATCACCAGGGAATTCGGTCCCAGGGTGCGGCTCGGGAAGATCTTCACGGACATGCCCCTGGCGCACGACCGTCCACGGCGTTTCGGAGTGCGCGAGACCTGCGAGGTGTGCCGCGCCTGTTCGGATGCGTGCCCACCGAAGGCCATTGCGATGGGCGCACCGTCGGACCGCATCTACAACATCTCGAACATCCGCGGCGTTAAGAAGTGGACGACCGACGCCGAGAAGTGCTTCCGGTTCTGGTCGAACCAGAACACGGACTGTTCGATCTGCGTCAGGGTCTGCCCCTACAACAGGGACTACACGAGACGCCTCAGCCGCCTCTGGCGGTGGATGGCGGGAACTCGCCTGCGCCGCCTCGCTCTGCTGCTCGACCGCCTGAGCCGGCGTGGACGGAGGATGGCGCCGAACACCTGGTGGGGAGGCGCCCTCTCCGGCTGGTAGACTCAAGGGCAGCGCCGGGCTCCGGAACGCAAGGAGAACAGGAGGAAACGCCGAACGGAATAGCGATTCCGCCAGTCCCGTTTGGCTTGAACACGATGTGGATCAAGAAACACGACTCCGCCCGTTATCTGCCGTCCGACGCCGGCGTACGGCTGCCCAGCCTGGAACCGACGCCGGAGGACACCTATGTCGACCGCCGGAAGTTCATCGCCGCGGCGACCGCGGGCGGGATTGCGATTGCCTCGCCGGGCTTGTCGCAGTTTGGTCGGCGCCAACAGGTACCCGCGCCGCCGCCCTCGCCGCCGCCCGAGGACAAGCTGAAGCCGGCGCTCTCCCGGCCTGACGTGTATCCCGCGGATGCCGCCGGCCGGCCGAAACGGAACACGGAGTTCGCGGGGCCGCCCGCGAGCGTCGGCGGCGACCTGACGCCGCGCGATGTCGCGGGAAGCCACAACAACTTCTACGAGTTCCTTCCCGGGCGCGGCGGTCCGGTATGGAAGTTCGCCGGCAGGTTCACCGTCGAGCCTTGGAAGGTCGAGGTCACGGGGCTCTGCGACAACCCGATGACGCTCGATCTCGACGACATCTTCGCCTTCGAGCACGAAGAGCGGCTCTACCACTTCCGCTGCGTCGAGCGTTGGGCGATGAACGTGCCCTGGAGCGGATTCCCGCTCCGCAAGCTGATCGAGAAGGCGAGCCCGAAGTCATCCGCCAAGCACGTCCGGTTCTTCACGGCGCTTGACGAGCGTCAGATGCCGGGCGTCAGGGAGGCGCATTGGTACGACTGGCCGTACGTCGAGGCCCTGCGTCTGGACGAGGCGATGAATGAGCTCGCCTTCGTCGCGACTGGCATCTACGGCGAGCCGCTGCTCAAGCAGCACGGAGCTCCGCTTCGCATCGTCGTGCCCTGGAAGTACGGCTACAAGAACCCGAAGTCGATCGTCAGGATCGAGTTCGTCGCGGAGGAGCCGAAGATTTTCTGGCAGATCCAGGCCCACGAGTACGGCTACCTGTCGAACGTGAACCCGTACATCCCGCATCCGCGCTGGAGCCAGGCGATCTCGCACTCGCTGGAAGACAACCGGCGCTTCGAGACGCCCATCTTCAACGGCTATGGCGAGTACGTCGCGAAGCTCTACCCCGACGAGCCGACGACGCTGCAGGCGCCGCTCCGTCCGGGTCAGATCGCGCGGTAGTCGGCGGTCGCTTCGGCCTTCATCTCGGCGCCGGCGCCGTGGCGCGCGGCCTGGATGGCGGCTGCGAACAGCCCGACCGCACCGCCGAAGGCGAGCACGCCGGCGAGCTGAATCGCGCCTTCGCCGTCCGTGGGGATCGCCATCGACAGGAGTTCCGCGCCGAAGGCGAACGGCGTGTCCTCGGCGCGCATCGCCTTGAGTCCCGCCAGACTGGTCAAGAGCAGAGCGGCGCCGAGGGACCCGAGCAGTCCCCAGGCGACGCCGTCGGCCGTCAATCGACGGCGAGAGCGCGGCGCCAGCGGCGCCTGCTTGCGGATCTCGAATGACGGCTCGCGTTCGCCGTAGCGGACGAAACGGCTCAGCATGTAGAGCCCCGGGATGCCGAGGGGCATCGTCAGCAGGAAGAACGTCGACCAGCCGACCGCGTCGACGGTGACTCCGGCGACCGGTCCGGAGAAGATGCGCCCCAGCGTGAACAGGGTCGAGAACAGCGCGTACTGCGTGGCCGAGAAACGCTTCTGCGTCATTCTGAGCAGCAGAACGGAGAACGCGCCGGTCCCCAGCCCCTGGCATAAGGTCTCGGTCCCCATCGCGCCGTACAGCAGGAGCGAGTTCTTCGGCACGTTCGCAAGGACGACGTAGCCGACGTTCGAGAAGATCTGGAGCGTGCCGAATACCCAGAGCGCCCGCCCCAGGCCGATGACGTTCGTGGCAAGGCCGCCGATGATCGCTCCGCCGATCGTCGTGACGAGGCCGATCGTGCTCAAGGCGACGCCCCGGTCGGTCGCCGAGTAACCCATGTCGACGAGGAACGGCCGCAGCAGAGCGCCGGCCATGTTGTCGGCGAGCTTGAAGAGAATGACGAAGGCGAGGATCTCGACCGCTCGGTGGCGCGACAGGAAGCCGAGGAAGGGCATCCAGACTGCCTCGCGCAGAGACTTGGGCCGTGGCGGCTGATTGGCCGGCGTCGGCGCCATGAAGATCGTGATGCCGAGCATCGGCAGGTAGAGCGTCGCGAGTCCTACGCACACCGCGGCCCAGGAATACTGAGCCGCTGCAGTGATGGCGACTCCGCTCGTCAGGTACATGCCGGCGCGGTACATCGCAATCCGGGCGCCGACCGCCGCGCCCTGTTCTTCGCGCTTCAGAACGTCGACCGCGTAGGCGTCGACTGCAATGTCCTGCGAGGCGGAAGCGAGAGCGATGGCGAAGGTCAGCGCCAGCGCCAGCCACGGCGCATCCGGGTGATCGCCGACGCCGGCAAGCGCCAGAGTGCCTACGAGCAGCGCAACCTGAGCGATCGCCATCCAGCCTCGCCGTCGACCAAGAAATCCGGGCGAGAACCGGTCCATCAGCGGCGCCCAGACGACGTTGAACGTCCAAGGCGTCTGCGCCAACGTGAACAGCCCGATGATTCGGATGTCGACGCCCGCTGAGCGCATCCAGTCGGGAATCGCGATCCAGACCAGACCGAGCGGCATGCCGGACGAGATGGAGAGGAGCACGACGGCTGCCGTGCGACGGGTGGCGAATGCCCGCACCAGGCTCTCGATCGTGCCAATGCGCTCCGGCGCCGTCTGCTGCTCGTCGGCCATTTGCGGCATTGTATGCACAGTCTGCTATGAGCAGGTCGGGAGCAACTCGAAGGCGCCGGTCGCGTAGTCTTGGACAAGAGCCGACTGAGACCGGTGTTCGGGCGGCCGGACGGTTGGCTGAGTGCCTGGATGACGGATGGCGGATGATGGGAGCTCGACGATGACGACAGCGACGGTGAATCCACATGGTCTCCATCGGACGCCGTCCGATCGGATGATCGCCGGCGTCTGCGGCGGCCTTGCGGCGTGGTTGGGCTGGGACCCGACGGTCGTGCGGGGTCTCTACGTGTTGGTCGCCGCGGTGTCCGCGGGCTTCCCCGGCATCCTCGTCTATCTCGTGCTCTGGGTCGTCATGCCGCTTGGTGACGGGAAGACGACGTTGGCCGGCGACTCCGACGCGGTAGGCTGAGGCTTCCGGGAGCCCCCCGAAGGCGCCGGCGTTCCTGCCGGCTCTGGAGTGCACGATGACGACGACGGAGAGAGTCGAGCTTCTCGCTGCACTCAGGCGGCGGCTGGGAGCGAGGAACGTGCTGGCCGGCGCGGCGCACCTGGCGGCTTACGAGTCGGACGCGCTGACCGCGTTTCGGGCGCGTCCACGCGGCGTCGTCCTCGTTTCCTCGGCGGAGGAGGTCGTCGACGTCGTTCGCCTTTGCGCCGCCGCCGAGGTGCCGTTCCTGGCGCGTGGCAGCGGCACCAGCTTGTCGGGAGGTTCGCTTCCGGTCGAGGACGGCATCGTCATCGCGATGAACCGGCTCGACCGCATCCTCGAGATCGACCCGTTGCGTCGCATCGCCGTTGTCGAGCCGGGCGTCGTGAATCTCGCCGTCTCCGAGGCGGCGGCGCGCCACGGCCTCTACTACGCTCCCGACCCGTCGAGCCAGTCCGTCTGCACGATCGGTGGAAACCTCGCCTTCAATTCGGGCGGCGCCCACTGCTTGAAGTACGGCATGACGAGCAATCATGTGCTGGGGATGGAGGTCGTGCTGCCGGACGGCGAGGTGATCGAGATCGGCGGTCAGGGTCTGGAGAGCGTCGGCCCCGACCTCGTCGGCTTGTTCGTGGGTTCGGAGGGGCTCTTCGGCATCGCGACGAAGGTCGCGCTGCGCCTGCTCCCGATTCCAGAAACACAGTTCACCCTGCTCGCGGCGTACGACTCGCTCGCCGCTGCGGGCGATGCCGTGGGCGCGATTGTCGCTTCGGGTCTCTTGCCTGGAGCGATGGAGATCATGGACAGGCTGGCCATCGAGGCGGCCGAGGCGGCGGTCGGCGCCGGGTATCCGCTTCATGCCGAAGGTCTGCTGATCGTCGAACTCGACGGCGAGCGGACGCAGGTCGCCGCGGAGAGCGAGCTGCTGCTCGATGTCGTCCGGCGGTCAAGGCCGTACCTGGAGCATGTGGCCCGCGACGCGGACGACCGCGCGCGGATCTGGAAGGGTCGGAAGAGCGCTTTCTCCGCGGTTGGGCGGCTGAGCCCGGATTACATCGTTCAGGACGGTGTCGTGCCGCGTTCCCGCCTGGGCGAAGCGCTGACGAAGATCCAGCAGCTGGGCGAAGAGCACGGAATCCGGGTGGCGAACGTGTTCCATGCGGGCGACGGCAACCTGCACCCTCTCATTCTCTTCGACGGCCGGGTCGAGGGCGAGCTTCGGCGGGCCGAGGATCTGGCGGGGGAGATCCTCCGACTCTGCATCGACCTGGGCGGTTCGATCACCGGCGAGCACGGGGTGGGGATGGAGAAGCGGGAGTACCTCGGGGAGATGTTCGGCGACGTCGACCTCGACGCGATGCGACGCATTCGCCTGGCCATCGACCCGGGAGAGCTCGCGAACCGCGGCAAGATGTTCCCCGACGCCGAGGCGCCGGCGCTCCTCGGCCACGGCCCGCATCCGCTGGAGGCGGCGGGCGTCATCTCGCGCGAATGACGGGAACGCCCAGCCGTCCGGGTTCGGCGGCCGAGGTCGCGCGGGCGGTACGCGCCGCGGAACGAATCGTGCCGCGCGGCGGCGGCACGAAGCCGGCGTTGTGGTCGGTGGACGGCGCCGAGGTGCTCGATTTGACGGCGCTTGGCGGCATCACGGAGTACTTGCCGAGCGAGTACACGGTGACTGCGCTGGCCGGCACGCGGCTGGCCGAGGTCGAGGCGCGGCTGGCGGGAGAGGGCCAGTACCTGCCCTTCGACCCGCTCCTCGTGGCCTCCGGCAGCACGGTCGGAGGCGCCGTCGCCGCCGGGGCCAACGGCCCGGGTCGTCTGCGTTACGGCGGACTGCGAGATTTCCTGCTCGCCGTCACCTTCGTCGACGGCCGGGGCGAGATCGTCCGCGGTGGGGCCAGAGTGGTCAAGAACGCCGCCGGCTTCGACCTGCCGAAACTCATGGTCGGCAGCCTGGGTCGTCTCGGGGTGCTCACCGAGTGCACGTTCAAGGTGTTTCCGCAGCCGGAACGAACCGCCACCTTGTGCCTCTCTGGCCTGGAGTTCGAACCCGCGCTCGCTCTGGCAGCCAAGGCCAGCGCCGGCGCCGTGGAGCTGGAGTGCCTCGACCTCGCCTGGACTGCGGACGGCTGGCAGCTGGTTCTGCGGATCGGCGGCCTGGAGTCGGCACTCGCCAGCCGACTCGACCGCGTCGCCGCTTCGTTCGAGAGCGAGGCCTCGGTCCTCGAAGATGAAGCCGATGCCGCATTCTGGAGCGAGCGCCGCGAACTCGGCTGGGCTCCAGCCGCCGCCGTCGTGCTCAAGCTGCCGATGACTCCCGCGACGGCAGCACCGATGGAGCGCCTGCTCGCGGAATCGGACGCCTCCGACGTTCTTCGCATCTACAGCGCCGGCATGCAGCAGGCCCTCGTCGCCTGGCCTGCCGAGCGGGTGGCCGACCTGCC
Source organism: Candidatus Multivoraceae bacterium (assembly GCA_965219625.1). Lineage (GTDB taxonomy): Bacteria > Acidobacteriota > Thermoanaerobaculia > Multivoradales > Multivoraceae > Multivorans. Next base: position 1,123,208 of record OZ244782.1, on the reverse strand, counting down.
ATCCCTCGACCGTGCGCTGACCGGGGCGAGGCTTGTGGCTCTGGCCCTCCGCGCACAGGGCGACGTCGGAGACCAGCCGATCCTCGGCTACCGCGCCGGCGGCGAACTCCTGCGCCGCGTGGAGCAGGCCCTCGACCCGGCCGGCCGCTTCGGCCGGTTGTAGTCGGCGCCACACGAGGGCCGAACGCCGGTGAGCCGCTCTGCCGGGTCGTACACGGGGCGATATGGCCGCTCGGACGGGGTCCCGCACGTTGCCCGGAACGGACCGTTCTGCAATCCGCCGCCCTGGAAACCTGCAATCTGCCGACACGTAACCTTGCAATCTGCCGAGGCCCGATTCTACGATTAGCCGATGACGGAAACCACCTTGTTCCCGCGATTGATCGAGCGGCGACTCGTGGAAGCGCTGGAAGACGCTCCCGTCGTTCTCATCCACGGCCCCCGGCAGTGCGGCAAGACGACGTTGGCCCGCATGGCCGCGGCCGGTCCCGATCGGCTCGGCTACGCCTACGTCAGCCTGGACGATGCGGTGGCTCGCGACAGTGCCAGGTACGACCCGGCGGGATTCGTCGGCGAGCTTCCGGACCGGGTCATCCTGGACGAGGTTCAGCGTGCCCCGGAGCTGTTCGAGGCGATCAAGCTGGAGGTGGACCGCCGTCGGTCGCCCGGCCGTTTCCTGCTCACCGGTTCGACGAATGTGCTGCTTCTGCCGAAGCTGTCCGAGTCGCTTGCGGGGCGCCTGGAGATCGTTCGGCTCCATCCCTTGGCGCAGCGGGAGACCGTGCGGCAATCGAAGGAGCCGGCGAGCGGCTCGCCTCGCCGCGAGTTTCTGGATGCTCTGTTCGGTGGCCAGTTCGATGGCCGCCGGACGGAGCGGCTCGGCGTCGAGCTTCCCGAGCGAATCGCAATCGGCGGCTTTGCGCCGGCGTTGTTCCGCCCCACACATCGGCGCCGGGCGAACTGGCATCGGAGCTATGTCGAAGCGCTGGTCGCCCGGGACGTCCGAGACTTGGCGAATCTCCGGTCCTTCGACGTGCTGCCGAGGTTGCTTGCGGCCGTTGCCGGCCAGACCGCGCGCCTGTTCAACCTGACGGACCTCGCCGCGCCGTTCCAGCTCAGCCGGCCGACGATCGGCGACCATGTGGCGCTGCTCGAGCGCCTGTTCCTGTTCGAACGGCTTCTCCCCTGGCACAGCAATCGTCTGAGCCGGCTCGTCAAGAGTCCTAAGCTCCACTTCGTGGACACTGGCGTCGCCGCTACGCTTCTTGGCGCGAGTCCCGCCGGTCTGATGGCGGAGCGGCCGCTGCTCGGACAGCTGCTGGAGAGCTTCGTCTACCAGGAGATTCGCCGTCAGGCCGGCTGGCACGACGAGCCCTTCGATTTCTTCCACTTCCGAGACCGGGACGGATTCGAGGTCGACATCGTCGTCGAGCGGGGACCGGCTGCACTGGCGGGCGTGGAAGTCAAGGCATCCGCCACCGTCAGACCGTCGGATTTCCGGGGTCTCCGCAAGCTGGCGGCGACGGTCGGCGACCGCTTCGCCGGCGGCGTCGTGCTCTACGACGGTGAACTCACCGCGCGCTTCGGCGAGCGCCTCCACGCCGTGCCCATGCGCCGGCTCTGGGAGGCGGCGTGATTGCCATGGACTTCGCCATGCAGGGGCCCTGAACTCTCTGGCCCGCTGGTAGCATCGCCGCGGGGCCGGCCGGCGCACCTGAGAGTCGCCTTGATCGGCGCGGCGCCGGAAGAGTAGATCGGCGGATTGCATGAGCCACAGCACCGAGGCCTTCGCGCGAGCCAAGATCGACGCGCTGCTCATGGATGCCGGTTGGAACCTGACCGACGGGTCGAGCGTCCTGTTCGAGCACAGGCTTCCTGACGGGACGCAGGCGGACTACCTGCTGTGCGACCGTCAAGGGCGGCCAATGGCTGCGCTGGAGGCGAAGCGGGAGAGTATCGACCCCATCAGAGCCCAAGACCAGGGCCGGCACTACGCGGAACAGCTGGAAGTGCCCTTCGTCTTCCTGTCCAACGGTGAAGAAGTACGATTCCTGGACCTTGAGACGGGCGCTCACGCCCGCAGAATCGCCGGGTTCTATGCGCAGGACGACCTGGAGCGGCGGCTCGCGGCGCGACGGACTCAGCGGGACCTGTCGACTGTCGCCACCGATCGGAAGATCGTCGACCGCGACTACCAGATCGCCTGCGTCAGAAGCCTCTGTACCGGGCTAACGCACGGACGCCGCAAGTGGCGCCGTGTGCTCGATCACTTCGACGGCATCCAGCTGGGACTGACCGCGACGCCCTGCATGAGCGGTTCCGCCGCGACAACCGGTGCCGAGGACGATCTCTTCGTGCGCGACACGCTGCGCTTCTTCGAAGTGGACAAGCCCACCTTCCGCTATTCGCTGGGGGAGGCAGTGGACGAGGGGCACCTCGTTCCCTATCGGATACACCGGGCGATGACCGTGAAGACAGCGGCCGAAGGCGGATTCCGGGTTGCCCGGAGCGAACTTGACTGGTCCACGATGGACGCGAAGGCCCGCAGTGAGTTCGAGAGACTTTTCGCACGCGCCGAGACGATCACAGTCGACCCGAAGGCGCTGGAACGGAGCTTCACGATCCCTGAGAGGAACCGTGCCATCGTCCGCGAGTTCCGCGACGCGCACGAGCAGGGCCTCGTGGGTCGAGATGGTGTTCGCCGCTGGCCGAGGTTGGGCAAGACGAGAAGCACCGAACCATGAGCGGCAGGAGTAGCAGCAGCCAGGGCGAGGCTGTAGCGCCGGGTCCTCCGTGCGGCGCACGATTCTATCGTTGTGCATTGCAGGTCAACCCCTTCGCGTATCTCGGACGGCACGGCAGGTCGTGCACGTTTGAATCGGAGGATGACTACAACCGTGCGATCGTCGAGGCTTGCCTCGCGAACGACATCGAGGTGATCGCAGTTACCGATCACTATCGCTTCGGCCTCTCCTCCAAGTCGCTCTTGCGATCTGCTCGGGAAGCGGGTCTCAAGGGGTTCGGCGGGTTCGAGGCTGTGACTAAAGACGGAGTTCACTTCCTCTGCCTGGTCGACCCCTACCAGGAGGAGAACCTGGAGAGGTTCATCGGCGCCTGCGGCATTCGTGATGAAGGGAAGGCGTCGCCTCTCGGACGTCTGGATTCGGAGGAGCTGCTCCGGGAGGCGAGAAAGTGGGGTGCTGCCTCGGTTGCGGCTCATGTGGCGGGCAAGGGTGGGCTGCTTCAGAAGCTCGAGGGGCAGACCCGCATCAACGTCTGGACGTCGCCTGATCTCCTGGCGTGCGCGCTGCCCGGACCGGCAGAGAACGTTCGAGAAGAGGGCATCAGGCAGATCCTCCTGAACAAGGATGCCCAGCATAGGCGGCAGCGCCCCGTCGCCATCGTCAACGCCTCCGATGTCTACAGTCCTGAGGATCTGGCGAAGAAGAGTTCATCCTGTTACATCAAGATGTCCGAGGTCTCGGTCGAGGCGCTCCGCCAGGCGTTCCTTGACCCAGAATCCCGTATCCGGCTGCACAGCGACCCGTCGCCTGCGCCTCACGCGGAGTTTCTGGAGATCTCCTGGGAGGGCGGTTTCCTTCGAGACATGAGACTCTGCCTGAACGACGGTCTGAATGCCTTGGTCGGCGGTCGAGGCGCGGGGAAGTCGACGGTGATCGAGAGCCTCCGTTACGTGCTTGCTCTCGAGTGCCTTGGGGAGGAAGCGCAAGAAGCCCATGAAGGATTCGTGAAGCACGTTCTCGGGGCTGGAACGAAGGTCTCGCTGCGGGTTCGCTCGCACCATCCGTCCGAAGCCGAGTATGTCATCGAGCGGACGGCGCCGAACCCTCCGATCGTCAAGGATGCCGCCGGCGAGGTGCTGGCAGTCCGGCCACAGGACGTGATGCCCGGCGTGCAGGTGTTCGGGCAACACGAGATCTCGGAGCTGGTAAGACGGCCCGAGAAGCTCACGGCGCTCTTGGAGCGGTTCGCGCCGGGCGAGCCCTCCTCCGACGCCCGTAAGGCGGAAGTCAGGTTGGCGCTTGAGCAGTCGCGCAGTCGCATCGTCGAGACTCGACGTGAAATGGAGAACCTGGAGGGACGCCTCGAGGACCTTCCCGGCCTGGAAGAACGTCAGGAGCGGTTCCGAGAGGCTGGACTGGAGGAACGACTCAAGGAGAGGAGCCTTCTGGTCAAGGAAGAGGCGGTCTTTGGGATTCTGGACGAGCGGCTGGATTTCTTCAGAGGTCTGCAGCGGAAGCTTGCCGACGGACTTCCCATCGATGCCGCGTTCGTGGCGGATAGGGAGCTCGACGGCTTGCCCAATGCGGAAGTCCTCGGAGAACTGGCTGAAGTCCTTGCTGCGCTTAGCAATAGGCTGGCTGATGTCGGGACCAACTTGGAGACTGCCTTGGTTGAAGCCGATGCGGCAATCACCGGGACGAAGGGCCGGTGGCAGGAACGAAGGAAGGAGATTGAGGAGAAGTACGAGGCGCTGCTACGTGATCTTCAGTCGTCCGCGGTCGATGGGGCGGAGTTCATCGAGCTTCGCCAACGCATCGAGGGCTTGCGCCCGTTGAAGGACCGCCGGAAGCGTCTGGAGGAGAACCTGAAGGAACACGAATCCCATCGGCTGGCGCTGCTTTCAGAGTGGGAGGACATCAAGGCCCACGAGTACCGGCAAGTGGCCGACGCCGCGAAGAGAATCTCCGGGAAGCTCAAGGATCGTGTCAGGGTCAAGGCGACCATGGCCGAAGACCGCGGGCCCCTAGAAAGTCTGTTGGGCGAAGAGGTCGGCGGGAACCTGACCGCCGCCCTCAGGAGACTGGCCGAAGCGGAACAGTTTTCCCTGACGAAGTTCGCGCAGTGTTGCAAGGAAGGCCGCGAGTCCCTCGAGGAAACCTATGACCTCCCGTCGGGTTCCGCGGGACGGATAGCGGACGCGGGTCCTGATCTTCACCTGAAAGTCGAGGAGTTGGAGCTACCCGCTGGGACCCACCTCGAACTGAACACGTCGCCGGACGGCCAGCCGCCTGAGTGGCGGTCCGTCAACGCCCTGTCCTCTGGGCAGAAGGCGACGGCGGTGCTGCTGCTTCTGCTGCTCGAATCGGAAGCGCCGCTCGTCGTCGATCAACCCGAGGACGATCTCGACAACCGCTTCATCACCGAGGGGGTTGTGCCGATCGTCAGGTACGAAAAGAGACAGCGTCAGTTCGTCTTTTCGACGCACAACGCGAACATCCCGGTGCTTGGCGATGCCGAGTTGATCCTGGGCTTGGTGGCATCGGGTGAAGCGGGGGACGGCCACGCCGAGATCCCGGCCGGGAACGCAGGTTCGATCGATACGCCGTCCGTGCGCGAGTTGTTGGCGGAAACGCTGGAAGGCGGCAAGGACGCCTTTGACCTGCGCCGCTCGAAGTACGGCTTCTAGCAAGCAGTCATGACGACTCGAACCGAACTTCTGGAGATCCTCGCGAACGGTGAGAACTCCGGCGTCGAGTTCAAACGGGACGCGCTGGAGAATCATCAACTTGCCAGGGAACTTGTCGCGCTCGCGAACTTCGAGGGAGGGGTGGTTCTGCTTGGCGTGAACGACGATGGGGAGGTTGCTGGGACCACCCGCGAGCGGCTGGAAGAATGGGTGATGACCGCCTGTCGGGACAAAGTCAGGCCGGCGATCATCCCGTACTTCGAGACGATCAAGGACGCGCGGCCCGGCCGAGATGTTGCGGTCGTGCGCGTTCCGCGCGGCGTCAACGTGCATAGTCTGTGGCACAACAACAGGCACGTCTACTACATCCGCGTCGGCAGCCAGTGCCGTGAACCGACGCCCGAAGAGTTGAGCCGGCTGTTCCAGCAGCGCGGCGCTTTCCGAGGGGACCTTCGTCCCGTCTCGGGATCGAAGCTCGACGACCTCGACCGCCGTCGTCTTGAGGACTATTTCCGGCGAGTGCGCCAGCAGGAGGTTCCCGGCGAATGCGACGACGCGGCGTGGCGACGGCTGTTGGTCAACACCGAGATCATGGTCGAGGAGGGCGCTTCGCTTTCGGGGATGTTGCTGTTCGGAGTGGCGCCCAACCGGTTCCTGCCGCAGGCAGGCATCGACGCAGTGGCGTTCCCTGGCAGGGAGAAGGAATACGACGCCCGGGAGCGAGCCGCTTTGCGCGGTCCGATGACGCCGCTGATGGACCGACGCGGCGGCCTTCTGGAAGCCGGCTTGGTAGAGCAGGCGGTGGCATTCGTGCGGCGCAACACGCCCGTTACGGCCAGACTGGAGGATGGCGCAAGGCGCGTCGAGCGGCCGACCTACCCCGAGGGAGCGGTTCGGGAGGCGCTCGTCAACGCCCTGATTCACAGGGACTACCTGCTGGCGAGCACGGACATTGAACTCGCCGTGTACGGAGACCGGTTGGAGGTCGTCTCGCCCGGCCGGCTTCCGAACGGCATCACGCCTGAACGAATGCGCGCCGGCACGAGGGCAGCACGCAATCAGCTTCTGAAGGATGTGATGCGCGACTACCTGTACCTAGAGCACATGGGCATGGGCGTGCCGCGCGAGATCGTTCGCGGCATGAAGGAGCACAACGGGACGGATCCCGACCTGGTGGAAGATGGAGAGCGGTTCATCGTGCGCCTGTTCGCCGGCGGCACGGAGACCGGCTCAGCCTCTTGAGTGCCGAACGGCCTCCTCGGCCGCGGCCACGATGTCGGCGACGACGCGGTCCGCGTCGCTGACCGGCCGGGCGGCTTCAGCGTAGGTTGCGCTCCATTCGAGCGCATTCAATGGGGCGCCATCCAACCGGACTTCACGGTGCGCACTCTCGGCGCCCAGCTTCCAACTGATGACGATGTGGAGATTCCAGGAGGCCTCGCCACCGCGGCCGCAGTACTCGTCGAGTCGGAACTCGTGCCTGAGTTCAAGCGGGTCCTCGCCGGTTGACGGTAGACCATGCCCCGCGATCTTCGTCTGCCATGCCTGACGCCATGACGCAGGTTTCGAGAAGCTCGACATTCGGTTCGTCCTTCCCGCGAAGGACACGGACTGCATTTCGCTGAACAAGGGCGCCAGGCCCTCTGTCAATGGAGGTTGGAGCGCAGTGAGGATGGGGTCGATCTGGTTCCTGAAGACGCCGGCCAGTGCTTCCGTCTCGCTTGACGCCGGCCGGGTAGTCCTGAGCTCGTTCGCGGTCGCCGCCAGCCTTTTCTCGGCCTCGAGTCGGCCGAGAAACGCCTCGAACCCGATGCAGGGCACGACCTCTCCAGCGCTTCGCGACTCGCGGCGCTCGCCCCCATAGACGACGACGCGATGGGTGACGCCTGGAACGAGTTCGGCTACCGAGTTGAGAGCGCCGAAGAAATCCGAAGCCACGGTCGCAGCCGACTTGACTTCGACGGCCACGAAGTCGTTGCCGAGCGGATAGAGAAGATCGCACTCAAGCCCCCTGCTGTCGCGGAAGAACGAGAGTTCGGCGGAACGCCCCCGGTTCAGTCGGTGCTTGACGGCTTCGCTGATCACCATGTTCTCGAAGAGCGGCCCTCGCAGGGGGTGTGTGGCGATTTGCCCTGCCGCCTCGACCCCCAACAAGTGGCAGGCGAGGCCCACATCGTGGAAATAGAGCTTCGGTGTCTTGACCAGTCGTTTGCGGAGGTTGCCGTGGTACGGGGACGACTGGAACACGATGAAGCTGCGTTCCAGCAGAGTGAGCCACTCGCGGGCCGTGCGATGCGTGACGCCGGCGTCTTCGCCAAGAGCGGAGAGCTGGGCCAGCTGACCGATTCGCCCCGCGCACAGTCGGACGAAGCGGCGGAAGCTCGAGAGGTTCCTGACCCCTCCGAGCCGGCGCACGTCGCGCTCCACGTACGTCTCGAAGTAATCGGCGTAGGCCTGAGACGGTTCGAGGCCGCGGTCGTGGATTCGCGGGTAGAACCCAGCGTAGAGGAGATCATCCACCGAGCCGTCCGGATTCGCGCGCAGTCGCTCGGCAAGGGAGAACGGAAGCAGGCGGAGCAGAGCCGTGCGTCCGGCGAGCGACTGGCTGATCCCGCCTGAGAGCTTGAAGTTCTCACTGCCCGTCAGCACGAAGAGCCCGCTCTCGTTCGCCTCGTCGGCCATGACCTGAAGATAGGACAGGAGACTCGGCACGCGTTGGATCTCGTCCAGGATCGCCCCCTGACCGACGTGGTCGAGAAAGCGCCGAGGATCCGATTCCGCGAAGTCACGTTCATCCGCCAACTCCAGGTTGACGTACTTCAGAGACGGAAACGCCGCCCGGCAGAGGGTCGTCTTCCCCGACTGACGCGGTCCGGTGACCGTGACGAAGGGGTACTGCCCGAAGAGCGACAGGAGAACCGGCGAAATGTCCCGCTCGATCATCATAGTGACGACTTTACACCATGGGGGACAATCCGGGAGTGACACTTCCGGATTGTGCGCCGCGGGACATATTGCGCCTGAACCCGATGGCTCGCCCGCTTAAGCGGCCCTCCTCGAAGCTCTCAAGGAGGGAGACTGCTCCCCTTCTGGGTGATTTCAGGTTCGACGGTTGTCGACCGTCTCAGTCGCGCTGGCGAAACTGAAGGAACCGCGAGGCGACCAAGCTGGAGGTGGACCGTCGGCGAACGCCTGGTCGTTTGTCGCTCACGGGCTCTCCGAGCGTTCTCCCTCTGCCGAAGTTGTCCGGTCGCGTGCCGGGGTCTCGAGATCGTCCGGCTCCGGTATCTGGGGTCGCGAGAGACCGTGCGGCGGTCTAGGTCACCGGCGAGCGGCTCGCCCCGAGTATGGGATGCTCAACCGGCCGCGACTTCGACGGCCTCCCGGAGGGCACGGCTCGGCTCCGAGCCCCCGAAGCGAATCGCGATCGGCGGTCAATGATCATGGTCAGAGGCCGACGGCCGTTGGCGAGCGTGGAGTTTGAGGGCTCGGCCACGGTCAGACTGTCTGGTTTCCGCGGACCTCGGAAACTCGACGCCACGGTCGGGCTGCGAGCTGCCCAGGCGATCCTCTAGAGAACTGTAGACGACCCGTACGGGCGACCTACGAGAGAGTACACAATGGAGGAGAACATCTACAGGTTGCAATTCCGTAGCCCATCCTGTAGGATATCCGCGCTCTACAGGATGACCCTTGTGCCGGAGGTAGCATATGGACGTACAGGACTTCATCAAAAACGTGCTCAGGCAGACCGAGGACCAGCTCGCCGTACGACTGAAGGAAGTAGTGGAGAACCGCCAATACGCCGCGGCTGCTCAACTCGCGTCCGTATCGGAGGAGGTTCGAGCCATGGTCCACTCCGTGGAAAGTGCGGCGCAACCCCCCGACCCTCGGGAGATGCGCCCCTCGGGCGATACTGAGTCCGCCGCCCCCCGGTTGGCGAAGGCTCCGGTGCCAACCGGTCCCTATCCGGGTCGTCCCGAGCGAAGGGCAAGCGGGCGTTACCCAAGGTTCGTTCGCTCCGAGGGTCGCCTCGTCAAGGTTGGCTGGTCGAAGAGGGACCAGGCGGAGTACGAGCATCGTGCCTCGGAGGCTTCCGTTCGGGCCGTAGTAGCGGCAGTTCGTGAACTGGAGTCGCGCGAGTTCTCCATGGAGGAGCTGATGCCGGTATATGGCCGGAGTGGGGTGGAAGTTCCGTCCTATCAGGTGTACTTGATCGTCGCGTGGCTGCGGAAAATTGGTGCGGTGCAGAGGGCCGGCCGGGGAGGCTATGTCACCGTTCCCGAAGGCCTGTCCACCGCCGCAATGGAGCAACACTGGCGCACGTTGGACTCGGACGCCAAGTCGAAGGGAGGAACCAGCAATGAGTGACTCGGCGAATCGGGAGTTGGCTCTCTCGCTCCTTCATGCCGACTCAGAGGCCGACGTTGTGACGATCTTGGAGCGGCAAGGCCTGTGGGAGGACGAAGGGTCCTGGCGGCTCTATGGGGATCAGGACGGGAACTTCTCGGTGATCGGGAATCAGCAAAGCCGTCCTGAGGCAGCGCTCGTCGAGAAGGTCGTCAACTCTGTCGATGCGCGGCTCATGATGGAGTGTCTCAAACGTGGTATCGATCCAAGTTCGGCGGACGCTCCCCAGACGGTGCGCCAGGCAGTGGCCCTCTTCGTAGACGGCGTTGGCCCAGGTTCCGAGACAGCAGGCGAAATTCGATTCTGGTCCCGACAGCAACAACGGGAGCAAGCCCGTCAGATCACGCTCGCCGTGACTGGATCGACGCCGCGCGAGAAGGGAGGAGCATCGATAACCGTCGTCGATCTCGGAGAAGGGCAACGTCCAGAGAAGATGCCCGAGACCTTCCTCTCGATCAGTCGGGCAAACAAGCTGCGTATACCGTTCGTGCAAGGCAAGTTCAACATGGGCGGTACAGGCGCCCTAAAGTTCTGTGGTCGTCAGGGGCTGCAGCTGGTTATCACCCGGCGATGCCCAGAGATAGTCGACGCGAACGGCGGAGCGGAGCCGACCTGGGGCTTCACCGTCGTGAGAAGACAGCTGCCGGTCGCGGGAGCCGGCGAGATCCGCAACTCGGTCTATCGCTATCTTGCCCCCGTTGGAAGTGGCAAGAGGCCAGGGTGCGGCACCGTGCTACAGTTCTGCGCGCCGAGCATCGAGGCCCTTCCCGAAAAGAACCGCGCATACTCGAGGGACCTCGCTTGGGGATCAGTCCTGAAGCTCTACGAGTACGACATGAAGGGCTTCGGTAGCCATGCTCTGCGCCGTGGCGGGATTCGGAGCCGCCTTGAGCTGATGCTGCCGGGGATAGCGCTTCCGGTACGAGTCCACGAGTGTAGGTCGTTCCGAGGTGATCCGAACAGGAGCTTCGACACGAACTTGCTCGGCCTCGCGGCACGCTTGGACGCCGACCGCGCCAAGAACCTGGAAGAGGGCTATCCGGTATCGGCTGGCATAGGGGTGGCCGGCCAATCTCTCCCTGTTGAGCTCTACGCGTTCAGGCCCGGGAAGGCAGACAGCTACCGGTCGACGGAGGGAATCTTGTTCACCGTCAACGGCCAGTCCCAAGGCTCTCTTTCCAAGACCTTCTTCTCCCGCAAGAGGGTGAAGATGGGGCGCCTCGCGGACTCCCTGCTCCTGGTCGTCGACTGCTCGGGGCTCTCCGTGGGCAGGCGAGAGGATCTGTTCATGAACAGCCGAGATCGGCTCAGCAACGGCGAGCTGCGAAAGGCGATTGAGGGTGAACTGGAGGAGCTCATCGCTGGCCATCCCGGTCTCAGGAAGTTGCGTGACCGTCGCAGGGAGGAAGAGATCGCACAGAGACTTGAGAACTCGAAACCGCTCGAGGAGGTGCTCGGTTCTATTCTGCAGTCATCTCCTACTCTCAGCCGACTCTTCCTGCAAGGTCAGCGTCTCGGTCGGCCGCATCGGGACGCGACTAAGGGACAAGCCGACAACGGGACGGGTCGGCCCGGCAAGTTCGTGGGACAGAAACACCCCACGTACTTTCGGTTCGCCAAGAAACCCGAAGCTCACACACTCCGCCGATCGGTGGAGAGGGGTCGGAGATGCCGGGTCAAGTTCGAGACGGACGTCGAGAACGAGTACTTGAAGAGGCCCTCGCTCCCGGGTCGGTGCTTGGTCGAGGTCATTGGAGGGCCTACAGAGCTAGAAGCCGGAGACATCATCGACAATCTCGTACTGCACGACGGAGTGGCGAACTGGAACGTCCGTCTACCGGACGAAGTGGAAGTCGGAGATAGCGTCGCGTTGCAGTTCACGGTCACGGACGACTCGCTTATCGAGCCCTTCGTAAGCGTGGTGGAAATCTCCATCGTGGAACAAGGCCAAAGGCAGTCAGGTGGAAGCGGCAGGCGCGATCGCCGACAGGATTCCTGGCACGGGACCGATAGGAACCGCAAGGGAAGCGAGGCGGGAATTCAGCTTCCCCACGTTGTGCGAGTCAAAGAGGAAGACTGCATCTGGGCGACAAGAGGGTTTGACCAGGAGACCGGATGCGAAGTAGTAGACGACTCGGACGTTGGGAAGGCGGAGAACGAGAGAGACCTGACGTTCTACGTGAACGTATCGAACCGAGCGCTACAGACGGAGGTGAAGGAGAGTAGCGAGGATGCGAGGGTCGTCGAGGCGAAGTTCGTCTACGCCAACGTCCTCTTAGGTCTGGCACTTCTGAATGATCCGCGGCGTGCGGGAGGGGAGGAGCCCGAATCTATGGAAGAGTCCGCCGAGAAACGAGTGGCCTCCACGACACGGGCTCTGGCGCCCGTTCTTCTTCCCATGATTGAGTACCTTGGGTCGCTTGGTCCTGACGAAGTCTCGGCTGGCAGTGTTGGCGACGAGGACTAGGCCGCCGTATGCACTAGAACGACTTCACGTGCGGCTGGTGCCTTGGAGCGCTGCGAGGCGTGCCAGCGACGCCTCGGTATGTCGCGCCAGATTCGGCCGATTTCGGGGATCGGTGCTTCGATGAAGCCGGCGATGTTGAGTGTCGCCAAGTAGAGTTCCAACTGGATCTCTGGCCTCGAGAACCCTACAACTTGAACTAGTTGGGCGCCGTCGCGCATGACTCGACGTATGGCCGATAGCCTTTCGCCAAGCAGGTCGAAGTAGTGTTGGGTTTGCCGGCCTCCCATCGTGTAGTGAGACGCTCCATGTCCGTCGCAGGCGGCTGCGATCCAGAATGGAGCGGAGGTTTCTTTGCCGCCGCCAGTCTGCCAGCGATGATAGAGAACGTGGACGCCGGGGTACGGAGGACTCGTCACGACGAGGTCGGCGCGCGTGCCATTCGCGAGAGGCCGCACTGACCCGATGTTGAGAGCGTCCGAGGTAACGATGCGTGGCATGTGCACAGCCTTGGACGCGGTTTGCTCCCAGAGAGACGCGAGGTCCGCCAACATGGTGTGAATGGCGGTGTGGAGCCGCTCCCGAAAGGCCACCGCTGTCGCGACCTCTCGGCGCCCATCAATGGCCCACTGCGCTGCGTTCAGGATGGCTCCACGGGCGACTCTCTCTACGGTCGGACCGGCGTTGTCAGGGATACGGGACAGTGCGACGCGGATGAGCTTTCGGATTGCTCCGCTAGCAGGGCCGCTTAGGTTCCGGAGCGTCATCGGTGACGGCGGGTTCGCCTCGCTGATCGCGTCGTGGTAGCGGATGTTCCGAGCGGTGGTCTCAGCCCATGTCGTCAGCACATCCGCAGCGCGCGACGAGACTCGGGAGGTCTTCAACCTGGCGATAAAGGTGGCAAGTTCGCTGATGTCCAGGCATACCGCATTTCGACCGAGAGCGATCGCTTCGACAGCAGTCGTGCCGCCACCTGAGAACGGGTCCAGCACGAGCTGTCCCGGTCGCGAGAAGCAGCGAATCGCGGCCTTCGCGAGTTGAGGGGAGAAACGGCCGGGGTAGCGGTAGAACCCGTGGGTCAGGCCAGCTACGGGGCTCGCATCCAACGCTGCCTCACGCAGCGCCTCGAACTTCGTGTCAAGGTGAGGCACGACGACTACAGTTCGTGAGCGGCTGCGGCTGGTCGGTAGCTCAGCGGTTCCAAGGCACCGTTTCAGCTCGCCTTCGGCAGAGCCCCCATCACGGCCTTGACTTCCAGGAACTCCTCGAAACCGAAGTCGCCCCACTCGCGGCCGTTGCCGGATTGCTTGTAGCCGCCGAAGGGGGCGCCGAAGTCCGCGGGGGCGCCGTTGATGTGGACGTTGCCGGCGCGAATGCGGGAGGCCACGTTGCGGGCGTGGTCGAGGTCGCCGGATTGGACGTAGCTCGACAGGCCGTACGGCGTGTCGTTCGCGATCTGGATCGCTTCTTCCTCCGTCTCGTAGGGGAGGATGGCGAGCACGGGGCCGAAGATCTCCTCGCGGGCGATCGTCATGTCGTTGCGGACCCCGCCGAAGACGGTGGGGCGAACGTAGTAGCCGCTGTCCATTCCCTCGGGGCGGTCCGTGCCGCCGGCGACGAGCTCGGCGCCTTCTTCGATGCCCTTCGAGATGAGGGCCTGGATCTTGTCGTACTGGACCTTGCTGACGACGGGGCCGATGGCGACGCCTTCCTGTCCCGGCGGACCGACGACGGTCGCTTCGGCGGCGGCCTTCGCGACCTCGAGGGCGCGGGCGTGCGCTGCGGCCGGTACCAGCATCCGGGTCGGCGCGTTGCAGGACTGGCCGCTGTTCAGGAAGCACTGCCTTGTGCCGGCCTTGACCGCCTTTTCGATGTCGGCATCTTCGAGGACGACGTTCGGCGACTTGCCGCCGAGCTCCTGGGCGACCCGCTTGATCGAATCGGCAGCGGCCTTGGCTACGGCGCGCCCGGCGCGGGTCGAGCCGGTGAAGGACATCATGTCGATGCCGGGGTGGGCCGACATCGCGGCGCCGACTTCGGGACCCTCGCCGTTGATCAGGTTGAAGACGCCCGGCGGCACGCCGGCGTCATGAAGGATCTCCGCGAGCAGAATCGCGTTGAGCGGCGCGACCTCGCTCGGCTTGAGGACCATCGTGCAGCCTGCGGCAAGCGCCGGCGCGACCTTGCAGGCGATCTGGTTGATCGGCCAGTTCCAGGGCGTGATCAGGCCGCATACGCCGACCGGCTCCTTGACGATGTTCGTCGTCCCACGGGTCTCGACGAAGTCGTAGTCCTTCAGCACGTTCAGCGCGCCGGCGAAGTGTCCGAGGCCGGACGGCGCCTGCGCGGCCTTGGCGAGCCAGGCCGGAGCGCCCATCTCCAACGAGATCGTCTCGGCCATCTCGCCGATCCGGGCCTGGTAGCCGGCGACGATCCGGCCGAGGAGTTCGACTCGCTCCTCCTGGCTGGTCTGCGAGAACGACTCGAAGGCGGCGCGCGCCGCATCCACGGCTCGGTCGACATCGGCCGCGCTGCCTACACTGATCCGCCCGATCGGCTCTTCCGTCGACGGGTCGATCACGTCCATCGTCTTCGGGGTCGTCGGGTCGACCCATTCGCCGTTGATGTAGAACTGCAGCGCTTCCTTCATGGGGACAGTCTCCGGGTGTGTTCAGCGGGTGAGACGGGCGAGTGTAGCCCGGTTTACCGATGCCGACCGAGCAGCAGGCGCGCGGCCTTCGCGCCGCAGTCCGCGCCGACTGCGATCGCACGGCTGAGACCGACGCCGTGGAGCGCGTTGCCGGCCAGATGAAAGCCCTCGATCGGGTCGAGGGCCGCTTCGATCCTGGCTACCCGCCGCGGATGTCCGGGCGCGTACTGCGGGATCGCGTGCGGCCAGCGAGCGACGCTCGTCAGGGTCGGGTCGCCGGCGATGCCGACCGTTCGACGGAGTTCGGAGAGCGTCAGGTCGACGAGCTCGTCATCGCCGAGGTCGGCGGCCGCGGGGTCGACGGCGCCGCCGAACAGGGATCTGGCGAGGAACGTCCGATCCGGACCGCGGCCCCGGAACGTCGCCGTCTCGTACTGGCAGCCGAGCATGCGGATGCCCTCGCCGCGGGCGACGAGAAAGCCGTAAGCCGGCTCGATGTGGGCGACGGCAGCCTCGTCGAACGCGGTGTGGACGACGGCCATCGGCGGGGACTCGATCTTGCGGAGTTCGTCGGCGGCGGGGACCGAAACGCCGGCGACGAGATCCGCGGCGCCGGGAAGGTCGGCGGCGACGATCACGGCGTCCGTCTCGAGGTACCCGGCGGCCGACGTCACCGTGAAGGGCGCCCCGCTGGCAGCGCGTGCGATCGCTTCGACGCGTCGACGGCAGTGGACATCGACTCCCGGCAGCGCGGCGATCGCTCGGGGCAGGCTCTGGATGCCCTGACGGAGGGATCGGTGTCCCGGCGGCGGTACGCGGCGTCGGCGACCTGCGCGCAGGGCCTTGAACAGGGAGCCGTGGGCGCGTTCCATCGCCACCAGACGAGGTAGCGAGGCGGCGGCCGAGAGTCGCCGGGAGTCGCCACCGAAGATACCGAGGACGACGGGCGAGATGAGGCGCCGGGCGGCTTGCCTTCCCAACCGGCGGGCTGCGAAATCGAACAGCGACTCGTCGTCACCGCCGCTGCCGGCTTCGGCATCCTGCCGCTGTCGCACGAGGGGTTCCATGGCCAACCTGAGGAGGCCCGCGGGCCCCAGCAACCCGCTTCGGGCGAACGCGGCCGGCTCGCGGGACAGCAAGCGGAGCTTGCCCCCGCGGTAGATGTAGCGGCGGTTCGCGGTGGGTTCGGGCGCGATCACGTCGCCGGCCAGGCCGCACGCCTCGATCAGCTCGCGGACGACCGGTTGGTCGTCGAGGTAGCCCTGCGGTCCGGTCTCGATCAGCAGGCCATCCCTCGAGTCGGTGCGCGCCTTGCCGCCGACCTCGGCCTCGGCTTCGAGCACGGTGACCTCGATTGTGGCGCCGGCGCCGACGGCGAACGTCGCAGCTTGCCAAGCCGCCGCCAGGCCGGACGGGCCGCCGCCGACGACGACGAGGCGCCGCGGGGCGCTTCCCGCCGGCTTCGTCATCCCGCGTCCGCGCCGGCTTCTGCGTGGACGGCCTCGACCAGCGTCTGCACTGCGTCGAGAGGGGTAGTGGGCAGCACGCCGTGACCGAGATTCACGATATGGCCGCGCCGCGGCAGTCTGCCAAGCAGACTCGTCGCCTCGCGCTGGATCGCCTCCTTGCCGGCGAGCAGTATCGCCGGGTCGAGGTTTCCCTGCAGGCAAAGCCCGGGACGGCGGGTACGAAGTTCGCCCAGGTCCGTTCGCCAATCGACGCCGAGCGCTTCGCACGGCAGATCCGCGTAGTCGTCGACGAGTTGGGGCGCCGAGTGAAGGTACAGGATGCGCGGCACACCCGCTTCGCCGAGCCGGTCGAGCAGGCTCTTCAGGTGGGGGCGCACTCTGCGCCGCCACTCGTCCTGCTCGAAGAGCCCAGCCCAGGAGTCGAAGACCTGGACCGCGTCGGCGCCGGCCCGATGCTGACCCACGAGGTAGCGCGCCGAAAGACGGGCGAGTCGGTCGAGCAGGGCGTCGAATGCGGCCGGTTCCTGGTTGGCGAAGGCACGGAGCTTCGGGAAATCGCGGACACCCCGCCCTTGGATCAGATACGCGGCAAGCGTCAGCGGGGCGCCGGCGAAGCCGAGCAGCGCGGTCTCTTCGTCGAGCTCCGCGCGAACGATGCGCTGAGTCGCCGCGACTTCCGGCGCGATCGCTTCGTCGTCGAGTTCGTCCGGGTCCGGCAGAGCGTCGATCTGGCGAGGACCGGTGATGGGTTCGGCGATCACCGGGCCCGGATCGAACCGGAAATCGACGCCGAGAGCCGGCAGGGGCGACATGATGTCGGCGAACGTGATCGCCGCGTCGAAGGGGAACCGTCGAAGGGGCAGCAGGGTGACCTCGGCCGCCAGTTCCGGGTCGCGCGACAGGCCGAGGAAGCCGTGGCGCTCCTTCAACGCGCGGTATTCGGGAAGGATGCGGCCCGCCTGACGCATGATCCACAGCGGTCTCCGCGGCGTGTCGTCACCGCGAAGAGCGCGAAGAAGGAGACGATCCGGCGAGGTCGGGCTGGCGGTCGATGCCGGCGGGGCAGTGCGAGGCGCTTGCGGGGAACTCGGCGTCGGGGCAGAACCGCCAGCGGTTCCGAGCCCCGCGTCGACGAACGCGTCGACCCCGTCCTCGCCGATCTCGGTGGCGACGGCCCGGAGTCCGAGCACCGGCAGATGACTGAGGCGCTTCGCCATGATCGACGTCCAGTCGCGAAGCGTGTCCCGCTCGTGTCCAGACAGGCTCCGCAGGTCGCCCTGCAGAAGCCGGTCGAGACTGCTCGTCAGCGAGTTCCGATACTGAGCGTCGATCCTGCGGATCGCGCCGGCCACGGAACGCGTTGCCACGTCCTCGCGATAGGCGTCGAGCTCCCGGTCGATCAGGACGCGCGCCTGGGCGGTCCGTTCGCGACGGTCATCCAGCGTCTGCTGGGCAAGTTCGTTGATTCGGTCCATGTCGATTCGCTCGAGACCGGCGGCGTTCGCGTCATCGCTTGGAGCGTCGGCGGGGATGGCCATGTCGATGACCAGCGGCGGTGTGCCGAGTTCGTCCCGGCCGGCGCCCGCCAGTGCGGCGAGTGCCCGCCGATCGACGACGGCGCCCGGCGCATGGGTCGCGAACAGGGCGGCCGTAACGGCCGGCGGCTTCCGGCGAAACTCGTCGAGAGCCATCGTCCCGATCGTCAAAGCGCCGTTCGAGCTCCCGTTCGGACTGCCGTTCGTCTGTTCGGCCAATGCCGCGGCCCGCGCCTCCGTACGGTTGACGAGCACGAGCGGAATGCCGCGGGCGTGGAGTCGTTCGGCGCAGGTTTCGGTCATCGTCGACACGCCGACGAGCGCCACCGGGCCGGGCGCGTCGGCAACTCTCGCGCGCAGAACATCCGCGGCAATCTCCGCCAGTGAGGTGCGGCCGGCGCCGATGCCGGTCTCCCGGTGGACTCGCTTGCCTGCCCGAAGCGCCGATTCGACGACCCGGCAGAGCCCGGGATCGAGCGTGCCCCAGGTCTTCGCGTCGTCCAGCGCGGCGCGCAGCTGGCCGCGAATCTCCCGTTCGCCGGGCCGTGCAGAGTCGAGCCCGGCGGCGACCAGGTAGAGGTGCTCGACCGCGCCCTCACCCTCCCAGGACCGGAAGACTCGTCGCGCCGCGCTCTCGCCCGCCACGGCGCGGAGCAGTTCGCGTCGACACGAGGCGAGCGTCGCGCCGCGCTCCGCCGCCAGGATGAAGGCTGCGCGGTTGCAGGTGGCGAGGTAGATCAGCCCCTTGGCGCCGATCCGACGCCGGAGCCGACGCACCTGGGACGGGCGGTCTTCGAGCGGGAGGGTGTAGCGGGCGATCTCATCCGCGGACGCATAGCGCCAGGTCGCCGCGACAACGGAGCAGTTGTCCATCGGTCGATTTTGCCTCAGCGATCGGCAGGGAGTGTCACGAGACGGTCGGCGCGCGGTCCTGGCGGCTTGCGGATAGATCCGCGAATTCGATGGGCGCCGTATCGTTCCGGCACGGGCCCTCGCAGCACGAACGCGTCGTCTGCCACTCGCGCGTGTGGCGACGAATCAAGTCGGTCAAGACGTCCAGGTGATCCGGCCGATCGTTCAGACAGGAAATGTAGCGCAGCCGCTCGCCGCCGGCCTCCTCGAAGTAGCCGCGATTCTCCACTTCGATCTCCTCGAGCGTCTCGATGCAGTCGGCGGAAAAGCCGGGACAGGCGACATCTACGTTTCGGTAGCCGGCCGCCGGCAGTTCGCGCATGAGTTCGTCGGTCTTCGGGCCGATCCACAGCTCGCGTCCGAACTGGGACTGAAAGCTGCTGACGACTCGCTCCCGCTCAATGCCCAGCGTAGCGATCAGGTAGTCCGTGGTCTGGAGGCACTGGCACTGGTACGGATCGCCGTTCGCGATGTAGCGCTGGGGGACGCCGTGATACGAGAGGACGAGTCGGTCCGGCTCGCCACTCTCGTCCCAGGTCTCGCGGATGCTTCGGGCAAGCGCCCGCAGGTAGCCTGGGTCGTCGAAGTAGCTGTTGATCGTGCGGACATCCGGTACCCAGCGCCAGCGGCGCAACTCGCCGGCGAGCATGTCGATCGTCGACGCCGTGGTGGCGGCCGCGTACTGTGGGAACAGTGGAAAGAACAAGAGTCGGGTGCAGCCCTTGTCGCGGAGTTCCTCCAGACCGGCTCGAATCGAGGGTTCGCCGTAGCGCATGCCAAGAGCGACGTGGTAGGGCGGCGCCCCCTCGGGCCCGAGCCGCCGCAGGCGGGCTTGAATCCCGGCGACCTGGCGCCGCCCGATAGCCAGAAGGGGAGACCCCTCGTCGGTCCAGATTTGCCGGTACAGCTTCGCCACGCGCTGGGGTCGGGTGGTCAGCACGAAGAGATAGAGGATGGGCAGCCACTTCCAGCGCGGCACCTCGGCAATCCGCGTGTCGCTCAGGAATTGGCGCAGGTAGCGCCGAAGCGCGGCCGACGTCGGCGCCGACGGCGTTCCGACGTTGGCCAACAGGACGCCGATGGCCCGGCGATCCGTGGCGCCGGCTACCCGCGGCTCGGCGCTATAGAGAGAGGTCCGTTCCGTCATCGCGCGCCTCGGATTCCGGGATCGGGAGGTTCCGAGGAAGCCCAGTTGCGGGGGACGAGGAACTCGGACGCGAGTTCCGCCTCGGGTGAGCCGGGCTCAGGCCGATAGTCGTAACGCCAGGCCGCCAGCGGGGGCAGCGATGCGAGGATCGACTCGGTGCGTGCGCCGGCCTGGAGTCCGTAGCGCGTGCCGCGGTCGTAGACCAGGTTGAACTCCACGTAGCGCCCCCGGCGATACAGCTGGAAGCTCCGTTCGCGGTCGCCGTACTCGAGCTGGCTGCGGCGTTCGAGGATGGGAAGATAGGCGGGGAGGAAGTGATCGCCGACGCTCTTCGCGAAGGCGAAGCAGCGGCCGAAGGAGTCGAGTTCGGCCGGCCGGTCGAGATCGTTCAGATCGTCGAAGAAGAGGCCGCCGACGCCGCGCCTCTCCTTTCGGTGCGGCAGGTGGAAGTAGTCGTCGCAGGCCGCCTTGTAACGTTCGTAGAGACCGTCGCCGAACGGTCCGCAGGCGGCGGCCGCTGTACGGTGCCAGTGGATGGCGTCCTCGGCGAAGCCGTAGTACGGCGTGAGATCGAACCCTCCGCCGAACCACCAGCCAGGCTTGCCATCGTCCGCGGTCGCGTTCGGCGGGGGATGAGCGATGAAGAAACGAATGTTCGCGTGGCTCGTCGGCGCATAGGGATTCCGCGGATGAACGATCAGCGACACCGAGGCCGCCTCGAATCGGCGTCCGGCGAGCTCCGGTCGACGTTCCGTGGCGGCGAGCGGCAGCGAATCGCCCCGCGAGTGACTGAAGTTGACAGCTGCCTTCTCGATCACGTCGCCGTCCGCGAGTACCCGCGGTCTGGCGATGCCGCCGCGCTCGTTGACGAGTTCCCGGGCATCGAACGAAGTCCCGTCGAGGTCGACGAGGGCTTCGCAGATGCGATCCTGGAGCCCCTGGAAGTACGCGGCGACGGGCACGGCGCGATTCCCGTTACGGTCTGGCGAAGAGTTCGCGGCAGCGCTCATGCCGGAGGCGCCTCTGCCAGCGCGTCGCGGAGGGCGGCGGCGAACGCGTTCAGCGTCCGCTCGTCGTGGGCGAGGGACAGAAAGCCGACCTCGAAGGCGGACGGGGCAAGCAGAAAGCCACGCTCGAGCAAGCCGCGATGGAGCCGCCCGAAGACCTCGGCAGTCTTCGGGTGGAAGCGGTCGGCGCGGCGGGGCGGTTCGCTGTTGCCATAGGCGAGCCAGAAGATGGAACCGACGCGGACGACCTGGTAAGGATGATCGCTCGCTGCCGTGACGGCGTCGAGTTCACGCGAGAGCGCCGCGCCGAGTTGCTCGATCCGGTCCCAGCCGTCATTCGCGTCGAGTTCGCGGAGCGTGGCAAGCCCGGCCGCCACCGCAAGCGGATTTCCGGACAACGTGCCCGCCTGGTAGACCGGGCCGAGCGGCGAGAGCTGGTCCATCAGCGCGGCGGACCCGCCGTAGGCGCCGACGGGAAGGCCGCCGCCGATCACCTTGCCCAAGGTGTAGAGATCCGGCTCGACGCCGAGCCGGTTGCCGACCGTTATGCCCGGCACGCGGAAGCCGCTCAGCACTTCATCGAGAATGAGCAGCGCACCGTATTCGGAGCACAGTCTTCGCAGTCGTTCGAGGTATGCGGGGCGCTGGACGAGGAGTCCGTTGTTTGCCGGCAGCGGCTCGATGATCGCCGCGGCCAGCCGGTTGCCGTGGCGATCGAACGCCTCGTCGAGAGCGTCGTCGTCGTCGAGCGGCAGGACGATCGTGTCGCGGGCCGTAGCGGCCGGAATGCCGGCGCTCGAGGCGATGCCGAACGTCGCGAGACCGCTCCCGGCCTCGACCAGCAGGGAGTCGACATGTCCGTGGTAGCAGCCATCGAACTTGAGCAGCAGGTCGCGGCCGGTGGCGCCCCGGGCGAGTCGGACCGCCGACTGCGTCGCTTCCGTTCCCGAGTTGACGAAGCGGATCTTCTCGATGGCCGGCACGAGGGCCTTGACCATTCGCGCCAGCTCGACCTCGCCCTCGTGCGGGGCGGCAAAGGACGTCCCCCGCGCGGCGGCCTGGCGCACCGCCTCGACGACCGCCGGATGGCTGTGCCCGAGCACCAGAGGGCCGAAGGAGCCGATGAAGTCGACGTAACTCGTGCCGTCCACGGAGTGCATCAAGGCGCCTTCGGCGCGGTCGATGAAGGGGGGCGTGCCGCCGACTGCACGGAAGGCGCGGACCGGGCTGTTCACGCCGCCGACCAGATGCCGCTGCGCCTCGGCCCAGAGTTGCGCGCTCGCGTTGCCGGCAGTCACGCGCCGACCTCCTCGCGCCACAGGCGCTCGATGCCCTTTGCGGTCGGTTCCTGTGCGCACGTCACGTCGGCGGCTCCTGCTTGGCGGAGGGCGTCTGCCGTCGTCGGCCCGATCGCCCAGCAGCTGGCCGGCCAGTCGAGGTCCGACGCCGCGAAGGCATCGACGGCTGATGGCGCCGTGAAGAGTACGCGCGCCGGTCGGCCTTGCCAAGTCCCCGGCCATCCGAGCGTCGTCCGCGGACGAACGGTGTACGCGGGCCAGGCGATCACGCGCCGTCCGGCGGCATCGAGCGTGTCGAGGAGGCGCTCCCCACCGCGGGCGGAGTGGGGTACGAAGAGCGGATTCTCCGCCCCCAGGGTTGCGACGACCCAGGCGGCGAACTCCCGGCCGCCATCGGCGCGGGCCGCAAGGTTCGGTGGCACGCCGAGCGCAAGCAGCGCGCGGGCGGTGCCTTCGTTCAGGGCGCACCAGGGCAGACGTCCCCAGAGCGGATCGTCCCCGGCTCGGCTTGCGACGACGCGTCCGGCGGTCGGTGAAGAGATGAGCAGCCACGGCCACTCCCGTCGCGGGCCGGTCAGGTCGATTCGGTCGACCGGCCAGACCGTGTCGAGAATCTCGACTTCGGTAGCCGGGAACGAGGCGACCCGGATTCCCGGTTCCAGGTACCGAGTCAATCGCCGGGTCGTGCCGTCGCCGGAGGTGACGACGAGATCAGGTGTGTCCAGCGCCGGAAGTCGGCGTCCGTGGGTGTCGGCGCCAACGGCCGGAACAGCGACACGGGCCAGGTCCTGTTCGACTCGTACCGCCAGCTCCTTCGGATTCGGCCTGCCGCCTGCCGCTGCCGCGCGGCTGATGCGCGGCGCGTCGCCGTTCGCGGCCGCCGCGCGCCAGTCGTCCGCGGCCGCCGCCGCGTGAATCTCGGCCAGCACCGTATCCGCGGCCGCCGCATCGCGAGTCCCAGCTCGTCTTGACCGCGCCCACGCTCCGAACGGTCGAAGGCATCCGCCGCCCAGCTCGGCAAGCAGGGATCGTTCCGCGCCGCAGGCGACACGCGTCGGCGGATGATCGATGGCTGCCAGCACGGGATGACCGTCGAGCGGGCCGCCGCGGAGAATCTGCACCGCGAGGGCGCCCTGGCCGGGGGCGCAGGGCCAAGTGGCGAGATCGAGCCGGAATGCGAGGATCTTCGCTGCCGCCGGCGCCATCTTGCCGGCACGCGCGAGTCGCAAGATGCCGGCCTCGGCGCCCAGCAGGGCGTCGATCGCGCCGTTTCCGAGCCACTCGAGCCGCCGTCCGACCGAGCCGCGAACGGCGCAGCAGACGAGGTCCGGCCGCAGAGCCAGGGCGCCCGCCTGCCGCCGGGGCGACGACGTCCCGAGCCGCGCCGTCTCGGCCAGGGCCGCGAATGCGCTGCGGGCCGCGGTCGCCCGGTCATTCGCGGCGATGTCGTCCTCGTCGAGCAGGGCCGCAAGGGTCTGCGGCCCGATGGCGGATCGCCGGGTGTCCGTTCCGGGGGCGAGCAGAAGCAAGTCGTGTGGCCGCTCCCGCTTCGGCACGGCGCCGATGAGCAGATCGGGTTCGTCGTCGACCGGCAGGTCCTTCAACGAGTGGACGACCAGATCGACCTCGCCGTTGCGAAGAGCAGTTTCGAGCTCCCCGGTGAAGACCCCCTTGCCTTGCGCGAAGCTGCCTCCCAGGCTGCGGTCGCCGACCGAGGACATCGCGCGAACGGTCGTCGCGGCGCCGGCCTCCGTGAGCCAGGCGGACACCAATTCGGCCTGGACTCTTGCCAGCGGCGTTTCGCGGGTTCCGATGACGATGGCAGACACTGCCACCGATTCTATGGAGCCGAAGAGCCACTTCGGACCGCCTGCTGGCGGGTCTGGGCGGCTGCGCTGGCATAGAGTCGCGGTTCGGCTTCGGCCGGGCTTTCCGGTCGGGCCAGGAACCGCTCAGGGGAGGACTCGCCGTGCTGCAGCCATCGTCTCGCCTTGGATTCCGCGCGCGTCCGCCGCTTGATGCGGTCGCTGTTCTCGTCGTCGCGGGCCTCGTCTTGCCCTTGGCCTGCACCGGCGATTCGCGTCCCTCCGCTGCCGAGTTCGTGACGGCTGCCGAGGAGACGATCATCGAGAACTACTACGACGGCAGCCGAGCGGCCTGGGTGCAGGCGACGTACATCACCGAGGACACGACCGCCTTGGCTGCCCGTGCCGGGGCGGAGGCGCTGACGCGCGCAGTCGATTTTGCGCAGCAGGCGGCGACCTACGACGCAGCGTTGGAGACGGACGAGGTCGCGCGGAAGCTCGACCTGCTGCGGGGAGGGCTGACCGTCGCGGCGCCGGCTGACGCGGCGAAGATCGAGGAACTGAGTCAGATCACGACGCGGATGGAAGCGGCCTACGGCGCCGGCAGACACTGCCCGAGCGGGCCGGATTCCTGTCGGAGCCTCGACGATCTCGAGGACGTGATGGACACCAGCCGGGATGCGGACGCGTTGCTCGACGCCTGGGAGGGCTGGCGGACGATCTCGCCGCCGATGCGGGCGGACTACGAGCGCTTCGTCGAGCTGTCGAACGAGGGCGCTCGGGGTCTCGGGTACGAGGACTCCGGCGCAATGTGGCGGTCGGGCTACGACATGGCGCCGGACGACTTCGCGGCGGAGACGGACCGTCTGTGGGAGCAGGTGAAGCCGCTCTACGATGACCTGCACTGCCATGTACGCGCCGAACTCGCGAAGGAGTACGGGCCGCGGGTCGTCGATCCGGAGGGCCCCATTCCGGCTCACGTGCTGGGCAACATGTGGGCGCAGACCTGGTCGAACGTGTTCGACGTCGTCGCGCCCGAGGCGGCCGATCCCGGCTACGACCTGACGGAGATTCTCCGAGGACGCGGTACCTCCGAGCGGGCAATGGTCGAGATTGCCGAGGGCTTCTTCACCTCGCTCGGTATGGAGGAACTCCCCGACAGCTTCTGGCGGCGCTCCCAGTTCCTCAGGCCGCGAGACCGTGACGTCGTCTGCCATGCCAGCGCCTGGCAGCTCGACCTGGACGAAGACGTCCGGATCAAGATGTGCATCCAGGTCAACGCCGAGGACTTCTCGACGATCCACCATGAGCTCGGCCACACCTACTACCAGCTTGGCTACCGTGACCTGCCGCCCCTGTTTCGGGACAGCGCGAACGACGGGTTCCACGAGGCCCTGGGCGACACGATCTCCTTGTCCGTCACGCCGGGCTACCTCGTCGACATCGGTTTGCTCGACGAGGAACCGCCGGCCGACGCGGACCTCGCGCTCCTCATGCGGATGGCGCTGGACAAGGTCGCCTTCCTGCCCTTCGGCCTGCTCGTCGATCGCTGGCGCTGGGGCGTATTCTCCGGCGAAACGCCGCCCGGGGAGTACAACGCAGCCTGGTGGCGACTCCGCGAGGAGTATCAGGGCGTCTCGGCGCCGTCCGAACGCACCGAAGAGCACTTCGATCCGGGCGCGAAGTACCACGTGCCGGGCAACACGCCGTACACCCGCTACTTCCTGGCGCACATTCTCCAGTTCCAGTTCCATCGCGACCTCTGCGCCGCGATCGGCTACGAAGGCCCTCTCCACCGCTGCTCGATCTACGCTGAGGAGGAGGCGGGTCGTCGCCTGCGCGACATGATGGCGATGGGCCTGAGCCGGCCCTGGCCCGAGGCGCTTCAGGCGATGGGCGGCAGTCGGGAGATGGACGCTACCGCGATCCTCGACTACTTCGCGCCGCTTGCCGACTGGCTGCGGGAGCAGAACGAAGGCCGAACCTGCGGCTGGGGTTAGGGTCCGCCCAGCCCACTCCGCTGCTGACGTCAAGCCCGCGATGCTGATCGCCACCTGGAACGTGAACGGCCTGGGGGCGAGGTTCGACTTCCTCGTTCATTGGCTCAAGGCGCGGCAACCCGACGTTGTTGGCCTCCAGGAACTCAAGGCGACTGCCGACAAGGTTCCGGCGGCGGAACTCGAGCGACTCGGGTACCACGTTGCGGTCTGCGGCCAGAAGGCCTGGAACGGCGTCGCTGTCCTCTCCCGCCAGCCGATCGAGGAGATCCAGGCGGGTCTGCCAGGCGAGGAGGAGGCGGGTGCGCGACTGCTCCGCGTGCGGACCGCCGGGCTCGACTTCACGACCGTCTACTGCCCGAACGGCAAGAACGTCGACCACTTGGACTACCCTCGCAAGTTGGCGTGGTTCGACTCGCTGCGGGACTACCTTGCAGGTTCGCTCGCCGTGGAGTCCTGCAGCGTGCTCTGCGGCGACTTGAACATCGCACCGACCCGCCTCGACACGCACGACGAGGATCGGCTTGCCGGCGGCATCCACCACTCGGACGCCGAGCGGGCCCGATTTCGCGCTCTGCTCGACCTCGGATTCGTCGACCTGTTCAGGGAACTCAACCCGGATACGGTCAAGTTCTCCTGGTGGGATTATCGATTCGGGGCCTTCCACCGCAACCTGGGTCTGCGGATCGACTTCCTGTTGGCGACCCAAGCGGTGAGGTCACGGACGGAACACGTGGACACCGACCGGGACTACCGGAAGAAGAAGGGGGGCCTGATCGCCTCCGACCATGCGCCAGTCATCGCCAGGCTGGGGCCGTAGCCGAGGTTCCCGAGCGCAGCCGGACGGTCGAAGGCGGTAGCGATCTCTACGCCTGTCAGCCGACCTCGATGACTTCGCCGGCGGCCTGGGCGCGTTCGACCCGGGAGCCCTCGTCCGCGGCGACGGTCCGGCTGGCCAACCAGAAGAAGAGGGCGCCGATCACGTAGGCGCCGAGCCCGATCAAGATCGCCAATTGGAGCGCCCGGCCGGAATCGGCGCCGCCGGCTTCGAGATTTCCGCTGATCCAGCCCATGAGGAAGGGGCCCAGCGCCAAGCCGACGAAGGTCACCGTCAGGATGTAGAAGGCGGACGCGGTGGCGCGCATCCGGGGCAGAACGAGGTCGTTCGCCAGAGCAACGGCGGAGCCGATCCAGGCAGCCGAGAGCACCGTGAACACGAAGTTGAGGACGTACGCGAGGTTCACGTTGTCGGCCAGCAGGAAGGCGGCGCCCAAGGGGACCGCGCCGAGCGAGGCAATCGTGCCGGTCAGCGGTCGTGCCCTCGGGTTCCGTTGCTTCAACCAGTCGGAGAAGGCCCCGCCGGCGGTGACGCCCAACCAGCCGGCGACGGCCGACGTGGCGCCGAGCACGACGCCGGCCTCCGTGGCGCTGACCTCGTGTACGCGGCGGAAGAAGGTCGGCGCCCAGAAGCCGGCGCCGTAGCCGACGAATCCGACCCACCCGAAGCCGATCATCCCGTAGACCATGGATCGAGTGCCGTAGATCAGCTCGTACGTCGGTCGGTCGCGGAGTCGAAGTCCCTGCACCCATGAGAGGAACGCGTAGAGGCCGATGCCAAGGGCGATCCACTGCACGGGATTGCCGAAGACCTGGATGAGCATCAGGACGACGAGCGCGCAGCCGACCGCGACGAGGAGATTGCGTCCCACGGCGCGGCCGCCGCCGACGTTGCCGAGGGAGAGCAGGGTCAACGGCGGCAGCACGGCGGCCGTTTCCTTCCCGAGTTCCTTGAGCGGTTCGGGATGGTCGGCAGTGACGATTCCTTCCTGCTGGCCGCGGACGGGTTCGCGCAGAGTCCAGACCCAGAACGCCATGAGGATCCCCGGCAGGCCGACGGCGAAGAAGGCGACCTGCCAGCCGACGAGTCCGAACGGGGCGCCCCCCTCGCTGTATGCGGCGTTCCAGCGGTCGACGATCACGCCTCCGATCGCGATGCCGATCCCGGATCCGATGTAGACGCCGCTTGAGTAGAGCGCCGTTACGGTAGCTCGCAGCCTCGGCGGGAAGTAGTCGCCAAGCATGGAGAATGCGGCCGGACTCGCGCTCGACTCGCCGATGCCGACGCCGACCCGATAGGTCGCCAGCGAGGCGAAGCTCCGGGCCGTTCCAGACAGCGCAGTCATCAGACTCCAGGCTGCGAGGCCGATGGAGATCAGGTTCTTCCGGTTCCACATGTCGGCCAGGCGACCGAGTGGAATGCCGAAGATGGCGTAGAAGACGGCGAATGCGGTGCCGTAAAGGAAGCCGAGCTGAGCGTCGTCGATACCCAGATCGTTGCGGATGTCCTCCGCGAGGATGGAGAGAATCTGGCGGTCGATGAAGTTGAAGACGTAGACGAGGATGAGGACGCCCAGCACGTAGTTCGAGTAGCCCCGGCTGGGCAGGGCGCTGTCCTTGTTCTGCTCGGGCATGGGCGATTTACTCCTCTGCGCCTGCTTCCGCCATCGCTCCGGGCACCGTGCCCTTCGCGAGTTCCTGGTCGATCATCAGCAAGCCGACCCCATCGCCGCCGATCAGCCTGAGCCTGCCGAGCAGGGTACGAGCCACGTTCTCCTCTTCGACCTGTTCGTTGATGAACCACTGGAGCATGATCGAGGCGGCACGGTCGTGCACCTGTTCAGAGAGGTCGTAGAGGCTCTCGATCGCGCTCGTCACGGTCTGCTCGCTCTTGAGGATCGCGTCGACCGCGGCTTCGGCGGACGGCCACTCGGTCGGCTGCGCCGAGATCGCGGGAATCCTGACGAGCAGATCGCGGTCGGCGAGGTGATCGATGATCCGGTGGGCGTGTGCCAGCTCATCCGTGGATTGGCCTCGGAGCCAGGTACCGAAACCCGGCAGGTCGATGCGCTCGAACCAGAGCGCCATCGAGAGGTAACGGTGCGCGGCTTCGAACTCGTGTTGAAGATGCTCGTTCAGGCGGTCGTGAAGTTCCTGGTTCATGCCTCTCTCGTTGTCAGCGGGAGTTCGCGATGAAGCGTAGCGCAACACGGGCGCGCGTCGCTTGCGCGTTGTCGGCGGGCCGGCGAGCCGACGGATGCTGGTCCGAGCCCGGGTCGTTCCCGGATGTGGAGGAGAGCAGCTCCAGGCTTGCTATGGCAGGAGTTCGTCGACCCCGGAGCGCTCCTCGAACAGCTCGCTCAGCGTGGCTTGCAGCCGGCCACGGCTGAACTCGTCGAGGTCGAGGCCTTGGACGATCGAGTAGTCGGCACCGCTCACGGTCACCGGGAAGGAGAAGACGACGCCTTCGCGGGTCCCGTAGCTGCCGTCCGCAGGGATCGCCATGCTGACCCAGTCGCCTTCCGGAGTGCCCTGGATCCAATTGCGCATGTGGTCGATCGCGGCCGCCGCAGCCGAGGCCGCCGACGAGGCTCCGCGAGCCTTGATGATCGCCGCGCCGCGCTGCTGGACCGTGGGAATGAACTCCTCGCGGGTCCAGACCTCGTCGACGAGTTCCGGCGCCGGTCGTTCGTCGACGAACACGTGGTTCAGGTCCGGGTACTGGGTCGCCGAGTGATTGCCCCAGATCGTCATCCGGCGTACCTGAGTCGTGTGTACGCCGGTCTTTTCGGCGAGTTGGCTGATCGCGCGGTTGTGGTCGAGCCGGGTCATCGCCGTGAATTGCCGCCGGTCGAGGTTCGGCGCATTGCTGGCCGCGATCAGCGCGTTCGTGTTCGCCGGGTTGCCGACGACGACGACCCGCACGTCGCGACTCGCCTGGGCGTCGAGCGCTCGACCCTGGACGGAGAAGATCTGCGCGTTTGCCTGGAGGAGATCCTTGCGCTCCATGCCTGGTCCGCGTGGCCGCGCGCCGACGAGCATCGCGATGTCTGCGCCGTCGAAGGCCTCGTCCGCCGCCGAACTCGTCACGATGTCGTGGAGCAGCGGATAGGCGGAATCGCGAAGCTCCATGACGACGCCCGAGAGGGCCTCCCTCGCCGGGGGAATCTCCAGGAGTTGAAGGCTCACCGGTTGCTCCGGCCCCAGCATCTCGCCCGCGGCGATCCGGAAGATCAGGGAATAGCCGATCTGGCCGGCGGCGCCGGTGACGGCGACTCGAACGGGTTTCTTCATGCGCTGTTCACCTCACGGATCGGGCCGGGAGATCGTAGCACCGCCGTTCATGAAGTGCGCCGCGAGCCGGCGTTGGCGGAGCAGTGCGGCTAGCGCCCTCGGGAGTCGAAGTTCCGGCTTCCGGTCGCCAATAGACTCCGACCATGGCAGAGCGGGTTCTCGTCACGGGCGGAGCGGGTTTCATCGGCAGTCATACCTGCGTCGAGCTGCTGGCTGCGGGCTGGGATGTGACGGTCATCGACGATCTCTCGAACAGCTCTCCCGAGGCGCTACGGCGGGTCGAAGAACTCGCGGGACGGAGTCTGCGGTTCGTCGAGGGCGACGTGCTGGACGGGGCGGCGCTCGACCTTGCGTTCGACGGCGGCTGCGTCGCGGCGGTCCACTTTGCAGCGAAGAAAGCGGTCCGAGAGTCCTGCGCGGATCCGTTGGGCTACTACCGGACGAACGTGGGCGGCACGATGAGTCTGCTGGCGGCGATGCAACGCCACGGCGTGCGCGGGCTGGTGTTTTCTTCCTCGGCGACGGTTTACGGAGACCCGGCGCCAGGCGCCTGTCCGCTGGCGGAGGACGCGCCGCTCGAGCCGTCGAATCCCTACGGCCAGACGAAGCTCTGCGTCGAGCGCCTGCTCCGCCATCTCGCGGCTTCGGAGGACGGCTGGCGGATCCTGTCGCTTCGTTACTTCAACCCGGCTGGCGCCCACCCGAGCGGCCGGATCGGAGAGGACCCGCGGGGCGTGCCGGAGAACCTGCTCCCTGGCGCGGTGCAGGCCGCGGTCGGCAGGCTCCCGGAGCTCCGGGTGTTCGGAACCGACTATCCGACCCGCGACGGAACGCCGATCCGGGACTACCTCCATGTCCTGGACGTCGCCAGCGGGCACCTGCGCGCCCTCGACCATCTGGGGGCGGTTGACGGTTGCGCCGCGTACAACCTGGGCACGGGCCGCGGGGTTACCGTGTTCGAGGTCGTCGATGCGGTCAACCGGGCGAGCGGAAGGGAGATTCCGACCGTGCTTGAGGGGCGGCGTCCGGGGGACGCGACGGAGGTGTGGGCGGACCCTTCGCTCGCGGGCCGTGACCTCGCCTGGACCGCGGAGCGCGGTCTTGACGACATCTGCGCCGACGCTTGGCGCTGGCAGAGGGCGAACCCCGAGGGGTATGGGCGATGAGCGGAAGCGCGAACCTCGAACGTGTCGCCGCGCCGCTCGAGGTCTTCGTCTACTACGACTTCGCCTCCAGCCTGAGCTACGTCGCGCACCGGGTGCTGGCGCGAATCGAAGAAGCGCTCCTGGATGAGCGGATCGACCTGCGGTGGAAGGCGATCGACCTGACCGGGGTCGGGAACTTCCGCCGCGGCCGACTGCTCGACCCGGCGCGGCGGGAGAGTCTGGCGCGCGTGGCGTCGGCTCTGAGAGTGGAGTTCGATCCGCCGCCGCGCTGGCCCGATTCGCGGCTCGCCGGCGAGGTCGCGGTCGTCTTGGATGGGGAAATGGACAACGGACTCGACCCGGCGCTCGAACGGGAGTGGCGGGGGGCCGCGTTCGCTTCCTACTACGAGTGTGCGATGGGTCTTGAGGATCTGCTCCGGGACTTCGGGCGCCGGGTCCCCCTTCCGCTGGGAGAAGCCGCCGACCTCGCGTCCGGCCGCCTGTTGGCGGAGGCCACGCGGAGCGCGGTCGCTGCAGGAGTCGAGGGAGTGCCGACCCTGATGCTCGACGTCTTCCCGCTATGCGGCATTCACGACGAGGAGACGATGCTCGGGATGATCCAGCGTTACGCTCGTCGACGTCGGCGGTTCGAGGCGGACGCGGCCGCCGGAGTCCATTGATGCGTCGTCTGCTCCTTGCGGTGGCGGCTTCTGCGATTCTCGGTTGCGCCTCGGAGGAAGGCCCTGTGGAGGCGCCGCCACCGGCGCCAGCCGATCCGACCTCGGCGCCTGGCGTGCGGTTCGTCGACGTGACCGCCGATACCGGTCTGGATTTCGTTCACGCAACGGGTTCGGCCGGCTCCTACCCGATGCCGGCGATCATGGGCGGCGGGGTCGCGGCGTTCGACGCGAACGGCGACGGTCTGCTCGACCTCTACTTTCCGAACGCGGGGAGCGAAGTCGCCGGCGAGGCCGGGCGGAACCGGTTCTACCTCCAGGGGCCGCGCGGGCGGTTCGTCGACGCGACGGCCGGTTCCGGGCTCGACAATCCAGGTTACGGCATGGGCGCGGCGGTCGGCGACTTCGACAACGACGGGGATCTCGACCTCTACGTGACGAACTTCGGCGCCGACGCGCTCTACCGGAACGAAGGCGACGGCCGCTTCGTCGAGGCGGCGGCCTCGCTCGGCGTCGCGACGCCGGGATGGTCGACATCGGCTGTCTTCTTCGACGCGGACCTCGACGGCTGGCTCGACCTGTACGTCGCTCGCTACGTCCAATGGCGCGAGGCGCGCGAGTGCCGGGTCCAGGGCGGGCGGGTCGACTACTGCGGCCCGCAACAGTTCGATGGGCAGGCGGACGTCTTCTACCGGAACGAGGGCGGCCGGCGTTTCGTCGACCGGAGCCGTGAGGTCGGAGTTGCGCTGATCGAGGACGCCGGTTTGGGCGTTGTTGCCGCGGACTTCGACGAGAACGGACGGACCGACGTCTACGTCGCGAACGACGCCGACCCGAATCAGCTCTGGATGAACCTCGAGGAGGGTGGATTCGAGGATGACGCGGTGCTCCTCGGCGCGGCCTACAATCGGTTCGGAGTCGGCGAGGCGGGAATGGGCGTGGCGACGGGCGACATCGATGGCGACCTGGATCTGGACGTGTTCTTGAGCCATCTGATCGAGGAAACGAACACGCTCTACGTGAACCTGGGCGGCTCGCCCGGAACGCCGCTGGGTTTCGAGGACCGGGCAGCCGAAGCCGGTCTGGCGGCGCCGAGCACGCCGTACACGGGCTTCGGCGCCGTCTTCTTCGACGCGGACAACGACGGCGACCTGGATCTCGCCGTGGTGAACGGCGCGGTCAAGCGACGCCCCGAAGCGCTCTCGGAACGCGACGGCTGGTTCTGGCGCGGCTACGCCGAGCCGAACCTGCTCATGCTCGGCGATGGCGCCGGCGCCTTCGCGGACGCAAGTGCCGCTGCGGGCGACTTCGGGACGGCGCTCGACGTGAGCCGCGGCCTGGTCCCCTTCGACCTGGAGGGCGACGGAGACCTCGACCTCCTCGTCAGCAATCTGGAAGGACCGGCGCGCATCTACCGCAACGAGACGATCCTGGAGTCGGAGACCGGCGGAGGGGGCTGGGTGCGGTTGCGCGTCGTGGACCCGCACCTTCAGCGTACCGCTCTCGGCGCGTCGGTCGTTGCGTGGGTCGACGGCAGAGCGCTGCGGCAACTCGTCCTGCCCCTCGGCGGCTACCTGACCGGCGGCGAAGCGCCGGTCCACATCGGCCTCGGCGACGCGACGGCCGCCGAGCGCTTCGAGGTGACTTGGCCCGGAGGAGCGGTCGAGGTGTTTGACGGCGCCGCGACTGGCAGCGAAGCGATTCTGCTGCGTGGGGAAGGCCGATGACGAGCGCTCGCTCGCGCTCTCCCTCGCGGTGCGCCGGCCTCGCCGGGGGCATCCGGAACCGAGCCATCATCTGGACGCTGGTCCTTCTTCCCGCCGTCGTCCGGGCCGCCGACCCTCCCCGTCCCGACCTCGGCGCCGTTGAATCTCGTGTCCGCAACGCGATCGAAGAGGAACTCGCCGCCGCCGCCCGCGACCGCGACTCGCCTGCCGCCTGGGGAAGGCTCGGCATGACTCTTCACGCCCACCAGTTCGACGAGGAGGCCGCGGCCGCCTACGCCGAGGCCTCGCGGTTGGCGCCGAGGGACTTTCGCTGGATCTACCTGCGGGCGAACGTGGAGGAAGCGAGCAATCCGTCCGCGGCGGCGGTACTCTACCGCCGGTCCGTCGAAATCGACGCGGACTACGCGCCGGCCCGCATCCGGCTGGCCTCGGCCTTGGAGAAGGTCGGACGCGCCGTCGATGCGGACGAGCACTACCGGGAGGCGGCGCGGCTTGAGCCCGATAACGCGGTGGCTCATCTCGGCCTCGGCCGGCTCGCCCTCGCGCGCGGCGAGCTCGAGGAGGCGACGCGGCGCCTCGAACGGGCGTACGAGTTGAGGCCCGAGAGCCAGGCGATCGTCGCCATGCTGTCCCGCGCCCGGCACCGCGCGGGCGACCGCTCCGAGGCGAGGCGTCTCGCGCAGGCGGCGCGGGACCTGCCGGCGCTGCTCCACCAGCGCGACCCGCGCCGTGCCCAGGTCGACTTGCTGGCCGTCGACTCGGAGAGCTTCCTTCGCCGGAGCAAGACGTACCGGGAGACGGGGCAACTCGAGGCTTCGCTTGGGGAGCTCCGCCGGCTGATCGAACTGGAACCCGGCAACGCCCAGGCGCACTTTGCCGCGGCCGGCGTCTACGATCGGATGAACCGGCCTCGGGAGGCGTCCTCGGCGGCGCGTCGCGCTCTCGAACTCGATCCCGACCTGGCTGGCGGGCGGGCCGTGTTGGCGGGCGCGTTGTTCAAGCTCGGACGCTTCGGGGAGGCGGCCGCCGAGGCCGAGCGGGTTCTCGCTGACGACCCGGCCGACGTCCATATGCTGCTCGTTTCGACGATGCTCGCGATGCGGGAGAACGACGTG
Source organism: Candidatus Multivoraceae bacterium (assembly GCA_965219625.1). Lineage (GTDB taxonomy): Bacteria > Acidobacteriota > Thermoanaerobaculia > Multivoradales > Multivoraceae > Multivorans. Next base: position 1,088,288 of record OZ244782.1, on the reverse strand, counting down.
GCACGGGCTCTCGAGCGGCTCGACCGGGCGGCAGGCGTGGGCGCCTCCGAGCCTCGCTTGCTCGAACTGATGATCCAGTTGCAGGTGGAGATGGCGGTCGCTCTCGCCGACGCCGGGCTGCTCGACGATGCGGCGCGCCGCGTGGAGCAGGTGATCGACTCGTTGCGCGGGGCGGGCAGGAGTCAAGCGGAGATTCAGCGATTCGAGGACCAGCTCGCGGGCTATCGCCGGAGAGAGCAGCGATGACGGGGAGCGGTCGAGCTCCCGTGCGCGTTCGGGTGGCGCCGTCGCCGACCGGCGACCCCCACGTCGGCACCGCGTATCAGGCGTTGGTCAACCTCGCCTTCGCCCGAAGTCGCGGCGGGGTCTTCGTGTTGCGGATCGAGGATACGGATCAGGCCCGTTCGAGCCGCAAGTCGGAGGCGGCGATTCTCGATGCCCTCGGCTGGTTGGGCCTGGACTGGGACGAGGGCCCCTACCGGCAGAGCGAGCGGCGGGACCTCTACCGTTCGGAGGTCGACCGCCTGCTCGCGGCAGGCAGCGCCTACCGCTGCTTCTGCACGCGGGAGAGGCTCGACCAGATGCGGCGGGAGAACCGCGCCAGGCAGCGTTTCCCGGGCTACGACCGCCGGTGCCGCAGTCTGCCGGTCGCCGAGTCCGAGCGTCGGGCGGCGGCGGGCGAGCCCCACACGGTGCGCCTGGCGATGCCGACCGAGGGCGAATGCGTGATGCAGGACCTGCTGCGCGGCGAGATCCGGCGCGAGTGGGAGCTGATCGACGACCAGGTCATCCTCAAGGCCGACGGGTATCCGACCTACCATCTCGCCTGCGTCGTCGACGACCACGCGATGGAGATCAGCCACGTGATCCGGGGCGAGGAGTGGATCAACTCGTTGCCGAAGCACCTGCGCCTGTTCGAGGCCCTCGGTTACGAGCCGCCGGTCTTCTGTCATCTGCCGCTGCTCCGCAACAACGACGCGAACCGTTCGAAGCTGTCGAAACGTCGCAACCCGACGTCGATCACCTGGTTTCGCGAGGCCGGCTTCCTGCCCGCGGCGTTGCTCAACTTCCTGGGGCTCATCGTTTCGAGCCGGGCCGAGGGCGAGGAGAAGTTCGGCCTCGACCAGCTCGTCGACGGGTTTCGGCTGGAGGACATCTCGCTCGGCGGCCCCGTCTTCGACCTCGACAAGCTGCGCTGGCTGAACGCCCGTTACTTGCGCGAGGACTTCGACGCGGCGGGGCTTGCCGGTCTGGTGCGCGACTGGTCGATGAAGGAGGACCGGCTGGAAGCGATCGCCGCCCTCGCTCAGCCGAGGCTTGAGACGCTTGGAGATTGGGGCCGCCTGACGAACTTCCTGTTCGTCGACGCCCCGGCGCTCAAGCGGGAACGGTTCGAGGTGAAGGGCCTGGAGGAAGGCCAGGTCGTCGAGGTTCTCCAGTTCATGCTCTGGACCTTGGAGCGCGAGGAGGACGTGACGGCCGAGGCCGTAAAGCGCGACTTCCAACGCCTGTCCGAGGTGCTTGGCGTGAGTCTGCGGAACCTGACCCGCCCCTTCTATGTCGCGATGTCTGGCGAGACCGCCTCGTTGCCGCTGTTTGAATCGATGGAGATCCTCGGCCCGGACCTCGTCCGCGCGCGCATCCGCCAAGCAATCGACACGCTCGGCGGTATCTCGGGCAAGCGGATGAAGAAGCTCCAGAAGCGCTTCGAGGAGCTGGGCTAGCCCGCCGAGGCCTTTTGCGCCCGTTCGATCTTCGCCCAGGTGTCCCGCAGCGTCACCGTCCGGTTGAACACCGGCCTGCCGGGTGCGCTGTCCGGGTCGACGCAGAAGTAGCCGAGCCGCTCGAACTGGACCCGGTCGCCGGCCACGGCTTCGGCGAGGCTCGGCTCGAGAAGACAGTCCGTCAGGACCTCGAGCGAGCCGGGATTCAGATGTTCCTCGATCTCCCCGGGCGCGGCGCCGGGGTTCGGGTGGTTGAACAGCCGGTCGTACAACCGGACCTCGGCCGGGATCGCGTGGGCTTCCGATACCCAGTGCAGGGTCGCCTTGACCTTGCGGCCGTCCGGCGCGTCTCCGCCGCGCGTCGCCGGATCGTAGGTGCAGCGGAGCTCGACGACGTTGCCGTTTTCGTCCTCGACCGCTTCGGTGCAGGTGATGAAGTAGGCGGAACGGAGCCGGACTTCCCGCCCCGGCGCGAGCCGGAAGAACTTCCGCGGCGGGTCGAGCCGGAAGTCGTCCCGCTCGATGTAGAGCACTCTGGAGAACGGTACCTTGCGGGTGCCGGCGGCAGCGTCCTCCGGGTTGTTCATCGCGTCGAGTTCCTCGACGAGATCGTCGGGGTAGTTCTCGATGACCACCCGGAGCGGTCGCAGCACGGCCATCGTCCGTCGCGCGGTCCGGTTGAGTACGTTGCGGATGGCGAACTCCAGTTGGCTCAGGTCGACGACCGAGTCGTTCTTCGTCAGACCGATGCGCGCGCAGAGGTCACGTAGCGCCTCCGGGGGGCAGCCGCGTCGCCGGAGCGCGGTCAGGGTCGGCATGCGCGGGTCGTCCCAGCCGTCGACCAGGCCCTCGTCCATCAAACGCTTCAGCTTCCGCTTGGAGGTCAGGGTGTAGGTCAGGTTGAGGCGCGCGAACTCGATCTGCCGCGGCTGGTGGATGCCGTCGATCTGTTTGAGAAACCAGTCGTAGAGCGGCCTGTGGTCCTCGAACTCGAGGGTGCAGAGCGAGTGGGTCACGCCCTCGATCGCGTCCGACTGACCATGAGCCCAGTCGTAGGTCGGGTAGATGCACCACGTCGAACCCGTGCGATGGTGCGGGGCGTGGAGGATGCGGTAGAGCACCGGGTCGCGCAGGTTCATGTTCGACGAGGACATGTCGAGCTTCGCGCGCAGCGTGTGTTCGCCGTTCGCGAACTCCCCGTTCCTCATCCGTTCGAACAGGTCGAGGTTTTCTTCCACCGAGCGGTCGCGGTGGGGACTCTCGCGGCCCGGCTCGTTCCAACGCCCGCGGTAGGCCCGCGCTTCCTCCGGGCTCAGGCTGCAGACGTAGGCCTTCCCCTTGCGGATGAGCTCGAGCGCCCATTCGTAGAGCTGATCGAAGTAGTCCGAGGCATAGAGCGCCTCCTCGCCCCAGTCGAAGCCGAGCCAGCGCACATCGCGCTCGATTGCCTCGACGTACTCCGTGTCCTCCGCGGTCGGGTTCGTGTCGTCGAACCGGAGATTGCAGTGACCGCCGTATTCCTCCGCGACGCCGAAGTCGAGGCAGATCGCCTTCGCGTGGCCGACGTGCAGGTAGCCGTTCGGCTCCGGAGGGAATCGGGTAACGACCTTGCCGCCGTGCTTGCCGGCGGCCACGTCGGCCCGCACGCGCTCGCGGATGAAATCGAGCGGTCTGTTGGGATCGCTGGAGTCGTCGGTCATGGGGGATCGGCCGGAGCGGTTTGCTGCGGAGCAGCGGAGGTTATCGCGCCCAGCTACGCGTCGTCAGCCGTCGAACCGGTAGCCCAGCCCGTGCACCGTGACGATGAATTTCGGCCGGCCCGGAGTCGGCTCGATCTTCCGCCGCAGGGAAGACACGTGGACATCGACGGTTCGGGTCGTTGGTGTCGCATCGTAGCCCCAGACCTCGTCGAGGAGTCGGTTCCGATCGTGGACCTCGCCGCGGTGCTCGATGAGGAACCTGAGCAGCCGATACTCGAGTGCCGAGCAGGCGATCTCGGACTCGTCGCCCTCGTCGTCGATGCGCCACACCTGGGCGCTGTCGAATTCGACGCGGACGTTTCCGAAGCGGTAGCAGTGGGAGGCATCGACCGCTGTCGGCGATGCCGGCGCCTCCGTCCGGCTCCGGCGCAGCAGAGCTTCGATTCGGGCGAGCAGTTCCAACGTCTCGAACGGCTTCGCGAGATAGTCGTCGGCGCCGAGCTTCAGGCCGAGGACGCGGTCGACGAGCTCGTTCCGGGCGGTCAGCATGAGGATCGGGACACAGACGCCGCGCTGGCGCAGGTCGCGACAGACGTCGAAGCCGTTCTTGCCCGGCAGGCGGACGTCGAGCAGGACGAGGTCGAACGCGCCGCTGGCGGCCAACCGTTCGCCGGCGGGTCCGTCGGCTGCGATTTCGATCTCGTAGCCTTCCGCTCTGAGCCGGTCTCCCAGGGTCCGGGCGAGGCTGGGTTCGTCCTCGACGAGGAGGAGCCGCCGGCCGGTCATTCGGCGGCCACGGGCAAGACGACGCGGAAGGTCGTACGGCCGGGCTCGCTCTCCACGGTCATCAAGCCGCCGTGCTCCTCGATCGTGTTCCGCGCAAGGCTCAGGCCGAGGCCCGAGCCGGGCAAGCCGCTCTCCGTTGCGGCGAGGCCGCGGACGAACGGTTCGAAGATCCGTCGCTGCTCGTCTTTCGGAATGCCGGGGCCGTGGTCGGTGACCGCGACAGTCACCCGATGCCGAGCGGCATCGTGGCTGACGTCGATTCTCACTCGCACCGCGCCGTCTGCGCCCCGGCCGTACTTCGCTGCGTTGTGCAACAGGTTGATGAAGACGGTGAGCAGGCGCTCGCGGTCGGCGTGGAGAACGGGCAAGTCGTCGAGTGCTCCCACCTCGAGTTCGACATCGTTCTCCTGGAGGAACCAGTTCGACTCGGCGATCGTCGTCGGCAGCAGTTCGCCGAGTTCGACCTCGACCGTGGCTCTCGGCGCCCGAGTCCGGCCGATCCCGGCCCACTCGAGCGCCTGCCCGACGAGCCGTGACAGTCGGCGCCCCTCGCGCTCGATGAGTTCTCCGTAGCCGCGGACATCGTCGGACCTGTGGACGATCCCGCTCCGGAGGTTCTCGGCCGCCGAACGGATCGCCTGAAGCGGCGTGTTCAGTTCGTGGGAAATCCCGGCGACGAAGTCGACCTGCTGAGCGGCGAGAGCCTGAGCCCGGCGGGCGGAGACGAGGACGAGAGCGAAAGCCACGCCGATCAAGGACAGGGCGCCGGAACTCATGTAGAGATTCCGCCGGCGGGCCGCGTCCGTAGCGGCTTCGAGCGAGCCGCGGCGGTGCGTGATCCGTACCAGCCAGGCGCCGGTCAGCGGATTGGGCTCAGCGGCGCCGTTGGGGCCTGCTCTCTCCTCGCGCGGGAACGGACGCCGTCCGTTACGGTCCATCCGTCGGAAGCCGGGGCGATCGCGGCGTTCGGGGAACGGCCGGCGCCGCAGGGTGCGGAACTCGATGTCCGCTGCTTCGGATGGGGTCGTCGAAGGAAGCCCAGGGGCGACTGCCGGTTCGGGGTAAAGCTGACGCGGCGCGGGTCCGGAAACGTCGGTCACGGAGACCAGATAGGTCGGCTCGCCGTCTGGAGAGGCTTCGCCGAAATGGCGTTGAATCAACGCGGGCAGCATCTCCCGTTCGAGCACCGAGACGTCCAGGCTGGCCACGATGAGGGCCGTTGCCGAGTCCGGTCGGCCGCCGGGGAGCCGGGTGGGGACCGGAACGACCAGTCGGTCCATGCGGAGACTCGGTCGTCGGTTGCCTGGTGTCCGCAGAGGTCGAACGAAATCCTCGAGGTCGTCGGAACCAGGTTCTGGCTCCAGCCGTTCGCCGGCCTCGTCGAGCCGGAAGACGTCGAGGGTTGCTTCGCGGCGGTCGGCGACGACGATCCAGATCGTCTCCAGAAGGGCCGGGAAGGCGGCGCCTTCGCGCCAATCCCGAACGGCTTGAGCGAGCATCCCCGCAAACGGCTCGGAGGCCCCGCCCGGTCTCCGGCGTGGATCATCCCGAGCCGCAAGCCAGCTTCTGGCCGCGGCCGTTCGTCGACCGGCGCGCTGGAGCTCGGCATGAAGCTCCGCCACTGGAGCGTCGATGTCGTTGCCGAGCAGCCGGCTCGACTCCTCCAGATTCGTCCGCATCCGCTCGTTCGCGGCGGCGCTGAGTTCGCCGGTCCAGCGGTACTGCAGGACGGCGAGGGTGACGAGCAGCAACGAGGCGACCGCCGTGACGATCAGAATCCAGCGGTCGCTCGAACCGCGTGCGCTCCACCGCGTGCCGGCTGCCAGCATGGCTCGCAGTGTAGCGCCGCGGAAGCCGCGTCGATGGAGGGTTTGCAACCCTTACAAACACTTTGCAGCGGCTTGACGACAGCCCGGGGGATCGAACCGTAGCGTCTCGCGAAGTTCATTCCGATAACCCTCGAGAGGTCCTGAAATGAAGACGACGTTGAACCGCTCTTGCCGAATCCTCTGCGTGCCGCTCTTCGCCCTGCTCGTCGCGGTCGCGGCTTCGTCCGTACCGGCACGGGTGGAGAATGGCGAAGACCGGCAATCGAGGCGGGGCTTCCGTGGCGACCTCGCGGTGACTCGTCCGGATGAGATCGCGGCGATGCTGCCCGCGCTCGAGCTGGTCGGGGATGCGGGGCGCGGTGAAGAGCTCTTCCTCGAACTCTGTGCCCGCTGCCATCAAAGCGGCGGTTCGGGCAGCGGCCCGGGCCCGGATCTGTCTCGCGTCGGTCAGTGGAGCCCGGCGAGGCTCCTGCGCGACATCCTCGACCCGAATGCCGAGATCGACGCCGAACACGCGACGTACGTCGTGGAGACCGTCGATGGCGAGATTCATACCGGGCTGCTCGCGGCGAACGCCGGCGGTCGAGTCGTCCTGAGAGTAGCCGGGGACCTCTTGATCGAAGTGCCCGCCGAACGGGTGCGGAACGTGCGAAGCGACGGCCTGTCCATGATGCCGGAAGGCCTCGCGGCGGGGCTTCATCCAGCCGACATGGCGGACCTTCTTGCGTTCCTGAACCGCTGACGGCAGCAGTCAAGTCGCGGGTTGAACCCGGTCTGCGAGGCCTTACAAGCGTTACGAACTTCTTGCAGCAGCTTGATGACTGAACGAGCGGCGCCCCGTAGGTTCTTAGCTGCCTTGAACGACCAACTCCAGAAATCGAAGGAGACACAAGATGAGCAACACGTTGAATCGCTTTTCGACTGCCCTCGCCGCCCTGATGGCTGCGGTCCTGCTGTCCGCGGGCCCGGCGGCCGCTCAGGGAGGCGAGCGGCGCGGCCAGAACGCCGATTCCGCCGAGCGGCAGATGGGGCGCATGGCCCGCGTCCTCCAGTTGACGGACGACCAGCAGGAGGAGTGGCGGACGGTTCATGAGCAGCACGGCGCGACGATCCGCGGCCTGATGACGGAGGTCCGCGACCTGCGCCAGCGGCTCGACGAAGAGGCCGAGAGCGCGGCCCCGGACGCGACGACCGTAGGCCAGCTCGAGCTCGACCGCCGGGCCGTCGGCAAGCGGCTCGCGGCGGCGCGCGAAGCGCTGAGCGAGGATCTGGAGGCGCTGCTCGACCACGACCAGCGGATCCGTTGGGAGACGATGCGCGAGTCCGGTCCCGGCCGCCGGGGCGGTCCCCGTGGCCGCGGTCCGAACGGCCGCGGCCCGGGCGGACCGGGCGGCTGATGTCCGGACGAGACAGCTCCCGCTGACCACGTCATCGGCGGCCGCGGAAGGCCGCGGCCGTCGATGACATCGGTCGAGACATGCGGGCTAGGATCGCGCCTCATCGATCAGTTCGAGCGGCGCGATTCGCTGCTTGGGGAGGTGCGCCATATGGCAGACGTTGCGTTCGTTGGACTTGGAGTCATGGGCTATCCGATGGCTGGCCATCTGGCGGCAGCCGGACATCGCGTGACGGTGTACAACCGGACGACGGCAAGGGCAAAGCAGTGGGTCGAAGAGCACGGCGGCGAAAGCGCGGCGACGCCGGCGGAGGCCGCGGCGGAGGCCGAATTCGTCTTCTGCTGCGTCGGCAACGACGACGACGTGCGAGCGGTCACGGTAGCGCCCGGCGGCGCGGTCGAGGGCATGGCCGCGGGCAGCGTCCTCGTCGATCACACGACGGCGTCCGCCCGCATCGCTCGGGAACTTGCCAGGGCCGCGGGCGAGCGGGGATGCGGCTTCCTCGACGCGCCGATCTCGGGCGGCCAGGCGGGCGCCGAGAACGGCGCCTTGACCGTCATGTGCGGCGGTGAACCGGACGTGTTCGAGCGGGTGAACAAGGTCATCGACTGCTACAGCCGGGCCGTCACCCTGCTCGGCCCGGCCGGCAGCGGCCAGTTGACGAAGATGGTCAACCAGCTCTGCATCGCCGGCATCGTCCAGGGCCTCTCCGAGGGCATCCACTTCGCGGAGCAGGCTGGGCTCGATCCGCTCGCGGTGATCGGCGCGATCTCGACCGGCGCCGCCGGGTCGTGGCAGATGGACAACCGAGCCGAGACGATGGTGCAGGGCAAGTTCGACTACGGCTTCGCGGTCGAATGGATGCGCAAGGACCTGGGAATCGCGCTGGAGGAAGCGCGGCGAAACGGAGCCCACCTGCCCCTGGCGGCGCTCGTCGACCAGTTCTACAGCGAGGTCACCGCCCTCGGCGGCCGGCGCTGGGACACGTCGAGCCTGGTCGTCCGGCTCCGCTCGATGAGCGAGCGCCAGGAGTAGGAGCCCTGCAGCGGATTCTGGTGACCGAAACGGGCTGCTAGCCGGTCAGGCGAAGAACCAGCTTCCTGGTGAACCGGATCACGGGGTTCCATGTCGCCAGCAACAGGCAAAGGCCAGCACCACCGAGAAGACCCCATCCAAGTAGCGCCCACTCGCCAAGCCAGACGCGCCAGCCTACGGCAAACACCAATCCTGCGAAGAGGGCGTGCTTTCTCAGGGACTTCATCCGAATTTACCTTGAGGTTCAGGGTAACAGGCGTAGGTTCAGGGTAACAGGCGCCAGCGGCGATCTGGAGTTGAGCCGGTTCCGTGGACACTCCTTGGGGAAGGAGGCGTCCACGATGCGAAGATCAAGACCTCGGTCCCCGGGACACGTTCGGGTCACCGGCTACGTAGAAGCGCCAGGGTCGGTTCGGGGCTCTTGAGACGCCGATGCGGCCGCTCTGGCGGGGGGCATCCGGCGGCGGCGTGCCGTCGCTTGCGAGGTAGATGGGCCCGCGGCCGTTCGCTCTCGACGCGTTCGCGGAAGGCACGAGATCCACGCCGTCGTCGCGGCGGTCGAGGCCGAGGGCCTGGCAGAGACGGGCTGGGCCGGAGCAGAGGTCGACGGAGCGGAGCGGCTTCGTCGAGCGGCGTCGACTCGCGGCTTCGCGGGCGGTCCGCATGATCGCCTCGCCGTCCAGCGGCGCCAGGGCGCGCAGGAGGACTGCCGAGCAGACGCCGTCGGGGCCGCAGACGACGTTCGCGCAGTGGTACATGCCGTAGGTCAGGTAGACGTAGAGGTGGCCGGGCGGGCCGAACATCGTCCGGTTGCGGTTCGTCATGCCGCGAGAGCCATGGCTCGCCGGATCGCCTTCGCCTTCGTAGGCCTCGACCTCGACGATGCGGACGGCGCGGCGGCCACGGACAAGGACCTTGTTCAGGAAGTCCGGCGCGGCGTCGAGGGCGGTGCGCGCGTAGAAGGAGCGCGGCAGCGGCTCGAGTTTGGCGGCGCGCCAGCCGTCGCCCTGGCCGTCGCCAGAGTTCAGACCGTGACCTCGTTCAGGTCGGTTTCCGGCCCCATGTAGGCGCGAATCTCGCTCGGCGTCTCCATCTTCGCGTACTCCGGCGCATGGACGCTGACGTAGAGCACCTCTGCGGTGAAGATGAGCCGGCCTTCGTGTGCGCCGCGATAGCCGAGCGTCCACGACGTCCGGCCCCAGTGGCGGACGGCGAGGTCGATGTCGAGCAGGTCGCCGTCGGTGGCCGAACCGAGAAAGTCGATCGTCGCCCGCCGCAGCATCATCTCCCACCCCAGTTTCGCCCGGACGTCTCGGATGCCGAGGAGCCAGTTCTCCAGCGCGTCGTCCATGTACGCCATGTAGTGCGCGTTGAAGACGACGCCCTGCTTGTCCACTTCGCCGTAGCGGACGCGGATGCGGTGTCGATAGGGCGTCGCCATCGGCCGAAGACGGGTGCGGGCGCTAGACGCTCGGTTCGAGGCCCAGCGCCCAGGCCGCGAAGGCCCACTGGTCCGCGACATCTTCGATCTGCATCCAGGTCGGCTTGCCGGCGCCGTGACCGGCTCTGGTCTCGACCCGGATGAGGACCGGGTTGTCGCATCCTTGCGCCCTCTGCATCTCGGCTGCGTACTTGAAGCTGTGCCAGGGCACGACCCGGTCGTCGTGGTCGGCCGTCGTGATCAGGGTCGGGGGGTAGCAGGCCCCTTCCTGCACGTTGTGCAGCGGCGAGTAGGCGTACTGGGCCCGGAACTCGTCTTCGTTCTCGGAGAGGCCGTAGTCCGTCGACCAGTTCCGGGCGTTCGCGCTCGGCAGGTGGTAACGCAGCATGTCGAGAACGCCGACCGCGGGAAGCGCCGCGGCGAACAGGTCGGGGCGTTGGTTCAACGTCGCGCCGACCAGCAGGCCGCCGTTACTGCCGCCCTGAATCGCGAGCCGCGCGGAACTCGTGTAGCCCTCCGCAACCAACCATTCGGCGGCGGCGATGAAGTCGTCGAAGACGTTCTGCTTGTTCTCCTTCGTGCCGGCGAGATGCCATTCGCGGCCGTACTCGCCGCCGCCGCGCAGGTTCGGTATGGCGAGCACGCCGCCCATCTCGAGCCAGGCCAGGCGCGACGAGGAGAAGCCGGGCGTCAACGAGATGTTGAAGCCGCCGTAGCCGTAGAGAAGGGTCGGGTTGTCGCCGTTCTTCTCGAGTCCGGCGCGATGGGTGATGAACATCGGAATGCGCGTGCCGTCGCGGCTCTCGTAGAAGACCTGTTCCGTCTCGTAGTCGCCGAGGTCCGCGTCGATCGCGGGGCGTCGAATCAACTCGCTCTCGCCGCTCTCCACGTCGTAGCGGTGGACTTGGGACGGCGTGCCGAAGCTGGAGTAGGAGTAGAAGGTCTCCGTGTCTTCCCAGCGACCGCCGAAGCCGCCGGCGGTGCCGATCCCGGGCAGTTCGACCTCGCCGGCCGGGGTTGCCGGCTCGGCGCCGTTCGGCTCGGCCAATCGGACGACGGTGCGGGCGTCGTGGAGGTAGTTCAAGACGAGCTTGCCACCGACTGCCGAGGCATAGGAGAGTGTGTCTTCGGCTTCCGGGACGACTTCGTGCAGCGTCGGATTCCCTTCGGCCGAAGCGTCGGCCAAGTCGACCGCGACGATCCGGTTCCGAGGCGCGTCCTTGTTCGTTTCAAACAGGAACACCGGCCCGATGTTCACGACGTAGCCGTAGAGCGCGTCCCACTGGTCGAGGAGCGGGCGGATCTCCGAGTCCGGCTCGTCGATCCTGCGGTAGTGGACCGCATTCTCCAGGTACCCCTCCTGGAGGTTGACCAGCAGGTACTCGCCGTCCTCCGAGACGGAAGCGTACGGATTGCGGCGCGGATGCTCGGGTTGGCTGAACACGAGCCGGTCGTCGCTCTGGTCCGTGCCCAGGGCATGAAAGTAGACGGAAACCGCCTTCGAGCCGTCTCCTCGGGTCGGGTCGTCTTCGCGCGCGGGGTAGCGGCTGTAGAAGAAGCCGGAGTTGTCCGGCATCCAGGAAATCGACGTGAACTTCGTGAAGTCGATCAGGTCCCGGGTGTCTTCGCCGCTCTCCACGTCGCGGACCCGCCACTTTCGCCAATCCGAACCGCCGTCCGACTGCGCGTAGGCGACGTAGCGACCGTCACGGCTGGGGGCGAAGCCGGCCAGCGCTACCGTCGCGTCGTCGCTCCAGGTGTTCGGGTCGAGCAGCACGCGGCCCGGCGGCGCGCTGTCCTCCTGGTCCATCGACTCAGCGACGTAGACGACGCTCTGGTCCTGGAGTCCGTCGTTGTGGTTGTAGAAGTAGCGCTCGCCACGCTTGGCGGGCGTGCTCCAGCGCTCGTAGTTCCAGATCTCGCGGAGCCGATCCTCGATCGCCGCCCGCCCGGGAAGCGCAGCCAGGAACGGCGTGGCGACCGCGTTCTGGGCGGCTACCCAGGCTGCCGTCTCCTCGCCGTCGAGGTCCTCGAGCCAGCGGTAAGGGTCCGCAACCTGGGTGCCGAAGTAATCGTCGACCTGGTCGACCGTTCGGGTCGCGGGATACTCGACCGGCCCGGGGTCGAAGGTGTCGGAGGAGCAGGCCAAGAGGGGGAGGACAAGAGCCGGCAAGAGCCGGCGAAGAGTCGGTTTCATGATGGGTGGAATTATAGGAGAGGATCCGCGGCCCTCTCAGAGGCCGAGTACCTCCCGGCACCACGTGCTGACCGCCTCGGCGACCTCTCGGTCGACCTCAGCCTGTGGGCGGCCTGACCTCTTCAGGACCTGCAGACTGTGGTCGCCGCCGTCGATGGAGTGCAGTTCGGCGAGCGGCCTGAGCTGGTCGCAGACATGGGCGAGGAGTTCCGGGTCGGCGAGCCGGTCACGGGTCCCGTTCAGAAAGAGCATCGGCTTCTCGATCTGACTCAGGTGGTCGGCGCGCGACGTTCCGGGCTTGCCCGACGGGTGGAGCGGGAAGGCGTGGAAGACGAAGCCGGCGACGCCGAGAGGCTCGACCGCGTCGGCGCCGGAGGCCATTCGGCCGCCCATCGAGCGGCCGCCCGCGAGCAGCGGCAGTCGGGGTCGCATGGCGCTGCCCTGGGCGACCGCCGCCCGAACGGTTCGTTGCAGGACAAGCGGGGGGTCCGGGCGCCTGCCGCCCGTCTCCCGGTAGGGAAATCGAAATCGCAACGTGGCGATGCCAAGCCTCGCAACGCCGTGGGCGAAGGCCTCCATCGTTGCGTGACGCATTCCGGCGCCGGCCCCGTGGGCGAAGACGAGAAGGCACCGCGCCTCGGCGGGCTCCAGGAGCAGGGCGCCGACTTGTCGGTTGTCGCCGACGGTGATGGCGGTGTCGGTGATCCGCGTCAAAGCCCGAACGTCTCCGCCGCCCGGTCGGCGAGCGTGTCGCCGATCGCCAGCGATGCCGTCGCGCCGGGCGACGGAGCGTTCAGCACATGGAGCATTCGAGGGCTCGTCTGGATGGCGAAATCGTCGACCAAGTTGCCCCGGCGGTCCAGCGCCTGGGCCCGGATGCCGGCGCCGCCGGGAATCAGGTCGGCGTCGCGCAGCTCGGGAACGAAGTGCCGCAGGTCGCGGGCGAACCGGGCGCGGCTGCCGGAGCGCGCCATCTCGCCGAGCCCCACCTTCCAGTAGCGCAGGGCCATCCGCCAGAAGCCCGGATAGCTCAAGCTGCTCCAGGTATCCCGGACGTCGAAGCTGCCGCGGTCGTAGCCCTCCCGCTCAAGAGCCAGGACAGCGTTCGGGCCGGCTTCTACCGAGCCGTCGACTCGCCGCGTCAGGTGGACGCCGAGAAAGGGAAAGCGCGGGTCGGGAACGGGGTAGATGAGTCCTCGCAGGAGGTGGCGCCGTTCCGGCGCGATATCGAAGTACTCGCCGCGGAAGGGGATGATCCGCACCTCCGGGTCGAGGCCCGCCATCCGCGCCACGCGGTCCGACTGGAGACCGGCGCAGTTCATCGCGTGGCCGGCCTCGAACTCGCCTCGGGTCGTGCGGACGACGACGCCGTCAGATCGCGCATCGATCCCGACGACGCGGGTGTCCAGGTCGAGTTCCACGCCGGCTTCGGCGAGGTCTTGGGCGTAAGCGAGAGCCACTGTCCGATAGTCGACGATGCCCGTCTCGGGCACCCGGAGGGCGTCGACGCCGGTCGCGTGCGGTTCGAACTCCGGGATCCGCTCGGGCGGCAGGCGCTCGAGCCCCTCCAGGCCATTCGCGCGGCCACGACGCTCCAGTTCATCCAGGCGGGGGATTTCGCTTTCATCGGTCGCGATGACGAGCTTGCCGCAGATCTCGTAGGGGATTCCCTTCGCGTCGCAGAACGCGATGAGCCGCTTGCGGCCACCGACGCAGTTCCGGGCCTTGAGCGACCCCGGCTTGTAGTAGAGCCCGGAGTGGATGACGCCGCTGTTGTGGCCTGTCTGGTGCAGGGCGGGCCGGGGCTCCGCCTCGACCACCCGGATGCGGAGATGGCCGCGCTGCGCGAGGCGCCTCGCGGTTGCGAGGCCGATGATCCCGGCCCCGATGCAGACGACGTCGACGCGCGCGGACAAGGCCGGGCTCAGGCGTCGTCCGTTGCGGCGTTCGCGGCCGGTCCGTCTTCGGATGCCGGCGGCACTGCGCTCGGATAGGTGCCGAGGATGCGGAGTTCATTCGCCTTCGTTTCGATCGCCTGGAGCGCTTCGGTCACCGGCGCCGATGCGGCGTGGCCCTCGATGTCCAGATAGAAGCGATAGCGCCAGGGCGTCGCGGGGATCGGGCGAGATTCGATCTTCGCCAGGTTGACGCCGCGGCGCGAGAAGCTCCGCAGCACCTCGCCCAGGTCGCCCGGTCGATGCCCGGTGACGAGCAGCAGCGACGTCTTGCACGGCTGATCGGGCGGGCACGGCGCCGCTTCGCGCGCGACTTCGACGAAGCGGGTGAAGTTCCCGGTTTGATTCTGGATGCCATGGGCGAGGATCTGAAGACCGAAGACCCGCGCGGCCGGCTCGCTGGCGATCGCGCCGATTGCGCGGTCATTGCCTTCCCGGACGCGGGCGGCGGCGCCGGCCGTGTCGAACTCCGCCTGGGGCCGCAGCCAGTCGTGGTCGTGGAAGAACTGATCGCATTGACGGAGGGCCTGAGGGTGAGAGAGGACGAGCCGCAGATCCTCGATTCGCGTACCCGGCAGCGCCAACAGGCAGTGGGCGACTTCGCTGATCACCTCGGCGCTGATGACGAGCCCTCCCTCGGCGAGCAGGTCGTAGGTTTCGTTGATGCTGCCGGCGGTGCTGTTCTCGATCGGCAGCAGAGCGATGTCGTGGCGGCCATCCCGCACGCCCTCGGCGGCATCGCGGAACAGCTCGTAACCCTGGAGGACGACGCCGCCGTCCCGCCCGGCGTACTGGCGTTGAGCGGTCAGGTGACTGAACGAGCCCTCGACGCCCTGATAGGCGACCCGAAGCGGCGCGCTGTCGAGATCCCGGATGTAGCCCTGCTGCGCCGCGATGGACATCTCGATGAGCAGGCGGAAGATGCGCTCCGTCTGGTGCGGGTCGAGGTCGAGTTCGGCGGCGACCGTGCGCACGCGGGTCAGCAGCTGCTCCTCGCGCAGCTGGTCGCGGAATGGAAAGGCGGCGGCGATCTTCGCGCCGGCGACCCTCCGCGACAGTTCGACCCGGCGCCGGAAACCCTGGAGCAGTTGGCGGTCGACCTGCTCGAGCTCCTCGCGGACCGTCTCGAGATCGGGCGGCAGGTCGTGATCGGCGGCCATGTCGAGACTCCGGGATTCGAGGCGCGAATGCGTCACTGGAGTATACGGCGGTCCTCTCGGCGGCTAGCCGACGTGGGGGCGAATGGCGACCTTCAGTGCGCGCCGCTCGATCATCAGCGCGAGCGCGTCCGCCAGCCGTTCGAGCGGCAGCTCGCGCTCGACGAGGCGACGGTACCGCGTCGGCGCGCTCGCCAGCCGGTCGAGTGCGGAGCGAAACGAGGCCGGCCGGTGGTGATAGACGCCCAAGAGCGTCTGTTCCAGATAGTGGACGCGTTCGGCGTCGATCTTGAGTTCGGCGCCTTGACGACAGCCGCCGAACAGAGCGGCGACGCCGCCTGGAGCGAGCGAGGAGACGGCTTGGCGCCAGCCGGCGAGGGCGCCGGTTGCGTCGACGGTGAAGTCGAACTGCCGCCGTTCGTCGAGCGGCGCGTCGTCGACTTGTTCGCCCGCTCGTCCAGGCCAGGTGGTTGCGGCGCCGAAGGCGGAGGCCGCGGCGAGTCGGGGCGCGTGCGGGTCCATCGCGGTGACCTCGACGCTCTCGGCCGCGAAGAGATCGACGAGCATCAACCCCAGCGGTCCGCAGCCGATGACCAGCGCCGAGGCTTCCGCGGGCGGCCCCTGCCACGCGGCGAAGCAGCGTTCGAGGCAGTGGACCGCGCAGGCGAGCGGTTCGGCAAGGGCCGCGACCGCGGGGTCGAGATGTGGAGGCCGGGTGTAGACGCTGCGGGCGGCGACGGCTGCCGGCACGAGCAGATAGTCGGAGAAGGCGCCGTTCAGGTAGACGAGCTCGCGGCACAGGTTCTCGCGTCCGCGTCGGCACGAGGAGCAGCGCCCGCAGGAAGCGCTGTTCGCGATGACGACCCGATCGCCTTCGGCCCGCGTCGTCTCCGCACCTGCGCAGGCGACTGTCCCGGCCGCTTCGTGTCCGAACGGTGTCGGCAGCGCGAGCATTGTCGGGTGACTGCCTCGGCGGAAGACCTTCACGTCCGTGCCGCAGGTGGTCGCCGCGTCGACGCGAATCAGCAATTCGCCGCGGCCCGGTTTCGGCATGGGCCGTTGTCTGATCTCGATGCTGCCGGCGTCGAGCAGGTAGGCCTGGGTCTGCCGCTCGGGAATCAAGACCGGGCCGTCCGCGGGAGGATGCCCGGGAAGGGTCTCTCTGAGCTCACGGATAGAACAGTATCTTCAGAGCTTCGCGTCGCCGGCAGAGCTCGACCGCCTCGCCGGCGCGTTCGAACGGAAGCCGGTGGGTGACCAGCGCCTGCGGCCTGAGGGCGCCGCTTCGAAGAAGCTCGAGCACTCGTTCCTGCTCGGCTGCCGAACCGGAGTAGGCCCCGACGATCATCTGCTCGGATCGGAAGAGGGTGTTCAGGTCGATCTCTACGCGGCCTTCTGCAGGGGCGTGCGCGAACACGACGACGCGTCCGCCGGGCCGGATGGCGGCCAGAGCTGTGTCGAGCGCAGCCTGGCCGCCGGCGGTATCGAAGGCGGCGTCCGCGTCAATCTCTGCCTCCGCGCCCGGGGCGACGACGGCTTGAGCGCCGAGCTCGAGCGCGGTTGCCCTCCGGCCGGGGTCCAGCTCGACGACGACGACCCGTATCCCCGGGTAGAGGGCGCGCAGCATGAACAGGTGGAGCAGGCCCATCGAACCTGCGCCGATGACGACGGCCAGAGGATCGGTGTCCGAGAGCTCGGCCCGGTTGATGCCGCGCAGCACGCAGGCAGCAGGCTCGACGAATACCGCCGCCTCGACGGCCAGGGTGTCGCCGACTCGCCTGACGGTGCGTTCAACGGCCCGCTTCGAGAGCCGGACTCGCTCGCTGAAACCGCCCGGATCGAGCAGGTTCTCCTTGAACGCGGGACACATCGTCTCGGTGCCCGCCCGACACAGGCGGCAGCGCCCGCACGCAGCATGGTGGGGCGCGACGACCCGGTCGCCGCGGTCGAGAGCGTCGGTGCGCGATTCGATCACCCTGCCCACCACCTCGTGCCCCAGCACCTCGCCTGCTCCTCGGTTCCGGTCGGCGAGTTTGTACAGGTCCGTACCGCAGAGGCCGCAGCTCTCGAGCTGAATCAGCGCCTCGCCTTCGCCGATCACCGGCTCGGGCGCCTCGTCCAGCTCGAGGTGGCCGCAAGCTGTGGCGCGAAGAACCCTCATCGTGAATCGCAGGTCGGCGGTCGCGCCGGTCAGGCCGGCCGGAAGCGTCAGTTGCCGGGCAGCTGGGCGACTGGACCGTGGCCCGTTCCGCTCCGCTCCGCATCCTTGATGTAGATGTCGTGTTTGCTGTAGGGGATCTCGATGCCTTGTTCAGCGAACGCCCGGTGGGTGGCCTTGACGAGTTCGTGGGTAACGATTCCTCGCAGCACGGGCTCTTCAACCCAGCAGAGGAGCTCGTAGTCGACGGATGACGGGCCGAAGCTGCGGAATCGAACCCGGGGCGCAGGCTCCCGGCAGACCTGCTCGTTGTCGGCGGCGACCTGGAGTTGCACTGCCTCGACCTGCTCGACGTCGCTCGTGTAGGCGACCCCGACCTTGACCCGGATGCGGTACTTGACGTGGGGGCCGCCGCTCTCGTTGTTGATCTTCGCATTGCCCATCACCGCATTCGGAATCGTGATCTCGATGTCGTCGCGGGTCAGCAGGCGCGTGCTGCGGATACCGATCTCGGTGACCATGCCGCGTTCGCCGCTGTCGAGCGTGATGAAGTCGCCGATCTTGTAGGGGCCGTCGGCGAAGATGAAGATGCCGGCGAACAGGTTGGCGAGCGTGTCGCGCGCCGCGAAGCCGATCGTCAGCCCTGCGATGCCCCCCGCCGCCAGAAGACCGGATACGTTGTAGTCCCAGACGTTGATCGCGATGTAGGCGCCCAGGAGGACGATCGCGACCTTCGCCAGGTTCTCGAACAGCGGCTGGGTGTGTTTGGACACGAGGCCGCCGGTTCGCCGACGCCTGGCGACCGCACGGAGCAGAACCGTCGAAGCCCGCAGAGCGCCGACGACCCAGACGAGGAGGACGATCGTCCACAGGACATCGAGTACGGTCTGTTCGACTTCGGAGGCGAGTCCGAGGCGCCCGATGCCGATGGAGAGGCCGCCGGCGAAGACGGTTACCCAGACCGGCCAGTGAGCTGCCTCGAGCAACCGGTCGTCGACATCCGTCGTCGTCTTCGCCGCCGCCCGCGCCGCAACCCTGCCGAGGAACAGCCACGCAAGCCAGGCGATCAGCGCCGACGCGAAGGCGATGACGAGGACTTGGAGCCACGGGCTCTCGCCGTAGATGGGCAGGAGTTCCGCGAGTTCGTCCTCGGGCCACGGCAGGGTGGGGGCGGCAACGGCGACTTGAATCGGCATGGATTTGCGGCCAGCGGTGATCCCGACGATCGGCTGTTACGATAGCTCATCGAGCTTCTTCGCCGGAGCTTCAATGCCTTGGTTCAGCCGCTGCCCGGTCGAATCCAAGAGGACATGACGCAATGAACTGGCTGTTCGCTGGACTCGTCTTCTGCGCCGTCTCGGTCGGCGCCGGAGCGTTCGGCGCCCACGGGCTGCGATCCGCGCTCGACGCGGAGCACCTGGCCTTATGGGAGACCGCCGCCCGTTATCTGATGTACGGCGGGGTCGTCATCTGCCTCCTCGGTCTGGTCGCACGCGGTTCGAACGTGGATCTCCGACTCGCGGGTTGGCTTCTGTTCGCGGGAAGCCTGATCTTCTCGAGCACGGTCGCGGTCATCGCCGTCGGTGGTCCGCGTTGGTTGGGCGCCGTGACGCCGGTAGGGGGCGCCCTGCTGATCGTCGGTATTCTCCTCTTCGCCTGGAGGACGCTGGCGAACCCGCAGTCTCCGGCAGGAATCTGAGATCGTCGACTCCGGGCGCGGGTATGCTGCCCGACCCTTCGCCGGGAACGGCGATGGCGAATGTCCTTCTCCAGGAGTATGCAAGATGCCGAACGGCAGGTCAGATATCCCGACGCCCCGCAACGAACCCGTTCTCGACTACGCGCCCGGCTCGGCGGAGCGCGCGGAGCTTGAGGCTCGAATCGACCGGATGCTGGCTGAACAGGTCGAGATTCCGGTGCTCGTCGGCGGCCGGGAAGTTCGCACGGGCCGCATTCGGAACGTCGTCTGTCCGCACGATCACGGCCACGTGTTGGCCACTTGCCACGAAGCTGGAGCGGCGGAGGTCGAGGCGGCCGTGGCGGCGTCCCGAGAGGCTTGGCCGGAGTGGTCCGGAATGCCCTTCGAGGATCGTGCGTCCATCTTCCTCCGCGCGGCGGAGCTGCTCGCCGGATCCTGGCGTCAGACCCTGAACGCGGCGACGATGCTGAACCAGTCGAAGACGTGCTACCAAGCCGAGATCGACTCCGCGTGCGAACTCATCGACTTCCTCCGCTTCAACGTCGCGTTCGCCGAGGAACTCTACGGACAACAGCCGATTTCGTCGCCTGGGATCTGGAACCGCGTCGAGTATCGGGCACTCGAAGGCTTCGTGTTCGCGGTCACGCCGTTCAACTTCACCGCGATCGCCGGAAACCTGCCGACCTCGGCGGCGATCATGGGGAACACGGTGCTGTGGAAGCCCGCCTCGACGGCGCTGCTCTCCGGCTATCTCCTGACCCGGTTGCTCGAGGAAGCCGGTCTGCCCCCCGGCGTGATCAACTTCGTGCCCGGCCCGGGCGCCGCCGTAGGTGATCCGGCTCTGGCCAGTCGCCACCTTGCCGGCATCCACTTCACCGGATCGACGCCGGTGTTCCAGCGCATGTGGCGCGCCGTCGGCGACCACATCGATCGCTACGACACGTATCCGCGGATCGTCGGCGAGACGGGCGGCAAGGACTTCGTGTTCGCGCATCCGTCGGCGGACGTGCCGTCCCTCGTGACGGCGCTCGTACGCGGCGCGTTCGAGTATCAGGGGCAGAAGTGCTCGGCCGCTTCGCGCGCCTACATCCCGGCCTCGTTGTGGGGCGAGGTGCGGGAGCGGCTATCCGCGGATCTGGCATCGATGAAGATGGGCTCTCCGGTCGACTTCTCGAACTTCCTCGCCGCGGTGATCGACAAGAACTCGTTCGACAACATCTCGGATTACATCCGAACTGCCGAGACGTCGAGTTCGACGTATCAGGTTGTCGCCGGCGGTGGCCGGGACGACTCGGTGGGCTACTTCATCGAGCCGACCGTCGTCCAGAGCGAGGACCCGCGGTCGCGGCTGATGAGCGAGGAGATCTTCGGCCCGGTGTTGACCGTCTTCGTCTATGCGGACAACGAACTCGACAGTGCGCTCGAACTCTGCAACACGACGAGCCCGTATGCCTTGACCGGCGCGGTGTTCGCTCAGGACCGCTCGGCGCTGCGGAAGATGAGCGCCGCCCTTCGTCATGCCGCCGGCAATTTCTACGTGAACGACAAGCCGACCGGCGCCGTGGTCGGCCAGCAGCCGTTCGGCGGAGCGCGGGCGTCGGGCACGAACGACAAGGCGGGTTCGATGGCCAACCTGATGCGATGGACGTCGCAGCGGGCGGTCAAGGAGACGTTCGCTCCTCCTACGGACTATCGCTATCCGCACATGGGCGCGAGGAGCGCAGCCGTCGAATCGCCGCCATCATCGACTCGACGTCGGTGAACTTCTCGCGCACCTTGTTCTGCGCGTCGCCCAGGCGGACTTCCTCCTGATCGAGGAGACCCCAGTCGACGAAGTCGACGAAGTCGACGCCGCGCTCCTCGAGCAGTTCGACGATCCGCTCCGGCGCCTTTTGGGGATCCGGCGCGGCGGCCAAGCGGTCTTTGTCCTCGAGCATCCGGGCGACCGTGGCGGCCGAGTCCGGGCTGTTCGTGCCGATCAAGCCGGTCGGCCCGCGCTTCGCCCAGCCGACGACGTACTGCCCGGGGACCACGTTGCCGTCGTTGTCGGTCAGCCGGCCCTCGTCGTTCGGCAGGATGCCCCAGCGTTCGTGGAACGGTACGCCGGGTAGCGGCACGCCGCGATAGCCGACCGCCTTGAACAGCAGGTCGACCTCGAGGACTTCCGTCACGCCGGTGCCCTCCGGGCGGGGTGTGCCGTCGTCCGCGGCATAGAGCTCGTTCCGCTCGATCACGACGCGGTCGAGATGGCCTTCGTCGTCGCCCAGCAACTCGATGGGAGACACGAGGAAGCGGCAATCGACCCGCCGGTCGCCGGCCTTGGCGGCGGCGCCTGCCACCTCGGTCAGATAGGCGACGTTCCGCCGGGCGCTTGGGGCGGCGCGTTCTTCGAGCCAGGTGCGGCTCAACTCGTCGAGCGCCATCTGCCGCTCCGAGACGAGCAGGGCAACGCCGTCAAGCGATCCGATCTCCTTGATCTCCTGAGGCGAGAACGCGGCTTGGGCGGGTCCGCGGCGACCCAGCAGGACGATTTCCTCGACGCTGCTCTTGCGCAACGCGGCGAGCGACCTGGCGGTGATGTCCGTTCCTGCGAGTTCGTCCGGGTGGCGCGCGAGCACCCTGGTCACGTCCATCGCCACGTTTCCGTTGCCGACCACCGCCACGCGACGCGCCGAGGCGAGGTCGAAACTGCGGTCCTGGAAGTCCGGGTGGCCGTTGTACCAGCCAACGAACTCGGTGGCCGAGTGGACGCCGCCCAGATCCTCACCCGGGATCCCCATCTTCCGGTCCGACTCGTTGCCCGTGGCGTAGATGATCTGGTCGTAGTGGCGCCGCAGGTCGTCTACCGACAGGTCGCGGCCCAACTCGACGTTGCCGAAGAAACGGAAGCGCTCATCCTGCGCCGTCCGGTTGTACACCCTGATCACGTTCTTGATCTTCTGATGGTCGGGAGCGACGCCTCCGCGCACCAGGCCGAAGGGGGTCGGGAGGCGGTCGAACAGGTCGACGCCGACCGCGATGCCTTCCGCCTTGAACAGCGCAGCGACGGCGTAGAAGCCGCTCGGCCCGGAGCCGACGACGGCGACCCGCAGAGGACGTTGACGGCTGCCCACGGCGGGGCTTGCAGGTGAAGAGTGCACAGGCTTCATGCCTGAACGCGGCAGGATTCCGCGACCGGCTTCTGTTCCTCGAGCAGTGACGTTTCGGTCGGCTATCATACAGACCGTGCCGCTGACTTGCCCCTGCCCTCGCCCGGTTGGCGAGTGGCAGTTGCGGATGGGTCTAAACCTTGACAGCATTGAGCATGCGCCGCTCAGAGCCGCTCGGTCAAGCGGACTGCGGCTGGGAAAATCAGAGGAGAGGAACATGTCCCAGTACCGTCGGCTCGTCGCAGCCCGAGTCCCGGCGTTTTCGTTCAGCGCCGTTCTCCTGCTCGGCGTTCTGAATCTCGCCGCCGCGCCGCTCGCGGCACAGCAGTGCGAGGGAGCGAACGCGATCACCCGTCTCGGCGGAGCGAACCGGTTCTCGCCGCCGGTCGAGGATGTCGACGCGCTCCAGGCCCTCTTCGTCGATCATCGCGAGGAGATCGTCGCCCTCCTCGCGGAGGCGAACTGGCAAGGCGCCGCGGAGGATCTGTTCGTCGCCGTCGCATCGGGCGAGGGCGTCAGCCGGACGTCGTTCGACCCCGGTCAGCGCCTCGAGTGGATGGTCTTCCGGAATCAAGGCACGGCGACCGTCGGCACGAACATGTGCTGGAACGGAAGCGAAGCGTTTGCGTCCTGGGAGATTCGGTTCGAGTCGGACGGCGTCTGGTACTCGATGATCGTGCCGGTGGCCTGCGGCAACCTCGCGCTCCTCGCGGAGCAACCGCTTCCCGAACTGACGCTTGATGTGGGCGGACTGAACTGCAGCGAGAAGACGTTCGACATCGAGACATCGTGTGCCAACGGTGAAGCCGTCGTCACCGTCCGCATGCCGGACGGCAGCGAGCGGAGGGTTGACGCGGGCAGCGCTTCCGTTCCCTTCATGGCCGAGGGCGACTACGTCGTTTCGGCGACCTGCTCCGCGACGTCGCCGCGCGGCGACAGCCTGCAGAGCAGGTCGACCGCGACGTTTGCCGCCGGCTGCCCGAGCTGTACCCTGACCGGAACGCCCGCTGCCCACGATCTGGGCGCATCGTCGACGCTCCAGGTAAGGCCGAACGCCGGACATGGCGCGGAGATCCGCCGCGTCCTGCTCGACGGTGAGCTGCTGGAGGCGCCGTACTCGCGTGAGATGACCCACGATGGAGCGGACGCCTTCACCCACACGGCGACGGTGGAGACGAGCGCCGGCCAGAGCGCCCAGTGCTCGACGGAGATGAAGGTGGCGCCGACCATCACGATGTCCGCCGAGCCGGAGCGGATGCTCGCGGGCAGTTCCACTCTGCTCACCGTCATGCCGAACAACGGCGCCGGCGCGCCGGTTACCGTCACGTTGGACGAAGAGACTCTCGCTGTGCCCTACACCCGCGAGATCGTCCATCGCCAGGAGGGCAGCTACACCCATACTGCACGGGTCGAGAACCCGGGCGGCGCGAACGAGGCATCCGTCGACGTGAAGGTGGATCCGCGCTGGAGCCTGCTCGTCACGATGAGCGACATCGGCGGCGACGACGCGCAGTCCGACATCTTCGAGGGAGCGAGCCAGACGGTGCGGGCCTGCCAGCAGGCGGTCGGCTTCGGGTTGGCTGCCGAATACAAGGTGAACTACCGGCTCGGGATCATGGTCGGCGCGAACATGGCCCGCTGCGAGGTGCTCTGGGACTACGCCGTGGACGGACTGTCCGGTCGCGACATGGCCGACCTCGACACGGACCTCGTATATGCCGGGCTGAATTTCCACCTGACCCGACCGGGGCAGCGAGTCGACCTGTGGGTTGGCCCGATGATCGGCCGCTTCGACTACGACTCGCCGACGCTCACCGCGGTGGAAGACGCCGGCATGCCGTTCGATGCGACCTATCGGCCGCAGTGGCAGGACGAGACGGTGTTCGGTCTGAACCTGGGGCTCGAGATTCCCTTCATTCGAGACTGTCCGGCTGGTTTCTTCCTGGGCGCCATGTGGATCGACTCGACGCTCGAGGCGGGCGCCGCTACGATTGGCGGCCTGGACGGCGCGAATGCGCCGGGCCTTTCACTCGATCGCGGTTCGCTCTACCTGAACGCGGGCATCTCGATCGACTTCTGAGCTCGACGGTCCAAGGGTCGCTCCGCCCGCGACGGTCGACGGAGGGACTGCGCGTAGAGCTGCCATGAAGCCGAAGGAACTCGAAGAACGCTACGGCGCAAGGAACTATGCGCCGCTCGACATCGTCATCGAACGCGCCAGCGGCGTCTGGGTCTGGGATCTGGAAGGTCGCCGCTATCTGGACTGTCTCGCCGCTTACTCGGCGGTCAACCAGGGTCACTGCCATCCGCGCATCGTCGATGCCCTGGCGGTCCAGAGCCGCAAGGTCGCGGTAACGTCGCGCGCGTTTCGCAACGCCGAACTCGGCGCTTTCTTCCGCGATGTCAGCGAGCTGACCGGGTACGAGCGGGTGCTGCCGATGAACACCGGCGCGGAGGCGGTCGAGACCGCGATCAAGCTGGCACGGAAGTGGGCCTACACGAGGAAGGGGGTAGCGCCTGGCCGCGCGGAGATCCTCGCCTTCGCGAACAACTTCCACGGACGTACGACGACGGTTGTCGGCTTCTCGAGCGAACCGCAGTATCGGGATGGCTTCGGTCCGTTCGCTCCTGGTTTCGAGCTGTTGCCGTTCGGTGACGGGTCGGCGCTGTCGGGGGCGATCGGACCGAACACCGCCGCGGTGCTCGTCGAGCCGATTCAGGGTGAGGGCGGCATCATCGTGCCGCCGGACGGGTTTCTCCGCGAAGTGCGGGAGGCCTGCTCCGCGAACGATGTGCTGATGATTGCCGACGAGATCCAATCCGGACTCGGGAGGACGGGTGCGATGTTCGCCTGCGAGCACGAGGATGTTCGGCCGGACGTCATGCTCCTTGGCAAGGCCCTGTCCGGCGGCCTCTATCCGGTGTCGGCGGTCGTCGCCGACGCGGAACACATGGACGTCTTCGAACCTGGAGATCACGGCTCGACCTACGGCGGAAACCCGTTGGCGGCGGCGGCCGCGCGGGCGGCGCTCGCGGTGCTGAAGGACGAGGGGCTGGTCGAGCAGTCGGCGAAGCTCGGAGCCGTGGCGCTTGAGCGTCTGAAGGCTCTGCGGTCGCCGCTCGTCCGTGAAGTCCGCGGGCGCGGCTTGTGGATCGGCATCGAGCTCCATGCGTCCGCCGGCGGTGCGCGACCCTTCTGTGAGCAGCTCGCCGAGCGGGGGGTGCTGTGCAAGGAAACGCACGAACACGTCATCCGCTTTGCGCCGCCGCTCGTGATCACCGAGGAGGAGTTGATTTGGGGGCTGGATCAGGTGGCGGCGGTGCTCGGGGCGTGACGGACGCTGGCGGCAGCGTGACCGGTGACGGCGTCGCGACGCCGACCCGGGCGACTCCGACGACCTCCGAGACCGAGGTTCGCGTGCGGGCGCTTCGCCGTCCGCATCCCCGACTGCTTCGCTACTACGTCTTGTTCTCGATCGTCACCGGCCCTGCCTTCCCAATCGTCTTCGGCGTCCTGTTCCTCCGCTACCGGACGCTCCACTATCGCTTCGACGACGAGGGCGTGACGATGAGCTGGGGCGCGTTGTTCAAGCGCGAGATCAGCCTCACGTACAGCCGCATCCAGGACATCCACATGCAGAGCAACGCGGTGGAGCGTTGGCTCGGCCTGTCACGGCTGCTGGTGCAGACGGCGAGTGGCTCGGCGAAGGCCGAGATGAAGATCGAGGGCCTGCTGGAACTGCCCGCGGTGCGGAACTTCATGTATAGCCGGATGCGGGGCGCCGGCGCTGTCCTGGGACCGGCCTCGCCGGCTGCACGCGGCTCCCGGCCACCGACGGTTGCCGCCGAGCCCCGGGCGGCGGCCGCGGAGTCCACCGCGGATCTCGCTGCCGTGTTGCAGCAGATCGCAGCCGAGCTGGGTCAGATCCGGGCGATCCTGGAGCGGCGGCCTTGAAGCGGCTTCTGCTTCGGCTGTTCCGCGTCGCGGAACGACCGGAAGCGCCCCCCGGATCGCCGGCTTCGATGCGGGTGTTTCGCGCGGCGCCCGGGTTCTTCCACTACAGCGTCCTGAAGTGGGGAGTCGGTCAGGCCGGCGCACTCCTGGGTGTCGTCGCCTCCACGTTCGGCTTCGAGTTCATCGAGTTCGGGCCCTGGTCGGAGGTGACGAGACTTGCGGCGCCGTTCCTGATTGGCCTGTTCGCCGTGCAACTCATCGCCTCGTTCGCCGTCCTTCGTCTAGGCTACGAGATGCGCTGGTACATCGTCAGCGATCGGGCGCTTCGAATTCGCTACGGCGTCTACACCGTTCGCGAGCAGACGATGACGGTCGTCAACCTCCAGAACATGGTCGTCAAGCGCGGACCGCTGCAGAGACTTTTCGGGATCGCGGATCTCGAGGTCCACACCGCCTCCGGCGGCAGCGCCGACGATGACGACGACGAGTTGAGTCGAGGGGTCTTGCGAGGTCTCGACGATGCGGACGAGGTGCGCGATCTGTTGCTCCTGTCGCTCCGTCGGAACCGGGACGCGGGTCTCGGTGATCCGGACGACCCGGTAGCCGGGAGTGTCCCGTCCTCCTCCAGCGAATTCGTGACGGACGGGGCGCCGCTCGGCCCGGCGGCGCCGGCGATCGGCGATGGGCCGGTTCTCCATGCCGCTCTGGAGATCCTGTCCGCTGCCCGGGCGCTCCGACGGACCGTCTCGGGCGACGCTCGGTAGCAACCGCGGCGCCGGGGTCGTAGCATGCCTCCATGCCGGAGCTGCCGGACCTCACCGTTTACTGCGAGGCGATCGGCGAACGAACGATCGGGCGCCGCCTGACCGGCATCCGCCTGCGAAGTCCGTTCCTTCTCCGGTCGATCGAGCCGCCGTTGTCGGCAGCGGAGGGCCTCAAGGTGACTGCCGTTTGTCGACTCGGGAAGAGGGTCGTCCTCTGCTTGGAACAGGACCTCTACCTCGCCGCCCACCTGATGATCGCGGGTCGTTTCCGCTGGCTTGGGCCACGCGCTCCGATACCGGGTCGAGTTGGCCAGGCCGCTTTCGACTTCGACCACGGGACTCTCATCCTGACCGAGGCCGGCAGCAGGCGCCGGGCGGCGCTTCACCTCGCCCTGGGGCGGAGCGGCCTCGCTCGGCTGGACCGAGGCGGACTCGAAGCGCTCGAATGTGGGCGCGCCGCGTTCGGGTCGCGCCTGGTGTCCGAGAATCACACGCTGAAGCGCGCCCTGACCGACCCCAGGCTGTTCAGCGGGATCGGCAACGCGTATTCCGACGAGATCCTCCACCGCGCCCGCCTGTCGCCGATGCGCTGGACGACGAGACTCAGCTCCGATCAGGTCGACGCGCTGTACCGCGCGACGACCGACGTGTTGTCCGAGTGGACCGAGCGGCTTCGGGCCGAGGCGAAGGGCCGTTTCCCGGACAGGGTGACTGCGTTTCATCCCGGCATGGCGGTTCACGGCCGCTATCGGGCGCCGTGTCCGGTATGCGGCCGGCCCGTACAGCGGATCGCTTATGCCGAGAACGAATCCAACTACTGCGCGCACTGCCAGACCGGCGGCCGCCTGCTTGCCGATCGTGCGCTGTCGCGGTTGCTCAAGGCGGATTGGCCGAAGACGGTCGAGGAGCTGGAGGATCGTCTCGGTGGCGGCAGAGAGGCCGCCCTCGGGTCGTCCAAGGGGCAGGGATGACTGTCTCCACGCCGCTCCGCGGCCTGACTGACTGCCACGCTCACCTCTGTGATCCGTCATTCGCCGAGGATCTGGAGGAGGTGCTGGACCGCGCCCTCGAGGCGGGAGTGGAGACGACGATCGCGGTCGGCGAGACCTACGCGGACGCGGAGCGCAACCTGGAACTCGGCGAACGGCATCCGGACATCGTCCGCCCGGCGGCCGGGCTCTACCCGACCCATCTCGATCTGGGCGAGGCGGAACGCATCGCGGATCTCATCCGTCGCGAACGTCCGCGTCTGGCCGCCGTCGGCGAGGTCGGGCTCGATCGTTGGAAGGTCAGGGACGAGCGCGACCTGGCGCTTCAGCAGGAGATCTTCGCCCTCTTCGTCGACCTTTCGCTGGAAGTCGACCTGCCGCTGAACGTTCATTCACGCGCCGCCGGCCGCCACGCGATCGCCCTGCTCGAAGAGCGCGGCGCCAAGCGTGTCCAGCTCCACGCCTTCGACGGTCGCTACTCCCGGGCCGAGCCGGCGATCGAGGCGGGTTGGTTCTTCTCCGTGCCTCCGTCTCTCGTTCGTTCGCCCCAGAAGCAGAAGCTGTTCCGTCGCGTGCCGTTGTCCTGTCTTCTGCTCGAGACGGACAGCCCGGTGCTCGGGCCGGCGCATGACCGGCGAAATGAGCCGGCGAACGCGGTCTTGGCGCTTCACGCGCTTGCCGAGCTGCGCGGCCTGCCGCCGGCCGAAGTGGCCCTCGCGGTCAAGGCGAACACTGCCCGCCTGTACGGTCCTGACTGAGCTTGGCAAGGCTCTTCGTCGGCGCGACGTCCGCGGAGAGCGTTGCCTCGGAGTCGGGCTGGGTTCAGTCGACCCGCCTGATCGCTTTGGACCCGCCGAGGAGCAGCTCCGGGTCGACGCGGGCGCCCTGCCAACGGACACCGAAGTGGAGATGCGGGCCGGTCGATCGTCCGGTGGAGCCGACGGTGCCGATCAGGCGGCCGCGCGAGACCTCGTCGTCGTTCTCGACGAACACCTCGTCGAGATGGAAGTACATGCTGATCAGGCCGTTGCCGTGGTCGAGAAAGACCGAGTTGCCGGAGAAGAAGAAGTCGCCGACAAGCGCGACGACGGCATCGTCGACGGCGAGTACCGGGGTGCCCTTCGGCACCGCGTAGTCCGCGCCGGTGTGAGGCGAGCGGGGTTCGCCGTTGATGATGCGCTTCGCGCCGAAGCGCCCGCCGTCGGGAGGGTTCTCAAGCGGCGCCGAGAGTGGCAACGAGAAGCGCGGTGGTCCCTGGCGGGACCAGAGCTTGCGAATCAGCGCGTTCTCGCGCGCCACGCGAGCCTGGTCGTCGGCGGAGAGATGAACCTGAGCCTGGTTCTTGATGTGCAGGTGTTGCACGTCGTAGGGGTACTCCGCGAGGCCGATCGTCAGCTTCTCGCGGGTCCCGAGACGGTCGCGTTCGGCGATCACGTCATCGGTTCTCGTCAACCCGATCGGCACGAGGCAACCCGTTTGTCCGCCGACCTCGGTGGGGGAGAAGTTCCGGTCGCCGATCAGGCATCTCTCCACGCCGTTCCCTGGCCAGTGGACGAGACTGCCGGGCGCTGCGATCGGAGCGCCCGGTTCCTGTGCCTCTGCCGGCGGAAGGTATCCACCGACTGCGCCGACGCCTGAGACCATCGCCATGGCGGCGGCGAGCGATGACATGCGGTACATGAACCGATGATAGCCGATCGCGCATAAGTGTCGACGCACCTGATCGGTTTTCGGCCAAGCGCTCGGCGAACGCGGTACCCTCTGACGTCGACCGGTAGGCTCCTCGACGGAGCGCTCCGAAACACGGAGGGGATTGTCTTGAGTTCCAGTTGGAGAGAGACGTACCTGCGAAGTGACGCCCTTGAACTTGCACGGTTGATCCGGGAAGGGGAACTCGGCCCCACGGACGCACTCGAAATGGCGGCCAGCCTGTCGGACGAGCTGAATGGCGACCTGAACGCGATCGTCTGCTCGGATCTCGAGCGTGCGATCGCCGACGCGCCGGCGGCGGTAGCTGCCGGCGGTCCGTTCGCCGGGGTGCCCTATCTGCTGAAGGATCTCTATGCCTCCGCGGAGGGGCTGCCGATGACGAACGGCAGCCGACTGTTCGAGGGGAACGTGCCGGATCACGACTCGACGATGGTCAGCCGTTATCGCCGCGCCGGGCTGCTCTTTCTCGGCCGCAGCGCGTCGCCGGAGTTTGGACTGACGACGAGCACGGAGTCCGCCCTTTTCGGTCCGACCCGGAATCCCTGGAACCTCGAGCGGAGCGCCGGCGGGTCGTCAGGCGGCGCCGCGGCTGCGGTGGCGGCCGGCATCGTTCCGGCTGCCCACGCGAGCGATGGCGGCGGTTCGATTCGCATTCCCGCGTCGTGCTGCGGGCTGTTCGGGCTCAAGCCGAGCCGCGCCCGGGTGTCGCTGGCGCCGGATGCCGGCGAGGGCTGGGCCGGGTTCTCGATCCAGCATTGCGTCAGTCGGACGGTTCGCGACAGCGCCGCCCTGCTCGACGTGGTGGCCGGACCGGTAGCGGGCGACCCTTACCACGCGCTGCCGCCGGAGCGACCCTTCCTCGATGAGGTCGGCCGCGATCCAGGCCGGCTGCGGATTGCGGTCACCGTGACAGCCTTCAACGGCGCCCCAGTCCATCCGGACTGCGTTGCGGCGGCCCGGAACGTTGCGGAGAAGTGCGCGAGTCTCGGACACGATGTCGTCGAGGCGGCGCCGGCGATCGACGCGGAGGCCTTGGGTGCGGCGACGCGGCTCATCGTCGGCGCGAACATCGCCGCTACGCTCGCCGAACGCGCCGAGGTGCTGGGGCGGGCCCCGCGGGAAGACGAACTCGAGCCGGCGACCCGCGCGATGGCGGCGGTCGGCGAGCAGAGCGACGCGGCGTCCTACGCTCGGGCCACCCGCACCGTGCATGCGACCGGCCGGGTGTTCGCTGGGTTCCTCGGTGGGGGCTTCGATGTTCTCCTGTCGCCGACGATGGCGGCGCCGCCGGCAAAGCTGGGCGTGCTGTCCCTGTCGAACCAGGGGAGCGACTATCTGCCAGCCCTGCTCCAGACGATCGGCTTTACGCAACTCATGAATGTATGCGGGAACCCTGCTCTATCGGCGCCGCTTGAGTGGAGCGGGGCGGACGGCTTGCCGATGGGCGTGCAGTTCGCGGCCTCGGCAGGCGGTGAAGGCGTGTTGCTGCGGCTGGCCGCTCAGCTCGAAGCGGCTCATCCCTGGATCGGGAACAGACCGCCCCGCTCTGCCTGGCGGCCGGTCTGACGGGGTGTCGTGGAGCGCCGGCGAATACAGACGGCCCTGCTCCGGGTCCTGGCGGCGGCTGGGGTCGGTCTGTCGGCGGTGGCGCCCGCAACGTCTGCTTCCCCGGAACCGGCTGCCGGCGCTTTGCCCTGGAAGCGGCTCGAGTTCCACGCCCGGAAGCTCTTCGTGTCGGCGGACGCCGCGGTCGAGCTCGAACCCGCGGCCGAGGTTCCCCCGAACGAACGGTGCCGCGGTCGGCCTGCACTCCCCGTTCGGGCCGCGAGGGTTCGCCTCGAATCCTCCAACTTCGGCCGCCGCTCCGACTCGAGGACCTGGTTCGATCCCGCGACGCTCCGCGCCCACCTGCGGATCCAGGAAGAGCGCGGCAGCCGGAATCGCTACAAGAACTCCACCTTCTGCGACCGGAGGGTCGTCGTCGAGCGGGCGACGCCGAATCGTGGCGAAGAGGGTCTGGAGATGGCTGACTGGACTCACCGCTATCTGGAGGAGTACGGCGTTCCTGCGGGCCTCGAGGCGCCGCTGTCCGAGCCTTCCGTGCTGTTGTACATCGTCGGACGATTCGCGGCCGAGCCGGCCGCAGCGAACGAGCAGGCGTCGTGGACGGTGCCCGTCTTTTCGAATCGACAGACCCTCCTCGTGCGAATCGAGCGAACCGCGGTCACGGGCGTTGCGCCGCCGCCCTTCTCGATCGCCGGAGGCGAGCCGCCCGACGAGATGACTCTCGTTCGGTTCGACCTCACGCCAATCGCGGTCGACGCCGATGGGACTGCTCGGGACTTCGAACTCCTGGGGCTCGAGGGGGCGATCGAGATTCTCGCTCTGAAGGAGCTCCGCCTGCCGGTCTCGATTAGCGGTAGGCTCCCGCCAGCGGGGCGGGTTACGGTGCGGCTGCGACATGTTCTGCTGCGGGACGAGCGTTGAATCGATGGAGCGTCTCTTCGGCGGAAGCCGCGAGCAGTCGACTCGACCCGGACTTGCAGATTTGCCAGAAAGTTCAGGAATATTTGAAATCTCGTAGCAAAATGGTCTATCGTGCCGGTCATGGATCGCGGAAGCGCTGACCGTGTGGACCAGGTCCGGGAGGAGTTCGTCCAGCTTTGGGGCGCTCTCGGC
This sequence comes from Candidatus Multivoraceae bacterium, assembly GCA_965219625.1. Taxonomy (GTDB): domain Bacteria; phylum Acidobacteriota; class Thermoanaerobaculia; order Multivoradales; family Multivoraceae; genus Multivorans. The sequence continues at coordinate 1,055,964 of OZ244782.1, read as the reverse complement.
ACCTTCTGGGGCGTGCCGCCCACGACGGCGCGTGTCTTTGGTTGGCTCCTGTCCCAGAGCGATCCCGTCGACGCGAAGGAGATCATGGAGGGGCTCGAACTGTCTCGCGGCGCGGTCTCGATGGCCTGCAAGGAGTTGCGCGAGTGGAAGCTGATCGCACCCGAGCGCGTCGCCGGGTCGCGCCGGGTCGTCTATCGACCGGAGACGGACCTCGAGCGAGTGCTTCGCAACGTCGTCCAGATCCGCAAGCGGCGCGAGTGGGACCCGATTCGGGAGAAGATGCGTCACTGGATTCCCGCTCTGGAAGCAGACACTTCTCCCGACACGATCGCGTTTCGTCAGCGTCTTCGAGATATCGACTCCGTCATGGAACGGACGGACGCGCTGGCCGAGTTCCTGCTGAACGGGGGGACGGTGACGAACTTCGGCCTGAAGGCTCTTCTCGGCGTGGGCGGAGCGGTTGCTCTGCGCCTCGGTCAGCTTCGCCGGCGTGAGCCGGACGCGGCGGCGGGCGAGGTGGAGGATCTCGAGTGGGAGGAGGCGGAGTCTTGACCGTGTTTGCGGAGCGGTCGCCGGATCCCGGAACCGGTGACGAAGTTCTGGTCAGGTTGCGGAACCTGTGCGACGACGGGGGCCTCGCCGGTCTTGCTGCAACGATCGACGACCTCATCGGATTCGTACGTTCCGACCTGGCTCGCGTGGAGGACGAGTTGGCGACGCTGTCGGACGGCGGTAGCGCGGTGGGTCAAGCAGGCGCCTCCCTGGTTCATCTCGGCGGCAAGCGACTTCGGCCGCTCTGCGTCGTGCTGGCTTCACGCTTGGGCGGAGGCTCCGGCGGGTCGGCCGTGAGCGCGATCGCGGCCGCAGCCGAACTCGTTCACAATGCGACTCTGCTCCACGACGACGTCGTCGACTGCGCCGACCGGCGCCGAGGCCAGCCGGCGGCCCGGGTCGAACTTGGCAATGCAGCATCCATCTTCGCCGGCGACTATCTCCTGATCGAGGCTCTCTTCCGCGTGCAGCGGGTCGCCGTGCCCGGCGTGATGGAGAGTCTGCTGGCGACGATCGCAGAGATGATCCGCGCCGAGTCTCTCCAGCTCGAGAACCGCGGTTCGCTGGACGCCTCCGAGGAGCTCTACTTCAGGGTAGCGCGGGGCAAGTCGGCGGCTTTGTTCCGTTGGGCGTTGGGCGCTGGCGCGCTGATAGGCGGAGCGCGCCCGGAGCATCGCGCCGCCGTCGAAACGTACGGCGAGTCGATCGGCGTGGCGTTCCAGGTGATCGACGATCTGCTCGATCTGGTGGGACACCACAGCAACACGGGCAAGTCCCTGTTCAGCGACCTGTCGGAGGGCAAGATCACCTATCCGCTGATCGTTGCGCTGCGACACGAGCCGGAACTCGAGCGGACGATCCGCGCGATCGCGGCGGAGCCGAACTCCTCGTGGAACGGGGATGACGAACGCCTCGCCAACGGAGCGAACGGCAGCCGTCCGACGAACGGCGGCGCCGGAGCGAACGGCGGTTCGGCGGCGGCGCGGCGTCGACGGGATCGGGTCCTTCAGGCGATGGAACAGCATCGCGTGGAGGCGATCTGCCGCGATCTCGCCGCGACCTACGTTGAGCGGGGCATCGAGGCGTTGAGCCGGGTCCCCGATGGCGCCGCCCGCCGGGCGCTGGCGACGCTCGCTCGCGCCAGCGCGAAACGGGAACGTTAGACGACGGGGCGGTGGGGGAACTGCGGCGATGACGCTTGGCGACACGGCGATGGCTACGAGGGACGGTTCAGGCGCGATGTTCGATCGCATCGCGTCGCGTTACGACGTGATCAACCTGGTGGCTTCGCTCGGGCTCGACTCGGCTTGGCGGCGCGTCGCCGCCGAGTCGCTGGCGCTCGAGGATTCAAGCGGAGATCGGCCGCGCGTCCTCGATATCGCGTCGGGCACCGGCGACATGGCAATCGCGATTGCACGGAGCCACCCCTCGGTCGTCGTCGTTGGCGTGGACGCTTCGCCGGCGATGACCGCGTTCGGCTGCGACAAAGTGGAGCGGGCGGGTCTGGCAGCGCGAGTTCGTCTCGGCGGCGGCGATGCGCAGGAGTTGCGCTTTCCGGACGGCAGTTTCGACGGCGCTGCGATCGCCTTCGGAATACGCAACGTTCCCGATCGGGCACGGGCGCTCCGGGAGATGGCGCGGGTCACGAAGCCGGGCGGTCGGGTCGCCGTCCTCGAGTTGGGCCAACCCGACCGAGGGCTGCTCGGATGGTTGGCCGGCATTCACCTCCGGCATGTCGTGCCGACGATCGGTGGACTCGTCGGCAGAGCTGCGGAGTACCGGTATCTGCGCCGGTCGATTCAGGCGTTTCCGCCGGCCGCCGAGTTCGTCCGAATGATGAGTGGAGCCGGCCTCGAACCGCTCGAGACGCGGTCGCTGACGTTCGGCGCCTGCAACCTGTTCCTGGCCCGAGCCGAAGGACGGCAGGAAGCCGGCGCCGCGGGAGTCGTCGACAGATGACTTCGCCGGCGCCTCGGCCGCGCGGCGCCCGCGGGGCGCCTGCTCCGCAGACGCAGGGGCCGCGGCTCCGCCTGTTGACCGTCGACGCGCCGTCGGTGACGCCCGAGCGCTTCATCGAACGTGCGGCGCGGCTGTTCCCGAACCCCCAGAGGGTTGGCCACCTCTGGTCGCCGCCGCGGGGCATGCAGAGTGCGGGCTGGGGCGTGGCGCGGCGCTTCGAGGTCGCCCCGGACGAGTCGTCGTTCGACGAACTGGCCGCTCGGGCTGCCGCTCTTCAAGGCGAACTGGTTGGCGCGGACGATCTGCCGCTGCGGCTCCATGGCGGCCTTGCGTTCGATCGGTCGGCGGGTGACGATGCCGGCTCGGCTTGGGCCGACTTCGGCGCCGGCAGCTTCGTCCTGCCGCAGATCGGCTATCAGGCGGACGGCACGGACGCCCGGCTGTTCGCGGCGCTCGGCCTGGAGGAAATGAACGAAGAGCGAGAGTGGCTTCGTCGCCTGGAGAGGCTGGCGAACGAACTCGCTGCGGGCGACGTCGGCGCGGCGAGAGTGAACGGCGCCGGGAACGGCAACGGCACGGGACCGGCGCGGGCGAGCGGAGGGCCAGGTTCGCTGCCGGAGATTCTGCACGGCACGGATCGGCCGCCGGCGAGCGAGTGGGTCGAGCGCGTGGCCCTGCTCCGCCGAGACGTCGCGGATGGTCTGCTCGACAAAGTCGTCGCGGCGCGAACCGTCGAACTCGGACTCGCGCGACCCTTCGGCGTCGACGATCTGGTCTCGATCGTCGATCGGCTGCGACGGCACCTGCCGACCTGTACCGGGTTCGCCTTCCTGCGCGGCGGCGCGATCTTCTTCGGCGCCACGCCGGAGCTCCTTGTCTGTCGACGCGGCCGCCAGATGAAGACCCAGGCTCTGGCCGGGTCAATGGCGAGCGACCCGGACCCGGGGCGCCGGCGGGAGCTTGAACGACAGCTTCTTGCGAGCAGCAAGGACCGGCTCGAGCACGATCTCGTCGTGCGTTACCTCGTGGAGCGACTGGGCCAGAGCTGCGGCGGCGTGGTTGCGCCGCTTCCCGGATCGCCTGTGGTGCGCGTGCTGCGAAATGTCCTCCATCTGGAGACGCCGATTTCCGCGGCAGTCGCGGAGACGGTCGAACCCCCTCACGTGTTGGAGCTGGTCGACTCGCTCCACCCGACGCCGGCGGTCGCCGGCAGTCCGACGTCCCTTGCCTTGGACGCGATCCGCCGCACCGAGGAGCGGGATCGGGGTTGGTACGCCGGTCCGGTCGGCTGGTTCGACGGCGATGGCGACGGCGAGTTCTCGGTCGCGCTCCGCTCCTGCCTGGCAGTGGGGCAGAGTGGCCTGCTCTATTCCGGGAATGGGATCGTCGCCGATTCGGATCCGAGTCATGAACTCACGGAGACGAATCTGAAGCTGTCGGCGATCCTTGGCGCATGGACGTAGGGCCAGGCGACAGCCGGGCGGAGGAACAGAGTCTCGGGACGGTTCAGTTCGAGCGTGCCCGCCTCGTGGTTGGCGCCCTCGTCGAGGCTGGCGTCCGGAGGGCGATCACGAGTCCGGGTTCGCGTTCGACGCCGCTCGTGCTCGCCATGCTGGAGCTGGCGGATCCCGGTAGGGCGTCCGGTCCGGACGGGCTGCTCGAGGTCCGCAGCATCGCGGATGAGCGTGCGGCGGCGTTCTTCGCACTTGGTCAGGCTCGGGCGACCGGGGCGCCGACGGTCCTCGTCTGCACATCGGGAAGCGCTCCGGCCCACTACCTCCCGGCGATCCTCGAGGCCCGCGAGGCCCGGCTGCCGCTGATCGTCGCAAGTGCCGACCGGCCGCGCGAACTGATGGACTGCGGGGCGCCGCAGACGACGGACCAGACGAAGCTGTTCGGCGGCGCGGTGAATCACTTCGCCGAGATCGACCTCGCTGGCCGCGTTGACCGGGCTTCTCTGCGCGCGCTGAGGCGGAACGTCGTGCAGGCGGTTCATCGCGCGCGGTGGACTCGGCCGGGCGTTGTCCACCTGAACGTGAGGGCGAGCAAGCCCCTGGAGCCGGTTGCCGGCGTTGGCGACAGGAAGCTCGGAGCCCGGGTCGACGAGGTGCTCAGCCGGCCGCTCGGTGCGTCGCGAACGACGATCGAGCCGGATCTCGAAACGGTGGAGCGGGCAGCGGCGCTATGCGCACAGGCCGAACGTGGTCTGATCGTGGCTGGAGCGCTGCCGCTGCCGCTGCCGGCGCGGCGTCGGGCGGCGTCCGGCTCGGACCCGTTCGCGCTGCTCGAACTCGCGCGCTCGACCGGCTTCCCGCTGCTCGCCGAGGCGACGAGCCAGAGCCGGTTCCAAGCCGGGGCGGTGGCGGCAGACGGCGACGTTCGTCTGGCTGATCGACTTGGCGCCGCCTGGGCTGGCGCCGGCTTCGACTCGCTGCCGCTGCCTGACTTGGTGGTTCAGGTCGGGGCGCCGCCGGTGTCGGCGGGAACGCAAGCACTCATGCGGTTGAGCGGCGCACCGCAGATCGTGCTCTCGGACGGACCCTGGACGGACCCTGATGGGCTCGCCTCCCTGTTCCTGTTCGGTCGGGTGGAACGAACGAGCAGAGCGCTCTGCGAGCGGCTCGGCGACGCGCTCGCAGAGCGCCGCGGAGGGTGCGGTTCCTGGCGTCAGGCGCTGGACGGCCTGTGTGCTCGTCTGCGGGATGCGACGGCCGCCGCCGGCCCGAGGTTTCACGACGGAGCGGCGGCGCGAGTCGTCGTTCGGGCGATGCCGACGGACGGTTTGCTCATGCTCGGCAACAGTCTTTCGGTGCGCCTGGTCGAGACCTGGGCGGAGCGACTGGATCGCCGCGTATGGGTGGCGAGTCAGCGCGGGCTTTCCGGCATCGACGGCTTGGTCGCGGGGTTTCTGGGGTCCGTTTCGTGCGGCGGTTTCGACGCCGGGTTGCTCCTCGTCGGCGATGTCAGCGTGGTGCACGACTTGGACGGATTCGCCGCGGCTTCGACGTACGGGGACGGGCCGCCGGCGGTCGTCGTCGTCATCGACAATGGGGGAGGCCGCATCTTCGAGCATCTTCCGGTTGCTGCTACCGACCTCTTCCGCGGCGAAGCGGGGAAGCACTGGTTGACGCCGCCTGATGTCGATCTGGTCGGCATGGCGAAGGCGTTCCGTCTTCCCTGTGCCCGGGCGGAGGACGAGGCGACGCTCGAGCAGGCGATTGCAGCCGGACTCGGTCGTCGCGGTGTGTCGATTGTCGTCGCGGCGGTTGAGGAGGGGCAGCTGGCGGCGGCCGAGAAGCAGGTGGCGGCCGCGCTGGCGACGGCTGCTGCAGGATGATCACTGCGGTCCTCGTTCACGGCTTTTCCGGCAGCCCGGCGAGTTGGCGGCGGTTGACTGCGCGGCTTGGTTCGCGCGCCTGGGCGCCGGCGCTGCGCGGGCACGCCGGCGCCGGCGTGCCGGCTGCCGGGGACGATTCCGGCGCCGCCTTTTCCGCCGAGGTCGAGCGTCTGGCGAGGGCGATCGCGGACAACGTCCCCGCGCCCCGCTTTCTGGTGGGCTACTCGCTGGGTGGTCGGATCGCCCTGGGGCTGCTTGCATCCCGGCCGGATCTCTTCGTCGGCGCGGTCGTCGTCGGCGCGAATCCCGGGCTCCCGAACGACGCGGAACGAACCGTGCGGCGACAGGAGGATGAGACCTGGGCCCGCCTGATCGAGGAGCAAGGCGTCGAGGCCTTCGATCGGGAGTGGTCCGCGTTGCCGCTGTTTGCCAGCCAGAACCGACTCGACGCCGACTTGCTTGCCGAGCAGCGACGGACCCGGCTTGGTCACGAGCCACGCGCTCTCGCGGCCGCGATGAGGGCGCTCAGCCTGGGTGCGATGCCGGACTTTCGGCCCGTTCTGCCGGCAGTCGGTTGCCCTGTGACCCTGGTTGCTGGCGGCCTGGACTCGAAGTTCGTCGAGTTGGCGGCGCAGATGGCGGCGCTTCTGCCGGCCGGTCGCCTCGAGATCGTCGACGGTGTCGGCCACAACGTACCGCTCGAGGCGCCTGGGAGGCTGGCCCGGCTCGTCGACCGGGCGATCTCCGAGGCAGATCCGGAGGTGTCCCCGAGCTCCTTCGTTCGGCGCCGCCGGACCCTTCGCGGTGTAGTGTCGCCGGCCGAAGGAGGCGTCGAGGATGAGTGACACGGGAGCGCAGGAGTGGCGGGACGCCGGTGACTACACGGACATCCGCTACGAGAAGTCCTACGTGGACGGCGAAGCGGAGGGCATCGCGAAGATCACGATCAACCGACCCGAGGTGCGCAACGCGTTTCGCCCTCTGACTGTGGAAGAGATGAGCGGCGCGTTCGACGTGGCGCGCGACGACGGTGAGGTCGGCGTCGTCATCCTGACCGGAGAAGGGCCGTTGGCTTTCTGTTCCGGCGGCGACCAGCGCATCCGCGGCGACGCCGGCTACATCGGCGAGGACGGCGTGCCGCGGCTTAACGTGCTCGACCTGCAGCGGCAGATTCGCACGTTGCCGAAGCCGGTCGTCGCGATGGTTGCGGGCTACGCGATCGGCGGCGGGCATGTCCTCCACATGGTCTGCGACCTGACGATCGCGGCGGACAACGCCCGCTTCGGCCAGACCGGCCCGCGAGTCGGCAGCTTCGACGGCGGCTACGGCGCCTCGTACATGGCCCGCATCGTCGGCCAGAAGAAGGCGCGCGAGATCTGGTTCCTCTGCCGTCAGTACGACGCTCGACAGGCGCTCGACATGGGGCTGGCGAACGCTGTCGTGCCGCTCGAGGAGCTTGAGCAGGAAACGCTGACCTGGTGCCGCGAGATGCTGGCGAACAGTCCGATGGCGCTCCGATGCCTGAAGGCGGCGATGAACGCGGACTGCGACGGCCAGGCCGGCCTGCAGGAACTCGCCGGCAACGCGACTCTCCTCTTCTACATGACGCGCGAGGGACAGGAAGGCCGCCAGGCGTTTCTCGAGAAACGCAAGCCGGACTTCTCGAAGTTCCAGCGCTACCCATGAGCAGCCGGGCGCGCGCATCGCGGAGCGCGGGCAGCGCCGCCGTCGTCTGGCTGCAGGCGATCCGGCCGAAGACGCTCTGGGCCGGGGTGACGCCGGTGATCGTCGGCAGTGCCTGCGCCGCCAGCGCCGGCGGGTTCAGGCCAGGCGCCGCGGTGGCCGCATTGGGCGCCGCGCTCGCGATTCAGGTCGGCACGAACCTCTCGAACGACGTCCTCGACTTCGACCGCGGTGCGGATACCGAGCTGCGAGTGGGGCCGGAACGGGCGGTCCAGTCGGGATTGCTCAGCCGCCGTCAAGTCTGGCTCGGCGCCTGGGTCGCGTTTGGGCTCGCCGTCGGGTGCGGCCTCTACCTGCTGGCCGTCGCCGGCTGGCCGGTGCTCTTGCTTGGCGCTCTCTCCATCGTCGCCGGACTTTCCTATACCGCCGGGCCGTGGGCACTCGCCTATCTCGGACTCGGAGACGTGTTCGTCGTCCTGTTCTTCGGTTTCGTCGCGGTGGCCGGCACCGCGTACGTGCAGGTTCTCGAAGTGCCGACGTCCGCGTGGTGGGCTGGGCTGGGCGTGGGTTCGCTCGCCACGGCGATCCTCGTCGTGAACAACCTGCGCGACCGGTACACCGACGCGGTGGCAGGCAAGCGGACCTGGGCAGTTCGTTTCGGTTCTCGCTTCACTCGCTGCGAGTATCTCGTCCTGCTCCTCTCGGCCTACCTCTCCGTCGTTCCGATCGCCGTTCAAGCGGGGCCGTGGCCCCTTCTCGCCTGGTTGTCTTTGCCTGTGGCGCTCGTCGTCCTGCGTGGCGTGTGGCGGCGCGACGGCGCGAGGCTTAACAAGTCACTCGCGGCGACTGCGCAGCTTCTGCTCGTCTTCGGCGTTCTGCTGGCTGTCGGAATCGTGCTTGGATCCGGCGTCGACGGCGCCGGTGGTTGAGGCGAGGGTGGCGGGCGCGGGCGGACTCGGCAGGCGCGAGTTGTCCGTGCGGGAAGCCGCGCGCGAGCAGCCCTCGGGCGTCGCAGTTGTTCCCGCCGCCGGCGGTTCATCTCTGACTTGGGCGGACGTCGCCTCGCTGGTTGACAGGAAACGACGCGAGATCGCCTCAGGGCTCTCCGCAGGAAGCGCCGGTCGCAGTGCGGGGCGTCCGGTGGTGGCAGTCGTCGGCGATGTGTCGTTCGCGACGATCACGGCTCTCCTCGCGCTGCTCGAGGACCGGGTTCCGTTCGTGCTGCTTCATCCGCGGTGGACCCGCATGGAAACCAACCGGGCGGTCACGTTGGCGGGCGCCCGTTTGTTCGTCGGAGCGGATGGTCGAGCGACTCCCGTCACGAACGTTCGGACCGGCGAGACGGCGGTCGGCGCTGGTCTCGACGTGGACACGGCGTGCATCGTCTTCACCTCTGGCACCTCCGGCCGCCCGCGCGGCGCGGTGCTCCGCCGCGGCGCCCTCGTCCGGTCGGCGGCTGCTCACGCCGAGGTGTTCGGTTGGCAGGCGGGGGATCGCTGGTTGCTGGGCCTGCCCACTGCCCACGTCGGCGGCCTGATGATCGTGATTCGCTGTCTCGTTGCGCGTCGGACGGTCGTTCTCGGCGGTCGGCGCTTCGACGGTTCGTTCGACGCGGAGGCGACGCGGACCGCTGTCGAGCGTCATCGGGTGACTCTGCTTTCCGTCGTGCCGACGATGCTCGGTCGGCTGGTCGGTTCTGCCGTGAGGCCATGTCCTTCGTCGCTGCGCGCCGTGTTGGTGGGCGGCGCGGCGGCGTCTCCGGCGCTCATCACGCGGGCGCGGAGGGCCGGCTGGCCGGTCTTCGCCACGTATGGGTTGACCGAGGCGTGTTCACAGGTCGCCACGCAACGACCGGGAGCGGAGTCTCCGGCGCCGCACGGTGTCGGTCCGCCGATGCCGGGGCTTGACCTGCGCATCCGTGCCGCAGACGGCGTCGTCGGGCCGATCGAGGTGCGCGGCGCATCACTCTTCGACGGCTATCTCGCCGAGCCGGGCGCCGCGCTCGAGCGTCCGTTCGGGGCCGACGGCTGGTTCGACACCGGGGACCTGGGAATGGTCGACGAGCAGGGCTCGCTTCGCGTGCTGGGCCGGGCCGCGCACCGAATCGTCACCGGAGGGGAGAACGTTGATCCGGCTGAGGTCGAGGCTGCGGTCGCGGAGTGGCCCGGTGCAGCTGCCGTCTGTGTCGTCGGCTGCGAGGATCGAGAGTGGGGCGAGCGCGTTGCGGCCGTCGTGGCCCGCGGCGAGAGCTTCGACGCGTCTGGCGGTCTGCCCGGGTTGGAGCGTCACCTCGCGGCCCGTCTGGCGGGCTTCAAGCGTCCGCGGCGGTGGCGAGTTGTCGAGGAGCTGCCGATGGCCCACTCGGGAAAGGTGGACTGCGACGCCTGCCGCGAGCTCCTGGCTGGACCGCCGCCGGCCCTGGCGATCGAGCGGCAAGGCCCGGTTCGATGAGCGTGGCGGACGCTGTAGCCGAGTTCGCGGCTCGCCTCGACCTGCCGCGAAGGCTCGAGGCCTACGAGCCGCTCCGTTACGAGTCGACCGCTGGCGACCTGACGGCCCTTCATCTCGACGATTTCTCGGGCATTCCGTTCCTCGACGGGATCACCGGAGTCGAGGACTATCAGCATCGAGCGCGGCTACGGACGGGTGACGGCGATGTCTACATCGCATCGACGCCGGCGGCGCCGGGCTACGAGCGGTACTGCCGGGAAACTCTGGGGCTCGGCGCCGCGGAACTCCTCGTCGTCGATCCGGGCGAGAGCCGTCTGGATATCTCGCGCTCCGCGGCGGCCGGTTCGCTCCGCGGGGGCCTCGCGAGGCTGGCGGCGACGCGTGGCGGTTTGATCGTCGAGCCCTTCATGGGCATTTCCGCGGTGTGGGAGCTCGCGGCAGCCGTAGCCAGGGAAGGTGGAGCCCGGGTGAGGGTTCTGGCGCCGCCGCCGCCGGTGACCTGGATTGCGAACGACAAGGCGAACTTCGAGGATCTCGTGACGGCGGTTCTCGGGCCGGGCCACCTCCCCGCGAGTCAACGGTCGCGGTCGCCTCAGGCTCTGGCCAGGGCCCTGCTCGAGCTGTCGGAGCACCGAGCGCAAGTGGCGCTCAAGCGGCTTCGCTCGGCATCGGCGATGGGGAATCAGGTGTTCGACGGCGCCGACCTGCGTCGCCGCGGGCGGGCTGGCGTCGTCAGGCTGGTGCAGGCGTTCCTCGAACGGACCTCCGGCTGTGGCGACGAGGATGTTCTCGCGGTTTCCTGGGAGCGGGCGACTCTGTCGCCGTCGACCCAGTGGTGGCTGCCGCCCGAGGATGTAGGCCCTCCGCGGCTGGATGGCGTCTACGAGCAGATCCTCTCCGGCAGCGAGGGCGTGTTCGTCGGCAGCAGGCCGAGTGCGCTCGCGGCGGATGTGGAGCGGCGGATTGTCTCGCGGGCCGGCCGGGTGGCGGCGGCTCTGCAGGGCTTGGGCTATGTTGGCCGGTGTTCCTTCGACCACCTCGTCCTCCCGTCGGGCAAGGTCCTGTTCACGGAATGCAATGGCCGTTGGGGCGGCACGAGCACGCCGATGAACCTGGTCGACCGTATCCATCCGGACGGACGGCCGCCGTACCAGGCTCAGGACGTCGTTCATCCGAACCTCGTCGGTCTCACCTTCGACGAACTGCTTCGACGCCTGGGCAGGTCCGTGGAGGACCGAGGGCTCGAGGCGGGCCGCTTCCTCGTCTACAACGTGGGTCCGCTCGAACGGTACGGCAAGTTCGACGTGGTCGCCCTCGGCTCGAGCCGCGAGCACGTCGACGAACTGATGACGGAAGAACTGCCGCAGCGCCTGGGACTGACCGGTTCCGCTTGACGATGCCGTCAGGAACCTGGCTCGAATTCGCGGGCCAGCTCCTCGCTCATCTGCTGTAGTCGCTTCGCCTCGGCCGCTGACAGGACGCCTTCGTCCTCGCAGTCCTTGATCGTCGACGTCATCTCCTGGAGCCGGGCGAGCGCTTCGTCGGGCGCTCCGCGCTTCTCGACCGGCGCATGCGCGGCGGCGAACAGGACCGTCGAGAGCGTGAGCGCCAGATGTCGCAGCCGCTGACGCGTCCGCTTCGGGGGGGACTCCCTCTCGGCGGTCGCGTCGTAGATGTCTGCAAGCAGGATGCGCGAGATGGCGTATGCGTCCTTCATCTCTCGGTTCGGCCCGCCTCGACCAGGCCGAGGAGCGGGAGGCCCTTCATGGATAACAACGAACGGGATAGCGGATTGGTTTCGGACTAGCCGGGCAGTGGATCGAGAACGGGCTGCTGAACGATCAGGCGATCCTCCAGGCGGCAGGCAGTCAGCTGGCCGCCCCACACGCAGCCGGTGTCCAGGGCGATCAGCTCGGGCGCCAGGCGGAGGCCCAGGGCCGCCCAATGGCCGCAGACGACAACGTCCCCAGGGCAGGCACGCGGTATCGCGTCGAACCACGGATCAAGTCCTTTCGGCGCCTGTTCCGGCGGCCCGTTGTACGGGTCGGCTTGTCCCGACCGATCGATCATGCGGGTCAGGGTGAAGGCGGCCAATCCCTCCGCGTCGTCCGGCGGAGGCCGACGGAGCAGCCCGACGGCGCTGGCGCCCTGGAGTCTCTCTTCGAGCCGCCGGGCCGCCTGCCGCACGACGTCTCGGCTCCAGCCCGGAGGCAGCCCGGCGTGGACCAGGACGACGCGATGGCCGGCGACGCGGTCAAGGTGAACGAACGGTCTCGCGCGAAGCCAGCCAGCAAGGTCCTGAACGTCGTCGGCGCCGAGCAACTCCTCCAGAGTGTCGCCTGGCCGGTCTGCGGAGACGCCGAGCTGCCGAGCGATCAAGTGGAGGTCGTGGTTGCCGAGAACGGCAACGAAACGACCGCCCAGCGCCTCCGCGCGGTTGCAGGCCCAGCGCAGGGTCTTGAGAGATGACGGCCCGCGGTTGACGAGATCGCCCACCATCCAGAGGCGATCTCGGTTTTCGTCGAAGTCGAGCCGAGCGATCAGCGCGGCGAGCGTCCGAAAGCAGCCGTGGACGTCGCCGATTGCCCAGGTTGCCACGGTTGCCAGGATCTGATGCGTCGAAGCAGCCCGCGAGTTGGTTCATCCAGCTCGTCGGTCTCAATCGACGATCGCCTGGTAGGTCAAGGTCTGCAGATCGGATCGGATGTTCAGATGGGTGTACGGGCGGACCTGGGTCATCAGGATGCCGATCAGCTCTTCCTGCGGGTCGACCCAGAAGACCGTGCAGAAAGCGCCGCCCCAGGAGTACGAGCCGACCGAGTTCGGCATCGCCGATGGCCCGAGATCGGTCACCACGCTGTAGCCGAGACCGAAGCCGTAACCCGGACCCCGCAGCCAGATGCCGTGATCGCCGGTGTGGTTCGAGGTCATCAGTTCGATCGTCTTCCGGCTGAGAATGCGCTGGCCGTCGAGTTCGCCGCCGCCGAGCATCATCTGGTGGAAGCGAAAGTAGTCGCTGGCGGTCGATACGAGTCCGCCGGATCCGCTGAAATAGCTATGCGGTTCCCGAACGTGACGCGCGTTGAGGTCCGGCGCCTCGGTCAGCACGAGACCGCCCTCCTCGCCGGGACGGTAGAGCGCGGCGAACCGGTCGATCTTCGACTCGGGGAGGTAGAAGTGGGTGTCGGTCATCTGGAGCGGTGCAAAGATGCGCTCCTTCAGGTACTCGTCGAGGGTCTTGCCGGAGAGCACCTCCACCAGGCGGCCGACGACATCGACGGATGGCCCGTACTGCCAGGCGTCGCCGGGGTGGAACTCGAGCGGGACCTTTGCGAGCGCAGTCACGAAGTCGCCGACGGTCCAGTTCGGCGTGCGCTGCTCCCGCAGCTTGGCGTACTCGGCGCTGGCGAGGCCCCGGTAGTTGTTCGCGAAGCCCGCCGTGTGAGTCAGGATGTGCTGGACGGTGATCGGCCGCGCCGCGTCGACGAGCTTGTAGGGCGCTCCGAGATACTCGTCGTCGTCCGGCTCGACGGCCACCTTCATCTCGGCGAATTCCGGCAGGTACTTCGAGATCGGGTCGCGGAGCTGGAAGAGCCCCTCTTCGTAGAGAGTCATCAACGCTGCCGAGGCGATCGGCTTCGTCATCGAAGCGATGCGAAAGACCGTGTCGGGCGTCATCTCGGCGCCCTGCTCCGACCACCGGCGCCCTTGCGCCTCGAAGTGGACGACCTTGCCGCGGCGGGCGATCAGGGTGACCGTTCCAGGGACCTGCTGACGGTCGATGTAGCCGGCCATCGCCTCGGACAGTCGCTCGAGTCGCTCGCTCGACATGCCGACGCTCTCGGGTTCGGCGAACGGCAGCGGCACGGCCGCGGCCTGGTCGGCGGCGGTCGGCGGCGCTCCTGCCAAGGCCGCAACCGGCAGCAGGGTGACGGCCGCTGCGGCGAGAAGGGTAATCAGGCGACGGTTCGGTTTCATGGCAGCTCCCTCAGGGGTGGTCGTCCTCGTTCATCGGCGCTTGTCGTCAGGGCCGGGCCCGCGGGATCAGGGTCGTCGTACGCCGTTCGCCGTCGCGCAGGTAGACGACTTCGAGCGGCTCGTCGATCTTCACGGCGTCGAGTGCGTACGTGTAGTCGTAGATGTTCGCGATCTCCTGGCCGGCGAACTCGACGATCACGTCGCCGCCCCGAAGCCCCGCTTCGGCGGCCGGCCCGCCCTCCATCACGCCTCCCAGCAGCAGGCCCGCCACCTCGCTCGCGTAGTCCGGAATCGTGCCGGTGTAGGCGCGCACCGTATCCCGACTGCCGCCCTGTTGGAGGCTCCGCTCGACCTTGGCGAACTCGAGCGGCTCGGCGTGGTTCGCCACGCGGCGGGTGAGCAAGGCGGCGAAGCGGGCGACCCGCTCGAGGTCGTCGAAGTTGATCCGGTCCGGCGTGTCGGTCGGCCGGTGGTAGTCCTCGTGCGAGCCGCTGAACAGGTTGACCGTCGGAATGTCGACTCGGTTGAAGCTCGACGTGTCCGTCGGCAGGTATGGGTCCGTCTGCATGCCGAGGTCGAAACCCACGGGTACGTTGGCGGCTTCAACCAGTCCCGCCCAGTCGGGGCTCGAACCGACGGCTTGGACGGTCAAGCGGTTGTCGCGGATTCGCCCGACCATGTCCAGGTTCACGTAGGCCGCGATCTGTTCGTTCGGGATGACCGGATTGTCGACGAAGTCCGCCGAGCCCAGGAGTCCCAGTTCTTCTCCAGACCAGAAGGCGAGAACCACGTTCCGGTCGTGACCCATCTCCTGCAGTTGGCGCGCGGCCTCCAGCACGGCCGCCGTGCCCGAGGCGTTGTCGTCGGCGCCCAGGTGGAGAGCGTCCTTTTCGTCGGGCCGCGCGAGTGAGTTTCCGCCTCGACCGCGGCCCAGGTGGTCGTAGTGGGCGCCGAGCGCGACCCACGGTCTGTCCAGGGTCTCGGAGTTGTCGCCGGGCAGGACGGCGATGACGTTCCGCGCGACGCTCCGTTCCCGCTCGACCGCCGTCGTCAGCGTGACGCGGGTTCCGGGGAGAGCGAAGCCTGCGACGTGCGGGTTACCGTCGTCGAAGCTCCTCTGGATCTCCTCCAGATCACGGTCGGCGCCGGCGAACAGCGCTCTCGCGGCGTCGCCTCCGAGACTGGCGGCGGCGACGCCGGAGCCGGCCGCGGCAGTGTCGAACGCCATGGGGATCGTCTCGCCGGCGTTCGGTGAGCGCGGCCCGGTCAGGACGAGCAGGCCGACGGCGCCCGCTTCGCGCGCGGTCAGGGCCTTGTAGCGGAGTCCCGAGTAGCGGTTGAGAATCGACCGCGCCTCGCCCTCGACGTCCTCGGGCACGTAGCGGAGGACCACGGCGATCTTCCCGGCGACGTCGAGCGTCGCGTAGCTGTCGTACCCGAAGTTCTGAGAGTCCGGCACCCGGATGCCGTAGCCGGCGAACACCGCCTCCCCCGCGACCTGGGTCGAGTCGGAAAAACCGAGGGCCTGGATCTGTGTCCGGTCCGTGAATTCGGTGTCGCTGCCCTCCGTCTGGATGCGGATCGTCGTGCCCGTGTCGCGGGCGCCCGAGGTGAACTCGAAGTCGAGCAGCAGGTCGTCTTCGCCGGGCAGCGGCGCGGCGCCGAGCGCGGCGAGCTGATCGGCGAGATAGGACGCGGCCCGCAGCTCTCCTTCGGTACCCGTCAGACGGCCCCCGAACTCCGGCGAGGCGAGCGTGGTGACGTGGCTTTCGAGCGCGGTCCGAGGATCGGCGGGAAGTGCCGGCGGACCGCCGGCAACACGGTCCGGCGAGGTCTCGAGCGCCGCGAGCGCCGCTTCGTGGTTCCAGTCGGCGATGTAGAGCTGCCCGCCGTCTCCGCCGTGCCGGCTCGAGGTCCAGACGAGCTGGCGGCCGTCAGGCGACGGGACGGGCAGTCCATCGAATCGGTCGGTGTAGGTGACTCGGACCGGCTCCTTCAACCCCTCCGTGTCGACGATGAAGACCTCGAAGTTCTCGAAACCGAGCTTGTTCGAGGCGAAGAAGATGTACTCGCCCGACGGGTGCTGGTAGGGCGCCCAGCTCATCGAATCGAAGTCGGTCAACTGCCGCTGGTCCGACCCGTCCGGGTTCATCGACCACACGTCGGCGACCAGGCCGTCTTCGGAGAAGCGCCGCCAGACAATGCGGGAACCGTCGGCGAAGAAGAACGGCCCGCCGTCGTAGCCAGGCACATGGGTGAGCCGGGTCTGCTCGCTGCCGTCGGCGCGCATGACGTAGATCTCACCGAAGAACGCAGGGTCGACTTCGAGGAGGTTCGCCTCGCGCCTGCTGAGTTGCCGCTCGTAGGCGTCGCGGGTGGAGGCGAAGACGATCCACTCGCCGTCCGGCGAGTAACTGCCCTCGGCGTCGTAGCCGCGGACGTGGGTGAGCCGCTGCGGCTCGCCGCCTGTAAGCGGCACGGTGTAGATCTCCATCTCCGGGTCGTAGTCCCAGGCGTAGCGGCGCTCCTGGCCGGATGCTCGAAAGTCGAGTTCCTGCTGCTGCAGGTCGGCCGACCGCGGGTCGTGGTGGGTCGAGCCGTAGAGGATCGTTGTACCGTCCGGTCGGATGAAGGCGCAGGTCGTCTTGCCGATGCCGGTGGACACCTCCCTCGTGTCTCCGGTCAGCAGGTCGAGCAGGTAGATCTGGTAGAACGGATTCTCCGCCCTTCGTTCGCTCTGAAACACGAGCTGTCGGCCGTCGGACGAGAAGTAGCCCTCGCCGGAGCGCTTGCCTTCGTAGATGAGGCGCCGGCTGCGCTCGAGGAACGCGCTCTCGTCGAGGGCGCCATCGGCGGCATGCGCCGCCGCGGCAAGTGCTGCGAGAGCTGAGACGGTCAACACGACGGTTCCAGAGTGAGATTTCGGCAAGGTGATTTCCCCGGTGATCTTCCGCGACAGGACTCGTAGCGTCGGCGAGGGCTGGCGCTCGCCGCGCTGATCGACGTCGGATGAGTCTAACGGCGCTTCCCGGGCGGAGGTCTTGGGGGTCCGCGGGCGAACGCTGCTAGCCTGCCGCCGATGTGGGGCGGTCTGCCGATCTCGACCTGGGTGTTGCTTGGCGTGTCGGCCTGCGCCGGACCCGCTCTCGTCTTCCTGCGGCATTGGCTTGAGCGGCGGCGGGATTCTCGCCGTGGAGCGTCGGAACGGGGCGGTGCGGCGTGACCGCGAGCGTCCTCGTGCTTGTCCCCCTGGGGCTGTACATGCTCGTTCTGCTGGGTCTCGGCGTGTGGAGCCGGAGAGAGGGAGGCAGCCTGGAGGGCTACTACGTCGCCGGCAAGAAGCTGCCCTCCTGGGTCATTGCCTTCAGTTCGAACGCTACCGGCGAGAGCGGCTGGCTGTTGCTCGGCCTGACGGGAATGGGCTACGCCGTCGGCTTCCACGCGCTATGGGTCGTGTTCGGCGAAGTGATGGGCGTTGCGATCGCCTGGGTCTTCGTCTCGCGTCCGTTCAAGGAGTACACCGACCGCTACCGGGCGATCACTGTTCCGGACTACCTCGAGAAGCGATTCCGGGACCGCCGGCAGCTCCTGCGGATGCTGAGCATCGCGGTCATTCTGTCGATGGTCGCGGTCTATTGCTGTGCGCAACTCGTCGCGACGGGCAAGGCGTTTTCGTCCTTCCTTGGGTTCAGCTACGTTCACGGCGTCTGGCTTGGCGCCGGGGTGACGATCCTCTACACGGTGGTCGGCGGATTCAAGGCGGTGGCCTACTCGGACCTCGTCCAGGGCTTGCTCATGGTGTGCGGGCTCGTCCTGCTGCCGGTCGCGGGGATCCTCGCCGCGGGCGGTTGGAACGAGACGATCGTTACGCTCGAGGCGGCGGATCCGAACCTGCTGCGCGCGATGGGCAGTCACGGCGCGACCTGGGCCGGCATCCTTTCGGCTGCGAGCTTCGCCGGCATCGGCTTGCCTTTCTCGGCGTGCCCCAGCTCCTGACCCGGTTCATGTCCGCCGCATCGGGCCGCGAACTCGTGCGGGGCGGCAGGGTCGCCGTCGTCTGCATGGTCCTGTTCGACGTCGGCGCCGTGTTCACCGGGATCGCCGGGAGGGCTCTCTTTCCACTGCTGGACGACGCGGAAACCGTGATGCCGAGGATGAGCGCTGAGCTCTTTCCGGCTCTCTTTACCGGCATCTTCCTCGTCATCGTTCTCGGCGCGATCATGTCGACCGTCGATTCGCTCCTCATCCTCGCTTCCTCTGCGGTGGTGCGAGATCTCGGGCAGAAGATCTTCGGGGCGGCTCGCGGAGGGGGGCGCCTGTCGCGCTACGGCCGCTGCGCGACGGCGGCCGTGGGGCTCGTGGCGATCCCGTTCGCCCTGTCTGAACCGCCGCTCCTGTTCTGGTTCATGCTGTTTGCCTGGTCGGGGCTCGGGGGCGCCTTCGTTCCGGTTGTCCTCTGTTCTCTCTTCTGGAAGCGGACGACGCTGCCGGGCGCGGCGGCGGGGATGACGGCAGGATTTGCAGTAACGGTAGCTTGGGTGCTGCAGTTCAAGGACTCGTACTACGACCTGTACGAGCTGCTCCCTGGCCTGATCGCCGGTGTTGCGGCGACGGTTCTCGTCAGCCTCGCGACGCGGCCTCCCGAAGGGGCCGCGGCCGAGTTCGAGGACGTTCACGCCGCGCTTGAGCGCGCCGGGTAGAGACCGGGATCAGCCGAGCCGGACGGGCAGGACCGGCTGCGGCTACACTCGCGCGATGCTCGACCGGAACATCTCGACAGCAGTCCTTGCGGCTCTCGCCTCGTTCTTCGCCGTTCAGATCTCAGCCGAGGAGCTGGCCTACTACCTGCCGGGCGCTTCCGATCCGGCTGCCTACGACGAGAACGTGCCCCGGCCGTCGGAGGTGCTGGGTTACGACGTCGGCGAATGGCATGTTCGTCCCGACCAGCTGAACGACTACATGCGGGCCGTCGCCGCCTCCTCGCCGCGGGTGACCGTTTCTGTCCAGGGCAGGACCTACGAGCAGCGTCCGCAACCCCTCCTCACGATCACCTCGCCGCGGAATCACGAGCGCCTCGACGAGATCCGAGAGCGGCGGCGCGGTCTGATCGATCCGCGGCTGCCGACGCCGGCGTTCGACGGACTGCCGGTCGTCATCTGGCTCGGCTACAGCATCCACGGCAACGAGCCGTCCGGCGCGAACGCTTCGATGCTGGTCGCGTACCACTTCGCCGCGTCGCGGTCGCCGGTGGTCGTGGAGGAACTGGAACAGGCGATCATCCTGCTCGACCCGAGCCTGAATCCGGACGGTCTGGGGCGCTTCGCGCACTGGGCGAACACGAACCGGGGCCGCGTGCTGAGCGCCGACCCGGCGCACCGGGAGCATCGCGAACCCTGGCCCGGCGGGCGGACGAACCACTACTGGTTCGATCTGAACCGCGATTGGCTGTTGCTTCAGCACCCGGAGTCCCAGGCACGGATGTCGACCTGGAAGCGCTGGCAGCCGAACCTGGTGGGCGACTTCCACGAAATGGGCTCGGCCAGCACGTTCTTCTTCCAGCCGGGCGTTCCGAGTCGCCGGAATCCCTTGATCCCCGAGCGCAACGTGGAGCTGACCGAGGCGATCGCAGCCCATCACGCCTCGGTGTTCGACGGCGCCGGCCGGCTGTACTACAGCCGCGAGGGCTTCGACGACTTCTACCTCGGCAAGGGTTCGACGTATCCGGACGCGCACGGGGCAGTCGGGTTTCTGTTCGAGCAGGCGGGGGCGGACGGTCACCTGATCGAGACGCCGAACGGCGAACTGCGATTCGGCTTCGGCATCAAGAACCAGCTTCTCGCCTCGCTGTCGATGGTCGAGGGCGGCGTCGCGAAGCAACTCGAACTTCTCGAGTACCAGCGTGACTTCTTCCGCGATGCTCTGGCGCAGGGCGAGAGCGCGGCGGCGGCTTGGGTGTTCCATGTCGACGGCGATCGCGGGCGCACCGAGCGCGTGCTCGACCTGCTCCTGCGGCACGAGATCGAGGTTCACGAGGTGGCGGAGGAGATTCTCGTCGACGACCGGAGGTACGTTCCGGGCAGTGCGTTCCTCGTGCCGCTGGCACAACCGCAGTCGACCCTCGCGCGGTCGCTCTTCGAGCCGGCGACCGAATTCGAGGACTCCGTGTTCTACGACGTGTCCGCGTGGACTCTGCCGCTCGCCTTCGGCGCCGCATTCGATCGACTGGAGGGCGACGCGTTCCGGCCTGAAGCGCTGGGCGAACCGATCGAGGACGCCGCGATCGAACCGGGTCGCTTCGGCGAGCCGTCGCCGGCCGCCGATGTCTACGCCTACGCGTTCTCCTGGGACGGCTACTTCGCTCCACGGACGCTGAATCGGCTCCAGCGGGCGGGTCTCCTCGCCCGGGCGGCGACCAGGCCGTTCGTCGCCGAGTCGGTCGACGGACCGGTGAGCTTCGACCGCGGCGCCGTCGTCGTGCCGGTGGGGCGCGTCGGCGAACCCGCTGCGAACGTCGGCGCGACGGACGATCTCGAGGCCCTGTTCGCCGCGGCGGCGGCGTTCGATGGCGTCGACGTGCACCGTCTGTCGAGCGGTCAGGCGGCGTCCGGTATCGATCTGGGCAGTCCGAGTCTGCGGCCGCTCCGCGCGCCCAGACCCTTGCTGGTGACCGGTTCGGGCACTTCGTCGTACCAGGTGGGTGCAGCCTGGCATCTGCTCGACGGACGTTTCGGCGTCGAGACTGCCCTCGTCGACCGCGCGGCGCTTGGTCGCGTCGACCTCGATCGCTACACCCATGTGATCCTTGCGCTCGGCGGCTTCGGCGGCTCGGGTTCGCTGACCGAGTCGGTTCGTGATCGGCTCCGGTCCTGGGTGGAAGAGGGCGGCGCGCTGGTTGCGCTCGGCTCGTCGACTCGTTGGGTGAACGAGGAGGTGTTGGGACGCGAGGGGGCCGGGAACGAGACTGCGGTGAGCGCTGGAGAGGCGGCAGAGGAGGAGGAACGTCGACGCTATGCCGATTTCCGCGGTCAACGCGCGGTGCAGCTCTTGTCCGGCACGATCGTCGGCGTCGAACTCGATCTCACCCATCCTCTGGCGTATGGCTTCGCGCGTCCGGAGCTCGCCGTCATCCGGACCCACCGGACGGTGCTCGAACCCAGTCCCGTTCCTTACGAAAACGTCGCCCTGTATCTCGATCCGCCGCGTCTGAGCGGCTTCATTTCGCCCGAGAACGAGCGCCGCCTGGCGGGAAAGCCGTCGGTCATCGCCAGTCGGCTGGGTCGCGGCGTCGTCATCCATCTCGTCGACGATCCGAACTTTCGCGCCTACTTCTACGGCTCGAGCCGTCTGTTTCTCAACGCGATCTTCCTGAGCGGCATGATCGATCCGACGTCGTCGCCGGACACCTGGTAGCAGCCGGGCCGATAATCCCGGGGAGCGCGTCGCCCGCGGATTCGGCGACGAGTTCGCCGGGATCTTGCGTTGATCGGTCGTGCTGTGTTGAGATCCGGTGCGCCAGCCTGGAAGGCGCAGGATCGTCGGGGTGTGGCCGAAGGCCCCTGTCACTCCGACAGCCGTCGATTGCTGGGAACGCCGGGACGGCTCGCGCCGGGCGGGCGTCAGAGGCAACCATTTGCAACGTCCACAGTTCACGGAGAGTCGAGAGTGACGGAAACCGACGACAACGGCGGCGACGTGCTCGTCGCCGTCGATGATCTGACGAAGCACTACGGGCCGATCCGGGCCGTCGACGGGATCAGCTTCGAGGTTCGGCGAGGCGACGTGCTCGCCTTCCTGGGTCCGAACGGCGCCGGCAAGACGACGGCGATGAAGATGATCACGGGCTTCCTGGAGCCGGACCGCGGTTCCGTTGCCGTCGCCGGCTTCGACGTCGCGACGGAGCGTCTGGCCGTCAGCCGACGGATCGGCTATCTGCCGGAGAATGCACCGGCCTATGGCGAGATGACCGTCGAGGCCTTCCTCCGCTTCATCGCCGAGGCGAGGGAACTCGAGGACGCATCGGCTGCGATCGATGCCGTGCTCGAGACGACCCATCTGCGCGCGGTACGACGCCAGACGATCGAGACCCTGTCCAAGGGCTTCAAGCGGCGGGTCGGCCTCGCTCAGGCGCTCATCCACGATCCCGAGGTGTTGATCCTCGACGAGCCGACGGATGGTCTCGACCCGAACCAGAAGGCGGTCGTCCAGGAGCTCATCGCGAGCCTCTCGGCCGACCGCTGCATCGTCCTGTCGACCCACATCCTGGATGAGGCGGAACGCGTCTGCGACCGCGCCTTGATCCTCTCGGAGGGACGCATCCTCGTCGACTCGACGCCGCAGGAGCTCGTAACCCGCGCTCCCGGCCACAATGCAGTGCGCTTTCGTTTGACCGAAGGCGAGCCGGCAGCGGTCGCCGCCGAACTTTCGGCAGCCGACTGGTGCGCCGCTGCCGAGGTGCTGCCGAGCGGCCAGATCGAGGTCCTGCCCCGAGATGGAGAGGATCGACTGAGGGAGGTTCTTGAGATGGTCGGCGAGCGGCGGGTGGCCGGCGTGCGGGTCCGTGAGGGCCGGCTCGAGGAGTTGTTCCGCGAGGTAACGAAGGGAGTGGCGGCATGAGTGGGGCAACCGACGCGCAGGCCCTTGGCCAGCGCTTCGCCGGCATGCGGGCTGTTCTGCGACGCGAGTTCCACGGCTATTTCGCGTCGCCCTTGGGCTACATCTTCGTCATCATTTTCCTCGTGGCGAGCGGCTACCTGATGGTCTCGCGGGACTTCGGGAGCTTCCTTGAACTGCGCGAAGCGAACCTGGACGCCCTGTTCACCTACCTGCCCTGGATCTTCGTCGTCCTCGTGCCGGCGGTGGCGATGCGGCTGTGGGCGGAGGAACGGCGCTCAGGTACCGTCGAATTGCTGCTCACCCTGCCGATCACCCTGGAGGGCTCCTACCTCGGCAAGTTCCTCGCCGGTTGGGCGTTCCTGGGCGTGGCGGTGTTCCTCACCTGGCCGGCAGTCTTCCAGGTCGCTCGCCTGGGCGACCCGGATTGGGGTTCCATCGTGGCAGGCTACATCGCCGCGCTGCTCGCGGCGGCGCTGCTGCTCGCCATCGGGCTGCTCTTCTCGGCGCTGGCGAAGAACCAGGTGGTCGCCTTCATCCTGGCGGTCGCCGCGTCCGTCGCCTTTCTGCTGATCGGCCTGCCGCAGACCCAGGAATTCGTCGGCAAGTGGTTTGGCGGTTACGTCGAGCGCATCGTCTCGTCGCTCAGCCTGCTCGATCACTTCGAGACTCTGACCCGCGGACTGCTCCAGTTGAACTCGTTGCTGTTCTTCCTGTTGTTCACCGTCGGTTGGCTCATCTGCGGAATGCTCGTGCTGAGCCGGACGAAGACGAATTGAGGGAGGTGGAGAAAGATGACATCCGAACGACCGACGAACGGTTCGAACGAAACGAACGAACCGAACGAACCGACGGGCGCTGACCCGCAGCCGGTAGCGCCGGAAGCTCCCGGCCGGGGCGCTTCGAGCGAGGTCGGCACGCGGAGGGCGATGACCGTCGCGCAGAGTCGGCTGCTCACCCTCGGGCTGATCGCCCTGCTTGCCGTGCTGTCGATCCACACGGCGAACGAATGGCTCGAGGGCCTGCGCGTGGATCTCACTGGCGACGACCTCTACTCGCTCACCGAAGGCAGCCGGGCGATTCTCGACCGGATGCAGGAGGAGGGCGTCAAGCCGCTCGAGATCCGGCTCTACTTCTCGGCGACTGCGGGCAAGACGTTGCCCAAGTTCGTCAAGGACTTCATTGGCTACGAGCGTTACCTGCGGAGCCTGCTCGGCGAGTACCAGCGCGCCGCCGGGGGGAAGATCCGGGTCGAGACGATCGATCCGGTTCCAGACAGCGACGCCGCCGACCTGGCTGCCGAGGATGGCCTGGACGGAAAGCTGATCAACCAGAACGGAGATCTCTTCTACTTCGGTCTGGCCTTCGAGACCCAGACCGGCAGTCGCGAGGCGATTCCCTTCCTGTGGCCGCAGGAGCAGGAGAACATCGAGTACCAGATCTCGAAGACGATCCACGGTCTCCTTTGGCCGAATCGGGAGCGGGTCGGCGTGCTGTCGAGCCTGGAGGTCTTCGGCGGCGCTCAGGACCCGTTCATGGCGCAGATGCTGGCCGCCCAGGGCAGGACGCCGTCGCAGAAGTGGATCCTGATTCAGGTGCTGGAGGATCTCTACGAGGTCTCCCGCGTCGAAGCGAATGTCGACGAGATTTCCCGCGACGACTACGACCTGCTCGTCGTGATCCACCCGAAGGACCTTCCGGAGAAGACGGTCTTCGCGATCGACCAGTGGGTCGCGGGAGGCGGCAACACGCTGATCTTCCTCGATCCTTACGCGCTGGGCGACACCCCGCCGCAGAACCCCCAGCAGCCCTGGTTGGCCCTCCAGTACGAGCCTGCCTCGAACCTGGAACCGCTGCTTGCGGCTTGGGGGCTCGAGTTGCCGGCGAACGAGTTCGCGGCGGACTTCGAACTTGCCGCGCGGCGTCCGATGAGTCAGTTCGGCGCCTCCGAGTCGGTGATCATCGACCTGAACGTCGACGCCAGCCAGGACGAGGATCTGCTTGACGACGAGAGCCCGATGCTCCGCGGTCTCGTCGACCTGCGCTTCTTCCTCTCCGGCGTTCTGCGCGAGAGCGACGCGGCGGCTAGCGAACCGCCGGGCGATGACGAAGGCGCCAGCGCGGGCGACGCGTCGACGGGCATCGAACGACGTCCGCTGATCGTGACGACCTCCGCCGGCAACACGCTCGAGGTTCTTCCCGGCTTCGGTGGCGATGGCGACACTCTCGCCTACACCGACCTGAACGACGGCGCCAGACTCCGCGACGCGTTCGTTGCCGGCGACGAGGCGCTTGCGCTGGCCTATGTCGTCCGCGGCAGATTGCCGACCGCCTTCCCTGACGGCGTCGACTATCCCGAGAGGGAGGCCGAACGGCCGCCGAATCTGCCGCCCGAGATCGAGGTGCCGCCGCCGGACAACGTGGAGATCATCCATCGAGATCCGCTGCCCGAAGAGGAACGGGCCGAGGCGGCCGTCGTCGTGTTCGCCGACGTCGACTTCGTGCACGACCAGATCGCCTTCCTGCAGAATCCGTTCGGCATCATCCAGGCGGCGAACGACAACCACAAGGTCGTGTTGAACAGCATCGACTACCTGCTGGGTTCGCAGGAGCTGATGGCGGTGCGCGCGAAGAGCGGGATCAGCCGGCCCTTCCTTCGCTTCGACGAGATCGAAGCCCAGGCAGAACTGGACACCCTCGACCGCGAGCGGCAGATCCGCGAGGAGATCGAGGCCTTCCAGGAGGAGCTGCGCGAGAAGCAGGGCGAGATCACCCAGCGGAATGCCGCCCTGTTCCAGAAGCAGCTGCAGGACGAGGTCGACGAGTTGAACGAGCGGATTGCGGCTGCCAATCGGGAGCTCCGGGATATCCGCAAGGGTCGACGGGAGGCGCTGGAGCGCGAGGAATCGAGGGTGCGTTTCGCGGTGATCGGCTGGATGCCGATCGTCGTGCTGTTCGTCGGCGTCTACAGGATTCGCCGGCTGTCCAGGGGGTGATCGGGATGGGCAAGTTGAACCAGCGATTGTCGGGCGTGGCGGTCTTGCTCCTCGCCCTGTCCGTATTCAGCTATTGGAACAGCGTCTCGCGCGCCGAGCGCTTCGAGCAGGGGCAGAGGTTCCTGCCGAACCTGAACCCGGAGGAGATCGCGTCCATCGAGCTGATCGAGGGCGGCGAGCAGGTCACCCTGAACCGGGCCGGCGACTTCTACACCGTGGACGAGGCGGACGACTATCGGGCCCGGAACGAGAGCGTCAACCGGCTTGTTCGGAACCTCCTGGAAGTCGAACTCGCGAAGGAGGTCGGCTCGGGCGAGAGTCTTCTCGCCGAGTTGGGTATCGAACCGCCGGGCGAAGACACCGTCGAGGTTGCGCTCCGCAACGCGGACGGCCAGGACATGGTGCGGCTTCGCGTCGGCAATCGCTTCGAGGGAGGCAGCGGGAACTACGTGCGTCGCCTCGATGTCGAGGACGCGCCGATCTACCTGACCGAGGCGACCCTCCTCGTCGACAGCACCGCCGACCAGTTCCTTCAGAAGGAGATCGTCGACGTGTCGAGCAGCGATGTCGTGCGGATCGACGGTCCTGACTTCACGTTCAGCATGGCCGGGGAGGGGAACGGCGAAGGGGGCGAACTCACCTTGGAACGGGTGCCCGCCGGGAGTCGGGAGAGCGTTGCCGAAACGGGACGGGTGAAGAACTTCCTGTCGCGGCTCCGCTTTTCCGAGGTCCACCTGGCCGACGCCGAAGAGGTCGCGGACCTGGTCTTCGCCGACGAGTTCCGCTACGAGCTGGCGGATGGCTCCGGCTATCTCCTGGCGGTCGCCGGCCGCGAGGATGACCGCTACATCCGCATCGGTGGCTTCCACACCGTGGAGCGCGTGGAGATCGAGCGCGACACCCCGGACGAGGAACTCCAGGAGAAGGCGGACGTCCTGAACCGGGCCGAGGAGATGCGGGAATTCAACGCGTACCACGGCTCCTGGGTCTACAAGCTGGACAGCTTCACCGGCGAGAAGCTCGACCTGCGCCGGGCGGAGCTGATCGAGGACGAGGTGGACGAAGAGGAGGGTTGAGTACCGTCCTGCTGCTATCTTCCGCCGACACCCGTGGCATCCCGTCGCGGAGCAGAGAAGCGGAGGGAGTCTTCAGATGCTGGGCTACTGCACGATTGGCGTCACGGACATGGAACGGGCGAGGGCGTTCTACGACGAGCTGCTGGGCGAACTCGGCGCGACCCGGATGTTCTCCGTGGATCGGATGACGATGTACGGCACGGACCAGAGGCGGGGGATGCTCGGTATCTGCATTCCGTACGACGAGGAGCCGCAAGCCCCCGGTAACGGCAACATGGTTGCGATCGCAGCCGGCTCGACGGAGAACGTCGACAAGCTGCACGCGAAGGGTCTCGAACTGGGAGGTACGGACGAAGGCGCTCCGGGCGTACGTGTTGCCGACTTCTACGGCGCCTACATCCGGGACCTCGACGGGAACAAGCTCTGCTTCTTCTGGATGATGTCGTCCGGCTGAGTCGATCGTCCGCGTCCGGTTCGCCTCGGCGTGATTTGAGGGGCTTGCTAGCCTGACCGTCAGTGTCCGTCCGAGCCATCCTTCTGCTCATCGCGACCGCGGCGGCCGGTTTCGGGCAGGGCGCCTCGGATGCCGAACGCATCGAGGCTCTGGCAGAGGCGCGGGCCGCTGTCGAGCGTGCGCCGTTGGACTTCGAACCGGCCGTCGCGTTGGCACGGGCGCTGACAGCTCTCGGCCGGAACGTCGACGCGATTGCCGCGTTCGCTCGCGCGAGAGAACTCGCGCCGGACGTTCGGGATCTTGCCGCGGGCGAAGCGGTGGGCGAGATCGCCTCTCTCTACTTGGCGCCGGCGCTGTTGCTGCGGGATCTCGATCGCACCGGCCAGGCGATCCGTCTGCTGGAGGAAGGCGCGTCCCGGCGGTTGGGCAACGCGGACGTCTACGAGCAGTTGGCTTTGCTCCTGCTGGCCGACGGCATGGCGGACGATGCGTTGGCGGCGCTCGGCGCGGCGACGACCGAGAATCTCGAGAGCTCCGGTCTCGACCTCGCTCGGGGACTGGCCTTGGCCCGCGATCCGGTACGCCGTGGAGAAGCACTCGAGCATCTCCTGGGGGCTCTCGACGATGGGGTCGGCGACCCGGTTGTCGTTCGCCTGGAGGCGGCGGACATTCTGTCGGCCGAGGGTCGTCATGCGGAGGCGATCGAGTACCTGCGCGCCGCTGAAAAAGTCGCGCCGAACGAACCGGAGATCTTCTACCGCCTTGGACGGACCCTGGCCGCGGCTGGTCGTCGGGAGGCCGCAGAGGCCGCCCTCGCGCGGCACCGGTCGCTCAAAGTCGACCTGGAACGCTCCGCCGAGATCGAGCAAGCAGCGTCCGTCGAGTTGGCGGCTGGCCTGCGAGATGCGCAGGGTCTGGCGGCGGCTGGAGATCTGAACGCGGCTCTCGAACGTCTCCTGCGCCTGGAGGGGAGTCCCGAAGCGCCGCTGGCCGCGGACGTGCACTCGCTCCGGGCGAAGGTGGAGTTCTCCATGGGCCGGGTCGAGGAGGCCGCGGCCAGCGTCGCCACGGCGCGGCGGCTGGAGCCGAGTCGGGTCGAGCACCACTACCTCGAGGGGATGTTCCTCCACGCGGGCGGCCGCCCCGAGGACGCGACGCCCGCGCTCGAGCGAGCGGTGGCGCTCGACCCCGCCCTGGGCGAGGCGCACGCCCTCCTTGGCCTGATCGCCGCCGAAGCCGGTCGGCCGACGGAAGCCGCCGGACGGATGGAGCGGGCGTTGGAACTTGGACTCGAGCGGAACGCGGCACTCCGGTTGAACTACGCCCGAGTGCTCGAGGCACTCGGTCGAAGCGAAGAGGCAGAGGCGCAGATGCGAGCATTCGAACGCCTCGGAGGCTCGACCCCGCGTTAGTCAGTAGGGCCTCGGCGATGCCTGCAGGCTCGTCATTCAGGGGGATGATTCACGTGTGTCATCGGACGGCTCGCAGGCGAACGCTCGGTTGTCGGCCACCGGCTGGAACGGCTCGCCCAAGGGACTCGTCAGGATGCGTCGGCTCCGAGTTGCCGGATCCGCGACTTCCAGCTCGACCTCGACGTCCGTCAGGCCGGTCGCGTAGAGCCAGTACCAGCCGTTCAGTGCGCAGCCGTCGAGGACCTTCGCGACGATCTCGACGTTCGCGGGATCGAAGAACGTGAAGTAGCCGCTGTCGTCGGTGAGCATCGCGCCGTTGCCCATCCCCTCGTCGCCGCGGCCGGTGGCATAGCGGACGCGGAGCCGGAAGCGGCTGTCGTTCAGGCACAGCGTGTTCACGTCGGCCACGCACGGGCCGGGCACGGAGTCGGCGTCCTCGAGGGTTACGACGAGCCGACGTTCACCGAGGGTTGCGTCGCCCAGGGGATTCCTCAGTTCGAGTTCGATCGTCTCCGGGCTTTCGACCTCGCCGTCTTCGAGCAGGCGCAGGACGACGCCTTTCGCGCTCGCGTCGCCGTGGCCCCAGGCGAGGGTCCGCTCGACCGGTTCGAAGTCGACGTCGCGTGTCGCGGAGCCGCCGGTCGTTCCCACCTCGACGCTGACGGCGCCGTCGCTTCCGCCAAGGCGGCGGACGTTCAGGACGATCTCGCCGTCCGACTCGCGAGCCGCCGCCGTGCTCGTCGCGAAGCCCAGGGCTCCGGGTTGTTGCGGCGGCAGTTCGCCGCTGAGCGACAGGGCGACGAGCTCCGCGTCGCCTCCCGTGCCGACGGCGACGACCACGTACTGCCTGCCGTCCCTCGTGTAGCTCATCGGCGCTCCGGACGCGACGGCGGGCAGTCGCACGGTGCGGATGACGTCACCGTCCCGAGGGTCGACCACGGTGAGCAGCGGGCGCGACCGATTCGCATAGAACAGCAGGTCCTGCGTTGCGACAAGCGAGGCCGTGCCCGCGTAACCGTTCAAGCCGTCGTTCGGTCGCTGCCACAGCAGCTCTCCGCGGTCCATGTCGTAGGCGGCGATGTGACCCCAGGGGGGCTGGAGCAGGTATTGGCCGCCGGGGGCGGTGAGAATTGCCGTCTCGTACAGGTAGTAGTCCTGGATGCCCGAGGGATAGAGGCGGACCTCGAACGGCACGACACCCAGCACGGGTACGTAGAGGATGGACCGGGTCGGGTCGAAGGCTGCGCCGCCCCAGTTCGCGCCGCCGCCAAGACCAGGATAGAGAACTGCTCCCCGGGTCGACGGCGGCGTGTAGATCGGACCCCAGTCGAGGTCTTCGATGACCGCTTCGGCGCCATCCGTGAGCATCTCGCGGGTGATGCCCTGGCGGTCGAAGGGCGGCGGTCGGGTCGGTCGGGGCTGGGTCAGCGCCGTCTGCTCCCCCGGGACGTCGGATTGGGGCGCCGCGACCTGGACGATCGGCCACACGGCCGTGCCGTCCCGGCGGTCGAAGACGAAGACCCAACCCTGCTTCGTGATCTGCGCGACCGCGGGGATCTCCTCTCCGCCGACGTTGATGTCGAGGAGGTTGGGCGGCGAGCCGAGATCGAAGTCCCAGATGTCGTGCCGAACGATCTGGTAGTGCCAGACGCGCTCGCCGGTCGCGGCGTCCAGGCAGACGATGCTGTTCGCGAACAGGTTGTCGCCTCGACGGTGGCCGCCGTAGAAGTGGTTCGACGGCGCGCTCGTCGGCAGGTAGACATGGCCCAGTTCCGGGTCGGCGGTCATCGGCGCCCACACGTTCACGCCGCCCACCCGGTCGGCCGAGCCGTTCTCCCAGGTCGAGTAGCCGAATTCACCCGGACGCGGCACGGTGTGGAAGGTCCAAAGCAGCTCGCCGCTCTGGGCGTCGTAGCCGCGGACGTCGCCCGGCGGCCACTCGACCTGCGGCGCCCAGTCCATGACCGAGGAGCCGACGACGATCACATTGCCGACGACCGTCGGCGGGGAGGTGTTGCCGAACTGGTCGGAGCGGCCGTTGAGTGAGCGGATGCCTGCCTTCAGATCGACCGTGCCGTCGTCGCCGAACTCGCCTCGCGGCAAACCGCTGGCCGGGTCGAGAGCGATGAGCCGGGCGTCGCCCGTGGCGAGGTAGACGGTCTCCGTGTCGCCGTTCGTCCACCAGGCGAGGCCGCGGTGAAGGAACCCGTTGTTCGGCGGGCGACCGGACTCGTAGCTCTTCGGATCGTAGGTCCAGATCGTCGCGCCGGTCGCCGCGTCGACCGCCGCAGCCTGGCTGAACGAGGTGCTCGTGTAGAGCGCATCCCCCTTCATCAGGGGCGTCGCCTCGAACGCGTGGTTGCTCCTTTGCCCGCCCGGTTCGTGCAGCGCGTTGTCGGGAGACTCCCAGCGCCAGCGGATCTCGAGGTCGTCCACGTTGCCCGGGTGGATCTGACCGAGCGGCGTGTACTTCGTGCCTCCGGCGTCGCCTCCGTAGTGGCGCCACTCGCCGCCGACCGCCCCGTACTGACCCCGGGCAGGTGCGCTTGGAGCGGCTACGGCGAAGAGCAGCGCGATGGCTGCCACGTCGAGCCGACAGGGCGTCATGGCGAGTCGAGCAGGTAGCGGATGAGGTCCTGGATCTCCGGCGGTTGAAGCGTGCTGAGCAGCCCGCTCGGCATCGCGGAGAGTGCGGACTCTTCGATGCTCTCGAGTTCGTTCCTCGGGATCGTCTCCACATGATCCGGATCGAGGGGGTTCGAGCGAATGCGGACCGCGTTCTCGTCGGCCGCGACGAGCAGTCCGGAGTAGAACCGGCCATCGCGGGTGACGGCGAGATGGGTGCGATAGTCGTCGACGACTTCGTCGGAGGGCTCGAGGATGTGTCGAAGCGCCTCGAGCGCGGTGTAGCGGTCGGCGAGGCCGTCCAGGGCCGGACCGATCTCGCCGCCGCGACCGCCCAGCTGATGACACGTGGCGCAGCCGACCTCCGCGAAGAGCCGACGGCCGCGTTCGAACCCGGTTTCGTCGCCCGCCGGCTCGTCGGCGAGCGCTCTGATGTCTGTCTCGAGAAGCTCGTAGGTCCAGTCGGCGACGAACGCCCGCTGGGGTACGTCGGGGAGCAGGCGCGGCGCGGCGTAACGGGTCGCTGCCGTGCCGTCGAGCCGCTCGACCACCCGCATCGTGCCCTTCATCAGAATCCAGTGGCCGGGGAACGTGCAGACGAAGGGGTAGAGGCCCGGTTCGCTCGGGGCGACGAAGCGCAGAACTTCCGTGTCTCCGGGCTGCACCAGGCCGGTGCGGAACAGGACGAGCGGAGACCGTGGCACGTAGCCCGCCGCCTGGGCCCTGGCGGGGTTCTGCTCGGCCTCCGAGTCGGCGAGCCGCCCCACCTCCTCCAGGGCGCCGGGCCGGGTGACGACGACGTTGTGGGGCATCACGTCCGTGTTCTCGAACGTCATCTCGACGGCGGCGCCGGCGCGGACGGTGAATTCATCCAGGTCGAACAGCATCTGGTGTGGAATCGGCCGCAGCCGGACGATTGCCGGTCCGGCGTTGACGAGCTGCTCGCGGAGGTCGGCGCCGCGCAGGCCGTCCGTCAGCTCACTCGATCGATCGACGATTCGCAGACCGAGATCGTGGATGTTGCGGAACCGCGGCGACGTGAGTTCGCGCGGCGGAGCATGAGCGAGCGCGGCGAGAATCGGGCCGATGAGGTCCTCCTCGCTGCCGTTGGTCGGCCAGGCCTCGGGCGCCTCCTCGACGAGCCGGCCCAGGCCGTCCAGCGCGGCCAGACCGAGTTCCGGGTCGGCAACAAGACCGGCCAACCGCTCGAAACTGCGGCCGGCGTCGTTCGTCAGGCCGGCGAGAGTGCGTGCGGCCGCCTCGAGCACCTGCAGGCGCTCGTCGCCGAATCGGGACTCGAAGAGATCGGAGACGAAGGGGTAGGCCTCGGAGCGAATCTCGGCCGGCAGCAGGTCGACGGCTCCCAGCCAGTCGATCCGCTGGTTCGCCTCTGGCCGGCGGCCGAGCACGGTGCGGGGCGCCGTACTCCCCGCGGCGACCATCAGCGCCGCCATCGCGCCGCTTCGGACGGTCTGGCGGCCGCCGGCCGCGGCCAGGCTTCGCAGGTCGGAACGGATGACGGAGAGCGCCGAAGGAGAGCGTTCAAGCAGATGAGCGACGAGGCGCCGGATCGTCTCGTCGTCAGTTGCTTCGTTCTCGTCGAGACGAGCGAGTTCGGCAACCAGCAGCGCGGCGGCTTCGTTGTTCCCGTCGGCGAGATGCGCGATCGCCTGACGCTGGCGTTCCAGGCCTCCATCGGCGCGCAGGAGGACCGCCCGATCCGTCAGCGGATGCGCAGGCAGGCTTTCAAGGTCCGTCGTCGGGAGGCGACGGAGCAGGTAGTTTCCCGCGGCCGGCGCGAGCTCGTCGAGCAGCGTCGTCGTCCGATCGTCCCCCTCTTCCAGGGCCGGCTGCCACCACGGCTTCAGCGTGTCCACGGTTTCGCCCAGGGTGTAGTCGAGGTAGTAGTCCGTCGGCTGCTCCAGTGCTCGGAGAGCTGCACGGGCCGCCGGTTCGGACTCGAGATAGCTCAGGCCGAGCAGCGCCTCGAGGCGAGTTCGCGGAAATTCGTCTTCGACCTGGCGGGCAAGGAGCGCCAGGGGGTCGTCGAGTTCTCGGCGCCAGAACCGGGCGACCCGCGTCGCCGCCGCCCGTGCCCGCGGTTCGGGCGATCGGAGCATCCGTTCCAGCAGAACGGGCTCGACGACGTTCAGGTTCTGGTAGAGCCACAGCCCTTCGAGCCGGCGGCGCTCGACGCGAGCGATTTCCTCGGGATCGTCCAAAGCGGCTCTGTCGGCTGGAGGATGGAGATCGTCGAGCCAGTCTCGAAGCGCCGCGAGCACTTCGTCGCGTGGACGTTCGCGCAGCTCGCGGCGGACGCGATAGCGGGTGCGGTCTTCGTAGCTCTCGAGCAGGCGGACGAGTGCCGGAGTCGGCGCGTCTTCGATCTCGGGCGGGTCGAGCAGGGGCCGGTCCCGGTGTCGAATGCGCCAGATGCGCCCGTGGTCGGCGTCTCGCCGCTCGTCCCGCAGCGAGTACTGCATGTGGCCGATCAGCGGGTTGAACCAGTCGACGACGTAGAGCGAACCGTCGGGTCCGAACTGAAGGTCGACCGGGCGGAAGTTGATGTCCGTCGAGTAGAGCAGCGGCTCGACCTCCTCGGACGTGAAGCCGGAGCCCTCCTCGATGACCCGGTGCTGTTTGATGCCCTGAAAGCCGATCGTGTTGTTGACCAGGAAGTTGCCCTGCGCTTCGTCCGGAAACTGACGGCTCCGTACGATCTCGCAGCCCGAGGTGGGGCGGACGATGGATGTGAACACCTTCATCCGCCGCCGCTTCGTCGGGTACGGGGCGTTGCCGGTGATCGGAGCGCCGAAGTAGTTCGCGCCTCCCGAGGCGTCGGCGATGAAGTTCTGCCCCCAACGGTCGAAGACATGCCCCCAGGGGTTGGCGAACGGGTAGGAGACGAAGACCTCGAGACGAAAGCGCTGTGGCTTGTAGCGGAACACGCCGGCGTCCACCAGGCGCACCGGGCCGTAGGGGGTCTCGACCTGGCTGTGGTGAAACGTGCCTTCCTGGAAGTAGAGGCCGCCGCCGGGGCCCCAGGTGAACGCGGAGATCGAGTGGTGGCTGTCCTCGGTGCCGAAACCATGCAGGATGACCTCGTACCGATCCGCGATGTCGTCGCCGTCCGTGTCCTCAATGAACATCAGGTTCGGCTGTTGCGCCACGTAGGCGCCGCCGTCGCCGAGCTCGAAGCCGGTCGGGAGGTGGAGCCCGCGAGCGAACACGGTATGGCTGTCGGCGCGGCCGTCGCCGTCCGTGTCTTCGAGGATGACGATCTTGTCGTCCGGTTCCTCATTCGGCAGCCGTTGAGGATAGGACGGCATCGTCGCCACCCACAGGCGACCGCGGGAGTCGAAGGTGAGGGCTACCGGATTGCCGATGGGGAAGTCCTGCTCCGAGGCGAACAACGACACCTCGTAGCCGTCTGCCGGGTGCAGCTGCTGCAGGGCGTACTGCGGGTCGAGCGCTTCGAAGCGTGGGGTGCCGCCGCGGTTCGGTTCGTCGTCGCTCACGTCCTGGCTAGCCGCCGGGCAAGGCGCGAGAAGCGGCAGGGCGAGCGTCAACGCGACCTCGAGCGGACCGGCTCGGCGACAGCGACCGGCACGCGCGGCGAAACGTCGGGCCTTCATCGGTCCACCCGCAGGAGCTGCCAGGTCTCGCTCGATCGGGCGAGCTCTGTCGCCTCGTCTTCGAGTTCGTTCACCAGTTCGTCGAATCGCTCCATTTCGGGCGGGAACGAGTGGACGCCGAAGGGTTCCTTGCGCCCGCCGTAGATGTAGTAGCCGTTGACGGCCCGGTAGCGATCGAAGAACAGCCGGCTCTTCTGGAGGACCGCGTTCCGGAGTTGGCGGCCCCGGTCGAACAGCGGGGCCGCGGCGCTCGTCGGCAGGACGACGCCTTCGGCCCAGGCAGTGTGGTCGGCCGAGGCGAGGACTCCATCGCCGCCTCGGAGTTCGTAATAGCCTGCGTCCAGGTCGGCGACGACGAGCCGTGGCGGGACGACCTCGCTCTTCGGCCCGGGCACCTGTACGGTGGGCCGGAGCGTGAACTCGGCTTCGCCTCGCGCCGAGGCGTGAATGACGCCCGGCGGCGGCCTGCCCAAGGCCTCGATCAGAGCCCGGGCAGCATGCCGATAGCCGCTCTCGTTCAGGTGCATGCCGTTCATCGTCATCGGTTCGGTCGTCGCCGCGTAGGCCTCGGCCAGGTCGTCGAAGATGTCGAGGAAGGCGGCGCCGTGTTCTGCGGCAACTCCTGCTGCCGCCTCGCTGTAGGCGAGGAGTTCCTCGTTCCGGCGGGCGACGGCGTCAGCGTCGAGGCCTCGTCCCGACGCGAACGCCTCCTGTGGAATCGGCGACACGACGGCGAGGCGTCGTGGCTCGGCGCTGGAGGAGCTCCGCTCCGAGATTCTCCGGATCAGGCGGCCAAGGCCGGCGCTGAACGCGGGGATGCCGGTCGCGCCTGCGAACGACTCGTTCGCGCCGTAGAACAAGAGGACGACGTCCGCCCCCGCCTCCTCGAGATGACGCTCGACCGGACCGAACTCGAGCGGCCGCGGCATGAGCGACGCCTCGTCCGCCGACCAGGCGAGGTTCCGCACGGACAGCTCGAGGTTCGGAAACGCCGCGAGCAGTTCGCTTTCGAAGTAGCCGAAGAGCTGGAATCTCTCGGCGAACGTGTTCCCGACGAGGCAGATCCGGTCGTTCGGCCGGAGCTCGAGCCGGGCCTCGTCCGTCTGCGCTCCTGCCACGGACGCGGCAAGCAACAGGAGAGCGGTCAGGCTCTGCGCGTTCTGGAGGTTCTTCAACGGTGGCGGAGTCCCTGCTGGCGCCAGGCCGCGACGGCTGTCCCGGCTGCTGTCCAAGTCGAATCGTAGCGAGTCGGCGCGACCGGCGCCGTCGACACGATAGAGTCTGTCATCCGATGCGCTCTCGATCCGGACTGTTCCTCGTCCTTCCCCTGGCGGCTGTCGCTGCGCTTTCCTGCGCGCCGGCCCCGGATGCCCGCGACGACCTGTACGCCCTGTTCGACGAGGATTGGGAGGCCAGGGTCCGCGAGAGCCCGCAGCTGGCGACGAGCCTTGGCGATCACAGCCGGAACGACGAGCTCTCCGACATGTCCCTTGCGGCGATCGAACGTCGGGTGGAACGCCGTCGCGACGTGTTGCGCCGATTCGAGGAGATGGACACGTCGGGGCTGACTGCGGCGGACCGGGTGAATGCGCGGATGTTCGAGCGTCAACTCCGCGCCAGCGTGGAGGGATTCGAGTTCGGCGGCTACCAGATGCCGCTCAACGCGGACTCGGGATTTCACATGGGGTTCGCCCGGATGCACCGCCCGATGCCGTTCCGGACTCCGGGCGACTACGACGACTACATCGCCCGGATGCGGGCGATACCGGCCTACTTCGAGCAGCAGCAGGACCACATGCGAGCGGGTATCGAGCGCGGTTTCACCCTGCCTCGGGTGACCCTCGAGGGCTACGAAGACACGATCTCCGCCCACATTGTCGATGATCCGCGGGACAGCGCCTTCTGGGCGCCGTTCGAGGACGTCCCCGCGACAGTCGACGAGATGGACCGCGAACGGATCCTGACCGAGGCCGAGGCGGCGATCAACGAGTCCGTCGTGCCCGCCTATAGAGGGTTCTACGACTTCTTCCTCGACGAGTACCTTCCGGGCGCCCGCGAGACCGTGGGCGCAGCCGATCTGCCGGATGGGCAGGCGTACTACGAGGAACAGGTGCGCTGGTTCACGACCTTGGACATGACGCCGGAGGAAGTCCACGAGATCGGTCTGAGCGAGGTCCAGCGGATCCGGGCCGAGATGGAAGAGGTGATTCGGGACGTCGGATTCGAGGGCAGCTTCGCCGAGTTCCTGGAGTTCCTGCGGAACGATCCTCGCTTCTATCCGAAGACGGCGCAGGAGCTGCTGGAGCGCGCGGCCTGGATTGCGAAGACGATGGACGGCAAGCTTCCGTCCCTGTTCTCCAACTTGCCGCGGGTTCCGTACACCGTCGAGCCGGTGCCGGATCACATGGCGCCGAAGTACACGGCGGGGCGCTACGTGCCGGCCCCTTACGGCGGCGCCCAGCCCGGCATCTACTGGGTGAACACGTACAACCTCCCGAGCAGGCCCCTTTACGCACTCACGGCGCTCACGCTGCACGAGGCGGTTCCCGGCCATCATCTCCAGACAGCGCTCGCGGCCGAGATGGACGACGGGCCCGAGTTTCGCCGGCACGACTACCTGTCGGCCTTCGGCGAGGGCTGGGCTCTGTACGCCGAGTATCTGGGGCTCGAGGCGGGAATGTACGAGGATCCGTACAGCAACTTCGGCCGCCTGACGTACGAGATCTGGCGGGCCTGCCGTCTGGTGGTCGACACCGGAGTCCACGCGATGGGCTGGTCGCGGCAGCAGGTGCTCGAGTACCTTGCCGAGAACACGGCCCTCTCGCTTCACGAGGTCAGGACGGAGACGGATCGCTACATCAGTTGGCCGGGCCAGGCCCTCGCCTACAAGATGGGCGAACTGAAGATTCGCGAATTGCGGGAGAGGGCCGAAGAAGCGCTGGGAGCGGACTTCGACGTCCGTCGTTTCCACGACGCCGTGCTGGAGAACGGTTCCGTACCGCTCGACATCCTGGACGATCTGATCGACGCCTGGATCGATCGACAACGCGTGTAGCGCCGGTGCCGTCGGCGTGGCGGCGTCGGCCAGTGCGCGAACCGCCAGAGCCGTTTCCCTCGGCTCCTGGATCGGAGTCATCGTCTGCGCCCGGTTCATCGCGTTCCCTCGGCCGCCCGCTGACTCGTGTTCCTCGTGTTGACTCGCGGCGTCAGGGCTGACCGTCGGGAGGCTCCTCGGACGACGGTTCGCTGACCGGTTCCTCGTCAACGAAGCGGAACGGAGGCGGTCGGTTCGTAGTGCTCGGTGGTCCAGCCGCGATACGGCGGCGGACGACTTCACGTTCATTCGCTTCGAGCTCCGCCTCGACCTCTTCGATAAGGTCCTCCGCCGACTGTTCCTGGTCGAGTCTGGCCGCTTCGAGTTCCGCCTCGATCAGAGCGAGCAGCTCGTCTGTCGTCAGGCCCTCGGATGAGAGGGGCTCGGGGGGCAAGGTCGGCTCGCTTGCCGCTCTCGCGTCCACCGGCGTCGCGGTTGCGGCTGGCACGGCATCTGCTTCGACGGCGACGGCTGGAACGGAAGCGAGTGCAGGCGCTGTCGCGGTCGCCGCCGATTCGCCGGGTACCGGCGACTGATCGACGAGCACGCCGGTACTCGAAGGCGGAAGGAGGGCAGAACCGAGAGCGACCTCGATCCGTCCCGCGGACTGCCGCACCTGGTAGCTGGATAGCGCCTGATGCAGGTCGAGCACGACACGCAGGAAGCTCGGGTGGCGGCCGGTGCGCACCTCGAAGGCGGGACTGCCTTCAGAGGGCATCGGCATCTCGGCTACCGAGCTGGCGATGCCAAACAGGTCGACGACCACCCGCGGCGGGCTCGGCAACGGGAAATGGCGGATGGTCTGAGGGTTGTCGGAAACGTCGAGGTGGAGTACGCCGCCGTCGAGCCGGGCCGCGGTCAGCCGCTGCGCCTCTGCCGAGGCCGCGGAACCGAGCAGTGCGGAGACGATCAGGACGAGTGTTCGCATGGGGTTCACCTCGAAGTGTGCGCGCGAGCGAGCCTAGCACCCGGGCGAGCGAGCGCGGCTGGGATAACGTGGCCGTGAATCATGCGTCGTCCACTGCCTGCCGTCATCGGCGTCCTCGTCGTCTTCCTTCTGCCGTTTCCCTTCGCCGCGCCGGCTCAGGAAACGCATCCGTTCTCGATCGAGGACATGTTGGCGATGGACCGCTTGTCCGATCCTCGCATGGCCCCCGACGGTTCGGCTGTTGCCTTCACGGTGCGAGTCACGGATCTGGAGGCGAACGGCAGCCGAACGGATCTCTGGCTGGTGGGCACGGACGGCACAGCTCCGCGCCGCCTGACGACAGACGAGGCTGCCGACTTCCACCCGCGCTGGGCCGAGGGCGGCCGTTCTCTGTTCTTCCTGTCCACTCGATCGGGGAGTTCCCAGGTGTGGCGGCTGCCGATGGCGGGTGGTGAACCGCGCCAGGTGACGAATCTTCAGCTCGACGTCTCGAACCTCGTCGTCTCGCCGGACGGCAAGCGGCTTGCGCTGACCCTCGATGTGTTTCCGGACTGCGACACGCTTGAATGCACGACGAAGCGTCTGGGCGATCGGGCCTCGGTTCCTGCATCGGGCATGGCGTACGAAGATCTCTTCGTCCGCCACTGGGATGTCTGGAAGGATGGGCGCCGATCGCACGTCTTCGTCGTCGAACTCGACGAGGCCGGAGTCGCGGCTGCCGCGCCCGTCGATCTGATGCGAGGCCTCGACCAGGACGCGCCGCCGAAGCCGTTCGGGGGCGCCGAGGAGATCGCGTTCACGGCCGACAGCCGGGCGGTCGTCTTCGCCTCGCGAACCGGCGGCACGGCAGAGGCCCGGTCGACGAACTTCGATCTCTACCTGGGACAGGTCGACGGTTCCGCGCCGTTGGTCAACCTGACCGGGGACAATCCGGCCTGGGACAGTCATCCGGTCGTGTCGCCCGACGGTCGCTCCCTCGCCTGGTTGGCGATGGCGCGTCCCGGATACGAGTCGGACCGGTTCCGCATT
This sequence comes from Candidatus Multivoraceae bacterium, assembly GCA_965219625.1. Classification (GTDB taxonomy): domain Bacteria; phylum Acidobacteriota; class Thermoanaerobaculia; order Multivoradales; family Multivoraceae; genus Multivorans. The sequence goes on along the minus strand of OZ244782.1, from coordinate 1,016,145 downwards.
CGGCTGGCTGGCTTCGACGGTTCGGAACTCGAGAACATCCGCGACATCGCTCCGGATTGGGACCGCTCGCCGGGGAGTCTCCAGTTCTCGCCGGGGGGAGACGCGCTCTTCCTTGTTGCCGCGGATGTGGGCCAGCGCAGCCTGTTTGCGGTCGACGTCGCTAGCGGCGATGTGACGAAGCTCCACGGGGAGGGGTCGACCGGCGCTCTCGCCGTCTCGAATGAGCGTCTCGTTTCCCTCCACAACGACCTGTCGCGACCGTCCGAGCTGTACATCAGCGAGTTGGACGGCAGGAACCGGCGACCGCTGACCCGGCTGAACGCTACACAGAGGGAGGCGGCGCGGGTCGGGAGCTACGAGCAGTTCAGCTTCGCCGGCTGGAACGACGAGACGGTCCACGGATATCTCGTGCGTCCGGTCGACTTCGACCCTGATCGCCGCTATCCGGTCGCGTTCCTCATTCACGGCGGTCCGCAGGGCTCGTTCGGCAACAGCTTTCACTATCGGTGGAACCCGCAGGCGTACGCCGGCGCAGGCTACGCGGCGGTGATGATCGACTTCCATGGTTCGGTCGGCTACGGCCAGGCGTTCACGGATTCCATCCGCGGCGACTGGGGCGGCAAGCCGCTCGAGGACCTGCAGAAGGGCCTGGCGGCGGCGCTCGAGCGCTATCCGTTTCTGGACGGCGACCGAGTCTGCGCTCTGGGCGCCTCGTACGGCGGCTACATGGTCAACTGGATTGCCGGCGCCTGGCCGGACCGCTTCCGCTGTCTGGTGAACCACGACGGCGTCTTCGATCTGCGTTCGATGTACTACACGACAGAGGAACTCTGGTTCGTCGAGTGGGATCATCGCGGCGCGTACTTCGAGAATCCGGACGGCTTCGAACGTCACAACCCGGCGCGCCTGGTCGACCGCTGGCAGACGCCGATGCTGGTGATCCACGGAGCGCTCGATTTCAGGGTCCCCGAGACCCAGGGTCTGGCTGCGTTCACGGCGCTCAGGCGGCGCGGCGTTCCAGCCCGGTTTCTCTACTTCCCGGACGAGAACCACTGGGTGCTCAGTCCGGCGAACAGCACGCAATGGCATGGGGAGGTCCTCGGATGGCTCGACCGCTGGCTCGCACCGGAAGAATGACCCCGGCTGTCCGATCGGGCGCGTTGCTGCTGCTCGCGACGGTCCTCGGCGCCTCGGCGCCGTGCGCCGGCCAGACCCCGGATCAGTCGGGCGTCTACAAGGGTCGGCGGATCGCCGATGTGATGTCCTATCGTGGCGCACCGTGGCTCGAGCGGGCAACCAGGATCGAGGAAGAGAACCCGGATGCCCTGCTCGCCGCCTTGCCGATTCAACCCGGCATGCTGGTCGTCGATCTCGGCTGCGGCTCCGGCTACTTCGCGCGCCGGATGGCGTCCCTGGTCGGCGCCGAGGGCTCCGTGATCTGCAACGACATCCAGCCGGAGATGCTGCGTATCGCGAGCGAACTGGCCGCCCGGGAGAGCATCGAGAACATGACGATGCTGCTCGGCGCCGAGGACGACCCACGGTTGCCGGAGGGCGAGGTCGATCTCATCCTGCTGGTCGACGTGTACCACGAGTTCGCGGCGCCCGAAGCGATGCTTCGCACGATGCGCGAGGCGCTCGCGCCGGACGGCGTCATCGCATTGGCTGAGTTCCGCCTCGAAGGACGTTCCGCCAGTCACATCAGGCTGGAGCACCGGATGTCGATCGACCAGGTGATGGCCGAGTGGCTGCCCGCCGGTTACGAACTCATCGAGCGAGTCGACACGCTGCCGACGCAGCACTTGTTCCTCTTCCGCGCCGCGGACGACTGATCTCGCTCTTCGGGCGGTGGAACCGGCTCGCTACGCGTCGAGTACCTCGGCGCAGCGGCGCGCGAAGTAGGTCAGGATCATGTCCGCGCCGGCGCGGCGGATGGCGGTCAGCGTCTCCAGCATCAGCTCGTCGCGGTCCATCCAGCCGTTCGCTCCGACCGCCTCGATCATCGCGTATTCGCCGCTGACCTGATACGCGGCGACCGGCAGATCGACCGCTTCGCGAACCGCTCGGATCACGTCGAGGTAGGCGAGCGCCGGCTTGACCATGACGACGTCGGCGCCCTCTTCCTCGTCGAGGCGGGCCTCGCGGACCGCCTCGCGGACATTCGCGGGGTCCATCTGATACGTCTTCTTGTCGCCGGTTCGGGGGGCCGAGTCGAGCGCATCGCGGAACGGGCCGTAGAAGCTCGAAGCGTACTTCGAGGTGTAGCTCAGGATGCCGACGTCGGCGTGGCCGGAATCGTCCAAGGCGGTGCGAATCGCCCGCACGCGGCCGTCCATCATGTCGGACGGGGCGATCACGTCGGCGCCGGCAGCGGCTTGCGAGACGGCGGTGGCGGCCAGGATGTCGAGCGTCTCGTCGTTCAGGATCTCGCCGTCTTCGACCAGGCCGTCGTGGCCGTCGCTCGAGTAGGGGTCCATCGCCACGTCGGTGATCACGAGCAGCTCGGGCAGCGCGGACTTGAGCTTCCGTACGGCTCGCTGGACCAAGCCGTCGGGGTCCAGCGCGCCGCTTGCCGTTCGGTCCTTCAGCGCATCCTCCACGGCCGGAAACAGAGCGACGGCGGGCACGCCGAGAGCGTGGGCGGCTTTGCTTTCGGCGATCAGACGGTCGATCGTCAACCGTGCCTGACCGGGCATCGACGGAATCGGCTCGGCGGCGTTCGTTCCCTCCATGACGAAGAGCGGGTAGATCAGCCGGTCCGGTCCGAGGTCTGTTTCGCGGACCAGCGAGCGGATGGCTGCGGAACGCCGATTCCGGCGTGGGCGGATGGGCAGCGGCTGCATGGCCGGAGGATTCTACGCCCGACTTCCTATACTTGCGCGGATGGGTCTTCAAGCGATCTGCCCCGGCGTCTGGTCCGCTGAGCATCGACAGAAGTTCGGGTTCGGTTTCGTCGCGCCGTGCCGGATGACCGTCGTGCGGCTGGCCTCCGGCGGGCTGTGGATTCACTCGCCGGGACCGATGGATGAGGCCCTGGCGGCGGAGATCGGCGAACTGGGTCGCGTGGAGTTCCTCGTTGCGCCGAACCTGTTCCATCACCTTCATCTGCCAACCGCGGTCGAGCGATTCCCCGAGGCGGAGGTTCATGCGGCGCCGGGACTCGAAAAGAAGCGCCCGGACGTGACCTTCGCCGGTACGTTGGGGGTCGCTCCGCCTTGGGGCGACGAACTTCTGCCCATCCCCATCGAGGGCCTGCCGACGCTTGAGGAGGTCGTCTTCTTCCATCGACCGAGCGGATCGCTGCTGGTGGCGGATCTTCTCTTCAACCTCAGGCGGCGACTGGGGCCGGTTGTCATGACCTACATGCGCCTGACCGGGGCCTACGGCCGGGTGGCCCAGAGCCGGATCATCCGATTGGCGGTGCGTGACCGGCCCGCAGCTGCGGCGAGCTGTCTTCGTATGCTCCGTTGTCCATTCGACCGCCTCGTTCCCTGCCACGGCGAGATTGTCGAGCGCGGCGCGAAACGGCAGGTCGAGGAAGCGCTCTTCTGGCTCCTGCGGGATCTGGAGCGCCCGCCCGATGCTCCGCCGGCGAATGCCGCGGCAACCGACGTCTGACATCCGGTCGATGTCCCTTCCCCTGGCGGATCTGCGCGTTCTCGATCTGACGATCGCCCGGGCCGGTCCGACGGCGGTGCGGCAGCTCGCGGATTGGGGCGCCGACGTGGTGCGGATCGAACGTCCGCCATCGCCCGGCAAGGACATCGGAATCTCGCGCCGGCTCGGCCACGACTATCAGAACCTCCACCGCAACAAGCGCTGCCTGACGCTGGACCTGAAGAAGGACGAGGGCCGCGAGATCCTGCTGCGACTGGCCCGCGACGCGGATGTCCTCGTCGAGAACTACCGCGCGGACGTGAAGCACCGGCTCGGCTTCGACTACGAGACGCTGCGTGCCGTGAACCCGCGCCTGGTCTACGCCAGCGTGTCCGGCTTCGGTCAGACAGGCCCCTACCGGGACCGCGGCGGCGTCGACCAGATCGCCCAGGGTCTGGGCGGACTCATGTCGGTCACCGGCTTGCCGGGTCAGGGTCCGGTGCGGGTCGGTACGGCGATCTCGGACTTGGCGGCCGGGCTTTATCTCGCGTTCGGGATCATGGCTGCTCTCCGCGAGCGGGAGCGGTCGGGCGAAGGGCAGTGGGTGACGACCTCACTCCTCGAGGCGATGATCGGCATGCTCGATTTCCAGGCTGCGCGCTACCTGGTCGAGGGCGAGGTCCCCGGCCAGCAGGGCAACCACCACCCGACGATCTCGCCGATGGGCACCTTCCCCGCTGCCGATGGGTGGGTGAACATCGCGGCGGGCAGCGGCAAGCACTTTCGGGCGATGTGCGAGGCGCTCGGCGCAGAAGAGCTGCTCGAACGGCCGGAGTACGAGGACGCGGCCGGGCGAGTCGCCAACCGCGAGCGGCTCGAACGCGAGGTCGCCGAACTCACCCGGCGCCTCGAGGTGAACGAGATCGTCGAGCTCCTGAACGAGGCCGGTCTGCCGTGCGGTCCGGTGTACGACCTGGAACAGACATTCGCCGACCCGCAGGTGGCGCACTCGGGTATCGCGGCGCCGTTCGAACACCCTGAACTTGGAGCGGTACGGCTTGTCGGCCAACCGGTACAGCTCTGCCGGACGCCCTTCGAGCTCCGGTTGCCGGCGCCTGAACCCGGCGAACACAGCGACGAGATCCTCGCGGAGTGCGGCTTCGCCGCCAGCGAGATCGACGAGCTGCGAGCCGGAGGAGTTGTTGCGTGAGCCGCATCGACCTGCCGACGTCGAAGGTGATTGCCGCGATCGAGGACGGCGTTGGCTGGCTCACGTACAACAACCCGGAGCGTCGGAATGCTCTCTCGTTCGAGATGCAGGTCGCCTCGGCTCTGTGCCTGCGGCGCTTCCAGGAGGACGACGAGGTCCGTGTCGTTGTCCTCCGCGGGGCCGGCGACCGGGCGTTCGTTGCCGGCGCAGACATTTCGGAGTTCGAGGCGTTGCGGACGACCGTCGCGGCGAGAAGGCGCTACGACGAGGCGGGGCGCGAGACCGGCAGGGCATTCGCCGCGCTTGAGAAGCCCCTGATCGCAATGATCCGCGGCTATTGCCTCGGAGGCGGTCTGGCGACCGCGCTGAATGCCGATCTTCGGATCGCGTCCGAGGACTCGACGTTCGGGATTCCTGCGGGCCGGTTGGGCGTCGGCTACGGCTTTGCCGGCATCAAGGTTCTGGTCGACCTCGTCGGACCGTCCCGGTCGAGCGAGATCCTCCTGACGGCAGGTCGGTTCACTGCCGAGGAAGCCCTGCGGATGGGGTTGATCGACCGCGTGACGCGCGCGGTCGAACTTGAGACGACGGTTCGCGAACTCGCCGGGAAGATGGCCGCGAACGCTCCTCTGACACTGCGAGCCGCGAAATTCGCCATCCGGCAGGCGACGAAGGACCCGGAGCGAAGAGACCTGGACCGCGCGCAGGAACTCGTCGAGGCGTGCTTTCGGTCCGAGGACTACGTCGAGGGCCGCAAGGCGTTTCTCGAGAAGAGGTCGCCGCGGTTCCGCGGGCGGTGAGGGCCACCGGAGCTGGCCGGACGCGGAACGCCGGCGCCCCGGATGTCGGCGACGGACCGCCGCTCCTGGAGCTCGCGAACGTAACCGTCCTGCGCGGTGGCAGGCGGGCGCTCGACGGGGTGACGCTGACCATCCCGCGCGGCCGGAACACGGCCGTTCTCGGTCCGAACGGCGCCGGCAAGTCGACCCTGCTGCGGATGCTGAACGGCGAGTTCTTTCCGCTTCGAGGCCCCCGCGTCCGGATGCGGCTGCTCGGTCTGGACCGGTGGAACGTGTTCGAGGTGCGCCGGCAGCTCGGCGTCGTGTCGCACGAGTTGCAGGCGGCGCACCACGGCCGGGTCTCGGGCCTGGACGTCGTCTGCTCCGGTTACTTTGCCAGCGTCGGCGTCTACCGCCACCAGCGGCTGACCGTTGCAGAGCGGCGCCGGGCGGTGGCGACGGCAGCGAGTCAGGGCGCCGGCGACCTGCTGAAGCGTCGCTTCGGCACGTTGTCCTCCGGCGAGCAGCGGCGTCTGCTGCTGGCCCGCGCCCTGGTCCACGAACCGCATACGCTGCTGCTCGACGAGCCGTCGACCGGTCTCGATCTGCGGGCGGCGTTCGATCTGATGAAGCAGCTGCGCGTCCTGGCTGTCGCTGGAACGACCTTGATCGTCGTCACCCACCACGTCGACCAGATTCCGCCGGAGGTCGAGCGGGTCGTCCTGCTCAAGGACGGCCGGGTCTTTACGGAAGGGCCGAAGGACGAGGTCTTGACGGGCGGGGCGCTGTCCGATCTGTTCGAGGTCGGCGTGCAGTTGGTGGAGCGCGACGGCTGGTTCGGCGTGCTGCCCGGTTGAAGTTGGAGTTGGACTCAGACGTCGCGTTACCATGCCGGCAATGTCTCCACGTCGGGCAACGACTTCGGCTCTCCTGGCGATCCTCTGCGCCGCCGGGGCGCTCGCCGCGGCCGACAGTCCGGGCTGCTCCGCCGCTGCCGGGTCGCTGGCGACCGCGGCGCCCGGAACAAGCGTCGACCTGGAGCTTGCCCACGGCGGCCTGGTCCGCGGCTATCGCCTGCACTTGCCGGCGGGCTACGGCGGCGCCTCGCCCGCGCCGCTCTGGCTGCACGTACACGGCTACACCGGCAGCGCCCGGCAGAGCGACGGCTGGACGGGACTGTCGGAGCTCTCCGACCGCGAGGGCTTCGTCCTCGTGTTCCCGCAGGGCACGTCGTTCGAGGCGCCGCTCGGCGACGGGGGCGGGGGGCGGAGCACGACGATTTCGTCCTGGAACGACCTCGCCTGCAGCGCGCCGTTGCAGCCGGATGCGCCGGCTTGCCGGGAAGACGCGGATACGTATCCTTGCCCTCCGGAGTGCGGAACCTGCGGACCGTGCAACTGGTGCTCCTGCCATGACGATCTCGGCTTCATCGCCGCCTTGATCGATCACCTGTCGGCGGAGCTCTGCCTCGACATGGACCGCATCTTCGCCTCTGGCTACAGCAACGGCGGGATGTTCGTCCATCGACTTGGCTGCGCTCTCGGCGACCGTTTGGCGGCAGTTGCGCCGATGCACGGCTACCTGGCGCGCGGCTTCAACTGTACGGCCGAAGCTCCGGGTCCTTCGTTGCTTCTGGTCGGCGGCACCTCCGACCGGACGGTACCGATCGACGGCGCTCATGCCGCCGACGGCTACGTCTACACGTCGCAGCGCGAGGTGGCGGAGGGCTGGGCCGAGGCGCAGTCCTGCTCCGTCGAGCCGGCGGCCGTCGAGACGCCCTGGGATGGGCGAAGCGCGCTGAGCTGCGTCGAGTACCCGGGCTGCGCCGCAGGCCGCGCGGTACGCAGTTGTTCCTGGAACGGCGCTCACGTCTGGCCGCGTGACGACGCGGGCAACTTCGGCGGCGAGTTGATCTGGAGGTTCTTCCGGGAGAGCGCGGAGCGCCTGACGGTCAGATCAGGTCGTTGAGCTTTGCCGCCTCCACTCCCAGGCGCTCTCCAGCGGCGACGATCTGACGCCAGGATTCGGCGTCGACCGGGATCGCTTCGGCGCGTTCTTCCCGCATCGCCCGTTCCGGGTCGCCCGGCACAAGCACCGGCTCGTCCGGTTCAGCCGCGGGTGAGGCCTTCACGTGGGCGACCAGAGCTTCGAGCTCACGCTCCAGAGCCGAACGTGGGATCAGCCGTTCGGGATCGAAGACGATGATGAACATGTTGTTGACGATCGTCCCCTTCATCTCGTGCTCCGGCTGTGCGGTACGGCCGCCACTCATCAACCCGCCGAGGAGCTCGCAGAAGACCGCCAAGCCGTAGCCCTTGTGGTCGCCGAACGAGGTCAGCGCACCCGCGGGCTGCCGGAAGAGGACGCCCGGGTCGCGGGTCTTGCGGCCTCGATGGTCGATCAGGGCGCCCTCTGGCGCTTGCTCGCCTTTGTTGTGAGCCACCCGGGCCTTGCCGTGCGCGATCCGGCTCGTCGCCATGTCGAGCAGCAGCGGCGGTTGGTTCGAGCTGCCCGGGAGCGACAGACAGATCGGATTCGTCGAGTATCGAGCGTCGGCGCCCCGGAAGGGCGCCACCAAGGCTTGGTGGCCAACGACGTTGACGAAGTGGAGCGAGGCGAAACCTGCGTCGGCTACCTGCTCGCCGTACGTGCCGATCCGGCCCAGGTGGTGGCAATCGCGGACCGTCGCCAGAACGACGCCGGTGCTCCGACAGCGCTCGACCACCGCCGCGGTTGCTTGGCGCCCGACGACTTGGCCGTAGCCCATGCGGCCGTCGAACATCATCATCGTGCCGTTGTCCCGGACGAGCTCCACCGTTCGGTTCGGCTTCAGGGCGCCGTTGCTCAAGCTCCGCTCGTAGGCGGGAAGCATGCCGACGCCGTGGCTGTCGTGCCCCGAGAGGTTCGCCAGCACGAGGTGCTCGGCGACGATGCGCGCCTCTTCCGATCCGCTGCCGCCGGCTTCGAGGATGAGGACGACTGCTTCCCGCAGGGCGTGCGGTCGGATGTCGAGGGACTCCACGGTACTCAGGCGCCTCTGACCATCAGTGTTCCCGCCGGTTGCTGGTTCGCCACGGCATCTTCCGCTACGGGGTTCACGATTGCGATACCCGGAAAGCGTGCGAAGTCTCGAGCGCGAAGCTGACGGGCCGCCCGGACGAGAGTTCGGCCTCCAGCCAGTGCTTCGGCGGCGCCTGGAACGGGCTCTCCGAGTTGCAGGCGTGGAGCAGCAGATTCGCGTCGATGTGCGTCATCTACTCGTCGGGCCGTCCAGGTGATCGAGCAGGCCGCTGATGTCGTTCACGTCGAATCCGGTTCCAAGTCCCATGGGGCGCGCCTCGACGGAGAACGGTCTAACGAGTTCTTCCTCGCCGGGCGCTTCGAAGCCGCTCCGCAGGGTGGCGTTCACGACCTCCTTCAGCGTCCTGCCTGTGCGCGCCATCTCGTCGCGCACCTTCGTCGCTGCATCGTCATCGAGCGTCAGCCTCGTTCTCATGGCGAAGACGCTAAGAGCCGACCATCAAGATGTCAACGCCGAGACATCCTTGATGGAAGATCGCCGGGGCGCGGTGGGGCAAGTCGAAGATAAGCTGATCGTCCAATGTGCGGATCTTCAGCTTCGGCGCTTCCGTCGGCCGGCCTCGTTCTTCTGCTCTGCGCGGCCCTGCCCGGTTGCGCCCAGACGTCAGCGGGTTCGGGTTGGATGGACCTGACCGCGGACGGACTCGAGCAGGGATGGCGTCGACTCGGTGGGGCCGCCGAGTACGCGTTGGAGAACGGTGTCGTCGTCGGCACGGCTGTGATCGAGACGCCGAACTCCTTTCTCGCTACGACGGAAGAGTACGGGGACTTCGCGCTGCAGCTCGAGTTCAAGATCGACGAGGGACTCAACGCCGGCGTCCAGATCCGCAGCCACAGCGATCCAGACTACTGGAACGGCGTCGTCCACGGTTATCAGGTGGAGATCGATCCGAGCGAGCGGGCCTGGACTGCCGGCATCTACGACGAGTACCGCCGCGGCTGGCTGTTCCCGCTGTCGCTCCATCCGGCGGCGAGTCGGGCCTTTCGATCGGGGGACTGGAATCACCTCTACATCGAGGCGATCGGCCCGGAGATCCGGACCTGGTTGAACGACATGCCCGCCGCCTATCTGATCGACGAGCTGACGCCGAGCGGCTTCATTGCGCTTCAAGTCCATTCGGTCGGGCCGGACGGGGGCGGACTGCAGGTTCGCTATCGGAATGTGCATCTGCGTACGGAGGACCTGGCGCCTCGGGCCGACGAGTTCCCCTACGTCGTCGACACCCGGCCGAACCGGTTGTCCGAGGCGGAGGCGGCCTTGGGCTGGCGCCTGCTGTTCGACGGCGAGAGCACGCAAGCCTGGCGCGGCGCCCACCGCGAGGACTTCCCCGCGACCGGCTGGGAGGTGCGCGACGGAGAACTGACCGTGCTGGCGGCGGATGCCCGACGACCCCGTGGCGGGGGCATCGTCACCCGGGAGACGTTCTCTGCGTTTGAACTCCAGTTGGAGTTCCGGATGACCGAGGGCGCGAACAGCGGGATCAAGTATCTGGTCACCGAAGGTTACGGAGCGGCCCCCGGGACGGCGATCGCGTTCGAGTATCAGATTCTGGACGACAGTCGCCATCCGGACGCTCAGGCCGGCCGCAGCGGGAATCGGACCCTCGCATCGCTCTACGACCTGCTGGCGGCGACGAAGCAGGTGCGGTTCGTCAAGGGGCCGGGGCAGTTCAACCACGCGCGGATCGTCGTTCGTGCCGACGGGAGCGTGGAGCACTGGCTGAACCACCAGTTGGTGCTGGCGTTCAATCGTCATTCGGCTGAGCTTGGCCAAGCGATCGCCTTGAGCAAGTTCGCCGGTCGCGAGGGGTTCGGCAAGTGGCCGGAGGGGAGGATCCTGCTCCAGGACCACGGCGACGAGGTCTCCTTCCGCAGCATGAAGGTGCGGCGACTCGACGAAGGGGACTGAACGAGGCGCCGGGCATGCGGGTTCGTCTCGCCTACGGCCGGAGCGGCCTCGAGATTGACGTTCCGAGGCAGCGGACAACGGTCATCTTGCCGCTCCAGGCGCCCACGCTTGCGCATCCCGATGCTGCCCTGACCGCGGCGCTTCGTGCTCCCGTCGCCGGCCCACCGCTCAGGGAGCTGGCGAAGGCCGGGCAGAGGGCTGCGATTTCGGTCTGCGACGTGACGCGAGCGCAGCCGCGTCGGGAGATGGTCGGTGCGGTGCTGCGGGAACTCGACGGCATCGTTCGGCCTGAGGACGTCACCGTTCTGATCGCCACCGGCGCCCACCGGGCAAACACCCCGGCCGAACTCGAGGCGATGCTCGGCGACGAGATCCTGAACGTCTGCCGCGTGGTCAACCACGATGCCCGCGACGAGTCCTCGCTGATCGATCTGGGTCAGAGCGGCAAGGGCGTCCCGACGCGGCTCTGCCGACACTGGCTGGAAGCGGACCTCCGGATGACGACCGGTTTCGTCGAGCCGCACTTCTTCGCGGGCTTCTCGGGTGGTCCAAAGATGGTCGCGCCCGGCCTCGCCGGTCTCGACACGGTGCTCACCCTGCACGACGCCGTCCGCGTCGGCGACCCCAGATCGACCTGGGGGATGATCGACGAGAATCCGCTCCACAGCGACATCCGGGCGATCGCCGCGCGGCCGGAGGCGAAACCGCACTTCAGCATGGACGTTCTGCTCGACCGGCGGCAGAGGATCACGCACGTTTTCGCGGGCGAGCTCTTCGAGATGCACGCCCAGGCCTGCGCGGCCGCGAAGCCGATCGCGATGCGGGAGACAGGCCGCCGGTTCGACGTCGTCGTCACGACGAACTCCGGCTATCCGCTCGACCAGAACCTCTACCAGGCGGTCAAGGGGATGTCGGCAGCGGCGCAGGTCGTCGCGGAAGGCGGCACGATCCTCTGCGCGGCCGAGTGCAGCGACGGGATCCCGGACCACGGCCGCTACGCGGAGCTCCTTCGCCGCGGAGACTCGCCGGAAGAGCTGTTGGCTCAGATCGAGGCCCGTCCGAGGACCGAGCCGGATCAGTGGCAGGTCCAGGTCCAGGCGCTCATCCAGCGCCGCGCTCGAGTTCTCGTCAAGGCGGACGGGCTGACCGCCGACCAGTTGGTCGCCGCCCACTTCGAACCGGCGCCCGACCTCGATGCCGCGCTCGCGGAGTGCGTCGCGGCCCGGCCAGAGTCCCGGATTTGCGTGTTGCCCGAGGGGCCGCAGACGATTCCCTACGTGGCTGGCGGATAGGCGGCGTTTCGCGGCGCGGTTCGCGAAGACCGAAGAAGAAAGGGCCTCCCCGGCGCCGGGGAGGCCCTCTATGTCTCTCCGCCGAGGCGCTCAGGCGCCACGGCTTCGTCGGGAATCGTTCAGCCTAGAAGCTGAACCGGCCCCCGATCTGCAGCTGGCGCGGTCTCGTCGTCAGGAACGAAGGAATGCCGAAGTCGTCGGGAACCTCGCCGTTCCGTACGTTGCGCTGATTGAACGCCACGCCGAAGCTGTTCTCGTCGAAGAGGTTGAAGGCCTCGACGAAGACGTCGAGCCGCAGACCGTCTCCGAAGCGGAAGAACTTGCCGACGCGGACGTCGATCGTCTGGATCGACTCGTTCCGCTCCGTGTTCCGGCCGACGACGACGCCGTTCATCACCGCGCGGTAGTCGGGACAGTTCCAGCCGACTGAGCTGCAGTAGGCGAAGTCGACTCCGTTGTCGACGAGGGTGTACGGGGTGCCCGACTGGTAGTTCAGGATGCCCGAGATCTGGAAGTCGGCCGGCAGCTGGATCATGCCGGTGACGACCAGGCGGTGCGTCACATCGCGATCCGAGAGCCCCCAGTCGTAGTCCAGATTCCCCGTGTCGGAGATCGTCACGCCGGTCGCCGACCGCTCGTTCGAGTCCGTGTCCCGGTCCTTGCCCCAGGTGTAGTGGGCGTTGAACTGGTAACGGCCGGTGAAGCGCCGGTTCATCTTCAGGGTGACCGCCTGGTACTCGGAGTCGCCGCGGGACTGCCGGACAAGGACCTCCGCGCACTCGACGCCCTCAAGCCCGGCGCAGCCGCCGTCGCGGCCGTTCCACATCGGGCGGCCGTACTCGTCGTAGCCGCCGAAGACCCGGTTGAAGTCCGTGTTCCGCTGGAGCCCCGTCGCCTCGGCATAGACGGCGTCCACGCCGCCGCTCCAGCCGTCGCCGAACTCCCGCTCCCAGCCGAGGCTCGCGCGCACCGTCTGCGCGTCGTCGAACTCGGGGTCGACGTACGAGATCGCGGGGATGATGCCCGGCGGCGGGTTCTCGTTGTCGATCGGCGTGCCGAGCGGCACGTAGCCGTTCTCGCCGGGACCGACGGTGATCCGGCCGTAGTTCGGCGGTACGCCGTTCGCCTGAACCTGGTTGGCGAACAGGAGGGTCGGCGTGCGGCCGAAGAAGAAGCCGATGCCGCCGCGAAGGACGGACCGGCCCTCGTCCTGGGACATCGCGAAGCCGAAGCGAGGCGCCAGGTTCTCCGTGTCCGGGATCTGGCGACCGTCCGGATGCAGGTGCTCCAGGCCGTCCGGGTTGTCCGTCGACGTATAGCGGAGACCGTAGTTCAGCGTCATGTTGTCCCGCTTCAGGCTGTCCTGGCCGTAGAAGGCGAGGGCGGCCTGCGTCTCGTCGTAGTTCGGGTAGGTCGAGTCACCGAACCAGATCCGGGCGGCGCTCGCCTCGTTCGCCAGGAACTCCTCCGGAGACTGGAAGTCGTAGCGGCCGTCCCGGCTGCCGGCGAAGAGCTGGGCCAAGTCGTCCTTCGAGTAGTCGACGCCGAACTTCATGTCGTGGGCGCCGAACAGATAGGAGAAGTCGTTCTTCACCTGGAGCTGGGTTTCTTCGACGAAGATCGGCAGGAAGTCGAACTTGCCGACGCTCGCGCCGTTCCAGCGGAAGCGGACCTGCGCCTCGATCGGCGTGCCGACGCGAAGAGACAGGCGGTCCAGGTTGTCCGTGGCGGACTGAACCCGGAACTCGTTCACGCCGCGGCTGCCGACGACCGAGGTCATCGAGGCGATGAAGGAGAGGGTGTCCTCCGTCTTCAGCGACTCCTCGTCGAGGAACTCGCTCTCCCGTTCGAAGTCCGTCCAGTTCGCCCGCAGGCTGATCAGGTTCGCGTCGCTGATCTGGTGGTCCAGCTTGCCGAACAGGATCTGGTTGCTCACCGAGCGGGTGAACAGACCGGTAGCGGACCCGTCGTCGTTCCGTTCGAAGCCGTCGACCAGAGCGGCGAAGGCGGGTTCGGCCTGCGCCCGTTGCATGATCAGGTCGTAGACGCTGCCGCCGCGGTTCGTCAGGAAGCGCGTGAACGGAATGTCCTGATCCCGCTGGTCGATGCCGAAGTAGTAGTGGGTCCGGTCCTGCTTGAACGGCCCGCCGATCGAGAACCCGTAGTTCTGCGTGTCGAACGTGTCCACCGGCCGCGAACCGTCGCGTTCGTTGAAGTCGTCCAGTGGCGACGAGGGAAGATCTTCCGCCATGCTGTCGTCCCGGAACTGGTAGAAGGCCGAGCCTCTGACTTCGTTCGTGCCGGACTTCGTGACGACGTTGATGAAGGCGCCGCCGTGCCGTCCGTATTCGGCCGAGAAGCCGTTCGTGATGACCTGGAACTGGCGGACGGTGTCCTGGGCGATGATCAACCCGTCGTTCTCCGTCGCCTCGCCGCCGCGGCCGTAGCCGAAGAAGGTGCTCTTGTTGTCCGCGCCATCGACCGAGAGGCCGCTGTACATGCCCCGCTGGCCGGCGATCGTCAGGAAACCGCGCTGGCTGTCGCGCTGAACGCCGGGCGTCAGAATCGCGAAGTCCGTGAAGTCGCGGCCGACGATCGGCAGGCTCTCGATCGCGACTTCGTCAACGTAGTTCGCAGCGCCGGAGCGGCTCGCCTCGATGATCGGCGCTTCGGACGTGACGGTGATCACTTCGGAGGTCGACTCGACCTCGAGGGTCAGGTTGACGTCCTTCAGCTGGCCGACGAGGACGGAGACGTCGCTCTGCTGCGTCGTCTGCATGCCGGCGAGTTCCGCGACGACGGTGTACGTGCCGACCTGCAGCGCCTTCGCGCTGTAGAAGCCGCTCGCGTCGGTGATCACCGCCCGGTCGATGCCGGTGTCCTGGTTGACCGCCGTGACCGTGACGCCGGGAATCGGATCGCCGGCCACATCGGTGATGTAACCCTCGATCGTGCCGGTGATGGTCTGGGCAGCGCCTGTGCCGGCGATGAGGAAGGCGCAGGCCGCTGCCAGGAGGATTGCAAGAAGACGTGCCCGCGGGCGGGTCCGTTGCATGGTTGGGGTTCTCCTCTGTTGCTTGGTGGGCGCCGCGGGAATCAACGCGATTCCGACGGCGCGGTGTCCACGCATGGAACGTTGGTCTTGTTGTGGCGGGGCGCTGTGGCTGTCATGCCACGAACGGCAGAGACTATACGGCCCGTTTCGCCGCCCGTCAAAGAGCTGCGGAACGGTCCAACGAGTTGAATCTCGATGGGCGGTCCCGGCCGGTTCGAACCAGCGTGAAGGCCCACCTTGAAGCCTCGATGAAGATCCGCCGCGATCACCGCGCGGAGGGCAGGGCGAGGTCGGTCGAACCCGTCAGATACTCGTCGATCCTGGCGGCGGCGCCGCGGCCCTCGTTCATCGCCCAGACGATCAGGCTCTGACCGCGCCTGCAGTCTCCGGCGGCGAACACGCCCGGGATGGACGTGAGGAACTGTCCGGGCTCGGCGGCGAAGCGTCCGCTTGGGTCCAGGTCGAGTCCGAACTGCTCGCCGAGCCGCGGTTCGGGCCCGAGGAACCCCATCGCGAGGAGCACAAGGTCCGCTTCGAAGGTCTCCTCGGTCCCCGGGATCTCCTCCATCGCGAAGCGCCCGTCGCTCTCTCGGCGCGAAGCGATGCGGATCGTCTCGATGCCGGTGACGCGGCCGTCGTCGTCGCCGACGAAGCGCTTGGAGAGCACGGAGAACACCCGGGGGTCGGCGCCGAATCGGGCGGTCGCCTCGGCGTGGGCGTACTCGACGCGGAAGATGCGCGGCCACTCCGGCCACGGGTTGTCCGCGGCGCGCTCATCCGGGGGGCGGTCGAGGAGTTCGAAGTTGACGAGCGACGAGCAGCCGTGGCGGACGGCCGTCCCGATGCAGTCCGCCCCCGTGTCGCCGCCGCCGATGACGATGACGTTCTTCGCCTCCGCGCTGATCGGCGTTTCGACCGCGGCGGCACTCTCCTCGGAAACGCCCCGATCGAGCAGGGCCCGCGTGTGCTCGGTCAGGAACTCCATTGCGAAGTGGATTCCCGCGAGGTCGCGGCCGGGAATCTCGAGGTCGCGAGGGCGCGTTGCGCCGCATGCAAGCAGGATCGCGTCGAAGTCGCGCCGGAGTTCGGCGGCCTCGACATCGATGCCGACCTCGACCGAGGTCCTGAACTCGATGCCCTCGGCGCGGAGGAGGTCGATCCGCCGGTCGACGACGTCGGACTTGTCGAGCTTCATGTTCGGGATGCCGTACATCAGCAGTCCGCCGATCCGATCCTCGCGTTCGAAGACGACGACCCGGTGTCCGGCCTGGTTGAGCTGCGCGGCGGCGGCGAGACCGGCGGGCCCGGAGCCGACGACGGCGACGGACATTCCGGTTCGCCGTACGGGCGGTCTGGCGACGATCCAGCCCTCCTCGAAGCCGCGTTCGGCAATCGCGTTCTCGATGTTCTTGATCGTCACGGCCGGCTCGGTGATCCCCAGCACGCAGGCGCCTTCGCACGGCGCCGGACACACGCGGCCGGTGAATTCGGGGAAGTTGTTCGTCCGCTCGAGCCGCCGCAGGGCTTCCCGCCAGCGTCCCTGGTAGACGAGGTCGTTCCACTCGGGGATCAGGTTGTCGATCGGACAGCCGTCGTCCGATTGGCAGAACGGCACGCCGCAATCCATGCAGCGGGCACCCTGGGTTGCCAGGTGCTCGTCCGGGACCGCTTCCAGAAACTCCCGGTAGTGGCCGATGCGCGTCAGCGGCGTCTGGTACGGAACCGGCGCTCGCCGATACTCCTTGAAGCCGGTGTGCTTGCCCATGGCTGCCGGTCGCCTCGTCTGGCCGCCGTCTCTGACCGTCGCCCCGCGAGCCGCCCTAGGCGGCCGCTTCGGCCTTCCTGTCGGCCGCCTTCGACGTTCTTGACCGGCGCCCCGCTTCGAGCACCCGACGATAGTCGTGCGGCATGACCTGGACGAACTGCCGCGCGGCCTGACGCCACCGTTCAAGCAAACGGTGGGCGACCGTCGAACCCGTCAAGCGGGCGTGCCGGCGGATGAGCTCGAGCAGCTCGTCGCGATACTCGGCGCCCAGGGGTTCGAGGGCGACCATCTCCAGGTTGCTGTTCTTCGCGAGTTCGCCGTGAGGATCGAACACCCAGGCGACGCCGCCGCTCATCCCGGCGGCGAAGTTGCGCCCGGTGCGACCCAGAATGACGGCGCGACCGCCGGTCATGTACTCGCAGCCGTGGTCGCCGATGCCCTCGATCACGGCGCTCGCGCCCGAGTTCCGCACGCAGAAACGCTCGGCAGCGCGACCGCGGAAGTAGGCTTCGCCGCCGGTGGCGCCATAGAGCGCAACGTTGCCGATCAGAACGTTGTCCTCGGCGGCGAAGCGCGCCTGGCGCGGCGGATAGAGCACGAGCCTGCCGCCGGACAAGCCCTTGCCGACGTAGTCGTTGCCGTCGCCCTCGAGTTCGATCGTGATCCCGGGCGCCAGGAACGCCCCAAGGCTCTGACCGGCGCTGCCGGCCAGCCGGATGTGGATCGTGTCGTCGGCAAGGCCCCGTTCGCCGCTCGCCTTCATCACCTCGTGGCTCAGCATCGTGCCGACGGTGCGCGCTGTGTTGTCGATCGGCAGGTCGATCCGCACCGTCTCGCCGTCCTCGAGCGCCGGTCGGGCGCGGGCGATGAGTTCCTTGTCGAGTGCGTGTTCGAGCGCATGGTCCTGCTCGATCGTCTTCGTGACCAGCACGCCGTCGTGCCGTCGCACCGCCGGTTGGAGCAGAGCGGACAGGTCGAGTCCTGCCGTGTTTTCGTTGACGACGGCCAGCTCGTCACGGAACAGGTCGGTCCGTCCGACGAGCTCGGCGATGGTTGGAACTCCGAGTGCGGCCATGATGCGCCGCGCCTCGTCAGCGACGAGGAACAGGTAGTTGACCACCGACTCCGGGGCGCCCTCGAACTTCGCCCGCAGTTCCGGATCCTGCGTGGCGATGCCCACCGGACACGTGTTCAGGTGGCACTTCCGCATCATGATGCAGCCCAAGGTGATCAGGGGCGCGGTCGAGAACCCGAACTCCTCGGCGCCGAGCATGCAGGCAACGACCACGTCGCGCCCGGTCTTCAGCTGACCGTCCGTCTGCAGCGTGACGCGGGAGCGCAGGTCGGACAGCACGAGTGTCTGGTGGGTCTCGGCGATACCGAGTTCCCAAGGCAGGCCGGCGTGCTTGATGCTGGTGAGCGGCGAGGCGCCGGTGCCGCCGTCGTGGCCCGAGATGAGGATGTGGTCGGCATGGGCCTTCGTGACCCCGGCGGCAACGGTGCCGACACCGACCTCGGACACCAGCTTGACGCTGATTCGCGCGCTCGGGTTCGAGTTCTTCAGATCGTGGATCAGCTGTTTCAGGTCTTCGATCGAGTAGATGTCGTGGTGCGGCGGCGGCGAGATCAAGCCGACTCCCGGGGTCGAGTAGCGGGTGCGGGCGATCGTCTCGTCGACCTTGTGACCTGGCAGTTCGCCGCCTTCGCCGGGCTTCGCGCCCTGGGCGATCTTGATCTGCAACTCGTCCGAGTTCGTCAGATACCAGGAGGTCACGCCGAAGCGGCCCGAGGCGACCTGCTTGATCGCCGAGCGGCGGCTGTCGCCGTTCGCGTCGGGCTCGAACCGCTTCGGGTCCTCGCCGCCTTCGCCGGTGTTGCTCTTCCCGCCGAGGCGGTTCATCGCGACGGCGAGCATCTCGTGGCTCTCGGCGGAGATCGAACCGAAGCTCATCGCGCCGGTGCAGAAGCGCTTGACGATCTCGCTCGCCGGTTCGACCGCCTCGAGCGGCAGCGGGTCGATGTCCGTTCGGAACTCAAGCAGGCCGCGGAGAGTGCAGCGGCGAGTGGTGTCCGCGTTCGCGAGTTCGGCGAAGCGCCGGTAGGCGTTCGGATCGCCGCTGCTCGCCGCGTGCTGCAGGTGCGAGATGAGGTTCGGCGTCCACATGTGGCGCTCGCCGCCGGCACGCCAGTGATAGTCGCCAGGGTTCGGCAACTCGGCGACGTCGTCCCGGCCATCGCCCGGGTAGCCGCGGGAATGGCGCCGCAGGGAGTCCTTCGCCAGCCGTTCGAGGCCGGCGCCCTCGATCCGGCTCGCGGTACCGAAGAAGCAGCGCTCGACGACCTCGGCGGCGAGCCCGACAGCCTCGAAGACCTGCGCTCCCTTGTAGCTCTGGAGAGTCGAGATGCCCATCTTCGCCATCACCTTCAGCATTCCCTTGCCGACGCCCTTGCGGTAGCGGTCGACGACCGCCTGGTCGTCCGCGGCGGCCGGAAGCCGCCCCTGGCGGCGGGCCTGCCACAGCGCTTCGAAGGCCAGGTAGGGATTCACCGCGTCTGCGCCGTAGCCGACGAGCAGGCAGTGGTGGTGGACCTCGCGTGCCTCGCCGGTTTCGAGCAGGAGGCCGACGCGCGTGCGTTTCATCGTGCGCAGGAGATGGTGGTGGACGGCGCCGCAGGCGAGCAGCGTGGGGATGGGCGCCCGCTCGGGGCCGGCCGCCCGATCCGACAGGGCGACGAAGCTCGAACCGTCGTCCACCGCGCGTTCGGCATCGCGGCACAGGCGCTCGAGGGCGCGCTCCATGCCCGCGGCGCCCTCGGCCGCTGGCCAGGTGGCGTCGAGGACGCAGCAGGAGAAACCGGCGCCTGCCTGGCCGGCGGCGGCGAGTGCGGAGAACTCGCGGTTGCTCAGGATCGGATGGGGGAGGCGGACGCGGCGGCAGTGCTCCGCGGTCGTCTCGAGCAGATTCCGTTCGGGGCCGACCGTGCACTCGAGGGACATGACGATCTCCTCGCGGATCGAGTCGATCGCCGGGTTCGTCACCTGCGCGAAGAGCTGCTTGAAGTAGTCGTAGACCAGGCGATCCTGGCCGGAGAGGAAGGCGAGCGTCGTGTCGTTGCCCATCGAGCCGATCGGATCGCGCTGTTCCTCGATCAGCGGCCGCAGCATGAAGCGCAGCGTCTCCGCGGTGTAGCCGAAGGCCTGCAGGCGCCGGGTCAGCTCGTCTCCGTCGAGGGTTGCCTGGTCGTCAGCCGCGCGATCGCTGCTGCTTGCGGACTCCACCCCAGCGACCAGGTCGGTCAGGTCGGTGCGGCGACGAAGCCAATCTGCGTACGGACGCCGGCGGACGATGTCCCTCTTCAACTCGCGGTCCGTGACGATGCGTCCGCCGTCGAAGTCGACGAGGAACATGCGGCCGGGCTTCAGTCGTCCCTTCTGCAGCACCCGCTCCGGCTCGACCGGCACGACGCCTGCCTCGGATGCCATGATGACGAGATCGTCGTCCGTCACGTAGTAACGGCTCGGTCGCAGCCCGTTCCGGTCGAGTACGGCGCCGATCGACCGCCCGTCGGTGAAGGCGATGGATGCCGGCCCGTCCCAGGGCTCCATCAGGCAGGAGTGGTAGTCGTAGAACGCGCGCTTCGTCTTGTCCATTGCGAGGTCGTTCTGCCACGCCTCGGGGATCATCATCATCACCGCTTCCTGCAGCGTACGGCCGGTGAGGAGCAGGAACTCGAGCACATTGTCGAAGCTGCCGGAGTCGGAGCAGTCGGGCTCGACGATTGGGAATGCCAAGCGCAGATCGTCACCGAACAGCTGACTTTGCAGCACCCCTTCGCGGGCCTGCATCCAGTTCACGTTGCCGCGCAGCGTGTTGATCTCGCCGTTGTGGCTCATCAGGCGGTTCGGCTGAGCGCGATCCCATGACGGGAAGGTGTTCGTGGCGAAGCGGGAGTGGACCATCGCCAGATGGGACTCGTAGTCAAGCGCCCCGAGATCCGGATAGAACGGCACGATCTGGCTCGGGGTCAGCATGCCCTTGTAGACGAGGACCCGAGTCGACAGGGAGCAGACGTAGAACATCTGCGCCTCGGCCAGGTCGTCGCGGCCGCGGAGCCGCGTCGTCGACTGCTTGCGGATCAGGTAGAGCTCGCGTTCGAAGTCGTCCTCATCGAGGGCGCCGCTGCCGTCTGCCGCATCGCCGGCGCCGACGAAGAGCTGCTCGATCGCCGGCATGGAGTCCCGAGCGGTGGCGCCGATGTCTGCCTTGTCCGGCTCGATCGGTACCTTGCGCCAACCAAGCAGCCGTTGCCCGCGTTCGGCGACGACCTGATCGACGGTTCGCCGGCAGACGGCCCGTTCTGCTTCGTCCCGGGGCAGAAAGAAGATGCCTGCCGAGAACGAACCCGGAGGGCCGAGGTCGACGCCCAGTTCGTCGCGCGCCACGCGGCGGAGCAGCGCCTGGGGCAGCGCCGTCAGCATGCCGGCGCCGTCGCCGGTGTTCGGCTCACAGCCGCAGGCGCCGCGGTGGTCCATCTGGCTCAGCATGTGCGCCGCTTGCTCGACCAACCGATGGCTTGCCTTGCCCTGAATCTGGGCGATGAAGCCGACGCCGCAGGAGTCGTGCTCGTACGTCGGGTCGTAGAGGCCGATCCTGCCGGGACGAAGCTTCATGCCGCTTGTCCCTGCTCCCGGCTCGGTTCGGCGCGCTCGGCCTCGCTCGTCGGTCGTGTCCCGGCGTGGCTGGCCAGAAACTGCGCGAACGCCGCTGCCTCCGGCCGGAGCCGGCCGCGGGCATAGACGATGCCGACCGGCCGCTCGAGCTTCGGTCGGAGCGGTACCGCGGCGAGCAGCCCGGCGTTCACCTCGGCGAGGAACGTCCGCTGCGGGAGGATCGCAACGTAGTCCGTCGCCTGCAGCATGCTCTTCATCGTGTCGATGTTGTCCAGGCGCTGCGCGAAAACGGCCTCGGCGCCGTTGCTCGTCAGGTAGCTCCGGATGTGCCGGGCGGCGGGCAACTCGTGGGTGAAGGCGATCAGCTCGCGGCCGTCGAGTTCCGCCGCCCGCAGCTGTTTCCGCCGGGCGAGTTCGTGACGCGCCGAGCAGGCGAGGCACATTCGCTCCTGCCGGAGCGGCTGGGCCGTGAGTCCGGGCCACTGTTCGGGATAGGAGACGATGCCGAAGTCCGAGCGCCCGGTGCGAGCCGCCTCCGCCACGGCCGCCGGCGGCGCATACTCGATCTCGACTTCGAGCTCCGGGTGTTCGGCTCCGAACTCCGCTCGCAATTGGTTGAGCAGCGCAATGCCGGCCGAGTAGATGGCGTACACCCGAACGGATCCGCCGCGCCCCGGCTCGAGGCGGGCGACGCTCCGCGCCAGCGCGTCGTACCGCGACACGAGCTCGCGCCCGTCCCGGGCGACGATCTCGCCGGCCGTCGTGAGTACGAAGGGCCGCTTCGACCGGTCGAGCAGCCGGGCGCCCAGTTGTTCCTCCAGGTTCTGAATACGCTGGCTGACCGCCGACTGGGTGATGCCGTGAAGCTCTGCCGCCCGGCTGAAGCTCCGCAGGTCGGCTACATCGCAGAAAATCCGAATGCCCTGCATGGAGGGCGGGACCTTACATTAGTTCGTTCTGATCGGCAAGAACCGAACATTAGTGAAGCTGATGATGCAGTCGCTCGGGAGGCGGATGTTCGCGGTCGTCAGCGCGCCTGCGAGAAGAAGATGAGGAGATACGCGCCGAGCAACAGAGAGACCCACAGCGCCATCGAAGCGGTGAGCCACGAGCGACCGAGCACGCCCTGCGGGCCCAGGTGGCGTTCGGCGAGTGCGTGCGCGTTCCGCGCCAGGCGGCCGGCCGCCGCGTATCCGGCCCGGTGCAGGGAAGAGAAGGCGTTGGCGACCTTGAGCCAGACCTTCGCGCCGAGACGGCGGTAGAACCAGTCGGCATCAAGGTTCACGGCGCGGAGTTCCGGCGGATAGAGGCCGGTCCGCATCAGGGTGGCGAACGCGAGTGCGGAGAAGAACAGGAGCTGGCTCTGGGCGACGATGTGAGCTGTCGTGTTCGGTTCGTAATCGACCGCGTACGGCAGCAGGCGGTAGAAGAACTGCGGGAACAAGCCGATCGTCATGCTGGCTGCAGCGGTCAGCGTCATCGCGACGAGCATCGACCGCGGCGCTTCCCGGCAGCGGATGCCGGAGTCGTGATGGAAGAAGGCGAAGAACGGGACCTTGATTCCGGCATGGTGGAAGACGCCGGCCGAGGCGAACAGGAGGACGAGCCAGAGGACGAAGTGTCCCTGATAGGCCGCCGCACTCATGACGAGCGACTTCGTGACGAAGCCCGAAAAGAAAGGGAAGGCCGAAATCGACGCGGCGCCGACAATGCACAGCCCGGTGGTGTAGGGCATCGACTTGTAGAGCCCCCCCAGGTGGGAGCCGTCGACATGGCCGACGCGATGGAGCACGGCGCCCATCGCCATGAACAGGAGCCCCTTGTAGAGGATGTGGGCGAAGGCGTGGGCGGCGGCGCCGTTCAGTGCGAGCGGGGTGCCGATGCCGACGGCGACGACCATGAAGCCGAGCTGGTTCGCCAGACTGTAGGCGAGCACCCGTCGGAGGTCGTTCTCGATCACGGCGAAGAAGATGGGGAAGGCAGTCATCACGGCGCCGATCCAGATGAGTTCGGACTGACCAGGGAAGGCCCGAGCGAGCGCGTAGATCGCGAACTTCGTCGTGAAACCGGACAGGAACACGGTCCCCGCAGGAGTTGCCTCGGGATAGGCGTCGATGAGCCAGGAGTGAAGCAGAGGAAACGCCGCCTTCAGGCCGAAGGCGAGCAGAATCAGGGTCGCACCCGGGTTGGAGAGCCCGAGGCCGCCGTCTTCGAGCATTCCCGTCAGGTCACGGAAGTCGGCCCAGCCGGGAACCGCGCCGAGCTCGTGCCGCAGAAGCGCGATGCCCGCCAGGAGCAGGACGGCCGAGACCATCTGCATCGCGAAGTAGCGGAGCCCCGCGGCCAGCGCCCGGCCGCCTCGCCTGACCCAGACGAGCATCGCGGATGACACCGCAGCGAGTTCCCAGAACAGAAACAGGGTCCAGAAGTCGCCGGCGAGCACGACGCCGAGAGCGGATCCGGCATAGAACATGCCGACCAGCGGCTGGAAGTTGTCCTTGACGTAGAAGGAGTAGATCGTGGCGAACAACGCCGCGATGTGGAAGATGACGACGAAGATCCTGCTCAGGCCGTCGATGCGGATCAGCGTCAGGGTCTGCCCGAACAGGTCGAACCGGGCGTAGTCGCCGAACTCGAGGCCCAGGAATCGCCAGAGGGAGTAGACCGGCAGGGCCAGGAGCAGGGCCCGCAGCACGCTGCGGGGGAGCACGTTCCGCGGCGCCGAGGCGAGCGCGACGCTGCCGAACATGAAGAGCAGGGGCGGCGACAGGAGGAACTCGGCCATCCGCGACTCAGCCGGAGGAGCTGCCGCCGCGGCGCCGGTCGTAGTAGTTCTCGGGCCGGATGAGCACCCGTCGCATCTGCTTTGCAACCAATACGAGCAGGAAGGCGCCGACGAAGCCGTAGATCGGGTAAAAGCCGAAGCCGCCGTCGGCCCAGCCGCCCCAGGCCTTGAACGTCGCCTTCTTCGAATAGAAGAGGTCGGCTGCCAGCCAGAGAACGTCGACTGCGATCAGGCCATAGAAGATCTTCGCGACGTTCCTCTTGTCGTCGAGCCAGTACCTCTTGCCGCGGTGCCGGCCGTCGTCGTCGTGCGCCATCGCCTGCTGTCCTTCGCCTGTCGCCCAGTCCGTTCTTGAGGGAGCGGCGAGGTTAGCAGTCGGAACGCGGCGGCGAGGTCGCGCGCGGCGCATAGCATGACCTGTGGACTCGTTCTCGAAGCCGGTGCGCCGGTGGTTCGACGACACCTTCCCCGGCCCCACCCGGGTGCAGGAGATGGGGTGGCCGGCCCTGGCTCGCGGCCGGAACGCGCTGCTCGTCGCACCGACGGGCAGCGGCAAGACGCTTGCGGCTTTCCTCTGGGCCATCGATCGGCTTTGTCTGGGCGGTGAACCGGGCGCGCCGGGTGTGCGCGTCGTCTACGTTTCGCCCCTCAAGGCCCTTGCCTATGACATCGAACGGAACCTGCGGGCGCCGCTTGAGGGTGTCGTCGGCGCGGCGCGCAGGCTTGGCGCTTCCGCGCGGCCGGTCGCCGTCGACGTGCGCACGGGGGACACGACGCCCGGCGAACGCCGCCGCCAGCTGCGGCAGCCCGGCGAGATCCTCGTGACGACTCCAGAGTCGCTGTTCCTGGTTCTCGGATCGCGGGCGGCAGCCAACCTGCGTACCGTCGATACGGTAATCGTCGACGAGGTTCACGCGATGGCGGCGACGAAGCGCGGAGCGCATCTGGCGCTCTCGCTCGAGCGGCTTTCCGACCTGGTGGGCGGCGACGGGCCGCAGCGGATCGGCCTCTCCGCTACCGTGAGGCCGAAGGAGCTGGCGGCCGAGTTCCTCGGCGGCGACCGACCCGTCGAGATCGTCGACGCCTCCGAACCGCCGAACATCGATCTTCAGGTCGTCGTGCCGGCGCCGGACATGGAGGCGCCGCCGGTCCCGGAGTTCCTCGCCTCCGGCGAAGGATGGCCGCGTGGCTGGGAGGCTTCCGGCATGTGGCCATCCGTCTTCCCGCGCATCCTCGAAGCGGTCCGAAGCCACCGCTCGACGATCGTCTTCGTGAACAGCCGTTCCCTCTGCGAACGACTGGCCCAGCGTCTGAACGACCTGGACGAACGGCGCCGTTCCGGCGAGATCGTCGATGCGGAGGAGAGAGAAGAACGCGAGCCCTTGGCTCGCGCTCACCACGGCAGCATTTCCCATGAGCGTCGGCGGGAGATCGAGGGCGCGCTCGCGGCTGGCCGCCTCCGCTGCATCGTGGCCACGAGCTCGCTCGAACTGGGTATCGACATGGGTAGCGTGGAACTCGTACTGCTGGTCGAGGCGCCTGGCTCGACGGTCAGTGGACTCCAGCGGGTCGGCCGCGCCGGGCATGCCGTCGGGGAACGAAGCCGCGGTCTCATCTTCCCCAAGTTCCGCGGCGATCTCCTGGAATGCACGGTGACCGCGATCCAGATGCAGCGGGGCGCGATCGAGGCGATGCGGCTGCCGGAGACCCCGCTCGACGTACTCGCGCAGCAGATCGTCGCGATGTGCTGCGACCGGGAGTGGACCGTCGAGCAGATTCTGGCCTTGGCACGCCGGGCGCGTTCCTACCGCGGACTCAGCCGCAACCTGCTGACCGCGGTGCTCGACATGCTGGTTGGCCGGTATCCCTCGGAGGAATTCGCCGACCTGCGGCCGCGTCTGTCCTGGGACCGCGGGCGCGATGCGCTCGTGGCCCGGCGTGGGGCGGACTTCCTCGTTCGGATGAACGCCGGGACGATTCCTGATCGCGGCCTGTTCACGGTCCACCTGGGGCCGGACGGTCCGCGGGTCGGCGAACTCGATGAGGAGATGGTCTACGAGTCGCGCGCCGGCGACACCTTCCTGCTCGGGGCTTCCGCTTGGCGGGTGACCGAGATCACCCGCGACCGGGTCATCGTCCGGCCGGCGCCGGGGGAGCCGGGCCGGATGCCCTTCTGGCACGGCGACGGCCCGGGCCGTCCGCTCGAACTCGGCCGGGCCCTCGGCGCCTTCGTGCGCGAACTCGGTCGTCGGGAAGGCGCCGACGCCCGGCGCTGGCTCGCCGAGCGAGCGCCGCTCGACGGGCACGCCGTCTCGAACCTCTGCGCCTACGTCGAGGAGCAGCGTGACCGAACCGGCGTTCTGCCGACCGACCGCGCGGTGACGATCGAGCGGTTCCGCGACGAGATCGGCGACTGGCGGGTGTGCGTTCTGAGCCCCTTCGGCGCGCGCATCCACGCTCCCTGGGCGATGGCGCTCGAGCGACGGATCGGCCGGCGGTTCGGGTTCGACGTCCAGTCGCTCTGGACCGACGACGGGTTCGCCTTCCGCTTCGCCGACACGGACGAACTGCCGGCAGCCCGGGAGTTCCTGCTCGATGCGGACGAGGTCGAGGATCTGGTCGTCGAGCAGGTTGCCTCGTCGGCGATGTTCGCGAGCCGGTTCCGCGAGAACGCGGCGCGCGCGCTGCTCCTGCCGCGGAACCGACCCGGCAAGCGGACGCCGCTCTGGCAGCAGCGCCAGCGCTCGAAGAACCTGCTCTCGGTCGTCCGCCGGCACCCGGACTTTCCGATTCTGCTCGAGACGTACCGCGAGTGCCTGAGCGATCTCTTCGACCT
The DNA here is from genome assembly GCA_965219625.1 of Candidatus Multivoraceae bacterium. Classification (GTDB taxonomy): domain Bacteria; phylum Acidobacteriota; class Thermoanaerobaculia; order Multivoradales; family Multivoraceae; genus Multivorans. The sequence goes on along the minus strand of OZ244782.1, from coordinate 989,164 downwards.
GGCCGGACTCGTCGAGCTGATGGAAGAGATCGAGAGCGGCGACGTCCGGGTCGATGACGTGGAGACGCGAGCTCCCTCGCCGTTCGCCCGCTCTCTCGTCTTCGCCTACGAGGAGAGGTTCCTCTACGACGAGGACGCGCCGGCCGCCGAGCGCAGGGCCCAGGCGCTGATCCTCGATCGGGAGCTCCTGCGCGAACTGCTCGGCACCGCCAGCCTGCGGAAGTTGCTCGATTCGGAGGTGATCGAGGCCGTCGAAGCGGAACGCCAGGGACTTTCGCCGGATCGCCGCCCGAGACACGAGGACGACCTGTACGACCTCCTGCGGCGAACCGGCGGCCTGACCCGGGAGGAGATCGAGGAACGGGCTGAAGCGGACGGGAGGGACTGGTTGGCGCTTCTCGAACGGCAGTTGCGGGCAGTCGAACTCGACGTCCAGGGCACCGGCCGGATCTGGGTGGCGGTGGAGGACGCGGCGCTCTATCGCGACGGTCTCGGCTCAGCTCTGCCGGAAGGCCTGCCGGAGGACCTGCTCGGGCAGCAGCGGGCGCCGCTCGAGCGTCTGCTCCGACGGTACGCCCGGAGCCGTGGCCCCTTTGTGGCGGCCGACGCCGCGGCCCGCTTCGGGCTGCCCCGAGGGGCGGTCGAGCCCCTGCTCAACGCTCTCGAAGAGGCTGGACGCCTTGCCCGGGGCGAGTTCCAGAGGGACGGCGGCGAAGTCGAGTGGTGCGATCGGGAGGTGCTTCGGGTGATGAAACGCCGGACGCTGGTGAGGCTCCGGCGCGAGGCGGAACCGGTCGACGGGGCGGCCCTGGCGCGGTTTCTTGCACGCTGGCAGGGCGTGGAGAGGGCGGCCGGACCCAAGGTCGACGCGGCGCCCGACCGGACTGTTGGACGGTTGCGGGAAGCGGTCGCGCAGCTTGAAGGCGTCCCGCTGTCCTGGCAGACACTCGTCGGCCACGTTCTGCCTTCACGGGCGCCTGGGTTCCGCGTCGACATGCTCGACCGCCTGGCAGCCGCTGGCGAGGTGCTCTGGCTGGGCCACGGCAGGCTGGGGTCAAGGGACGGCCGCGTCGCGCTTTACCGTCGAGAACGGTTCCAGGTTCTGGCGTCCGGGACCGCCTCGGTCGAAGCCCGGTATGAGGCCCCGGACGGAACTCCGCACGCCGCAGTCCTCGAGTGCCTGGAGGCGCGCGGCGCCTGCTTCACGTTCGACCTCGTCGGCGGCGTGGTGGGCGATGGCGACTGGAGCGAAACGGACGTCGAGGCGGCGATCTGGGATCTCGTCTGGGCCGGCCGAGTGACGAACGACACGTTCCTGCCGCTCGCGTCGCTCGGCAGGCGTCGCTCGGCGCCTGCTCGGACGTTCCGCGAACTGCCCCGTCGGTCGCGCCGTCGGCCGCGAGCCGGAACCGCGCCGGCAGAGTTGCGCGGCGGTCTGTCGGGCGCTCGCCGCGGCCGCGCGGGGATGCTGGCCGGCGGGCGCTGGTCCCTGGTCGACGCTCTTCCCGTTCCTGCCTTGTCGGTCAGCCGCACGGAGTGGGCGTTCGCCGTGGCGACTCTGTTGCTCGATCGCTACGGCGTCGTCGCCGCCGAGACCGCCCGCGCCGAGAACGTGCCCGGCGGGTTCGAGTCTCTCTATCCGGTGCTGCGCGAAATGGAGGAGGCCGGCCATATCCGCCGCGGTTACTTCGTTCACGGCCTGGCCGGTCGCCAGTTCGCCCTGCCTGCGGCGGTCGAACGGCTGCGTCGGGAGCGGCGAGCGAAATCAGGGCGGGCGTCGGTCGAGATCCTCCCCGCCGTCGACCCGGCGAATCCGTGGGGCGCCGTGCTTCCCTGGCCCCAGCTTGGTACGGAGGTCGACAGGCGAAAGCGCGGCCCTCGTCGAGTGGCCGGCGCCTGGCTGGTCCATCGGGCCGGCTCGCCCTGTCTCTACCTCGAAGCCGGCGGCCGAGGCGTGTGGACCTTTGCGGACCTCGCTGGCGACCCGCAGCCCGCGGACGCCTGGGCCGCCCTCCGCGACCTCGCCGGGCGCCGCCGCCGCCGAACCCTCCGCCTGCTGCGAATCGACGGCCGACCGGCCCGCGACTCGCGCTGGACCCCGATCCTCGACGCCTGCGGCTTCGAGAAGGACCCCGACGGCTACCGCGTCAGCCGCCTGTTGCCGGCGGTGTAGAGCGACTGTCGGGCGTCTGTCGGTTCGTCGGCAAGCGGTCCGATTCCCCGCGGCAACTCCGTTTACATCGTGCCGCTGAACGCCTCGCGCAGGGCCGCGGCCGCCTCGTCGACGGCTCGCCTGCCGCCGTCGAGGATGGGGGAGAGCTGGAAGAAGACGTGGACCTGGCCCTCGTAGTTCGAGAGCGTCGTCGGCACGCCGGCGGCCTGCAGTTTCTCCGCGTAGTCGCGGCCTTCGTCGCGCAGCGGGTCGAACTCGGCGGTGATGACGAGGGCGGGAGGCAGGCCGCCGTGGCCGGAGGCCAGCAGGGGCGAGGCGCGAAAGTCGGCGCGGTCGGCGTCCGAGCGCAGGTAATGGCCTCGGAACCAGATCATGTGGTCCTTCGTCAGGACGTACCCCTCTGCGTTCTCGTCGATCGACGGCCTGCTGAAGTCCATGTCGACCGCGGGGTAGACGAGGAGCTGGAAGGCGAGGCACGGCCCGCCGTTGTCGCGGGCGAGCAGGGACATGACGGCGGCGAGGTTGCCGCCGGCGCTGTCGCCGCCGACGGCGATGCGGCTCGGGTCGCCGCCGATGCTCTCGGCATTCGCGGCCACCCATCGTAGGGCGGCCCATGAGTCGTCGACCGCGGCCGGGAACCGTGCCTCCGGGGCCAGCCGGTAGCCGACCGAGACGACGAGGCAGCCGGCGCCGACGCAGAGCTCGCGGCAGGCGTAGTCGTGGGTGTCCAGGTCGCCGATCACCCAGCCGCCCCCGTGGTAGTAGACGAGGATCGGCAAGCCGTCGCTTGCGTCCCGGGGCCGATAGATGCGGATCGGTACGTCACCGGCTGGACCGGGAACGACCGCGTCTTCGATGCCTGCTTCCGGGCCCTCGCCGAGCATCTCGGCGATTGCGAGGTAACCGGCGCGGGCCATCTCCACCGTCTGTTCCGTGATCGGCGGAACCTGGTTTGCCATCGCGGCCTGCGCCTGGGCCTCGAGGAAGGCCTGTACCTGAGGGTCGACGGGCATGCAAGAAACTCCGAACGTCGTCTTCTGGGTCTCCGAGCCCTAGCCTACGGGATCGGAGCCTACGCTAGCGGTCGAAGCCCGCTTCCTTCGCGCCTTCGACGGCCTGCTCGACGGTCTCGCTGACAAGTTCCGAGAACTCGCCCCAGTCCGCGCCTTCCATGCTCTCCGCAATGAGCACGCCGAGTTCGCCGAGTTGCTCGCCGAGGGCGCCCATCGCTTCCCCGAAAGCCGCCCAGTCCGCGCCTTCGAGCGCTGCCCCCAGGGAGTCGCCGAAGCGTTCGCCGAACTCTGCCCAGAATTGGCCGAAGCGTTCCCAGTCGATCTCGCCGTCCGCCCCTTCCAGGTCCTCGAACTCCTCGGCCCAGACCTCCCACTCGGCCTCGTCGAACGACTCGGCGAAGGAAGCGGCGAACCGCTCGCCCCATTCCCTCCATCGTTCGCCGTACTCTTGCCAGCGCTCGCTCTGGTTCTCCCAGTCCGCGTCCTCGAAACTACGGCCGAACCGTTCGCCCCACGCTTCCCAGCTCTTGCCGATCTCCTCCCAGCGCTGCTCCTTCGCAAGGTCGTCCTCCGTCTGGGCGAAAGCCTGGGCGCCTCCGAAGGCGACAAGCAGAGCGACGGCGAGCGCCGCAGAGCGATCGTGCAGGTTCTTCATCTCGATACTCCTTCTGTCGGTCGATTTCGTTTCGCAGGTGCGGGGCGGGCGGCCTGCGCTCTCTTCCGTTACGACGTGAGCGGAGGCGGCGAGGTTTCAGCGGCGCCGAGAGTCCGTCGTCCGCCTCGCGGAGGTCCTGCGCCCGGTTGTGGTCAACTTGGCTTCTGATGGACTCCGCAGCACACCCCCCGCGCTCCCAGTTCGTGATCGAAGGCGGCCGGCCGCTCTCGGGCACGTTGAGGGCGCGCGGCAACAAGAACGCGGCCCTGCCGCTCCTCGCCGCCGCGTTGCTGACCGACGAGGTGGTCACGCTGCGGAACGTGCCGCGGATTCGCGACGTGCAGACGCAGGTCGAGCTCCTGCGTCAACTGGGCGCCGAGGCGAGATTCGTCGAGGACGACACGGTCCGGGTCTGTGCCGCGGGTCTCGGCGACGGCGATCCGGACCCGGATCTGTGCCGGGTGATCCGCGCCTCGATCCTCCTCGTTGGCCCCCTGTTGGCTCGTCGCGGACGTGTACGCATGGGTGCTCCCGGCGGCGACGTGATCGGCCGGAGACGGCTGGATTCGCACGTCCTTGCGCTCGAGTCTCTCGGCGCCGAGATCGCTCTGTCTCCGCGGGGCGAACTCGAGTGCCGGGCGGGCGCCGGTGACCGCCGACTCGCAGGCGCCGAGATCTTCCTCGATGAGACGTCCGTGACCGCGACGGAGAACGCCGTCATGGCGGCCTCGCTCGCCCGCGGCGAGACGCGCATCCTGAACGCGGCGAGCGAACCCCACGTCCAGGACCTGTGCCGGTTGCTCGCGTCGATGGGCGTGGAAATCTCGGGAATCGGCACGAACGCACTCACGATCTGCGGCGTCGAGCGGCTGAAGGGCGCGGACTTCACGATCGGACCCGACTACATCGAGGTCGGCTCGCTGATCACGTTGGCGGCGGTGACGGGCGGCGAACTGCGGATCCCGAATGCCCGCCCGGAGGAACACCGGGCGACGCGGCTGGCCTTCGGACGCCTGGGCATCGACTTCGAGATGTCGGGCGACGGTCGCGATCTGCTCGTTCCGGGGGACCAGGAACTCCGTGTGCGGACGGACCTCCAGGGCGCGATTCCGAAGATCGAGGACGCGCCGTGGCCCGGCTTCCCCGCCGACCTCACCTCCATCGCGGTGGTCGGCGCGACGCAGAGCCGGGGCTCCGTCCTGATCCACGAGAAGCTCTTCGAGTCGCGGATGTTCTTCGTCGACCGCCTCGTCGCGATGGGCGCCCAGATCGTGCTTTGCGACCCGCACCGGGTCGTCGTCAGCGGGCCGTCGAAGCTCTTCGGCCGGGACATGGCGAGCCCGGACATTCGCGCCGGGATGGCGATGCTGATTGCCGCGCTGTGCGCCGAGGGGCAGAGCGTCATCGACAACGTGCAGCAGATCGACCGCGGCTACGAGCGGATCGACGAGAGGCTCAGGTCGTTGGGGGCCGTCATCGAGCGCGTCGGCTAGCAGCGGCCGCCGCGACGTCGCTGCGGGTTGCTAGGGTTCGGGAGATGGCGGGCCTCTACTACGAGCAGTTCGACGTCGGCCAGCTCTTCGACCACGCGCTGAGGCGCACGGTAACCGAGGCGGACAACGTCTTCTTCACCGCGATGACCCACAACCCGGCGGCCCTCCACCTGGACGCCGAGGCAATGAAGAACAGCGAGTTCGGCGAGCGGATCGTGAACAGTTGCTTCACCCTGAGCCTGATGGTCGGCATCTCGGTCGGCGACACGACTCTCGGCACGACGATCGCGAATCTGGGCTGGACCGATGTCGCCTTCCCGCGGCCCGTCTTCCACGGCGACACCCTGCGGATCGAAACCGAAGTGAAGGAAAAGCGGGAGAGCAGGTCGCGCCCGAACGCGGGGATCGTCACGTTCGAGCACCGCGCGTACAACCAGCGGGACGAACTCGTCGCACGATGCACCCGGCTGGGACTCATGCTCAAGCTGCCGGATGGGGTGGCCTCGTGAAGTTCGTCGAACTTGCCACCTTCGATTCCCGGCTCGAGGCCGAGACGATCGGCCATGCCCTGGACCAGTACGAGATTCCGTTCCTCGTGCAGAGCGCCGGGGTCGGCATGTTCGGTCTGGGGATGGTGGGGAAATCGCCGGTGCCGGTGAAGCTCTGCGTGCCGGACAACCGCTTGGAGGAAGTCAAGGAACTCCTGAGTTGCGTGGCTGGTCCTCTGGCGGAAGGCGAGGAGCCCGGCGGCGGGTGAAGACCCCTCCGGCTGATGCCGTCCAGTCGGCAGACCGGGCGCCAGCCGACCTGCGGTTCAGTCCGCGAGCAGCGCCAGGGCCTCGGGGAGCAGTCGACGGGTCGTGCTGAAGGCCCGGTCGGCGTGGATCGTCTCGTTGCCGTCCCAGTCGCCGAAACAGCCGCCGGCTTCGCGGAGGATGACCGGGAACGGTCCGCAGTCCCAGGGGCTCATCTTCGGGTCGACCATCAGTTCCAGCCGGCCGGTGGCGACCAGGGCGTGGCCATAGGCGTCGGACCAGCCGACGCGGTAGGCGGTGTTCTCCATCATGCGCTTCCAGGCCTTCCGGTGGCGGGCATCGACGAAGAGGGCCGGATCGCCGAACGAGACGTAGCTCTCCCGCAGGCTGTTCGTCGTACCCGCCTGGGTGGCTTCGCCGTTCAGGGTGCAGCCGTGGCCGGAGGCGGCAGCGACCGTTTCGCCGATGCCGGGGAAGTGGGCGACGCCGACCTCGACGCGTCCGTTCACCTCCAGGCCGATCAGGATGCCGTAGAGGGGAACGCCGCGGACGAAGGAGCGCGTGCCGTCGATCGGGTCGACGTACCAGCGGCGATCCGAAGCGGCCGGCGGGCGAGCGGCGCTGCCGTTTGATCCGAACTCCTCGCCGACGACGAGGTCGCCGGGAAAGGCCTCGGCGATCCGCGACCGGATGAGCTCCTCGGCGCCTCGGTCGGCCGCGGTCACCGGGGTCATGTCGCTCTTGAGTTCCGCATCGACGCCGACCCGGAAGAACTCGAGCGTCAACTGGCCGGCGATCCAGGCGGTCTCGACCGCGAAGTCGAGCTCCGCTTCGTAGTTCGAAGGCACGACGACCTGCTTAGAACGTCTCGATCGTCCGCTCGTCGCTGTTCGCGGGAAGCGCGATGTGCATGCCGTCGACAGCGACGACTGCATCGTTCGGCGCATCCGCGGCGCGGCCGCGCAGGAACACGTCGTCCGCCCGCGCCGCGGGCAGGGGCGGTACGAGGTGGTTCAGGACGAGGAGACCGACCCTTGCGTCGGCGGCAAGGGCGTGCACGTCCGCCGGGAACGCGTGGTAGTCCAGCGTGTCCCGGAGCAGCTTCCCGGTCCGTTCGTTGCCGGCGCTGTCCAGAGTCTGCGCCGCCGCGCCGATCAGGGCGCCGGACAGGACCTCGTGGACGAGGACGTCGACGCCTTGGCTCACGGACTCCAGGTTCGCCGAGCGGATCGTGTCGCCGCTGACGACGACGGAGCGGCCGCCGTAGTCGATCCGGTAGCCGACCGCCGGCGCGATCGGTTCATGCTCGACGAGGAATGCCGTGATGAGGAGGCCGTCCTCGTCGTAGAAGACGCGCGAGGGGGCGTCCTCGGTGAGTTGAATCGCGTGCGCGTTTGCCTTCGCACCGTCCGGCGCCAGCACGTCGGCGCCGTGGTGAGCTACACGGTAGGAAGCGTCCAGTTCGTAGGCGGCCTGGAATCCGGCGACGACCTGCTCGACGCCGGACGGCCCGTAGACGTCGAGGGGAAGGGCCCTGCCCGAGGTCCAGCTGGCGAAGGTCACTTCACCGAGTTCGCCGATGTGGTCGGAGTGGAAGTGGGTCAGGAGGACACCGGCGAGCTGGCCGATCGGCAGTCCCCAGAGCCGCAGGTTCTCTGTCGACCCGGGGCCTGTGTCGATGAGGAACATCCGTCCGCCGGCGAGGATGGCGGTACAGGGTCCGGCGCGCTCGACGCTCGGAAGCGGCGAGCCGCTGCCGCAGATGACGACATGAAGCGCGCCGTCGTCGAGCAGGGACGACCGGTCGGGCCGGTTTCCGAATTGCGCGGCGACGGCGGAACTCAGGAGCAGGAACGTCGCCGTCAGGACGGACACCATGGCCGGGCTGCGGTGTTTCATGGGCAAGGTTCCCCTTTGGGGGCTCAAGACGTGGTGTTGGAACATAGCAGTCCCCACGGCGCGGGGGCTCCTGGCCATAGACTTGCGCGCGATGACGACGCCGGCGCTGATCAACGAACCGACGGCGTTGCTCGTCTTCTTCGCCGGCTTCGTGGCGCTCGTCTTCGCGCTCGCGAACGCCAGGCCCTTCGAGCGGCTGTTCCGCTATCTGCCGCCGATCGTCTGGATCTACCTGTTGCCGGTCGTGTTGACCACGGTTGGCATTACTCCGGCGGAGTCGGCCTTCTACGACTGGTGCGCGGACTATCTCATGCCGTGTTCGCTGCTGCTCCTCGTGTTGGCGACCGATGTTCCGGCGATCAAGCGCCTGGGGCCGCTCGCGGCGGCGATGCTCCTCGCCGGTTCGTTCGGCATCGTGGTCGGCGGGCCGATCGCGCTCGCGATCTTCCAGCCGTTCCTCGACCCGCAGACGTGGAAGGGCCTGGGTGCGCTCTCCGGCTCCTGGATCGGCGGGCTTTCGAACATGATCGCGATCAAGGAGGGAGTTGGCGCTCCGGACGACGTCTTCGCCCCGATGATCATCGTCGACTCGGTCGTCGGCTACGGCTGGATGTCGCTCGTCATCCTCCTCAGCGGCCACCAGAATCGGATCGACCGCTGGAATCGAGCGCGCCGGGAGGAACTCGACGCGCTGAACGAGCGGCTGCAGCAGGTCCAGGCGGCGAACGCCCGGCCGATCACGCTCCCGGCCTTCGCCTCCATGCTCGGCATCGGCCTCGTCGCGAGCTGGCTCTGCATGCGCGGCGGCGAGATGCTGCCGCAGGTGGGCTCGGTGCTCTCCCACTTCACCTGGGGCATCCTGCTCGTTGTCGCGGTTGGCCTCGCGCTGTCCTTCACGCCGATTCGGCGTCTCGAACACCGGGGCGCGACGCCGGTGGCCTACGGCGGCCTCTACCTGATGGTGGCCACGATGGGCGCAGGCGGCGATCTCGGAGCGCTCGCCGAGGCGCCCCTGGTGCTCGCCGTCGGCGCCGTCTGGATCGGGATCCACGTTGCTTGCCTGCTCCTGGCGATGCGTCTGCTGCGGGCCCCGGTGTTTCTCTTCGCCACCGGCAGCATGGGCAACGTCGGCGGCGTCATCTCGACGCCGGTCGTCGCCGGCGTGTTCCAGCCCGCCCTCGCGGCTGTCGGCGTCTTGATGGGCGTGCTCGGCAACCTGGTCGGCACCCCGCTCGGTCTGCTCTGCTCGCAGTTGATGGCCTGGGTTGCGCGGGCCTACCATGGCGCCGCGTCGCTCTAGAAGCGTCCGCAGCCGCAGTAGGAGAATCGGTGAAGTATGCGGGCTAGGGCGCGTCGCCGGTGGCCAGAGCCCTGAACAGGTCGATCTCGGACTTGCAGGTCTTGACCACCCAGGCGATGACCGCGGCATCGTCGAGGAAGCCGGCCACGGGGATGAAGTCGGGGATGACGTCGACCGGAATGACGAAGTAGAGGACGGCGCCGGCGATGAGGACGAGGGTCTCCTTGCGGAGCCGGTAGTCCCCGCGCGCGACCGCTCCGAGGAGTTCGAACAGGGTCTTCAGGTCCTCGATCACGGCGGCGAGGGGGCTCGAGGCGCTGTCGGCGGCCTTCGCCTTCTCGTGGGCCTCGCCGACGATCGCCCGGAGATCGTCCGGGGAGCGGACGATCTCGGCAGCGCGCCTGCGTGCGTGGAGCGGGAGCTCCATCTCGCCGGTCAACTCCCGATCGGATGCCATGTCGTCTTCACCTCCTGGAGGTCGGTGACTTCGTAGGGACTCTGGACGTCCGCCCAGTCCTCGTGAGGTCGCACCGCGACGCGCTTCAAGTTGTGGACGGCCTCGATCTCGGCGGACCTCGCTACGTCCGGGTCGGCGGTGCAGAGGAGGAGAGCGTCCACGTCGCGGTGCGCCGCCAGCGGGGCGAGCATCTCGGAGCTTCGGCCGGTCAGGATGTTCACGACGCCACCCGGAACGTCCGACGAGTTGAGAACCTCGCCGAAGGTCGTGGCCGGCAGCGGTTGCCCGCCGGTGACCAGCGCGACCGTCGTGTTGCCGCCGGCGATCGCGGGGGCGATGGAAGAAACGAGGCCGAGCAGCGGAGACTCCGGGGCGAGGACGCCGACGACGCCCACCGGTTCGAGGATGGAGAAGTTGAAATGCGAGGTGGAGACCGGATTGACGGCGGAGAACACCTGCTGGAACTTGTCGGTCCAGCCGGCGTAATGGACGAGCCGGTCGACGGCCGCCCGGATCTCGGCCTCGGCCGCCTCCGGGCGGGCGCCGCCGGCGGCGAGCAGCGCCTCGAACTGGCCGCTCCGGCCTTCCAGCATCTCGGCGATCCGATAGAGGATCTGGCCCCGGTTGTAGGCGGTGCGGCCGGCCCAGCCGGACTGTGCGGCGCGGGCCGCGCTGACTGCGTCGCGCACGTCCTTGCGCGAGCAGCGGCAGATGTTCGCGATCGGCGTGCCGTCGGGCGCCAGGGCGCGGTCGAAGCGGCCGGACTCGGAGCGCGGGAACTTGCCGCCGACGTAGACCTTGTGGGTCTTCAGCACCGGCAGTCGGTCCGCCGCGGCCGCGGTGCGCCGAGCGCTCACGCGGCCTCCTCCGGTTGCAGGTAGGCCTGGAGACCGGCCAACCCGCCCTCGCGGCCGATGCCGCTCTCCTTGTAGCCGCCGAACGGCGCGGTCGGATCGAACTTGTTGTACGTGTTTGCCCAGAGCACACCGGCGCGGATCCGGCTCGTGACGCGGAACGCCTTTGCGCCCTTGTCGCTCCAGACGCCGCCGGAGAGGCCGTAGGGCGTGTTGTTCGCCATCGCGATGCCCTCGTCCACCGTGCGGAACGTCTGTACCGCGAGGACCGGACCGAAGATCTCCTCCTGGACGACGCGATGGGACTGGGCCGCCTGCAGGAACAAGGTCGGCCGACACCAGTAGCCGCGTTCGGGCACCGGGCACGAGGTCTGGAAGGGCAAGGCGCCCTCTCTTTCGCCGATCTTCAGGTACTCCTCGATCTTGTCGAGCTGGGCGCGCGAGTTGATCGCGCCGATGTCCGTGTTCTTGTCCAGCGGGTCCCCGACGATCAGCGTCTCCATCCGGTCCTGCAGCTTCGAGATCACCTCCTCCGCCACCGATTCCTGGACCAGCAGGCGGGAACCGGCGCAGCAGACGTGACCCTGGTTGAAGAAGATGCCGTTGACGATCCCTTCGACAGCCTGATCGATCGCAGCATCTTCGAACACCAGGTTCGCCGCCTTCCCGCCGAGTTCGAGCGTGTAGTGCTTGCCGCTGCCGGCGAGGGCGCGGCGGATCAGCTTGCCGACTTCCGTCGACCCGGTGAAGGCGACCTTGTCGACGCCGGGATGCTGGACGACGGCGGCGCCGGTTTCGCCGGCGCCGGTCACGATGTTCACGACTCCTGGGGGCAGGCCGGCTTCGCGGATGATCTCGGCGAGCTTGAGCGCGGTAAGGGGCGTCGTCTCGGCCGGCTTGAGCACAACCGTGTTGCCGGCGGCAATCGCCGGCGCGATCTTCCAGGCCGCCATGAGGAGCGGGAAGTTCCAGGGGATGACCTGACCGGCGACGCCGAGCGGCCGGGCGTCGCGGCCGGGGAAGGCGTAGTCCAGCTTGTCTGCCCAGCCGGCGTAGTAGAAGAAGTGGGCGGCCGCCAGCGGAATGTCGACGTCGCGCGATTCGCGGATCGGCTTGCCGCCATCGAGCGACTCGGTGATCGCGAGTTCCCGGCTCCGCTCCTGGAGCACCCGGGCGATCCGGTAGACGTACTTGCCGCGTTCGTGGGGCGCGAGCTTCGACCAGACGTCTTCGTAGGCGCGCCGCGCGGCGGCTACCGCGGCGTCGACGTCGACGTCGGCTGCCAGGCTCACGTCCGCGATCTTCTCCTCGGTGGCCGGGTTCGCCGTTTCGAACGTGAGGCCGTCGGCGGCGTCGACGAACTCGCCGTCGATGAAGAGGCCGTAGCGGTCCCGCAGTTCGACATGGTCGGTCGACTCGGGCGCCGGGGCGTAGCCCCAGCCGTCGCCGTTGCCCAGGCGCAGCTTGGGGTCCGTGAGTCCGGTCGATGGCGTGGAATCCGTCATGGTTCTGGCAGCCGCGCGCTCAGAGCGAGAAGTCGTCGAACGACTGGTAGATGCCGCTTCGCTGCTTGACGATCTGGCGCAACACGTCGTTCGCCAGGGAACTCGCGCCGAAACGATACAGGCCGGGATCGAGCCAGTCCTGCCCCAGCGTCTCGCGCACCATGACCAGGTGCCGGATCGCGTCCTTCGCGGTGGAAATCCCGCCAGCAGGCTTCATGCCGATCTTCTCGCCGGTTCGCCGATAGTGGTCCCGGATCGCCTCCAGCATGACGAGGACGACCGGCATCGTGGCGGCGGGCTTCACCTTGCCGGTCGAGGTCTTGATGAAGTCCGCGCCCGAGCGCATCGCGAGGTCCGAGGCGCGGCGCACGGCGTCGAGCGTTCCAAGTTCGCCGGTCTCGAGGATGACCTTCAGATGGACCTCGCCGCAGGCCTCCTTGACCGAGGCAATCTCTTCCGCCGTGTATGCGATGTCGCCGGCCAGGAAGCGGCCGCGCGAGATGACCATGTCGACCTCGTCGGCGCCCGCTTCCACCGCGCGGCGGACCTCGAGCAACTTGATGTCGAGCGGCGCCTGCCCCGCGGGGAAACTCGTTGCTACCGAAGCGACGTGGATGCCGCTGCCGGCGAGCGCCTTCTTCGCGACGCCGACCAGAGCGGGGTAGACGCAGACGGCGGCCACATGCGGCAGATCGGGCAGGGCCGCGTGAAGCTGGAGCGCCTTCGCGGAGAGCTGCCGCACCTTGCCCTCGGAGTCTGCGCCTTCGAGCGTCGTCAGGTCGATCATCGACAGCGTCATGTGGAGCGCCTGGAGTTTCGCCTCCTTCTTGATCGAGCGGGAGCAGAGCCGCGCGACCCGTTCCTCGACGCCGACGGCGTCGATGGGAGGCGACTCGAAGGGCGCGGCGGTCGTCGTCGACTTCTGCATCGACCGTCAGTTTACGACGGTCCGGCTGTGGCAGAGTGCCGTTGTCATGGCTGGGAACACGTTCGGAACCGCGCTGCGGCTGACGACGGCCGGGGAGAGCCACGGTCCGGGTTACGTTGGCGTCCTGGACGGCGTGCCGCCTGGCCTCGAACTGTCCGAGGCCGACCTGCAGCCGGACCTCGACCGACGTCGCCCAGGCCAGTCGCGGCTGACCACGCAGCGGATGGAGCCGGACGAGGCGCGCCTTCTCTCCGGGGTGTTCGAGGGCAGGACGACCGGTACGCCGATTGCGTTCCTCATCGAGAACCGGGACCAGCGGCCCCGGGACTACAGCGAGATCAAGGACACCTACCGACCGGGCCACGCCGACTACACGTTCGACGCGAAGTACGGCTTCCGGGACTATCGGGGCGGCGGCCGTTCGAGCGCTCGCGAAACCTCGGTGCGGGTGGCCGCCGCGGCAGTGGCGAAGAAGCTCCTCCGCGAGCGCTGGGGAGTCCGGATCGTCGGCTATGTAAAGAGCATCGGCAACATTGAGGGGCGGATCGAGGATCCGCCCGCGGTCACCCTCGAGCAGGTCGAGGCGAACCCGGTCCGCTGCCCGGACGCGGATGCTGCGGCCCGGATGGCGGAGCTGATCGAGCGGATACGGTCCGAGCGCGACTCGATCGGCGGTGTTGCGGAACTCGTGGCGACCGGCGTGCCGCCGGGTTGGGGCGAGCCGGTCTTCGACAAGCTGAAGGCCGACCTGGGCAAGGCGCTGTTCAGTCTGCCGGCGGTGCTGGGCGTCGAGTACGGCGCCGGCTTCCGAGTTGCCGCCGCCCGCGGCAGCGAGAACAACGACCCGTTCGAGATGCGGGAGGGACGCGTCGCCACCCGCGGCAACCGCCACGGCGGCATGCTTGGCGGCATCTCTTCAGGCCAGCCGATCGTGCTTCGCTGCGCGATCAAGCCGACCAGCAGCCTGCCGCAACCTCAGGACACCGTGACCCGCGCCGGCGAGCCGACGAAGATCGCCACGAAGGGCCGCCACGATCCGTGTCTCCTGCCGCGCTTCGTGCCGATGGGCGAGGCGATGGTCGCGCTCGTGCTGGCCGATCACGCCCTCCGGCAGCTCGCCGTCGAGGACGTGTTCTCCTGAGTGGGGAGGCGACCTACTTTTCGGGCTTGGTGGGCCGCTCAGATGCGGCGGACTTAACGGCCGCCGCGGGAACCGGACCGGGCCTCACAGTCCACAACACGGCTCGAGCTTAGCCGCCCGTAGACGGCGCGCACGGCCATCCTCTTCCCCGGCGTTGGCCGGATGCCGACAACCCTGCCGCTGAAAGCGTGAGCTACCTCGGCCGTGTTCAGGTGTACGGCAGTGTTTCTCCTCATTGCTTGCCTCGGGTCTGTCGTCGTGGCGGCCAGCGGCAGCTTGGGACGCCCGAGTTCGCCATCGTTGCCGTTCCGGTGGGCTCCTGTTCTTGGCGGTGTTGCGTGCCAGCACCTCGGCGAGGCCGAGCGCGACCTGGACTCGGTTGGTTGACTGCTTCCGAACACATCGATAGTGTTGGGTTCGATGCTGCCGCAACCAGATCCGCTGACCAGCTATCTGCCGCCGGGGCTCCATCGCGCTGATTGGGAGGAAGTCGCGAATCGCTACGCGTGGAACAGTCACCGAGCTCGCTTGGCGGATGGGTTGCTGGCGGCTTGCGTGAACTTAGCGGGAGCCGGCTGCCGAGAGCTGCTGCTGGACGGCAGCTTTGTCACGGCGAAAGAACTTCCAAGGGACTATGACGCCGCCTGGGAGACAGCCGGCGTGGATCCCGACCGGCTTGACCCCGTCCTGCTCGACTTCAGCGATCTGCGGGCAGCGATGAAGGCGAAGTACCTGGGGGACCTATTCCCGGCGTCGTCGCAGGCAGCACCGGGAATTGTCTACCGCGACTTCTTCATGACAGATCGCGACGGCGTGGCGAAGGGTGCGGTGCTCGTCAACCTAAGGAGCTTGCCATGATCACCAATGAGAAGCAGTATAGAGTCACGCGGAAAAAGGCGAGGGGATTTACTCGGGCGATCCAGGAGTTCGACGCCACCGCACGCGAGCGACTCGGCGTCCACCCGCAATTGGTCAAGGCCGAGATGAACGCCATGGAGAGCCAGTTGGCCGACCTGCAGGACGAACTCAGGGAGTATGAGCGGTTGAAAGCTGCCGATCTTTCCGTGATATCGGTCACATCTTTCGACGGTCTCGCAGATGGGCTAATCAAGGCGCGGATCGCCGCAGGGCTCAGCCAGCGTGCGCTGGCGCAGCGGATGGGACTCAAGGAACAGCAGATCCAGCGCTACGAGGCGCGACGGTACGCGTCGGCCAGCTACAAACGAATGTGCCAAGTCGCGCACGCGCTTGGGGTCCGGATCGAAAACGAGATTCTGCTGCCAGTTGTGCCCACGAACTTCGAGGGGCTGCTGGCAAAGCTCAGCCAGGTGGGACTCGACAGAGAGTTCATTGTCGATCGCCTGTTGTCGACGGCTGATGCGGCAATCGCAGATGGGGAGGTCCCCGACGAACGTAACGACGACAGGCTAACCGCAAACGCTGCTGAGATCCTAGAGCACGTGTTCGGCTGGACGCGCGAGAACATCCTTGGCCCGCAGGCGCTGGCGGAGGTTTGGATGGGGTCCGCGACCGCGCGTTTCAAGATGCCGAAGGGCCGTCGAGAGAGCGCGACTAACCTCTTTGCCGCGTACGCGCGCCACTTGGCCGTTGTATCCATACGGGGGATGGGCGATTGTCGGACGAGGGACATTCCGGTCGACCCCGCCGAGATGCGCAAGCGGATCCTCGCGCGCGGAAGCGGGTCGGACGACCTGCGGACTCTCCTCCACACGGCCTGGGATCTCGGCGTGGTCGTGCTGCCGCTGAAGGGCACAGGGACGTTTCACGGCGCGTGCTGGCGACACGATGGGCGGAACGCGATTGTCCTGAAGCAGACCTCGAAACACGAAGCACGCTGGGCCTTCGACCTGCTCCACGAGCTGTTTCACGCGGGGCAGCGTCCTGAACATGACGCCTTCGACGTCGTGGAGGAGGAAGCAACATCCAGTGTCCGCCGGAAGTCAGATGAAGAAGCCGATGCCAGCAGCTACGCGGGCAACGTAATGCTGGGCGGCAACGCCGAAGAGCTGGCGCAACAATGCGTTTCTTTGGCACAAAACAGGGTGGGCCGACTAAAGACCGTTGTAGTACAAGTCGCCAAGAGCCGCGATGTGGATAAGGGTGCGCTTGCAAACTACCTCGCCTTCCGCCTGTCATTGCAGGACGTCAACTGGTGGGGCGCGGCGGCGAACCTCCAGACGAAATCCGATCCATGGAAGATCGCACGGGATGTATTCAAGGAGCGACACCCGTACCAGATCGACAACGAGATCGACCGGTCCTTGCTTGATCGAGCTCTAAACTAAGGAGGCGCGGAATGGCCAACCTCAGACGTTCGGAGCCGCTTGACGTCAGGTGCACTTCGGCGGACTGCGAGAACGAGCTCCATTGTTTTAAGCAGCTTAAGAAGATGACGGAGGAGCAGCGCGGCAAGTGCCGATACTGTGGTGTGGATCTGGTGAACTGGGAGCGGCTCCACGAACGTGAGCTCAAAGACGTGGAGTACACGTTCGGCGCGCTCAGGCACGAGATGATCCGCCACTACTTCTTTCACCTTGAAATCGACGAGCGCGCGGTGCGCCATGCACAGCGCAAAGGCCGGACGCGGCTGAACGAAGCCGCACGGCACCGACTGTCGAAATATCTGGCACCGGCGAAACCCGCTCGTGACGGGCGACAGACGCCGTTCGCCGGCAATGCCATCTTCTACGCGCAGCACGCGACTGCGACTTGCTGTCGAACCTGCCTCGAGTATTGGCACGGCATTCCCAAGGGCCGGCAGCTGACCACCAAAGAGGAGCGCTACTGCGCGGCCTTGGTGGACCGGTTCCTGGACGAACGGCTGCCGGATCTGGCTGAGCAACCGATTCGAGTTCCTCCCCTGGGCCGTATCAAAAGCAACCGCGAGGAGGCTGAGAAGCTCTAGTGCCAATGGACGGGTCGACAAGAGGAGAAGGCACGAGTGAGTGGGGTCGGGCAAGACCTCCGGTCGATGACCGGAGCTTACGACGCAGAACCGTAAGCAAGAGCAGCTGTGCCCGCAAGACCCTACGCGGCAACGGACGAGGCGGACCGGGCTGTTGGTCGGATTGCGAGTGCTCGGTGGGGATGTTGGTCTGCTTCGGAGGGGCGATCGCCGGTGGGAAGACATCGGTCAGTCGTGAAGTCGCGAAAGCGTTGGGATGCGGATGGGCGGGCTTCGGGGCGTATCTGCGGGCGGAGGTGGGCGCGGAGGATTCGCAGTGTCGGAAGGTGCTTCAGGACTTAGGCCAGAGGCGGATCAAGAGGAACGCGGCGGCGTTCTGCCGGGACGTCCTCGAGCATGGGGGTTTCATCGCCGGACGGGACTTCGTGCTGGATGGCATACGGCATGTCGAGGTACTGCAGCACTTGGCCGGGCTCGCCGTGCCGTCAGTTCTCCGGCTGTTTGTCATTGAGGCGGACTCGGGTTTGCGGGCCGATCGAGTCGGCGAGCGAGGTCATCGCGAACTCCGCGATTTCCCTAGGGCGTCCAGACACGTTGTCGAAGCGGCTTTGGAGGAGAGGCTGCCGTCAGTGGCGGACTACAGGGTCGATGGCTCACTGCCCCTGCCGGAGGTGGTTGAGGAGTGCTTGATAGAGATCCGCCGATGGCGCTCAGGATACTGCGGTTCGCAGTCAATAGTCGAGGCAGATACGCGGAACGGCGGGTGGCAACGGAAGTGAAGGTTGTCAACCTCCGCATTCAGGAATCTTGGCTGCGTCGACGGGGACTGCGGGGAAGGTGGGTCACCGTGTACGTTCACCGTTACAGCGGCCGCGAGAGAACGGAGCGCTCGCATAGCCACCCGTGGCTACTGGCATTCGGTGTGTTGTTCAAGGGCTGGCTGATTGAGACTGTTGGGGCGGAGCCGTGCGCTTCGTGTCGACGTGGCGCGTTGTCCCTGCGCGTGTACGGCCGGAGTACGCTCCACCGGATCGAGGGCGGCGACGCGCTAACTCTCTTCGTCGGCTTCGTTAGGACTCAGAAGCGGATCAAGCAGGCTGCGGAGGTCCCTACCTCTGAGGGCTACTGCCACTACACTGAGATCATGCCGGACGAGGAGGGCTTCAGGGCCGGCGTCGTGGCGCACGGCTCTGGTATGACCGGTCGAAACAGGGAGTGAGAGAGTATAGGACGACCGGATTGGCGGACCGTGACGCCGTTCCGGTCGCGTATGGTGCTCGCCGAGGGCGCCCGTAGGGACCGCGTGATTCCGTTGTTGCCTAGAGGGGCGAGTGTCTCCAGTTTCGTAGTGCGCTGGCGGCAGAGCGCTTTCTCAGCGACGTTTGCGTCAGTCCCTGAGCGTTGCCAGGAGGTTGGCCCTGGCGACGGATACGAGATCAAGTGGAGCGGCTGACACCTCCGGCGAGTCTGCGTCAAGGTCTGTTTGTCTGCGAGTGCGTGCGGAGAGCATCCCTGATGCTCAGGGTCCTTTCGATCTCTTTCCGTTGAGCAGGTGGTGAGACCGGCAGGTTGGGCAGTGGCTGCAGGTCGAAAAGGGGCGCCGGAGAACCGAAGCAGTCGGCGTCGAGCGAGAATCCCACGTCATCTTCTCCGATGGAGAAGATGACCTCTTCTCCTTGCTCGATAAGTCCGTTGTCGATGATGTCGTCGATTTCGCCGCTGAACGCTGACAGCCGAGCCCAGTAGCAAAGGCCGCTGGCAGCATTGTCGGTGATCCGCCACGTTCCCGGGCTAATCTGCTCTCGTACCAGCCACTGGCCGGGAGCGATGAAGTCGCCCAAGGGGTATCGGTAGCTGCCGCTCCACTGTCCGCAGTCTTCGTCGACCCTGAAGTACCGATCAGTCGTCGCCACGTCAACGATTTCCTGAGCGTGATCCCCGCTCAAGAAGCTGTTCGCGAGAATGCCCGCCAAATCGTCGGAGTCATTGGATCGGCGCTCCCAGTAGCAGCCGGCGCCGGGGTTCGTGTAGTAGCGACCTGGCTGGACTTGGCTTCCGACTTGGTGGAGACCGGCTCCGAATCGGCTTGTGCCGTCGCCGGGCGAAGGACCAGGAGAGGTACCGCCGTCACAGGCGAAGGCTTGGACATCCTGCACCGGGACATGGGGCGTCTTTCTTGGGTTGCGGTATGTCTTGCGCCGACCATCGGGGGCTGTGACCGTCAGGTTGAAGCCAACGTCGGTGCCGGCAACGGCGAACACCCACCTGTAGTCGTTGATAGCGCAACCGTCGAGCACCTTGACCAGAACCTCTGGGTTTCCTCTGTCGAAGAACCAAGCAAGGCCGCCTTGGTTGGAGACCCAGATTCCGCCTTGCCCGCTCTCGATCTGTCCGCTGTTAGGGTTCTCATAGCAGATGCCGACTCGGTACCCTTCAAACTGAAACAGAGTCTCAGCTTGGGCCGAGCAACTGACGTAGGACTGGGCTTCGGCTGAGAACGCCGGAAGGATGGCGAGAATGAAGATAGGCGCGGACTTGAGGACGCAGCTCACGGATCGATCTTCGCCGTCGCCTTCCCCATGACGACGACGTCGCCGTCCTGGTTCACCGTGGACACGGAGAGGTCGACCAGGTTCTGGCCGTCTTCCTCGCGGACGGCGTCGACGGTTGCCGTCGCGGTCAGCGCGTCGCCGGGCCAGACCTGGCGCGTGAAGCGGACGCCGTAGGCGGTCAACCTCCCGTCGCCGACGAAGTCGGTGACCATCCGGCCGGTCATTCCCATCGTCAGCATGCCGTGGGCGAAGACGGTAGGGTACTTGGCGACTTCCTTCGTGAAGACCTCGTCCGAGTGGAGCGGGTTGTAGTCGCCCGAGGCGCCCGCGTACTGGACGATCTGGGTGCGGGACAGGTCGTCGGTGAGCTCCTGGCTGTACGTGTCGCCGACCTGGATCTTGCTTGCCTTGAGTGCCATTCGTTCGCTCTCCTCAGTCCGTGTCGACGACTTTCTCGGTGCGCACGCCGACGCCGGTTGCGCGGACGACGAGTTCGCCGGATTCGTCGTAGTACTCGGTGATGTTCTCGCTGAAGGTGAGCTTGCCGCCGCGCTTGCCCTGCCGCTCCCAGGTCTTGCCGGGGCGGGTCTTGAGAGTCAGGGTCTCGCCGGGGCTCACGTGGCGGAAGTACTCGAAGCGCTGCTCCGCGTGGAGGCCGGTGCCGCCGTCGCCGCCGGTCCGTTCGGGCGGCACGCCGGTCGGGTTCTTGCCGGATCCGAACCACGGCTCGCCGATCTTCGGGCGCAGGAAGTAGTCCGGGTCGTACTGAGCAGAGGCCTGGTAGAAGGTGGGCGGGGCGATGACCTTGCCGGGTTCCGTGCCAACCGCCGCCTCGGCGTCGTGATAGATGGGGTTCGGGTCGCCGACGGCGCGGGCGAACATCATGATGTGGCCTGCCTCGATCGGGAACTTCTCTGCAGCCATTCGGGTTCCGTCCTCCTCTTCGAGTCGTCTCTGAAGCGCAAACTCGTGCGTCGTTCGAGTCGCTGACTGTACCAGCATGAACCTGCTCCTGTTGGAAGAACGCGACCTGGAGAAGGGGGCTCACGGCGTTCCCAGGGCCGTGGTGACCGGGGAACGAGTCGAGCACGTCCGCAAGGTGCTCCGGGCCAGGGTCGGCGACACGCTGGCGGTCGGACGGCTCGGCGGCGGCATCGGCCGCGGACGGATCGTCGAGTTGGGCCGGGAAGGGGTCGTGCTGGAACTGGGCCCGCTCGACCAGGAGCCGCCACCGCCGCTGCCGGTGACCTTGGTGCTCGCCCTGCCGCGGCCGAAGTTCGTGGGGCGGATTCTCCAGGCCGCGGCCGCCATGGGCGTCAAGCGAATGCTGCTCGTCCATACGGCGCGGGTGGAGAAGAGCTACTGGAACAGCTCGGTGCTGAAGCCGGCGTCGCTAAGGCGTCACCTGATGCTCGGGCTGGCCCAGGCGCGGGACACGGTGCTGCCGGAACTTGCCTGCCTGAGAGGCCAGCGAGATCTGACCGATGCGCTTCCCGGCCTGGTTCGGGACCACGAGAACGTGCTGGTCGCCGATGCCGCTGGATCCGAGCCGTTTCCGGTGGGAACCGATGGCTCGACCGCGCTGCTGGTCGGTCCCGAAGGCGGCTTGCTGGACGAGGAACTCGCCTTGCTCTCACGCGTCGGCGGACGTGCCGTCAGTCTCGGGCCGCGTGCCTTGCGTGTCGAGCATGCGGTCGTCGCGCTGCTCTCGCGGCTCGGCTCCTGACCGGGCTACTCTCGCAGCTTGCCGCCGACGACCCGTTCAACCTGGGCCAGGATCCGTCGACGGAGCTTCTTTGTGTCGCGGTCACGCAGGGTGCGGTTCGGGGCGCGGAAGGTCAGGTGCCAGGCGAGGCTCTTCGAGCCGTGGGGGATCGCCTCGCCGCGGAAGACGTCGAACAGCTCGACTCCGCAAAGGACCGGCTTGCCGGCGGCAAGCAGGGCCGCCTCGACGGCCGCGGCCGGGGTTGCCTCGTCGACGATCAGCGCGAGGTCCTCGCGCACTTCGGGATAGACGGGCACGGGGTCGACCTGAAGCGAGTCGGGAATGCAGTCGAGGATGCGGTCGAGGTCGAGTTCCGCGGCGAGGAGCGGCAGTCCGTCGGAGGGGTCGAGTTCGAAGGCGGCGGCGACGGCGGGGTCGATCTCGCCCAGCCAACCGAGAGGCTCTTCGTCGCCTTTGGCCCGGACGACCGCGGAGCGGCCGGCGCGGAATGGCGCAGCCGTGGATTCAGCCTCCGGCGCCGCGAACTCGATCTCCACGCCCAGTCGATCGAGGAAGGTCTCGACGACGCCCTTCATGTCGAAGAAGTCGAAGGAGTCGTCGCCCCCGCCACTTGCCTGCCAGTGGTCGTTGCGGCGCGGACCGGTGAGCACGACGGCGGCCCGCTGGCACTCCTCCGGCAGCGCGTCGGCATTGCTCACCGGGAACACGGGGCCGACCTCGAACAGGGCGATCCGGTCCGTGAAACGGCTGTTCGACGCCGCCGCTTCCAGTACGGATGCGAGCAGACTGCGGCGCATGACGACCCGATCCAGAGTGGATGGGTTGGCGAGCCGGACGTACTCCAGCGGTTCGGCTTGCTCCGGTTCGAGCTTCGCTTCCGCCTCGGGCGTCGTCAACCGATAGCTGACGACTTCCTGCAGTCCGAGGTCGGCGAAGGTGTCCTTCACCCGGTCCTCGAAGGCCTGTTCCCGGTTGCCGCGTTGGGGAGGCAACACGTCGCTCAGGACAGTCGAGGGGATGCGGTCGTAGCCGTAGATGCGGCACACCTCCTCGACGAGGTCGTGCGGGCCTTCGATGTCCAGGCGGTGGTCAGGCACGGTGACGCGCAGCGGGCCCGCGTCGCCGGCCGTGTCAACCTCGAATTCGAGGCGTCGGAGCAGGGCGGCCGTTTCCTCCGCGCCGAGGTCGAGACCGCTCAGGCGCCGCAGATAGCCGAGATCGAATCCGACGGTCACGGACGGCGTCTGCATCGGGTAGTGATCGACGATTCCCTCGGCGATCGTGCCGCCGGCATGAAGTCGCAGCAGCTCCGCTGCCCGCCTTGCGCCGAGCAGGGCCTGGCTGGGATGAACGCCTCGGCTGAAGCGGAAACCGGCCTCGGTGTGGACTCCGAGCTGGCGCTCTGTGCGCCGAATGCTGCGAGGCGCCCACGCCGCTGCTTCCAGCAGAACGTTGCGGGTCTTCGGGCCAATCTCGCTGTCCCGGCCGCCCATCACCCCGCCGACGCTGAGCGAGCCGGCGGGGTCGGTGACGAGGATCTGGTTCGCGCGCAGTTTCCGCTCGGCGCCGTCCAGCGTCGTCAGGCGTTCACCGTCGCGCGCCAGCCGCGTGACGATCCGCACGGGACCTCCGGCGGCGTACGAGTCGGCTCGCTGCCGCAGCCGGTCGTAGTCGAAGGTGTGGTTCGGCTGACCGATCTCAAGCATCACGTAGTTGCTGATGTCCACTACGTTGCTGATGGGCCGCTGCCCGGCAAGCTGCAGCCGGTGCTGCATCCAGTACGGCGATGGGCCTTGCTCGATGCCCTCGATGAGGATCGCGACGAAACGGGGATTCAGCTCCGGATTCTCGGTCGCGATCTCCACCCTTCCGGCGATTCCTGGCCCGTCCATCGTCAGCGGGGCGGGCGGCGGCCGGAACGGGGCTTCCGTAAGCGCCGCGACCTCGCGCGCGACCCCCACGATCGAGGCGCAGCGGGCGATGTTCGGGATGACGTCGATGTCGAGCACGACGTCGCCGAACACCTCGACGAGAGGCCGGCCGGGCCGGAGCTCCGGCAGCTCGGCGGCTGGCTCGAACAGGATGATCCCCTCGTGGTCTTCGCCGAGTCCGAGTTCCGCGGCCGAGCAGAGCATCGCGTCGCTGGTGATGCCCCGCAGCTTCTTCGGCTTGAGACGTGTGATCTTCAGATCGCGGTAGGGATTGCGGTAGCTCGCGCCGGCGAGCAAGAGCGCGCCCCAGAGGTCGGCGTCCGCCAAGTCCTTGCCGAGATATGGGAAGAGGTTCGGCGCGCCGGTGATCACCTGCCGGGTGGCGTCCGCGCCGTGGTCGACGGTCGCCAGCACGAGGCGATCCGCGTCCGGCACCGGGTCGACGCGCAGGATCTTCGCAGCGATGACCAGGTCTGCCGGCCACGGCAGCTCGGCGCCGTCGACGCCGAAGCGTTCGATCGCCTTCACCTCGAGGCCGGCGTTCGTGAGCCGCTCGGCGAGATCGTCGGGAGCGAGTCCCGAGTCGACGAAGTCGCCGAGCCAACGGAGTGGAACCCGCATCAGACGAAGCGCC
The DNA here is from genome assembly GCA_965219625.1 of Candidatus Multivoraceae bacterium. GTDB lineage: Bacteria > Acidobacteriota > Thermoanaerobaculia > Multivoradales > Multivoraceae > Multivorans. Next base: position 965,222 of record OZ244782.1, on the reverse strand, counting down.
GGAACTGACGGAGGAAGCGCAGGTCGTTCGACCAGAAGTAGCGGATGTCGCGGATCCCGTGCCGCAGCATGGCGATCCGCTCCGGCCCCATGCCGAAGGCGAAGCCGCTCCACTCGTCCGGGTCGTAGCCGCCGTTTCGAAGGACGGTCGGATGGACCATCCCGCAGCCGAGGATCTCGAGCCAGCCGGTCTCCTTGCACAGCCGACAGCCTTCGCCCCCGCAGAGGAAGCAGGCGATGTCCATTTCGGCGCTCGGTTCCGTGAAAGGAAAGTAGCTGGCCCGGAAACGGGCGCCACGGCCTCTTCCGAAGAGGCGTCGGGCGAACTCGGTCAACGTCCCCTTCAGATCGGCGAAGGTGATCGCCGGGCCGACTGCCAGCCCCTCGATCTGGTGGAACTGGATCTCGCTGCGAGCGGTGATCTGCTCGTTGCGATAACACATGCCGGGGAGGATGACGCGCAACGGTTCCGGATGGCGTTCCTGCATTGCGAGGATCTGGCCGCCGCTTGTGTGGGTGCGCAGCACGACGCTCGGATCCGTCGTGTAGAAGGTGTCCTGCATGTCACGCGCGGGGTGATCGGGCGGCATGTTCAGGTCGCCGAAGTTCAACTCGTCCGTTACGACGTCCGGGCTTCGGTACGTCTGGAAGCCCATGTCGCCGAAGATGCGTTCGATGCGGCGCATGACGAGGGTCGACGGATGCAGCCCGCCGAGGGCCGATCGCCGGCCCGGCAGGGTGACGTCGAGCTGGTCCGCGTCGCCGTCGGTTTCGTCCGCCGATCGTGTCAGAGCTTCCTGGCGCGCCGCGAAGGCCGCCTGGAGGGAGGCCTTCATCTCGTTCATCCGTTTGCCGAAGGCTGGCCGGTCGGCGGGTTCGATCTCGCCCATCCGGCGGGTCAGGAGCTGGACCTCTCCCTTGCGGCCGATCGTCGCCCGACGCCACTCCTCGAGTTGCTCCAGATCGGCCGCCCGATCGAGCGCCGCAAAGACCCGCGCTTGGATGTCGTCGAGCTGGTCGATCATGGCGGTGACAGGCGGATCTTCGTTCGGCGCCGCGGCTCATGCTCGGCGGCGCCCGACTCTACAAGCCCACGCCGGGAGAGGGCGAACAGGGGCGCCGCCCCGAACCTGCTCGTCGGCGTGCGGCCTTCGTCGGGGCCCGCGGAAGCGCCTTCGGGCTGCGAGTCGCAGGCCGGTCCGGCGCCGGTGCTATCGTCCCTCGAGTTCAAGAGGAGCAGACGAGCTGGCCCATCCGGTCATGGAGCAGGCGCGAGAGCAGAGAACGGCGACTGTGCGCGAGGTCGGCGTTGGCGCCGGCGCCCTCGTCGTCGGCGTCGCTGCCGCCGACGCTTTCAACGAGTTCGTCCCGGAGGGGCACCGGCCGGAGGATGTTCTGCCCGGCGCCAGGAGCGTCGTCGTCGCCGGCAACCAGGGGCCGACGGCGGGAGCCTGGCGCTGCCCCGATCACCGGGTGATGGAGATCACGGGCTACGACTTCCGCGAGAACGTTGCGGTCCACGTGATGTGCGACTACATCGAACGGGAGTACGGGCACGGCGCCCTGCAGGCGCCGTCGTTGCCCACCGCAGGCCACACGCCGCCGATGAGCATGATGCTCGCCGCAGTGCTGGCGGGGCTCGGCACCCGTTCGCTGGCCGCGAACATCATCCTGCACCCGCGCTACGGTCTGTTGTACTACGCCGCTCTGGTCACGACGCTCGACCTGGAGCCGGACCACCCCCTGGAGAAGGACGTCTGTCCGTCCGAGCCGTGCATCCAGATGTACGAGAAGCTGGGCACGACGCCGTGCCTCGCTTCGTGCCCGAAGGACGAGGGCGGTTGCCTCGATGGCGGGATCGACGAGAACGGCGGGATCAGCTACTCGTACTACGACCGCGAGCGCTGCACATCACGGTCGATGAACTTCGGCATCGGGTCGATCCAGAAGGCTCTTGTCCAGATCACGACCGAGGACGACCGCGAGCGCCGGCGGTCGATGATCTACTCCGACTTCTTTACGCAGTCACTCTCATCGCTCAGCTACTACAAGGAGAGCGTTGCGCAGTGCTTCGAGTGCATGCGGGTGTGTCCGGTCGGCATGCACGAAAGGCGCCTCCAGTGAGCTTGGCCGCACCGCGCGCTGCTCCGAGCGCGGAAGAGGCTGCGGCTGCCCGCGACCGGCTGGCCGCGATGGTGGAGCGCGGCGGCGCTCTGGCCTGTGGCGTCGCTGATGCCGGCGCCTTCGACGAGGCGCCGGAGGGCTTCCGCCCAGCCGACCTGCTGCCGGACGCACGCCGCGTCGTGGTCGTCGGCGGCAGCCCGCCGCGGGCGGCGGACTGGGCGAGTCCGCTACACGAGCACCTGGAGACGATGGGTACCAGCGATCGGATCAACTCCTTGGGCCTCAAGACGGCGAAGTTCATCGAGGCGGAGTTCGGCTACTACGCGCTGTTCGTGCCGCCGGGCGTTCGTCGCGGCAACCGGCCCTTCCTGAGCATCGCCCTGGCCGCGGAGCTCGCTGGGTGCGGCTCGCGCAGTCTGGCCGGACCGGTGCTGCACCCCGAGTACGGTCTCTTGTTCTACTCGGCAATCGTCACGACCTACCCGTTCCCGATGACGCCGCCGCCGGCCGAGTCTGCCTGCCCGGCGCCGGCCTGCGTCGAGATGTGGGAAGCCGAGGGCGCCACGCCCTGCACCAGGGTCTGTCCGCTCGGCGATGGCGGCTGCCTCGACGGCCGACTCGAGAACGGCAGGCTCGTGGAACGCCGCTACGACGCGGCGCGCTGCACGTCCCGGGTCTACACGCACTGGATTCCCGGCTTCCAGAAGGGGCTTGAACTCGCCCTCGACCAGGAGGATCCGGAGGCGCGCAAAATGGTCCTCTACTCGAGCCACTTCACGAAGACGCTGTGGTCGATGACCTACGCGGCGCAGAGCCAGGGCCAGTGCTGGGAGTGCATGCGGGTATGTCCCGTGGGCGCCGGGTTCAGGGACAAGGCGTAGACGCGAGGTGTGACGATGACGTTCTTCTTTGTCGATCCCCAGACCTACCGGCGCCACCGCGAGGAGGTACTCGAGCTGTCGAACTCGATCCAGGTCGACATCCACGAGCAACTGCCGGGAGAGAGGCGGCGCCGCGGGCTGTCGGACCGCGAGATCGCGGAACGCCTCGGTCTCGACGAGCGGACGGTGCGTGAGATCCGGGTCGTCGCCGAGCGCGACTACTACGACATCGAGGAGTGGGACAAGGCGGTCGAGTTCAAGGACAGGGCCTGCCGCGCATTCGCTGAAGAGGGCCTGTCCTACGTGTTCAAGGGCCGGCGCCGCTGAAGCCGGGCCGCTCCGCGCTCAGGCGACGCGGGGCAGCACCTCGTCCGTGAACAGCAGGAACGAGCTGTGGCTGAGCGGCGCGCAGAGCAGGTAGTCGAGAAACATCTCCTCCTTCAGCCGCTCGATCTCGTCGACGAGTTCGTGCGGCGTGCCGTAGAGGATGACGCCGTTCAAGTAGCGGTCGATCGCGGACTCGTTCGCTTCCCGGAAGGTGTGGTCCATCGACAGGTCCTGCCGTTCGCGGTTCAGCTTGCTCTGGACCGCGGCCGCGCGCACGCCCTTCTTCTGGTGCGAGCCGACCGTCCATTCGGCGCCTTGGCGGGCGATCCGCTCCGCTTCCGCGCGGGTCGGCGCGCAGGCGATCAGCCGCGCCATCGGGATCTCCCGGCCCTCAATGGAGTGACCGTGGTTCTCCAGGATTCCGCGGTACAACTCCCGCTTCTCGGCGATGCGGTCGTGCGCCGAGTGGGGGTCAAGCATGATCGAGAAGCCGTTTTCGGCGGCCCAGTTCATCGCCTCGGGCGACGAGGCGGCGAGCCACACCGGCGGGTGGGGGTGCTGCGCCGGCTTCGGCAGCACCTCGACGTCCTCGCACCGGAAGTGCTCGCCTTCGAATGTCAGGCGGTTCTTGGTCCAGGCGCCGATGACCGCTTGGACGTGTTCCCGGAACACTTCGTAACTGTGCTGCGGGTCGACGCCGAACGCCTTGAACTCGCCCTCCTGGTAGCCGCGTCCGACGCCCCAGTTGACCCGCCCGCCGGACAGCACGTCGAGGAGGGCCACCTCCTCCGCGAGTCGGAGCGGGTTGTAGAAGGGCGCCAGGGAGACGCCGGTGCCGATGCGGAGGTTCTTCGTTCTGGACGCGACGTGGGTGCCCATCATGTGAATCGACGGGCAGATGCTGAACGAGCTGAAGTGGTGCTCGGCCAGCCAGACGGCGTCGTAGCCGGTCTGCTCCATGATGTCGATGCGTTGGAACGCCCGCTGGTAGACCTGATCCAGCGGAATCCGCCGGTCAGGCCAGGAGAAGAACTGGAGCACGGCGACCTTCATCGGCCCGGTAGCTTCTCACACGACGGTGATGCCTCCTGGCGGGGTTGGCGCGGGACGCCCGATCCGTCAGAGTTCGCCCATGACGCCCGCCGCCGACCCGTTCGACCGTTTTCGGGACCTGTTCGAGCGCGCCTCGGCGACCGGCCTGACGGAGCCGAACGCGATGGTCGTCTCGAGCGCCGACGAGCAAGGCCGGCCGTCGTCTCGGGTCGTACTGCTCAAGCACTTCGACCTTGACGGCTTCGTCTTCTACACGAACCTCGAGAGTCGCAAGGGCAGGGAAATCCTCGCCCGGCCGGACGTCAGCCTGAACTTCTTCTGGCGCGACCCGAAGGAGCAGGTGTCCGTCTTCGGTCGGGCGGAACGGGTCGACGACGCCGAAGCCGACGCCTACTTCGCCTCTCGGGACCGGGACAGCCAGCTCGGCGCCTGGGCTTCTCGGCAGAGCCGGCCGCTGGCAAGCCGCGAGCAGCTTCTCGCCGACTTCGAGCGAATGAGGGAGCGCTTCAGCGGCCGTCCAGTCCCGCGCCCGCCCCACTGGACAGGGCTTCGAGTCGTGCCGCGGCGTTTCGAGTTCTGGGTGCCTGGCGAGCACCGCCTGCACGACCGGACCTTCTACGACCGAGACGACGACCGCTGGGCGACGGGGAAGCTCTATCCGTAGCCGGCCGCTGCCCGGCTTCGTCGCGGTCCTTCGTCGCAGTCCTGGCGTCCTTTACGGCGTGAGTGGAACGCTTCGTGGTCTGCCGAGTCGACGTGCCAAGCCCTTTCTGCCAACGTAGGTGACCCAACGTAGGTGACACAGCGGCCATCCGACGGATCGTCCACGTGAGCGTCGAGACGGTCCGGATTGTGGACGGCTTGCCGACGCTCGAAGTGCAGGGGCCCACAGGGTCGGGCGAACCGTTGAGCGATCCGCCGGAAGAACCGTGAGGCGCAGTCCCGACGTCGGGACAGTTCTCCATCGGTTGTCAGCGGCGGTATGTGTCCTTCTCGCGGCGACGTACTCGGTTGACGACGACTCGGCGCTCCCGATCATCGATCAGGTAGATCACGCGCCAACTACCGACGCGAACCCGATACACACTCTCCCAGAGCTTGACGACGCCTCTGGGGCGTGGATTGTTCGCGAGGCGGCCAATCCGCTCCCGAAGCCGCTTCCAGTCAGCTTCTCCGGCACGTGCCAGTCCCGTTCGGCCTGTCGGTCGAGCTCCAGTCGGTACTCATTGCTTGGCTTCACGCCGGTCCGCCCGGAACTGCGTGAAGGGGACCGTGTCCTTGAGGCCGTGTTCCCGGTACTCCCGCATGACACGCCGAGCCGTGTGGAGATCCTCCAGGAACTCCTTGTAGTCCTCGTCCTCCTCCGCTGCGAGCAGGGCGCCCTCGACGTTGTCAATCGTCGAAGCGAAGGACCAGCCCTTTCTCTGGCTCGGTGTCTCTCCGATCGGTTCCACGAAGATCCCCTGCTTTGGAGTCGATTCACCGACGCGGTGATCGAGCGGCTTGCTTCGCGGGTCTTGGCGAGCGCGCTCGCGTGCAGCCTCCCACCTCGCTTTGCACCTCGGGGCGCCCGTGTGGAAGAAGTCCTCGGCTTCTCGTCGGAAGTCCTCGACGCTGACGGCCCCTGCGGCGATGTCCTTCAGAATGCAGCGTAGCGCTTCACCCGTGTCCTGGCAGGCCTCGTTCAGGGTGTTGCCGAAGCCGAGGAGGCTTCCGGGATTCACTCCGCTCAAGACGAACTCGCGGGCATCTTCATCCCAGGTCGCCAGGACACTGCCGCGAACCCGCACCGAGACGTCGTAGCCGGGGCCGGAGATCGGCCCGCTGCTCTCGAAGAACAGCGGATACTCCCTCATCGTCGAGTCCTCCTCGAGCCGTCGTCAGCGCACGCCGCGAGCGGCAGGGGTTTGCGCGCCGGCTGGATCAGCTGCGGATCTTGTAGCGCTCCTGACTCGAAGGTCAAGGCCACACTGCCTCCTCTTGCCTCTCCTCCCCCCGCGTCTCTTCACGCATCGGCGAGCTTGACCCATTCGAAGTCGCCCGGCTTGTGGTTGATCCGGATCCTCGGTTCGGCGATCCAGGAGGCGTAATGTCCGGGTCGGAACTCCGGCTTCATCAGCGACTCGATGAAAGCCCGGTCGCTGTCGTCGGGCAGCCACTCGTCGCGTCGGCGGTTCCATTCGTCTTCGGTCAGGAGTTGTCCCTTGGGCGTCGTATGGAGATCCCGATAGATGCCGATCTGTCGATGGAAGGCGACGTGGGGCAGAGTGATCTCGAAGTCCACGCCGGTCTGCCGGATCGTCTTGTTCCAGCGCCCGACGCCGAGATTGCAGTCGTCGGTGAAGTCGTCGCGCAGGCGGGCGTTCAGGGCGTTCAGCGCGGGATGTTCGACGATGCGCCAGGCGCCGTTCGACGGGTCGCCGTTCGCCGGCTCGAGGATGCCGTACGTCGCGTCGAGCAGCCGGTGGTCGTCCTTGAGCCGGTGTTCGCGCAAGCGGCCCTTGAGCCCCGCGTTGAAGAAGTTCGCGGAGTTCGTCGACAGCTCGGATCCGAACAGGTCGAGGGTCAGGGAGTAGTGGAGGTTCACCTTCTTCTGGATCGTCGGCAGGTCGATGACGCCGAGCGCGCGGACGGAGTCGGTGTCGGCGGGATCGTCGATGCCGGCTGTCGACATCGCCTCGCAGGTGCGTTGGACGATGCGGGTGACGCCGCTCTCGCCGACGAACATGTGGAAGGCCTCTTCCGTCAGCATGAAGCGGCAGGTCCGGGACAGCGGGTCGAACCCGGACTGGGCCAGCGACTCGAGCTGCATCTTGCCGTCCCGGTCGGTGAAGAAGGTGAACAGGAAGAAGGAGAGCCAGTCCGGGGTCTCCTCGTTGAAGGCGCCGAGCATCCGGGGCGCGTCCTCGGAGCCCGAGCGGCGACGCAGGAGTTCGGCGGCCTCCTCGCGCCCGTCGCGGCCGAAGTGCTTCTGCAGCAGATAGACCATCGCCCAGAGATGGCGGCCCTCCTCGACGTTCACCTGGAAGAGGTTCCGCATGTCGTAGAGCGATGGCGCCGTCTTGCCGAGGAACCGCTGCTGCTCGACCGAGGCCGGCTCGGTGTCGCCCTGGATGACGATCAGGCGGCGCAGCATCGCCCGATACTCGCCGGGCACTTCCTGCCACGCCGGTTCGCCGAGGTGGCGGCCGAAGGGGATCTCCCGGCCTTCGGCCCGCGGCGCGAGCAGGATGCCCCAGCGGTAGTCGGGCATCTTCACGTAGTCGAACACAGCCCACTTGTCCGCCCCCTTCGATTCGACCCGAACCGCGGTACGGAGGTAGACGTCCGAGGTCTGGAAGCCGTCGGGGCCCATGTCCATCCACCAGTCGATGTAGCCGGGATGCCATCGTTCGAGTCCGCGTCGAACGCGGGCGTCGCTCTTCAGCGAGACGTTGTTCGGGATGAGGACGTCGTAGTCGACGTTGCTGTCAAGCGTGGCCATGGGGTTCGGTTCCTTCGCGGGTCGGTCGGGTCGGCGCTCTCAAGGTCAGACGCGTTCGTCGTCGAAGCGGGGTCGGCGGCCGGTGCCGTAGAGACGGAGAGCTCCGTCTTCGCCGACCGCGTTCGGCCGCTGGAAGATCCAGTTCTGCCAGGCGCTGAGGCGTCCGAAGATCTTGCTTTCGAGGGTCTCCGGCCCGGGGAAGCGGAGGTTCGCCTCCATCGCGGTCAACGCGTCGGGCGAGAAGCTCGCTCGCTCCTCGAGCGCGATACGAATCTCGTCCTCCCAATCCAGGTCGTCGAGTACTTCGGTGACCAGTCCGGCCTCCGCGGCGGCCTCGGCGTCAAGCGGCTTGTCGATCAGGTCGCGCAGGCGCTTCCGTGCTTCCGGTTCGCCCCGAAACCGGGTCTCGAGCCGGCTCAGGCCGTTCGGCGTCGGCAGGGCGCCGAAGTTCAGCTGGCCGAGCTGAATCGACGGGGCGGGCGACCCGTCTTCGCTCTCGCCCTCGAACATGTAGGCGCGGTCGGAGGCCAGCGCGAGCTCGAGCACGGGCCCCGCGAAGCAGCTGCGCGGCGTGACGAGCGTGAACACGCTGCGCGAGGTCAGATCGAGCCGTTTGAGCACTCTCTTCCAGTAGAGCAGCACCTCGCGCACGAACCAGTCCCTGCGTTCCCGGTGAAGGAGCGCGTCGAAGGCGGCCACCGAGCCGACGTCACCCTCGGACTCGATGACGAGCTGGCCGATCCGGGTTTCGTTCAGGCGGAGGTGAAGCAGGGCGTCGTCGAGTTCCCGTGCGAGCGTGAGCGGCCAGAAGGCTGCGCCTTGATCGACCGCCGCCGAAGCGTCTGCCGGAGGTTCGCCGGTCGGGCCGCTTACGGTCAGGTAGGCGACGCCGAGTTCGCGGTCGAAGTCGATGCGGAGCATGGTGTAGACGAGCGAGTTGCCGTCGAGCGTCGGCTCGACCTCCGGCCAGGCCGCGCCGCTCGACTCCTTGGGGCGGTCGCTCGAAGCGGCGAGTTCGAGCGCTCGCGCCTTCGCGTCGTCGTCGAAGGACGATCGTGGGACGAGTTCGTCGACGAGGTTCCAATCGACCGCCCGCCGGCCCTTCACGCCCTCCTCCAGGAGGCAGAACAGGTCGACCCGATCGCGGCGCACGCAGCGCTTGTCCAGGAGCCGGGTGAGCCCGCCGGTGCCGGGAAGGACGCCGAGGAGGGGCACCTCGGGAAGTGAGACAGCCGAGCTCCCGTCGTCGGCGAGCAGGATGCGGTCGCAGGCAAGCGCAAGTTCGTAGCCGCCCCCAGCAGCCGTGCCCTTGATCGCGCACAGGTAGCGCTGGCCCGAGTTCGCCGAGGCGTCCTCGATGGCCAGCCTCGTCTCGTTCGTGAACTTGCAGAAGTTCACCTTGAGTTGGTGCGACGACCCGGCGAGCATGCCGATGTTCGCGCCGGCACAGAAGATCCGGTCGCGGTCGGACCGCAGGACGACGGCCTGGACTTCGGGATGTTCGAACCGCAGCCGCTGGGTCGCGTCGTAGAGCTCGAAGTCGACCCCCAGATCGTAGGAGTTCTGCTTCAGCTGGTACCCGGGCCGGAGCCCCGCCCGCTCGTCGACCTCGAGGGTCAGGAAGGCGAGCGGCGGCTCGATCCTGAGATGCCAGTGCCGGTAGCGGTCGGGACGAGTGCGGAAGTCGATCGCCTCCGGCTCAGGTGAATCCCAACCGGCGAGCTCGGAAGCGGGGACTGGGGCGGCCGGCTCGGGCATCTGATTCGTGGGGCTGATGAGGAAGGCGAGTCGTGAGTATGAGTCGTGAGTATTGAGTCGTGAGTATAGTGACGGTCCTCCCTGGGTTTGCGTTGAATTCACTGTGGATCACGATGACTGGAGCAGAGACGGGCAGCTTTGCGTCGGACTGGGTTTCCCCTCCGGGCGACACGATCCTCGATCTGGTCGAAGAGCGCGGTTGGACGGAGGCGGACTTGGCGGAGCGGCTGGGCTACAGCCGGAAGCACGTGAACCAGCTCGTCAGGGGCAAGACCTCGCTGTCCGAGGATGCCGCACTGCGCCTGCATCTTGTCCTGGGAGGCAGCGTCGGCTTCTGGTTGACCCGCGAGGCGCGGTTTCGGGAGCGACTGGCGGGGACTCGAGAGGCCGGCCGCCGCGGCTTCGCGATCCGCGATCGGTCCGGAGGTTCGCCCGCCAAGTTGGCGTCCATCCCGGCGTCGTCGTCGGACGGCTGCAGCATGAAGGACTCCTTGCGTTCGACCGGATGAACGATCTCAGGGCGAAACTGGAGTTCGCTCAGGAATCGACGCCAGCCTGAACGGGTCGGCTACGCCCCGCTCCGATACCGCCACAGCCCGGTCGCCGTCATGCTGTAGGCGAACAGGACGACAGACGCCGCCATGCCGGGGGTCAGACCGGCCAGGGCGCCGTAGCGTTCGACGATCCAGCCGAGGATGACGGCGCCGAGCAGCGGGGCGCCGAGCAGGCCGATGCCGAAGACGGCCATGACTCGGCCGCGGGACAGCGGTTCGGCGGCTTCCTGGACGATCGCGCGGGCCAGGGTCGTCGTGACCCCCATGTTCAGGCCCCAGGCGACGACGGCCGTGACGACGAGCCACCAGGCGGGTTCGATCCAGATGAGGAAGAGAACGACGACGCGGGAGAGCTGGAACAGGATGAACCAGCGGCCGGGCTGCTGGAACGGCATGAACCGGAACATGATCAGGTTCGAGATGCCTGCGCCGGCGAAGAAGGCGATCATCAGCCAGGACAGCAACGCCGTGTCGCCGTCGTACACGCGGAACACGATGAAGGGAAGCACGGTCAGGAAGCCGCCGGCGTTGAAGATGCTGGAGACGAAGTTCAAGGTCAGCGCTTCGAAGACCGGTCGCTGGCGGTAGGAGGCCCGGAAGCCCTCGGCGATCCGCCGCCAGGCGGGTTGTATGGGGCCGGAGTCGTTCAGTTCGTGCGAGCCGATCCGTCGGATCCAGAGGGCGGCGCCGGCCAGGAACAGACTCTGAACGAGCAGAATCTGGCGCAGTCCGATCCGATCGAGCTGGCCGGCCGCGGCGAGGCCGATCATGTAGGTGAACATGTTCAACGCGGTGGCCGCGGTGACGCCCCGCTGCAGGTCGCGCCCTGCGATCCGGCTGAGTACGGCCTGCTGGGCCGGTCCCGAGAAGGACATGGCGGCGCTTGTGCCCAGGCCCCAGGCGGTGACGGTCCAGACGTTCAACTCGCCGAGTTCGAGAGCGAGCACGAGGCCGAGAGGGACGATCGCCGCTCCGCCAAAGACCCGGCTCAGCATGCCGCCGGCGTCCCTGCGGTCGGCGCTCGCGCCGCCCCAGAGCATGATGACGATGCCGGGAAGACCGACGGCCGCTTGCAGCGGTCCCACTCGATCGGCCGAAAGCGCAAGCGCTCCGATCAGCAGCGCCGGAAGCAACAGCTGCTGCATGGCGAAGCCGGAACTCGAGCAGGCGAGCGCTCCCATGTACGCTAGGAGCCCCGGCCGGTTCCGGAGACGGTTGGGCGGAGTTGGGGGTGGAGCGATGACGACGACCTCGGTTGGCGGCGATCGGATGGGATGGCGAAGGCTACATGCCGCCGTTCGGCGTCACACGGCGTGGGGGCTGCGGTTTGGTGTCGCCGCGGCGGCCGCTCTGGGCGGCTCGAGTTGTACGGTTTCGGCTCAGGAGCGGGTCGACTTCGCGGCGCTCCGACGGCAGATGGTGCGCGACACGATCGCGGAGCCGCGCGACGGCCGGCCGCCGGTGCTCGACGTCCAGGTGGTCAGCGCGATGGAGAAGGTGGAGCGTCACCTCTTCGTGCCGGAGGACATGCGGGACTGGGCCTACCGAGACACGCCGCTCGGGATCGGCTGGGAGCAGACGATCTCGCAGCCTTACATCGTCGCTCTGATGACGGAACTTGCCGCGCCCGATGGAAGGGACAAGGTGCTCGAGATCGGCACCGGTTCGGGCTACCAGGCCGCGGTTCTGGCCGAGATCGTGGATCACGTGTTCACGATCGAGATCGTGGAGCCCTTGGGGCTCCGGGCGGCGGCGGCGCTCGATGCGGCCGGATACGGAAACGTGACGACCCGGATTGGCGACGGTTACCTCGGTTGGCCGGAGGAGGCGCCGTTCGACGCGATCGTCGTCACCGCGGCGCCGGACCACGTACCGCAACCCCTGGTCGATCAGCTGACCGTCGGCGGTCGGCTCGTGCTGCCCGTCGGACCTGATGGCGGCCGTCAGGAACTCCAGGTCCTGGATAAGCGGGCGGACGGGTCGGTCGAGCGGACCCGCGTGATCCCGGTGCGCTTCGTGCCGCTCGTTCGCCGGCGCTGAGTCAGGGCTGGCAGCGCTCGCCCTCTGAACGCTGCTAGAGCGGGACCTCTTCGCCCTGGCCTTCGATGACGAGGCCGAGGATCACGTCGCCCAGGGGAACGGCGAGGGTCGGCTGGTCGAGGTCGTTCCAGAACACCGCAGCCTCGGCGACGCCGTCGTAGTTCTGGAACAAGGCCATCGTCATCGGATGGGTGGCGCCCTCGATGATCGTGATGCTGGCCTCGACGAGGGGCTCCTGCTCCGGGAAACCGTGGGGGTCGAAGGTGTCCAGAGCGACCGGGATGAGGATGAGGAAGTCCCGGAACCAGGTCTGCCCGGTGTGGTCGCCGTCGGCCGGCTGGACCGCGTAGCGGAGCGTGTACACGCCGGCCGGCACGATCTGGGCCTTGTAGGTGCTCCAGGCGCCCTCGGTGCGCATGATTCCGACCAGGCTGCCGGGCGGCAGGGTGGGATATTCGACGCCGAGTTCGCCGGATGGATCCTGCATCGGCAATCCGGGCGGGAACCAGAACTCGACGGGCGGTCGACCGTTGCGGACCACGCGGTAGCCGGCGGGGTCGAGCAGCGGCGCGAGCCGCTCCGGCAGGCTCGCGGGCAGGCCGTCCGTCCGCTCGAGCGACGGCTCGGCGCCGAGCCGGGGGGCGAACAGCAGGACCGCGGCACACAGAAGCGTGGGCGTCGCCCGGCGGATCCGATGCGCCGGCACGGCGTCGATCACTCGAAGTTGATCAGGTAGTGGCGGAAGTTCTCCGGCCCCACCTCGTCCAGCATGAGCAGGAACTGCACGAGCGGATCGATGTCCGGTGCGGCGATCCGAATCTCGCCGAACAGGGGGTCGACGCCGGTATCGCCGCGCCGGGCCGCTTCGGCAAGCGGCAGATGCGCCTCGATTGCCGCCGCGGGCGTCGCGGCGCTGCCGTCGTGGAGGTACGGGTCGGTGCCTGAGAGGTTGCGAAGCGGCGGGGTCTTCAGGCTTTCGCTGCCGGTCTCGTGCAGCCGATAGTCGCTGAAGGTGGGCGGGACGTGGCAGCGCACGCAGTTGCCGGTCGACTCTTCGTCGAACGCACGGAAGAAGATCTTGAATCCCTCGTACGCGGTCTCGGTGAAGCCATCGGGACGACGGATCAGGCGCCTCCCCTCCTGGTTGAAGATGCGGCTCTCGATGCTCGCCGCGTAGTTCACCAGGTCTTCATCGGCGTTCGGCTCGCTCCGAAAGCGGTTCTGCTCGGCGAAGGCGTCCCAGCGAGACGTCATCGTGTAGCGAAGCGTGCGCGTGTAGTCGGCGAGAGCCTGCGCCGACGCCGCGGCCACGTCGTCGGGCGGCATGCTCTCCAGGTCCAGGCCGTAGATCTCCCGAAACTGGTCGAGATACGGCATGCCGGAGATCGCGTTGTGGCCCTCATTCTGCAGTACGTAGGCGGCGTTCTGGATGCCCTCTGCCCGGTTCTCGGGCCTCCATCCGTACGGCACGCCGACCAGCTTGTCGAAGATCATCTCCTCGAGCGAGTCGTACTCGCCTCCCCAGCCGAACACATCGGCACGGGAAGCGTCGGCGAGAGTCTGCGCGTTCCGCGCGGTCGTCTCGCGTCCTGCGGTCAGGCTCGTCGCGGTGTAGTCGGCGTAGAATCGCGGCGGCTTGCCGGCGACCTGCTCGCCCAGGGCGTGACAGGTCGAACAGGCGATCGCGAAGCCGGTGCCCTGGTTGTTGAACAGCAGTTCGGCAAACAGGTCCCGGCCCAGCCGATCGAGTGCCTCGTTCTCCTCCTGGGCGCCGCTGCCGACCGCCAGCAAGAGAGTGGCCGCGACAACACTGCTGGCAGCGGCTCTTCGTTTTCTCATCAGTCAGCCTCCATCGGTTCGGCGAGAATAGACCATCGCCGGTCCGCGGGTCATACTCGCGCTCCCGATGACGATGCCGCGCACTGTTCCCTGGGCGGAACTCGACACGATCTTCTTCGACGCGGGGAACACCTTCCTGTCGATGGACTTCGAGCGCGTGGCGGAGACTGCGGCCGAGGTCGGCATCTCCTGTACGGGCCTCGAGCTGGAGCGGGCGGAGGCGGCCGCGCGGCCGGTCGTCTCCGCGGCCCTCGCCGAGGGGCGAACCACGGAGGGCGCCGACGCGTTCAAGTTCTACCTTGCGGCCATGCTTGGCGAGCTGCCGGAGGCGAACTCGAACGGCGCCGTGCCGGGAATCGCCGCGGAGGAACTCGCCCGGCTGCTCTTTGCGCCGGGCCGGAACGACATGCTGTGGAACCGCCGGCTGCCCGGCCGTCCGCGGGCGCTCGGGCGGATTCGGGCGCTCGGATATCGGATGGTCGTCGTCAGCAATTCGGACGGCAGCATGGAGCGCAGCGTAGAGCAGCTCGGGTTGGAGCGCCTGTTCGACGGCATCGTCGATTCGACCGTCGTGGGTTTCGAGAAGCCGGATCCGCGGATCTTCCAAGCCGCACTCGGGCTGGTCGGCGCGGACCCGGCGCGAACGCTCCACGTCGGCGATCTCTACGCTGCCGACGTCGTGGGGGCCCGGGCCGCGGGGATCCATGCCGTCCTGCTCGATCCCTTCGACGACTGGCCTCGACTCGACTGCCCGAAGGTCGCCGACCTTGCCGAACTCGCCGACCTGCTGCCCGGCCCCCCGGGGCGGCTTCCGTGCGGCGCGTGAAGCCGTCCGCGGTTCGGCGGGAGCGCCACCGGTTCTACGAGGCGGCCGTTCAGAGCGTCGACGTCGATGTCGATTTCGTCGAACGGATCTTCCGCCGGTTCGTCGGCCGGCCGCCGACGACGCTGCGCGAGGACTTCTGCGGCACGGCGTCGCTTGCCGCGGCGTTTGCGGCGCGCAGACCCGAGAACCGCGCCTGGGGTGTCGACGACCACCAGCCGACGCTCGACTGGGGATGGCGGCGACGCATCCGGCCACGGCAGGTCGACGACCGGGTGACGCTCGAGTGCCGCGACGTCAGGCAGCCCGGCGATCCGCCCGTCGATGTCCAGGTCGCGTTCAACTTCTCCTACTTCCTGTTCCCGACCCGCCCGGAGATGCGGGACTACTTCCGTGCCGTGCGGGATTCGCTGACGCTCGACGGCGTGTTCGTGCTCGATGCGTTCGGAGGTACGGAGACCTTCCAGGCCGTCAGCGAGGACACGCCGGTCGCGGCGTCCGTCGATATCGACGGCGTCGCCCTGCCGGCCTTCACCTACACCTGGGATCAGATGTCGTTCAACGCCGTCGATCACCGGATGCGCTGTGCGATGCACTTCACGGTCGACGGCGCGGCGCCGGTACGCAACGTGTTCCGCTACGCGTGGCGGATGTGGACCCTGCCGGAGATCCGCGAGCTGCTCGCTGAGGCCGGATTCTCCGAAGTCGAGGTCTACGGAGAGAGCTGGGATGACGTCACCGGCGAACCGAACGGCATCTTCCGGCGCCGCAGGCGAATCGTGAACGAGGGGAGTTGGATCGTCTACCTCGTCGCGCGCTGACCGCCTACGTTCCGGTTTGCCGCGTCAGCTGCTGCCAGTCGTCCTCGGTCGCGTCCCGGGCCAGGCGGAGGCCGCCGTCCGAACCGATGAACACCGGGTCCTTGACCACGCGCACCCTGCCTCCGCCGAGTTCGCCGAGCGCGTACTGGAGTTCCGCGCCCAGACCGCGGATCAGGCCGCTGCCGCCGGTGAGGATGACGTTGTTGCGCACTCGGCCCTGGTACTCGGGTTCCACTCTTGAGATCAGGTCGGTCATCGTCTCGATGAGCGGCGGGAGCAGGCTTTCGCAGGCGGTTCGCATCGGCGCCGTGATGTCGAGTCGGGCTGGCCGCCCGACAACCGGCGCATCGACGATCAGCGATTCGCCGTTACCGTCGCCGATGAAGGCGTGCCGCTCCTTCCATGCGCGCGCCATGTGGATGGACACCGAGGCGTCGGGGTGACTCTCTTCGATCAGAGAGTGGAGTTGGCGGTCCACCGCGTCGCCGGCGACCGCGAGGGTGCGCTGGTCGTCGTCGGTAGGAAAGCGGCCCATCAACACGCAGAAGTCCGTCGTGCCGGCGCCGACGTCGATCACCAAGGTGTGGACCAGCGCGTCGAGCCCGTAGGCGACGGCGAACGGCTCGGAGACGATCATCGTCCGGTCGACCAGCCCGGAGACGATCCTTCGCAGGCGCTGTCGGTTCGTTCGCAGGGTTTCGGCCGGTACGCCGACCACGGCGCGGACCTCGGGCCTTGGGCTTGCATCCTCGGGCACGGCGAGTTCGAGCAGACGCTTGAGGATCTCGCGTACGGCGCGTTCGTCTCTCGCCGAGCCCTCCTTGATGAGTCCCCGTTCGAGCGGACGGCGCAGATCGAGCATCGGTCGGCGCTCGAGCGCTTCGGCGCCGACCAGGATGTCGCGCTCGAGCACGCTGCGAGCCACCATGTCGCGCGGCCAGCCGACGTAGCTTTGCACCATGTGGCGCTGACCGTTCGCGGCGGAGATCGAACTGCGCGAGGTGCCCAGATCGATTCCCACCTCGAGCGTCGCTGCGCTGGATGGAGCGTTCCGTGGGTCGGTCATCGCCCGACCGACCCGACGGGTGAGCGTAGCGCCGTCTCGGCGGCTTCGGCATCGAGCGCGAGGCGCCTCGTCGGCAGGAGGGAATCCGCGTAGCGTCGGATGCCGAGGTCGAGCGCTCTGGCGATCGTCTGGAGGTGAGACGCATCCTGCAGTCGCTCGACTTCTTCCGGATCGGAAAGGCAGGAGACCTCGGCCAGGATCGCCGGCATCTCGGCTGCGACGAGGACGAAGAACGGAGCTGTCTTCGTGCCGCGGTCGCGCAGGCTCGGGTTCCGCGTCCGAAGCTCCGCGTACAGAGCGGTCTGGACGGACTCGGCCAGAGCCCGACTCTGGCTGGCGATTGTTCGGGTGTAGAGCCCGTCGAGGAGCTGGCGCATATCGCTCAGCGTGTAGCCATGAGTCTCCGCGTTCTCGCGCTTGGCGAGCTCGGTGAGCGCCGGGTCATCCGTCGCGCCGAGATGGAAGGTCTCGACGCCGCAGGGGCGGTCTTCGCGGAGCCAGTTCACGTGGACGGAAACGAACAGGTCGGCGCCGGCCCGGTTGGCCAGCCGCGGGCGCTCGTCGAGCTTCACGTCGATATCGGCGTCCCGCGTCAGAGCCACCTGGTAGCGGTTGGCCAGGAGTGTCCTGAGCCGCCGGGCGATGTCCAGGGTGAGGTCTTTCTCGGCCAGGCCGTCGGCGGCGGAACCGGAGGCTGATCCGCCGTGACCGGGATCAAGCACGATCCGTCGGACCGGCAGCGGGAACACCTTCGGGTCGATCGCCGCCGGTGGTCCGACGAAGCGCAGCTCGGGCGTTTCGGTCCGGGGCTCGACCTCCTTCACGGGGGTGGATCGGAGCGTTGCGCCGCGCAGCTCCAGGTACCCGAAGACGGCCGCTCCGACAAATGGCGCGAGCAGCAACAGAATCCGGGGCGAGAAGCGCGGAGGAAGCCGGCTCGCCGCCGCTCCCCTCCTTCGTTCGCGGCTCGACGGCGCCTCGGCAAGCAGGTTCCGGTTGTCTCGAACCGCGGCCTCGATCAGGTCTCGCTTGAGCCTCCGCCCGGCGTCCGGTCGCCGCTCAGGTGTCATGCCGGGACGCTATCCGATGAAGTCGCGATGGAGCCGGGAGCAACGGTCGAGTAGTCTCGTCTCCCAATGAACGCCTTCGCCGCAGACGTCCGTCGACCGATCAGTCAGCGAGCCGCGGTGGGCGTAGCAGTGCTCGTCGCCTTGTTCGCGTCCTCGGGCTGTGCTCCGGCCCCCTTGACCTACGACCTCGTTCTCTCCGGCGGGCGGGTGATGGACCCCGAATCCGGCCTCGACGCCGTGATGGACGTCGGCATCGTCGGCGGCACGATCCAGGCGATTGCGGAATCGCCTCTCGAGGGCCGCCAAGTCGTCGACGTTTCGGGACACGTCGTCGCGCCCGGCTTCATCGATCTTCACGCGCACGGCCACGATCCGTTCAGCCGGGATCTGCAGGTGCGCGACGGCGTGACGTCCGCGTTCGAGCTCGAGGGAGGGGCGTTCCCGGTCGACGAGTGGTACGCCGAGCGCGAGGGCTCCTGGCGAATCCACTTCGGCGCCACGGTGGCGTACGGCGCGGCTCGGGTCCAGGCGTTCGGTGGAGACGAACGGGCGGCAACCTACGAGGCCGCCGAAGCGGAGCAGATCGAGGCGATCCAGGCGATGCTCGAGGAGGGGCTGGCCGACGGCGCACTCGGTATCGGCCTGCCGCTCCAGTACCAACCGGGCGCCTCGAGGCCCGAGATCTTCCGCATGTTCCAGACGGCGGCAGAGGCGGGCGTGACCGTGTTCTCCCACATCCGTTATGCAGGCGTCGTCGAGCCGGAGAGCTCGATCGCGGCCGTCCAGGAGATGATCGCCGACGCGGCCGGTTCCGGCGGCTCGGTCCACATCGTCCACATCGGTTCGAGCGGGCTGGCTCAGATGCCGATCGTCATCGAGATGATCGACAGGGCAGCGGCCGAGGGCATCGACGTGACGACCGAGATCTACCCGTACACCGCGGCCTCGACCGACATCCGGGCCGCGATCTTCGATCCGGGTTGGCGGGAACGGCTGGCCGCGGACTATGGCGACATCGAGTGGGTCGCCACCGGCGAGCGCCTGGATGAGGCTGGTTTCAACGAACGACGGGCTCTACCCGCTTCCGAGGAGGCGCGGATCATCGCGCACATCATTCCGGAGCGTGAACTCGGCGACGCGATCGCCCATCCCGCGGTGATGATCGCCAGCGATGGCGTTGGCTACGTCGACGGCCGGGCTCATCCCCGCGGCGCGGGGACGTTCGCCCGCGTGCTCGGGCGCTACTCGCGCGAGGAGGGCAGGCTCAGCCTGATGGAGGCGATCCGCAAGATGACGCTGGCGCCGGCTCGCCGACTCGAGGCCATAGCGCCGGCCATGCGGAGCAAGGGGCGGCTTAGGGTCGGCGCGTCTGCCGATATCGTCGTTTTCGATTCCGAGACCGTGATCGACAGGGCCACGTTCGCTGAACCCGCCTTGCCCTCGAAGGGGATTCCGCACGTGCTTGTCGACGGCGTGTTCGTCGTCCGCGACGGCGAACTCGTTCAAGGCGCGTCGCCCGGCAGGGGGATTCGGTCGGGCGTCGTTGAGAGCGACTGACGTTTCGGTCCGAACGGCGGCTTCCGCTGCGATCGAGTCATCTCGCAGTTCGTCTCGTCCGATGAGAGTTCCCAACAGCCAAGACCGCGCTGGGTGGGAGCGGGTCATTCCGGGCCTCATCGTCCTGTTGCTTGGCTGTAGCGGGGCTCGGGCGCCCGAGCTGCAGGCGCCCGCGCCGGCCGGCTACGGCGATGACGAAGTGACGACCGAGTCGGGGGCAGGGGCTCGGGCTGCGGGGAGGCCTCTCGACCGGGAATGGTGGACGGCGTTCGGCGACCCCTTGTTGTCCCGCCTGATCGTGGAAGGACTGGAGCACAACTCGAGTCTTCGGGCTGCCGCCCTGAACGTCGACGCTCTGTTGGCCCAGGCCCGCCTCGACGGCGCGGCGCGGAACCCCGAGGTCGAAGCGGCGGTCGATCCCGGGCGGCGCAAGCAGAATACGGCGCAGAGCGGACTTGTCGAAGCGATTCCGATTCCGATTCCGGGCTTCGAGCCTGGCGCCGTGCGGAGTTTCGCTTTCACCTCCTACGGTTTGGCCCTGAACGTCCGCTGGGAGGCGGATCTCTGGGGTCGGCTCGGCGCTCTGACGGCGGCCTCTCTGGCGGAGGCGGCTGCCACCGCCGCCGACCTCGACGGTGCGCGACTCTCGATCGCGGGACAGATCGCCAAGGTGTACTTCGGCTTGGTCGAGGCAGTCCAGCAGGTGGAGTTGGGCGAACGCACGCTGGCCAGTCGCGAACGGACGCGCGACCGGGTCGAAGCGCGCTATCGGCGAGGAGTCGCGACGGCACTCGAGGTGCGACAGGCGCGGGCTCAGGTTGCCACCGTGGAGGCTTCTCTGGCGGCAGAGCGGCGAACGCTTGACGGACTTCGCCGGCAGATGGAGGTCCTGCTTGGTCGTTATCCGGCTGGCGAGGTAGAGGCGGCGGCCGGTCTGCCCCCGCTGCCGGCGCTGCCGGAAACCGGGATGCCGGCGGTCCTGCTGGCGCGCCGCCCGGACCTCCGGGCGGCGGAGTACAGGGCAGTGGCAGCCTCGGAACGCCTGCGGGCTGCCAAGCGGGCGCTTTACCCGAGCTTTACGCTGAACGGGTCGGTCGGTGCCTCGGGCAGCGAACTCCGGGACCTTCTCGACGGGGACTTCTCCGTCTGGAGCGTTGCGACCGGTCTCCTCCAGCCCTTGCTGTCCGGGGGCCGTCTCCGCGCTGGCCGCGACCTGGTGGAAGCCGGCCTCGACGCGGCGGAAGCAGACTGGCTGCAGACGGCCCTTCAGGCGTTCGCCGAGGTCGAGTCGGGTCTCGTCGCTGAACGGATGCTGAGGGAACAAACGGCCGCCCTCGAGGAGGCCGCAGCCGAGAGCCGGGAAGCGGAGCTTCTGGCTGAACGGCGGTATCGGCAGGGACTCGCCGGCTACCTCCAGGTGCTGGACAGCCAACGGACCTCGTTTCAGTCGGAGAGCGAGTTGCTGGCCGCCCGCCGCCAGCAACTCGAGTCGCGGACGGATCTGATCCTCGCCCTCGGCGGCGGCGTGTATGAGGCCCCGCGCGGAGCGGCAGCGAGCGGGGGAGACTGATCCGTTGCTGAAGTGGGCTCTTCCCGGCGCGATCCTCGCGGTGGCCGTCCTCGTCGTCGTTGCTCTTCTTTCGTCGCGCCCGGTCGTGGAAACCTCTCCGAGGGAGACGGCGCCGCCGGCGGTTCGCGTGCTGACCGTGAACCCCACCGAAGTCGACCTTCGCGTTCGTTCGCAGGGTTCGGTCATTCCAGTGACGGAGGCGGATCTGGTTGCGGAGGTCGCGGGCACGATCGTATGGACGGCGCAGAGCTTCGAGGTCGGGGGCTTCTTCGATGCGGGCGAGGTTCTTCTGCGGCTTGACCCCCGCGACTACGAGCTGGCGGTGGCAGGCGCCCGAGCCGCGCTCGCGCAGGCGGGAGTCGGGCTGGCCCGGGAGCAGGCCGAGGCCGATGTGGCGCGCGAAGAGTGGGAGGCGCTGGGTGCCGACGGCGAGCCGGGCCCGCTCGTGCTCCGTCAGCCCCAGTTGGCGGAGGCAAGGGCCCAGGCGGAAGCGGCCCTGGCGAACAAGAGGCGTGCCGAACTCGATCTGGAGCGGACCGCAATCCGCGCTCCCTTTGCCGGTCGCCTGCGCGTGAAGAGGGTCGACCGCGGCGAGTTCGTCAACCGCGGCTCGCCGCTGGCGACGATCTACGCGGTGGACGCCGCCGAGATCGTCCTACCGGTTCCCGACTCGGAGCTCGCCTTCCTCGACCTGCCGCTCGGCGACGAGTTGGGCGAGTCCGGCCCCCGGGTGCTGCTCGAGGCGCGGTTCGCCGGCGGTCGGCACGAGTGGGAGGGTCGGATCGTACGCGTCGGCGGCGAGATCGACCCGGCGACCCGAATGGTGAACCTCATCGCGCGGGTGGCCGACCCGTATCAGGCGTCCGGGGACCGGCCACCGCTGTCAGTGGGCCTCTTCGTGGACGCCGAGGTCGTCGGTCGAACGGTGGAATCCGTGTTCCGGGTTCCGCGCGGAGCGCTGGTAGGAGCTGACGGGGTGTGGCTGGTGGAGGACGGCAGGCTGGTTCTCCGTCGCGTCGGGATCCTGCGCGCGGACCCGGAGGTCGTTCTCGTTTCGGACGGCCTGTCGGCCGGAGACCGGATCAGTCTCACGATTCTCGAGAGTGCGGTCGACGGCATGCGAGTCACGCCGCAGTCGGCTTCCGAGGACCTGCGGCCTGGCGGGAGGGCGCCTTGAACGGAATGATCGCCTGGTTCGCCCGGAACGGCGTAGCGGCGAACCTGTTGATGGTCCTCATCGTCTCCTGGGGCGTGCTCGCCCTGACCGGAATTCCGATCGAGGTCTTTCCGAGCTTGGAGACCCAGAGCATCACGGTGAACGTCCCCTACCTCGGCGCCGCGCCGGCAGAGGTCGAACAGGGCGTTTGCCTCCGGATCGAGGAGGCGGTTCAGGATCTCGAGGGAGTCGACACGATCCGGTCCACGGCTGCCGAGGGCGCCGGCACGGTCGTCATCGAACTGGCATCGGACGCGAATACGCGCGAGGTGTTGGACGAGGTGAAGTCGCGGATCGACGCGATCACCACCTTTCCGGTCGAGACGGAGAAGCCGATCATCCAGGAGGCGCTCATCCGACGGCGGGTGATCACGGTCGCGATCTACGGCGACGTCGAGGAGCGGGCGCTCAAGGCGGTCGCGGAAGACGTTCGGGAGGGCCTTTCCGACCTGCCGGACATCACCCAGGTCGAACTCGACGCGGTGCGGCCCTACGAGATCTCGATCGAGGTGTCCGAAGAGACCCTGCGACAGTACGGCCTGACGTTCGACGAAGTCGTCCTGGCGGTCCGACGCTCCTCGATCGACTTGCCGGGAGGAGCGGTTCGGGCGCGGGGCGGCGAGATCCTTCTGCGGACGATGGGACAGGCGTATCGCGGCGCCGAGTTCAGCGACATCGTGCTGCGGGCACGGCCCGACGGCAGCCGTCTGGCCCTCGGCGACATCGCTGAAGTGAGAGACGGCTTCGCCGAGACGGACGTGACCTCGCGGTTCGACGGTCAGCCGGTCGCCCTCGTGCAGGTCTACCGGGTCGGTGACCAGAGCGCACTTCGCCTCGCGCGCCAAGTGAAGGAGTTCGTCGCGGAACGCGAGGCGGCATTGCCGCCCGGACTCTCGATAACGACCTGGCTCGATGACACGGTGCCGCTCGAGGACCGGCTGCGGGTGTTGATCGAAAGCGGGCGCCTGGGTCTGCTGCTCGTCTTCCTCGTGCTGGCGCTGTTCCTCAAGTTCCGCTTGGCGCTCTGGGTGTCCGTGGGCATCGCGGTTTCCTTCATGGGCGCTCTCGGCGTGCTTCCCCTGGTCGACGTTTCGATCAATGTGATGTCGCTGTTCGCGTTCATCCTCGTTCTGGGGATCGTCGTCGACGACGCGATCGTCGTCGGCGAGAACATCTACCGCCACTTCGAGATGGGCAAGTCCGGCCTGCGCGCCGCGGTTGACGGCGCGCGTCAGGTAGCGACACCGGTCACGTTCTCGATCCTCACCACGCTGGCTGCGTTCTCGCCGCTGATCTACTCGGTCGAGGGTCCATCGGGCGCCATCGCGAGGACGATTCCGCTCGTTGTCATCGGTTGTCTGGCCTTCTCGCTGATCGAGTCGATGCTCGTGCTGCCGAACCACCTGTCCCACTTGACCCATCGGAACGAGAAACAGCCGCGCCGTCCGTCTCTCCGCGGCTGGGCCCCCATCCAGGGTTACTTCGCCAAGCGGATGAAGTCGGTGATCGAGCGCGGCTACCGGCCGCTGATCGAGCGGGCGATCGAGTGGCGATACTCCACCGTTGCGATCGGTCTGGCGGTCCTGTTCATCACCGCCGGCTTCGTCTTCTCGGGCCGGATGAAGTTCGAGTTCTTCCCGGACGTCGAGGCGGACAACGCGGTCGTTCTGCTGACGATGCCGCAGGGGACGCCCGCCTCGACGACTCTCGCCGCGGTACGCCGCATCGAGGCCGCCGCCTTTGCGCTGGGGGACGAACTCAGGGCGGAAGGCCACGGCGAGGTGTTTCGGCATGTGCTGGCGACGGTCGGGTCGCAGCCGTACGCGGCGCTGCAGCAGGCGAGCGGGCCGACCGCGAACTTCGAGGTAGACGTCGCGGCGCCGCATCAGGGAGAAGTGAACATCGAGCTCGGATCCTCCCAGGAGCGGACGATTCGAGCTACGGAGGTTGTCCGGCGCTGGCGTGAGAAGGTGGGCTCGGTGCCCGACGCGGTCCGCGTCGAGTACACGGCGAGCCTCGTCAGCTTCGGCGCGCCGGTGGATGTCCAGATGACCGGCCGGAACCTCGACGACCTGCGGGCGGCGGGCGAGGAGATCAAGTCGCGGCTGGCCGACTACCCGGGAGTGTTCGACATCTCGGATTCGTTCCGCGCCGGGAAGCGGGAGATCCGGTTGGAGCTTGATCCCCGGGCCGAGGCGTTGGGGCTCAGCCTCGAGGATCTCGGCCGGCAGGTGCGGCAGGGCTTCTATGGCGCCGAGGCGCAGCGCCTGCAGCGCGGTCGCGACGACGTACGGGTCATCGTGCGCTATCCGGCCGACGAGCGAGAGACCCTCGCGTCGCTCGAGGACATGCGGATCCGCACGCCGACCGGCGCCGAGGTTCCCTTCTCCTTCGCGGGGCGCGCCGAGTTCGGCCGCGGCTTCGCGACGATTCAGCGGATCGACCGGCGGCGGGTGCTGAACATCACGGCGGATGTGGATCCGGCAGTCGTCACCGCGAACGAGATCGTCGGCGATCTGGAGACGAACGTGCTGCCAGAGATTCTCGCCGCCTATCCGGGCGTCGCCTTCTCGTTCGCCGGCGAGCAGGAGGAGCAGCGTCAGACCTTCCAGGGCCTGTTCGAGGCGTTGGGCCTGGCGCTGATCGTGATCTATGCCCTGCTCGCGATTCCGTTCCGCTCCTACCTTCAGCCGCTCATCGTGATGAGCGCAATTCCTTTCGGCCTGATCGGCGCCGTGATCGGGCACCGCCTGATCGGCATCAACCTCACGATGCTCTCGCTGCTCGGCCTGATCGCACTGACCGGAGTCGTCGTCAACGACTCCCTCGTCATGGTCGACTTCATCAACCGGCGGCTCCAGATCGGCATGCCGGTCCACGAGGCGATCCACGATGCCGGGGCGGCCCGTTTCCGCCCGATCGTCCTGACCTCGCTGACCACCTTCGTCGGGCTCTTGCCTCTGCTCCTCGAACGGAGCTTCCAGGCGCAGTTCCTCGTTCCGATGGCGGTTTCTCTCGCCTTCGGGGTTCTGTTCGCGACGGCGATCACCCTGCTGCTCGTCCCTTCGCTCTACGCCATACTCAACGACTTCCGTTCCCAGCGCGCGATCCACGGCGCGAAGCCCACTCCGGCTGAGCCCGGAAACGCCGGGTCAGCCCTTGAAGGAGCTTGATGTGTCCCCGAAGCTCCCAGTGCCAGGTCACGGTTTGCCGCTTGAGGATCAGACGGACCGGACGGCATCGGGGTTCACCGGTTGAACCGAGGTTCCCGCTTCTCGAGGAACGCGTGGACAGCCTCCTTGTGGTCCGCCGTCCGCGCCGAACGGACCATTCCCTCCGCTTCCGCGGCGAGCGACTCCTGCAGGCTTCCAAGCACGGCCCGGTTGACGTTCCGCTTCATGTAGCGCAACGCCGTCCGCGGGCCGTCGGCGAGCTGAAGGGCCAAGGCCCGCGCTTCCGCGGCAAGTTCGTCGAGCGGCACGATCCGGTTGACGATCCCCAGCCGCAGGCACTCGTCGGCCGGAATGCGGCGACCGGTCATCAGGAGTTCCTTCGCCACGGCCGGACCTGCCAGGCGGGTCAAGAACCAGCTCGATCCATAGTCGCCGGACAGTCCGATGCGCCGGAAGGCTGTGGTGACGAAGGTGTCGTCCGCCATGATCCGCAGGTCGGCGGCAAGCGCGATGGAGAGGCCGGCGCCCGCCGCCGGTCCGGGCAGAGCGGCAACGATCGGTTTGTCGAGCTCTGCCATCCGCAGGGTCAGTGATTCCTGTTTGTCGATCAGCGCGCGCACGGCTTCGTCGATCGTCGCCGCTGCCCTCGCTTCGCGGTCTTTCTCTCGGTTCGACCCCATGCCCGACACGTCGCCGCCTGCGCAGAACGCCCGACCGGCGCCGGTCAGGAGGATCGCGCCGCAGCGCTCATCCGCTTCGAGTGCGAGGAGGATCTTCCGGAGCGCCGGAGTCAGAGTGTCGCCCAAGGCGTTCCGCTTTTCCGGCTTGTTCAGGGTCACCGTAGCGACGCCCGCCGAGAGCTCGCAGAGGAGCTCGTTCGTGCCGGTGTCCATCGTCGTCATCGCCAGCGCTCGTTCGTCGACCTCAAGCCACGATACCGGGTCGACTCCAGAGTCGTTCAGTCGGGGACGAGGCGCCGTGTGACCTGGCTATCGTGTCGCGGCGCCTTGACGAACGGCGACGTCTTGCCGGGACCGAGCAATTCCCTGCCGCGGCCGTCGATGCGAACAACCGAAAGAGCGTAGTCCAATCCAGAAATGACCGTGAACGGGCGGATCCGAAGAGGCGATTCCTGGGCCGGCCCTTGGGTAGTTCTGGAGTGGCAGACGGAGCGTGAGCGGAGTCTGCCGCCCTGAGGTTGCGCCCGCGTGGCGGGCGGCGGCTTCCAGCCTGCGAGCCGTGAGTCGGGTTTGCGGTTTGCACTGAGCTCAGGCGCTCCGCCGGCGGTGGGGGTTGGTCTCCCGTTGGATGCGGTCGAAGAGTCACTTCTCGTCGGAAAACTCTGGTGCTGCCGCCCGCGCGGCGGCGAACGGTAAGGTGGGTGGACGATCACATGATTCTCACTTCACAGTACTCTCACTTCGTTGGAGGCCGCATGAAGCGGTTGAGCCTCGTCCTGGTTGCGATCTCGGAGTCACAGGCGTGGAGTTGTTCGTGACAAGCAGGACCGCTGAGGCTGCGTGCGTGCGCTGTAGTCGGTTCATCTGCTTCAGCGCGTCTCACCGGAGGGGGCGAGCGAGAGCAGGGTTCGGCAAGTCGTCCCTGCCCGACTTCATCTGGCGGCGCCGACGGTGAGCCCTGAACCGCGACTCGATCCGATGAGAGTCCTGATTGGGTTCGTGACCTCGGCCCTGGCTTTGCCGGGGGCGCTTGCGGCCGGCGAGGTCGTCATCTCGGTCACGGCGGAGCGGTTGGCGCCGGAAGCGGTCGGCACCGTCACGCTGGTCTCGGTGACGAGGGACGGCGAGGTGGTGAAAGAGCTGGGGGCGCCGGGCGTCGCTTCGGTTCGCGCTGCCTCTGAGGGCCTGGAGTACGTCTCCTGCCGCAGTCCGCTGACCTGGTGTCCACGGGTCGGTGTCGGCGCCTCGATGGCCAACGTCGTCGAGGGCGACGCAACGCCCGTTCGGGTTGTCCATCTGGCCGCCTATCCGTTGGCTGACTTGGCGGTGCCCCTCGTTCTGCCTTCCGGCGAGAGCCTGGGAACCGGGACTCCATCGGTCGAAGGCTGGCTCGAGGTGGAGTCGGGAACGCTCCACTTTCTCGAAGCTGGCATCGTGCGCGGGAATCTCCTGCGTTGGCGCGGACCGGCCGGTCGTACGGACTATCGGATAGCAATGGAGGGCTGGGCGCCTCGGTATCTCTTCGACCGAGACATCGGTGTTGGCATGATGCAACTTGAACCGTTGCGGCTTGTCAGGGGCTCCTCCGTGTCACTCCATGCGCTGGCAGAGTCCGGATTGCCCGTTGCGGGCGCCGAGGTGAGGGCCGAGCCCTATCCGCCGCTTGCGGAAGACCGAAGCGCAGTGGTGGCCGCGCGGGCAGTGACGAGTGAAGACGGCTTTGCGCAGCTCGTGGGCCTTGACGGGGAGTACTACTCCCTGATCGTCGAAAGCGAGGGTCGGCCGGCGACCCGAATCGAGGGTGTCCGGCTGACGCCGGATGCCGAAACGCGGCTTGCAGAGGTCGTCCTGCGCGAGTTCGCCGAGTTGCGGGTCTTCATCTCGCCTCCGGCAGCCAACGCGGGAAGGTGGCGAGTAGCCGCGCAGGGGCTCGATCAGAGCGCGACGCCTCTGATGGCCGAAGCGGATCCCGACGGCGTAGCGACCCTCCGTGGCCTGTCGACGGGCTCGTACCTTCTGGAGCTTGAGACTCCGAATGGCGACGTGCTTCACTCGGAGCTGAGGCAGGTAAGGGGCAATGAAGCCGTGACCATCGATCTGGATTTCGTCGAGGTGCGCGGCCAGGTGCGCCTCGACGGCAGCGGAGTAGAGGCCCGGGTGGCGCTCAGCCGCGGGGCAGGCGACCGCGTGCCCTTCGTCGCGAACGAAGACGGCGAGTTCCGCGGCCAGATGCCCAGACCGACGGGCGATGTCGTCGCCGCAGCGGTGGAAACGGCCGGCGGACTTCGTCGGATGTTCAAGGTCCGCGCCCGCGCGGACAACGATGTCCTTCGCCTGCGATTCGAGCTGGGCGACCGGACAGTGCGTGGCGTGGTCCTCGATGGCTCGACGCTCGAGCCGCTCCCTGGAGTTTCGGTGAGCATCGAGAGAGCAGACGAGGGGGGCGCGATCGGCGACCACGATCCGGAGTCGTTCGTTTCGCTGCCGGTCGCGTCCGACTCGGAGGGCCGTTTCGCCTTCGACGGACTCGAGGAAGGCCGGTATCGCCTGTGGGCCTGGCTCGACGGATTCGCCGAGGGGAAGGCCGAGGTTTCTTCCTCCCCGTTGGCAGACTGGGTAGTGGACGACGTTCGGACAGTCCGCCTGCCCCTCCAGCCGGCCGACCCTCTTGACCTGCTCCTGACGAGAGCGGGAAGCCCGCTGCCGGCTGTGATCGTCGAGGTCGTTGCTCGAAGCCGATCAGGGGCCGTCGGCGCCGGCTTTGGGGCCACGGACGGGTCGGGACGAGCCAGGGTCTTCGTTCCCCGCGACGGCGTCGGACCGGTTTCGGTGGTTGTCAAGGCGCCGCCCGATCTGTTGTGGTCGGGTTGCGCCTCGCTCCCGCCGCAGGGCGAGCCGATTCTGCGACTCGACCTGATGGACGAACCGGTGGGAACCGTCGTGTTGCGCAACAAGGTCGGCGACCAGGTTTCAGGGTCGTCCCATCCGGTCCTCGTCACGCCGCACGGAGGAGTGCTTTCGCTGGGCGATCTGATCGGCTGGAGCAGCCGCGCCGGCGGGGCGGACGGTGACCTGTGGGCGGGCGATGCGATCGACGGGATCGAGCTGCCGGGGCTTGCGGCCGGCCGTTGGCGGGTTGTTCAGTCGGCGGCCGTGGATTTCGGGCTCTATGTGAACGCATGCGCGGGAGCGCTCAACCTACGGGGCGGCGTCGGGAGCGTGCTCCTGCCGGGGGGGCGCGTGGAGTTCGAAGTCGACCTCGGCTTCGGCGCCGACGAACCGATGGTGATCTTCCCCCCGGATCTCTGAAGCCGGGTTCAGGGGACGCCGATCCTGGCTGCTAACGCTTCGCCCATCTCGGTCGTCGATGGGGTGGGCTGGCCCTCGGGAACCAGGTCGGCGGTACGGAGACCGGCGTCGATCGCAGGGTCGGTCGGCGTCGAGTGGTCCATTGTCGCCAGCGTCAGATCCGGCTGCCGGACGGGAAGCCCCCCGGCCTCGCTGCCCGCCAGAAAGCCACGCACATCATCCACCATCTGCCGCTGGTACTCTGCCGGGTACCGAGGTCTTGATCTTCCCATCGTGGAACCTCCTTCTCCAAGGATGTAGTGTCCACGAGACCGGGTCGACCTCAGAAAGGGAGAGCCAACTATGAAGCAACTTCTTCTTGCCCTTCTAGGGGCAGCGATCCTCGTGCCTACGGCGGTTCTCCCCGTGGGTCTTCTCTCCGAAGACGAAGACCCTTTCGACCAGCGGATGAGAGAAGAGGACGAAATCGTGGCCAAGCATGCCCGCGCGCTCACCGAGGCTCTGGCGCACGCAAGAGAGACAGGCGACTACAGCGGCGTGCCGAAGGTGTCGGGTGAACTCGTCAAGGCATACGAGCGCTATGCGCCTTCTCAAATGGACATGTGGGAAGCCCGGCAGCGACTCATCGAGTACATCTACGACAGCGACGACGAGACGGTCTTCCACTGGTACGGCCTCATCAAGGAGAGCATGAGAAGGGACGAGGAGATCGCCAGGGGGATTGCAGAAGTCATGGACGAGGTCGATCGAATGGAGCAGAACCTTGCTACGCAGGGTGTTTCCCTGACGCCCGAATCCCTGCCGCCCGAAGACTGAGGTTGGGCTGCCGGTCGACTCACTCAGAGGTTGACCGGTTTCGTGGTCACTACATCTTTGGGAGAGAGGATCGAGCCGCAGCGCTCGTCCGCGTGGAGCTCTCTGGAACGCTCGTTCGACCTTCAGGCCACGATACCGGCGCCGGCGCCGACGCGGCAGCGGTGGATCTCGGGCCGTCGGCCGAAGCGCTGCTCGAAGGCCGCCGCTGTCCGCTCGTGCACGTGGTCCGCGGCGGCTTCGCTGACGATCGCGGTGACGCAGCCGCCGAAGCCGGCGCCGGTGAGGCGGGCGCCGAAACAGCCTTCGGCGCCGGCGGCGGCTTCCTGGAGAACATCGAGTTCCTCGATGCTCACGTCGTAGTCGTTGCGGGAGCTCTGGTGGGACTGAGCCATCAGGTCGCCGAGCGCGTTCAGGTCGCCCTTCCGCAGCGTTTCGGCGCCAGCCAGGACGCGGCGGCACTCGCTGACGACGTGGCGGGCGCGGCGGTCGAGTGGAGGCTCAAGCACGTGTTTCAGCCGGCCGAGGTCGTCCGGCGCCAGGTCGCGGAGCGTGGAGAGCGCCGGCAGGTGGGGCCGCAGCAGGTCGGCGGCGCGGATGCACTCGGACTTCCGGTCGTTGAAGCCGGTGCCGGAGGCGAGGGCGCGGCGGACGCCGGTGTCCGCAACGAGGAAGACGAGATCGTCGGGAATCGGAATCGGCTCGTGCTCGAGAGATCGGCAGTCGAGGAGCAGCGCGTGCCCTTCGCGGCCGTGAACCGAGGCGAACTGGTCCATGATCCCGGACTGCACGCCGACATACTCGTTTTCGACCTGCCGGCCGATCTTCGCGCGCTCGAGCCCGTCGAGTTCGAAGCCGCCGACCTGCTCCCAGGCGACGAGGAAGGCCATCTCGACGGCTGCTGAGGAACTCACGCCGGCGCCGATCGGCAGGTCGCCGCCGAAGACGGCCTCGATGGCCGGAAGCTCGAGACCTCGCTTGAGGAGCGTCCAGGCCAACCCCCGCGGATAGTCGACCCAGGACGGCGCCGTGCCTCGTGCCGTTACGGGTGGCGCCGGCCCGGCGATGTCGAAGGCGCCCTCGTCGCCGAGGTCGAGGGCCGCAAGCCGGGTCTCCGCGCCGCGTGCCCGCCGCGCCGCGACCCACACCGCGCGGTCGATCGCCGCCGGCAGCACCCAACCTTCGCTGTAGTCGACGTGGGCGCCCAGCAGGTTGACGCGGCCTGGGGCTCGAGCGACGACCTCGGGCTCGGCCCCGAAGCGATCGCGGAACGCGCCGACGACATCGTCGACCTTCATGCGCGAGGGCCGGTTCAGGCGAGCAGGTGGTACATGTCGGTGCGGCGCTTCGCCGGGTCGTCGTGCCAGTCGCCGTAAACCTCCCAGCACGGACCGGCGAGCGCGAGACTCTGCTCGGCGCACCATTCGTGGATCGCCTGGTGGACGCCCGGTATCTCGCTGTAGTCGCCATGGAGCGCGGCGTGGGCGCACCGGCCCGCCGGCGTCGCGGAGCGGACGAGCCCGCCGCCCGCCTCGGTAGCGGCAGGAACCTGGACCCCGACGTCGACGTCCATTCGGCCCTCGCTGACGTTGCGGTAGAACCAGACGTTCTGGCCGGCGCCCTCGACGCCGTGTTCCCGCACGTACGCATCGACCTGGTCCATCAAGGGCAGGAGCTTTGCGGGAATCTCGGTGAAGACGGCGCTGGTGCGCGCCGCTAGAAGAGCCTGTTCCTCGACGGTGACGATCGAGATCTCGGTCATTCGTGGTCCTCGGCAGGCGCCCAGGGATTGACGAGGTGGACCTCGGCGTGTCTGAAGTCCTGGACGTTTCGGGTTGCCAGCATGGTGTTTCGAGAGTGGGCGATGGCAGCAATCTGGCCGTTCGCCTGTGAGATGGGTCGGCCTGCTCGCCATTGCCGACTTCGTTCCCAGCCTGAGGTTTGTCAGCCTACGAGGTGATCGCGTTGCAATCAAGGCGCTGCCAGAAGAGCCGCCGCGCGGAGCAGGAGGTCCTGAGACTCCGGCAGGCCGCCCGCGCGGCTCGTGCCGAGCCAGACATCTGGAAGGTCCTCCGCGATGCGCTTCAGGTCGGCGCTCAAGTTTGCCCGGACCGTTGGCGCCAGTCGGTCCGCCGGTACGTCCCGGCCGGCGGCGAGGCGGGCGATCCCGAGTCTGCAGCACCACGTCATCATCCGGCAGGTCCAGTCGAGACCGGCACGGCGAGGTTCGCTCTCGACCTGGCTCAACCCGTCTCTGATCGCTTCGAGTCGCGCGCAGGTCCGCTTGAGATTGGCAATGCTCAGTCGTCGAAAGCGCCGGTGCCGGAGGTCTTCGTCGATAAAACGCAGGAGGTAGAACAGAGTCGTCCCGTTCATTGTCGGGCCGCCGCAATCGAGATCGGCCGCTCCGAGTTCGACGACCGTCCGCGCCATCGTGCGGTCTCCGTCGTAGACGAAACGGACCGCGTGGTCGAGCCAGGCCGCCTCGTTCCTGTCCGCGCCGTTCGCCGCGTTCCGAGCCGCCTCGACGGACCAGGCGAAGCCGGCGCCGACCGACATCGGCAGTTCGCCGACTGCCGGTGGCTGGAGGTGTCCGTGGTCCCCCCAGTCGGTGATAAGGAAACCGCGAGCACCGCGTTCCCGACCCGCCGTTGCGGCGCGTGCCAGGTTGGCGACCGCGTTCTCCAGCCGGCCGCCGAAGCTGTTCCAGCTGCTCGTACCCGGACATACCCAGAACTCGCGGCCCGACTCCTTGAGCCGGGCGCACGCATCCTCGAAGGGATGATCGGCCTCGTAGCCCCAGCACAGTGCCACCGCGTCGTTCGGGATGCCGTCGATCAACTCGGGGTGCTCGAGGATGATGTCGCCCCAGAACAGCATCTGTCGACCGCGCTCCGTGACGAGGCGATGGACCTGGCGCAGGAAGTCCAGGTAGACGGCCGGCTTGCCGCGCTGTTCGCAGGCCTCGGCTGAGCGGCCACGGCCCAGGTCGAACGTCTCGTCGAGACCGACGTTGAAGCGCCGGCTGCCGAACTGGGGGAGCAGTTCGTCGTATAGACCCGTCAGCAGTTCCAGGACGCGCGGGTCCGTCGCGCACAGACTGAACGGTTCCGGTTCGGGGGAGAACGGGTGCCGGAAGCCCTCGGGGACCTCGGCCAGCGGTCGATAGCGGTCGTGGATCAGCCAGCGGTGGAAGTGACCGAAGCTGTTCTGGTTCGGCGCGAGTTCGATGAACCGCTCCCGGCAGTAGGCGTCGAGCGATCGAATCTCCTCGGCGGTGAACGGGGAAGCGTCGCGCCAGACCTCCTCGTGGTCTCCATAGGCGTAGGTGTGTTCGAGGTAGAGCTGGAGGTGGTTCACCTTCCATTCGGCGAGCCGGTCGATCAGGCGCTCCAGGTACGCCATCGTGGGGACCCGGTTCCGGCTGACGTCGAGCATCACGCCGCGGATGGGGAAGTCCGGCGCGTCTCGGATCTCGACGGGCGGCGTCTCGAAGCCGGTCGGAGCGGTGCGGCTCCGCGAGGCGCACCACTGCTTCAGGGTCGAGGCCGCCCGGAACACGCCGGTCGGCGTCGCGGCGTGAATGTGGATGCCATCCACGTCGATGCGCAGGCGATAGCTCTCGTCCGTCGGGCTGTCGTCATCCGGGCGACTCCCGGCTCCTGCCGAATCGACCGCAACCCGACAGGAGATGGCGGCTTCGGCGCCGGAGTCTCGGCCGTTCGTCCTCGGCGCGGACAGCCCGATGCCGAAGACGCCCAGAGCGCGTCGCAGGCCGCGAAGGCCGAAGGCGAGTTCCTCGGAGATCTCTGCCTGCTCCCTGCCCGCGGCGCTCACCCGGAGCGCGACGGGAGACCCGGAAGACAGGACGAGCGGGTCGGCGGAGTCAAGGGCCACGACTCGCCGCGGCGGCGGCCAGAGACTCGTCGACAAGCCGTCAGCCCGCTTTCACCCGGATTTGCACGCCGGTCGGGCTCGTGTGACGGCCGCCGGGGCCTCCTTGAGACGTCCACGCGAGGTGATCGATCGCGCGGCCGGAGGTCGGCGCGAGTTCATCGTCCGTCTGACGGAAGAGGACGCGCATCGTTCCGTAGTGGACGGCGAGCAGGACGTCCTTGAAGATCTCGACCCGGCCTGGTGCGTGGTTGAGGAGCCAGGCGCGGTCCTGCTCGCAGTCTGGACCCAGGATGTGGACGTGGTGGAAGCCGGGGTGGTCTTTGTCCTCCAGGAGTTCGATCTTCGCGCCCCAGGGATCCGTGACGAAGGAGATGTACAGCCTTGCCGGCCCGAAGTGGCGTGGTGTCCAGAACTCGGTAGCGCCGTCGGCGAGGAGCGCCGCGTGGACCTCGTCGAGGTCGTCGACCGACCAGCCGGTGTGGTCGAGTCCGGTGCCGATGCTCGGCCCGGGCGCTTCGGCGCCGCGCCAGTGGAGGTCCGCCGTGCCGCGACCGGCCCGGAATCGCGCAACCGCGCCGCCGTCGCCGTCCAGGAGTTCGCCGCCGAAGTGCTGCGCGTACCAGTCGGCAGCGGCGTCGGGTTCCGTCGCGTTGAGTGCCAGGCCGTCGAATCGGCAGGTGTCCGTCATGTCCTGTGCTCCCCCGGGGTTTCGGCGTGGGCGTCCAGTCGCTCCGGTCGATTGTGCCACGGGGCCGTTTCTCTTCACTCTGCCCGGTTCGTCCGTTCCGCGCTTCCGCCGGCGCGATGCGTCCGACGTAAGCTCCAGCGCGTGAGGGAATTGGCGAGCGTCGCCGAGGCTGCGGCACCGTGACGGAAGCCGTCGAGGGGCGCAAGGCGTTCTCCGGTGTCGTCGAGCGGGTCGTCTTCCACAATCCGGAGAACGGATTCGCGGTCCTCAGTGTCCGTGTGAAGGGAGGACACCAGCCCCTCACCGTGGTTGGCCGGCTGCCTGTCGTTGCGTCGGGCGATCGAATCCAGGGTGACGGCCGCTTCAGGAGAGATCCGAAACACGGACTCCAGTTTCAGACGGACAGCCTCGCCGTGTCGCCGCCCGACTCGCTCGACGGCATTCGCCGCTACCTCGGCTCGGGGAAGGTGAAGGGGGTCGGGCCGAAGATGGCGAAGCGCCTCGTCGAGGCCTTTGGCAAGGACGTCTTCGACGTGATCGAGAAGGAACCGAAGCGCCTCGAGGAGGTTCCGGGCATCGGGCCGAAACGGGCCCGGCGTCTGAGTGCCGGCTTCGCTGACCAGAGGGCGGTGCGGGAGAACATGGTCTTCCTGCAGGAGCACGGCCTCGGACCGGCTCGTGCCGCTCAGGTCTACCGCGCCTACGGCGCCGATGCGCGCGCCCTCGTGTCCGACGACCCATATCGGCTGGCCCGGGAGATTCGCGGCATCGGCTTCCGCATTGCCGACGGCATCGGCTCGAGTCTCGGCATCGACGGCGAGGGCCTGCCGCGGGCGCGGGCCGGCCTGACCTACGTGCTGGAGCAGGCGCGGTCGGCGGGCCATTGCGGCCTGCCCCGGGAAGCGCTCTTCAAGGAGGCCCGGGAGAAGCTGGAGAAGAGCAGGCGGCCCGGTGCAGTCCTGAAGATCCGGCAGGAGATTCTGGACCAGGCGCTGGCCGAGGAGGTGCGCGCGGGTCGGCTTGCAGCCGCAAGCCTTGGCGACGGCGAGGCGATCTTTCTGCCGATCCTGCTCCAGGCGGAACAGGCGATTGTCCGGCGTCTGAGCGAGCTTCGCCGAGCCGAGCCACCGCCGTGGTCGGACATCGATGCGGCGGTCGCGCTTCCCTGGGTCGAGAAGCGGCTCGAGGTGACGTTGGCGCCGTCTCAGCGCGTCGCCGTGGAGGCTTGCCTGCGCTCCCGGGTGACCGTGATGACGGGCGGTCCTGGCGTCGGCAAGACGACGCTCGTCAATGCGGTTCTCCAGATCCTGGACACGCGGGGCGTTCGCTGCGATCTCTGCGCGCCAACGGGCCGCGCCGCCAAGCGGTTGGGGGAGAGCACCGGCCGGACGGCGAAGACGATCCACCGGCTGCTCAAGATCGATCCGAAGAGCGGCGCCTTCCAGCGCAACCGCCAACGGCCCCTCGAATGCGGCCTGCTGATCGTCGACGAGTCGTCGATGGTCGACGTCGAGCTGATGGCAGCGCTGCTGCGGGCGTTGCCGGCCGAGGGCTCCCTGCTGATGATCGGCGACGCGGATCAGCTCCCCTCGGTCGGGCCCGGTCAGGTGTTGCGGGACCTGATCGAGTCCGGCGCGATTCCGGTCACGCGTCTCGTGGAGATCTTTCGCCAGGCGGAGGACAGCCGAATCGTGAGGAACGCTCATCGGGTGAACCGGGGCTACCCGCCGAAGCTGGAGTCGAGTTCTGACGAACGGAGCGATTTCTACTTCGTGCCGGCAGAGGACGCCGAGGACGCCCAGCGGAAGATCGCCACCGTCGTCGCCGGGCGGATTCCCGCCCGCTTCGGCCTCGACCCGGTTCGCGACGTCCAGGTGCTTTCGCCGATGAACCGGGGGCCCCTGGGCGCCCGGACGCTGAACGCGCTGCAGCAGGAGGTACTGAATCCGCTCCCCGAATCCGGCGCCGTCGAAGTCGAGCGCTTCGGCTGGAGGTACCGGCCGGGGGACAAGGTGATGCAGACCGAGAACGACTATGACAAGGACGTTTTCAACGGCGACCTCGGCCGCATCGTCTCGATCGACCCCGGGCGGCAAGAGATGACGATCGCTTTCGACGGGCGACCCATCCTCTATCCGTTCACCGATCTGGACCGGGTCATGCTGGCTTACGCGGTGACCATTCACAAGTCGCAGGGCTCGGAGTATCCGGCGGTCGTCCTGCCGATGACGACCCACCACTTCGTCATGCTGCGTCGCAACCTGCTCTACACGGCGATTACGCGCGGCCGGGAGCTCGTCGTCATCGTCGGTCAGAAATGGGCTCTTCGGAAGGCCGTCGAAGAAGCCGCCGACCTCCGTCGCTACTCGACCTTGCGTGAACGCCTCGCGGCGCTTGCGAATCAGCCCGCAGGACACGCGCTTCCGCACCCCGGTCCGGTCAGTCGCCGCGGGGCTTCTCCAAGGGGCTCCTAGCCCGCCCGCTCGCGCGGAAGCCGGATTTCGCTGACCAGCTGCTGGACATCGTCTGGCGGCGGTTTCGTGAACCGGCTGACGGTCAGGGCGAGGGCGAAGTTGATCAGCATGCCGACGGCGCCGATTCCCTCCGGGCTGATGCCGAACAGCCAGTCCTCCGCGGTCGCTTCCGGGCGGATGAGGCGAAAGTAGACGATGTAGGCGCCGGTGAACAGGATTCCGCTCGTCATGCCGGCGATCGCCCCCTCCTTCGTCGTCGTGCGGGTGAAGATCCCGAGAACGAGGATGGGGAAGAAGCTGGACGCCGCGAGGCCGAAGGCGAACGCGACGACCTGGGCGACGAAGCCGGGCGGCGAGATCCCGAAGTAGGCCGCGACGATCACGGCGACGGAAGCGGTCACCCGCGCGAGGAGGAGTTCCCGGCGTGAGCTCATGTCCTTCCACAGGATCGACTTGCCGATGTCATGCGAGATGGCCGAGGCGATGACGAGCAGGAGGCCGGCCGCGGTCGACAACGCCGCTGCGAGTCCGCCGGCGGCGACCAGGGCGACCACCCAGGCCGGCAGCTCGGCGATCTCCGGGTTCGCCAGAACCATGATGTCCCGGTCGACCGTCAACTCGTTCGCGTCGGCGGACATGTCGATCACGCCGTCGCCGTCCTGGTCGTCGAAGGAGATCAGGCCGGTCGTCTCCCAGCTCCTGAACCACTCCGGCGCCTCGCTGTAACTCGTGTTGTGGAGCGTCGAGATCAGGTTGACGCGGGCGAAGGCGGCGACGGCCGGCGCCGTGGTGTAGAGCAGGCCGATGAAGACGAGTGCCCATAGCGCGCTCCAGCGCGCGGCGCGGGCGCTCCGCACCGTGTAGAAGCGAACGAGAACGTGCGGCAGACCGGCCGTTCCGACCATCAGCGCGAGCGTGATCGCGGTCACGTCGATCATGCTCTTCTTCCCCGGCACGAATGCGGCTGTGTACTCCGGGAGCCGGAGCTCGCGGTGGAGCGCGTCCAACGCCTCGAGCAGGAAGACCCCGGCCTGCTGGCCTTCCTGCACGGAGCCGCCGAAACCGAGCTGGGGGATCGGATTCCCGGTGATCTTCCAGGAAATGGCCGCGGCCGGGATGAGAAAGGCGACGATCAGCACGCAGTATTGGGCGACCTGGGTGTAGGTGATCCCCCGCATGCCGCCGAGCACGGCGTAGAAGAAGACGATGACCACGCCGATGATCACGCCCCAGTGGATCTCGACCTCGAGGAAGCGCGAGAAGACGACCCCGACGCCTCGCATCTGACCGGCGATGTAGGTGAAGGAGACGAAGATCGTGCAGGCCGCCGCGACGAGGCGGGCGGTGTCCGAGTAGTAGCGGTCGCCGACGAACTCGGAGGTCGTGAACTTCCCGTACTTGCGCAGGTACGGGGCGAGCAGGAGCGCGAGCAGGACGTAACCGCCGGTCCAGCCCATCAGGTAGATCGTGCCGGTGTAGCCCATGAAGGAGATCAGGCCGGCCATCGAGATGAACGAAGCGGCGCTCATCCAGTCGGCGCCGGTCGCCATGCCGTTCGCCACGGCCGGCACCCCGCGCCCGGCGACGTAGAAGCCCGAGGTCGTCTTGACGCGGCTCCACCAGGCGATGCCGACGTAGAGCGCGAAGGTCGCCGTGACGATGAGGTAGGTCCAGGCCTGAACGTTCATCGCGAAAGTCGGGAAGCGGTCGGCGTCGGGCGGCCCGGGACCCGCGTCAGCCGACGCCGTAGCGGCGGTCGAGGCGGTCCATGACGGCGGCGTAGACCAGGATCAAGGCGATGAAGACGTAGATCGAACCCTGGTGCGCGAACCAGAAACCGAGCGGAAAGCCGCCGAGCCGCGCGCCGTTCAGCGGCTCGACGAGGAAGATGCCGAGGACGTAGGAGCAGACGAACCAGACGGCGAGGAGGACCGCCATCAACCGGAGGTTCGCCCGCCAGTAGGCGGAGGGGTCAACTTGTTTGCTCAAGGGCGGGGATTGTACACGGTCGTTGCGGCACTACACTCGGGTCCGAACATGTCGGACCGTTTCATCGCCGGGTTGCTCCGCGGCTTCGCCTGGTTCGTGGTGTGTCTGCCGACGGCCTGGTTCGCCGCAACCGCGTCCCTGCTGAGCCGTCTTGGGTGGCTTGCGTCGCGCGACGTCGGCCTGCTGCGGAAGAACCTGGCAGTCGTGCTCGGCCTGCCGCCGGGATCGCCGGCAGCTCGCGATCTGGAACGTCGCTCTGTTCGACACCAGATCGTGGCGGCGCTTGAAACGGTGCGGATCAGTTGCGATCCTGGGCTGCTCGACGCGAGGGCGATGGCGGGCTTCGAGGACTTCGAGCGGGTCATCGCGGAAGTCGAGGGCTTCGGCCGCGGCCAGGTGATCGTGACCGGGCACTTCGGCGCCTGGGAACTCCTCGCC
Organism: Candidatus Multivoraceae bacterium; assembly: GCA_965219625.1. Taxonomy (GTDB): domain Bacteria; phylum Acidobacteriota; class Thermoanaerobaculia; order Multivoradales; family Multivoraceae; genus Multivorans. Next base: position 925,579 of record OZ244782.1, on the reverse strand, counting down.
CAGAGTACCGTGGCGGCGGCGTCGGCGCCGGTCTGCTGCGTGGCGAAGCCGGGCCGCTCCGCCGGCGTCACCCGGTTCGTCGAGCGGATGCGTTCGCAGGCGGGGTTGCGGGTGATCTGGAGCGGCCGCAGATCCCTGCTCCGCGACATGCTGACCTGCCTCAGGGAGGGGCAGACGCTCATCCTGGTGGTCGATCAGCGGCCCGAACTCCGACGTGGACCGGAGGTCGTGTTCTTCGGCCGTCGGATCGAGTTCGTCGGGGGACCGAGCGCTCTGGCTGCGAAGCGCGACTGCCCGCTGGTCGCCGCTTTCTGCATCCGCACCGGTCCGTTCTCGTATCGCCTGGAGTGCGAGGTGCTTCGTCGCCCGGGCGATCCGGGCGGCCGCGTCGAACTCTCTCAGCGGATGGCGGAGGCGATCGAGCGGCGGATTCGGGCGACGCCCGAGCAGTGGATGTGGAACTACAAGCGCTGGACGTACGAGGACCAGGAACTCGCGGCCGCGGGCTTCGACGGGCGGCCTTCAAGGAGCTGAACGATGACGAATAGCGACGGCGGAGCTCGATGCAGTCGGCTGGAAGGGTGGTGGCTCAAGGCGCTCCTCGCGTTCATGGGGCTGACGGCGGCGATTGCAACGCCGGCAACCTCCGTGGAACGCCCGAACGTCGTCTTCATCCTGATCGACGACCAGCGGTTCGACGCGATGTCGGCGCTGGGGCATCCGTTCCTCGAGACGCCCCATCTCGACCGTCTCATCGAGCGCGGCGTCCTGTTCGAGAATGCGTTCGTCACCACCTCGCTCTGCTCGCCGAGCCGGGCATCGATCCTCACCGGGCAGTACGCGCATGAACACGGCGTGCTCGACAATCGCACGCGGCTCGATCCAGACGTTCCCACCTTCCCCGTCGAGCTTCAGCGCGCCGGCTATCGGACTGCTTTCGTCGGCAAGTGGCACATGGGCGGCAGTTCGGATGAACCGCGCCCTGGCTTCGACCGCTGGGTGTCCTTCCCCGGCCAGGGCGTCTACTTCAACCAGACCTTCAACGTCGATGGGGAGCGGGCGCCCCGGCAGGGCTACACGACGGACCTGATCACGGACTATGCGCTCGAGTTCCTCGCCGACCAGCAGCGCGGCGGTTCGGCGGCGCCCTTCCTGCTCTACGTGTCCCACAAGGCGGTGCACGCTCCGTTCCGGCCTGCCGAGCGGCACCTGGGCAGTTACGCCGGGCAGCGTTACCCGCCGCCGTCGACGATGGCGAATCGCCACGAGAACTACGAGGGCAAGCCGCGTTGGGTCGAGGCGCAGCGGCGGAGCTGGCACGGTGTCGACGGGTTGTACGACAACTCCGTCGACTTCCAGCAGTTCGCGCTCGACTATGCCGAGACGATGCGCGCCGTTGACGACAGTGTCGGTCGCATCGTCGACGATCTCGAGCAGCGCGGTCTTCTCGACCGGACGCTGCTTGTCTTCACGTCGGACAACGGCTTCCAGTTCGGCGAGCACGGTCTGATCGACAAGCGCACGATGTACGATACGTCGATTCGGGTGCCTCTCGTCGTTCTTGCGGAGTGGCTTGAAGGCGGCGCGGGCGGCCAGAGGCGGTCCGAGATGATCGTCAACCTGGACTTTGCGCCGACGTTCCTGGATGCGGCTGGCATCGAGGCGCCGGCGACCGTCCAGGGGAGGTCGTTCCTTGGCCTTCTCGCTCACGGGCCGGACCGAGCGCAGCCGCCGTGGCGGGACGCGTTCCTCTACGAGTACTTCTGGGAACGCGCCTTTCCGCAGACGCCGACCGTGCTCGGGGTGCGCACGGACCGCTACAAGCTGATGCGCTTCCACGGCATCTGGGACCGCTACGAGCTCTATGACCTGGAACAGGATCCCGGCGAGCGGCGGAACCTGCTGGGAAACTACGTGACCCGCCATGGCGCGGGCAACGTGGAGACCCGGCTACGGGTGGCCGCCGCGGCCGCAGCCCGGGACCCCCGCGAGGACTGGGCGCGCGATGTGCTGGAACTCAAGGCCGTCTTCGACCGGCTGTCGGCACGGCTCGACGAACTCCTCGACGAGACCGGGGCGCTCGCTGAACCGCGCTGGCGCGGAAGGCGCCGGCCCTGAGGACGCTTCTAGAGCTTCCGCAGGCGGACTCGCCGCACGGCGTGGTCGGGCGCCTTCTCGAGGATCAGGTCGGCCCGTTCACGGGTCGGCAGGATGTTCTGGATCAGGTTCGGCTCGTTGATCCGCTTCCAGATGTCGAGCGCCGTGTCGACCGCGTCATCCTCGCTCAGGCTTGCGTAGCGGTGGAAGTAGGCTTCGGGATCGCGGAAGGCGGTATCGCGAAAGGTCAGGAACCGCTCGACGTACCAGCGTTCGATGACGTCCGTCTCCGCGTCGACGTAGATCGAGAAGTCGAAGAGGTCGGAGAGCATCAACCGAGTCGAGCGGCCTGGTGACTCCGGGCGCGCCTGCAAGACGTTCAGGCCCTCGAGAATCAGGATGTCGGGTTGGTCGACGACGGTCGTCACGCCGGGCAGGATGTCGTAGGACTGGTGGGAGTACACGGGGTGCTGGACCTTCCGGTCGCCCGACTTCACCTGGAGCACGAAGTTGACCAGCGTGCGGAGATCGAAGCTTTCCGGGAAGCCCTTCCGCTCCATCAGCCCCCTTTCCTCGAGCACTGCGTTCGGAAGGAGGAAACCGTCGGTGGTCACCAGATCCACTTTCGGGTGGTTCGGCCATCGCGCCAACAGCTCGCGGAGGATGCGGCCGGTCGTGCTCTTGCCGACGGCGACGCTGCCGCCGATACCGATGATGTAAGGGACCTTCGGCGCCAGACCGCCGAGAAACGTCGTGCTTGCGCGGTACAGGTCCTGCGTGCCGCCGACGTAGAGGTTGAGCAGCCGGGACATCGGCAGGTAGATCTGCGCGACTTCCTCGAGCGACACGCTCTCGTTGATGCCGCGGAGTCGCTGGAGTTCCTCCTCGGACAGCGGCAACGGGGTGTCCGCGCGCAATCGCCCCCACGCCTCTTCGTCGAAAGTGACGTAGATCGAGTCGGTCAGGCAGTCGACTCTGTCGGCGCTCACGAAGCCACCGTCATGCGGGCTGGAATGGCGGGCTCAGTCCAGTTCGTCGAGCACTGCGGCGGCGCCGCTGACGCCAACCTCTCCCGCCGGCTCGACGCCGATGTACCTCACGACGCCGTCGTCCACGATCGCGGCGTAACGGCGGGATCGCGTACCCATGCCGAACCGCGAGGCGTCGAGTTCGAGGCCGATCTCGGCGGTGAACGCACAGTTGCCGTCGGACAGAAGGAGGATGTCCTCGGGGATGCCGCGCGCCTTGCGCCACTCGTTCAGCACGAACACGTCGTTGACCGCCACGCAGGCGACGGCATCCACGTTCTTCGACTTGATCCTGTCAATGTTCTCGATGAAGCCCGGCATGTGGACCTCGGAGCAGGTTGGCGTCAACGCGCCGGGCACGGCGAAGAGGACGACCTTCTTGCCCTCGAACAGCTCCCGGGTCGAAATGTCGACGATGCCATCCGGCGTCATCTGCTTGAAACTCGTCTCCGGGATTCTGTCTCCAGCTTGAATGCTCATGCGTTCCGCTCCTCGCAGTCCTTGGTCGGTCGGGGGCGGCAGTATAACTTCGCATGATGCGGTGGCGGAGCGCTCTCCTCGTGTTTGCGGCGCTTCTCGCCGGCTGCGCGCCGCAAGCGCCCGATCCTGCTTCTCCCTATCGGGACGGCGCGAACGAACCCGACCTGCCGCTTGACCATGCGGGCTACCTGAGGAGCGTAGAGGGCGCCGCAGTCGAGCTCGTCGAGCCGGGCGGGGACGGCGCCTGGCGGGAGATCCGGTCAGGCGACCGCGTGGTTCGTCTGGCGGCGCCGCCGCAGCGGATCGCTTCGCGGACGTTGGGTACGGACGAGATACTGCTCGAGATCGCCGAACCGGACCGGATCGTGCTGCTCTCGCCCTTCGTCGGCGACCCCGAGTACAGCCGGAGTGCAGAGGCCGCCCGGTCGCTCGGTCGGGTCGGCGGCTTCAGCACCGAGGAGATGATCGCCGCGAAGCCTGATCTCCTCTTCGCGGCCGGGTTCAACAGCCAGGAGACGATCTCGCAACTCGAAACGGCTGGAATCCAGGTACTCGTGCTGAAGGACCACGAGAGCCTTGCGGCGATCGAGCGGAACATCCGGACGGTCGGCTTCGCCATCGGCCGCGATCCGGAGGCCGAGGTCCTCGTCGCATCCATGCGGGAGCGGCTCGCCCGGGCGCGGGAGCGGGCGAGCCCGCGTGTCTCCGGGCTTCGCGTCGTCCACTACAGCAGCGGCGTCGTCCTGGGTCGGCGGACGATCTTCGACGATGCGATCCGTCACCTGGGCGCGGTCAATCTGGCGGCTCGGAACGACCTCGTCGGCTGGCCGCGCATCGGCGGCGAGCAGATCGTCCTGTGGGACCCGGACGTGATTTTCACGAGTCGGGTTCAGGGCGACGAAGCCGGGCTTCGCGCCTTCGACGGCACGCGGGCGGCGCGGGCCGGCAACGTCGTCGTGATCGACGGACGAGACATGAACGCGATCTCTCATCACGTGACCGAACTCGTCGATCGTCTGGCAGCAGCGCTCACCGGCGCCGCAGCGCGCCTCGAAGGGACCGGCGACTCGCGGCGGAAGGCGTCGCATTGAGACGCGCTCTCGCGGCCGGCCGCGCCGCTTTCTGGTGGTACATCGCCGCCAGTGCGGCATTGTTGGTGGGTCTGGTTGCCGTCGGCCTCTACCGCGGATCCGTTCCGCTCGGCCAGGAGGACGTTCTGGCCGTTCTCTCGCATCGTCTGCTGCCGGGAGCGAACCGGGACGTCGACCCGACGGCCGACACGATCGTCTGGTCGCTGCGGGCGCCGCGGGTCGTCGTGGCGACGATGGTCGGCGGTTGTCTGGCTCTCGCCGGCGCTCAGATGCAGGGCCTGTTCCGCAACCCGCTTGCGTCGCCGGGCATCGTCGGCACGAGTTCAGGCGCGGCGCTGGGCGCCGTGTTCGCGATGACCTCCGGCATCGCCGGCAGCTTTCTGCTCGCTGCGCCAATGTTCGCGGTCGTCGGCGCCCTGCTCTCCTTGCTTGTCGTCACCCGGATCGCCACCCGTGACGGTTACACCCCGGTGACCACGCTGCTGCTGGCCGGCGTCGCGCTGAATGCGCTGCTCGGGGCGCTCAACTCCTGGCTGATTGCGCGTTCCTGGGAGCAGTACGAGGCGGCGCGCCGGATCGCCTTCTGGATGATGGGAGGCGTCGGCGACCGTGGTTGGGTCCATGTCGGCATGCTGCTGCCGGGGATGATCGTCGGTTTCGCGGTGGCGTCCTGGTTCGCACGGGACCTCGATCTGATGCTCGAGGGCGAGGAGGTCGCGTCGTCGCTGGGCGTCGACGTCGAACGGGCGAAGCGAGCGGTGCTTTGGAGCGCCGCGATCCTCACCGGCAGCGCAGTCGCGGTGAGCGGCGTCGTCGGCTTTGTCGGTCTCGTCGTGCCGCATCTCGTGCGTCTGCTGCTGGGGCCCTCCCATCGACGCCTGCTGCCGGCGTCCTTCCTGACCGGCGCCTGGTTCGTCGTCGGAGCGGACCTTCTTGCCCGCACCCTGGCGGCGCCGGAGGAGGTCCATCTGGGCGTCGTGACGGCCTTCGTCGGCGCTCCGTTCTTCCTCTTCCTGCTGATGCGTCACGAGAACGAAGTGGCGGTCTCGCGATGAGGACGTCGCGGCGAGCGACGGCATCCGCGCCGCGCCTCGAGCTACGTGGCGCGGGCGTCGAACGGCGCGGCCGCTGGCTGCTGAGGGACGTCGATCTGGTCATTGAGCCGGCGGTCTTGACGGCGGTCGCCGGCCCGAACGGCGCCGGCAAGTCGACGCTGCTCCGGCTGCTCTCCGGAACCTGGCGACTGACGGAGGGTCGGGTGCTGCTGTCCGGTTTCGATCTCGACGAGTTGCCCCGCAGGCAGGCGGCGCGACGGGTGGCCTACGTTCCCCAGACTTCGGCGCCTGCGTTCGAATTCACGGTCCGCGAGTTCGTCACCTTGGGGCGCTATCCCCACGAAAGCCGACTGTTCGGCACCCGTGCCGCCGACCGAGGCTGGATCGACCGCTGTCTGAGCGACACGGATGTGCTTGGCCTCGCCGAGCGCCGCGTGACGACTCTCTCGGGCGGCGAACTGCAGCGTGTCCTGATGGCCCGTTGCTTGGCGACCGAAGCGGAGATCCTGCTGCTCGACGAGCCGACGTCGAATCTCGATCTTGCTCACGGGCTCGACATGCTGGAACTGGCCCGGCGGCTCGTCGACGAGGGACGTTCGGTGGTCGTCGTGCTGCACGACCTGAACGCCGCGGCCCGGTTCGCCGACCGAGTGGCGGTGCTCGATGGCGGCAGCCTGGTCGCCGAAGGTGCGGCGGCCGAGGTGCTGCGGCCGGAGCTCGTCGAGCGGGTGTTCCGCGTGCTCGCCGTGCCGTTGCCAGGAGTCGACTCGACCGTCTTCGAATTCGAGCCCCTTTCGGGCGAAAGTCCAAGCGCGATCCGGGGCCGTCAGGAGGGCGGCTCGTCCTCTTCGAGTTCCACGAGGTAGCTCTGCCGGCCTTCGAGGATGCGTTCGCCGCGCTGATTCTCGATCACGCTGCCGAGCACGACGACGCCGGTCGTTCGCTGCCGCCGAAGTTCAGTGATCCGAAGCGTCGGGTAGAGCGTGTCGCCCGGATGGACGGGCGCGAGGAACCGGCAGGACTGGCCGATGAAGCCGACCAGGGCGCTGCCCAGCACGTCGGGGAACGTGCCGGCGCCGGCGGCGCTGTAGCAGAGCACCTGGAGGCCGTGGGCAAGCAGGCCACGGTGCCCGAGCGACCGGCAGTACTCGACATCGTAGTGAATCGGGTGGTTGTCGCCCGAGAGCGCCTGGAAGGCGGCGAAGTGGGCCTCGGTCACGGTGCGGCTCGGGAGCGGAAAGCGCTCGCCGACTTCGAGCTCGTCAAAGCGCCGCGCCGGGACGAGCCCGCGGTCGTGGCTAGCCACCGAAGACGCGGGTCAGGGCCTCCGCGGCGGCCGTGATCTGCTCCGTGTTCACGTCGCGGTGGGTCACCAGCCGAATGCGCGAGGGGCCGACATCCAGGCACAGAAGGCCCTCCGCGCGGAGGGCGGCGACGCAGTCGGCCGCTGAGCGGCCGGCGTCCGCAACATCGAAGATGAGGATGTTCGTTTGCTGGTCGGCGATCAAGGCGACGCCGGGAAGGTCGCGCAAAGTGTCTGCCAGCCGTCTGGCGTTTTCGTGGTCGAGCCGGAGGAGCGGAGGACTCTCGTCGAGGGCGACCTCGGCGGCGGCGGCGAGGACGCCGACCTGCCGCATCTGTCCGCCGCACATCTGGCGGTAGCGGCGAGCGTTCGCGATCAGCTCGCGGGAACCGGCGATGATCGATCCGACGGGCGCGCCGAGTCCTTTGGAGAAACAGAAGGAGAGCGAATCGACGGGTCCGGCCGCTTCGGCCGGCGTGCAGCCGAGCGCGGTGGCCGCGTTCCACAGTCGGGCGCCGTCGAGGTGGACCCGCAGGCCGGCGCGATGGGCCGCTCGGCAGAGCTCATCGGTGCGTTCGACGTCGTAGACCGTGCCGCCCGCCTGGTTGCAGCTGTTCTCGAGACAGAGCAGCCGGGTAGAGGCGATCGTCGGATCGTCCGGTTGAATCGCCGCCTCGACCTCGGCTGGAGCGAGGGTGCCGTCCTTCGCCGCCGTAACTGGTCGTGGCAGCAGGCCGGCGAGTCCGGTGATGCCATTCATCTCGTGGTTGATGATGTGGGCGTTCGCCTCAAGCAGGACCTCGCTGCCGCGCGGCAGCTCGTGGGCGAGCAGGCAGGACAGATTGCCTTGAGTGCCCGAGGGCACGAACATCGCCGCCTCCCGGCCGAGCAGGTCGGCCACCCGTTCCTGGAGCCGGTTGACCGTCGGGTCCTCCCGAAACACGTCGTCGCCGACCTCGGCGTCGGCCATTGCCTGACGCATGGCGGGTGAGGGGCGCGTCAGGGTGTCCGATCGGAGATCGACGAGCATGGCGAGCGATCATACTTGGCCGATGATGTCCGCTCCGTCTCCCCGCCTCCCGCCGGGCCGCGGGGACGGCGGCGATCCCCGGCTGCGAGGACGGTTGAGCGAGGGACAGGCGGTTGCGGCTGTCGACCTCGGCTCGAACAGCTTCCACATGGTTGCCGCCGAGGTTCGAGGCGGTCAACTCGTGTTCGTCGACCGACGGCGCGAGTTCGTCCGCCTGGCGGCGGGGCTCGACCAGGGCAAGCGGCTCACGCCCGAGGCCACGGCGCGGGCTCTTGCCTGTCTTGACCGCTTCGGCGAGCGGCTCCGTTCCCTGCCCTCTGGAACGGTTCGGGTCGTCGGCACGAACACGATGCGGAGGGCCCGCAATGCCCGCGGTCTCCTGGAAGCGGGCGAGAGGTCGCTGGGCCACCCGGTCGAGATCATCTCGGGTCTGGAGGAAGCGCGCCTGATCTACCTCGGCGTCTCGCGAAGCCTGGCTGGCGACGAGGCGCGCCTCGTCGTCGACATCGGCGGCGGGTCGACCGAGTTGATCGTCGGCGAAGGTTCGCGTCCGCTCGATCTGGAGAGCCTCTACATGGGTTGCGTGAGCATGAGCCTGCGCCGTTTCCCAGATGGCAGGGTGACGGCAAGCCAGTGGCGGCGGGCCGAGGTGGAGGCGCGGCAGGAGCTCGAGCCGGTCGTTCGGCGCTTCCGCGCGGGCGCCGGCTGGCGTTCGGCGGTCGGCTCGTCCGGGACGGTGCGTTCTGTGGCGGCGATCGTGCGAGCGGCCGGGTGGTGCGAGCAGGACATCACTCTGGATGCTCTCGTGCGGCTTCGCGACCTGTTGATCGAACGAGGCACGACACTCGGCGGCGGCATCAGGGGCCTGAATGAAGGGCGGGGACCGGTGTTCGCAGGCGGCGTTGCCGTGTTGCTCGCCGTATTCGAAGCGCTTCGCATCGACCGGATGCGCGTAGCCGGCGGCGCGCTTCGCGAGGGGGCGCTGTACGACCTGCTCGGACGGCTCCGGCACGAGGACACGCGTCACGCCGCCGTCGAGTCGATGGCCCACCGCTACCACGTGGATCCGGAGCAGGCGGAGCGGGTACGGGCTACGGCGCTTCAGCTTCTCGACCAGTGCGCTCTGTCCTGGGACCTCACCGGGGAGCTCCCGTGGCTCATGCTGTCCTGGGGGGCGCAGCTTCACGAAGTCGGCCTCGACATCAATCACGCCGGGTTCCACAAACACGGCGCCTACATCGTCGAGAACGCGGAGATGCACGGTTTCTCGCTCCAGGAGCACATCGCGTTGGCTGCTCTGGTTCGGACGCATCGCCGCAAGTTCAGGCCGCAGGTCTTCGATCGCCTGCCGTCGACCTGGAGGCGGCCGGCGCGACGCGTCGCGGTACTCCTCCGCCTGGCGGTCGTGCTCCACCGCAGTCGACGGACGGCGCCACTCGCGGCGAAGCTCCAGGTCGACGGGCGAGACCTGCGCCTGGTTCTGCCTGCCTCCTGGCTCGAGACCTCGCCCCTCACGCGCGCCGACCTGCGCCGGGAAGCGAAGTTCCTGGCCGCCGCGAACTACCGGCTGGCGGTAACCGAGGCTGCTCGGTGACCTCGATTCGCTGGCGCGGATGCCGCGTCTCGCTTGAGAAGCCGGTCAGCCCGGCGGCGTCTTGCCGTCCGACTCAGGGTCGGAAGCCGCTTCGCCGTGGCTTGAGCCGCGCCGGCCGCGAGACGGCTCTCCAGGCCGTTTCCAGCCACTCGCAGACGAGAGCCCGGGTGTCCCGAGGGTCGATCATCTCTTCGATCTGGAATCTGGACAGCGGACCCACCGGGCCGCGGGCGCTCTCGATTCTGGACATGAGTTCAAGGCGCAGGGCCGCGGGGTCCTCCGCTTCGGCGAGCTGTCGCTTGTAGGCGGCCTCGATGCCGCCTTCTGGAGGAATGCCGCCGGTATCGGCGGCGGGCCAGGCGACCCGCATGGAGGGCCGCTCCCGGGGCGTCGCGTAGTTGTTGCCGGCGACGCCGAAGCTGCGGCGCATGATGACGGTGAAGATCGGCACGGTGGTCTGGGCGAAGGCGATCATCCACTCGCCGCCGCGGCGGATCGTGCCGCTGATTTCGTGTTCCAGGCCGACGGCGAAGCCGGGGCTGTCGACGAGGTTGAGGATCGGCAGGTGGAAGAGATCGCAGAGATCGAGATGGCGGGTCAGCTTGCGGCAACCGTCGGCGGTCAGGGCGCCGCCGTTCGCGTGGCGGCTGTCCGAGGCGATGACGCCCATCGGGCGGCCGCTCATCCGGAGAAGGCCGACGACCTGGTCGGCGCCCCAGAGCGGGCCGATCTCGAAGAACGAGTCCCGATCGGCGATCAAGCGGATCGCCCGACGGATGTCGAACGTGGCCGTGCGCTGCCTCGGAATCAGATCGAACAGCTCGTTCTCGCGGCGGTCGGGCGGGTCGGAGGGATCGGGCGCTTGAACCGGCGGAGGCTCGAATACACTCGCCGGCAGGTAGGACAGGAAGCGCCGCGCGAGGTCCATTGCCTCCTCCTCCGTTTCCGCCAGGTTGTCGACGGCGCCGTTGCGGCAGTGGATCCGCCAGTCGCCGAGGTCTTCCTTCGTGATGTCGTAGCCCATCGCCGGACGGACGACCGGCGGTCCGGCCACGAACAGCTGAGCGATGTCGCGCACGATGACCGAGAAGTGGCCGAGGACCGCCTTCGCCGCGCCGATGCCGACGACGCTTCCAAGCAGGACATTGACGACCGGCGCTGTCCGGAGCTGCTCGGCGTACATCGTGCTGCCGAGATGGCCAGGAAGAAAGGACCCCCCGCCGCCGGCGACCCGTGGGCGCCCCGCCGTGATCGCTCCGCGGCTCTCCTTCGCTCTGCTCTCGCCTTGCCTCTGTTGCTCCGGCACCATCGCGGCAACGCTGCCGCCGCCCGACGATCCGTCCAGCAGGCGGACGGACGGGCAACGCATCTCGATCGCCAAGCGGTCGAGGTGGCGGCTCTTCGCGCCGATCGCGCCGTCGGCGTGGCCGCCCCGGGAGGTGAAGTCGTCGGCGCAGACGATCGCCGTACGCCCTTCGATTCGCCCCCAGCCGCCAACGTGGTTGGCTGGCGTGAAGGCAGTGATCGCGCCGGCCGCGTCGTAGGAGGCAAATCCGGCGATGCTGCCGATCTCGCGAAAGCTGTCGGGGTCGAGCAGCAGATCGATCCGTTCGCGGCAGGTCAGCTTGCCTCGTCGACGTTGACGAACGACGCCCGGGTCGTCGGAATCCGGCGCCAGCCGTTCGTGGGCCAGAGTCTGCATCGTGCGGAGGTCGTCGAGAAGCGGCTTCCAGGTTCCCGCGCTTCCGTCCGGCTTTCCTGCTGCCGTCTCCGCGACGTCGGTCGGCTCGACGAGCGCGACGATCTGTCCGGCGGCGACCGCCTGCCCGGTCTCGAGCGGTCCGATCGCCGCCAGGGTGCCGTCGCAGGGTGAGGCGACGACGGATTCCATCTTCATCGCGCTGACGACGAGCAGCGTCTCGCCGGCCTGGACGCGGTCTCCCTTGGCGGCCTGGACGGCGAGGACCGTGCCGGCCATCGGACAGTCAACGGCTTCCTGGCCGGGCGCCGCGCGGAGTCCGGCCGCTGACCCTCGGTTGCCGGCTTCCAACGTCCCGTTTGTGCCGCCGATGGCGCCGGCGAGACCGATCATCGTCGCCTGCTGGCGGAGCAGCGCTCGGGCGCTGGCGCCGCGGCCGTCGAGATCCGCGTCGACGCTGGCGTCCAGGAGCTCCCGGTGTTCCGCGAGCAGAGAGGTGCGGGCATCGCCCGACCGCACCGCGGCGTGGCCGAGAATCGAGCGCAGTTGGCCGACGTTCGTAGCGACGCCGCGGATGTGGAACTCCGCCAGGGCCCGTCGGGTCCGCTCGAGTGCGGCGACGAATGACGACCCGTTCGACGCGATGACCTTCGCCAGCAGCGGGTCGAACTCCGGCGGCGGCGCGTAGCCCAGGTAGCCGCAACCGTCGACGCGGACGCCGGGTCCGGTCGGCTCCTTGTATGCCGAGATCGTGCCGACGCCGCGCGCCACCACTCGGGCCTGCACGGCGAACCCGCGCGGCGCCGGTACCGCTTCTTGGTTCGGCAGACCGAGTTCGGCGAGGGTGGCGCCGGCGGCCAGCCGAAACTGCGCGACGACGAGGTCGATGCCGGTCACCTCCTCGGTCACCGTGTGCTCGACTTGAATGCGTCCGTTCGTCTCGATGAAGAAATGCTCGCCGGTCTCCGGCAGAACAAGGAACTCGACGGTAGCCGCGTTCGCGTAGCCGGCCGTCTCGATGAATCGCACCGCGTCGGCGAGCAGTCGGCTTCGAAGTTCCGCGTCGAGCGCCGGCGCCGGCGCGGCTTCCACTACTTTCTGGTTACGGAGTTGCACCGAGCAGTCCCGCTCGTGAAGATGAACGACGCGGCCACCGACATCGCTCAGCACCTGGACCTCGATGTGACGCGGCCGCTGGACCAGCTTCTCGACGAAGACCGCGCCGTGGCCGAAAGCCGCTTCGGCCTCGCTCCGGCAGCGTTCGAAGGCTGCTGCCATCCTGTCGGCCCCGTCGACAACCCGCATTCCGCGTCCGCCGCCCCCGGCGGCCGCCTTGAGCATCACCGGATAGCCGAGCAGACCGGCGAGCTCTGCCGCTTCCTCGGCCGACGCGGACGGGGCGTCGCTGCCTGGGACGACCGGAATCCCGAGCGATGCGGCGAGCGCCCGCGACCGGATCTTGTCGCCGAACAGGCTCAGGGCATCTGGCGGCGGCCCGACGAAGACAAGACCCGCCGCGTCGCAGAGCTTGGCGAACGATGCGTTCTCGGCCAGGAAGCCGTAGCCGGGGTGGATGGAGTCGCAGCCACATCTCGTCGCCGCTTGGATCAGAGCTTGACCGTTGAGGTAGGCGGCGACCGGATCCCTGGGGTGTTCGTCGCCGATTTCGATCGCTTGCGTCGCCCGGCGCGTGTGGAGCGACAGGGCATCCGTAGGGTGGTAGATCGCTACGGACTCCATGCCGAGAGTTGATGCGGCTTCGGCGATGCGGATGGCGATCTCGCCGCGATTGCTGATCAGGACGCGTTGCATTCGGGACCCCGGGTCTCCGAGGCATGTCCTGGGAGCTGCACGCGCGCCGCGCACTCGGCCCGAAGCGGGCTCGGGAGCGCCGCGGATTTCACGCCGGCTCCGCTGCTTCGGCGTGTGGTCTGAGCGGAAGTTCGTCGTCGGGTTCGCGCTCTCCCTTGAGTGGTTCGCCCCGTTCGAGGCCGCCGACCGCCACTCGCAATCCCCAGGCGAGCCAGACGAGCGCGACGAGGGCCGAGATCACGGTGCCGGCCAGCGACGAGTACCACACCCACTCGACCGGCAGCCGCACCCAGAAGGTCAGCGTCCAGGCGAGCGGCGCGCTGATCAGGAAGACGCGCAGGAGAGACAGCCAGAGTTCCGGCGCGCCACGGCCCAGGCCCTGCAGGCTTCGCCCGGTCAGGATGGACACGCCGATGAACGGATAGGCGAAGACGACCACCCGAAGGTAGGACACGCCAAGTTCCTGAATTCCCGCGCTGTCCGTGAAGAGCGCGATGAGTCGGGGAGCGAGCGCAAAGAAGCCGGCGGCGATCGCTACGCTGATGAACAGCGTCCGGGTCATCGCGTAACGGACGACGGCATGGAGGAGGTCGCTCCTTCGGGCGCCGTAGAACATGCCGACGAGGGTGACGAGGCCGGAGGCGATGGCGACCTGGGGCAGGATGACCACATGGTCGAGACGGCTGCCGATCTGGAGCGCCGCCACGGCGTCTGGAGTGTGCTCGACCAGAATGCGGTTGAATACGCCGCCGCCGGTCGACATGACGAGGAAGGACAGCGAGGCGGGGAGCCCGATGATGCAGATACTGCGGGCGATCCTCCGGTCGTAGCGAAAGCTCCTGAAGTTGAAGCGGACGAAGGAGTGCCTCGCGACGAACAGCAGGTAGACGAAGATCAGCGCGGCGACCGCCTGACTGACGATCGTGGCCAGCGCGGCGCCGGCGACACCCAGGCCGAACGTAAAGATGAACAGCGGGTCGAGTGCGATATTCAGCAGAGTCGCTCCGCCCTGAATGATGACCGGCGTCTTCACGTTGCCTTCGCCAGAGAGAATCGAGCGGAAGAAGACGGCGAGCACCATGAAGGGGTAGCCGCAGGCGAGCACGCGGAAGTAGCTCCAGGCCATCGGCACGAGTTCCTCCGGAACGCCGAGCAAGTGGAGCAACGGGACGCCGAAGCCGAGCGCGCTGCCGGTCGTCACGACCGCTACCAGCCCGCCGATCAACACCGCGTGTTCGGCGCTCGCGTCGGCCCGACGACGGTCGCGGGCGCCGATCGCCTGGGCGATCACCGCGGTGATGCCGGTTCCAAGCCCGAAGGTCACGCCCATCGCCAGGAAGACGAGCGGCATGTTGAAGGCGAGCGCGGTGAGCGCCTCCGGGCTGATCAGGCCGACAAAGAACATGTCGACGATCATGTAGAGGGTCTGGATCGACATGCCGATCAGAATCGGCATGGCGAGGACCCACAGCGCCCGCCGGGGATTCGCCGCGAAACGGTCGAGTCGCTCGGCTCCGGGTCGCTTCTGCATCGGCGGAGCCTAACCTGTGTCGTCCGGGCGCCCGCATTCCTGCGGCCCGGCTCCGCGCTCGAGGCCGCCAGCCATCCGCGGATGTTCGCGGTGAGCGTTCCTTCGGTATAGTGTTACGTCCCATTCCCGAGAAGCCAATCAAGGCAGGTACAGGAGGTTCCATGTCTCGACCCGCTCCGTCCCTTCCCCAGATCGCTCTGGTCGGCGTTGCGCTGACTGCGCTGGTTGTCGGCGCTTCGGCGGCCGGCGCCTTGAACGCGAATGCGGCGCTCGACGCGCCGCTCACGGTTTACGCCGGTTCCGTCCTCGACAACCGGGGCGAACCCGTTCGTGGCGCGACCGTATCCCTGTTCTCGACGGATGAGTCGCGAAGCATCTCCGTCTACAGTCAGGCGGACGGCAGCTACAAGCTCCCCGCCGTGCCGGCGGGCAGGTACAAGCTCCGAGTCCGCCTGATGGGCTGGCTCGACGAGTGGAAGGACCTGAAGGAAGCCGCCGAGCCGACGCCGATTCAGGTTCGCCTGCGTCCGGCGGAAGGTTGGGCCCTCCAGTCGCAGCGTCCCGCGCACGATCTGATGAACATGCTCGAGTGGGAGGACGAGGCCGATGCGCTGAACTTCAAGATGATGTGCGCCTACTGCCACCAGGTTGGCACGGTTGGCTTCCGGTCACCCGAGGAACCGGTCGACTGGGAGGTCATGCTGACCCGGATGGACGGCTTCCAGGGCCTGTACAAGCACACCCAGGACGTGCTCGTCGACAAGATCGTCGGCGTCTACGGCCGCGAAGCCGAGGAGACATGGCCGGACTTCGTGCCGCCGGAACCGCCCTCGGGCGAGGCGCTGAAGGGCGAGGTCCGCGAATGGCTGATGGGCGATCAGCAGGGCGCCGTGATTCACGACCTCGAGCTTGGCGACGACGGCTTGATCTACACCGTCGACATGGCCCAGGACGTCATCGAGACACTCGATCCGGCGACCGGCGAGCGGGCGTTCTACACCGTCCCGGGCGGCAAGGATTACCTGTCCACGTCGAGCGTGACGACCGGCATCCACTCGATCGAGAAAGCCGAAGACGGCAACATGTGGGTCACCCTCGCCTACTCCGGCCAGATGGCCGAGTTCGATGTCGAGACGAAGGAGTGGCGGGTCGGGCCCGGCCGCGCCGCTCCGCGCCCGCGCGGCGGCTACCCCCATACGCTGCGCTTTGCCCCGGACGGCATCCTGTGGTGGACGGACGCCGGCAGCCCGAGTGGCGTCGGCGTTCTGTCGCTCGATCCGGAGACGTGGGATGGCGAGCGCTGGGACGTCACGGAGTACAAGTTGCCGACAGCCGATCAGGTGCGGGGAGGCGGCGCCCGCGGCGAGTCCCGCGGCGTGACCCCCTACGGCATCGATGTAGCGCCGAACGGTCACGTCTTCTACAGCAAGCTGAACGGTCAACGCGTCGGCCGCATTCGTCCTCAACTCGACGCCGACGATCCCGAGCAGGTCGTCGAGTGGAAGCCGCCGGTTCATGGCCCGCGCCGTCTTCACGTGGCCCCGGATGGCATCGTCTGGGTGCCCGGTTGGGCGTCCGGCGACCTCGCGTCGTTCAACGAGGAGACGGAGGAGTGGAAGGTCTACGACCTGCCGCACGGCCCGAACTCGTTGCCCTATGCGCTGAACATCAACCCGACGACCGGTGAGATCTGGATCACGGGTACGGGTACCGACTCGATGCTCCGCTTCGATCCGAAGACGGAGAAGTTCGTCGAGTACCGGATGCCGATGATGGTCACCTACACCCGGGAGATCGAGTTCGACGACGAGGGCAACGCCTGGACGACGAACTCGAACGCTCCCTCCCGTCACGCCGAGCACCGGCAGGGCTCGGTGCTGATGATCTCGGCAGGCGGCGGAGAGTAGTCGGCCACGCAGTCAACCGTCCGCCGCCCTGGTGTGGCGGACCGTCGCGGTTCGACGGCCGGTCCCCTCGGGGGCCGGCCGTCTGCCTTCCCGGGAGATGCAGTGCCGTTCCGGAGCCGCAGGTTGAGCGTCACAGTCCGGGAGGTGGAGAGCTGGCTGCTGGCGGATCGCGAGGGCTTCGCGAGAGAGTTCTGCGTCGCTTTGAGCCGGTTGCCCGAGGATCCCGACTCGCTGGACGACCCGAAGCGGAGTCTGATCGACGCTTGCAGGAAATCGAGGCGGGCTGAAGTACGCTGGGGGATGGTCCCGAGGGAGGGTAGCGGCAGGAGTTTCGGTCCCGAGTACGTAACCCGCCTCGTAGCGTTCGCCCGCGTCGCGTGGGACCCTGAGCGGGCGGCCGAAGCATCAGCAAGTCTCCGGAGATCGCTCGCTGCTTTGCGGCGTCAAGTTGACGATGGTTTCTGGGCGTGAGGGGAGCGCGATGCGGAGACCGCGGAGCGCCCCGCGCCCCGCTGACGCAGCCGGCCGGACCGCCTCAGAACGAGTACCTGAGCGAGTTGGACAGGACGACGTCCGTGTCCTTGATGCCTACGGGCGGGTCCGTGTCGTGGTTCGTCGTCAGGTTGATCGCCAGCGCGAGACGTTCCCGAAGCTGGATCTCGAACGATGTCTCGGCGAGCAGCCGGAAATCTTCGATGCGGTCCACGCGGATCTGGGCGTAGGTCGTGTGGACAAAGCGGATGCGCCGGTCGGGGGTGTTGTAGCGGACGGTCACGTAGTTCGTCGAGCGGTGGTGCTCGCTCTGCCTGGGCTCGGGGTTGCTGGGGGGCAGGTCGAGGGCTTCTCGTTCCAACATGTAGCCGCTACCGGCAAAGACCTCCATCTGCTGGCCGCGCACGACGGCGAAGCGGCTCCCGCCGCCGAGCAAGATGCGTTCGGCGAGACGGATGAACTCGTTGAACTGGTGCTGACCGAAGACCTCGAAGGCGATGCGGGAGTTGTGCTGGCGGATGAACCGCAGGTGGCTCAGGGCGTTGTTCACGAAACGGCTGCCGGATAGCCGTGTGAAGGAGTAGTTCGAGGTCAGGAAGGCGACGCTCTTCGGCGGTACTCCGTCGGCCTCGGGCTCGTTCGTCTCCGTGTCGTCGGTGTCCCGGTTCTCTTCCTCGGCTTCGGGCGGCGGCCATGCGTACTGGATGCGGGCTCCTCCGCCGATCACGTCGCGCCGTATGTTGCCGCGATGAAGCGCCGCGTTGACGTCGAGCGTTCCCGCCCAGCCTGGCTGGTCGACGCCGACGCGGATCTTCTCGATGTTGATCTGGGCGTCCGCCGGCCGAGCGCCGGCGGCGCTCGCGAAGATGCCGGCAGTGACGACCAGGGCGACCGCGCTTCGGCGACGAGGCGTTGCGGCATCGGAATCGCGAGGGGAGGCGAATGAGCGGGATGGATGTTCCACGACGGATCCTCTGGAGGAATGTCCGGCAGGTCTTTGCCGACGTGCGACGGTAACGCAGTCGGAACGCTTGGTGTAGCGGGTGGCTTGCCCCCGACGGAAACCTGCCGGCTACTTCAGGAATGCGGACGTATCGCCGAGGCCGCAGAAGGGCCTGCGGGGATTCGCGTAGCTTCGGGTGACGCCGGCTTCCCTGTCGATGACCGTCAGTCGGTAGTCGATGTCCGTCAGGCCGGCGGCGAAGACCCAGAACGCGTCGTTGAGCGCCGTCCCGTCGAGGAGCTTGACCGCCAGCTCGATGTTCCCGGGCGAGAAGAACCACATGTAGCCCGTTTCGTCCGTTCCCTCGATCGGCGTGCCGACGCCGGTGCGTCCGTCCGGCGCCCGCCAGGTGGCCGTGACCTCGAAGCGACCCCCCTGTAGGCAGAGGGATCCGGATGCACAGGTGTCGGCCGTGGCTGTGAGCGACGTCGTGTCGGGCCCGAGCCAGTGCTCGGGCCTGATCGACGCTTCGAAGGAGGTCTTCGATTCCGGCTCTTCGCTGAAGGCCCGGTTGTCGCCACGGCCGCAGATCTCGCCGGGAGGATTGCGGTAGACGACGACCCGATCCTGCCAAGTGTCGGTAACCGTCAGCCAGTACTCGACGTCGGACAGGGCGCCGTAGAAGACCCAGTGATGCGCGTTGAGTTCGCGGCCGTCGAGCAGCTTGAACACCAGCTCCACGTTGCCCGGGGAGAAGAAAGTGGCGATGCCGGTCTCGTCACTCAGCCGCTGCAACATACCCCTGCCTCGGCGGCCGTCGTGCGGCGATTCCCACTCGACCTCGACGCGGAAGCGGCCCTCGGCGAGACAGAGCGCACCGGCGTCCTCTCGACAGACGTTGCCGCCCGTTCTGTCTTGAATGACCCCGACTGCGCGCGGAGCGGGCAGATCGGCGCCGCCGATCAGGCCGCTCAGCCTCACGTCGAGGAGCTCGCTGTTCTCGATCTTCGCGTCGACTCGGAGCGGCACGGTGATTTCTCGCGGCCCGGAGTCGCCATCGCTCCAACTCAACAGCGCGGACGTGGCGCTGAAGTCGGCGTCGTTCGCCGAACGCGGCGCCGTGGTGAACTCGACTTGAACTTCGCCGTCCGCGCCGCCCCGCCGTTCGACGACGACGACGAGGTCCTCGCCTTCGCGCCCGACAAAGGCATCCGCGGTGAATTCGATCGCACCCGCCGGATTCGGAGGCCAGCCTCCGGGTCCGATCGCGAACTGCAGCGGCGCCGGGGCCTGAGTGCCGCCCGTCATCGACTCGAACTCGAGTTCGAAGTCCGCCGGCCGAAGAGCCGCGCCTGGCAACAGGTTGATCCAGATCGTGCGGGTCGATTCGTCGCGATGCTCCCATCGCAGCTCACCCTGTGTGTGGCGGTAGGCCCGGCCGGCACGGGCGCGGCCGTTCCAGGTGCGGTAGGAGAGAGCGGCGGCGCCGTCGGTGCCTCCGGCACGCGCGACCTCGACCCGAATCCGACCCTGTCCGTCGGCGTCGACCACGGGCGTTGCGCTGGCGCGGAACTGTCCGCCTGGTCGAGGCCCTGGTCGGCAGGAACGGAGCGGTTCCATCCGTCGCCGATGTCGGGTGGGATCTGCGCTCGGGCCGCCGGCTGACCGGTTGGGCCCGACAAGACGAGAGCGACGATCCCGAGTGTCTTCGCTTGGGCAGGGATTCTCATCTTCGGGCCAGCCGCCGGTTGAACGGTGCGGGGACGCTATTCTCAGGTTTCAGCGTAAAGCGTACACCCCGTTCCTGGAGAGGAAGGAGGCTTCACCATGTCCCGCTCCACGTCCCTCGTTACCTTCGCCTTCGCCGTCTCGTTGTTCAGTCTGGGTGTCTCGGGCTGCGCGGTTCGTGTCGATACGACGACTGGCGAGTCCGGCTTCGATGCGTCCGTCGATGTCGGGTCGATCGACTTTCCGACTTCGGCCGGCAGCGAGGCGCAGCGACACTTCATCCGCGGCGTCGCCATCCTCCACAGCTTCGGGTATGAGCAGGCGCGAGAGCAGTTTCGGCTCGCGCAGGAGATCGAACCCGACTTCGCCCTTGCATACTGGGGCGAATCGTTGACGTACAACCATCCGCTGCTGTCCGAGCGCGATCTCGAGTCGCCTCGCGAGGCTCTGGCGGGTTTGGGCGCCAGCCGAGAGGAGCGGGCAGCGAAGGCGGCGACCGAGCGTGAACTCGGTTTTCTCGCTGCCGTCGAGGAGTTGTTCGGCGAGGGCGAACTTGCCGACCGTCGCATCGCCTACATGAGGGCGATGGAGCGGCTTCATGAGCAATACCCGGACGACGACGAGGTGGCTGCGTTCTACGCGCTGTCCCTGCTGTCCGCGGTGGGGCCGTTGGGCGACGACACATTCCGCCTGAACGTGCTGGCCGGTTCCATCGCCCTGGGGGTCTTCGACCGGAACCCGAATCACCCCGGCGCGGCGCACTACATCATCCACGCTTTCGACGACCCGGTGCATGCGCCGCTCGCTCTGCCCGCGGCCTATCGGTTCGCCGAGATCGCGGCGGCCGTCTCGCACGCTCGGCACATGCCGTCGCACATCTTCATCCAGCGCGGAATGTGGAATCGGGTCTCCCAGTCGAATGACTCGGCCTACGAAGCGGCCGTCGCGTTGTGGGATGAGGGGCAACCGGTGAACGACATGGTCCACTCGCTGGACTGGGGCCAGTACGGCGACCTGCAACGGGGCGACTACGGCAAGGCGCGGGAGTGGATGGCCGAACTGGACGACCTCGTCGAACGGACGGGCGACGAGGGCCGTGGCCGCCGCACCGTGCCCCTGCTCCGGGCACGGTACATCGTCGAGACGGAGGATTGGGAAACGCGGGACGTGAACGACGATACGTCGGGCGCGGAGGCCCTGGCGACCGGTATCTCGGCGGTCCGCCTCGGCGATCTCGACCTGGCCCGTCGTGCTGCGGCCCGCCTTCAGGAGCTCGGCGAACGCTCGACGGGCGATCGCTCGACGTTCCAGCGCGGTCCCAAGCCCGCCCAGGTGATGCACCACGAGGTCGCCGCACTCATCGCTCTGGCCGAGGGCGATGCCGACGGCGCGGTCGAGCTGTTCGAGAAGGGCGTAGCGATTGCCGACACGATGGGGCCGCCGCGAGGCGCTGCGTCGCCAATCAAGCCGATCCGGGAGTTGTACGGCGAGACGCTGCTCCAGCTCGGGCGGCCGATGGATGCGGTGGAGCAGTTCGAAGCCTCTCTGCTCAGCACGCCGAACCGCCCGCGCTCGCTCCTCGGCTTGGCGCGGGCTCACGTCGCGGCGGGCAACGATCCTGCCGCCTCGGAGGCTTATGCGCGACTGCTTGAAGCTTGGGCCGGCGCCACGGAACCGGTTGAACTCGCCGAGGCGACCAAGTACCGAGACGGAGCGGCGTCCTGAGCCCGAATCGCCGGTCGTGAGCTTCGAGACCCGGTTCGAGACCCGCCACAGCGACTGCTTCGCAACGACGGGATTCGTCCACGCCGGCATACTCCTCGCGTTGACGGAAATGGCCTATGCCCGCTTCGAGGAGCATTGCGGGATCACGACCGAGCAGAAGCCGGAGCACGTCTACGCCGTCCAGCGCTCGACGGTTGCCGCCTACTTCTCGCCACTCGGATGGCAGGAGGGGGCGGTCATCCGGGTGAACACGGTCGACGCGTCCGAACGCGGCTTCGAACAGGAGTGCGAGGTACTTTCCGGCCGTGATCGCCGGAAGATCGCGCGCTTCACCCATCGATGGACCTGGTTTGACACGGAGGCTCGCCGGCCGGTCAGACTGTCGGAAGATGTCCGTCGCCGGTTGCTCGCGGGCTGAGACGGACGAACTGCCGGTCGGGCCCGCACAAGGGAGTGTCGCCATGAGTCGAAATCGTCCGCTCGCCCTGCCCCTCGTCGCGGTACTGCTCGCCGTTGGCGTCCTCGCCTGCGCCGGGCGCTCCGATCGCGTTGCGGAAGACACCGCGGATCTGCTCGTCGCAACTGCCCAGGGCCTCGTCGAAGGGGCGCTGGTCGATGATGGACGCGGTTCGCCCGGCGACGTTCTCGTCTTCCGCGGCCTTGCCTATGCCGCGCCGCCGATGGGCGATCTGCGCTGGCGGCCCCCGGCGCCGCCAGCGCCCTGGGAGGGGGTTCGTCAGGCCCTGGCGCCTGGCGCTCCGTGCTGGCAGCGGATCACGCCCGACACCTCGATCTACAGCCGGGGCGAGATGGAGAGCAGCGAGGACTGCCTCTATCTCGACCTGTGGACGACTGCGGGCGCCGTCGGCGCGAGCGAAGAACCGAGGCCGGTCATGGTCTGGTTCCACGGCGGGAGCCACGAGATGGGTCACGGTTCATCGCGGATCTTCGACGGCGCAGCCTTGGCACGTCGTCACGTCGTGCTGGTCGCGGTGAACTATCGCCTGGGCGCCCTCGGATTCCTCGCCCATCCGGGTCTTCGGGCGGAATCGGAAGTCGGCGCTTCGGGCAACTACGGGCTGCTCGACAAGATCGCCGCACTCGAGTGGGTGGAGACCAACGCTGCAGCCTTCGGCGGCGATCCGGAGCGGGTTCTCATCTTCGGCCAGTCGGCGGGCTCGATGAGTGTCTGCTCGCTGATCGCGTCGCCGCTTGCGGCGGGTCTCTTCCACCGCGCGATCGGCCAGTCTGGAGGGTGTTTTCTGCCTCTGCCGACCCTCGAGCAGGCCGAGCGGCGCGGCGTCACGCTGGCAGCCGAACTCGGCGTGCGGGAGGACGTGGCAGCCGCCAGCGTGGCAGCGCTCCGAGCGACGTCGCCCGAGCAGATCCTCGCCGCCGAGGCGAGCTCCGGTTGGGGAGCAGGCTCGAAAATCGTCGTCGACGGTTGGTATCTGCCCGATCAACCTGCCGCGATCTACGCTCGCGGCGAACACAATCGCGTACCGCTGGTCGTCGGCTCGATGGCCGACGAGTCGACGGCCCTCTTCCCGCCGGGCCCGCCGCTCGACCGCGGCGAACTCGAGCGACAGCTGAACGAGCAGTACGGTGAGGCGGCGCCCGCTCTCCTGTCCGCCTACGCTGCGGAAATCGAGCAGGCGGCGGCTGCCGTGCCGGGCCTGATCCGTTCCGACGCTCTGTTCGCCTGGGGCAGCCGCGCCTGGGCCAGGCACGTGGCCGCGGCGGCCGACGCCGACGCGTACCTCTACTTCGTCGACCATGCGCCGCCGGTGTTCCGGCTCTATCTCCACGATCGGCCTGAACTGGACGGCGAAGGCGGTCCGCGTCGCTTCGGCGCCTACCACTCGGGCGATCTGGCGTACGTGTTCGGCAACGTGGACCTCGTCGGCGTGAACTGGGGAGAACGGGACCGCGAGGTCGCGAGCCTCCTGGCAGGTTACTGGACGAACTTCGCGAAGACAGGGGACCCGAACGGCGAAGGTCTGCCCGAATGGCCGCGCTACGACCGGGAGGGCGACTGGACTCTGGTCGTCGGCTCGACTGCGACCACCGTGGAGTCCGCGGTGCGGAAACCGAAGCTCGACGCACTGGATGCGGCATTCGGCGGCTCGTAGCGACCGACGCTGGCCGACGCTCTTGTCCTCGTCGTCGGCGGCTCGCGCGGCGCCTGTCGACTTCCGACATAGACTCCGTCGCGTTCGTCGACTCCTCCTCTGGTGAGCGTTTCGAGGTGCTCCTTGAGCTTGTCCGCAGAGAACCTGACCGTCGGTACCGGAACAACCTCCGAGCGTGATGCCCGTTCGGTTCTTCATCCCAGCACCGATCTGCCGGCGCTCCGCCGCAGCGGCCCCCTGGTCATTACCGGCGGCCGCGGTATCCACGTCTGGGACGAGGACGGCCGCGAGTACATCGAGGCGATGGCGGGCTTATGGTGTACCGCGCTCGGTTATGGCGTCGAGGAGTTGGCGGACGTCGCCGCGGAGCAGATCCGCAAGCTCTCCTACTCGCACCTGTTTGCCGGGCGCAGCCACGAGCCCGCCGTCATGCTCGCCGAGAAGCTCCGGGAGATGGCGCCGATCCCGAACGCGAAGGCGTTCTTCGGCACCTCGGGATCGGATGCGAACGACTCCCAGATCAAGCTCGTCTGGTACTACAACAACGCGCTCGGCCGGCCGGAAAAGAAGAAGATGATCGGCCGGTGGCGCGGCTACCATGGCGTGACTCTGGGCGCCGGCAGCCTGACCGGTCTGGGTCCGTTCCACAGGAGCTTCGACTTGCCGTTGCCGGGGTTCCTGCACGTCACCTGTCCGCACCACTACCGGGAGTCGGAACCCGGCGAGACGGAGGACGAGTTTTCGGAGCGCCTTGCCGACGAGCTCGACCGGACGATCCGCGCCGAGGGTCCGGAGACGGTGGCGGCGTTCATTGCCGAACCGGTTCTCGGCGCCGGCGGCGTCGTCGTGCCGCCGGCGGGCTACTACGAGCGAATCCGCGCCGTGCTCGACGAGCACGACGTACTGCTCATCGACGACGAGGTGATCTGTGGTTTCGGGCGCCTGGGTACGCCGTTCGGCGCCCAGGCAATGGGCATGCGGCCGGACACGGTCTCGGTCGCGAAGGCCCTGTCCTCGGCCTATCTGCCGATCAGCGCCGTTCTGCTGCCCGACGAGATGGTCGAGGTGATGGTCGAGGCCGGCGAACGCTGGGGCGTGTTCGCCCACGGCTACACGTACACCGGACATCCGGTCTGCGCGGCGGTGGCGATTCGGGCCCTGGAATTGATGGAGGAACGCGACCTGTTCGCGCATGCCGCGCAGGTCGGTGGCTACTTCCAAGAGCGGCTTGCACGGTTCGGCGACCATCCTCTGGTCGGCGAGACGCGCGGAAAGGGCCTGATTGGCGGCTGCGAACTGGTTGCCGACAAGAAGACCCGGGCCGCCTTCCCGGCAGCGCGCGGTGTCGGCGCCTACTGCCAGGAGCGCGCTCGTGAGCACGGCCTCATCGTCCGTGCGCTTGGCGACACCGTGGCCTTCTGCCCGCCTCTGATCGTCACGGAGACGGACATCGACGAGATCCTGGAGCGCTTCTCTCGCGCTCTCGGCGAAACGCTGGCCTGGGTCGAGCGTTCTGCGGGATCCTCGTAGCGACCCGGAGGAGAGGACGATGACGGAACGGAGAACGTTGAGCCGGTCGGTCGAGGGGCTCGTCGCCCTGATGACCGGTTGCGCCTCGGGTATGGGCCGGGCAACGGCGAAGCTGTTCGCGACGGAGGGCGCGAAGGTCGCGGCGACCGACATCGACGAGGAGGGCGTGCGGGCGGTCGTTGACGAGATTCGCGCCCTGGGAGCGGACGCGACGGCCTGGACGCTCGATGTCGGCGACGGGTCGGCGATCGAGCGCGTGGTCGGCGAGGTTGCGGACCGCTACGGCGGCATCGACCTGTTGGTCAACAACGCGGGCATTTCGCGCGGCGGCCCGATTGACGCCGAAGAGTACGAAGCGCGCTGGCAGGAGTCGGTCAACGTGCTCCTGACGGCGCACCAACGCACGATTCGGGCGGCCCTGCCCTATCTTCGGAAGTCGAGTTCTCCGCGGATCGTGAACATCGCTTCGACGGAAGCGTTGGGCGCCACGGCGCTGAACAGTGCCTACTCGGCGGCGAAGGCCGGAGTCGTCGGGCTGACCCGCGGCCTCGCGGTCGAGCTCGGCAAGGAGGGGATCACCGTGAACTGCATCTGCCCGGGTCCGATCCGGACCGCGATGACGGCGCGGATCCCGGAGGAACACAAACAGATCTACGCTCGGCGCCGGACCGCGCTCAGACGCTACGGCGAACCGGAAGAGGTCGCCCACGGCACGCTCCACCTCTGCCTGCCGGCATCGTCGTTCATTACCGGCGTCGCGCTGCCGGTGGACGGTGGCTTGACGATCCGGCGGGCATGATTCGCCGGCGCGCGGATGGGAGCTACCGGCTGCCGCCGTCCACGCGAAGCACCGCACCGGTCGTGTAGCTCGAGGCGTCCGAGGCGAGGTAGAGCGCCGCGCCGACGATCTCCTCCGGTTCGCCGCCGCGGCGGAGGGCGATCGAGGTCTTCGCCCGTTCGTTGAAGGCCTCGAGGTCCCAGGCCTTCGAGATGTCCGTCAGGAACGGTCCGGGCATGATCGCGTTGACGCGTACCTTCGGACCGTATGCGTGAGCCAGAGACTCGGTCAGCGCATTCAGCCCGGCCTTCGCAGCACCGTAGGGTTCGGCGTTCGGACTCGGGTGAATCGCTGCCGTGCTCGTCACGTTGATGATGCTGCCGCCACCGCCGTCCGCCATGCGCTGGCCGATCGCCGCGGAGAGCCGGAACGGCCCCTTCAGGTTGACGCCGACCACCTTGTCGAACAGCTCCTCGCTGACGTCGGCGAGGCGGGGATAGAGCGGCGACATGCCGGCGTTGTTGACGAGTACGTCGACCGTGCCGAAGCGTTCGTAGGCGGCGTCGACCAAGTCGTCGATTTCGCTCCACCGGCCGACGTGGCAGGCATGGGCGAGACCCTGGCGCCCCATCGCCTCGATCTCCGCGACGACCGCGCGGCACGAGTCCATCTTCCGGCTGGTGACGACGACGTTTGCTCCCGCGGCGGCGAACGCCAGGGACATCTTCCGGCCCAATCCGCGGCTTCCGCCGGTAACGAGCGCGTTCCGTCCGGACAGATCGAAGAGACTCGCTGCAGTCCCGGTCGTCATGGCGCGAGGCTAGCAGCCGGGGTAGATTTCCCCGCACGATGACGAACGCACGAGCTCCCGTCGTACCCGCTGCCGACGCCGCTCCTGGCGCGGACATCGCCGAACCCCGGCTGATCCAGATCCAGGCCGGGCCGGCGGCGAACTTCCTCTACATCCTCGCCTGCCCGTCGACTCGCAGGGCGTGGGTCGTCGACCCGGCCTGGGAGCCCTTGCGATTGGTCGAGATCGCGCGCGAGCAGGGCTATCGGGTGACGGGGATCCTGGCGACGCATTTCCACCAGGATCACATCGGCGGCTCGATGATGGGGCACTCCATCCCGGGCGTTCGCGAACTCCAGGCGGAGCACGACCTGCCGATGATCATCCACGAGGCGGAGGCGGAGCGCGCCGCAGAGATCACCGGCTGTCCGACGGATCGAGTCGAGACGTTCGTCGACGGCGAGACGCTCGCGCTGGGCGAGCTGTCGGTGGCCGTGTTGCACACACCGGGTCACTCGCCGGGAAGCTGCTGCTTTCACGTCGGCAACCACATGCTGACCGCGGACACGCTGTTCGTCCAGGGAATCGGGCGGGTCGACCTGCCGCATAGCGATCTTGACGCGATGTACCTCTCGCTCGAACGACTGAAGGGGATGCCGCCGGAGACGAGGATCTACCCGGGACACGACTATGGTCCCGAGTCGACGTCGACGATCGGCCAGGAACGGCAGTGGAACGCCTACCTGCGCCCGAACAGCCTCGAGCAGTGGCGGGCGATGCTGGGGCGGTTCTGAGCCGGGGCGAAGCGAGAGCGGCGGTCGGCGGAGCGCCGCCCCGACTCGAGACCCGTCGCCTGCGCCGGGAGCTTCGGTCCGGGGAGCGGATGCTGGTCGTTGTCGACGACGTGGAGCTTCGCATTGCCGCCGGCGAGTGTGTGTCCGTGCGCGGGCCGTCCGGCGCCGGCAAGTCGACCCTGCTGGCGCTGCTCGCCGGGCTCGACCGGCCGACATCCGGCAGCGTGCGGATCGACGGTCGACCGATCGAACATCTGTCGGAGGACGAACTGGCGCTGTTGCGGCGGGAGAAGATCGGCTTCGTGTTTCAGGCCTTCCAGTTGCTTCCGAACCTCACGGCCCGGGAGAACGTGCAGTTTCCCCTCGATCTGCTGGGACGGACGTCTGCACGCTCGCGAGCGGGCGAACTGCTCGCTGAAGTCGGCTTGCTCGAACGGGCGCACCACTATCCCTCCCAGCTGTCGGGCGGCGAGCAACAACGGGTCGCGCTGGCTCGGGCGTTTGCGGCCGAGCCGTCCATCCTGCTCGGTGACGAGCCGACCGGCAACCTGGACTCGGCGACCGGCGCTGCCGTCCTGGACGTCCTCATGGCGCTCCGGGATCGCCTCGGCTCGACGCTCGTTCTGGTGACCCACGATCCTGCAGTCGCCGCCCGCGCCGACCGTGAACTCGTCATGGTCGACGGAAGGCTGTCGGAAGGCCGCTGACGATGCGGCTCGGCGTGCTGTTCCGCTACTCCTGGTGGGAGTTTCGGGGCGCCTTGGGCCGCGTCTGGGTCTGGTTGCTGTGCCTTGCGGTCGGCGTCGGCGCGGTCGTCTCGGTCGCCGGACTGGCGGCGAGCGTCGACGGTGCGATCCGGGGTCAAGCGAAGAAACTCCTCGCTGCAGACCTCACCGTGCGCTCCCGGGGTCCGGTTTCGGCGGAAGTCGACGAAGCGATCGACTCGCTGCCCGGGGTCAGACGGGCGGAGGTACGCGAACTGGCGGCGATGGTCGGTCGTGTCGAGCCGCGATCAGATTCGGATGGCGGGCCCGGCAGCCTGCTCGTCGAATTGAAGGCCGTTTCCGGAGGCTATCCGTTCTACGGCGAGCTGCTGGCCGAACCGCCGCTGCCCGATGGCATCTCGCCGGTCGAGGCGCTGGGCGATGATTCGGCCCTCGTCGCAGCCGAGGTCCTCCTACGGCTCGGTCTGCGGGTCGGCGACGAGTTGCGCCTAGGGGAGGCGTCGTTTGTCATCGCGGGGGTGCTCGTCGACGAGCCCGATCGGCTTCCCTCCGGCTTCGCCTTCGGTCCGCGGGTGATCGTCAGCGCGTCGGCGCAGGAGGCCGCGGGGGTGTTCCCATTCGCCGGCTTCGGGGGCTACAGGACGCTCGTCCGATTGCCTGGCGAGCCCGCGCCGAACGAACTCGAACGCGCCGTCGCGACGATCCGCCAGGTCCTCGCGGACGACCCGACCGTACGAGTCGAGACCTACGCGGATGCACAGCCGGGCCTTCGCCGGGATTTGGAGCGGCTGGCCCGCTACCTGGGGTTGGTCGCGCTGCTGTCGCTCCTGGTCGGCGGCGTGGGCGTCGCTCAGGGAGTCCGCGCCTGGCTGAGCCAGCGGCTTGACGCTCTGGCGGTGCTCAAGTGTCTGGGCGCGCGCCCGCGCGACTTGCTGCGGGCCTATCTGCTCCAGTCCGCGCTGTTGGGAGCCGGCGCCGGGATGATCGGCGGCGCCGCCGGATTGCTGTCCATCCTGCTCGTCCCGGCGATTCTGGGCGGAGCGCTTCCGCCCGAGGCGATCGCCGTATGGCAGCCATTCGCCTTCGCTCGCGGGATGCTGCTCGGCATCGGCGTGTCCGCCGCGTTCTCGGCGCCGGGTCTGCTCGTCGTGCTGCGGGCGCCGCCGGCTCGGGTGTTCCGGCGTTCGGCGGCCCCGCTTCCGGGTTCGCGGGCGGCGGCCGCCCTCTCGCTGCTTGCAGTTGGGCTCGGCGTCGTCGGGGCGGCTCTGCTGCAGGCCGCATCGTTGCGGTTGGCGCTGCAGTTTCTGGGTGGTCTGACCTTGTCCGTTGCGACCCTGTCCCTGGCGGCTCTGGGTGTCCGCGCGTTCGCCGGTTTTCTGGCCCCCAGATGCCGCGTGTGGTGGCTTCGTCACGGCGTTGCTGCGCTGGCGAGGCCGGATTCGGGTACGTTGTCGGCGACGGTTGCGCTTGGCCTGGGGTTGACCGTGCTGTTGACCATGTACCTCGTCCAGGGTCATCTCCGCGCCCAGCTCGAGTCGGAGTTGCCGGCCGACGCGCCGAGCGTGTTTCTGCTGAACGTACCCCAGCCGGAGTGGCCCCGACTCGCCTCGCTGCTCGGCGAGCTGGGCGCCGAGCGGGTCGATTCCGCGCCGGTCGTCATGGCTCGGGTGCGAACGATCGACGACGAGCCGGTCGCGCAACGGCTTTCGGATGGCAGCCGCTGGGCTCTGAACCGGCAGTTGCGGCTCACCTATCTCGACTCGCTGCCGGACGACAACTTCATCCTGGACGCGGCGGGCGAAGTCGGACGCGCGTCCCCATGGCTCGATCCCGCCCGCTTCGAGGTCAGCGTCGAGCAGGACTTTGCCCAGACGATCGGAGTGGAGGTCGGCTCGACGATCGAACTCCAGGTGGCCGGCCGCTCGGTCCAGCTCGTTGTCACCAGCCTGCGTCGCGTCGACTGGGAGGGGTTCAGCATCAACTTCTTCCTCGTCGTCGAACCGGGTGCGCTCGAATGGGCGCCGCAGACGCGGCTGGCGGCAGCCTGGCTGCCACCGGAGCGTGAGACGGAAATTCAGGACGAGGTCTACCGCGCCCACCCGCGTGTCGCGGTGCTCAGAATCCGCGAGTTGCTGGTGAAGGTCGTCGATCTCGTCGGCAACCTGGAGCTGGGAGTTCGGGTGCTCGGCAGCTTCACGGTGACTGCGGCCCTCTTGACGCTGGCTGGCGCGATTGCCGCAGGTTCATCCCGCCGCGGCCGAGAGGTTTCGCTGCTCAGGACGATCGGTGCGACGACGGCCGACGTCCTCCGTGCCTTCGCGGCCGAGTACGCGCTGATCGGGCTGTCGTCCGCGCTGGTAGCGGCGACGCTGGGAACGGCCGCATCCTGGTGGTTGGTGACGCGGGAGCTCGAACTCGTGTGGTCGCTTCGGCCGGTCGCCACGCTCGGAGTCCTTGCTGTCGGCGGCGTGCTCTCGCTTGGAACTGGCGTGCTCGCAAGTTCCCGGGCGCTCCGCCGGCCGCCGATCGATTCCCTGCGGACGGCTCTGTGATGCGGCAGCCGTTCGCACGCTGGAAGGTCGTGACGGCACTGTTCGTCATGATGATGTTCGCCTCGGGATTGGGCTTCTACAGCCAATCCGTGCTGATCGAGGCGCTTACGCGGGAACGGGGCCTGTCCGTGGCGGCGGCGTCCTCCGCCTCGAGCGTCTTCTTTGCGGTCGGCGGCCTTGCCGGCCTGGGGATCGCCACTCTCATCGAACGGATCGATGCGCGCTGGTCGGTCTTTCTTGGCTCCCTGCTGGCCGCCCTGTCTCTTGTCGCCATCGGGCGCGTCGAGACGATGGCGATGGCATATCTCGCGTTCGGGTTGTTCGGCATCGGCTTCGCGTGTACGAACATCCTGACGGCCAGCACGGTCGTCACGCGCTGGTTCGTCCGACGGCAGGCCCTTGCCCTCTCGGTGGTCTTCACCGGGCTCTCGGTCGGCGGCATCGTCGTCGCGCCGCTGGCGGCGCGCGTGCTCGGCGATTTCGGGCTCGAGCGGGGCGTCGATTTGTTGGCGATTGCCTACGTTCTGGGGATCGTCCCCGTGACATTCGTGTGGATGAAGCCGCGGCCCGATGGGTCGGTGGATATGGCCGACGAGCTGGAGAATGTCGAAGATCCGGGGGTGGACGCCCGGGACGCGTTCCGCTCTCGCTACTTCGTCGGCATCGCTGGCGCGTTCGGCCTCGGCCTGATGTCGCAGGTTGGCGCGATCGCTCACCAGTTCAGCTTGGTCAGCCGTCACGCGCCGGCCGTTGCGGGCGCGGCGGTGTCGTTGCTGGCCGCGGCGAGCGTGGTAGGCCGGCTGGCCTCGGGAGCGGCTCTCGCCCGTCTGCCCTATCGCGGCTTCACGATGCTGTTGCTTGTTCTCCAGGGCTCTGCCCTGGTTGCCCTCGGCGGAACTGCATCGGCGGCCGGTCTGTTGCTCTCATCCGTCGCCTTCGGGTTGACAGTGGGCAGCTTTCTCATGATGCAGTCCCTGCTTCTGGCGGAGGCCTTTGGCACCCGGAGCTTTGCGCGGATCTACTCGGTCAGCGCCCTGTTCACATCCGTCGGCGTTTCGCTGGGGCCGCTCTTCCTGGGCTGGGCCCACGACGCGACCGGCGGCTATCGAAGCGCATACCTGTTGGCCGCTGCGGCTTCGTGGCTCGGTTGCCTGGCATTGGCCGCGGCAGGGAGAGGCTACAGGCGCCCACGCGGCCTCGCGGCTCAGATCAGGCCGGGGTAGGCGCCGCCGTCGAGAAGCAGACCGGTACCGGTGATGAACTTCGCCGGTTCCGAGCAGAGGAAGGCGACGGCCTTGCCGAAATCCTCGGCGGTGCCGAGCCTTCCGGTGGGAACGCGCTTCGCCGCCGCTTCCGCGTTGCCCAGCGCCCTGATCCGATCGGTGGCGTGGATACCGGGTTGGGCCGAGTTCACGGTGACGCCGTCCTGGGCGACCTCGGTGGCCAGGTTCTTCAGGAAGCTGCTGACGCCGGCGCGGGCGACGGACGAGGCGGCGAGATTGCCGATCGGCTGGCGGGCGCCGATCGAGGTGATCGCAACGATCCGCCCCCAGCCTCGGTCGCGCATGTCGGGGAGTGCGGTCTGGCACATGACGATGGTCGACAGGAGATTCAGGTCGATCGCTTGCCGGTAGCGGTCGATGGAGGAGGTCGCCGCAGTCCCCGGAGGCGGCCCGCCGGCGTTGGCGACGAGTATGTCGATCTGCCCGAGCGCTGCGGTCGATTGTTCGACGAAGGAGCGGGCGCCGTCCTCCGTCGACACGTCGGCGACGATCGGCGTGGCCTTGTCGCCCAGACTTGCGGCCGCGGCGCGGATGCGCTCCTCGCTGCGGCTGCAGATGGCGACCTCGACGCCGTCCTCGATGAGTGCCGCGGCGCAGCCGAAGCCGAGACCGGTCGACGAGGCGGCTACGGCCGCCTTCCTGCCTGCGATTCCCAGGTCCATTCTCTTCAGGTCTCCTCTTTCTGCCGTTCGTGTCGGTTCAGCGTCGTCGTTGGAGGGCCAGTTCGGCCATCAGCCCGAACAACTCCGGGATCGGCGCGGCGCCTAGGTCGTCGCCGCCCCACTCGCGGTACAGGCTGTGGACGTTGATCGCGATCCGCTCATTGTCGCCCCACGACTCGAAGTCGCCGAGCGAAATGTCGAATGCTGCGTCGCGGGCGGTGAGTCCGGCGTCGTAGCGCTTTCTCGTTTCGTCCCGAACGTAGACGAGATAGGCCCGCACGGCCTCGACCCCGCGTCGATCGGTGATCGGGCCGTGGCCGGGCACGATCGTCTCCAGGTCCCAGTCGAGCAGCAGGTTGCAGGCGTCAATCCAGTTCGAGACGGGTCCCGCCCAGATGATCGGGGCGCCCGCGACGAAGAGGATGTCGCCGGTGAACGCAGTGCGATCCCCCGGCACGTGCACGAGGATGTCGCCGGCGGTATGCGCTGGCCCCACCCCGACCAGATGGACCGATGTGTTCCCGCACTCGATCGTCAGTTCGCGACGGAACGTGCGTGTCGGCAGGGTGTGCGTGATCCCTTCGAAGTCGAACCGGCCGAAGCACTCGACGAGGAAGTCGTCGACGGTGCTGCCCCGGGTGCGTGCCTGGCGCATCAGCGCGGCGAGCTCCTCGGGGCCGCTGCCCGCCATCTCGGTGGCGGCTGACTCGGAGGCGATGATTTCGGCGCCGGCAACGAGCTCGTTGCCGTACGTGTGATCGCCGTTGGCGTGGGTGTTCACGAGGCGGTCGATGTCCGCGGCGGCGGGGTCGGCGCGCCTCATCGCGTCGAGCATTTCGCGGGTGTGGCTGAGGTCGAACAGGGTGTCGACCAACAGCGATTCGCCGCCGCTCACGATCAGGCCGGCGTTGCTCCAACCCCAGCCCCCGTCCGGCTGTAGCCAGGCGTACGCGCCGTTGCCGAGGTCGTGCAGACCCCGTTCGAAGGCGAAGCGGGGGTGGCCTAGCTCGGTCCACGGCATCTGCGTCGTCATCCGGGCGCACTCTATCCCGCGGCGCCCGGACCTTCCCGCGATACGATGCCGCGATGACTGCCGGGATAGCGCGAGAGCGGTCCTCGGTCACGCTCGACCTCGACCAGTTCTGGAACTGGCTCGTGCTTCATCCGAACTGCGTGATCCGGGCGGGTTCGGCCGACTCGCTCCTCTGCGACGATGACGACTTTCACTGGCAGTTCGTCGCGGAGAAGAACCTGCTCATCGCACAGCTCGTCTACGGCAAGCGTCTCGTCGGGGAGCTTGTGATCGACCGTGAGCGCGTGTCCTACGTGCAGTCGTACGAGGGCGAGCAGGATGAGCACATCTTCGAGTTGATCGCCGAGTCGGAGCGCGAGAGGATCGCCGCGTGGGTCTTCGTCATGTCCCACGGCCCGGACGACGAACAGGAGGAGTCGGCGCATGCGACTCCCTCCCTGGTTCACTGAAGCCGCCGGCGAGGGGTCGTCCGTCCGGTCGTGGGTCCGGCCGGCAGACCTGCCGTGACGGTCCGGCTCCTCGGCCTCGTCGACCTCCACTGGTCGGGTCAGAGGTCGCCGCGCTTGCCGGACCCGTCGGGTTTCGATCTCGTGTTGCTGGCCGGGGACCTGACGAACTTCCTGGGGCCGGACCATGCCCGACGTATCGTCGAACCGCTCCAGGAATCCGGCGTTCCGGTGCTGGCCGTGTGCGGCAACTGCGACCTGCCTACGGTCGAGAACTACTTTCGCGAAGAGGAGATGGACCTCGACCGGCGGGCCAGGGTCGTGGACGGCGTCAAACTCGTCGGGCTCTCGGGAGGGCTACCGTTCGGCGACCTGCCCTACGAGCGCACGGAGGCCGACTACGACCGGGTCGCCGCCGAGGCGTTCGCCGCCGCCGCTGCGGTCGACGGGCGCCCCACGATCCTCGTCTCCCATCAGCCGCCATTCGGCACCGCTTGCGACATCGCTCGCGGCCTCCATGTGGGGTCCAGATCGCTTCGGACCGCGATCGAGCGCTGTCAACCCGACCTCGTCTTCTCGGGCCACATCCACGAGGCCGTAGGCGCCGACACGATCGGCCGGACCCAGGTCGTCAACCCCGGCCCCTGGTTTCAGGGGCGTTCGGTCGTCATCGAGGCCGATCCGGACACGGGCGCCGTCGACTTCGAGATCCGCGGCCCGGAACGCTGAGGTTCCGAACGAAGGCCTACCGAGTCCGTTCCGCCAGCCAGAAGGAGGCCCTTGCCGACTTGACCGTCGACGTGCTGCGGGAAATGTCAAGGGAGCTGCGGTTACCGCGACAGAGGCCGACCCGCATGGTGTACATCGTGAAGGCGGTTCTGCGGTGTCTCGTTGACGCCAGGTTGAGGGAGTTCTGTCTCGGATTGACGATCTCAAACAGCTCGCCCTTGTGAAAGCTGCGTGAAGCCCCGAGCCCCTTCCTCGAGCCACGTCCGTCCCGGGCTGCGCAAGCTGGTCCGCCGGGAAGCAGCGAGGGCAAGCTACTGGGATCTTCCGACCCTCGACTTCTTTCTAATGCAGGAGGCGGCCGTCGAAGCCCTGTTCTTGCTGCGTCTGGTGGACAACGGAAAGCTCGCGGTCGGACCCAAGACGAAGCGGCTTGCGTTGAAACGGTCGAGCACCTGGGCAAGTCCTTCAGGATCCTGGTTCGCATCGCGCTGCCACGTGCAGGCGGTCCCGCGTGCCGGAATGCCTGCGTGACTCTCCCGGGTCTCCGACAGGGCGGAATCGGTCTGACCGGCTCCCGCGCCCTGTGGTGGAGTAGGTGTAGTCTTGTGGCATGCCCAACACGGATCATCCGAAACTGCCGCGGACTCAGCCTCAAGTGCCAAGGAGCCAGCTGCGGCGGCCGCGTCCGGCCGAAGTCGAGGACAGAGGCGCCGCAGAGGGTCTGGCTGGTGCCCTCGAGGCACTGCGCAAGCGTCTGGTCGATACGGGTACCAGGAACCGACTGGTCCACGTTAATCGCAGTGCCAAGCGAGCCAACGTGCTCAACGTCGTTCGCGGACGTTCCGACGACATCTATGACCTCCTGCGTCTGAGGGGGCGCAAGATGCGTTTCCAGCCGACAGGCCACGATGAGGATGATGAGGAACGAGACGTTCTGCCGTTCCGCCTGGATGGTGAAGTCGACCACACCTCCAAATATCGAGACGCCTACCTTCAGACTGAACTTGGTCCGCAGTCGCTGGAAAAGCGGGTTCTCAAGCTGTGGCGCGACTCCAGGACGACCGAAGAGGAGCAGGGGGCCAATTTCCTGTTCCTGGCCTTGGGGTTTCTTCGCTGGTACGAGGATGGCAAGTCCGAGGTGCTGCGGGAGGCGCCGCTCGTACTGTTGCCCGTTCAGCTCACGCGACCTCCGAAGAGGTTCTTCTTCAATCTGAAGGCGCGGCAGGACGACGTGACGACGAACGTGCCCCTGCAGGAGCGCTTGAAGGGGGATTTCGGAATCGAGTTGCCTGAGATCGACGACAGCGAAGAGTGGAATCCGAGTGACTACTTCGACCAAGTCGCTTCGGCAATCGAGGGTAAGAAGCGTTGGACCATCGACAAAGATGGCATGCAGCTTGGGTTCTTTTCGTTCATCAAGGCGCTCATGTACCGTGATCTCAAGGAAGAGAACTGGCCTGACGATGCGCTGGTGAGGAATGCTCTGATCCGAGGGCTGCTTGACGCCAACCGTGGAGTGGACGAGCCGCCTCTGCGATTTCAACTCGAGGACCGCCTAGATGAGCACCTCGAGCCCGAGAACCTGGTCCATGTCGTCGACGCGGATGCTTCGCAGGCAAAGGTGATCGAGGAGGTGCGGTCCGGCCGGAACCTCGTCGTCCAGGGACCTCCAGGAACTGGAAAATCACAGACCATCACAAACCTCATTGCCGCAGCTGTGCATGATGGTAGGACCGTTCTCTTCGTGGCGGAGAAGATGGCCGCGCTCAATGTCGTGCACGACCGACTCGTGAAGGCGGGGCTCCGTGATGTCTGTCTCGAACTGCACTCGCGGAAGGCCAACAAGAAAGCGTTTTACGGAGAGCTTCAACGAACGCTCGAATCTGGAAGGGCCGTGCCGGAGACGCCCGCGGCTTTGCCAGCCGCGCTTACAGAGGTCCGGGAGAGGTTGAACGGGATCGACAACTTCCTTCATGAGAGGCTCGATGGAAGGGACTACACGCCGTTCGAGGTGATCTCGGATTTGTGCCGCTGCCGCGGATCCAACTTGCCGCCGGCCAGAGTGGAGCCCTCTGAGCGAGAAGGGCTCGCACAACTGACGAACGAGGAGGTGAAGGAGACCAGAGAGGCGATTCGGTCGTTCGCTGAGGCCCTCAAGGTCACCGGGCGGCCTTCGGAGCACCCGTTCTTTGGGGTTCAGAGGCTCGATCTTCAGCCGATGGACCAGGACCGCCTCAGGTTGGAACTCGGAAGCGCACGGGATGCGGTGGTGACGTTGCAGCAGGTCGCAGAACCAATCGCGGAGCGTCTAGGCGTGCATGTACCGCTCGACCTGCTGACGGTGGAGCGCGTCGAGCGTTGCCTCAAGGAGGCGGGCAAATCGCCTCAAGGGGTGCGGGAACGGGCGGTCGTCTTCGCCGCCTGTTCCGACTCTCGGCGCCTGATGGACGCGCTCGGGCTGTTCAAGACCTGGGTCGACTCGAAGGGCGCGGCGGATGCGTTTCTTGAAGTTGCTTGGGCCACTCCGGTGGCGGAACTGCGACTCGAGGTTGCAGCCGGACTGGATTCGCTCCTGGCGCGGTGGTTCGGTAAGTACCGTCGCGCATCGAGGCAGTTCGGCACGCTCCTCAAGGGCAAGCTGCCACCCTCGCCGGAGAAGCGGCTCGCGCTGGTAGATGAGTTGCTTGACGTGCAGGCCAAGCGTGACGCGTTTGCGCAGGAGGAGAACTGGCTCGCGGAGGCGCTGGGGTCGCTGTGGCGAGGCGAGCGCACCGAGGTCGATGCACTGCTTCAGGCTGGTGATTGGACCGGGAAGTTGCGGTGTGTGCTACGAGACGTCGGATTGCCCTTGACGTCGGACACGGTCAAGGCAGTGTGCGGTCTGACGAGTGATGCAACTACGCTGCTGGCACGGCTTCGAGAGGCACGTGACGCCACGAGTTCTCGCCTGGGCAAGCTGGACAGGAAGCTCGGACTCGAAGACGACAACGAGGTTGGGCTGGTGGCGACGACCCTTGAGCAGCTGCGAGAGCGCCTGGGCAAGATGCACAGGCAAATCGCAGGCTACGAGGACTGGAAGCGGCTTCAGAAGTGCCGAGAGGTGATCGTGGCGAGAGGTCTCGGTGCGTTCGTGGACAGGATGGAGAGCGAGGGGGAATCGCCAGACGATGCGGAACAAGAGTTCGGGTATGCAGTAGCGGAGGAGCGTTGGAAGCACGCCAGGTTGGCCCGACCGCAACTCGACGACGTCGCCAGCGCGGACCGCCATCGGCGCGTCAAGGAGTTCCAGGAGCTGGAAGAGCGCCGCTTCACAGAGGTCAGGAGGCTGATACGCCACCGGCACCTGAGCCAGTTACCCACCGGTACGGCGGGGGAGATGGCTTTTCTGAAGGGTGAGTTTGCCAAGAAGAGGCGGCACCGGTCGGTGCGCCGGGCGTTCCAGGCGGCACCGACGATGATCCCACGCATCAAGCCCGTTCTCCTGATGAGCCCGATTTCAATCGCCCAGTTTCTGCCGGCCAACGGGATTTCCTTCGACCTGCTTCTCATCGACGAGGCTAGCCAAGTTCGTCCTGAGGACGCGCTGGGGGCAGTGGCGAGGGCACGTCAGATCGTGGTCGTGGGTGACGACAAGCAGTTGCCGCCCACGAACTTCTTCGACAGGCTGGTTGACAACCGGGATACGGAGGAGGATAAGGACGACGACGCGGAAATGCCACCGTCGGCGGCCGGCGCCGCAGAGATGGAGAGCATCCTCAAGCTCGCCGAAGCACGCGGTTTACGACAGGCGATGCTCAAGTGGCACTACCGGTCTAGAGACCCCTCGCTGATTCGGATGGCCAACATCGAGTTCTACGAGACTGGCTTGGTCCTGCCTCCGTCGCCGCTGGAGAAGGACGATTGCTTCGGGATGAAGCTCAGGCGCGTGCAGGGCGTATACAGCTCTCAGTCGCATGGATCTGGACGGGCCGGCACCAACCGACTCGAGGCCGAGCACCTTGCCGACGCCCTGAGCCACCATT
This sequence comes from Candidatus Multivoraceae bacterium, assembly GCA_965219625.1. GTDB lineage: Bacteria > Acidobacteriota > Thermoanaerobaculia > Multivoradales > Multivoraceae > Multivorans. The sequence continues at coordinate 886,588 of OZ244782.1, read as the reverse complement.
CCCGGTCAGAGGCCGGGGAAGGCCGGTCGGTGGGCGTGGTCGCTTTCTCAAAGGCGCAAAGCGACATGATCACCGAGGTTCTCGAAATGCGACGTCGCCGAGACTCTGCATTGGATGCTCTGCTGCGCGAAGGCAAGACCGAGGAAGTGTTCGTCAAGAACATCGAGAATGTCCAGGGCGACGAGCGGGATGTGATTTTGATCAGTGTCGGATATGGTCCTCACGAGCCGAACGGCCGACTCTCCTCGATGAGATTTGGGCCTGTCAACAACGAGGGAGGAGAACGGCGCCTCAACGTCCTGTTCAGCCGGGCCCGGATGCGTTGCGAGATCTTCGTGTCCTTCGACTGGCGCGATATCGACCTGAATCGCACACGGGCAGAGGGACCCAGAGTGCTGCGGAAGTTCCTGAGATTCGCGGAAACGGGACAACTCGGCGCCGAACAGGAACCGACCGGACTTGGCCCCGACAGTCCCCTTGAGGAGGATGTTGCGCAGGTCATCGCCGAGCGTGGCTACCCAGTCGACCACCAAGTGGGCAGCGCGGGATTTCGGATCGACTTGGGGGTCCGGGACCCGGGGAAGCGATCCCAGTACATCCTGGCCGTGGAGTGCGACGGTGCGTCCTACCATGGCGCACTCTGGGCCCGGGAGCGGGACCGCCAGCGTCAGCAGGTGCTGGAGCAACTTGGATGGCGATTCCACCGCATCTGGAGCACGGACTGGTTCTACAGGCGCCAGGACGAGATCGAACGGCTCGACGCAGCGCTGAGCGCCGCGCGGGCGGCGATGTCGGCGACAGGGGGTTTCCGTCCGCCGGGGGCCAACAGATCGGGAGGTAGTTCCGAAGTGAACGACCGTTCGGGCTGGGTCGACGGTGGAGGTCCGCCTCAACCCGCGCTGTCGGAGGTTCACGAAACACCGCCCGAACCTCCCAGGGCGCTTGTCGCTACTCCCTACGAGCCTGCTGGCGTTCGGTACCCGGGTTGGCCCCCGCCGCCTGAGGCAAGACCGCAGCAAGTGGCGGAGGTTGTCGGCCGAATCATCGAATCGGAAGGGCCCATGCACAGGGAGTTAGTGGCTCGCCGAGTCGCCGAAGCCTACGGGTTGGCTCGTACAGGGTCTAGGATCGTTGAAGCTGCGGAGCGGGGTTTGCTGCAGTGTGCTCTCTCTGGCCGAATCGAAGAGGAAGGCGACTTCGTCATGAGTCCGACGCAGCGCGCTGACCCGCCAGTGCGCGATCGGTCCGGGAAGGGCCCGCTGGTGACCAAGCCTGCGTACTTGCCGCCGCCTGAGATTCTCAAGGCCGCCCATCTTGTCAAGGAACAGAATGGCCTCATCGAAGGTACGGAACGGATCCAGGCAATCGCACGCCTCTTGGGTTTCAAGCGAGTGGGGCATGCGGTGAGGGCACGTATCGCCGAAGTCCTGGAGCGTCCACAAGTTCCGTGACTTGACGTGGTGCGGTGGCTTGGATTGCCGAGTGGCCAGGACATCCCATGAGCCGGCGTGGCCTCCCGCCGAACGGTCGTCGGGGAGGACCAGTCCCCGCCGGCGGCTACTACCGAACCCGGTCCAGCCGCTCGACGAGTTCGTCGATGGCGGGCAAGTCGACGTTGGCGAACGCGAGCCGAAGGCAGCGGTCCTGGCCAGGGCCGAACATGGCGCCGGCGAGGCAGAGGATGCCGTGGTCGCGGGCGAGGCTGCGGCCCACGTCGATCGAGGAGCGGTCGGCGAAGGGGTGGCGGAGGTAGACGAAGTAACCGCCGAATGAGAGGACGTCGAAGCCCGTGTTCGCTTCGCGGAGGCGGCGGGCGGCGTATGCGACGCGCTCGCGGACGGTCCGACGGTAGTTGCGCTTCCACTGGTCCAGGTGTTCGATGCAGTAGTGGGCGGCCAGTTGGCCGATATGGGACGGGCACAGGGCGACGCAATCGGCGATCTTGAGCGTTTCGCGGAGCAAGGTCGGACTCGCGGCCATGCAGCCGATCCGGTAGCCCGCCATGCAGTAGGCCTTGGAGAAGCTGTAGAGATGGATCAGCGTGTCGCTCCAGTCGGGACGCGAGAAGAGCGCGTGCGGCGGGTCCGAGCGCTCGCGGAACTCACGGTAGGTCTCGTCGACGACCAGGGCCAGTCCGCGTTCGCGGGCGAGCTCGAAGAGGCTATCGACGACGGCCGGCGGGTAGACTGCGCCGGTCGGGTTGTTCGGCGTCACCAGGACGATCGCGCGCGTTCTGTCCGTGAGCGCCGCCGCCGCCTCGGCCGGATCGGGGATCATGTCCGGGCCGGGTTGCAGGTAGACCGGGGTCACATCCTGAGAACGCAGCCACATGTCGTGGTTGAAGTAAGAGGGGAGCGGCAGGAGCACTTCGTCTCCTGGCCCGGTCAGCGCCATCATCGCCAGGCAGAAGGCCTGGTTGCAGCCCGCGGTGACCGCCACGCGTTCGACGGCGATCTGAGCGCCGTAGTCCCTGGTCAGGGTCCGAGCCAGCGCCTCGCGGAGCGGGAAGATCCCCTGCTGGTCGGTGTAGGTCGCCGTGATCGGGCTCTGTGCCTGCTCGCCGATGTGGTCCCGGAGTTCCGGGGCGGGCGGATAGGTTGGCGCGGCTTGGGAGACGTCGATGAGGGGCAGGTCCCGGGACGCGTTTCTCTTCCACCGCCCGACCTGGGTGATGGGCGAGTCGATCACCCGATGCACTGCCTTCCTGATGAGCATGGGGAGCGTAAGCTACCGGATCGTCACGAGAACGGGAGAGAAGGAAGGAATGAAGTACCTGCACACGATGGTCCGTGTCCGCAGCCTGGAAGAGGCGCTCGACTTCTACTGCGGCAAGCTCGGGATGGTCGAGATGCGCCGGTTCGAAAGCGAGCAGGGGCGGTTCACGCTCGTGTTTCTGGCCGCGCCTTCGGATGTCGAGCTCGCCCGCGAACGAACGGCGCCGCTGCTCGAGCTGACCTGGAACTGGGACCCCGAGGACTACGGTGGGGGCCGGAATTTCGGCCATCTCGCCTTTGAGGTCGACGACATCTACGGCGCCTGCCGTGCACTGCAGGAGCAGGGCGTGACGATCAATCGGCCGCCGCGGGACGGCCGCATGGCGTTCATCCGCTCGCCGGACGGAATCTCCATCGAACTCCTGCAGGCTGGCGGCGCGCTGCCTGTCGAGGAGCCGTGGGCCTCGATGCCGAACCAGGGCGACTGGTAGCGGGCCTGGCGCGCTGAGACCGCTGCCCGCGACGGCAAGTCTGCTTGCCCGTCCGTCGTCGCTCAGTAGCTGGCGTACTCCTTCTCCTCGACGAGTTCCGAACCGACGAGTTCGTTGATCTGACGTTTGGCCGCCGCTCGCCGGTCGTTCGTCTGGTAGACGGCCCGTGCGAGTTCGACGAAGTGGTCGCCGAAGCTGCCGTTGCGTTCGCAGGTGCGAATGTCGTCCTCGATCTCCCACAGCCGCTCGTTGATTCGGCGCAGATCGCGGGTCAGGTCCTCGAGCTGCTCGGTACTCTCGATCTCCCGGCCGCGGACGGCGTCGAGACTCTCGAGCTCCCTCCGTACGTTGCCGAGCTTGTGCGGGTCGGCAATTCGTCGTGCCTTGATCTCGAGAATCGTGATCTTGTCGATCAGTTCGCCCGCTGACACCTCGATCTGAAGCAGTGCTCCCATGTCGGCGCGCACACTACAGCAGTTGGGCCTTCAAGGCACGCCGGCCGCGCGTTGGGCCTTCGAGCAGCGTCTCTGCGAGCGAGATCAGGCGGGTCGCGGTCGATCTCCACTCGTAGCCTGAGGCACGCGCGGTTGCCGAGCGGGCTGCTGTCGCGAGGGTCTCCGGGTCCCTCAGCTTGAGTTCGAGAAGCTCAGCGAGCGCTGCGGCGTCGGGTTCGACCGCCCAGCCGTCCTGGCCGTCGCGGACGAGTTCCCGTACCGCGCTGTTCGGAGAGCGGCAGTGCACGACGGGCACTCCGGCGGCCATCGCTTCGAGCGGAAACAGTCCGAAGCCCTCGCGGGCCGAGGGCTGGACGGCCAGCGACGCAGCGGCCACCGCGCGCCACACGTCTTCGTTCCGAGGCAAGCGGCCGGTGAACTCGACGAACCTCCGAAGGCCGAGCTGTCCGGCCTGTTCCCGCAGATCCACCGCCGCTGGGCCGTCGCCGATGATCCGCAGCAGGCCCCCGCGCTCGGCAGCGAGTTTCTGGCCGAGCGGTTGCGCGGCGAGTCGAGCTGTCGCCTCGAGCAGGAGGCTCACGCGCTTCTCCGGGATCAACCGACCGGCGTACACGAGGGGGGGCGCGTTCTCTTCGGTCTGCCGGGCCAAGCGGCGGATTCGGCGGTAGGGAATGCCGTTGGGAACGACTTCGACCGGATCGTCACGGCGACGGCCGACGCGCTCTGCCGTCAGCTCGCTTACCGCGAGGGTCCGGTCGCCATAGCGGAGCGAGAGGCCCTCGCACAGCGCATAGAGCCTCCACATGCCCGGGTCGAACGGGCCCGGAGGACGGTGCTCGCGCCAGTAGCGGCCCCAATGCTCGTGCCAGGTGACAAGCAGCGGAACTCCGTGCCGCCGGCAGCGGTGCGAGAGCAGCGGCAGATGGAGATAGGGGATGTTCGCGGTCTCCACGATATCGACGCGATCCAGCGGAACCCGGTTCATCTGAGATGCGAACCGCAGCGCCTCGATCCCCGACCGTCTGCCTCGCGCGAGGTAGCGCCGGCTCGGCCTGGCCACTGGCTCGACCCGAACGTTCGGCTCGGGCGACGTTGGCCGTTCGGCCCAGCCCGACAAGACGACCTCGTGTCCCATCCGACCAAGTTCCCGCGCCAGTTCGTGATTCCGATGCTCGACGCCCCCGAGCGACTCCGGGTAGATGCAGTCGTACACGAACAGCCAGCGGAGGGGACGGTCGGTCATCGGAGGAGAGCGTAGCGGCTGCGGTTGACCGGGAGCTCTCGCTAGAGCGAGCGGATCCGCGGCCGCAGCAGGAGATCGGTGAAACAAGCGGGCTAGCATGCGCCTGGATGGCGTCGTCAGAACGAAGAACCGCGAAGCCCGGGGCGGCCGGGCGTGGGTCCCGGATCATCTTGCTGGTGGCGGTGGGCTGGGCGCTGATTGCGACGATTCTGGCGGTGGGGCCGGAACGGATCGGCTCGTGGCTCGCGGCGCCGCTGCGAGCCTCGGCGCCGTTCCCCTCTCCGGCAGCGGTCGCCGTCGTCGAGGTCTACGGTCAACCGGTCGACGTTGCCTCATTGCCGGGTTGGGCCGACGATGCGATCGCCGACGCGCTGCCGGCGCTTCGCCGGAGTTGCGGCCGACTCCTGGCGCAGCCTGCCGATCGGCGGCTGGCGCCGGTTGAACTCGGCGGCACGCCCGGTGACTGGCGGGCCTTCTGCCGCGCCGTGGCCCCTTCGGGCGAACCGCTCGACGAGACCGCGCTCAGAGCGATCATCGAGCGTGAACTGCTCGCCGTACCCATCTCCCGCGCGGACGATCCGGGCACGGGCAGGCCCGGGTCGAACGGCGCCTGGACGCGGCGCATCGGTCTGTTCACCGGTTACTTCGAGCCGCAGCTCCGGGGCAGCCGGAGGCAGAGCGAGCGCTACCACGTGCCGCTCCATACGGCGCCGGCCGACCTGATCACGGTGGACCTCGGGCGCTTCCGCGACGATCTGAGGGGTCGTCGACTCGCGGGACGCGTTCGCGGGCGGAGTCTCGAACCCTACGATGATCGGGCCGCGATCAGCGCCGGTTCGCTTCGCGGCCGGGGGCTCGAACTCGTCTGGGTCGACGATGCGATTGACGCCTTCTTTCTTCACATTCAAGGCTCGGGGCGCATCGCGCTCGACGACGGATCGACGTTCCGGGTGGGCTACGCGGCGCAGAACGGCCATCCCTACCACGCGATCGGGCGCACCCTGATCGACTGGGGAGAACTGGAGCGGAGCGAGGTGTCGCTGCAGACGATCGACGCCTGGTTGCGCGCGAACCCGGACCGGGCCAGCGAAGTGATGACGGAGAACGCCTCGTATGTCTTCTTTCGCGCGATGGACGGCGATGGGCCGGTGGGCGCTCAAGGCGTTCAGCTTGTGCCGGAACGGTCGTTGGCGGTTGACCGGCAGTACGTTCCGCTCGGCGTTCCGATCTGGCTCGACGCGATGACGCCGCAGGCGGCGCCCGAGGCGGAGGATGTGCGCCGTCAGTGGCTGCTGGTCGCTCAGGATGTCGGCGGCGCGATCCGCGGCGCGGTGCGCGGCGACGTGTTCTGGGGCGCAGGCGAGTCCGCCAAGGCGATCGCGGGCCATATGGCCCATCGGGGACGCTACTGGGCGCTCGTGCCTCGGAGCGTGTTGGCCCCCGGTTAGAGTTCGCAAGGGCTTCGCCGGCCGCTCCTCGCGGCGCGACCGTTGCCGGGCGGGTGGGGATAGTGTCTGGAGCCATGGACTCCGGGCATCCTGCCGACGAGCACCGTGTCGACGACAGCATCGGCGTGGTCGAGACCCGCTTCGAGCGCTTCGACCTGCCGCTCGAACTCGCCTGCGGCGAGACGCTGCCGGTCTTCACCTTGGCTTGGGAGCAGTACGGAGAGATCTCGCCAGCGGGCGACAACGTGGTCCTCCTCTTCCATGCCTTGACCGGAAATCACCACGCGGCGGGCACGAACCACGGCGTGCCGGGACTCGAGATCGACTGGACGGACGAACTCGTGCCGGGATGGTGGCACGACTTCATCGGTCCCGGTCGAGCGGTGGATACGGATCGATTCGCGGTGATCTGCGTGAACTACATCGGCGGCTGTTATGGCTCGACCGGGCCGCTGTCGATTCACCCCGCGACCGGCAGACGCTGGGGACCCACGTTTCCACGCGTTCGCTTCTCGGATACCGTGCGGGCAACGATGCGGCTCGTTGATCGGCTGGGGATCGACATCCTCCACGCGGTGATCGGGCCGTCAACCGGCGGCATGGCAGCTCTCGACCTGGCCGTGATGTACCCGGACAGGGTGCGCAACGTCGTCGTCATTGCGTCCGGCATGGAAGTCACGCCGCTCCAGCGAATCCACAACTTCGAGCAGGTCCAGGCGATCGTCAACGATCCGCAGTTCGATGACGGCGGCTACGCCCCGGGCACCGTGCTCGAGGGGATGAAGATCGCGCGTCAGATCAACCACAAGACGTTCGTGTCGCTCGAGACCTTGAGGCGGCGCGCCCGGGACGTCGTGGCTGCCGGCGGCGGCGTCGGCTGGTACGGCGTAAACCACCCGATCGAGTCGTACATGCGGCATCAAGGCCACAAATTCGCGGCCCGCTTCGACGCGAACGCGTACCTGCGCATTCTCGACGCGTGGAGTCAGTACGACCTGGCGGAGACCGCGGGCGCGCCCTCGCTCGACCGGGTCTTCGAGCGCTGCCGCGATCAGCGCTTCCTCGTCTTCTCGATCAACTCGGACGTCTGCTACTACCCGGAGGAGCAGGCCGAGCTGCTCGCGGCGCTCCAAGCGGCCGGAGTTCGGTCGATGCGGATCATCGTCCACTCGGACAAAGGTCACGACTCCTTCCTGCTCGAGCCGGGTCTCTACCATCCCCACCTCGCCTACTTGCTTGAGGATCGCGGCTTCTGGCCGGCGGGCTAGCCAGCCGGCGGTCCGGCTGCGGTCGCGTTCGAACATCGTCTGAAGCGCCTGAAGGAGGACTCGTCATGTGGTTGCGCCTGCGTCAGATCTGCCTGGTCGCCAAGGAGCTCGATCCGGTGGTGGAGAACCTCTCGGCAGTGTTCGGAATCGAAGTCTGCTACGAGGACCCGCACATCATCCGTTTCGGGCTTCGGAACGCCCTTCTGCCGATCGGCAATCAACTGCTCGAGGTCGTCTCTCCGGTCGAGGAGAGCACGGCCGGCGGCCGCTACCTGGCAAAGCGCGGCGGCGACGGCGGCTATATGGTCATCACACAGTGCGACGACCTCGGGCCTCGACGGCGCCGGGTCGACGAGTTGGGCATACGGGTGGTCAACGAGTTCGAACGGAACGGCTTTCAGAACATGCAGCTCCACCCCAAGGACACCGGCGGGTCCTTCTTCGAAATCGACTGCCAGACGAACGGCCTCGAACCCGACGGGCCGTGGGAGCCGGCGGGCGACAACTGGCAGCGCTGCCGCCGCACGGACGTCGTCGATGGGATCGCGGCGGCAGAGATCCAGACCCCGCGGCCAGCCGAACTCGCCGCGCGCTGGAGCGAGATCGCCGAGATCCCGTTGCGGCACGAGGCCGGTCCGCCGACAATGCCGCTCGAGAACGCGGATCTGCGCTTCGTCCTGCCCGAGGACGGCCGTCCCGAGGGTCTGGGCGGTTTGGACCTTGCCGGGGTCGACGCGGAACGGGCGTTCGCTTCAGCCGATGAGCGGGGTCTCGTGGACGGCGGCGCGATCCACATCTGCGGCACCCGCTTCCGCCTGGTCTGAGGCGCCGGTGCCCTTGAGGAAGCCGGACTTGCGTCGGCTGCCGTCCCAGCGGATATCGGGTACGAGCACGTCACGCTTCGCGGCGATCCGATCGTGGTGGGGCAACAGATCCTCGAGCATCGCCCGCAGCTCCGAGTCCATGTCGCGCGTCGGCCGATAGCCGAGTGCCAGCAATTTCTCGTGGTCCGGCCGGTAGTAGTGCTCTTCCAGCTCCTTGCGGGGATTCTCGATGTGCCGGATTTGCGGATCGAGCCCGAGAGTCGAGGCGACGGCAGCCACCTTCGATGCGAGCTCAGCGATCGTGTAGGTCTCTTCGAACTGGTTGAAGACTCTGTAGTCGCCGGCTTCCGGCGGGTGGTCCACGGCCAGCGTCAGGCACTGCATCGAGTCGCAGATCGGCAGGAAGCCACGGCGCTGGCCGCCCAGGCCGAACAGGGTGAGCGGTTCGCCGATGACTGACTGGCAGCAGAAGCGATTCAGCGCCGTGCCGAAGGCCTGGTCGAAGTCGAGTCGCGTCGTGAGCCCGGGTCCTCCCGGGTGATCGGCGGCGCTGCCGAAGAAACGTGTGCCGTAGACGACCCCCTGCATCACGTCCGTCGCGCGAAGTCCCCAGATCCGGCAAGCGAACATCACGTTGTTGCTGTCGTGGACCTTGCTCCAGTGATACCACGAGCCGGCTTGGCGCGGGAACGGCAGACGGTCGCGGCGACCGCGGTAGTCGATCTCGAAGAAACCCTCAGGAATGTCGATGTTCGGCGTTCCGTACTCGCCCATCGTGCCGAGCTTCACCAGGTGCGAGTCGGGCGCCAGGTCGCGCATCGCAAACAGCACGTTCATCGTGCCTTCGAGGTTGTTCCGTTGGACCCAGACCGTGTGTTCGGCGTCGATCATCGAATACGGCGCCGACGGGCACTCTCCCAGGTGGACGATCGCCTCCGGCCGGGCCTCCTCGAACAGGCGATAGACGAGGTCGAGGTCCGTCAGGTCTCCCTCCACGACAACGGGGCGCGCGTCGTACGCGGCCTCGAAGGCGTCGATGCGCTGTTCGAGGGACGAAATCGGCAGGGCCGAACAGCCTCCCATTTCCGCGACCCAGTCGCGGCGGAAGCCCGCGTCGATACCGAATACCTCGTGGTCGCGGGCGGTCAGATATTGCGCCAACGGCCATCCGAGGTAGCCGTCGATGCCAGCTATGAGTACGCGCGTGATGTCACCTCCAGGAGGCCTGGAACGCGGGAATCACACCGCGCTCGTCCAAACGAGGCGCAAGGAACCCGCGAAGAATCAGCGAAGAACTCTATACCGCGAGCCCCGGCAGTTCAGAGCGACGCCGATCGGTTCCGGATCGGTCGCGCCGGCTTGCAGAGGAGGGCCGCCGGGTGTTACGTTCCGCGAGGCGTTCCTCTGGTCCGGCAGCAGGCGGTCCGTGGGCTCGGAATGAGGATTCTGTACGGAGTTCAGGGCACCGGCCACGGTCATCTCGTCCGTTCGGCGGCGATGGTGGCTGGGCTCAGGGAACGGGGCCACGATGTCCACTGCCTGTTGACCGGCCGGAGCTCGGCGGCCTTCGCCCACCCGGCGATCCAGGCCAGCCACACACTGCTGCGCGGGTTTACGGGGACTGCCGCGGGCGGTCGGGTGCGGCTTCTGCGGACGGCGGGGCAGGCCCGGCTGGCGCGGTTCGTCCGCGACGTGCGGGGCTTCGATGCCCGTCCCTTCGACCTCGTGTTGACGGACTACGAGCCGGTCTCGGCGTGGATCGCACAGCGGAACAACCTTCCGAGCATTGGCATCGGCCATCTCTACGCGTTTCACGGACGGCTGGTTCTTCCGGGCTTCACGTGGCCCGCGAGGTGGCTGCTGCGTCTCTTGGGTCCGCTCTATACGCCGGTGCGAACCGCTGTCGGACTCCACTGGAGTCGTTTCGGCGGTGCGAACCTGCCGCCGACAATCAGTTCGGATCTCGAAGAGGCTGCCGCCAAGCTCCCGCCGCCGTCGGAGGAGCGGCCGGTTCTCGTCTATCTGCCGGCCGAGAACGAGCGTCGTCTGGTCGAGCTGGCGCGGCGAGTCGGAAGGCGGCGTTTCGTCCTCTATCGGCCAGTTGCTTCAGCGACAAACTGCGGCAACGTGTCGATTCGTCCGTACGATCGTCAGGCGTTCGTTCGCGATCTCGTTGCCTCTGAAGGGGTGATCACGCATGGAGGATTCTCGCTCCTGAGCGAGGCCCTTCATCTGGGCCGCCGACTGCTCGTCCTGCCGATTCGCCGACACCCGGAGCAGTTCCTGAACGGCCGCGCTCTTGCCGCCTTGGGCCTCGGCACGGTCGTCCGTCGTCTGAGCGCGGAGCGAGTCCGCGCCTGGCTCGATCGTCCCGAACCCGTTCCCATGGACTACCCGGACGTGACTCGTCGCCTGATCGACTGGATCGACGATGGCGCTCTACGTCCAGTCGACGAACTGGCCGCCGAAGCCTGGAGCGAGATGACATGGCAGCCCACCTGAACCCACCGGGGCCAGGCCGTCGGGCCAACCCGGATGACGACTTCACGTTGGCCCACTATCGGGAGATCCTGGAGCGCATCGTCGCCACGCATCGGACCTTCTCCTTTGGCGAGGCGGTTCCGCTCGGCGAGGCGCTGCTCGACACGGAACGGTTCGTGCTGATGCGCCACGACGTCGAGTTCAGCCTGGATGCTGCCCTCGCGATCGCCCAGGCCGACCACGACGCCGGTGTTCGCTCGACGTTCTTCGTGCAGATAGGCTCCGACTACAACTTGTTCGAGGCGGACGGAGCGAGCGCTGTCGAGTCGATCCTCGCCTTGGGCCACGACCTGGGTTTCCACTACGACCTCGGGCTGCTCGAACGCGGCGGCGGCGACCCGGTGGCAGTCGCGCAGCGCGCGATCGACCTGATCGAGAACTTCTTCGGGGCCCGGATCTCCGCGGCGAGCCCTCATATGCCGATGCGCTCCGGGCGCACCTTGGGGATTCCCGGCCTCGTCGATGCCTACGATCCGCTCTACTTCGAACGGATGAAGTACGTGTCCGACAGCACCCAGGTTTGGCGCGAGGGGGTCGTCACCTCGTTGCTCGACCGCTACGATCAGATTCAGCTCCTGATCCACGAGTACCACTGGACCGAGGAGGGCAAGAGCTGGGACGAACTCCTCCTGCTCGAGGCTGAGCACAAGTACCGGCGGCTCCGGGCACGGGCCGAAGAGAACATCGAGCGCTTCCGCGAGGGACTGCGCCTGCGGGCCGAACGCGATGCGGCGTTCAAGGCGCGGCGAGGCGAATCGGCGCAGTCCCGGCGTGCGGTGGAGGAATCGCCAAGGATGAAGCGTACGAAGGCGCCGCCGACGTGAGTCGAGCGAACGAGTCGCGGACGGTTCGCGACGTTCTCCTTCGGCCCACGGCCGAGGCGGAACTCGGGCGGTTGTCCGACTTGACCGAGGCGGTTTACGGCATTCGGCGTGAACCGCGGGTGCTGCGCTGGCTCCTGTTCGAGGGCGACGGCGAGCCCGAGGTCGAATCGCTGGTCGCCGAGCGGCGGGGCCGGATCGTCGGTCACGTGGCGCTGTTGCACTGCCACTACCGGGTCCATGGGCGGATCGTCGTTGGCACCCACCGGATGTTGTGGATGGTGGAAGAGGGCTCGCGCGGCGCTGCCGGCGTACCGCTTGCCGGCCGCACCCCCGATACTGACTTCGAGATCGTGTTGGGCGGTACCGCCGCGACGAAGGCGATGCTGGTCATGCGCGGCTTTCGCGAGGTTGGCGAAGCGCTGGAACTGCGACTCCAGACCGGCGGCGGCGTGTCCTCGGTTCAGGCCGGGGTCCGACTTGCGCCGTATGAGCCGCAGGTTGAAGCGCCGGCGGCTCCCGCTGACGTGCTGGTCAACGCAGGTCACGCGGCCCATCTGCGGTGGCTGGCCGCCTGTCCCGAGCACGACGGCCGGCTCTTCGCCCTCGAGCGCGATGGAACGCCGCTCGGCCCCGCGCTGGTCTACATCAACCGCGCCGTCGACCCGCCGACCGGCCGGATCGTCCACGTGCCGTACGTAGAAGACCGTGCGGGGGCGGTTCTCGCCGCGGTGCTTCACCATCTGGCCGCCGAAGGTTGCGAAGAGGCGAGCCTCCTCGCCACCGACCGCCGCCTCCTTGCCGCCGCGGAATCCCTCGGCGGCGAGGTCTTCTATCGCCGCCCGCTGTGGTTCCGTAATCCCCGCGGTGCGGTCGCTCCGGCGCGCTTCCACCTGACCTACATGGAGGGAGATCTCTCCTACCGGCGCGTCTGAAGGAAGCGGTCCGGCGGCAGGCGACGCGCCAACGAGGCTACCCCTCGGATCAGAGGGGCGAACAGTGGCCTCAGGTGCGGAAGCTCGGGATGCGAGACTTCGAGGCGACCCTTGTTCGGGTCTCTACCCGTGCGGCGTCACGAGGTACTTCGCGCCGGTCGCCTGCTTCGCGTACATGGCGATCGACTCCGGGTCGAGGGCCTGTCGCAGGGTGACCGTCTTCGCGTAGCTCGACCTGAACGTCGTCCTGATCTCGGCAGCGACCCGCTGTCGGAGCCGTTCGGAGGCGTCATGGCCGATGCGGCGCAGGAAGTGGGGGAGCAGCCAGCCGCCCAGGCCCCACGCCATGCCGAAGTTCCGGGTCAGGACCGTCTGGCTGCGGTCGAGGCCGCCGTAGATGTAGACCTGCTTGAGGGTCGCCGAGCCGTAGCGGCTGTACTCCGGAGCGTTGGCGGAGAGTGCCGCCTCCATCGCGGTCAGGATCTGGCCGGCCAGTTTGCCGCCGCCGGTCGCGTCGAAGCCCAGGGTGGCCTCGGTGGCCGCGAGTGCGGCGATGAGATCAGCCATGAAGGTGTCGGAGCTCGAGTTCACGACGTGCGTGGCGCCGATGCCGCGCAGGAGGTCCTCGTGCTCCGGGCGGCGGACGATATTGACCAGCGGCACGCCGTCCGCCGTGCAGATCTTCTGGAGCATCTGGCCGAGGTTGGAGGCGGCGGCGGTGTGGACCAGCGCCGTATGGCCCTCGAGCCTCATCGTCTCGACCATGCCCAGGGCGGTCAGCGGATTGACGAAGCAGGATGCGCCTTCCGCCGGAGTCGTGCCTTCCGGCAGGGCGAGACACTGCCGAGCCTCGGCCAACCGATACTCGGCATACATCGAGCCGCCGAGGATGGCGACCGTGCGGCCGATCAGATCCTGGGCAGCCGGTGACGAACCGACGGCGATGACGGTGCCCGCGCCCTCGTTGCCTGTCGGCAGAGACTGACCGAGACGGCCCTCGACGAGACGGACAAGCCCCTCGGGGATGTCGGCCGTCACGACGGGGCCGTTCTCGCCCTCCGCCGTTCGCGCCGTCGAGACATCAGCCGGTCCGAACAGCACGCCGAGGTCGGAGGGGTTGATCGGCGCCGCCTCGACCCGGATGACGACCTGATCCGGTCCGGGTTTCGGCACAGCGACGCTGGCCAAGGCCAATTCGACGGTTCCTCCGCCGTCACCGGCGCGGATGGTGGAGTGGAGGGCCAAGCCGTGGGCAGGGAGTTCGGTCATCGGTTCATTCCTCGTTGGGTGGGACGGCAACTCTATGCACGGATCGTCCGCGGGTGGTCCGGTCCGGGGAACCGTGCCCGGCGAGCCCGGCAGGCGGGTTGTCAGGGTTTGCTCACGTCGATGACGCGAACCTTGATCTTGCGCAGTTCGTCTGGCGAGACTTGGTTGGCGAGCCTCGCTTCGAGCCTCCGCTGGAGCTCGGAGGCGTTGTCGGGTCGCGCTCGCCTCCGTATTCGACCGATTGCCCAGTCGAGATGTCGGGCGAGTTCGTTTCGTCGGCGCCGGGCGCATCGACGGCGTAGTAGTAGAGCGACGATGTTCGGAGCGCTTGTTTGACTATAGTCGTCTTGCCGCTTGGCCGGGCCCGAAGACGGCTTAGATCGTCCTGGGCGCCTCTGCCAAGCGTTCTCTCAACAGGGCGGTTTGCGAGCGCTCGAACTCCATGACGGAACGAGATTACGCTACTGAATAAATCTGTTCAATAGGGTAATGTCGTGGAGCGGCACCCGCGCTCGTCTTCCCGACTCCCACTGAACTCGAAGGGACCCAGCCGATGACAACGACCTACCACGACCTCGAGACGCCCGTCGGCACCCTCCGCCTTGTTGGTTCCGAAGAGGCGATCGAGCGGATCGACCTGCCGAACCGGGCTGCCGAGCCGCCGAATCCGGCCTGGAGGGTGTCGAACGGAGCCCTGCCAGCGGCGCTTGCGGAGGCGAAGAAGCAGCTCGAGGAGTACTTCGCCGGCGAGAGGCGGGATTTCGATCTCCCGCTTGCTGCTCGCGGCACTCGGTTCCAACGCCTGGTCTGGGGCGAACTCCGGCGCATTCCGTTCGGCCGGACCATCTCCTACGGCGAGCTGGCCGGACGGATTGGGAAGCCGACGGCGTCTCGCGCGGTGGGCGCCGCGAACGGGAAGAACCCGCTGCCGGTCGTCGTGCCCTGCCATCGCGTGATCGGCAGCGGCGGAACGCTTGTGGGCTACGGCGGCGGCTTGCCGACGAAGCAGGCGCTGCTGGAACTGGAACAGCGGGTCGTCGAGAGGTAGCCCTGCCGACATTGGACGCGGAGTCGGTGCACTGGCGCTCGGTTGCCGCGGGACACTCCGACCCTGGGGCGGCCCGACGTCGGCCGCTGGCTCTGCTGCTAAGCTGGCGGTCGTTCTCGCTTGCACCCTTACGCCACAGCCACCTCCGTCTGGAGATTCAGATGCGCACACTTCGACCCCCGTTCGCGGCGGCCGCGGCCGCCTTTCTCTTCGTCGGCGTCGCACCCGCGGCGCCGCCGGCGACCGAGAACTGGCCGGCATTCCGCGGCCCCGACGCGCTGAGCGTTGCGGACGACGACCCGCGGTTGCCGGAAACCTGGAGCACGAGCGAGAACGTCGTCTGGGCCGTTCAGGTTCCCGGCCTTGGCTGGTCTTCGCCGATCGTGCTCGGCGACCAGGTCTTCGTCACCACCGTGTGGAGCGAGGGGGCCGTGGAGGAGCCGAAGAAGGGGCTCTACCTGGGCGGAAATCGGATGCAGCCGTCCGCCGACTTACATCACTGGTCTGTCTACTGCTTCTCGGTCGACACCGGCGAGACGTGCTGGGAGCGGGAGGTGAAGGTCGGTGCGCCGGACTTCCCGCGCCACCTGAAGAACACCTACGCTTCGGAGACGCCGGTGACCGACGGTGAGAGGGTGTACGCCTACTTCGGCAACGTCGGCGTGTTCGCCTTCACCCTCGACGGCGAGCCGGTATGGGAGCGTCTGTTCGAACCGGTGCCGACCCGCTACGGCTGGGGCACGGCGGCATCGCCGATCGTCCACGGAGGACAGCTCTACGTGGTGAACGATAACGAGGACCAGTCCTTTCTCGTGGCGCTCGACAGTGCGACGGGCGAGGAGTTGTGGCGTGACTCGAGGGACGAGGGCAGCAACTGGGCGACGCCCTTCGTGTGGGAGAACGAGCTGCGTACGGAGGTGATCACCGTTGGCACGGATCAGGTCCGCTCGTACGACGTCGAGGGGAATCTCCTCTGGCACTTCGGCGGCATGTCGTCGATCGCGATACCGCAGCCGTTCTCGATGTACGGCCTGCTCTACGTCAGTTCCGGCTACATTGGCGACCAGATACGCCCGGTCTACGCGATCCGACCCGGCGCCGAAGGCGACATCACCCTGGAGGACGGCCAGCAGAGCAATCGCTGGGTGGTCTGGTATCAACCGCAGGCCGGCGCCTACAATCCGACGCCGCTGATCTACCGCGACAGGCTCTACACCTTGCTCGACCGCGGGTTCTTCACCGCCCACGATCCGCAGACCGGCGCCGAGGTTTACGGCAAGCAGCGGATCGAGCGCGGTTCCGGCGCCTTCACGGCTTCGCCGTGGGCCTACAACGGGAAGATCTTCGTCCTCAGCGAGGACGGCGACACGTTCGTCATCGAGGCTGGCGACGAGTTCCGCGTCGTGGGCAAGAACTCGCTCGACGAGATGGCGATGGCGACGCCGGCGATAGCGGACGGCAGCCTGTACATCCGCACGCGGAGCAAGCTGTACCGCCTCTCGAACCGGGCGGCTGCGGGCGCCAGCAGCTTCTGAGCCGCAGAGCCGCGTCGAGGCAGTTCGGGAGCTTGCCGACGGTCGGTTTCGCCGTCGTTGCGGCGACGACCGTCGCAGTTCGGGCTGCGGAGTCCCAGGTGGCCAATGTCCATTTCGACGATGTCGCGCCGATCTTCGAGAGGCACTGCATCGGGTGCCATCGAGAGGGCGGCCCCGCTCCGTTTGCGCTCGGGACCTGGGAGCAGGCGCGCGCGTGGTCGTCTGCGATCCGACGGGCAGTTGCCGGCGGCGTCATGCCACCCTGGCACGCCGACCCGCGGTACGGCGAGTTCGCCAACGACCGGCGACTTCTGCCCGCCGACGAGGCGGCGATTCTGGCCTGGGTCGACGCCGGTAGCCAGCGTGGTCCGGTTTCCGACGCAAAGGAGGCGGAACCTGCGGTTGCGCCCCGCGTGACTTGGCGGATCGGCGAGCCGGACCTCATCTACGAACTCCCCGTCGACGTGACGGTCCCCGCGGCGGGCGCCGTTCCGTACCACGGGTATCGGGTGCCGACGCATCTGGCGGAGGACGTGTGGATCCAGGCCGCCGAGACGAGGCCGGGCAATCCGGCCGTGGTTCACCATGTGATCGTGCAGGCCTTCTCGGCTTCCGGTCCGGGAGCGGGCTGGGTCCAGGCGGACTCGGGCGACCCGCGGACGGCAGGTGACCTCGGCGGCTACGCTCCCGGCACGGGTCCGCTCGTCATGCCGCAGGGCGTGGGTCGGCGTCTCCCCGCCGGAGCGGTGCTCGACTTCCAGATGCACTACACGCCGAACGGCAGAGTGGAGACGGATCGCACGCGAATCGGCCTCGTGCTCGCTCGGGAGAGACCGCGCTACGAATCGAAGACCGCGCTATGTTCAACGCCGTTTCTGTGGCTTCCCGCCGGGGAGAAGGGGACCCGTTTCGAGGCGGAGCTCCGGTTTCCCCGGTCGAGTCGAATCTTGTCGCTGCGACCGCACATGCACCTGCGCGGGGACACATTCGAGTTTCGCGTCGAGTACCCGGACACGCGCTCCGAGATCCTGCTCCGGGTGGAGGACTACGACTTCGACTGGCAGACGACCTACGAGTTCGCGGAGCCGAAAGCGATGCCGGCCGGAACCCGACTCGTCTGCGTTGCCACCTACGACAACTCGAGGGGCAATCCGGACAATCCGGACCCGACCCGCAACGTGTCCTGGGGCCGCGGAACGACGGACGAGATGATGATCGGCTTCGTCAACTACTACGAAGTCGAGCAGTAGAAGCTGCTACGGCGCCTCGGGTGCGCGGAGTCCAGCCGCCGGGTTCCACGCGCCTCGGGCCACCGCGGGCAGGAACTCGTCGAGTCCAGCCGGCGGATAATCCACGGCCGCGCCCTGCTCGGCGCTCAGGTAGGCGGCCATCAGAAGACGGGTCACTTCGAGCCCGTCGTCGAACGTCTCTCGCGGCCGTTCGCCGCGACGAAAGCACTCCACCATGTGGCGGTTCTCGGCGTCGTAACCGTAGGCGGCGGGCTCGTTCGCGAGGACCGGCATGAGCCCCATCTCGGCATTCTGTTTCTCGACGAGGTCCTCGCCGCTCCGCTGCTCGAGGTCACGGCTGAAGAACAGCTCGAGATCCGTGTCGAGGCTGTTCGCCCGCATCGAGTACTCTGGTCCGAGCAACTCCATCGACAGGCGGAGCCCAGCGCCGACGTAGCTCCACGAGGTCGTCGCTTCGACCACGAGCGGTGTTCCGTCGTCGTCTTCGTATTCGACCATCGCGCGGGCGAAGTCCTCAGCCGGTTTGCGGACGTAGTCGACTGCGGCGCCGTATCGTTCCCTGAGGCGCGCCGCGTACTCGGGGCGCTGCCACTTCAGGCAGTGAATCTGGGCGTGCACGCGCTTCGGGGTCAGGCTGCTGCGCGGCTTCCCAGGCTCGGTCAGAAGAAAGCGCGCCGCCTCGACCGAGTGACACATCATGTCGTTCAGGACGCCGCCGCCCTGCAGGTCGCCACGCCAGAACCAGGCATTGTGGGGGCCGGAGTGTTCCTCTGCCGCACGAGCGAGATACGGCCGTCCGGCAACACTCGCGCCGCGCTGCCAGACGAGCTCGCGCCCGCGCACGACTGCGGGACTGAAGACCTGGTTCTCCAGGTATCCGTCCAGGACGTCCATGCCGCGGACCAACTCGACCATGCGCTTCGCCTCGGCGGCGTTGCGCGCCAGGGGTTTCTCGCAGGCGATACCGACCAGATTGCCGTGGCCTGCTCCAAGCGCGTCGGCGATCTCCTCCATGTTGGCTAACCGGTGATCGTTGCGACCGCAGATCCAGATCGCGTCGATGGCCTCGTCGGCGACCATGGCGGCGATCGACGGATAGGCCTCCGCCGGGCCGACGTCGAGCTCGTTCGCGAGCTCGGCGGCGGAGCGGGAGCGGTTCGGGTTCGGACTCCACACGCCACGAATGTCGGCGCCTCGCACGGCGGTCCAGGAACGGATGTGGAAGCGGGTGATGAAGCCGCTGCCGACGAAACCGATGCCGAGAGGTCTACGACCGGGCATTCGGTCGCTTCCGGCCGCTCTTCATCTGGCTCGCTTGACCGATCCAGCGTTCGACCATCGAGGCCGATGGCACGCGCCGACTGATTCTCTTCGCGGTGTTCATGCCGTTCATCTTGAGCGCAAGGTTCAGAGGGCGTCGACGGCTCAGTTCGCGAACCGAGCGCACGCCCGAGGCGATGAGCAGCTCGGCGTAGTCTCCACCGATGCCGCGAATTCGCATCAGATCGGCCAAGCTGACAAAGCGCTGGAGGTGTTTTTCCGCCAGCCCCGTCTGGGCGGACAGGAAGCGTCGTTCCCTGCGGTCGTGACAGGAGAGGAGCAGGGCCTCTGTCGTGCGGATATCAGCTCTGGCCAACCTCTTCGCGACGGCGGGACCTACGCCGGGAATCTTCCTCACGCTGTAGGGCATCCGCCCTAGTCGTCGCCTTCGTATGTCAGATCCACGTCCTCGAGGTCCGCCTCGACGTTCACCTCGACGATCTGTTCGCCCAGCTTCTCGTGCCAGAACACGAGTTCGTAGGAACCTGCCGGCAGGTCTCCGATTCGGTACCTGCCGTCGCTGCCCGTTGCCGAATGGAAGGGGTGCTCCATGACGAATACGAAGGCGGACATCCAAGGATGGACGTCGCACTTGACCTGAATCGGCTTCTCTGGAGCGCGGAAGAACTTCGTCCTCGTTCCGCGGGAAGGCTGGCCGATGTTGAACGGACGGTTTCTCTTCGCGAGGGCGCGCACGTTGTGCAGGGTCGGGTCGTCGTTGACGATCTCGATGTTCTGCTCGACGCCAACGCCCAGGACGCGCGGGGTGTAGAGACAGCCGCGCTGCTCCAACCGCACAGCTTCCGTCGGAGGTTCGAAGTCCGCGCCCTCGGGCGCTTCCCGGAGATAGACGAACGCGTTCTGCACGGCGCCGTCTTCGCCGATCAGACTGTCGCGCGAGAGGACGCGCTTGCCGTCGTAGATCTCGGCGCAGTTCGGGTCCGCATCCATGCGCAGCGGATAGCGCTTGAGGGGCTCGCCGTCGTAGCGGACCGTGCCGCTGACGCTGAAGCCTTCTGCGGCCACCGGCGCCGTCGCGACGAGCAGAACGAGGACGGCTGCGGCTGCGGTCAGCGGATGAGCAGGTCCGGGGCGTTTGACGCTGCTGCTGGTCGACATGTTCTATGTCTCTAGCGGGAGTAGTACTCGATGACCAGCGGGACGTCGCAGACGATGGGCACCTCGTCGCGAACCGGGACGCTCCGGAGCTTCGCCTGGTAGCCGGTTTCGTCCGTCTCGACGTAGGTAGGCACGGTGACGCCGCGCGGCTCGTTGAAGCAGCGGAGCTTGCGGCTCTTCTCACGGACCTCGACGACGTCTCCTTCCTTGACGCGGAACGACGGGATGTTCACCCGCCGCCCGTTGACGAGGATGTGGCCGTGACCGACGAACTGGCGAGCGGCGAAGACGCTGGGCGCGAAGGCGCGGTGGACGACCGAATCGAGCCGTGTCTCGAGCAGGCCGACCAGGTTGTCTCCGGCCACGCCCTTCATCCGTGTCGCCTTCTTGTAGTAGTTCCGGAGCTGCCGCTCGCTGACGTTGTACTGGAAGCGCAGTCGCTGCTTCTCCAACAGCTGCCGTCCGTAGTTGCTCTGGCGCCGTCGACGCCTCAGGCCATGCATGCCCGGCGGATGGCCCTTCTTTTCCATGTAGCGCGAGGCCTTCGCCGTCAGCGGAATGCCGAGCTTGCGCGACAGCTTGACCTTGGGGCCGTTGAACTTCACTTGCTGATCTCTCCGATTCGTGTTTCGTGCCAGCGGCGTGCGGCCTTCAAGGGCGCGCGCATCGGCGGATTGTAGCAGCGCCGCAGCCTCGACCCAAGTGCCTGGCTATCATGTTTCTCGTCATGGCGTTCACTCGTTGGCGAAGAGCACGGACTCCGGCGCTGGTCCTCGGCCTCGCGATCGCCGGTCCCCCGACGATCGCGGCGAACCCGGCGGAATGGGCAGCAGATGTCGTCATCCACCGCGACGAGTGGGGCGTACCGCATGTCAGGGCGTCGACAGATGCAGCGGTCGCCTTCGGCTCGGCCTGGGCGCAGTGCGAAGACCACTTCGTTCAACTCGAGGACACCTACATCAAGGCGCTCGGACGCTACGCGGAGGTGGTCGGCGAATCGGGGTTCCGAAGCGATCTCGAGGTGGCTCTCTTCGACTTGGTCGCTTCCTCGCGGCGCGACTTCCCGAAGCTGCCGGAGAACATACGCCGGATCGCCGAGGCCTTCGCCGCCGGTTACAACTACTTCCTCGAGCGGCATCCCGAAGAGCGACCCCGCCTGCTCGAGCGGATGGAGCCGTTCCACGTGCTGGCGTTCGAGCGCTACATGATCCTGGGCCGACTCCTCGGCGCCGCCCACGCGCCGCGTCGTCAGCTCGAGCCGCTGGCCCTGGAGCTCGCCGCGTCCTTGGGCTCGAATCAGTGGGCGGTCGGTCCGTCGAAGACGCGCGACGGGAATGCAATGCTCTTCATCAATCCCCACCAGCCCTGGTATGGCTCGGGGATGTTCACCGAGATGCACGTCGTGAGCGACGAGGGCTTGAACTTCTCGGGCGCGATGTACCCGGGCGCTCCGTTCCCGACCGCGGGCTTCAACGAGCGGCTCGGCTGGGCTTACACGGTGAATGCTGCGGACATTTCGGACACCTATCGCCTCACCTTCGATCATCCGAGCGATCCGCTTCTCTATCGGTACGGATCGGGCTATCGGCGGGCGGAGGAGTGGCGGGCGACGATCAAGGTGCGCGTCGGGGACGATCTGGAGCCGCGGGAAGTGGCGCTCCGACGCGCGCACTACGGCCCGATCATCGCCAGGGAGGACGATCGGCACGATCTTGCCGTGCGGGTCCCTCGTCTCTACGAGGGCAGTCGCATGGTTCAGGCACTGGCACAGGCGAAGGCGCGGAACTTCGAGGAGTGGTATGCGGCGGCGTCGATGCAACTGCTGCAGACGTTCAACACGACCTACGCCGACGCCGACGGGAACATCTTCTACCTCTACAACGGCACGATCGCCCGGCGCGATCCGTCGGTCGACTGGACCGTACCCGTCGACGGCGCGGATCCGAAGAACGAGTGGGGGCCGTTTCATCCCATCGAGGAGTTGCCCCAAGTCCTCAACCCGCCGTCCGGCTTCGTCCAGAATTGCAACTCGACGCCCTTCACGACAACCGACGACGGCAATCCGTCGCTGCTCGACTTCCCGCCGTACATGGTCGAGGACAAGCACGACGACAAGCGTCGCGCGAAGATGGCTCGCTACCTTCTCCGGAATGCGAACGATCTGACCTTCGAGGACTTCCAGTCGCTCGCCTACGACACGACGCTCTATTGGCCGATGACCGAAGTGCCTGTCTATGCGCGCCGGCTCGAGAAGCTCGAGCGGAGCGACCCGGAAATGGTCGCTCGCGTCAGGCCCTACCTCGAGCACCTTGAGGATTGGGACTTCAAGAGCTCGCTCGTCTCCACGCAGGCGACTCTGGCGGTCGGCTGGTACGAGGAGCTCTACGGCCGCGGTTATCCGGTCGAGACGTTGAAGCCGGAGTACGTGGACGACGTGGCGGCGCGGTTCGCGGCTCTGGAGCGTGCCGCCGCAAAGCTTGTCGAGCTCTACGGCGATTGGCGAGTGCCCTACGGCGACATCCACCGTATGCAGCGGCACGCGAATCAGCTCGAGAGCTCTGGCGTGCCGTTCTCGGATGACCAGCCGAGCTTGCCTCTTGCCGGCGTTCGCGGCCCCTTGGGCGTGGCGTTCACGGTGTACCACACGCCGCCGGCGACACTTGAGAACGGCGCTGCTCGCAAGCTTCGCTACGCGACGACCGGCGCCTCGTACATGGCAGTGTACGAGTTCGGCGCGAAGGCGCGGGGAGCGAGCTACCTGCACTATGGCCAGAGTCATCGTCCCGATTCGCCGCACTTCTTCGATCAGGCGAAGCTGCTCTCGGAGAGACGGTTCAAGCCGGCGTGGCTCGACTGGGACGATGTGGTCGCGCATACCGTGCGCGCTTACCGTCTGAGCGACGACGGTCGCCAGCGGCGACCGGATCCGCGGCCGCAGTAGGAGATCGGCGAATAGGGACTCCGGCGCTATTCGTCGACGAAGAGACTCCTCTGCTTGGCCCGGCGCCGAAATGCGGCGGCCGACGGCGAGCCGATCCGACCGTCGATGCCGGCGCCAAGCCCGTGTCGGCGACGCGCCGTTTCGAACAACCTGCCGATCTGCTCGGCGTACTCGCCGGCACCACGCATCCGGCGATGAAAGCCGGGGTCGTTCAGTTGCCCGTCCCGCGTTTCGCGCAGCCGGTTGAGCACCCGCCGGCGTCGATCCGGGAAGTGGCGCTCGAGCCAGTCCGAGAAGAGCTCGCGGAGGCCGTACGGAAGCCGCAGGAGGATGTAACCGGCTCGGCTCGCGCCAGCCGCCGCCGCAGCTTCGAGGATGCCTGGGATCTGCTCGTCGTTCAGCCCAGGGATGATCGGCGCCGCCATCACGCCGCAGGGAATGCCAGCCTCCGAGAGCTTCCGGAGTGCGTCGAACCGGCGTTTCGGGTTCGACGCCCGCGGCTCCATTCGCGCCGACAGTGACGCGGACACGGACGTGATGGAGAGGAAGACCTCGCATGCGTCGAAACGGCTCAACTCGCGGAGCAGATCCAGGTCGCGCGTGACCAGGTGGTTCTTCGTCACGATGGCGACGGGGTTGCGGAACTCGGCCAACACCTCGAGGCAACGCCGAGTGATGCCGAGACGCCGCTCGATGGGTTGGTACGGGTCGGTGACGCCGGACAACACGACGACCTGGGGCTGCCAGCGGGGACTCTCGAGCGCCCGCCGCAGGAGTTCGGGCGCGCGCTCCTTGACCAGAATCCGGGTTTCGAAATCGAGCCCGGCGGAGAAGCCCAGGTACTCGTGGGTGGGCCGCGCGTAGCAGTAGATGCAGCCGTGTTCGCAGCCTCGGTACGGGTTCAGGCTGTAGCGGAAGCCGATGTCCGGAGAGTCGTTCCGCGACAGGATCGTCTTCGAGTCGTCGCGGAACAACTCGGTCTGTGGAACGTCGCCGCGTTCGGCGGTGCTTTCTCCCGGTTCGAAGTCGATGTCGATCGGCTCGAAGCGGTTTCTCGGGTTGGCGGCGGCGCCGCGCCCGTGGACCGAAACCGACGCTCCCTGAGAGATCGTGGACACGGCGTTCAGTCTACCCGATTACGCTCTGTTTACGTGACCCTCCGCAAGGGCTCGGGAACAGGCGCAGGACGCTCAGAGGATAGGTCGGACTCGTGTAGTGTCCTGTGGCGATGAGGATCTACAAGGTCCTGCCCGACCTGTCGAAGAAGCGACAGATGCGCATCTGGCACACGGCGCTGCGCTCCCAGTGGTCGGCCGAGGATCTCGACTGGTCGAAGCCCCAGCGTCTGTCGAAGACCGGGATGAAGGACCAGTTGGCCCGGATCATGACGCCGGTGCTGATCGGCGAGCAGTCGGCCCTCTATTCGGTGAGCGGCCTGATTCCGGTGCTCGGGACACGCTCGGAAGTAGAGAGCCAGTTCTATCTGACGACCTGGGCCGTCGACGAGGCTCGCCACACTGAGCTGTTTGCGCGCATGTTCCGTCGGATCGACCGACAACCTCTGTCCATCCGCCGCTTCCCCGAGGGCTACCTGTTCCAGAGTGCCATCGTCTCCGACGAGCCGGCAGAGTGGCTTGCGGGCGTCCTCGTCAGCGAACTCATGGCGACCCGGATGATGGAGGAGTTCAGGCGTCTCGACCTCGATCCTGTGCTGAGCGACATTGCCGACGGAATCCTCGACGACGAGGCCCGGCACCTGGGCTTCAACCACATCTATCTCGAGGACCGGTTCGCTTCGCTCCACCGGCTGGACGCCGAGGCCGTCGGTGACCGCAGCGGCGACAACGGTCATTCCGAGGTCGCGGCACTCCTCGAAGGACTCCACCGCCGGATCGACCTGGTGATGGCCAGGCTTCCCCCCGTGTTCGAACGGCTGAACGAGGAGTTCGAGGATCTCGGGATGGAGCCCGAACGGCTGTTGGCGGCAGTCGACGGAGAGGCGCATCGTCGGTTGGATCGTTCAGCCAAGGCTGGACAGCGGATCGCGAAGCAGGACATTTCGCGCGACTCCCCCGCCTCGCGTCAAGGTACGACGGACGTTGCCGATTTCGGCGCGCCGGCGTCGGTCTGACCTCAGCGCAGGATGAGGCGCGGGCGCGCTTCCCGGCTCGCCACGGCTCGTCCGATCCGCCGCGCGGAGTCGAGGCCCAGGGCGTGCAGGTCGCGGACCAGGTCGGCGGCTCGGTCCCCAGCTGCGGCGAGGATCAGGCCGCCTGCGGTCTGAGGGTCGAAGGCGATCTCCAGACGGGCGCCGTGCTCGGCGCGACGTTCGAGTTTCACCGGGAGCCTGGTGTTCTGGTCGTGACTCGTGCTCCGTACGCCCTGGCTGAGCAGGTCGAGGGCGCCGGGCAAAGCGGGGAGCGCGCCGACGTCGATCTCGATGTCGACACGGCTGGCTTCGGCCAGCTCGCCGACGTGACCGGCGAGTCCGAAGCCGCTGACGTCGGTTGCGGCGAAGATGTTCGCGCGTCTGGCGGCCTTCATCGCCTTGCGGTTGCTGGTCTGCATGCTCGCGAAGCAGGAGCGGAGACAGCGGCCCGGACATCGCCCCATCCGATCTGCGGCGAGCAACACCCCGGTGCCGAGCGGCTTGGTCAGGAACAACTCATCGCCGGGCCGAACGGCGCTCTTCAGCAAGAGCTCCTCTCCGTTCGCGGCGAGGCCCTCGACGTGAAAGCCGACGGTGAGCTGCGGTCCGGTGTTCGTGTGTCCTCCCAACAGCTGCACGCCATCGGGATCGAGTGCCGCCCGGGCGCCGCCGAGGACCTGGATCAGGACGTCCTCTGCGCGTCGACCGTCCATGTCCTGCGGCAGGGTGACCAGGGCTTGTGCGACCGCGGGCTCGACGCCCGTGGCGTATAGATCGGAGCAGGCATTCGCGGCCGCGACGCGGCCGACGAGCCAGGGATCATCCGTGAATGCGGGGAAGGCGTCGAGGGACGCAACGATGCGCTCTCCTGCCGGCGTGCCGTAGGCGACCGCGTCGTCGGGCGTCGTCGTATCGAGGAGGATGTTCACGGCTCTTTCGCCCTCGGTCGTCGCGGCGCCGAGGTTCGCGCGCGCGAGGGCTCGTCCGAGGTCCTCAGGGCCGATCTTCGCAGCGCAACCGCCGCAGAACATGGCTTCTGGTTCTCCGTCGGGACCGGCGCCGCCCATTCGGCTGCCGTCCTCGCCGTTCATCGTCCGATCGAGAGCCATCTGTTCCAGCCAGTCACTCGGCGCGCCGTCGGCATTCAGCGCCTGGAAGCGGTGGACGAAGCGGCGGTCGATCCAGTCCTTCAGCCGCATGATCCAGCCGCCCTCGAAGGCCCGGCCCCACTTCGCGCCGACCGCCGTACCGTCGCCGAGATTCAACAGAGCCAGGAAGTCGCCCTGGGGCCGGTAGCGGCGAAGTGGACGGCCGGCGAGGAGACGCTCGAGGTTGTCGATCAAGTAGGGACCCATGCGCACCGCATAGACGCCTGCGCGCCGCCGATTCGGATGGTCGATCAGGGTTGCGCAGTCGCCCACCGCGAAGATGCGGTCGTGGCCGTCGATCTGGAGCGTCGCCCTCGTCAGTGCGAACCCGCGGTCGCAGACCGGGAGCTTCGAGTTTCTAAAGAGCGGCAGGGAGTCGGCGCCGGTGACCCAGAAGGTCAGGTCCGACGGCAGCGTTTCGCCGCCCTCGAGCCGCACTCTGTCCTCCTCGACCGCGACCACCATCGCGCCGAACTCGGTGCGGATGCCGCGCTCTTTCGCTCTGGCCTCGATTCGCCGGGTCAACGTCGGGTGGTATCCGGGCAGGAGCCGATCGCTGGCCTCGACGATCGTCGTCGTCGGTTCGAGTCCGTGTCTTCTGAGCCGCGCGTCGATGCAGAACGCGAGCTCGATGCCGCCGGCGCCGCTGCCGACGACGACCACGCGTGGCCGCTTCGTGGTCATCGCATCGAGTCGTGCTTCGAGCGCCGGCGCCAGCCGGTTGATCGGACGCGTCGGCACCGCGTGATCGCGGACTCCGGGAAGCTCGAGCCCGACGACCGTGGCGCCGACATCGAACGAGGCGACGTCGAACGGCAACGGCGAACGTCCTTCGATCAGAATGTTCCGCGCCTCCGCCTCGACCCCGATGCACGGGGCGAGCACGATGCGCGCACCGGCTCGCCTGGCCAGGGGCGCCGCGTCAATCTCGAGTTCCTGCGCCCGGTACTTCCCGGCGACCAGCCCCGGGACCATGCCGGAGTAGACGGCGACCGGGGTGTCGACGACGAGCGTCGCCTCGATGTGTGGATTCGGCGCGCTGATCCAGTGGCGCAGCACCTGGATGTGGGTGTGTCCGGCGCCGACCAGGACGACGCGCGTCACGGGGGGAACCTGCGCGCGTTGACTCACCCAGGGTGCTTCCTGCCGCCGAGAGGTCCGGTTCAGCTGCGCGGCTCGTCGGCGTTCAGGCTGCCCACGGCGCCCGAGGCGCGCAGGCGGGCGATGCTCATCTCGTCGTAGCCGAGCTCTGCCAGGACTTCCTCCGTGTGTTCGCCAAGCCGCGGCGAGGGCGTGCGGACGGTGGCGGGGGTGCCGGAGAAGCGCCACGGCGGACCGGCCATGCGCAGGCGGCCCAGCGTCGCGTGCTCGACCACCTGGCTCATCGCCATCGCCTCGACCTGCGGGTCGTCGAAGAACTCCTCGGCCGAACGGACGGCGGCGCAGGGTACGCCGACGGCGACGAGGTCCGCCTCGAGGTCCCGCGCCGAGCGGGCGGCGATGATCGGATTGATCTCGGCGCTGAGTTCGGCAGCGTGCGTGACTCGCTCTGGATTCGTCTGGTATCGCGGATCTTCGGCGAGGTCGTTCCGACCGATCGCCTGGCAGAACAACGTCCAGAACTTGTCGGTGCCGGCGGCGATGAAGATCGGGCCGTCCGCGGCGTCGAACATGCGGTAGGGGAAGATCCCGGGCGGTCCGGTGATCTCCGCGTCGAGCGGTTGCAGGAAGGACTGGGCCTGAGCGGTCATGATGGCCTGCAAGAGCGAGGTCTCGATCGCTTGCCCCTGGCCTGTGCGCTCGCGGTGGAGCAATGCGGCGTTGATCGCGCACACCGCGAGCGTTGCCGCCATGTAATCGGAGACGGCAACCGAGCAGATCGCGGCGACGCCATTCATCTTCTGCTGCAGGTGCGCGGCGCCTGCCATCGACTGGAGGACAGGATCGTAGCCGGGGCGGTCGGCGTATGGGCCGGTCGAGCCGAACGCGCTCGAGGAGACATGGATGAGCCCGGGGTTGTGCTCCTTGAGCGAGTCGTAGTCGATGCCCAGCCGGGCAGCGACACCGGGGCGGAAGTTCTCCATCGCTACGTCGGCGCTGGCAGCCAGGTCGTAGATGACCCGTCGTCCGCCACCCGTCTTCAGGTTGACCGCGATACCGCGCTTGTTCCGATTCCAGGCCTGGAACATGCGGCTTTCGCCGTCGATGAACGGCCCCCAGTGGCGCGCATTGTCGCCGCCGAGCGACTCGATCTTCAGCACGTCGGCGCCCAGGTCGCCCAGCAGCATCGCGCCGTACGAACCGGCGATGAAGCCGGTGAAATCGAGGACTCGGATGCCGTCCAGCGGACCGTTATCTCGTGGAGGTTCGACCATTCGCGGGATTCTAGCTACGAGCGGGTCGCCTGTCGTTGGACGCGATTCACGCCTCGCTCTCTTCGGTATACGGCTCTCAGGTTCTCGCCGCCACGCATTCCCCGACTTCCTGAACGAGTCCACGCCTGACCAGGTGTTGTGCTTGGCCAAGAACGCTGCGGGCGCAACCGATGTCGTGGCGGGCGTGAATCACCCGTACTTTCGGTTGGACTCGGAAAGCTGCGGGCGGCGCGCCCTCGAGGTCCTCTTTTCCTCCGGCCCGTTTGGATGAACGCGGCCACCGCGCCGCGCCGCGATCTTGTCGTGTTGGTCGCGGACAAGAGCATCGAACAGGCCATGGCTGGACTGCTGCAGCGCACCCGCGACTTGCGTGTGCGCGAGATCGACTGCGAGATCAGGGTGCACCAGCAGCGAGATCCCGGTTGCCGCGTGGACGCAGCGGCGTTCCTGAGGCCATTCGCGAGCCGATTCGAGCACGCCCTCGTCGTTGTCGACCGCGACGGATGTGGATCCGGACGGCCCAGGCTTGCCAAGCAACTGACCTACCGGCTTGCGGACGGGGTCGTTCTGCCTCGGAGGCGCGGGCGTCGAGACGACCGGGCCGGCTACGCCCCCGCTCCCGCTTCCAGGCCTGTCACGTCGTAGGACATGAGAATCAGGTCGTGGGTCGCGTCGTTCGGGTCGATGACCCAGTCGGCAAGAAGCGCTTCGATGGAGAAGCCGAGATTGTGGAACATCTGCCGGGCGCCACGCTGCTCGCGGGCCATCTGGGCGACGATCTTCGTCAGGCCGATCTGCTGAGCGAGGTGGAAGACGTCGTGGGCGAGATGACCACCCAGGCCGACTTCGCGGGCTTCGGGCAGCACCATGATCCGGATCTCTCCCAGGTGTCGCATCCACGAAGAGGAACGACGATTCAGGCTGCCGTAGCCAACCAGACGACCGTCGAGACGGGCGAGGACTGCGATGCGAAGTCCCGCGTCGACGTCGCGGATCCACTCGTCGACGACCTGCGGATCGGTCATGTCGACCCTCAGGAAACGGAGATCCTCCGCGGGCAGTGCGCCGGCGAAGGCGAGCAGGTCGTCACGGTCCCCACGACCGATGAGGTGGAACTCGAACGTCCTGTTCTGGAGGCGGACCTTCCGCGGATACTCGTGGGCGACATCGTTCACTCGGCATTCTCCGGGGTCTTCGGGGCGCTCGGTGTTTCTTCGGCGGCGTTCTCGGCGCCGTCTGTTCCGGTCGCCTCGCCGGTGCCGAACCGGTCGAGGTACTCCGTGATCGCATCGAACGAGCTATCGACCGTTTGCTTGAACTGGCGCTGTCCATCTTCAGCTGCGCTGCGCCAGGTGCGGACGAGTTCGTGGGCTTCGTCTGGCAGATTCGGCAACTGGTTCATCATCCGGTCGGCGAGCTCGAGCTGTCGGTCCTGCAGGGCGACGAGCGCGTTGTAGCCGTTCTCGAACGCGGCCTTCTGGAAGTCGAGCACTTGCTTTTGGTACTCGAGCATCTGTTTCGTGATGTTCGGACGGTTCATCATGTCTCCTGTATCGAGGTGGCTTCCGGTCGAGACGGCTTTGCCGGAACCGGAGGGCGCCGCGTACCGCCGGCCGCCGAGCGGAGCTCGTCGAGAGACTCGGCGAACAGTCTCGGCAGCAACGTGGCGTCCGGGCAGGCCCGGTCGTCCACCGTCAGGCCGACGTGCAGCAGTTGGTTGTAGGCGAGGAAGGCACAGGACAGTCCCTGGCGCAGGCCGATGGGCCAGGACGGCGTGTAGCCGATGACCCGTCGACCAGCCAGATACTGGGGAATCTGCGGTCCGTTCGCGTCCGCGACGGTCAGGTGAAACGGGGCGCGGAACCTCGAGCCGAGTGCCGCGACCGCGGCGGCGACCGGACCGGCCGCTCTGCCCGGACCAGTCAGCCGCGACAGGGTGTTCGCGATGCCTGCGGCCTTGAGTAGCCGCGCCAGGTGGCGGGTGGCGGCGAACCGCTCCGCGGCGCCGACGCCAAGCGGGACTTCGATGGGCAGGAGGCTTCGTCGCCGCTCGCCGCCCCCGGGGAGGTCCGTGGCGAGGGCGATGCGCAGGCGTCGGCCCCGAGTGCTTACGGAGTGAGCCTCCAGGTAGGAAGCCAGAGCGCCGCCGACGACTGCGAGGACGACGTCGGAGACGGTGCCGCCCAGCCGACCGCGCACGGCCCGCACGTCGGCGTACGAGAGTTCTGCCCGGATGAGTCGGCGCCTCCCGCTGTCGGCTCGGTTGAACGGCAGCGGCGCCGGCGGCAGGCCGATGTCAGGCATGACCTCGGAGAGCGTGAGCATCGCAGTCCGCGCGTCGTCGGAAGCGAGTTCCCGGACGCCCGCCAGCGTCTCCTGGCCCGTACGGGTCCAGTCCTCGAGCCACTCGGCGACCCGCGTGTCGACCCGTCGACTGGCGCCCG
Organism: Candidatus Multivoraceae bacterium; assembly: GCA_965219625.1. Lineage (GTDB taxonomy): Bacteria > Acidobacteriota > Thermoanaerobaculia > Multivoradales > Multivoraceae > Multivorans. The sequence goes on along the minus strand of OZ244782.1, from coordinate 855,250 downwards.
TGCTCATGCCGTTCCCGTCGACGTCCCCGCGGCGAGGACGAACCCGTCGGACCGCAGCCGTTTCGCTGCTCCCGAGCAGCGTTCCGAACAGCTCCTTCGTACCCAGCCCGTCGACAACGGCGAGATGGGCCTTGACGAACACGGCGTCGCCGCGCTCGTCGTAGCCGGGGAGCAGGTGGACTTCCCATAGCGGTCGTCCGGGGTCGAGCGGCCGCCGGAGGGCGCGGGCGACTGCGGTCTCGGGGTCGTCGTCGGTTGCTACGTGCAGGTGGCGTTCTGGCTCGAATGTTCCGGCTCGCCAGCGGGCGGCGCCGAACGCAGGTCGGTCGATGCGAAGCCCGAGCCGGGGCAACGGGCGAAGACGTTCCAGCCGGTCGAGGAGGTCGCGGGGCCGCAGTTCACCCTCCAACCGCAGCAACCCGGCGATGTGAAGGCCGGGGGCGTGACGCTCCAGGTCCCAGAGCAGAGCGCGGTCCGCCGGGAGCGCTCGGTTGACCAGCGTCATCCCACCCCACCACGGGCTGCTGGTCCCGCCGCCTCGGGAGCCGGAGGTGGTTGAATCGCTGCGGGCAGCGCGGTCGCCGGGGCTTGCAGCTCCGGACTCGGGTGGCGATGGAGGAAGCGCGCCAGGCGGTAGTAGGCTTGCGGGTTCGCGGCGAGGCCGGAGTGGGTCCCGAGCACTTCCGCGTTACAGGCGGGATCCTGGAGCCGGGTGTAGCGCCACGCGACGACCCCGTCTCGCCGCGTGTAGATCGCAAGCTGGGGAACGTCCTGCGGAAACACGCCCCGGACGGCGCGAACCATGTCGCAGCGGCAGTCGCCGGAGAAGCAATCGGGATTCCTGCTGCCCTGTCTGGCGACCGTCTGGCGGCGGACCGACTCGGCGAGGCGCATGACGACCGGATGGGAGCGGATGCCGCGAATGGGAGAACCCATCGTCGTCACCGAGGCGACCAGGTCGGGCCGAAGCGAACCGACGCCTCGACACAGCATGCCGCCCAGGCTGTGGCCGACGAGGTGGACGCGCCGGCCGGATGCCTCGGCCGCTTCCGCGAGCGTCGAGATGAGCGTGCCGCCCAACTTGTCCAGACAATCCGCGTTGTGGCCGATGTTCGAGGGATAGGCGCGGTAGCCGATGCGGGAGAGCCAGCTGCGCATCGGCATCAGGTAGCGGTCCGTGCCGGTGAAGCCGGGCACGGTGATCACGGCAGCGCCATCGCCGCGGGGCGCACCGAAGCCGCAGTAGATCGGATGCCAGATCAGCGACGCGAACTCGGCGAGCGCGAACGCTTCGCGCCACAGCGGCACTGCGGCGGGTACGCTGTCCCGCAGCAGGCGCGGGTTGACGCTCCAGATCGGATGGATCGGTTGCCGCGCCGTCTTCATCTTCAGGCGGCCCCCCGGACGGCTTCCGCCGCCGGCGCCTTGGAGATCGTCTTCGCCGAATCGGCCTCGTCAGGCGCCGGCACGGCGAAGCAGCGGGCCCCGAACGGTTCGTCATGCGTCCCACCGGCGGCCCGGTGGAGCTCCTTGAACGACTCCTCGAGGAACCCGGCGAGCGCCCAGGGCTCGGGAATCAGCCGATTGTCGACCGTCACGCCGATGGAAATGCGCTGGTGGTAACTCAGGGTGCCGACGAACAGACCGATGTTGTTCGAGACGATGCCCATCGGCAGCCAGTCGACCAGCTTGTGCTCCCCGAGGTAGAGGGGAATCATCGGTCCGGGTACGTTCGTCGACACGGTGTTGAACAACGTCTGGTGGAACGGCAACGCGGCGCCGGCGGCAGCCAGTGCCGGCGGCGCCTGGACGCCGAACCGCGTCATCTCGTGGAACGCTCTCGCCTGCCCGGCTTCCTTCAGTCGGGTCATCGCCTCGCGTTCCTTCGCAAGCCGTTTCGTCGGGTCGTCGATGCCGACGTAAAGCGGCGCGATCATGTTCGACACGAGGTTGCCCAGCTGGCCTCGTTCATCCTTCCGTCGCATGCTGACCGGACACATGGCCCGCAGTTCGAGGCCGTCGGTGCGTTCGCCGCGGGAGCGCAGGTAGCGCCCCAGAGCGCCCGCGAGCACCGTCAGGACGACATCGTTCACCGTACCGCCCAGGCTTGACTTGATCGACCGCATGGCGGACAGGCCGAACTGAGCCCAGGCATAGCCGATATCGCCGCTGACCCGCCGGTTGAAGGGAGTTCGTGGCGCCGGGGTGGCGGCGAACGGCAGCGTTGCGCGGGCGGCGGACAGCAGTTCGCGCGCCCGCTCGGCGATGGCCTGCGGGCGCATTGCGTCGACCGCGTTGGCAGTGAGGTTCTCGTTCACTTCGCCGAGGCGGTGTCTTATCGCCGCCTGCAGCAGGGTGAACGAGTCTGGCAGCGGCTTCGGCGCCCATTCCCCGTTCGGCGGTTCCGGCCGGGGTTCGTCAGCCGAGACACCGCTCAAGACCATCGTCAGGTCGACGCCGGAGACGCCGTCGACCATCGCGTGGTGCACCTTCCAGACGACCGCCGTATGGCCTGGCATGCCGGTGAGCACGGTGCCGTGCCACAGGGGGCGTTTGCGGTCGAGCATGCCGCCGTACGCTTCGGCGGCGGCCCGACTGAGTTCCCGCTCGTCGCAGTCGGCCGGCAGCTCGACCTCTTCGACGTGGTTCGCGAGACGAAAGTCAGGATCGTCTACCCACAGCGGATGCGCAGCGAGGAAGGGTGGGAACAGGACTCGCTGGCGATAGCGCGGCAGCAGATGGAGCCGGACGGCGATCTCCTCGACCAACCGCTCCTTGGAGAACTCGCCCTCGTACACCATGAGTCCGCCGATGTGGAGCGGTTCCTTCGGCCGCTCGGCGTAGAGAAACGCGGCGTCGAGCGGGGTGAGAAAGCGATTGAGTTCCGTTGACATCGACGTCTCCCTGGGGTCGTTGACTGAACAGGAGGGTCGGTCGCCGGCGAGGGGACGATTGCTGCGTTGCGCTATTGCGGTGCAGCAAGAGGATCGTGGCACAGAATCGCGGACTTGGCAACGGGCGCGGACTTCTGACGCCCGGCCACGGCGTCAGCCGAGGATCGGGTAGCCGGAGTTCGCGGTGAGTTCGCCGAACAGTTGCTGCAACCGTTCGAGCACCGGCCGTTCGCCATCGCCGATCGGTCGACTGTCGACTTCGGCGACCGCGACGAGTTCGCCCATCGTGCCGGTGCAGAAGGCCTCATCGGCGCGATAGAGCTCCGCCTGGGTGTAGTCGACGACGTGGTGCGGAATGCCATGGTCGCGGCACAGAGCGAGCACCGTCGAGCGTGTGACGCCTTCCGGGCAGGCACGGCAGTGGCTCGTCGTCACCACGCCCCCGCGGACGAAGAAGACGTGGGTCGCGTTCGTCTCGGCGACGAACCCCTGGCGGTCGAGCATCAGCGCATCGTCGGCGCCGGCGGCGTTCGCTTCGATCTTCGCCAGGATCGACTGGATCAGGTTGTTGTGGTGGATCTTGGGGTCCATGCAGTCCGGCGGGAAACGCCGGATGGAGGACGTGATCAGGCGGATGGACGCCGCGCCGTAGACCGGCGCCTTGTGTTCGGCGAGCACGATCAGGGTGGGACCGGCAACGTTCAGCCGAGGGTCCATGCCCGACGTGATCTTCCTGCCGCGGGTCAGCGTGAGTCGGATGTGCACGTCGTCCCGCATCCCGTTCGCCTCGAGCGTGCGGCGGATCTCGTGGATGATCTCGTCCTGCGAGGGGATTTCCGCGAAGGCGAGAGCGAGCGCCGAGTCGCGGAGCCTCTCCAGATGCCGTTCGAGCTGGAAGATGCGGCCGTCGTAGAGGCGGAGTCCCTCCCAGACGGCGTCTCCGCCCTGGACCACGGAGTCGAACGGACTGACTCCGGCCCGGTCGCGGTGAATCAGCTCGCCGTCGATGTTGATCAGGAGATCGTCGTTTCTTGGATTCGCTTTCTGCAGCATGGCTCTTCGTCGCGGGGAAGCGGGTGCGCGGCGTTTGAAGGCGGCGTACTACCAGGTGAGTCGATGGGCGGCCAGGTGATCGTAGTGCCGTTGGCACGCGTCGAGAACATCGGCGAGGAAATCGGGCACCGGCTCGTTCTTCGGCCGATACGGTGCAAACCCGCTGCTCTTCTCGACGGCGCCGTACCAGTGCGGCGCCCAGACGCCGTCGGTGTCGCGGCGCCCCGGCGGCCAGCTCAGCATCGCCTCGTCGAACTCGGCGCCAACCGTGCGGCACAGGCTTTGAAGACCAGAGCGCGGGTTGCGCAGCACATCGGCCGAATCGATGACCGCCGGGGGAGAGCCGAGTCGCTCGCATTCGAGATCGAACAGCTCCCGCTGCTGTGGCAGGCCGGTATCGGGCAGCGTTGGCCGCGGCAGGATACGGATCAGCGAGGTCAGCATTTCCGCAGGCTCGCGGATCAGGAAGACGTTCGTCAGCCGGCGGATCCATGATCGGTCGCCCGGCAACAGGTGATGGGCCATGTGCTTCTGGTAGAAGATCGGTCGGTCTTCCGGCACGTCCTCGGTCAACCACCTGGTGACCCGCGTCAGGTCGCTGTCGTGGCGGGCGAGGATCTCCTCTCGTCCCGGGTGGTCCAGGCCGTGCTCCAGCAGGTAGTTGGCATAGAGCGGCTCGTCGCACACGACGGTGTCCTTGCGGTTGCCCCAGGCCCGCAGCATCGCCGTCGAGATGTTCCGCGGCCCCGACCACATCGCGATGCGCAGTACCTGTCGTCCATCCTCTCTGCCGTACATCGCGATCGTCCTTCAGCAAGCGGCCGCCGACGCGCCATCGCCGCCTGAAGCGCCGTAGCGGGCTCGTGCCCGGGCCATCAGGGCGGCCATGTCGCCGTGGGTTTCTTCGGTCAGGAAGCGGTGGGTCCACATGATCCTCGGCGCCGCCGACACGTTCGGCGCCGGGGCGTGCAGAAGCCGCATGTCGACGAGGTAGACGTCGCCGCGTCGGCCCGTCAGCTCGACGACCCGAAGCCGAGTCGGCCCGACCGGGACGCTCTCGTGGAGGAACCGGCCGCGATCCGGAGTCTTCTTCGACATGAGTTCGCGGAAGTACGGTTCACGGCGCAGGCGGTACTTCACCTGCCGGGAGCCAAGGAACGGTATGTCCAGGAGAAGGTGGTGGCCGCCTTCGACGACGACTGTGCCTCCGCCCTCCGGCCCGACCGTGTCGAGCATGGCGAACGCCTGCACACCGGGGACCCTTCGGCGGTTCGGCAGCTTCGGCAGGTCGACGTGCCAGACGTTGTGCGGCACGGACCAGGCGCCCGGTCGAGGGAGACTGAACAGGAGCTGGGGCCTCTCCATCATCGGCGTAACGGCGCCGCCGGCGGCCTCCTGAACGGCGGCGATCAGGTCGGGCGTGACCAGATCGGCGAAAACGCGGGCGTTCTTCAGCTGCTTCAGGAACTTCTTGTTCCTCCGGCTGACGGGTTCGTCGCCGAGCCTCTCCAGGCGCCAATCGCCTTCCTTGCGCAGTCCCGCCTGCTCGAGCTGTTCGTGGACCCGCGCGAGCGCCCGCCCGGTCAGCTCGTCCGGGAGGAGATTCGGCAGCTTGATCAGGCCGGTGGCCTCGAATCGGTCGCGCTCGGTCGGTTGCATGTCGATTCTGAGGGTCAATTGGAGTCCGCGGTTCCCACGCCGTAGGCCGACAACGAGTGTCAGCCACGAACCCGAAGCCATGGGACCCGAGACGGGAGACACGCGAGTCTGACCTGGTGGGCAAGCATATGGCGTTCGTCCCGGTGATAGCTTGCGCCGATGTCCGGGCGGGTCGAGTTCGAGCGGGAACACCCCGATGTCCACATTCTGTCGGCCGATCAGGCGGGCCGGGTGGACCTCGTCATGGGAGCGCTCGGCTGGCTCGGCGACGAAGAGCAGGTGACGACCTGCGTCGACCTGGGCGGCGTTGCGAGCACCGTGATGCGAGTCGAACTCCAGGAGTTGCGAGGTGGTTGGCGTACGGCCGTGCTCAAGCAGTCTCTGCCGTGGATGAGGACGAGGGAGTCGGTCGCCATGCCGGGCGATCGCGCGGGGGCGGAGCTGCGGTTCTACCGCCGCGTGACCGGGCTCGCCGATGCCGCGAAGCACATGCCCCGGCTGCTGGGCGGCGACGAGACGCGTTCCGTTCTCTTGCTGGAGGACTTCCGCCGGGCGACGAATCTGATGTCGCTCTACCGCGGCGGTTCGCTCGCGCGGCAAACCGCGCGCACCCTCGGCAGGTTCCTTCGGGCGCTTCGTCGGGAGCGGGACGGCGACCGGGATGAGGACCTTCAGAACGTCGAGATGAAGGCGCTGAGCCACCGCATGGTGTTCCAGGCGCCGTTCGACGGGTCCAACGCCGGCGGCAACGGCCTCGGCCCCGATGGCCCGGCGCCCGACGAAGGCGCCCTTGACGACGTCGAACCCGGCCTCGGCGCCGCGGCGTCCAGGTTGCGGTCGGACGGCGTCTTCAAGGACGCTGCCGCTGCCCTCGGGCGCCGTTTTCTCCGCGCCGCCGACTGCCTGGTTCATGGTGCATTTCATCCCGCGAACTGGCTCCTGTTGCCGAATGGCGACGTTCGCGTCGTCGACCCGCAGTATGGCGGTTGGGGCGAGGCGGAGTTCGACGTCGGCACGGGGGTCGCCCACCTGCTTCTCGCACAGCAGCCGGAGGAGGTCGTTTCGGCCTTCCTGTCGGCGGCCACGGCGCCGGTCGATGGGTGTGGACAAGCCTCGGCCGACTCCGAAGCCGCCCATTCCGCGGGCGACCCCGCACTCATCGCCCGCTATGCCGGCATCGAGATGGCCCGCCGCTTGATCGGCGGCGGCCAACTGCCGCTCGAGGCGGCTGCCGGCTTTCGCTCTGACCTGCTGGAGACGGCCGGGAAGGCCGTCGTGTCGGGTCGCCTGGAGGTACTTGAGACATGAGGCGTTTCCCTGCGCATGCGTCGGCGGCCGTCGTCGCCATCTTCACCCTCGGGTTGAACCCCGCCCTGGCCCAACCCGCGAACTTCGAGCAGGGCCGCGTGCTCGACGGTCCGGGTCACGTCCTGCCGCGCCGCGACCGGGTCGAGCCGTTCAATCGGATGCTCGAAGAGCGTCTGCACACCCTGCTGCCGCGGCTGATGCGGGAAACCGGGTTCGACATGTGGCTGGTGATCAACCGGGAGTACAACGAAGACCCGGTCTTCTTCAGCCTCGTGCCCCGACCGGTGTTTGCGGCTCGACGAACGACGATGCTCGTGTTCTTCGACCGGGGGCCCGACGACGGCGGGGTCGAGCTGCTGACGGTCAACCGCTATCCCTACGGTGCGCTGTACGAATCGGCGTGGGAAGGCGGCGATCTCGACGAGCAATGGCAGGGCCTGGGCGAGGTGATCGCGGAACGCGACCCGCAGCGGATCGGCGTCAACGTATCGCGCGACTGGCCGGTTGCCGACGGTTTGTCGGCCGCCCTTCACGAACGGTTGGTCGACGTGTTGACGCCCGCGCTCCAGGAACGCGTGACGAGCGCCGAAGAACTCGTCGTCCGCTGGATCGAGACCCGCACGCCGCGGCAGCTCGAGGTCTACCCTCACATCGTCTCGCTGGCCCGCGGCGTAATCGCCGAGGCGTTCTCCGAGCGGGTGATCACCCCCGGCGCGACGACGACGGACGACGTCGTTTGGTACATCGCACAGCGTTTTGGGGAACTCGGGCTCGACATCTGGTTCCTGCCTTCCGTCAACGCCCAGCGGAGAGCGGAGGATGCTGACGGCGCCTGTGGCGCCGACGAGCCGTTCTGCGGCGGCAGCGGGGACTGGGTCATCCGGCGCGGCGACGTGCTTCACACGGATGTCGGCATCTGCTACGTCGGTTTGTGCACCGACACCCAGGAGATGGGCTACGTCTTGCGTCTCGGCGAGAGCGACGCGCCAGCTGAACTCGCGGCGGCGCTTGCGGCCGGGAACCGCTGGCAGGACATCCTCACGGGTGAGTTCATCACGGGGCGAACCGGCAACGAGATCCTCGCCGCAACGATTGCCCTTGCTTCGGACGAGGGGCTTCGCTCGAGCACGTACACGCATCCTCTGGGCGTCTTCGGTCATGCTCCCGGGCCGACCATCGGCATGTGGGACAACCAGGGAGCGACACCGGTGCGCGGCGATTGGCCGCTTTACCCGAACACCGCCTATGCGATCGAGGGAAACGTGAAGGTACGGCTCGAGATGTGGGGAGGCCAGGACGTGCAGATCAAGCTCGAGCAGAGCGCCCTGTACGACGGTGAGACCGTCAAGTACCTGGCCGGGCGCCAAACCGGGTGGCACCTCGTTTACTGAGCCGCCGACCGCTCGGCAGCGCTCTTCGCGGTTGGTTCAGAAGGCGCAGGCGAACAAGCTGATCCCGGCCCAGATGACGGCAGCGATGCCGGCTGCGATCAGCAGCACCGCGCCCACCGCGAGCGCTACGGGCAGCGCGAGGAACGCGATGGGCAGCAGGATGAGCGCGAGCAGTGCGGCGACCGCGAAGCCGACGATCTTCAACGGCAGCAGGACGACCTTGAAGACCAGCTTGAGCACGAGCAGAACGGTCGCGACGACGGCGAGGACGCCGAGCGCAATCGCGCCGAGCGTCAGGATGGCGAGAAGCTCCATGTCGAACGTACTCCTTCCGCCCTCTTCTACGAAGCGCCGGAGTGCGGAGTTTCGTCGTTCGGATGAGAGCGCGCTCCGACCGGGTTTCCGCTCTGCAGGAGCCGGCTGCTAGTCTGACCGGCATCATGACAAACCGAGGCTTGGATCGTAGACGTTTCCTCTTGAGCGGCGCAGCTTTGGGAGCTGCCGCAGTCACCGGTTGCATGGATGACGGCGCTCCGACAGCTGTCGGCGATACCGTGGACGCGCCGGATCCCGCTCTGGACGGGGCGCTCTACCGCATCTCGCTGGCCGAGTGGTCCTACTTCCGGGAGCTGTTGGGCGACAGCGTGCAGACGCTCGCGAACGACACGTTCGGCGATCTCCTGCTCAGCGATCCACGTTCACTCTATCGGGGCGAGCTCGACCATCTCGACTTCCCGGCGCGGGCGCGCAGTCTGGGCTTCGATGCCGTCGAATACGTGAACACGTTCTTCTTCGATCGCGCCCGCGACGAGGAGTACCTCGCGGATCTCAAATCCCGCGCGGATGGGGAGGGCGTCGCCAGCCTGCTCATCATGTGCGACGCGGAGGGCGCCATCGGCGCCCCGGAGGCGGCGGACCGCGCGCAGACGGTCGAGAACCACCACAAGTGGGTCGAGGCGGCAGCCTTCCTGGGCTGCCACTCGGTGCGGGTCAACGCGGCCTCGGAGGGGTCGTTCGAGGAGCAGCAGAAGCTGGCGGCGGACGGCCTCCGGCAGCTGTGCGAGTACGCCGATGGTCACGACGTCGACATTCTGGTGGAGAACCACGGCGGGATTTCGAGCAACGGCGAGTGGCTGGCCGGCACGATCGCCATGGTCGAGCATTCCCGGATCGGCACGCTGCCCGACTTCGGCAACTTCCGGATTTCCGACGAGCCGGAGGAGTCGTACGACCGCTATCGCGGCGTCGCCGAGCTGATGCCCCATGCCCGTGCAGTCAGCGCGAAGAGCTACGACTTCGATGAGAATGGCAACGAGACGACGATCGACTACGAGCGAATGCTGCGGATCGTCCTCGATGCTGGCTACCGCGGCTGGGTGGGAATCGAGTTCGAAGGCCGGATGGCCGCGGACGAGGGCATCGTCAAGACGAAGGACCTGCTCGAGCGTCTGCGCGAGGAGCTGGCGCCCGAGTACGCCTGAGCTGGCGGCTCTACGCGGGGAGCCGGACGGCGGCGTCCGCGTGCAGGTCCGCGTCGGGCGCACCGTCTGTCTCGAAGACCCGACCCGGATTCAGGATGCCATTCGGGTCCAGCGCTCGCTTCAACGTCTTCATCAGGTCGATCTCCTCCGCCGAGCGGCTGCGGCCCAGGTGGGCACGCTTCTCGAAGCCGATGCCGTGCTCAGCGGACACCGAGCCGCCAATCGGCTCGAGGCGACCGTAGACGATCTCCTCGACGCCGGCGCGGGCCTCCGGCGAGCCGTCGCCGACGGAGACGACGACATGCAGGTTGCCGTCGCCGAGATGGCCGAAGACGACACAGGCGCTGCCAGGCCAGCTCTCGGTCAGGGCGGTCTTGATCTCGGCCACGTACGTCTCCATGTCGGCGATCTGGAGGCTGATGTCGAACGTGAAGATCGGCGCCAGCCGGTTCAGCTGCTCGACGTCGTCGCGCAGCGACCAGATCTCGTCGCGTTCGGCCTTCGACTTGCCGAGCACCGCGTCGGTGATCAGGTCTTCCTCCATGCACTGGCCGAGCGCCTCCTCGAACAGCGCCGCATCCTGCTCTGGACGGGCGCCGAGCGATTCGACGAGGACGTAGTAGGGATCGCCATGCGGGATCGGCGGCGACGTCCTTGCCTGCGGGCCCGTGACGAGCTCGTAGAACTCGCGCCACATGACCTCGAAGGCGCTCATCGAGCCGCCGATTTCTTCTTCCAGCCGGCGTAGCAGCTCGACCACCTCCGTGAAGCCGGGAACCGCGAGCAGGGCGCAGTCGTGGCTGCGTGGCCGCCTCTGGAGCCGCAACACGACGCGAGTGACGATCCCCAGCGTGCCCTCCGAGCCGACGAAGAGGTGCTTCAGGTCGTAACCGGCGTTGTTCTTGACCATCTTGTTCAGACTCGACAGGACGGTTCCATCCGCCAGCACGGCTTCCAGGCCGAGCACCGAGTCGCGGGTCATTCCGTAGCGAATCGTCCGGTTGCCGCCGGCATTCGTCGCCACGTTGCCACCGATCGTGCAGGAGCCGCGGGCGCCCAGGTCGAGCGGGAAGAGCAGATTCTCCGCCTCGGCCGCTTCCTGGATCTTCTGGAGCGCCGCCCCCGCCTGAACCGTCATCGTCCGGCCGACCGGATCGATCTCCTCGATCGCGTTCATCCGCTCCAGCGTGATCGCGACTTCCGGTTGGGCGGCGACGCCGCCTCCGACCAGGCCGGTCAGGCCTCCTTGTGGAACGACCGGCTGACCAGCGCGGTGGCAGGCTCGAAGCGCGGCGGACACTTGCTCCGTCGTGCAGGGGCGCAGGACTGCCCGCGCGACGCAACGCGTCGTGCCCGAACCGTCGCCGGCCCTTGCGGTCACGTCATCCCCGACAAGAACGACGTCCTCGCCAAGGACAGCGGCCAGTTCGGCAAGCAGGGCGTTCCTGTTGTTCGGCTCGGAATCGGTCATCGCGGCGTCCCGGATTCGGGAGGACGATCGCGGATCATACCGGCGCGCAGCCCGCGCCCACGCTTCGCGTTCCTTGCCGCACAGTTCGATCGAGGTTCTGTTCTCAGTAGAGCCAGTTGTCATGGACCAGCGGCGCGCGGTTCAATTCGTTGCGGCAGCGGTCTCCTGCAGGGCCGGGATGCGATCCCCATCGGGGTAGTCGGGGTAGTCGGGGTAGTCGGGGTAGTCCGAGGCTCACGCGGTTTCGTGGATACCTCCTGGGAGAAAGCAGTATCCGCGATGCGAAGATCAGGACCTCAGTACCCTGGAGCCTACCGGCGGAGCTTGGTCATCCCGCGACGCTGTGTTCCCGCGGCCGCAGCCGGATGAGGCACTCCTGCGCGGCGGAGGCGACCAGGTCGCCGTGGCGGTCGAATACGTGACCGCGGACGAAACCGCGGGCGCGGGCTGCGGTCGGGCTCTCCTTGCTGAAGAGGAGCCACTCGTCGGCGCGGAAGGGGCGATGAAACCAGAGGGCGTGGTCGAGGCTGGCGCCCTGGATCCGGTAGCCCTTCATCGCCGGTCCGTGCGGCTGCATGGAAACCGCCATGAAGTCCAGGTCGGACATGTAGGCGAAGAAGGAGGCGTGAACGGTGCGATCGTCCGGGAGGGGCTCGCGGCAGCGGAGCCAAGTGTTCTTGCGGGGTTCGGTCGCCGGCAGATCGCCGCGCGGGAGCATCTGGATGCCCTCGACCTGCCGGCTGTCGATGACGTCGAAGCGGTGCGCGAAGCGCCGGTAGGAGGGGTCGTCCCTTGCCATCTTCCGATAGATGTCCCCGTCGGAAGGCAGTTCGTCAGGCGGCGGCACGTCGGGCATGTCGGACTGGTGGCGCAGGCCGTCTTCCTCGACCTGGAACGACGAGGACATGCTGAAGATCGCCTCGCCGTGCTGGATGCCGACGACGCGCCTGGTGGTGAAGCTCTTCCCGTCGCGGATGCGGTCGACCTCGAAGAGAATCGGGCGTCCGGGGTCGCCGCGGCGAAGGAAATACGCGTGAATCGAATGGACGTGCCGTTCCTCGACCGTCTTCGAGGCGGCGACGATTGCCTGGCCGAGCACCTGCCCGCCGAAGACATGATTGCCGGGGCCGTTCTCTGCGCGGAACAGGTTCTCCTCGATCTGCTCCATCTGCAGGAGGTCGATCATCTCCTGGACCGCGCCGTTCATCGTCGCTCGATGGTAACGGCGCGGCGGAGCCACTCGAGGAGTGCGTCGAGGTCCGTGACGATCAAGGCGCCGGCGGCAGCGGCCCGGGTCGACTGCGAGCTGTTTCCCGGCGGTCGGTCGAAGATGGCCAACGGCCGCCGATAGCGGAGCGACAGCTCGATCTCGCTCCACGTGCCGGCGCCGCCCGGGAGGGCAACCACGGCATCGGCGGAGAGGACGTTCATGTGGTTGCGCGAGTCGGGTCCGGTCCCGGCGGCCCCGGAAAGCGGCAGATGCGTGTAGATCGCGACCTCGACCCACGGGTTCGGATACCCGTCCGGCGCGCGGCCGTCGGCGCCTTCCTCGCGGCTCGGCAGGACGCCGATTGAGAGACCGGCTCTGCCGGCTGTCTCGTTGAAGGCACGGCTCGTCGCCCTCATCGTCCCGCGGCCGCCGCCGGTCAGGAGGTGCCAGCCGGCTTCCGCGATCGCGCGCCCCAGCGGTTCGGCCAGATCTTCGTGCGCCTCGACTCCGGAGCCCATCACGCCGACGACGGGACGACGCGCGGCTACTGGGACTTCCCGCGGGCGCTGATCGGCCACAGCTCCTCCACGCGACCGTCGCGCACCGGGTAGTACACGTCGTAGAGGTTGACCGTCGGATCGCAGTGGGGCGTGACGCACCGCAGCCGGTCGCCGACGCGAACGGGTCGCGAAGCGTCCGCGACGCGCAGGATGCCGTGTTCATCGCCGCCCCAGCCGTAGACCACGCCGGCGAGGTCGGCGAGTTCCGGACGACCGGCATCGGACGCGAACGCCTTGTAACCGCCGTCGGTCGTCATCAGCTCGGGCAGCGGTTGGCTGATCGCGGTGACGAGTACGAACAGCGACGTCTCGAAATCATCGAAGAGGTCGCCGTTCCGGTTGCCGATCTGCCGGTACTGCTCATCCATGAACAGGTAGGAACCGACCTGCAGGTCCGTCATGCCGTCGATCGCCGAGTCGATGTCCCAGGTACCCGTGCCACCGCCGGTGAGGATGCTGAGCTCGATGCCGTCGGCCTCGATCATCCGCATCGTCTCGACCGCCGCGGCCAACGCGTCGAGCGAACGGCGCTGCCGCTCGGCATGGCCGTGAACGTGCATCAGGTGCCCGGCGTAGGCCTGGAGGCCCTTGAGTTCGAGATTCGCCAGGCTGCCGACCGCGCGTGCAAGGTCGAGCGCGGGCTCACCGACCGCGATACCCGTTCGGCGGGTACCGACGTCGAGATCGATGAGCACCCGTTGAGTCACGCGACGCGCTCTCGCCGCTTCGTCCAGGAGCTCGGCCGCCGGCAGGTTGTCGACGACGAGGGTTGTTTCGGGGCTCTGCTCGGTCAGTGCGGTGATCCGAGCGATCTTGTCGGCGGTGACGACTGGCGACGTGATCAGCACGTCGCCGACGCCGGCGTCGACCATCACCTCCGCCTCGCTGACCTTGGCGCAGCAGACGCCGACCGCGCCGAGTTCGATCTGTCGCTTGGCGAGGTGCGGGCACTTGTGGGTTTTCGTGTGTGGACGCAACCCGATGCTGTGGTCCTCCGCGTGAGCCGCCATCTTCGCGAGATTCAGCTCCATCTCGTCGACGTAGACGAGCAACGCCGGCGTCGGTAGCTCGGCGACGGAAAGCGGCTCGGGAAGTCGAATCGGACTGTGGCTCACCCTTGGTTCCTCCGGCCGTCCGGCGCCCTGGGACGTGCAGGCGACCGAGGCGCCGCCTGCCGCGCCCATGGCGCCGAGGAACGCCCTCCGCGTCGTCTGTTCCGCCACTTGGAGGCTCCCTTTCTCCGTCTATCCCCGTTTCGTTCGATTGACTATAGCCTTGACGCCGGGATCACGTTCGACGTTGCAGGAGGACTGCATCCCGCAACCCGATGACAAGGTGGCGAGGGAGTAGGGACATGGGCAGCCTGACCGACCGTCATCTCGACGATCGCCGTCTGATGAACGCCCTGAAGGGGCGGTCCGGCCTCGTGGCCCCGTGATGAACCGCGGAACACGGGCGGTCGCGCGGCTCGCGGCGGTTTGGATTCTGACCGCGGCGACGGCCGGGGCGCAGCCGCCGCCTCCAGCCCGGACCTTCACGGATGAGGTCGAGGTCGCCGAGGCGTCGGTGGTCATCGAACTGCCGAGGCTTGGCAGAGTCGCTCCCGACTCGTTCGAACCCGGCGACTTCGTCGTCGAGGTCGACGGTCGCCGGCGCTCGGTGGTCGGGTTCGCGTCGTTCGACGCGGCGGCTCGGCCGCGGCCTGCTTTCATCTGGGTCGACGCCGTGCTGTCGAAGCGGGAGACGGTGCGGTTGGGCGCGTTGGCACTGGCTCGGCAGGCGCGGCGCCTCGTCGCTCTCGGTCCGGTCGATGTTCTGGTCGACGACGGTGCGCCATCCGGCGTCGCGCGGTGGCTCGTCGGGTCGACGGAAGCGCGGGCTGTCGCGGCCGCGCTCGAGGATGTGGCCGACGAGGAACTCGGGCGCGACGCCTACTTCGATGCGTCGGCCCGGCCCGCCGGGATCTCGTCCTACCGAGATGTGGTCCGCCGCTCCGTCGACCGGCTGCTGGTCAAGGCGGCTCAAGGTTGCGTCGATCCTCCCTGCATCCTGTTCTGGTTGAGCGACGGTTTTCCCGCCGTGGACGAAGTCAGCTCCGAGGCTGCTCGCACGCTGAGTGCCGGTCTCGCCTCGTACGGGTTTGTCGTCGTCTCGATGGCGCTCCATGTGCCGGCGGCCGACCCGGACCTGGGCGTGCCGCAGCCGCTCAGCTACGAGCAGTGGAAGGCGCTCACTCCCGGCGTCAAGATGCCTCCCGCGGCGGGCGAGATGAGCCGTCTCGACGGTCTGACTGCCGACAGCTTCGACTTCTACGTCGAGCCCCGATACGAGCCGCTCCGCATCGCGGCGATCGCCTCCTGCGGCGCTGCGCTGCGCACCGAACGCCAACTCGAAGCCGAGTTCGAGCGGATCGAGCGCCGTCTCCTGCTGCGCTTCGCCGGGACCGACGCCGGGGGCGATGACGAGGACGGGGGATCGCCGCGTTTCCTGCGGGTCACGGTCCGGCTGGCCGAAGTGTCTCGCTTCGCCAGCCGTCGTCGACTCGCGAAACGGCTCGGACTGATACCGCCTCAGGAGCGCCTGCGCCATGGCGCGTGGATCCGCATCGGCGAACCGCCGGCAGTCCGCGCGGCACGAGAGCGCGAGCGGGAGCGGACCGAGGGAGCTCCGATCTTCTGACGGGGCAGGTCAGAACTGGAGCAGACCTGCCAAGTCCGAGGCGCCGAAGAACAAGAGCAGCGTGAGCGCCGCGGTGAGTACCAGCGGAGCGACGCAGAGGAACGGGGCTTCGGCCATCCTGGGTCGGGCGCCGGCGTCCCCCGGAGATTCCGCAAAGAAAGCTCGGACTGTCACGGGCATCAGGTAGAAGACGGCGAGCAGCGAACTCAGCATGAAGACGCCGAGGAAGGCGGCCTGCCAGGCGAAACCGGTCTCGAGCGCTCCCACCATCAGATACCACTTGGCCCAGGAGCCGCCGAACGGCGGGACGCCGATGATCGAGAGGGAAGCGACGAAGAAGGCGCCGAACGTCCAGGGCATCGCGCGCCCCAGGCCGTCGAGTTCGCTGACGTTCCGCTTGTGCGTGGCAACCAGAATGGCCCCGGCGCAGAAGAAGAGGGTGATCTTGCCCGCCGCGTGCATGGCGATTTGCAGGCCGCCTGCGAGCACGCCGGTGGCGGTGGCCATCGCGGCGCCGAGCACGACGTAGGCGAGCTGGCTGATCGTGGAGTAGGCGAGCCGCGCCTTCAGGTTGTCCTGCCGGATCGCCACGACGGCTGCCATCAGCATCGTGAACGATGCGATCGCCATCAGTGCCAGCGACGCCGGACTGCCGCGCAGGAGGTCGAAGCCGAAGACGTAGGTGACGACCTTGAGAATCGTGAAGACTCCGGCCTTGACGACCGCGACGGCATGGAGGAGTGCGCTCACCGGCGTCGGCGCGACCATCGCGTTCGGCAGCCAGCGGTGGAACGGCATCAAGGCAGCCTTGCCGGCGCCGAAGGCGTAGAGCAAGAGCAGGAGGGTGACCAGGCCGGAACTCGTCTCGGCGCCCAGGATTCCTCCGGGCGCGAACTCGACGGTGCCGCTCTCCTGCCAGGTCAGCAGAACGGCGAGCAGCAGGAACGTGATCGACGTGAACAGGAGAATGCCCAGATATACGCGCCCTGCGCGCTTCGCCTCCTCGTTCCCGTGGTGGGTTACGAGGGGGAAGGTGAGTAGCGTCAGCGCTTCGTAGAAGAGGAACAGCGTGAACAGGTTGCGGGCGAACGCGATGCCCAGCGCGGCGGCAATGGAAAGCGCGAAGAAGGTGAAGAAGCGGGTGTGGTTCGCCTCTCGGTGGCCGCGCATGTAGCCGACGGCGTAGATCGAGGTGACGATCCACAGCCCGGAGGCGACCAGGGCGTAGAGCAGTCCCAACGGCTCGACCTGGAAGGCGAGTTCGATTCCCGGCAGGACCTCGAACAGGACAAGTTCCGGTCGCCCCCCGGCGACGACGTCGTCTTCGAGCCGCCAGACCGCGGCGAACGTGGCGACGCCGAAGAGTGGCGTGAGAGCGTCGCGCAGGTTGGGGCGGCCGAGCAGGCGGCCGCAGATCAGGCAGGACAGTGCCGCGCCGAAGGGCAGCAGGAGCGCGGCCAGAATCGTCGTTGGGGCGCTCACTGCAGCTAGACCCCGCCCCGCAGCAACAGCGCGGCTGCCTCGGCGGCGACGCCGTAGGTCCAATCCGTGGTCAAGCCGAAGAAGACGGCTGCGGCGATCAGGACCCAGGTTGGCGCCAGCATGCTGAACGGCGCCTCCCGGAGCCTGTCACGGGGTTGCGTGTCTTCCGGCCGCCGGAAGTAGACGATCTCGACCGTCTTCCAGACGTAGATCACGGCGAGCAGCGAGCTGATCAGGATGAGCGCCGCGACCAGCGTCCAGCCACGTTCGAGCGCTCCCGCCACCAGATACCACTTGCTGACGAATCCGACCGTTCCCGGTACGCCGATCAGGCTCAGGCCGCCGATGACCAGGCCGGCCGCGGTCCATGGCATCCGTCGTCCGACGCCGGCCAGGGCCTCGAGACGAACGGATCCCAATCGGTAGAGCAGGCACGCGGTGATGAGGAACAGGCCGCCCTTCATCACCGCGTGGTTGAAGAGGTGGACCAGGCTGCCGGCGAGACCGGTCAGGTTCGCGGTGCTCAGCCCCAACGTCATGTAGCCGATCTGGGCGACGCTCGAGTAGGCCAGCAGGCGCCGCAGATCGGACTGAAAGATCGCGGCGCCCGATCCCAGGAACATGGCGAGAAGGGACAGCGGCAGCAGCGCGCGATCCAGGTGGAGCTGTTCAAAGACGAAGGGGGCGCCGAAGACGGTGAACAGAATCGTCGCGAACAGGTAGAACGAGACCTTCGTCGCCGTGGCGGCCAGGAAGGCGCTGACCTTGGGCGGCGCGAAGGAATACGCGTTCGGGAGCCAGTGGTGGAGGGGAAAGACGGCGAGCTTGATCGAGATGCCGACGACCAGCAGCGCGAGTGCCAGGATCGTGCTCCGGTCGTCGAGGGACGGCTCGAGCCGGTCGGCGATGTCCCGCACGTTCAACGTGCCGGTCGCCTGGTAGAGCAGGCCGACGCCGAGCATGAAGAAGACGCCGCCGATCGTTCCCATGACGAGGTAGTTGAAGGCGGACATCAAGGCGCGGCGATGACCGCCCAGGCTGACCAGGATGTAGGAAGACAGCGACGCGATCTCGAGGAAGACGAACATGTTGAACGCGTCGCCGGTGGCGAGGATGCCGAGCAGACCCGCGATGCAGAGCAGGAACGCGGCGTAGTAGAGATGTCGGCGCCGCTCCGGCACTCTTGGAGGCCCCCCGAGAGCGTCGAAGCTCAGGATGACGAGGGCCATCGCCGTGACGAGGACGAGCACGTACGCGTTGACCGTCGTGACCCGGTACTCGATGCCGAGTGGCGGCGGCCAGCCGCCGAGCTCGTACGAGATGACGCCGCCGCCGCGCACGTCGAGCAACAGGGCGATCGCGATCGCGAAGCAGGCGCCGACGAAACCGAGGCTCCACAAACGGCAGAAGCGCGGGTTGCGGACGAGCACGCAGACCGGCGCCCCGAGAAGGGGCAGGACGACCTCGAGAATGGCGATGTGTTGCGTCACGTGGGATCTACCCGTGTCGCGCGTCGTACGCGACGACCTCGTCCTCTTCGGCGGTGCCGTACTCGGCGTGAATGCGAACGGCCAAGGCGAGTGCCAGAGCGGTGGTCGCCACGCCGACAACGATCGCGGTCAGCATGAGGACGTGAGGGAGGGGACTCGAGTAGAGGACCTGGCTGCCGTTCCGAGCAGCTTCCGCCGAGACGATCGGCGCCGTGCCGCCTTCCACTTTCGCCATCGCGATGAAGAAGAGGATCGCCGCGCCTTGAAGGATGTTCAGACCCATGACCTTCTTGATCAGGTGGTCGCGGGCAGTGACGATGTACAGGCCGATCATCATGAGGACGATGATCAGCCAGTAGAGCCAGAGACCGGACGCCGCTTCGATGAAGTTCATGGCGAGCCTCCGTCCTCGTCGCCTCGAAGTGCCGGCGGCGCCGCCTCCACGGTCTTCCTGCCATCCGTTCCGCGGCTGACGAAGGCGTAGAAGATCCGCATCATCGTCGCCGCGACGGCGATGCCGACGCCGAGTTCGATGACGATGATCCCCAGGTGCTGGCCCTTGCGGCCTGCGGTCAGCGGATCGAGCGCGGTGTAGTCCAGAAACTCGCCGCCCAGGATCATCGCTTCGACGCCGACCGCGCCGTAGAGCAGAACACCCGCAGCCATCAACCGCTCGGTCAGGATGACCGGAACGACCTGACGGAGTGTGTCCGCTCCGAAGATCAGCGCGTAGATGAAGAGACCGGCCGCGAAGATGACGCCCGCTTGAAAGCCGCCTCCGGGGCCGAAGTCGCCGTGGAATTGGACGTAGAGCCCGAACAGAAGGACGAGCGGGATGATCGCCCTGCCGACGACGCGAAGGACCGGCATCTCGCGCACTCTTGCCGGTCTCATCCGTCCTCTCCTTCGTCAGCGGTTGCGCATCGACGGCGGCGGTTCAGACCGCTCAGCAGGAGGGCGACGCCGACCCCGGCGGTGAAGATGACGACGACCTCGCCCAGCGTGTCATAGCCCCGGAAACTGGCCAGGATCGCGGTGACGATGTTCGGGATATGGATCTTCTCCTCGGTCTGCGCGATGAAGTCGGGCGCGA
The DNA here is from genome assembly GCA_965219625.1 of Candidatus Multivoraceae bacterium. GTDB lineage: Bacteria > Acidobacteriota > Thermoanaerobaculia > Multivoradales > Multivoraceae > Multivorans. The sequence continues at coordinate 835,479 of OZ244782.1, read as the reverse complement.
GGTGGCGGTGGACGGCTGCATCCGGATCCCCGTAGACGGGCATGTTCCAGGTGCCGTAGATGAGCGCCGCGCCGGTGGCAAGAACGATGAGCAGCGGCAGCAGTCGGAACTGTTGTTGGCGTTCGCGCCGCGCCGTCAAGCTGAGCGCGCCGAGAAACAGGACGGTCGATGCGCCGGCGCCCACAGCCGCCTCGGTGAAGGCGACGTCGACCGCGTCCATCAACACGAACAGGCCGGCTGCGAGCAGACTCGCGATTCCGGTCAGCATGGCGGCCGCGAAGAGGTCCTCGAGCTGGGCGACGACGAGGACGGTTGCCAGCAGGAGCAGCATGAGGAGCAGTTCAACGGGCGGCATGGTCGGCCCCCGCGTCGTTCGCTCTGCCGGACTCGGAAGCGACGCCGGTTTCGCCCCCGTTTCTCGCGCCGTCCCTTGGCGCCGGCGCCAGGAGGTCCAGCCGCAAGCCCTGGCCATGGGCGGCCTTGACCAGGGCGTGGGCGATCGCGGGGCTTGAGAAGAGGAGGAAGGCGAGCGCCAGCGCGAGCTTCAGCGTAACGAGCGACAGGCCGGCCTGGAACATCAGGCCGACGAGGATCAGGCCGGCGCCGGCGGTGTCCGTGATCGAGGCGGCGTGAATGCGCTGATAGAAGTCGCGGAATCGGTGGAGGCCGATGCCGCCGATGACGCAGAACAGGCCGCCGGCCAAGACGAGGGCGATGGTCGCCGTGTCGAGAAGCCCGTTCAAGGCGGCCCTCCTCCCGGCTTGCGGTCGTCGCGAGCCAGGTTGCCGAAGCGCGCGAAGCGGAGCACGGCGAGGGTACCGGTGAAGTTGACAAGGGTGTAGACCAGCGCGAGGTCCAGCCAGTCCGGCCGACCGGTCAGAAAACCGCTGACCGCGATGAGCAGCACGGTCTTCGTGCCGAACATGTTCGCGGCGAGGATGCGGTCGAACACGGTCGGGCCGACCGCGGCGCGGGACAGGGCGAGGAACATCGTGATGACGATCGCGGCCATCGCTGCGAGGTACGTTCCTTGGATCACGGGGCGCTCCCTGCCTGCGTCGCGTCGCCCTCGAGCCGCGACACGTCGCGGTCCATCGCGCCGCTCGTCACATCGCCCTCGCTTGCTTCATCCAGGGCGTAGACGAGCAACTCGTCGGAGCGCAGGTCGAGAGTGATCGTGCCAGGTGTCAGGGTGATGAAGTTCGCATAGAGGACCTTGCCGAACGGTGTCGTCTGGCTCGCCCGGACCCGCCGCAGGCGCGGCTCGACGGCCAGTTGCGGAGAGAGGATCAGCCGCGTCACGTGGAGGCTCGAACTCGCTACGCGGAGGACGAAGGACACGAGGAAACGCGGCAGCCGGAGCCAGGCGGACGCTCGGAAGAAATCTCGTCTGGCGCCCGCGGCGCGGTCGAGAGCGACATGAAGACGCCACACGAACAGGCAGGACGCGACGCCGAACAGGGCGACCAGCCACTCGTCCAGCGTGTAGTGGCCGGACCACGAGAGCCATGCGGCCGCCAGGAAGATGAGCACGCCCCACTTCATCCCGGCGCCGCTTCCTCGCGGCCGCGGGTTCGAACTACTGGCCGAGCTGCTCGACATAGTTCAGCTTGCCCTTGGAGATGCCCAACCTCCAGTTGCCGGTCGCATGGATCCGGATCGGGTAGACCCCTGCCTCGCGGACGCGGAACGTGGTCACGCTGGACCAGTCGGTCACTTCTTCGAGGATCTCGACGGGGGGACCGATGGCGAAGACTCCCCGGTTGTCTTCGACCGAAAGCGATGCCGTATGCTCGCCGGCGGCGAGCTGGAACCGGGCGACCGCCCTGCCTCGGCCTTCGATGCAGCCGACGCCGCAGCTGGTCGGCGGCTTCGGCGGCTTCGGCGGCTTCCACTCGGACGGTTCGGTTGCTGGCCCGGCGCGCTTCGTCACGCCGTCCACCGCGTTCGTTTCAGGACGTTCGGGGGCGCACGCCGCAAGGAGCCCGGTCAGCAGGAGCGGGGCTGCGCAGGCTCGAACGTGACGCGGACGGCGGATCGGGCGCCCGGGTCTCATCTGCCGCCGCCGGTCGCTTCGGGGGAGGCGGCTCTGGCGCCGCCGTCCGTGTCCTCGGCGTCCTCGCCGTCGGCCCACGGCAGATGGGCGGCGTAGTCGATCTCGTGGGGCGGAGGCTCGCCCCCCGGACCCACGAGGTAGTGCTCCATCCAGCGCAGCGTGCGCAACAGATAGTCGAAGCGCGCCGCGGAGCGGCGATTCCCGTGTCCTTCGCCGGGATAGAAGACGAGCCGGACCGGCGCTTGCTCCAGCGTCTTCAGGTGCCGGTAGAGCTCGAGCGACTGGCTGGGATGGACTCGAGGGTCCTCTTCGCCATGCAGGATCAGGGTCGGCGTCCGGTTGCGGGTGACGTAGTAGATCGGACTGCTCTTCTCGAAGTAGTCCCAGTCCTCCCACAGCCAGGTGCGGTGGTGGACGAGGTGCATCTCGACGGGGATGTCCGTCGTGCCCAGCTTCGAGATGTTGTTCGAGATGCCGACGAACGGAATCGCGGCGGCGAAGCGATCGGAGTAGTAGGTTGCGCCCCAGGCCGAGGCGTAGCCGCCGTAGGAGCCGCCGGTAATGCCGACGCGCTCGCGGTCGACGAGGCCGATCTCGATCAGGTGGTCGACGGCGACGATCAAGTCGTCGAACTCGGGCCCGGCGGCTCCGCGCTGACCGAGTTTGGAGAACTCGACGCCTCTCCCGGTGCTGCCCCGGTAGTTCGGGTAGAAGACGACGAAGCCCCGCGCCGCGGCGAGTTGCCCGGGGTTCGAGTAACCCGTGATCCAGCCGTTGCTGAAGTGACTCTCGGGGCCGCCGTGGACGGTCAGGATGAGCGGATAGCGCTGTCCTTCCTCATAGCCGAGCGGATAAACGAGGAGTCCCTCGAGCTCGAGCCCGTCCGGCGCCGTGTGGCGAACAGGTTCCTGGCGCGCCAGCGTGACCTCGTCGAGCCAGGGGTTCGAGTTCGTCATCCGAATTGGCGGCACGCCCGGATCGCCGGGGTCGTAGCGGTAGATTTCGCGGGGATGATCCGGGCTGTCGGCGAGCAGTGCCGCGCCGCCTCCGGGAGCGAGCTCGAAGCTGAGCGCAATCGGACCGCCGGGTTCGATCAGGGTTTCCACTTCGCCGTCGGTGGACACCCGGCCCATCGTGCTCCACACGCCGACCGAGGCGGCGTAGAGCAGGTGTTCGTCGTCCTCCCAGGCCAGGGACGCGACGTGGCCCTCGAAGTCGGGCAGGAGATTCCGGTACTCGAAATCCCCATCCGCGGCGCCCAGCACCATCAGCCGCCCTGCCGCGGGATCGTGCGCATCCTCGGCCGAGACGGCGGCAAGCTGCTCGCCGTCTGGGCTCCATTCCACTTGGCCCAGTTTGCCCAGAGCGGGGATCATCTGAGCCAAGGTGAACGTGCCGTCGCTCGGTGCGTCGACGAGGACGATTCTCTTGCTCGTGTACGACTCGTCGATGAGTGGGCTGGGCGTCGTGACCGCCGCGAGGCGATCGCCATCCGGGCTCCAGACGACGGACAGGACGTGTCCCTCGACCGCCTCGACGTGGACGGGCTTGGAGTGCCCGGCGCCGAGGTCGGCATCGAGCGCCGGCAGTTCGGCCACCCATAGCCGGGCGAGCCGTTCATCTTCCTCGTAGATCTTCTGGTTGAAGCCTTTCTCGCGGAGTGTCTCGACATTCTTCGGCGTCTCTGCGCGCGCCAGGAAGGCGACCCGGCTGCCGTCGGGCGCCAGCGCCCAGGAACCGATGCCTCCGTCGTGCTCGATCAGCTTCCGGCTCTCGCCGCCGCCGACCGGGATTCCGTAGAGCGCTGGGCTCTCGTCGCCCGCGCGGCGGGCCGAGTAGAGGATCTCGTCGTTGCCGCGGAAGGTCGGGCGGCCGATGCTCACTTCGCCGGTGATGAAGCCGCGCGACGAACCCGGCTCGGCGAGATCGAGCAGGTGCAGTTCGGTCCAGGACGGACCGCTGTCCTCCGCGAGAGGCCGTCGCGGCACGCTGAGCAGGTAGGCGGCGAGTTTGCCGTCGGGCGAGACGGCTGCCGCCCCGACGCTCCTCGTCGTCGCCACCTCATGCGGCGCAATCGGGTTCGCTTCCCGGGCGTCCTGGGTGAAGGTCGCCGGTGGCGCAAGGAGCACTGTGGCGGCGAGTGCCCAAGGCGCAGTCCAGGTTGAGACGTTGTTTGAGTTCCGGGTCATGCTCCATCTCCCGTTCGTTCGATTCGTTCCGCCGTCCGGTCCCGTTCAATGTGGGCCAGCTTCTCGCGAATGTCCGCCGAGAGCTTGACTCCGAGGTGCGTGATCGTATCTGCCGCCATTGCGATACCGAACTCGCAGCACGTGCGGATGGGCAGGTCGCTTACGTATCCATGGAGGAAGCCGGCGGCGAAGCAGTCGCCGGCGCCGGTCGTATCGACGACCTCGACCCTCTGGGCCGGTACGTGGTGCGCTTCGTCGCCGCGTCTGACATACGCGCCGCGGACGCCGTCCTTCACTGCGACGATCTCGATCGTCCGCGCCAGCTCGCGGGCCGACTCCTCGGGCGGCAAGCCGGTCAACATGCGAGCCTCCTCGGCGTTCGCGAAGAGGATGTCGAAACCGGCCTCCGCGTGGCGAAGCAGGTGTTCGCGGGAGCGGCGGACGGCGAACGGATCGGCGAGATCGATGGCGAGCTTGACCCCGGCGCGGCGGGCGATCGCGATCGCATTCTCGATCGCCTCGATCTGATTCGGCGTATCCCAGATGTAGCCGGTGGTGAAGAAGACCGCCGCCTGTTGGATGTCGGCCGCGGGTACATGCTCGGATCGGTATTCGCGGCAGACCCCCAGGTGGGTGTTCATCGTCCGTTCGCCGTCGGGCGTGACGAGCACGACCGAGGTGCCGGTCACGCCGTCGAGCCGCACCAGGCGATCCTGGACGCGACTCTCGTTGAGTCCGAGCGCGAACAGGCGACCGGCGTCGTCGGCAGCCACGGCCGAGCTGTAGGAGGCGGCGACGCCCAAGCGGGAGGCGGCACGGAGCACGTTGGCGCACGAGCCTCCAGCTTCGATCTCAGGCTCGACCGCTTCTCGCCCGCGATCGAGCACATGAGCGAGGATCGCCGCCTGCTCGTCGGCCGAGACGAGCTTCATGATCCCCTTGTCGAGGCCCATCTCGTCGAGGTGACGGTCCTCCACGCGGACCAGCAGATCGAGAATCGCGTTTTCGATGCCGACGACCTGAAGAGCGCGCTCGGCCCGCGGCGTGCCTGCCACCAGCGGGGCGCTGGCTAGGACTCTCCCCAACGGTCCTTGACGGCGGCGCGGTCGATCGCCTCGTCTTCGGTGCGGGGCAGCCTGGGAGTGAAGATGACGTCGCGTGGCCGTTTGAAGCGGGCGATCCGCGAACCGACATGCTCGCGCACCGATTCCTGATCGAGCGCGACGGCCTCGTCGGCTTCGACGATCGCTCGAATCGCCTCGCCCCAACGTTCGTCTTGGACGCCGAACACGCAGACCGCCCGCACCCCTTCGAGTTCGAGGATCGCCGCCTCGACCTCGGCCGGATAGACGTTTTCGCCGCCCGGCTTGATGAGTTCCTTCTCCGGCTTGCGGGCGACGTAGAACAGGTTGCCTTCGTCGTCGAAGCGTCCGATGTCGCCGGTATGGTGCCAGCCGTCACGGAAGGTCTGGGCGGTTACGTCCGGCTGGCCGTCGTAACCCAGGAAGACGAGCGGTCCGCGCACGACGATCTCGCCGTCTTCTCCCGCCGCGACCGGCTGCCCGTCGTCGTCGTGGAGTTCGAGGGTAGAGAGTTCGCCCGCCTTGCCGGCACAGCCGAGCCGCTCCCGGGCGTTCTGGATCGTGACGAAGCCGGATGTTTCGCACTGGCCGAATCCGGTCCAGAACGTTGCATCGGTTTCCTCATGAAGCCGCTCCATCGTGGCCGGGGCATCGAGGCCGGTGACGTGGCGCAGGCTCGGCAAGCTGCTTCCGGCCGCGGCCGCCGCGTCGAGCAGGGTCGCAAGGACGGGCGGAAAGTCGCTGACCATCGTGATCGAGTGGCGGTCGATCAGGTCGACGGCCAAGGCCGGGTCGTACTTCGCGGCGATCACGTTCGCGCCGCCGGCGTGGAAGACGCTGAGCAGATGGCCGAGTGCCGCGATGTGGAAGAGGGGCAGCGCAACGAGGTTGCGGTCCGCGCCGGTGAGCCCGAGCGCGGCGATCTCCTGGAGGTTCGCCCACAGCAGGTTCGCGTGGCTGAGCAAGGCGCCGCGCGGGATGACGTCGACGGCGGCGGTGGCGATCACCGCGAACGGGTCGGCGGCGGCCACGTCGGGCCGCGGAAGATCGGCGGCATCGTCCGGGCTGGCGTAGAGCGCATCGAGCGCCTGGTAGCCGGGTACCGGCTGGCCGCCGAGCTGGAACCAATGCGAGATCGCGTCGTTCGCGCCTGGTCCGCCGGGTACCGCGTCGAGGAACTCGGGCCCGACGACGAACATTGCCGGCTTGGCCCGCTCCGCGGTCAGCGCTTCGATCTCGCCGGGCTTGAGGCGCCAGTTCATCGGGTAGACGACGATGCCCTGACGCGCAGAGGCGAAGTAGAGCTCCACGTAGGCCGCCGAGTTCTGAGCGAGTATCGCCAGTCGGTCGCCTGATTCGAGACCGAGTCCAACAAGCCCCGCCGCCAAGGAGTCGACGCGTTGCCGCAACTCGCGGAAGCTCCGCTCGGCTCCATCTTCGGCGACGAGCGCCAACCGGTCTCCGAACGCGCTCGCGTTCCGCACGAGTACGTCATAGAGCGTGAAGTTCTGAACGCTGGACACGGTGCGCGGGCCTCGGCGGGGAGTCGGGCGGGGCTTGGACTCTATCAACGGCGTCGACCCGACTCACGCCGTTGCGAAGGGCGCCGACGATTCCCTGGACGAGGCGCCTCGAACCGTCAGCGTTCACATGGAACGCCTGGCTTCGGTCCTACGCCGCCGCCAACGCCCGGTCGAGGTCCCGGATCAGGTCTTCCACCGTTTCGAGACCGATCGAGAGGCGCACGACCTCCGGGCCAGCGCCGGCGGCCGCGCGCTGTTCGTTCGAGAGTTGACGGTGGGTGGTCGAGGCGGGGTGCAGGATCAGGGAGCGGGCGTCACCGACGTTCGCCAGATGGGAGAAGAGATCGCAACCCTCGACAACCCGGATACCCGCGTCGTAACCGCCCCGGACGCCGAAAGTGAACACGGCGCCCGCGCCCGCTGACAGGTACTTCGAAGCCAGGTCCCGATAGGGGTTGCCCGGCAGGCCGGCATAGGACACCCAGTCCACCTTCGGGTGCGCCTCCAGCCACTCCGCGACTCGGGCCGCGTTCTGGCAGTGGCGCTCCATGCGGAGCGCCAGAGTTTCCATGCCCAGCAGGATGAGAAAGGCGTTCATCGGGGCCATCGCGGCGCCCAGGTCACGCAGGCCGACCGCGTGGGAGTGGGTCGTGAAGGCGAGGTCGCCGAAGCTCTCGCTGAACCTCAGGCCGTGGTAGGCCGGCTCCGGCTCGGAAAGTCCGGGAAACCGTCCTGTCGCGCCCCAGTCGAACCGTCCGCTGTCTACGACGCCTCCGCCGATCACCGTGCCGTTGCCCGAGAGGAACTTCGTCGCGGAGTGGACGACCAGGTCGGCGCCCCAGTCCATTGGCCGGCAAAGCCACGGCGTGGCCAAGGTGTTGTCGACGATGAACACGGCGTTCGCTGCGTGAGCCAGTCCGGCGAGGGACTCGAGATCCGACACGACGCCGCCCGGGTTGGCCAGGCTCTCGACGAAGAGCGCCTTCGCGTCCCGTTCCAGGGCCTTCTCCACGGCGGCCAGGTCTTCCGTGTCGACGAAGTCGCAGTGCCAGTCGAACTTCGCGAAGGTCCTGCCGAACTGGGTGATCGAGCCGCCGTATAGCCGATTCGACGCGACGAAGCGCGAGCCGGGCTCCATCAACGGAAAGAACGCGAGGATCTGGGCGGCGTGACCGGAGGCGCAGCAGGCGGCGCCGCGCCCTCCCTCCAGGCTCGCCAGCCGTTGCTCCAACGCCGCGACGGTCGGATTTCCCAGCCTGGAGTAGATGAACCCGAAGGTCTGAAGGTTGAACAGCGACGCGGCGTGGTCCGTGTCGTGAAACGCGTAGGCCGCGTTCTGGAAGATCGGCGTCTGCCGGGCGCCGGACACCGGCTCGGGGCCGGCTCCGGCGTGGATCATCCGGGTCTCGAACCCCCATTCGGACTCCCGGCCCCCGTCCTGCGAAGTCGCTCCGTTCATGGGCTGTTGGACCCCGGCGCCCGGACCAGGCGCGGACGTCGGCTCGAGATGACGCGGCTGTCCACGCCGCCCCAGCCCAGCTCACCGCATAGGCGGCCGTACTCGATCTTCGGGCAGCGGTTCATGATCACGGTGAGCCCGGCGGCTTCCGCTTCGGCGGCGGCTTCATCGTTCCGCACGCCGAGCTGCATCCAGATGATCTCGAACCCCTTCTCCTTCCGAAGTCGGATGGCTTCCCTCGTCGTCTCGAGAGCCGCCTCCGAGCCCCGGAAGACATCGACCATCTCGACTGGCCCGGGCGCCTCCGCCAGGGAAGCGCAGGCCCTCTCGCCCAGAATCGACGAACCCGCCGCCGCGGCCCGGGGATTCACGGGAATCACCCGATAGCCCTTCTCCTGGAGGTACTTCATCGCGAAGTTCGAGGGTCGCTTCCAGTTCGGGGAGGCTCCGACCATCGCGATCGTCCGCACCCGTTGGAGAACCCCGGCGATCAGGGCGTCGCTGTAGCCGAGGGTCGGGGACACGGCGGTCATGTTAGCGCCGCCTGCCGCTCGCGAAACCTGATCGACCTAGACTAGGTTCCTGACGTCCTTCGGACTGAAAGGAGGTAAGGGGGCGATGACGAAGTGCGGTCGCGGGATGATCCTGGGGGGGATTGGTCTTCTGGTTGCCGGGGTGGCGCCTGCTCATGCCTGGAACGACTTCGGCCACGAGGTTGTCGCCCGGGTCGCCTGGCTGGAGCTCGAACCGGAGGTGCGGAACCGGGTGCTCGCCCTGTTCCGGGACGCGCCCGGCGACAGCCTGATGCACTGCCTCGACCTGAACCAGGATCGACGCGGCGGCTGTGGTCGCTTCGCCTACCGTCTCGACGACGCGCAAAGCGCGGAAGACGGGGACCGGATCCTGTTCGAGCGGGCCGCCTACTGGCCCGACCTGGCGCGTCAGCTGGACAAGTACGACCGGCCGACTTGGCACTACATCGGCTGGACTTGGCGTGAGGGCGCCGACGGTACCGCCCGCGATACGGATCTGCCGGTTCCGGCGCCGAACGCGGTGACTCAGCTGGTCGAGCTCGCGCGCTCCGTCGCGGATGCCTCCGGCCCATCCGGCGGACGCGCGATCGACTTGGCCTGGATCTTCCATCTCGTCGGCGACGTCCACCAACCCCTTCACGCGGCGTCTCGGGTCACCTCCCGGGCGGACGAGCGCGAGGGCGACCGTGGCGGCAACGGCTTCGGGCTCGACGAGTGGAACCGGAACCTCCACGCATTCTGGGACGGCGCTCTGGACGGTCGTTTCCGGGCCGTGCACCGGAGCCGGGCACTCGAACGGTTGGGCGCCGGCGCGGATGAGTCGCGCATGCCCGAGGAGTTCTGGGGAGTCTTCAGGGAGCTCCGGGACCCCGACTACGAAGCCGACAAGGACCGGGTCGCCGCCGAAGCGATGACGCGTCATCCGCTCGACGACGCCCTTCGCTCGACGCTTGAGTCCGGCGACTTCGAGGCCTGGGCCCGCGAGTCGAACCGGATCGTGCGCGAATCGGTCTATCCCCAGGATCTCGTTCGCGGCGAGGCGCCGTCCGACGCCTACGCCGAGTTCGCCTACGCGACCTCCTTGCGTCGCGTCGCTCTGGCTGGTTATCGCCTCGCCGACCTCCTGCGAACGCTCCTGGGCGACCAGGGCGAACGGCGGTGAGGATCGGCGCCGGCGGCGGACTCAGGCTTCCTTCAACTCGGCTTCCGTGCCGGCCGAGTCCGGCCGCGCCGTTCCGCCGTAGCGCACGAGGAGGTAGCCGAACAGGCCGGAAAGAAGCGAGCCGGCCAGCACGCCAAGGCGGATCGGTGCGGCGAAGCTCTGGTCTCCCGTGGGATCTTCGAAGGCGAGACTACCGATGAAGAGGCTCATCGTGAAGCCGACTCCGCAGAGCATGGACACTCCATAGACCTGCGGCCAAGTCGCTCCCAACGGCTTCTTCGCGATGCCGAAGAGAACGGCCAACGCGACCGGAACGAAGATGCCGAACTGCTTGCCCACGAACAGGCCTGCGGCGATGCCCAACGGCACCGGTTCGAGCAGAGACGACGGCGACAGGCCGGAGAACGAGACGCCGGCATTCGCGAAGGCGAATACGGGCAGGATGCCGTACGCCACCCAGGGATGGAGGTCGTGCTCGAGCTTTCTGAGCGGCGAGCGTTCCTTGTCTCCGCGCGCTCGCATCGGTATCGCCAAGGCAACGACGACGCCCGCCAGCGTCGCGTGTACGCCGATCTGCAGCACGAAGACCCACAACAGGACGCCGATCATCAGGTAGCCGGCGGTTCGCGTCACGCCGAGCCGATTCAGGACGACAAGGCAGACCACACAGAGCGCGGCGCCTTCGATCGTCACCAAGGACAGCTCGTCCGTGTAGAAGAACGCGATGATCGTGATGGCGCCGAGGTCGTCGAGGATGGCGATCGCCGCGAGCAGGACCTTGAGCGAGAGCGGCGCCCACTTTCCCGCCAGACTCAGGATGCCGAGGGCAAAGGCGATGTCGGTGGCTGCCGGAATGGCCCATCCGTTCAGGCTGAGGGGGTCGTTGTCCAGATTGATGAAGATGTAGATCGCCGCCGGCAGGGCCATGCCGCCGACGGCGCCGAAGAAGGGCAGAAGTGCCTGCCTTACGCTGGAAAGCTGCCCCTCGATGAACTCCCGCTTGATTTCGAGGGTGACGAGCAGGAAGAAGACGGCCATCAGGCCGTCGTTGATCCAGAGGAGGAGCGGCTTGGCGAGACCGCTCTCGCCGACCGTGATCGACAGCGGAACATCAAGGAGGCGCCCGTAAACGGATTCCAGCCCGGTATTCGCGAGGACGATCGCGACGGTCGCGGCAGCGATCAGCAGGAGGCCTGCGGTGGCCTCGTATCGCAGGAACTCACGCAGAGCGCGGAGGGGCACTTTCGCTCTCACTGGCTCGTCATGCCGGGTTCAACTGTCCTCATGCCGTCCAGGCGATTCATCGACGTCGGATACTAACGCCTGCTCGCCGGACCCGCTGCCGCATCTTCAGCCGTCGGCAGCCGGTCGAGGAAACGACGGATCGCTTCGACGAGACGGTCCGGTGCGTCGTAGTGGACCATGTGGCCGACGCCTTCGATCTCCTCGTGCTCGCCACGGCGAAAGAGGGCGACGCGGCGGGCGATTTCGTCGGGTTCTGGGGTGGCGTGCCGGTCGTCGATGCCGCGGCGCCCGCTCCAGAACTCGTTCGCGAGGGCGGCGGTGAGGATCAGCGCGGGACAGGTGACCCAGCTCCAGCGCTCCTCCGAGGCTTCGGGCACGTTCGACATCCAGGTCGTGACGACCTGCGGGTCCCACTTCCACTCGAGTCCCCCCGATGGCAGGGGGCGTGCGCCCAGATCGACGAACTCGCGGGCGCGTTCAGGATCGAGTCGGGGATGGACTCGCTTCAGCAGGTCCCAGGCGTGGTCTCGCGAGGCGACGGTGCGGTGCTTGCGGGGGCGGGTCAGTGCCTCGACCCCCATTCGGGCTCGCTTCTGCTTGACGTCTTCGGGGAACCGATTCAACGCGTACGGCGGGCCGAGTCCCTCGATCAGCACGACCGCGCGCGGCAACTCGGCGAAGATGCCCGCCCATTGGGCGACGACCTGGCCTCCGAGGCTGTGGCCGATGACGATCGGCTGCTCGAGTTCGCAGTCGAGGAACACGGCGTGCAAGTCGGCGATGTGATGGGCCATCGTGTAGATGCCGGGGTGCGCACTCTCGCCGTGGCCGCGCAGGTCGTAGGCGATGACCCGGTGATCGCCGGCGAAGGCCTGGGCGACCGGCGCGAACGTCAGCGCGAAGTCCTGGATGCCGTGCGCCAGGAGGATCGTCGGGCCGTCGGCAGGCCCCCATTCGTAGATCTCGAGTTCCGTGCCGCTCGCCTCGATGCGTCGCCGCCTGTGGGCGCTCGGCTTGAGGCGGCGTCGCGGTTGGGATGCGGTCAGGGTCAACGAGGGGCCACCAACGGGAAACCGCCGTTCGCGAGGCTCTGGTTCAGCTCCGCCAGCGGACCGGCAAGCGTAGCGTTCAAACGGCGCTCCTGCTTGGCGAGTTCGTCGCTGAGCAGGAGCCAGACCGCGTTCTGTTGATCCGTGGGCGGGGCGTCGGCCTGACCGACGGATCGGGCCAGGTAAGTCAGCCGCGCGTAGAGCCGGCGTGGCCAGCGCAAAGAGTCCTGCCCGGTACCCGTCATGCGCAGGTCGAAGAAGTCGCCCTCGATTGCCCGAAGTTCCTGGCCAATCGAGCCGGCCAGGTTGATCGCCTCGACACGGTGCGGTTCGCCGCCTTCCTCCGTCAGGCGATCTTCGAGTTGACCGAGGTCGTGACGGAGGCGTTCGGCTTCGTTGATCAGGTAGGCAGCGCGTTCGATTCCGTCTCGGATCTGGACGAGCAGGCCCTGCTGCGAGGCGAGGTCGGCCGTGGAAGCGGTGGAATCAGGATCGAGCAGGAGTTCCATCTGAGTGCTTGACACCGGCTCCTCGTCTCCATCCGGTGCGCCATCCGTCGCCAGGGCCAACTCGACCCGGTAGCTGCCGGGCGCCGCGAGCATCGAGAAACGGCCGCCGTCCGGGAGTGGCCGCCAGCCCTGCTCCGGCATCTCCCAGTCCGGCCGTTCGTCGGGCTTCGTACGGAGCCGGACCTCGGTCGTGGGAGCATGACGCAAGTCCCAGGTCACGCGGTGGAGTCCCGGCGTCGCCGGCAGATCGTCCAGGACGCGGACCAGGTTGCCGGCGTCGTCGCGGACGCGGATCGTCGCTTGGTTCTTGTCCCCGTTCTCCGTGGCGCGGTCGTCGCTGCGGGTTGATTCGGGGATCCAGTAGTGGAGCAGGGCGCCGTACGGCGGGTTCGTGCCGGTCGCCGGTACGTCCGGCTGCGCCATCGGTGCGCCGCGGGTGCGGAAGCGGTAGGTGACGCGCGTCGGGAGCAGCTGCGGGTCGTTGGCAGGCAGGCCGCGGACCATCTCGCGGAGCGGCGTCAGATCGTCGAGAATCCAGATGCCGCGACCGTAGGTGGCGACGACCAGGTCGTCGAAGTGTTCCTGGATCTCGATCCAGTGGACGGGGGCCGGAGGCAGGTTCGCGGCGCCGTCGCTCTGCCGGGAGAGGCTCTGCCAGTTCGCGCCGTCGTCGAACGAGACGTAGAGGGCGCTCTCGGCGCCGAGGAACAGGAGGCCGGGCTGTTCCGGATCTTCGCGGATCGCGTGGACGTTGCCGAGAGGACCGCGCGGGAGGCCGGCGGCGAGATCGGTCCAGGTTGCGCCGTAGTTGTTCGTTCGGAACACGTAGGGCGTCGTGTCGCCTTCCTGGTGACGGTCGATCGCCACGTAGGCGGCGCCGGCGTCGACGTCCGACGGATCGATGTTGCGGACCGTGCCCAGGGGCGGCAGGTCGGGGAGGTTCGGGGTCACGTTCGTCCAGGTTCGGCCACCGTCGCGAGTCAACTGGAGTTGGCCGTCATTCGTGCCTGCCCAGATGAGTCCGCTCGCCAGCGGGCTTTCGGCGATCGCAAACACGACCGGCGCGATCGTCGGTCCGGCGTCATCGAGGGTCAGGCCGCCGGAGCGCCGCATGAGCGCCGGGTCGGCGGTCGTCAGATCGGGTGAGATCCGCTCCCAGCTTTGGCCGCGGTCGCGGCTCCTGTGAACGTACTGGCTGCCGGTGTAGACGGTTTCCGCATCGTGCGGCGACGTTGCGAAGGGAGCGGTCCACTGGAAACGGTACTCGAGCTCCGAAGCCGGTGCGCTCTCGATCGCCAGCGGCCAGACGCTGACATCTCGGGCCTGACCGGTCCGCAGGTCGTACAACTCGAGTTGCCCGTCGTAGCACCCGGTCCAGACCAGGTTCGGGTCGGCGCGGTGAACGACCGAGAAGCCGACCTCGCAGCCACCGACCGAGTGCCACTCGCCGACCGGAATGCCCTGGGTGCGACCGCCGAAGAGGACGCGGCTGGGCCCGCGCATCGAGGGTCCGTCCTGGCGGTTGCCGTAGACGTAGTAGGGGCGCCGGTCGTCTGTCGACACGTGGTACATCTGCGCGATGGGCAACTGGGGCCGATACCAGGAGCGCCCTCGGTCGGTCGTGACGCTCACGCCGCCGTCGTGGCCGACGATCCGGCGGTTCGGGTCAAGCGGATCGATCCAGATGTCGTGGTGGTCCCAGCCCGGCTGCTCGTAGCCTTCGCTCTCGACGGTGCGGCCGCCGTCGAGCGAAACGGATTGCCGGGTGGCGACGAAGGTGAGCTCGTCCGCCCGGTCGGGCGCCGCGGCCATCCGGGTGTAGTAGAGGGGTCGTGTGATCAGGTTCAGGTCGCGGCTGATCAACCGCCAGGAGTCGCCCCGGTTGTCCGAGCGCCAGAGGACCCCGGCAAACGGGTCGGAGGGAGCGAAGTCCCGATTCGAACTCGTCTCGATCAGGGCGTAGACACGGTTCGGATCGTCGGCGGAAACGGCGATGCCGATCTTCCCCAACGGGGGTTTGGGCAGACCAGCGCTCTCGAGGCGGAGCCAAGTGTCGCCGCCGTCCCTCGAGCGGTAGAGGCCGCTTCCCGGGCCGCCGCTCGTCCGGCCGGCCGTGCGGATCTCGAGCTGCCAGGCCGCGGCGTAGACGACTCGCGGGTTGTCGGGTGCGAACGCGAGGTCGACGACGCCGGTGTCCGGGTCGACGAACAGAACGTGCTCCCAGGTCGCTCCGCCGTCGCGGGTGCGAAAGACGCCCCGCGCCGCCTCGTCGCGCTCCTGCGGTCCGTAGGCGTGGCCGAGGGCGGCCACGAGGGCGCTGTTCGGGTCCTCCGGGTGGACGAGAATGCGCCCGATTCGGCCGCTCGCCTCAAGTCCCAGGTGCTCGAAACTGTCGCCACGGTCGGTCGAGCGGTAGACGCCGTTGCCGATCGAGATGTTGCTGCGGATGAAGCTCTCGCCGGTGCCGACCCAGACCACGTTCGGGTCGGAAGGCGCCACGGCGACCGCCCCGATCGAGGCTGCCGTCTGTCGGTCGAAGACCGGTTCCCAGCGGATGCCGCCATCCTTGCTGCGCCAGAGCCCGCCGGAAGCGGCGCCGGCGTACCAGGTCCGCGGATCGCCGGCGACGCCAGCTACGGCGGAGACCCGGTTGCCGATCGGTCCGATGTGCCGGAAAGCGAAGGCGTCGAGGAGGTGCGGCGGCGCCTCCGTGGACTGGGCGCCCGCGGACGCGACGCCGAACAGGATGGCGAGGAACGCCCCGCAGCGGGAGAGGATCAAGGCGTGGGGTTCGTTCTTGTCGCTGCGGGGTAACGCGCCGGATGCCGGGCGGCGGTCCAGTGCGCCGAGTGGTCGGTCACGGGCGGCTAATAGCCGGCCTGCTTGTCGACGACGTTCCGGAGCGGTCTTCCGTTGACAAAGCGGGCGACGTTGTCGCGCAGGAGAGCCGTCCGCCGCTCGGCGAGCCGGTCGGAGATCGTTGCCAGGTGCGGGGTGATCGTCACGTTGGACATCGTCCACAGCGGGTGGTCAGTCGGCAGCGGCTCGGGATCCGTGACGTCGAGGCCGGCAGCGCGGACCTTGCCGCTCTCAAGCGCCGCGACGAGGGCGTCCGTATCGACGATCTTCCCGCGCGAAACATTGATGAAGTAGACGTCCTGCTTCATCAGGTCGAACTGCCGGGCGCCGATCATGCCCTCCGTCGCTGGCGTGTGGGGCACGGCGGAGAAGACGACGTCGGCCCGCGGCAGCAGGTCGTCGAGCTCATCCGGCTTGCCGACGTAGGCAACGTCGCGGTGGATCGGTATGTCCTTCGGGTCGAGAGCCAGCACGGTCATGCCGAAAGCCGCCGCCCGCTGCGCGATCTGCGTGCCGATGCCGCCGAGGCCGATGATCAGAGCCGTCTTTCCGCTCAGCTCGATCATCGGCAGTTCGCGGTCCGTGTTCCAACCCTCGGGCATCTGGGCGTTGAACGCCTTGATGTTCCGAGTGAAGTTCAGAAGCAGGGCGAAGGCGTGGTCGGCAATCTCAGGGCCCTGGATGATCTTCGCGTTCGTCAGCACGATGTCGCTGTCCCGCAGGTCCGGGATATCGAGGAACCCCTCGACGCCGGCTGAGTTGCTCTGGATCCAGCGCAGGTTGCCTGTCTCGACGAGAAACCTCTCGACGCCGCGGTAGCCCGCGATCAGCCCGTCACACAAGCCGGGATCGAGATCGTCGTCGATGGCGAGCAGTTGCAGGTTGTCGTGCGCGTCTTCGAGATCGCCGAGCGCGTCGTTGAAGAAGGCCGGCATGCAGACGGTGACCGTCTGCGCGAACGCCGGGGAGGCGGCGAAGGCGAAGGGAAGAAGAACGAGCAGGGCCGCAGTTGGGCCGAAGGGGCTGCGCTTCGACATCGTCGGTGTCTCCAAGAGCGGTGGACTGGTGCGTCGGTTTCGACGCGGGCGGGTTGCAGATGGAGGAGCCTAACATCGGTGTCGCCTGCCGACGTTCCGACGAGGACGCGGATCCCGGCAGAACGTCACCCTGGGAGCGTCGACACCGATGGTACGATGCGGGCGTTCGGCTGGTCCGATGGGGCCCCGCGCGGCGGCGACGGAGCTGAGCCAAGGCGCAGCGAGTTTGCGAGACGACGGTAGCCAGTCGGCGGACTGAATCAACGGTGGAGTTCAGATGAACAGCATGTCACTTCGGGAGCGCGGAGAGTCCCTTGAAGAGGCCTTCTTCCGGAATATGGACCGGCAACTGATCGAAGAGCTGCGCACGAAGAAGGAACGCGAGGAGCAGATCGACGAGTTGGCGGCCGCCTCGGGAATCGAGCATCGCGAAGTTCTCGGCGCGTTGCTTGACGCCGGCGTTCACAGCGAAACCCTGGTGGCGGTCGGACTTGCGCCCTTGATCGAGGTGGCATGGGCCGACCACGCGATGGACTCAGGCGAGCGGGCAGCCATCCTGCGCGCGGCGGAGGCGTCCGGCGTGACGGAGGGGTCTCCGGCCGCCGGTCTGCTCGCCGCCTGGCTCGAACGACGCCCCGGCATCGAGTTGATGGAGGCCTGGAAGGGCTACGCGGCGGCGCTCATCGCGGAGCTCGACGAGCCGTCAACCGCTGCGGTTCGCGAGGACATTCTCGGGCGGGCGCGAGCGGTCGCCGAGGCCGCTGGGGGTTTCCTCGGCATCGGCAGCGTGTCCGCGGAGGAGAAGCGCGTACTCGCCGACCTCGAATCCGCGCTCGGCGGCGCTACCAGCTCGCCTTGATCACGCCCGGGAGTTCTCCGCGGAGCGCCAGATCGCGCAACGCGATCCGCGACAGGCCGAACTTCCGGTAGTAGCCCCGGGGCCGACCGGTCACCGCGCAGCGATTGCGCAACCGACTCGGGCTCGAATCCCGCGGCAGCTTGTTCAGCAGCCGCTGAGCTTCGAAGCGCTGATCCGGCGGCAGGCGCTCGTCCTTCGCCAGCGCCCGCAACTCCTCGCGGCGGGCACGGTACAACTCGACGGTTCGCTTGCGGCGCTCGTTCTTCGCGATGGCTGCCTTCGTGGCCATGTCTTCCTGCTCCTGCCTCGTCGCTTGCTGCTGTTCGTTCCGGGGTGCGGCCCGCGACGATCCGCGGCACGCGAAGCTCTTACCCTAGCAGGTTCCGACGGCTTCGTCTCGAAGCGACGCCGAGGTCGAGCAGAACCTGCTTGACGAAACGCGTCGCCGCCGCCCGCCGTTCACGGGTCGATCAGGTCGACGAGCTCCCGAACGCCGCCGTCGAACCGCTCGAATGCCCGCTGGGCCCTGGCCCGGTCGGCCAGGTCGCCGCTGCGGTCGAGTTCGGCGGCGCTCTGCATGACCCGGGCGATCGCACGCCTTGCCTGGCCCCGTTCCCGGGCGCTCAGGCCGTCCAACCTCTCGAGCAACGCCTCGGCCAGGTCCCGCGCGTCGAAGGCGGGCACGTAGAGCGTCAGCCACTCGCCGTTCTCGATCTGGCTTCGGACGCGGTCGCGCTTCTGCGCGATCAGCGCGGTGATTGCGGCCGGGTACTCGGGGATCGTCATCGGCGGCCGCTCGTGGCTGTGCGGCCCGGCTCGGATCGCGCCGCCGCCGCGGGAAGCGCCGCCGACCGGCTCGACCGTCGTCTCCTCGAAGTAGAAGTCGTAGCGCTGCTGTTCTCCGGCGAGCCAGACGTGGGCGAAGAACTCGGCCGGCATCGCCTCCGGGATCTCCGAGATCAGGTACTCGCTGCCGACTGCCGGAAAGAGCGGGTAGCGCGTCTCGTCGTAGGTCTCCGTCTCCTCGTTCCAAGCCTCGAAGACGACGTCGCCGCCGAAGTTCCGCGGATCGACCGGCTGCTTGAAGTCGTCGTAGACGTAGAGGCGGAACTCGCCTTCGCGGGGAAGGGCGCCCTCGAGGTGGTGGTAGTTGTTCGCGGCCATGAAGAACTGGCCGCCATGGAGCGGGCTGTGGTCCATGTGGGCGGCGGCGTTCGGGTCGGCAGGATCCGAAGCGAGGCCGAACGCGCCTCCGTCCTCGCTGCCGGCCGGCAGTTCGGCGCCGCCGAGACCCGCCGCGAGCATGCCGCCTCGGGACTGGGGCTCGTCGCGCGGCACGAAGACCTCCGGCAAGACGAGGTGGTCGTCGAGTTCGTAGTCGACCTGGACGGCGAATGGCTGGACGATCGCTTCCTTTCCCTTGCCGACATCGAAGGAACCGATCAACTCGACCCGCGTGCCCGGCGGAGCGTGAAGCGCCTCCTCGAACAGGTAGCTGGCCGGAAACTCGGGGTCGTACTCGGGAACATGGAGCACGGTCTGCATCCGCTGATCGGGGAAGTGGATGCGGACTTCCATGTTCGCCAGCCGCTCGCCGACGTGCGGATAGAGGCCGATCACGCGGGCGCGCTCGGTGAGCGTGAGGCTCGCCGTTTGCGGTCGGTCGGCGCGCCGCCCCTTCAGCGCGACCTCGCTGCCGGCTCGAGCGCTCTCGACCCAGAGCTCGACTTCGTCCTCCGTCTGGGCGAGGAACAGACCCAGGCTGGAGCGGTCGCGCACCTCGACCCGCGGGTCGTCGTTCGCCCTCCGCCGGTATTCGACGATGAGCTCGACCCTCGAACCGGCTTGGAGCCGCTTTCCGGCGCCGTCCGGGAGGAGCACCGGGTCGTCGCCGCGCAGCCACTGGCCAAGAAAGTGAGGGCCCGGTCGACTCGTCCGCATTCGCGTCGGCTCCGGTTCGTCTTCGTCGCGGAACGGGTCGTAGGGAACTTGGACCTCCACCTCGAGCTGTTCGGGATTCGCTCCGTCGGGGTCGTGGATCGACGCACTCATCCGGTAGACGACGCCGGGATTCTGAGGCCGGAATTCGTATCCGGTGATCCAGGCGTCCTCTTCGAGTTCGAGGGTAAGCGTTTCGCGGCTGGAGGCAGTCCGCTGGCCCGGTTCGATGATCGTCTCTGCCGAGGGCTCGAGCACGAGGTCCGGGTAGCCGAGGATCCACTCCTCCTCCGTGAACTCGAGGGGGGGCGGCAGGTTGCGGCGCGGCCCCTGGGGCCCGCCGCCCTGCACCCAGGCGACGACGATGTCGATCTCCCGCTGGCTCATTCGCCGCGAGTTGCGGAAGTCGTCGTAGCGGGCGTCGGCGGTCCAGGGAGGCATGCGACCGGTCATCAGTTCTTCTTCGATCGCGACCGCCCAGGCGCGGGCGCCGGGCTGCGCGTCGTTGCCGTAGGTCGTCAGGTCGATGTAGTCCGGCGCCGAGCCCTTCGGGTTGTGGCAGGGCATGCAGTAGCGGCGGAGGATCGGTCGCACGTCGTCCGCGAAGTTGATGTCCGTCGTGATGCGGACGTGGGCCGGCGCCGGATCGGGGCCAAACCCGATGGCGATGACCAGCGCCGCGCCGGTCGCCGTCGCTCCGGCGGCGAGCCGCCGACCCCCGAGTCGGTACCGCCTCGTCGTCATGTCCCGTGTTCCGTGTAGACCGCAAGATTGCCTTCGTCGTCCGCCAGGAAGAGCGGCCTGAAGTCGTAGCCGAGGCTTCGCAGGCGGTCGCCGCCGCCTTCCTGGCGGTCGACGACCGCGGACACCACGGCGACTTCGCAACCCTCGGCCTCCACCGCCTCGATCGCCCGCAGGATCGAGCCGGCGGACGTGACGACGTCGTCGACGACGGCCACCCTGCGGCCGGCGACGATCAGCCTGCGGCCGTCCGGGTGATACGAGGCGTCGATTCGGGCGCTCGTGCCGTGGCCCTTCGCCTTGTTCCGCACGAGGAAGCCGAAGAGGGGCGGTCCGCTCCGGTCACTCGCCACGGAAGCCGCCGTTGCGAGGTAGGCGCCGCCGACTTCCGGTCCGCCGACCGCGTCGACGGCGGAGGGCCGCAACTGCCGGCAGAGGGCTTCGCCGATGAGTCGCGACCCGCGCGGCGACAGCACGGTCGCCTTCGTGTCGCAGTAGTAGTGCGAGCGCGCGCCGGAGGTCAGGATGAAGTCTCCCTTCGCGATGCTTCGCTCCTCAAGCAGGGCCTGCAGTTCGTCCAAACGCGGGTCATTCTTCGAGTCCGGCACGGCCGGAGAGGGTATCAATGGGAAGGAGGGATAGGCTTTGGCGAGTGGCGGATGAAGGCAAGTCGGACGCTTCGGCTCGAATCGGCATCGTGACCGTTTCGGACCGGGCGTCTCGGAGGGTGTACGAAGATCGAGGAGGTCCGGCGATCCGCGATTACCTCGCGGAGGTGCTCGTTACGTCCTGGGAGCCACGCGCTCGAGTGGTCGAGGATGAGGTCGATCAGATTGCGGCGACGCTCTGCGAATTGTGTGACGAGGATGGCTGCTGCCTGGTCATAACGACCGGCGGCACCGGGCCGGCGCCGCGCGACGTGACCCCGGAAGCGACGCTGGCGGTCTCTGAGAAGGAGATGCCGGGGTTTGGGGAGCTCATGCGGCAGGTTTCGCTTCGGGCGGTCCCTACCGCGATCCTCTCGCGGCAGACGGCGGGGATCCGCGGGTCGTCGCTGATCGTCAACCTGCCGGGCCAGCCGAAGGCGATCGGCGAGTGCCTGGACGCGGTGTTCCCGGCGATTCCCTACTGCATCGACCTGATCGGCGGGCCCTACCTGAGGACGAACGATACGCGGGTCAACGCGTTCCGGCCGAAGTCGGCGAGGAAGCCGACCGGCTGAGGAGGAGGTTCGAGATGGCGAGACGAGGCGGCGTTCCATCGTTCAGGCCGGCGGTCGCATTCCCGCTGGCCGCGATGATCACGGCCTGCGGGCTGCCCGGTGGGGGCGGCGGGGAAGCGACGGTCTATCGGGACGTCTGGGGCGTCCCCCACATCTACGCCGAGTCCGCCGAGGCCGGTCTCTACGCCTCCGGTTGGACGATGGCGGAGGACCGGTTGTCCCAACTGCTCGAGAACTACCTGTTCGGGCTCGGCGAGTACGCCGCCGCCTTCGGTCCCGGGAACGGCGACGCCTGGCTGCGGTCGGATCTCGAGGCGCGGATGTGGGACCACTACGGGACGGCGAAACGCCATTACGAAGCGAAGCTGAACCCGGAACTGCGCAGTCACCTCACCGCGTTCATCGCCGGCATGAACGACTACCTGGAGCAGCATCCCGACGAGGCGCCGGCATGGTGGGGCGACCGCCTGGTCGACGTCTACATGCCGATCGCCTTCAGCCGGCAGTTCATCTGGAGCTGGCCGGCAGGGCAGGCGCGTTCCGATCTGCGGGCCATCGGCATCGAACCGAGCTTCGACGTCGACCTGCGGGCGTCCAACGAGATTGCGCTGGCGCCCGACCAGACGACCTTCGGGGCGGCGGCCCTCGTCATCGATCCGCACCTCTCCTGGCTTGGCCGTCATCGCTACTGGGAGCTGCGGCTCCACGCGGGAGACATCCACATCAGCGGTTTCGCGACGTCGGGCTTTCCCTACGTGAACCTCGGTCACAACGAGCATGTGGCCTGGGCCCATACGACGGGCGGCCCGGACACCGCGGACATCTACGAACTGACTCTCGACCCGGACGATCCAGGCCGATATCTGTACGACGGCGCGTGGCGGCAGATGGAGAGCCGTCGGGTCGAAGTGGCCGTCGCGGGTGAAGCGTCGCCGCGCGAGTTCACGTTCTGGTACTCGCATCACGGCCCGATCGTTGCCCGGCGCGGCGACCGGGCCTACGCGGCGGCGCTCGCTTATCGCGAGGAGATCGGCTACCTGGAGTCCAAGTACTGGTTCAACGTCGCGGAGGACTATCTGGGCGCCGCGAGGGCGCTGGACGTGCGCCAGATCATGCCGCAGAACGTGATGATCGCGGATACCGGCGGGAACGTCTACTACCAGAGGACCGGGCGGGTGCCCATCCGGCCCGATGGCTACGACTGGAGTCGGCCGGTCGACGGATCGACCTCGGCGACGGAGTGGCTTGGCATCCACCCGGCGTCCGACCTGATGTCCCTGCTCAACCCGGAGCGCGGCTACATGCAGAACAACAACATCGGTCCAGACACGATGCTCGTCGACTCGCCTCTGGTCCCCGAGCGCTACCCCGCCTATCTCTACAACCAGCCCGCCCTCTACACGCATCAGCGCGGCGCGGCAGCGGTCTCGCTGCTCGAGGCGAAGCGGGAAGCCGGGGACAGGTGGAGCGAGGAGGAGATCGTCGAGTTGGCCCTCGACCGTTCGGTCTACCAGTTCGACCGGTGGGTCGAGGAACTGCGGCGTGCCGAAGCGGCGGTGTCCGGCTCGCGCACGCCGGAGCACGCGGAGGTCGTGAACAGAATCCTCGGCTGGAACGGAGTGTCCGAACCGGACTCCCAGGGCGCGCTCGCCTACTACCGCTGGCGCGAGGCGTTGCGCGGTCTGGTCGGCCCCGACGAGATGAGCGGGATGACAGCGAGGGTCAACGATTACCTCGACCTCATCCGGGAGGCGGCGGAACCGGCCGGGCTCCGCGATGACGAGTTGCCGGCGCTCGTCCAGGCGGTTGACGTGGCGGTGGCGGCGCTTGACGGAGGCCCGGGTGGCTTCGACGCCGCATTCGGCGACGTGTTCCGGGTCGGTCGCGAGGACTCGGCGGACGAGGTGTCCTGGCCGGTCGGCGGCGGCTCGCTGGGCGAGGCAGGGATGGCGACGCTGCGATCCATCGGCTTCGGCCCGCCGCGGGAGGACGGGCGTCGTTGGGGCCGGCGCGGTCAAGCCTCGACTCAGGTCGTCATCTTGAGCAGCCCGATCCGCAGTTACACCCAGCCGCCGATCGGCCAGAGCGACCGGCCGGACTCGCCGCACTATCGGGACCAGGCGGAGAGGCTGTTCTCTTCCGGCGCGATGAAGCCGAGCTGGTTCGCCCGCGACGAACTTCTCGCGGACGACGGCAAGAACGTCGTTTCGAAGCAGCGCCTGGTCTACAAGCCGGAGTAGCGGGTCAGTCGCCGCCGGTGCTGGCGGCCTTCCCCGCGCGCCAGTCCTCCTCGAGGAGGCGGGCGCCGCGCAGCGTGCCGCCCATCGAGTAGTTCCCCTCGTGGCAGGCGTACTCGTAGACCCGCTCCTCGTCGCGCTTCCAGATGTACTCACCGGACCAGGGGGCTTTCCAGGTCGCCGGATCGTCCATCGTGAACCGGTAGAGGATGTTCCCGTCCGGCTGGAGCGTCAGCCGCTCCGTCACGTGGAGATCCCGGGTCGCGCCGCGCAGGAACCCGTCCGGCCGGAAGTGGACCGAGTCGATGACGAGCGTGTCGCCTTCCCACCAGCCGATCGAATCGCCCAGCCAGCGACGCTCTTCCGGGCTCGGGTGTTCGTCGTTCAGCCGGACGATCCGGGCGTCGTGGACCATCTCGATCAGGATGATGACGTGGTCCTCGGTCTGGACGACCCGCTTGTAGTTGTTGTAGCCGCTGGGGAAGGTCGGCGTGGCGCCGGTGAAGCCGAGGAGGCAACGCTCGCTGATCGGCAGGGACTCGGGACCGTCGTAGGGGCCCGGGCCGTCGAGCTCGAGCCACCAGGCGCTGCCATCGTTCGGCCGCCGCAACTTCGAGCGCTCCGCGAACCGCGCCTTGGCCGCCTCGGTCGTTTCCGGGATGCGTCCATTCGGCGGGTCGATGATGATCGACGTCCTGAACTTGCCGTCCACCGCGAACGTGTCCGTGCCACGGTCAAGCCAGAAGCTGTTGTAGCCGCCGACGTTGCCGGCCGCGCCGGGTGAGCCGTCGCCGCCTTCGGGCGGCGCCTCGCGGTTCGGGTCGGAGACCTGGTGGCGTTCGGCGCGTCTCTCCGCGGCGTCGGCCGCGATCTTCTCCGCTTCTTCCCGGGTCAGGTAGAGGTTCTCTCCATACTCCTCCGGCCGTTGGAGCGGCGTCAGGGTGGCGGCGTCGTAGGTGCCTGTCAGGTCCGGCTTGCCGCTCGGCGTGCGCTTCATCTCGCCTTCCGCCGCCAGGGCAGGCGCCGCGATGAGCAGGACGAGGTTTGCGGTCAGAGTGGTGGAGATGCGGACGTTCATTCGATGTCCTCCAGGTGATGGCCGTTCTCGACCCGTGGGGTCAATCGCCGCTCCCGGCGCCGGTGCTTGCGGCCTTCGCGGCGATCGCGTCGGCCTCCAGCACCCGCGCGCCGCGGAGCGTGCCGCCCATCGAGTAGTTCCCTTCGTGGCAGGCGTACTCGTAGACGTTGACGGGGCTCTGCTTCCAGATGTACTCGCCGGACCAGGGTACGTCCCAGGTTGCCGGATCGTTGATCGTGAACCGATAGAGGATGTTGCCGTCCGGCTGCAACGTGAGGCGTTCCGTGACCTGGGATTCCTGCGTCGCGCCGCGCAGGACCGCCTTCGGGTGGAAGTTCCGCGAGTCGATGACCAGAGTGTCGCCCTCCCACCAGCCGACCGAATGGCCGAGCCACTTCCGTTCCGCCGGATCGGGGTGCTCGGCGTTCAGGCGGACGATGCGGGCGTCGTGGACCATCTCGATGAGGATCATCACGTGGTCCTCAGTCTGCACGACGCGCTTGAAGTTGTTGTAGAGGCTCGGGAAGGTCGGCGTGGCGCCGGTGAAGCCGACGATGCAGCGCTCGGTGACCGGGAGCGTTTCCGGACCGTCGTACGGACCGTGGCCTTCGATGTCGAGCCACCAGGCCGAGCCGTCGTTCGTCCTTCGTAGCCGGCGACGCTCCGCCGCCCTTGCCTTGCCGGCCTCGGTCATCTCCGGAATGCGGCCGTTCGGAGGATCGAAGATGATCGACGTTCGGAACTTCCCGTCGACCGCGAAGGCCTCGGTGCCGGTCTCGACCCAGAACCTGTTGTAGCCGCCGACGTTGCCGGCTCCGCCCACCGATCCGTCGCCGCCGACTGGCGGCGGCTTCCGGTCCGGATCGGACACCTGGTGACGATCCGCCGCGTACTGGGCCGCGTCCGCCTCGATCTTCGCCGCGTCCTCGGGGCTCAGGAAGAGGTTGTCGCCGTACTTCTCGGGCCGCTGAAGCGGCGTCAGAGTGCCCGCGTCGTACGTTCCGGTCAGGTCGGGCCTGCCGTTCGCAGTGCGCTTGAGTTCGGACTGCGCGAAGACGGCGGGGGCCGCGAACGGCAACGCGAGGATGGCGACCAGTGCCGGGAGAAGTCGGACTCTCATGCTGGGTCCTCCGAAATGTCCTTGGGTGATGGAGTGGAGTCTAGCGGACTCGGCTTCGCGCTGCTCGACTCGAGGTGGTCCGGGAAGCTGGACAGGTGGCGAAGGCGTGCTCCTCGACCTGAAGGAGGAGCCAGAGCAGGAGGAAGCGGCGCCAGAGTCGGCAGCGCGCAGAATCTCGCCGCTGCCGGGGCCGAAACGGACCGAGTTGAGGAACGCGATCCGGTGGCCGTTTCCGACGGCGCCGGCCAACTACGCGCGGGACAGCTGGCCGGTCGCGGCGCGGCCGCCAGACGCCGCTACGGGGCGGGCACGGCTAAACCGGGATCGCCGCCGCCAGCAGACAACAGAGGCGAGCTCTCTCGGCAGATTGTTGCCGACAGCGATCGAAGCTCATTTGGCATCGCATTTCGGCCATCTCAACTCTGGCTCTCAGAAGTTCCTCTCTCAATTCGCGCAGTTCTTCGCTGGCGTCATCGGGAATCGGCATGGTGTCTCGAAAGGACCCCGCGTCTATCATGCACATTCCGTACTCGTTTTCGCATCCAACGTCCCTGAACGCTTGGGCCATCGTACACATAAGACAGCCGATGAAGTCAATGCCGAACTCGCCGCTCACGCTGGCGAGTCCGGATTCCTCGACCATCGTCGAATCTCGTTGCGTTCCGTTGTGGGACAGAATCTTGGCCGTCAGAGTTGGTGTGCGCTCCAAGTGTCGCGAAAGGACATCGGATACAAGGGCCGGATCCGTCCTCAAGAGGTTCTGCACGTCTTCGCCCTCGGACCGGATACTCGCGACTTGCTCGTGCGCTTCTGTTTCCGTGAGGTCGGTACTCCAAACGCGAGATACGTAAGCTGTCGCACGGGCGGGATCTTCGTCGAAGAGTCTCAAGAGCTCGTCCAATCTGTGAAGATCAGCGGCGACCTGAGCCTCTACGTCGAAGCGGGCGGCAGTTGGGTCTTCGCCTAACCCCAGCATGTTGAGCGCATGCGCCACCGCCACGGGGTGTCGCAGCCGGTCGATGAGATGGTCGAGGCGTCGGTCCAAGTCGTTCGTAGCCAAGGGACTCTCAGACAACCCTAAGTCCGAGAGTTCGCGGGACAACGATGAATCGTTCAGCTTCGCGTGAATGGTGTCGACTTCCCGTGCTGCCGCTTCGAGCAGGGCGAGCATGGATACGTCTTTTCTGGCCGTGGCGGCATCGATGCTGGTGATCAAGTGAAGACGAAGATCAAGCGGATCGTCAAGCTGACCGTCTTCGTGGTTCTGCGCGTAACCGTGAGCGAACGGGCCAGTCAACACAGTCAGCGCGGCGACGGCCAAGATGGTGTGTTGCTTCATGTCTGGATGTGTCCTCCATGCAGTGGGTGCCAAGACCCTCCGGTGGTGGAGTGAGGTTGACCCGGTTTCGTGGACATTACATCCTTGGAGAAGGAGGTATCCACGATGGGAAGATCGAGACCTCGGTACCCGGCAGAGTACCGGCGGCAGATGGTGGAGCTGGTCCGGTCCGGGCGCAGCCCGGACGATTTGGCCAGGGAGTTCGAGCCTTCGGCTCAGTCCATCCGCAACTGGGTCAGTCAGGCTGACCGTGATGAGGGCCGCCGGAGTGACGGCAGCACGACAGCGGAGCGGGAGGAGCTGCGCCGGCTGCGACGTGAGGTCCGTCGGCTGCGCGAGGAGCGTGCGATTCTGGCAAAAGCCACGGCCTGGTTCGCCCGGGGGACGGGCCTGAAGGGGTCTTCAGGTTCATGAGGGCGCACCAGGCCGAGTTCCGTGTTACGACGATGGCCCGGGTGCTCGGTGTCTCCACGAGCGGGTACTACGCTTGGCTTAGGCGCCCCGAGTCGGCGAGGGAGAAGTCAGACGCCGCTCTCGCGGAGCGTGTGCGAGCGATTCACGAGCGCAGCCGGGGGACTTACGGGGCGCCACGGATTCAGGCTGAACTGGCAGACGAAGGCCTCCCAGTGGGGCGCAAGCGGGTAGCAAGACTCCTGAGGGAATCGGGTTTGTCGGGTGTCAGCCGCCGCAAGAAGCCAAGTACAACGCGGCGGGCCAAGACGGCCCGGCCAGCTCCCGACCTGGTCGTCCGGGAGTTCGCGGCGGAGGCCCCTGACCGGCTGTGGGTCGCGGACATCACGTACGTGCCGACTCTCGGGGGTTTTCTCTACCTGGCGATCGTGCTGGACGTGTTCAGCCGGAGAATCGTCGGTTGGTCCATGGACCGGTCGATGGCGACGGACCTCGTCCTTGGGGCCTTGGAGATGGCCATCGCCCAGCGGCGCCCCGATGAGGTCGTTCACCACTCGGACCAGGGCAGTCAGTACACTTCGCTAGCCTTCGGCGACCGCTGCAGTGACGCCGGGATCGCCCTCTCGATGGGTTCGATCGGAGATTGCTATGACAACGCGATGGCCGAGAGCTTCTTTGCCAGCTTGGAATGCGAACTGCTAGCCCGAACCACCTTCCGCACTCACTCCGAGGCGAAGGCCGAGCTCTTCCGGTACATCGAGGGCTGGTACAACACCCATCGGAGACACTCCGCGATCGGACACCAGTCGCCCGTCAATTTCGAAAGACGATACCGAGAAGCTGCTTGATTACCTAAACATAAACTGTCCACTAAACCGGGGCAACTCCAGAGAGACCCTCCAGTGGTGGAGACACCCTCCAGTGGTGGGTGCGGGCGAGTTTAGCAGGCCCGTCAAGCTCGTCAAGCCCAAGAGCTGTCCAACGAGAAGTGATCGTGAGGGGAGGGTCGCCTCGGTCAACCGGGCCAGGTGCCCCTCGGCTTCCTCGGCCGACTGTCCCGAAAGCTCGTCCTTCATCTCTGCCATTTTCGTAGTCGGCGCATTCCAACTTCCGGCTTCAATCTACACCTATCCGCCGCCGCGGCAGCGGCCGCTCCGGCACGTCCTCGAGCAATCCGCCGTGGCCGAGCGAGGTGATGTCGCGGCGAGTCAGTCGGTCGCCGACGAGGAGGCGCGGCAGGACGAGGTCGACGATGTTCCGTTTGGGGCTGCGGGCGCAGCCGGGGGCGCCGAGGACCGGGGTGCCGCGGAGTTCGGCGAGGAGCAGCAGGTTGCCGGGGTCGACCGGGGCGCCGTAGCAGATGACGGCGCCGCCGGCGGCCTCGATGGCGCTCGGAGCGAGATCGTGCCGGTCCTGGATGGCCGTTTCTCCGGCGAGGATGAGGAGATCGACGTTCGGGGCGAGTTCGGCCGCCGCTGCCGCGAGTTCCTCGGTCTCCTGCTCCCGGTCGATTGGCACGAAGCGCACCTGGCCCAGTTCGGCGCCGAGATCGTCGAGCCGTCGCCGGAAGGCCGTCTCGAAGCTGGCGACGAGCCGTTCGCGGCCGGCGGAGCGCCCCGAGGCGACGGTGCCGGAGACGATCAACCCCGCGGTGCTCGCGGTCAGGGCGTCGAGCCGGAGCAAGGAGCTCTCTGCCACTCTCTCCGCTCTGACGACCGTCTCTTCGGGCAGTGCGTACGGGAGGATCTTCGTCGTTCCGACCATCTTGCCGCCGCGAGCCACGCTGTGGTTCGGCAGGGTGGCCAGGGTGACGCCGTCGCAGTCGTTCAGCCGGTCGATCGCGGCGGCGTCGACGCGTAGTACGCCGAGTGTCCGCGCGTGGAGGTTGACCCGCCCGGTCGTAGGCCCCCGCAGATCGAGGCCCGCCCCGGCGACGGCTTCGCTCACTCGACGGGCTGCCTCGTTCTCGTCGACGTCACCGGGTTCGAGCCGCGCCGCGAATACCCGGTCGCGGCCGAGACCCGCCAGCACCTCCAGCTCGTTCGCTCCGAGCGCGCGACCCTTGCGCAGCACGCGCCGGCCATCGTCGTCGTAGACGTTGTGGCCGAGGATGGCGTCGTGAGCCTCGGTGAGCGGCGTCGCTTCGAACTTCATTTCCAGGGTGGAAACTACATCGCGCCGACTGGATGCGCCTCCGCCCCCGCCGCGACGGTAAACTCGGAGGGTCATGGTCTCCGGCGACTACGGCCGCATCGACGGCTGGCGCGACGAACTGACGGAGTGGCGGCGCGATTTCCACCGCTACCCGGAACTCGCCTTCGAGGAGGAGCGGACGTCGCAGATCGTGACGGAACGGCTGCGCTCGTTCGGCATCGAGGAGGTCCATCACGGCATCGCCAGGACCGGAGTCGTCGCGACGATCCGAGCCGGCAGCTCGGATCGCGCGGTCGCCCTCAGGGCGGACATGGATGCGCTGCCGATCGTTGAACAGAATCAGTTCGGGCATTGCTCGACTGTGCGCGGCAAGATGCACGCGTGTGGTCACGACGGCCATACCGCGATGCTGCTCGGCGCCGCCCGTTACCTGGCGGAGACCCGGAGATTCGACGGCACGGTTCAGCTCATCTTCCAGCCGGCGGAGGAGAAGGACGGCGGCGCCGGAGTCATGGTCAGGGAGGGGCTGTTCGACGATTTCCCGGCGGACAAGGTCTTCGGGTTGCACAACTTCCCGGGTGTTCCAACGGGCGCCTTCGCAACGAACAGCGGCCCGTTCATGGCCGCGATCGATCAGTTCGAGATCGAGATCCGCGGCCGGGGCACGCACGGCGCCTGGCCGCACAGCGGCATCGACCCGATCGTCGCCGCGTCCCAGGTCGTGCTGGGACTGCAGACCCTCGTGTCGCGCAACGTCGACCCGCGCCGGCGCGCGGTCGTCTCGGTGACGATGAGCCACGCGGGGGACGCATTGAATGTGATCCCCGAGACCGCGTACCTCGCCGGCGGCGTCCGTTCCTTCCTGCGCGAAGTTCAGGACACGCTCGAGTCGGGGCTGGAACGCGTCGTCCACGGCGTCTGCGCCGCCCACGGCGCGTCGGCCAAGGTCGACTACGAGCGCTACTACCCGGCAACGGTCAACGCACCTGAAGAAACCGAGGAAATGGCGGCCGCTGTTCGCAGTCTCGGCTGGGAGGTCGACACGGAGATGGAGCCCTTGATGGGCTCCGACGATTTCGCGTTCCTCGCCGAGGAACGACCAGGTTCCTTCATGATGATCGGCAACGGCGACAGCGACATGCTCCACACGCCGAGGTACGACTTCAACGACGAGCTCCTGACGATCGGCGCGAAGTACTGGGCGCGTCTGGCGGAGAGTCAGCTTTCGCCCTAGATCTGGCGGAAACAAATTCGAGGCGAGCGGCGTATTCCCTGGTGACGCGGGCAGGCGCCGGGCCCCCAGCCGCCGGAAGAGCCGGCTGCGGCGAAGAGCCTCGCGGTCCGTTCACCTGTACTCACGCCGAAGAGACGAGCGACCGATGCGGTATATCCAGAAACACAGACTCGCCGGCTCGCGGGGCATCCTCCCG
This sequence comes from Candidatus Multivoraceae bacterium, assembly GCA_965219625.1. Classification (GTDB taxonomy): domain Bacteria; phylum Acidobacteriota; class Thermoanaerobaculia; order Multivoradales; family Multivoraceae; genus Multivorans. Next base: position 804,247 of record OZ244782.1, on the reverse strand, counting down.
ACGCTGCCGGTTCCCCTTCTTCTCCTCGTCGCGCTGGTTGCTGCGGGCTGCGCCTTGGGCAGCGGCGTGGCCGGCGAACCGCCGACTCCGGGCGCGGCGCCGACCGCCACGGATGCGATTCCGGTCGCGGCGCTTCCCATGTTTCGCGGCCGGATCGAATCCTTGTCCAGGTTCTCGACGAATCTGGAAGCCGAGAACGTCGTCGGCGTGATGTCGGAGGCCGAACGGCACGTGACGGATCTTCTCGTCGAGGAGGGCGACCTGGTGCGCGCCGGGCAGACCCTCCTCCTCCTCGAGGACGGAGCCCAGCGTACGGCCCTCAAGCGGGTCGAGAGCCAGCTCGCCCGGTCGCGGCGCGAGTACGAGCGCCAGAGGCGACTCTTCGAACAGGACCTGATCAGCGAACAAGCTTACAACCAGGCGCGCTACGACCTGGAGCAGCTGGCGCTTGCGCTCGAGGATGCGGAGCGGGAGCTCGGTTACGCGACGGTCGCCGCGCCGATTTCCGGCGTCGTCTCCGAGCGGCTCGTCAACGTGGGCGACCACGTCGCGACCTACGCGAAGCTGTTCGAGATCGTCGACTTCGACTCGATCGTGGCGCGTGTGTTCGTCCCCGAACGTCAGTTGGACGACCTGTTCGTCGGCCAGCCGGCCCGCGTGCTGGCGCAGTCGCTCGAGGGCTTCCGCGAGGCCGCGATCGAGCGGATTTCGCCGGTCGTCGATCCCCAGAGCGGCACGGTCAAGGTGACGCTCCGCATTCCCGGCAACCAGGGACTGCTGCCCGGCATGTACGTGGAAGTCGATCTCGTGGCCGCGGTCGAGGAAGACGTCCTGCTCGCGCCGAAACGGGCCCTGGTCTACGACCAGGAGCAGGTCTTCGTGTTCCGGGTCGTCGAGGGCGAGGGGGGAGCGCGGGCCGAGCGCCTGCTCGTGCGGATCCTGATCGAGAGTCAGGACGTGGTCCAGCTGGCCGGGGATCTTGCCGAGGGCGACCGCCTGATCGTCGCTGGGCAGGCCGGCCTGAAAGACGGCGCGAAGGTGAGGCTGCTCGACCCGACCGAGGCGCTCGGCTCGGCGGCGGAGCTTGGGGCGGCGTCGGCGCCGACGTACCAGCCGTCGAGTTGACCGTCCAACGAGCACGGAATTCGGAGAGCCGCATGAAGAGCCCGCGGACTGCGAAGTCCTTCCTGACGCATCGACCGGTCGCGGTGTCCATGGTCTTCCTGGCGGCGGTGGTCTTCGGCCTCCTGTCCTACCAGGGGCTGCCGGTTACCCTGATGCCCGAGCTGTCCTACCCGACGCTCACCGTCCGCACGGAGTACCCGGGCGCCGCGCCGGAGGAGGTCGAGAACGACATTTCCCGGCGTATCGAGGAGCAGCTTGGCGTGGTCGGCGGTCTCCGCCGGATGAGCAGCATCAGCCGGGCCGGGGTCTCCGACGTCGTACTCGAGTTCGCCTGGGACACGCCGATGTCCGAGGCGGTTCAGGAGACGTTGGAGAAGCTCGATCTCGTCCTGCTTCCCGATTCCGCGGAACGCCCGCTCATTCTGCGGTTCGACCCGGGGCTTGATCCGGTCCTCGAGCTCTCCCTGTCCGGCGAGGGGGAGCGATTCGAGGGAGAGGAGGGCCTGCGCCGTCTTCGCCGGCTGGCTGAACTCCAGGTCAAGCGGGCCCTTGAGCCGATCGACGGCGTTGCCGCGGTTCGCGTCCGCGGCGGCCTGGAAGAAGAGATCCACGTACTCCTCGACGCGCAGGCGCTCCAACGCTCGCGGCTGTCGGTGCAGCAAGTGATCGACCGACTGGGCCAGGAGAACATCAACGTAGCCGGCGGCACCCTGAAGGAGGGGCGGACCGAATACATGGTGCGCACGGTGAACGAGTACGTGAACCTCGACCAGATCCGGGACACGGTCGTGGACTCGGTGGAGGGGCGGGAGGTTCGCCTGGGCGACCTGGCCGAGGTCCGGAGGTCGCATCGGGACCGCGAGATTCTCACGCGAACGGACGGCGGCGAGAGCGTCCAGCTCGACGTCTACAAGGAGGCCGACGCGAACATGGTCGCGCTGGCCGACCGCGTCCGGGCGCGGGTCGGTGAGCTGGACCTCGATCGGGAGCGAGCCCGGGCCCGCGGCGAGGCGGTGGAGGGGCGGTCCCGGAACCTCCTCCAGCGATTGACGAACCGTTCAGGCGGCACGCGCGGGCGTCGTCCCGCGCTCGGCGGGGCGACACTGTCCGCCGATCTCTACCGCTCGGAGGGAGCGGTGCTGAGGGTTGTCTCCGACCGCTCCGACTTCATCGAGGGGAGCATCGCCGAGGTCCGGAACACGGCGATCCTCGGCGGGATCCTTGCGATCATCGTCCTCTACCTGTTCCTGCGCAATCTGGTCACCACCCTGTTCGTTGCGGTGTCCATCCCCATCTCGCTCCTCATCACGTTTGCGCCGCTCTCGGCCGCCTCCGTGTCGCTGAACATCATGTCGCTCGGCGGTCTGGCCCTCGGCATCGGCATGCTCGTCGATTCCTCGATCGTCGTGCTGGAGTCCATCTTCCGATGCCGGGAGGAGGGAGACGACATCGTGACGTCGGCGGTCCGCGGCGCGAAGGAGGTGCGCTCGGCCGTCATCGCGTCCATCCTGACCTCGATCGCCGTCTTCCTGCCGATGGTGTTCGTCGAGGGCATCGCGGGTCAGGCGTTCGGCGATCTGGGTCTGGCCGTCGTCATTTCGCTGCTGGCGTCGATGGCGGTCGCCCTGGCCTTCATCCCGATGCTCGCCAGTCGTCGCGGTTGGACCTTGCCCGAGCGTCGAGACGCCGCCGGTCGGTTGCGCCGCTACGCGGCGTGGTCGACGTTCCGCCGGGACGGGAAGGCTCTGATCGACTGGTCTCGCGCTCAAAGCCCCTTCGTCGGCCGTTTCGGTCTCGTCTTCGCGTTCCTGTTCATCAGCGTTCGGCTGGTCGTCGGCAGTGCGCTGGAACTGGTCGCCAAGGCGATCCTCCTCCTGCTCGCGGGACTCGCGTTCCTCGTCGTCCGCGTGATCGGCCCCGTTCTCGTCGGGGTGTTCGGCTGGCTCAGCCGAGGGCCGTTGATCGTCGTGCGGCGTCTGCTCGATTGGCTGAGCCGGGTCTATCCCACGCTGCTCGAGCGCTCGCTTCGCTTTCCGGTGGCGGTATTCGCGTTCGTGGCGGTGACGCTGTGGAGCTCCTCGTGGATCCTGGGGCGGCTCGACAGCGAACTGCTGCCCGAGGTTCGCCAGGGCGAGTTCACGATCGAGGTCTCGCTGCCGGTGGGCATGCCCCTGGCCGAAACCGAGCGGACACTGGCCGCGGTCGAGGGCGCGATCCTTGAGGAGGAACGTCACATCGAACGATTGCTCGTGACCTACGGCTACGACGTGACGAACACTCAGCGTTCCGACGAGGGCGAGCACACCGCGAGGTTCAAGGTCCTGCTTGAACCGGTTCAGGCGGCGGTCGAGGACGAGGTCGTCGAGAGGTTGCGGCGTCGCTTCCAGTCGATTCCGGACGCTTCCTCGCGCGTTTCGCGGCCGGTCCTGTTCAGCTTCAAGACGCCGATCGCGGTCGAGGTCCACGGCGAGGATCTCGACCGTCTCCAGGACTACGGCGATCGCGTCCGAGGGCTGATGGCGGCCATGCCGGAACTGGCGGACGTCGAGACGACGTTGAAGCGGGGCGCGCCTGAAGTGCAGATCGTCTACGACCGGGCGATCCTCAACCGTTACGAACTCCAGACGTCCGCCGTTGCGCAGATGGTGCGAAACCAGATCGAGGGCTACGAGGCGACTCTCTACAACCTGAGGGACCGGCGAATACCGATCGTCGTCCGGCTGGCCGAGGAGGACCGCCGCTCGACGGACCAGTTGAATGGTCTGGTCGTCAACCCGGGCGGTGAGCGCCCGATTCCTCTGCATGCGGTGGCGGAGGTCGCGGTCGGCGAAGGGCCCTCGGAAGTCCGGCGGATCGACGGAAAGCGGGTTGCCGTGGTCGAGGCGAACCTGGGCAGCGCCTCGCTGGGGCGCGCGGTGGAGCGGATCGAGGAGGTGCTGACCGCCGAAATCGAATGGCCGTCCGACATGAGCTTCCTCGTCGGCGGCCAGAGCCAGGAGTGGCAGAGGTCGAGCGCGAGTCTATGGCTTGCCCTCGGGCTGTCCGTGTTCCTCGTCTACGTGATCATGGCGGCGCAGTTCGAGTCCCTGCTGCACCCCCTCGTCATCATGTTCTCGATTCCGCTCGCGTTCTTCGGCACCCTGGTCACGCTCTATCTGCTGGACGTCAACCTCTCGATCGTCGTCTTCCTCGGCATGATCATGTTGGCCGGGATCGTCGTGAACAACGCGATCGTCCTTGTCGACTACATCAACACGCTCCGGGAGCGGGGCTTTCCTCGCCGGCGAGCGATCGTCGGCGCGGGCCTGGTCCGGCTGCGGCCGATCCTGATGACGACGGCGACGACCACGCTTGGCCTGCTGCCGATGGCGTTGGGTTTCGGTCAAGGCGCGGAGATCCGCACCCCGATGGCGCTGGCCGTGATCGGCGGCCTCGTCGCGTCGACGGTGTTGACCCTGATCGTCGTGCCGACGATTTACGAGATCGTCGAACGCTTGCGGGAAATCGCGTCGTTCTCGCGTGAGCGTGTCGCCCGCCCGTCAGCCGCCGATGCAGAGGTCGCCGCGTCTGCCGGTGTCGTCGCCGCTCAGGGGAGCCGTCCGTGAGCTCCGGTGGGCTCGGCAAGTCCCTGCCTCGGCTCTCCCTGGAGCGCCGCACCGGCGTTCTCGTCGTCGTTGGCGCGGTGCTCGTCATGGGTCTCGTCGCGGCTCTGTCCTTGCCGATCGAGCTGATTCCCTCCGGGTACAGCTCCCCCTTTCTGCGAGTCACCGTGCCTTGGCGCGACGCGCCGCCTCAGGAGGTGCTCGACAAGATCACGATTCCCCTGGAGGAGGAACTGGCGACCGTCCGCGGGCTGGAGAACCAGTACTCGTTCTGCGCCGTCGGGTTCACTCAGGTCTTCCTGAGCTTCGCGCACGGTACGGATATGGACGTCGCCTACCGCGAGGTCCGCGATCGGATCGAGCGGGCGCGGGCGCGGATGCCCGATGACGTGCAGCAGGTCTTCATTCGCAAGGACGACGACACGATGATGCCGGTCGCGATGGTCGGCCTGATCGTCGAGGAGGACACGGCCGACGTCTACAACCTGATCCAGAACGAGGTCATCCTGAAGCTCGAGCGTCTGCCGGGCGTGGCCGCCGTCGACGCCCAGGGTCTGCTCGAACGCGAGGTGCTGATCGAACTCGACCGGCAGCGAGTCGAAGCTGCGGGTTTGAACATCTTCGAGATTGCCCAGGACCTCGCAACCGACTACTTCACGCTCGCGTCCGGCAACGTCCGTGCCGGCGACCGAAAGCTCCTGCTGCGGTCGGTGGCGGGGTACCCGGCGCCTCAGAACGTTCGCGACATGTGGGTCTCCGACACGGTGCGCCTGGGAGACATCGCTTCGATTCGCTACGACGTGCCCGACGACGAGTTCCGAGTGCGGGTGAACGGCCTGCCCGCCTACGCGATCCGGGTACAGAAGGAGGGTGAAGCGAACGCACTGGACGTGGCGAGCGAGGTCGAGGCTCTGATCGAGGAACTTGCCCGAAACCCCCGGCTCGCGGCTCTCGAAGTCGACACGATCATGAGCTCGGGCGAGATCATCCGCGACTCGATGGGAGTCCTCCTGTCGAGCGGCCGGATAGGTGCGCTGTTCGCGATGATCGTCCTCTTCTTCTTTCTCCGCCGGCTGCGGATGAGCTTGATCATCGCCTTCTCCATCCCACTCTCCATGGTCGTCGCGGTGGTCGCGATGTACTTCTTCGGCGAGACCTTCAACGTCATCTCGCTGCTCGGGTTGATGATCTCCGTCGGGCTCCTCGTCGACAACTCGGTCGTCGTCGCCGAGAACATCCATCGTTTGCACCAGAGCGGCGTCGGACGCCGGCAGGCGGCGCTTCAGGGAGCGGGCGAGATCGCACTGGCGATCACTACCGCAACGCTGACCACGGTGATCGTGTTTCTGCCTGTGTCCCTGGTCGACGGCCAGGGGCAGTTCATGCTGCTTCGGCTCGTCATTCCGATCACGGTTTCTCTGCTCGCGTCACTGGTCGTCGCGCTGGTCGTCGTGCCGCTTGCCGTCTACGTCACGCTGCCGTCCCAGCGAACGACGGACACGGGAGCGCTTCGCCGGGTCCGGGACGCCTCGAACGGGGTTCTGCGCCGCGCGTACGAGGCCACCTTCGGTCTCCTGAACCGGGCGTACGGCGGCATGCTCGCCTACGGCCTCAGGCGTCGTCTCGACGTCGTTCTGCTCCTCGTGGCGGCGCTGGCGGTGACCCAGTTCGCCGCCCGGGACCGCCTGGAGGTCGTCGCCATGTCGGAAGACGACCAGGCGTTCTTCAACGTCGAGGTCCGGCTGCCGCGCAACATCTCCTTCGACGAGACGATCGAGTACTTCTCGCGGGCCGAAGAGAAGCTCGAGGGCGTTCGGGAAGAGCTCGGCCTGGACTATCTCGTCCTGTTCCACGAGCGCACCTGGGGTCAGGTCCAGGGAGTCATGGGGGTGGATGCCGGATTCAAGCCCCGCGAGGTGACCGAGCGGGTCATCGAGCTGATGCCGGAGATGCCGGGGGTGCGCTTCCACACCGGAATGGCGTCCGAGCGGGAAACGACGGACAAGGCGCTCGAGACCCTGACTCTGTTTGGCGAAGACGCGGAGGTCCTCGAGGAGGTGGCAACCGGCATCGAAGACCGGCTGGCGGGCCTACCAGGGGTGCTGGCGGTCAAGAAGGCGGCCGACGAAGCTCCGAACGAGTTGGCCCTCGTCCTGGACCGGGACCTCGCGATGCGCCAGCAGGTCAACCCGCGGACCTTGGCAGTGATGGTCGGCTATGCGTTGCGTGGTCAGGCTCTGCCTCGGATCTACTACGGCGGCCAGGACATTCCGGTGCGGATCCGGTTCGAGGAGCAGGACCGCCAGAGTCTCGCCGAACTTCGTGACTTCTCGGTGCCGACGGATACCGGCCAGACGCTTGCCATCGGCACGCTGGTCGATGTCCGGCAGCAGCCAGCCGCTACCCGGATCTCACGTCGCGACAAGCAGACCGCGCGTCGGATCACGGTGGAACTCGAAGAGGGCCGCGAGAGCGAAGCCCGGCGGGCGGTGCGAGCCGCCGCAGCAGAGACCGACCTGCCGGAAGGCGTGGCGTGGGCGCGGCTTGTGCGCAACGTGGCTGCCGAGGAAACCCGGAACCTGATCGTCGCGGCGCTCATGTCCGTCGCCTTCGTCTACCTCTTGATGGGCTTCCTGTTCGAGAGCTTTCTGCGGCCCTTGGCGATCCTCGTGACGATTCCGCTCGCCAGCATGGGCGTCACCTGGATCCACCTGCTCACCGGGCGCGACCTCGACTTTCTCGGGCTCGTCGGGCTCATCATCCTCATCGGGGTCGTCGTGAACAACGGCATCGTCCTCCTGGATTCGGCGAACCGGCTGCGAGCCGCGGGCATGGAACGGATCGAAGCTCTGCTCGAAGCGGCGGACCGGCGATTCCGGCCGATCATGATGACCGCCCTGACGACGATCTGCGGCATGGTGCCTCTGTTGCTCGGCCAGCCGACGCAGATGGGGCTGAGCTACAAGAGCTTCAGCCTGACCCTGATCGGCGGGATGGCCGCGGCGACTCTGTTGACTCTGCTCGCCGTTCCGGTGTTCTACACGTTGATCGAGGACGGACGGGCCTGGCTCGTGCGGACCCTTGCCGGCGCGGTGGCCCCGCGACGGAAAGCCGCGGTCGGCGCTCCCGGCGCGTAGCTTCCGTGTTGGCGACCCGGTCCGCCGGCCGCAGCTCCCGACGACGGGCACGCGGACCGGTTCGCGTGTGGCGCGGCCCTCGTCACGTGGATCTCGTGACCTGGATCTCGGCCGGCATGAACCGAGTTCTCGAGGGGAGGCGGAGCGGTAAGGGCCTGCCGTCGAGGGAAATCGAGGCTCTGGCAGCGCGAAACGAGTAGGGCGATGGCCCGCAAGGACCGCTGCTACTTCGGCCCCACGACGCCCTTCGTCGACAGCAAGTCCCCGGTGAGCGGGTCGTAGACCGCCGCCACGAAGCGGTGTTCGCGCTTGCGGATCTCGAGGTCGGTCTCGAAGATGAACCAGTCGCCGGGCATCGGCTCGTTCGGTATGCGCACCTGGACCTTCACGGCCGGCGGCGCCGCTTGGTCGCCCCACTTGTTCATCAGGCGGATCCTGAACTCCAGGTCGTTCATCCACAGGCCGTTCACGGGCAGCAGCTCCACCTCGTCGAGGGGGAAGCCCACTTCCATCGGCACGTCGAGCCGCCGAAGACCGGCCTTTCTCGACTCGCCGAAACGCACCTCGAGCGATTCAGAGCCGGGGGAACCGCCGAGCAGCAGGGCGCCCTCGACCAACATGTCCACCTCCGTTGCCTTCGACATGTCCAGGTAGTGCTCGCGGGCCCGTACCCGCAGGCCGGGATGACGGGGCAATCGCACCGAGACCTGGTGGAGATCGTCGTCTTCGCTCCGGGGCGGCGAGAAGCCCAGCCAGTAGTACGAACGGGTGTCCTCGGCTGTCGCCGCGAGAGCCTGCTTGCTGAAGGAGTTGATCATCGGCAGACCGCCGGTCTCATCGGCCAGGAACTGAAGAACGTCGTGGAATCCCCGCTCGGACAAACCCCTCCACGTCGCGTAACCGCCGATGAGGCCCGCGAAAGGCGGCAGCGCACCCGCAGTGCCGAAGCCGCCGATCGGAGGGCCGGGCGCGCCCTCGAAGCCGGGAAGGTCGACCGGGTAGAGGCTGTAGCCGACAAGGTTCGCTGCGTTCACGAGAGGCCCGTAGAGCCGCTCCGGAGTCGCGCCGGAGGCAGCCGTCGCGAATGCCGATTGGAAGTCCCAGGAGTCGGATACGGAGGCCCACCCTTCGACGAGCAGGAGCATGACCTTGCGGCCCGGCGCATTCGCGAAGCTGCGGACGGCGCCGGCGGCTGCCATCACCGATCGCCGTGTCTTCTCGCTTCGTCCTGAGCCCATCCCGTGCATGTACAGAAGACCCCACGCCTTGCGTGCCTGCGCCTCCAGCAACGCGGACTCGACGGCGGCGCGGTCGCCGGTCCAATCCGTGATCAACGTCAACTCGCGGCCGTTGTTGGCCACGACCGCTACGCGATCGGCCGGACCGAGCCGGACCAGATCCTGTTCCAGACGTTTCAGGATGCGGTCCCGGCGCTGCTTGACGGCGAACAGGTCGTCGATGAAGACGAGGTAGCTCGTGCCCACCGGCTCGTCCGGGGTCAGGACGGGAACGCCGCCGACGCGTTCGTCGGAGGTCTCTCTCGCGCGACCTTCGTCGACCTCCGTGAAATAGTCGATCGGTACGGGATTGCGGTCTACGCGGAGCTCGAAGTCTCCCGGCTCAAGCCCTTGGACGCGGTTCCCCCTTCGATCGGTGACCACGACCTCGACGTTGACGACCCGTACGTCGATCACCTCGGAGAAGAGGTCCGGCAGGGGACTCTCCTGTCCCCAGGCGGGGACGGCCGCGAGACCTGGCAGGATAGCCGTGGCGATCTTGAGCTTCATCGAAAGCGCTCCTGTTTCTCGTTTACTCGTCGGAACGGGCTTGGGAGGAGCAACACCCGTGCCAGCAGTCACGGTTCCAGCCGGGCGCCTCAATGCGACCTGGGATCCGAACGGGGCGAAGTCGCGGACACTCCAGGTGAGGATCGTCGCGGCCAGGAGGCCTGCCTTGTCCATCATCGTCATGGCAGGGCTGCGTCGAACACGGCCAGACCGCCGCCGATCACCGCGGGCATCGGGTAGGTCGAGTTCGTGCCGCTTGGCAGGGCGTAGTCGATACCGCTTTCGACCGTCACGTCGACGAACCGGACAGGGGGCGCTTTCGCCGCGCCGCCGGCCGGCTCGTTTGCCGCCGCCGGTGCGGCGTCGGGCGGTGCCGAACAGCCAAGTCGTGGAAGGAGAGTCAAGCAGGCAATCGCGCCAGCGAGGGGGCGAAGGGGACGCGCGGCCGCGAGCGTTACTGCCAAGCCCCTTGAATCGCTCCGACGATCGCGAGGCCTATCGTGATATGTCCAGCGTTGATCAGCCACAACTTGAGTGAGCGCTGCTCGAACAGGTAGTTGACGCCCATCAGGACGGAGGCGATGCCGAGACCGAGAAGGAGGCCGACGTGGATTCCGAGGAGGTAGCCGGCTCCGCCCATTTCCGCCAGCACCAAGCCGACGACGATCGCTGCGATGAGCTCGAGGACGAACGTGCCGCCCATCGTCTTGACCATGTTCGTCTCCGGCGGGTTCTCGCTGTCGATACCGAGTTCGGCGGCCCACGCCTTGCCGAACAGGAAGGAGTACCAAACTGCTCCCAGCGCGAAGAAAGCGACGGCGGACAGGACGACGGCGAGCCAGTTCAGGTCGGCAAGATGCATGTGCGAACTCCTTGTTCGTTGGTAGGTCTTCGTGATGACTGTAGCGGCTGGGCGCCACTCCCGGTCGACCGGCTCGGAAGGGAGGGATAGAGAGGCGGAATGGAGCGCTGCCTCCCGCGGCGACCGAGTGGGTTCGGGCCGCAGGAGGTTCCGCCTGAAGCGGATCCGCGATGATGGCGGCGGCGACGCCGTTCACCCCGCTTGTCGAGCCGGTCTTCGCCACGCTCATCAAGGGACTGCAAGAACCTGGGGTGCCCGCATCCTCGGACAAGCGCTCGTGATCCGCCGTCGGCGTCCGGCCGGCTTCGTGGCCGTCGTTCAGCCGGGCATCGGGGGCGCTGCTCCAGCCGCCCCCTCGGATCTCGGCGCTGCCGCTGCTGCGTAGCGCTCGACTACTCGACGACGCGGGTGGCCGTCGCCGTCATGTCGCCGAAGTCGCTTGCGAATGCGCCGCTGAGCGAGTCGCCGTCGACCATGCCGGTGAACACGAGGCGGAGTTGCTGGCCGCCGGCGTCGATGTCCATCGCGAAGCCGAGGGAACCGTCGTCGGCCCAGGTCAGCTCGGTCAACTCGACGTCGCCCTGCGGGGAGGACATCATGCCCATCAGGGCACTCGCGTCGCCGCTGACGACGAGAGTCGGCGTCTGATCGCCGAGAGGCGTTTCGATCGTCATGTTCCAGGAGCCGACTGCTGCAGGCAGCGCCGGGGCGCCGTAGCCGCTGCAACCGAGTGCGACGAGACCGGCGGCAAGCGCCGACACGACGTAGTTCTTGAGTTTCATTTCGCCCTTTCCGGCCTCTCGAGGCCCGTGTCGTTCGGAGCGCTGTCCGGCTCCGCGTTTCGAACTCGTGTCGAATGGGGGATGATAGCCGACTCGTTGTCCGCTTCGCTGCGGGACCGCGCCGTCGTCAGTCGTCTTTCAGCTGCTGGCGCATCCTCTCGAACACCGCCAGGTCGTCCAGGGAGGGTTCCGGGTTCTGCGGGTCGAGGCGGGAGATCGCATCGCGGACGATCTCGGCGACGGCCCAGCGCATGTATGGCTTGGAATCGGCGGGGATGACGTACCAAGGCGCCCAGCTCCTGCTGGTGGCGCCGATCGCCTCGCCGTAGGCGCTCATGTAGCGGTCCCAGAATGCCCGCTCGCGGACGTCGGCAAGCGCGAACTTCCAGTGTTTCTCGGGACGGTCCAGGCGACGCAGGAACCGCGCCTTCTGCTCGTCGCGCGACACGTGGAGGAAGAACTTCAGGATCAGCGTGCCGTTGCGGGCCAGGTGCCGCTCGTGCTCGACGATCGACGTCAAGCGTTGCCGCCACAGGCCGTTCGGATCCGGGTTGGGGAGGTTCTGCTTCTCCAACAACTCGGGATGAACCCGCACGACGAGCACCTCCTCGTAGTAGCTCCGGTTGAACACCCCGATCCGACCGCGTTCGGGAAGACGCCGCACGGTACGCCAGAGGAAGTCGTGGTCGAGTTCCTCGCTCGACGGCTGCTTGAAGCTGAAGACCTGGCAGCCGGCCGGGTTGACTCCGGTAAGCAATGCGTTGATCGTGCTGTCCTTGCCGGCGGCGTCCATGCCTTGGAAGATGAGGAGTACGGCGTGTCGGTTTTCCGCGTACAGCAGCCGTTGCAGCCGGCTGATCTCCTCTACGGCGCGCCGCCGCCGCTTGCGGAGCGTCCGGTTGTCCGCGACCGACTCGCCTGGACGGGTGCGGCAGCGCCGCGGGTCGAAGCGCTCCCCGGAAGCGGCGACTCGATAGCGCTCTGACGGTGTGGCGGCCTCCCGGAGGAAGCCCTCGTCCTGTTCAGGGAGCATGAAGGGGCGGGATCGTCCTGGCTGCGGCGGAGGTCAGAGAGCGTAACAGGCTGAGGTTTGCGTCCTTTGGCGCTATGCTTCAAGGTGATCAACCAGGAAGGAGGAATCCATGGCGCGAGTCGACTGGTATTACCACCGCAACGGCTGAACGAGCTGCGGCAAGGCGTCCAAGTTGATGGACGCATGTGGCGCGGAGATCGCGGAACGGACTCCGGCGAGTCGTAAGCTCGGACGGGCGGATGCCGAGACCTTGCTTGCCGATGCGAAGATCCTCTACGTGGCGAAAGGGCGGAAGAAGGTCGAGCGCGACTCGTCAGACCCGGGCGCCGCCGATCTCATGCTGGGCCCCACGGGCAACCTGAGAGCTCCGGTCGTGCGGGTCGGCCGCACCTTGATCGTCGGCTATCACGAGGAGGCTCTCCGCCAGGTCCTCACCTGAGTCCGGACGGGACGGGCTGCCAAGCCTCGCGCGCCGGCGGTCAGTTCGTGGAAAGGGGCCGGATCCGGTTCGGGTCGTCACCCGAGAACAACAGGCGGCCGTCGACGAAACGCGCGTCGGGCAGCGCTACCGCGAGGACTTCCCCCAACTGCTCCACGGGATGGACGGTGAGTTCAGCCCGGATCTCCTCAGGCAGATCCTCCAGGTCGGCCACGTTCTGCCGCGGCAGAACGACCTCGGCGATGCCAGCGCGTACAGCGCCGAGCACCTTCTCCTTGACACCGCCGATGGGAAGCACGCGGCCGGACAGCGTGACCTCGCCCGTCATCGCGATCTTCGCCTTGGCCGGCCGCTCGGACAGTGCGGAGATCAGAGCGGCCGCCATCGTGACGCCGGCTGACGGTCCGTCCTTGGGGATCGCGCCGGCGGGCACGTGGATGTGGATGTCGCGCCGGAAGGCCTCGGCCGGGATCCGCAGTGCCTCGGCGTGCGACTTGGCGTAGGTCAGCGCGGCCCGGGCCGACTCCTTCATGACCTCGCCGAGTTGGCCGGTCAGTTCCAGCCTGTCCTTGCCCTTCGTCGTTTCGACCTCGACGAACATGATGTCGCCGCCGACCGGCGTGTAGTACATGCCGGTGGCAACACCCACCGCATCTCGTTCAAGCGCCCGCTCGGGCCGGACCCGGGGTCGGCCCAGGAACTCGGGCACGTCGCCGGCGCCGATACGGACCGCTTCCGCGCGCCGGTCGTCCTCGCCGGCTTCGGGGGCCGTCGCGAGTCGCCGCGCTACCTTCCGCGCCATGCGGCCGAGCTCCCGTTCAAGTTGCCGCACACCGGCTTCGTGGGTGTAGCCCGAGATGACCTCGGTCAGGGCGTCTTCGCCGAGTTCGATCTGATCCTGCGACAAGCCGCCGGCCCGCACCGCCCTGGGCAACAGGAACCTCTCCGCGATCCGGAGCTTCTCCCGCTCGGTGTAACCGGAGAACTCGACCGTCTCCATCCGGTCGCGAAGGGGCGCCGGGATGTTCGCGACGAAGTTCGCGGTGGCGATGAACAGGACCTGGCTCAAGTCGAAGGGAACTCCCAGATAGTGGTCGATGAACGCGTTGTTCTGGGCAGGGTCGAGCACCTCGAGCAGCGCCGCGGCCGGGTCGCCCTGGAGCGAGGCGCCGAGCTTGTCGACCTCGTCGAGGAGGAAGACCGGGTTTCTGACCCCGGCCTGTCTCATGCCGCTGAGAATCCGACCCGGCATCGCGCCGACGTAGGTGCGCCGGTGTCCGCGGATGTCCGCCTCGTCGCGGGCGCCGCCCAGCGAGACGCGTACGTACTCGCGGCCCATCGCTCGGGCGATCGACTTTGCGATCGACGTCTTGCCGACGCCGGGAGGACCCGCGAACAGAAGAATGGGGCCCGGCCCCGGCTCGTCGCCGAGGCGGTCTTCAGCTGTCTCCATGTCGTCGGCAGTTCGAGCCGGCTCCTGGGCCCGTTCCGACTCCTCCAGGCGGTCCCGGCGGTCGGCCATGATCCGGACGGCGAGGAACTCGAGGATTCGATCCTTCACGTCGTCCAGGCCGTGGTGGTCCTCGTCCAGGATGCGGGCGGCGGCATCCAGGTCGAGCAGGCCGTCGCTCGTCTTGCTCCAAGGTAACTCGCACACGGTCTCGATGTACGTACGGATGACCTGGGACTCCATCGACTCGCGGCCCATCCGCTCGAGTCGGCGAAGTTCGCGATCGACCTCCCGTTGGACAGTTTCCGGCAGCTCGAGGTCGGCAACGCGGGTCTTCAGCTCATCGAGATCGTCGCCGGCCTCGTCGTCGCCGAGTTCCTTGCGGATCGCCTTGAGTTGCTCCCGCAGGTACATCTCGCGCTGGCGGTCGCCGATCTCTTCCTGAACCTGGCTGTCGATGTCCTGCTGGGCGTCGAGGAGCTTGATCCGCTTCTGGACGAGCATCAAGACGCGGCGCATGCGCTCTTCGACGGCAAGGGTCTCGAGCAGAGACTGGTGATCAGCTGGCGGGAGGTCGAGGTGGCCGGCAACCAGGTCGGCGAGCCGCCCCGGTTCCGGTACCGAGCGCAGAGTCTTCGTGATGACCTCGGCCGGGATGCCGGCGCGCCCGCCGAGCTCGGCGGCGCGGTTCTGCAACTCCTCGCCCAGCGCGACGAAGGCGAGGTCGTCGGCGTCGACGGGGAGCAGCTCTTCGGCCGGCGACACGGTAGCGACCAGGTGGTCGTCGCCTTCGTCGATGCGGAGCGCGATGCCGCGGTGGAGGCCGCTGACGAGGACCTGTGCGCCGCCGAGTCCCTGCTGGATCTGGAGCACGCGGCCGACGACGCCGATCGTGTGCAGGTTCAGCGCATCAACCTCGTCCGCGCGCTCCCGCTGGAGCAGAGCGAAGAAGGTCCGCTCCGGATGTTCGGCGGCCGCCTGGATCGCGCTCAGGGTTTCGGCTCGTCCGACGGCGAGGGACACCGTGACCCCCGGGTAGATCACCGTGTCGCGCAGCACGAAGACGGGCAGTCCGGGCTTCACGCCCCCGGCGCGCCGGGCGAGCGGCCCCGCCGCTTCCGGTGTTCCGTCCGCGTTCTCGGTTCCGACCTCCGGGGTGGCTTCGGCGGTCGCGTCTTCGGCGTCGTGACGGTCGTCTTGTTCGTTCATCGCCTGGCCTGTCTCCCCGGTGAGGGAATCGTCTCGGTCGCGCCGGTGATATCCGGCTCGCGCCCGGGAATCTTACTCGATTCCGCTTAGATCCGATCGATCTTCGTTCTGGCCGCGCAGATCACAGTCGTTCGAGTCGGCGAGAGCGCTTCGGCGCCACGTCCGAATCAGCTCGTCCTTGCGTCGCCAACGCTCGTTCAGCCATTCCTCGATGCGGTCGACCGACACCGAGGCGATCGGAATCGTCGCCGCGTCGACGAGGATGGCGTTCGCTTCGCCGCCCAGGAACTGCCAGAAGGAAACCCGCCTCGGGTAGGCCAGGGTCAGGTCGACGATCGATCCCCCGCGGCTTGCAAGCGTCTCGATCATCGCCGTGAGACCGCCGGCTCGAGGCGGCAGCAGGTGCTGGTAAGGGCTGTTCGACCCGGCCCGTTTGCCAGCGGTGAACCTCGTGCCCTCGGCGAAGGAGATGATGACGGCGGGGGTTTGGACCAGCGCCATGCTGGCGTCCCGGACTCGGCGGCGGTCGTCTGCGCGGCGGACGTCTTCGTCGTCCGTGTGCTTCGAGCGCCGCCGCAGGGTCGGAAAGTCGAACGCGAGGATGATCTGCCCGACGATCGGCATGTAGAGCAGTTCCCGCTTGGCCAGGAAGACGAGGATCGGGCCGTCCGTCGAGACTGCCGCCTGGACGATGAAGATGTCGGCCCAGGACGAGTGGTTCGCGAGGGCGATGTGCGGTCGCGCCGGGTCGAGCCCGAGCTCGGGCGTCCGCCAAGTGGCGCCGGAGACGTGCCGCAGCACCGCGTTGTCGAAGCGGACCGCGGCTCGGTAGAAACCGGCGGCCCGTCGTCGATACCAGGGCCGCGTGCTGGCTGTCGCCTTCGCCGGCAGGAGGACGAGCAACAACGCGGTCCAGAAGGCGAGGTCGATCGCAATCGCCGTGACGGCGGCCGCCGCGCGCAGGTGGCGCCCGAGCGTCAAGTCCGGCGCGGCGGCATGGGGAAGAGCACGTTCGTACGGCGAACGTACTCCTGGTAGTCCCGGTCGTCACGCCAGATCCGGTTCGCTCGTACCTCGAGCATCCGCACGCCGCTGATCTTCGTCAGCAGCATCCAGACGAAGATCGGGGAGAGGAGGGTCGCGAGTTGCCAGCCTTCAAGCAGCGGCGCGGCGATCACCGCGATACCGACCCACAGCACGATTTCCCCGAAGTAGTTCGGATGGCGCGACCAGGACCACAGACCGGTCGTGATGGGCCGCTGTCGGTTTGCCGATTCGCTCCGGAACCGCCGCTTCTGCTCGTCAGCCACGACCTCGATGAGGAAGCCGAGGAGCCAGAGGCCGGCGCCGGTGAAGAGCGTCCAGTCGGGTGGCCGACTCGCTTCGCTCAGGATCGCCGCCAGCGCCGGCGACGCCGTCACGACGACCCACAGGCCCTGCAGCGTCCAGGTCATCAGGAACAACGGGAGGCTCGGCTTGATCTGGCGGAAGCGCCGGTCTCCGTGCCGGTGGGTGCGAACGAACAGGAAGCTGCCCAGCCGGACGGCCCACAACCCGATGAGCACGGCGATGACGAGTGAGCGCAGGTCGACTTCGGGACGCGTCCCGAGCGCCCATCCGGTAACGGCCAGAAAGGTGAGGCTGCCCATCAGATCGAAGAACCTCTCGGTCTGCAGCAGGTACGCCGGAACGAATGCCAGCCATTGGATGACGAAGGCAACCGCCACAGCAATCGCGAAGGCCGGGAACCCTGCGATCTGGATGCCGTGGCTGGCGCCAGCCCAGCCGATGAACGCTCCGCCGGCCAGTGCGCCGACGATTCCAAGGAGGGGCAACTGTTTGGACATGCCGTTGAACATACCAGTCGGGCTCAGCCGGCGTGTCTTGCCGATCGGAGATACTCGGTGGTCTGATGATCGAGGTGAGCATGCAGCGCTTCGAACGGCTGCTGGCGCGGGCGCTGGACAGTCTTCCGCCTGCGTTTGCCGAACTGCTCGACAACGTCGCGGTGGTCGTCGAGGAGGAACCGACGGATGACGAACTCCGCCTGGTCGGTCTCGATCCGGAGGAGGACGATCTGCTCGGCCTCTACCACGGCGTGCCTCTGGACGAAAGGGGCAGCGGCTACAGCGCCCTTCCCGACCGGGTGGTCATCTATCGTCTACCGATTCTGTGGATCTGCGACACCGAGCAGGACGTGGTGCGCGAAGTCCGCGAAACCCTGGTCCACGAACTCGGTCATCACTTCGGCCTCGGCGACGAGGACATGCCGTATTGACGGGCTGCCAGCCCAGTCAACGATCCAGGGCGAACGTCCCTTCGCCGAGCGGGCGGCGGGGGTTCTCCCACGAGGTGAACCAGAACAGCTTGTGGACGGTAGGGGATCCGTCGCCGTCCACCAGGGCGACGTTCAGCGCGGCCCGCTCGGGTGCGCCGGCGCCGGTAACCCAGTTCCACGGCACCGTGACGTGAGCGGTATAGCCTGCGCCCGATCCGTCGAGCTCGACCGTTCCTGTCGGCGGCTCGCCGCTCGAGGCGGCATGCGGGTCGGCGTCCAGCTCGCTGCCGCCTGGGCCGACGGCGATCTGGGGATCGTCGAGCACGCGCCCGCGTTCCGGCCACGGATCGATGAACAGGAGCACCGCCTCGACGTCCTTCGGCTCGACCTCGGCGAGGGTCGATCCGGCGGCCTCATCCGCGCCGACGACGACATCGTCGGTGACTTCGGCTCGAAGGTAGAGCGCCTCGTCATCCCAGGCGAGGTACAGCTCGGCGGAGGTGTCCGCCGGCCCCTGCCAGGGATCGTCGTCGGACTCGCCCCGGACCTCGGCCGGCTGGTCCAGGGACCGCGGCGTGATGCCGGCCTCAAGCCAACGTTCCGCGGTCGCGTCGGCCAGCGGGAACGCCGCCCTGGCCAGCGAACGGAGTTCGACCGGCGCCAAGAGCGCTCGGCCTCGCGCGGTGGACATGCCCGCGTCGGACTCGAAGCGAAACTCGTAGTGGACCGTGCTGCCGTCGGGGTGAATCTCGGGCGCTTCGCCGTCGAAGAGTCCGCCGAATGCGACGACCGCGCCGGGAGGCGCCGGCTCCGTCAGCAGTCCTCGCTCGACTTCGCCGGCGGGCGGGGCCACCGTGATCTCGGCCGTCATCGGGTAGCTCGTCTGGTTCCTCACGGCGCCCGAAAGCAGGTACGGAGGTTGAGTGGAGCCGGTCCACAGCGGCGTGAACTCGACTCCGCCGGCCGGCGCGTCGACGATCCGCTCGAGTTCGGGTCGGGAGGCGCCTTCGTCGACCGGAGAGGCCGCCGCGTCGCCGGTGGTCACGAGGTCGAGCAGGCGTCCCTCTTCGTCGAGCGCGCGGAAGACTGCGCCTTCAGCGGACAGTTCGGCGATCCAGAAGTGCGGTTCGCTGGCCGAGCGGGCCAGGTACCAGCGCTGGTCGAGATCGACGGTGCGGGCGTCGCGGCCCATGCAGCCGTCGCCGATGTACAGGACGCCGTCGCCGGTGTCCACGATCTTCCCGTTCAGCAGCGGATGGCTCCGCTTGAATACGTGATCGTGGTTCTCGAGAGCCGCCGTCAGCCGTCCGTTCGAGAAGATCTCCTCCCACCCGGCTCGGCCGTCGGCCGAACTCTCGTACGAACGATGGGCCGGATAGAGAGGGACGTGGTAGAGAGCGAGGCGCGTGGAAAGTCCGGCGTCCGCCGCGAGTTGGTCAGCCAGCCAGGGGCCTTGGTCCGCGTACGTGGCGAGGTGGTCGCTGTCCAGCACGTAGAGGGCGCCCACGGAACCCAGGCCGCGTCGGAAGTAGGTCGCGCCGCCGTCCTCCCGGCCGGTCCCGCGATCCTGATTCTGGGCGAACAGGCCGAAGTAGAACGGCGCCTTCTCTTTCGCCGGCGCGGATTCGGGAACGCCGCCGGCGCGGCCGACGTTCACCTCGTGGTTGCCGATGGCCAGCACGATGGGCACCGTGTGACCGTCGGGAGTCACCAGGCCGTCGTTCACGTACTCGAGCCAGGTCCTCCAGCGCGGCCAGTTCGAGATCAGGCCGTTCGCATAGGACAGGTCGCCGCCGAGCGCCAGGAGGTCAGGTGACTCGCGGGCGGCTTGGGTAAGCAGGGCAAGGGACAGCGGCTCGACGCCGAGGTCCCCGCCCGTCGCCAGCCGAACCGGACCGTCCCGCGGCACGGTGCGGAAGCGGCGCTCCGCGCCGACTCGGTTCCCATCGACGTAGGTTCCGAACTCGTAGCTGGCGCCCGGCTCGAGGTCGACCAACTCGAAACGGAAGATGACGACCCCGTCGACGCCGGCGATCCGGACCGGCAGTCCCGCGAGCGAGGCGGCCGCATCGTCCTCCGTGCCAAGCGGGCGCCAGGCGACGGACGCCGACTGCGGCAGCCGCTCGCCTTCGCCGTCCGCTTCGACGACCAGGTTGATCGTCATCGTCGTCGAGGTGTCCCCCTGCCAGGTCAGGTGGACCGCATGCCACGGCAGCTCGATGTCGGGGGCGGCGCAGGCGCCGAGCAGCAACGCGGCGGCGGTCGGTGCGATGGTCAAGCGTCTCATCGGCGGTTCCTCATTTTCGGCATGGAAGGTAGCAGGAATCCTCGGCGCGTGCCGGCGGGTTGCGAAGGCCTGCAGCTCGTGTTGCGGGATGCCAACCCGGTCTTCATCCTGTAGGTTCGTGCGGCAGACGTACGACTGTTCAAATGGTGAAGCCTCCACCGAATCCACCCTCCCTGCCTCTCGCCAGCCCGCTTCAGATGGCGGCAACGACGGAGGATCATCGGGGCTCCGAGCGCGCGGCGGCGACGGGCCCGGCGGGAGCGTTCTTTCTGCTCGCCGCGGCGGGGACGCTCGGCGCCCAGGTTCCGGCCGCACCGACGATCGACAGCGTGACGGCGGGCGACAGGGCCGTAACCGTCTCGTGGACGGCGCCGTCGGAGGCGGCAAGCGTCGCCTCGTACGACCTGCGCTACATCCTCGCCGACGCGGACGAGACGGTGGACGCGAACTGGACGGTGGAGGACGACTTCTGGACGGCGGGACCGCTTCGCGGCGTGCTGACGGGGTTGACGAACGACTCCGGCTATGACGTCCAGGTCCGCGCGGTGACCGACGAGGACGGCCCCTGGTCCGCTTCCGTCACCGGCACGCCAAGGGAGCCGTCCGCCGACAATCCTCTGGTCGTTCCGCTCGGCCGGCCGACCGGCGGCTTCCTCAGGCGGGGGACGGACAAGGACTACTTCGGGTTCACCCTGGATACCGCAGCGGACATTCTCATTCGGACGACGCCCTCGGCGACGTCGGGCTACCTCGACTCGGAGGGCAGGCTGTTCGATGCCGAAGGCAACGAGGTCGCGGCGAACAGCACAGGACATCTGAATCTCTTCGCGGACGCGGAAGCGCACTTCCTGATTCGAGAGAATCTTGAGCCCGGCAGCTACTCCATCGAGGTCTCCTCCCGCTGGGGTTGGTCCTCCGGCGGGTACGAGTTGTGGGTCGTCGCCGTCACGCAGCCCGGGTCGACGCGGGAGTCCGCTCTACCGCTCGAGTTCGACTCCGTCGCGGGAGGCACTCAGGCGTCGAGCGACGTTCCCGGCTACTTTCGGCTCAGCCTGCCCATCGCACGGTCCATCCTGGTGCGCGTGGTCAGCTTCCGAACGGATTTGATCGTCGGCCTGGAGGACGAGAATGGCGAAGCGGTGTCCGCGAACATCTACGAAGAGACGGACGACGACGACGGCCGGAGCCTGATCACCCTGACTCAGCCGCTCGACGCCGGAACGTACTTCGTTCGCGTCGGATCGTCGGCGGGGGCTGCTCCCGGCGAGTACGCGATTCAGCTTCTGCACGACGCGGACCAGGACCTGCTTCTGTCGCGTTGCAAGCAGGAGGAAGAACCGGAAGCGCCGTTCGACGATCCTCTCTACGGGTGTCAGGGGCACCTCCGGGCGAGCGACCCGCTCGACAGCCGGGCCGGAAGGAGCATCGGGGCGGCAACGGTCTGGGCCGAGAGGGAGAACCTGGGAGGAGGAGTACGGGTTGCCGTGGTCGACGACGGGTTCGACCACTATCACCGGGATCTGAAAGACAACGTCGAGGCGTTCCGCAACCGCGACTACGTGGAGGAGGTAGGAAAGGGAGACATCTTCCACTCGGAGGAAACCCACGGCACCCGCGTTGCCGGGCTCATCGCGTCGCGCGACAACGGGTTCGGCGTGGTGGGCGTGGCGCCGCGGGCGACGATCTACGGCTTCAACCTCCTCGTCAGGTTGACGGACGAGAACGCAGTCGACGCGATGACGCGCGAGATGGCGGTGACGGCGGTGTCGAACAACAGTTGGGCGGACGGTTTCGGTCACTCGCCGACACGGATCTTCGAACCCGAGTGGCGGGCCCTGTCGCTGGCCGTCGAGGAGGGCTACGGAGGCCTCGGCGTCGTCTACGTGTTGTCGGCAGGCAACGGAGCTCTCTTGGGCGGCTACTCCACCTTGCGGGAGAGGTCGAATCACTATGGGGTCATCATGGCCTGCGCCGTGAACGACCAGGGAGTCGGAACGTCCTACTCGCTTCACGGCCCGAATCTCTGGGTCTGCGCGCCCTCGGGCGACAATCGCGTGTCGCCGCCGCGACCGGGCCTGGTCACGACGGACAACTTCAGCCGCCACGAACCGTCGTTCAGCGGCACGTCGGCGTCGGCGCCGCTCGTGTCCGGCGTCGTCGCCCTGCTGCGGGCCGAGAACGCCGGTCTGACCTGGCGTGACGTCAAGTTGATTCTCGCCGCGTCGGCACGACAGAACGACGCCGCCTCCGAGGGCTGGGAGACGGGAGCGTTCCAGTTTGGCTCCAGCTCGAAGCGGTATCGCTACCACAACGCGTACGGCTTCGGCGTCGTCGATGCAGCGGCTGCCGTGGAACTCGCCGCCGGATGGACCGGCCTGCCTCCCTTCGTCGTTCCCGAAGCGGTCGAAGCGAACACGCCGCTGGCGATTCCCGACGCTGTCGGCGACGCTCCCGGGGCCACCGTCGAGAGCACGGTCGTCGTCGGTACGGACGTGGAGTTCGTGGAGTACGTGAGCGTCGTGGCCAACGTGACTCACGCGTACGCTCGGGACCTCGACGTGACCCTCGTTTCTCCGTCGGGTACGTCGTCGAGGCTGTCCGTTGCGATCGAAGAACGCCGCCAGTATTGGGACTACGGATGGTACGAGCCGTTTCGCTTGGGCTCCGCGCGCCACCTTGGCGAGAACCCGGCCGGCACGTGGACTCTTCGACTGACGGACCGCGTGCCGGAGGAAGCAGGCGAGCTCGTCGAGTGGTCGCTCAGGATCTACGGCCACCGGACCACGCCGGCTGCGCCGACGCCCGGCGCGGTCACGCCGGGGGCCGGCGCCCTGACGCTCGGCTGGACACCGCCGACGAACACCGGGGCGGCCGAGATCACCGGCTACGATCTTCGCTACATCCGCAGCGACCAGACGGCTCGTTCCGATGATCGGTGGAGCGTAATCGGGCCGGTTCCGGCCTCGGACTCTCCCGAGTACACCGTGTCGGGTCTTGCGGCGGGCGTCGACTACGACCTGCAGGTTCGGGCGGAGAACGCGCACGGCCCGGGCCTCTGGTCCGTCACGATCTCCGGACGTCCGCTCGAAGCGGAACCGCCGCCACCACCGCCACCGCCACCGCCACCGCCGCCGCCACCACCACCACCGCCGACCCCGCCGACAGCGGCCTTCACGCTCGACCGGCCATGCGACGACGACCTTTGTCGGGCACTCACCGACTCGTCGGTTTCCTTCGCCGACAGCAGCACCGGAACGGTGGCGTCGCGGACCTGGGACTTCGGTGACGGCGCCACCTCGCGACTCTGGGCGCCCAGGCACGTGTGGTCGTCGCCGGGCTTCTACGTCGTCACGCTGACCGTGACCGACGGGAGGACATCGTCATCGGCTTCCAGGACCGTGCTGGTCGAGGCCGCAACCCCGGCGGGTTCCTGCGTGGCGGATGCGGAGACCCGCTGCCTTCAAGACTCCCGCTTCGAGGTACGGGCGAACTGGCGGTCGAGTGACGGGAGCACGCCGAGCGGACGGGTGGTGCGCGTCGGCACGAACGAGTCCGCCGTCTTTTCGTTCTTCGATCCAGAGAACTGGGAAGTGCTGATCAAGGTCCTCGACGGCTGCGCGGTGAACGGTCGGCACTGGGTGTTCGCGGCGTCGGCGACGGATCTGGGGCTTCAAGTCACGGTCACGGATACCGTGACCGGAACGATCAGGACCTACGCTCAGGAAGCTGGCAAACCGGCGTCCGCGGTGGCGGATAGCGACGCCTTCCCGGACAGCTGCGAGCCGTCGGGCTGATGAGGACCTTGCATCGAGTCAGGAGTGCGACGATGGGAGAGGGGTGGAGCGGAACGGTTCGGTTGTTCCTGGACTCGCGGGTAGCTGGCCAGGCAGCTCGCGGGACGATGATCTGGGCGCTGTTGGCCCTGTCCGCCGTGCCCGGCGGGGCGCAGGAACCGTCGCCGGATAGCCTGGAGCAGGAGACCCGGAAGATGGCGGCGGCGGACCTTGCAGGCCCTGCCTACACCTGGCGCGACGGCGACCGCGAACTGCGCGTCTGGCTGCAGCGGGATTTGGCGGTGCGGGAGGACGGAGCGATTCGCCAGCGCGAGAACGTCGTCACGCCGCTGGGCGACGGACTTGCCGTGGTTCGCGTCGAGGCACGGCTCGAAGGCCGCGACTTGCCGGTGTTCCGCTCGGATTCGGGCACGCTGATGACGTTGCCGGGAGGAGTCCTGATCATCTTCGACGAGGCCTGGGGAGAGGATCGGATCGCCGAGTTCTTTGCGGCGAGGCGGATTCCACCGGAGCGGGTGACGAGAGCCGCGAATGCGCCGTTTCTTCACATCGTCGATACCGAACCGGGATTTCCGGCTCTGGAACTCGCGAATCAGCTTGCAGGCGAGCCCGGCGTCGAGGTGTCGAGCCCGAACTGGTTGAGGGAGAGCTTCCCGGAGTAGGCGACGGCGGCGGCGTGGCGACCGGGAGGCCTGAGCGCTTAGGATAGTCCTTCGTCCGCGCGGCGGACGCTCGTAAGCAGGAAGCTCCGTGACCGATCCCAGACGACGGCCGAACATGAGCGCCGATCCCTTGGCGCCGGGCGAAGCGGCAAGGAACGCTCTGACGCTCCACGAACTTGTCGTCGCCGCGCGCCGGAACCTGGACGGCAACGTTTGGGACTACCTGGTCGGAGGCGCCGAGACGGAAACGAGCGTCAAGCGGAATCGGCAGGCGCTCGATTCGGTGGCCTTCCGTCCGCGGGTCCTGACCGACGTCTCCGAGGTCCATGCCGGCGGGTCCCTGCTCGGTCAGGACCTCCGCATTCCGGTCATCCTGGCGCCGATCGGCTCGCTCCAGCTGTTCGAGGAGGGGGGCGCCGCGACCGCCGCCCGGGCGGCCGACGACTTCGGGATCATGAACTTCGTGAGTTCGGTCTGTCTCCCGGGTCTCGAGGGCACGGCCGAAGCGTCGGATGGACCGAAGGTGTACCAGCTCTACCTCGCCGACGACGAGGACTGGATGCGCGGCCTGATCCGTCGGGCGGTTGCCGCCGGCTACAGCGGTTTCTGCCTGACTGTCGACACCCAGGTCTACAGCCGGCGGGAACGGGACCTGCTCAAGCGATGGCGTCCGCCTTCGGTCGGCGAGGCGACGACCCGCGTGGCGCCGCTCAACTACCAGGCGCGGATGACCTGGGACCTGGTCAAGCGGATCAAGGACGAGTTCGACATTCCGCTGATCCTCAAGGGCATCGCGACTGCAGAGGACGCCGCGCTGGCCTCCGAGCACGGCGTCGACGTCGTCTACGTTTCGAATCACGGAGGCCGGCAGCTCGACCACTGCCGAGGCACGCTGGACATCCTGCCGGAAGTTGTCCAGGAGGTGAACGGTCGGGCGCAGATCGTCGTCGACGGCGGGTTCCTGCGGGGCACGGACATCGTCAAGGCGATCGTTCTGGGCGCCGACGCCGTCGGCATCGGGCGGCTCGAAGCGATCGCCATGGCGGCCGGCGGCCGCGAGGGCGTCGTCCGCATGCTGACGATCCTGGAGCATGAGATCGTCACCTGCCTCGGTTTGCTGGGTGTTGTCGGCTGGAACGAACTCGACGCCGCGTATCTCCACCGGGCGCTGCCGGTCGACGCGCCAAGCGTTCTCAGCGCACTCCCGTTCCTCGATCTGGACGCTCCGTACCCCTGAGTCGAGGATCGCCACGCGACTGCGCGGCGTCGTCGCCGATCTGGATCACCGGATTGCCGGTGCGCTGACTGCGGAAGAGACCGTCAGTCGACGATCGCCTGGTAGGCGAGGTTGCGGAATTCCGTGCCGTAGGTCAGACCGGCGTGGGGGAGGATCTGGATCATGAATACGGCGACCATCTCCTCTTCGGGGTCGATCCAGAAGCGGGTACCCGCGGCACCGCCCCAACTGTACTCGCCGGGGGAACCCAAGGCGCCGTTGATTCCCGGATTCATGTCGACCCGGAAGGTGAGGCCGAACCCGTCGCCCGGCCCCAGCAACTGACCGACGCGCGGCATGTCGCCGATGTGGTCGGACGACAGGAGCTTGACGGACTTCGGACTCAGCAACTGGCCGCCCTCGTAACGGCCGCCGTCGAGCAGCATCTGGACCATCCGGTAGTAGTCGGAGGTTGTCGAGACGAGGCCCGCTCCGCCGTAGAAGATCTTCGGCTTCGTCAGGTAGGAACTCTGGGGCGGCGCGTTCGAGCGAACCACGGCGCCGTCGCCGGCCTCGCGGTCTGGCGTGTACAACACGGCGAGCCGGTTCTCCGTGCCGGGGCGGACGTGGAACGCGGTGTCCTTCATTCCCAGCGGCTTGAAGATGTCCTCTTCGAGGAAGACGTCGAAGGTCTTGCCCGAGATGACTTCGACCAGGCGTCCGAGAACGTCCATGCCGTAGCCGTAGCGCCACACCGTGCCGGGATGGTTGTGAAGAGGCGCCTGGCCCAGCTTGTCGACGAACTCCTCCAGGGTCTGGTCGCGGTTGCCGACCCCGAGTTCGGCGTAATACATGCCGCCGCGTTCGTTCCGCGGACCGCCGTAGCTGATGCCGGCGGTGTGAGTCAACAGGTCCTGAACCGTCATGTCGCGATTCGCGGGGACGAGCTCGAGGCTCGGGTCCCCGGTCCTCGGGTCGACGCTCCACTCGGCGACGTCCAGGTCGCCGAGCGCCGGAATCCAGTGCGAGGCTGGCGTACGAAGCGGGAAACCGTACTTCTCGTGCAGGATCATCACGGCGACGCCGGTCACCGCCTTGGACATCGAGTAGATGCGGAAGAACGCGTCCTTCGGCATCGGCGCTTTCGCTTCGAGGTCCCGGTAGCCGTACGTGTTGAAGTACGCGACCTGGCCGCGGCGGGCGATCAGACCGGTCGCGCCGGCGATCTTCCCGGCTTCGACGTAGCCGTTCATTGCCGCGTCGATGCGGGCGAGCCGCTCGGCTGAGAGGCCGACCTGCTCCGGCTTCGAGATCGTGATCTCCGCGTCGGCGGCCGAAAGCGGCGTCGCGGTTGCCGGAATCAGGGCGAGCAGCGCCGCGACAGCAGCTCGCCAGGGCGTGAGCATCCCTCGCTTCATCGTCATCTCCTCGAACGTTCGTCGTGATGATCAGCAGATCGTAGCGTCCGGCGCGAGGTCGCGCGAGCCCGCGCCGCGCGGCCTCGGCCCGAATAGACTCGCCGGGCCTCCTGCTTCCGGGGCCAGTTCGTCAGAGAACTGGCGGATCGACGAGAGCGGCGCCGCTTCGTGGGCGCCGTCCTTTGCACTCGCCTTGCCGAAGCCGTGGCGCGTCAACTGCTCCCCGATTCGCTCCGGGGCTCGCGAGTCGCCAGATAGTGGGTACCCCGGCGTTCGCCCCGGCGTTCAAGGTCTCCGCGCGAGACAAGTCGGGCAAGCACGGCGAGCGCGCCGGTTCGGTCGAGTCCAGTGAGTCGTCGCACGGACGCGTTCGTCAGCGGGGTCTTCCGCGCCGCTTGGAGCACGAGGCCGTCAAGTGCGGCATCGTCAAGGCGAGCCTGGGTTGTAGCGTCCTGGGTCGTGGACGCTTCCGACGAGTTGGTGCAGTTTCGCTTCGCGGGCGCCGTTGCGCCCGACCCCCTTGACCGTTCCGTCATCGCGGACGCCGATGAGGATGATGCCTCCATTCGTGTTCGAGAAGGCGACGACCGCCTCTTGGAGCCGGCGTTGGCTGAACCCCTCCTTCAACTCGACGAACTCGTCCTCTTGCGGGAACTCGGCGGCGAACTGCCGACGGTTGAGAGTCGTCGCCGCCGGCCGTGACGATTCGGGATGAAAGAGCGGAAATGACATTCATCGATTCGGGTTCGGGGGCCTTGTCGAAGTTCGTCATGACTGACTGGCCTGACCGGGGCCGGTGTTCTCGCCGCGTACGTGGGTCGGCTTTCCGAGTCGCGCGCGAACGCCTGAGTGCTCTCTACTGGGCGGGATCGTCGGAGATCTGCACGACCATCTTTCCGGTGTTCTCTCCGCTGAACAGGCCGATGAAGGCCTGAGGGGCGTTCTCCAGGCCGGCCACGATCGTCTCGCGGTAACGGACCCTGCCCTCCTTCAGCCAGCGCGATACGTCTCGCACGAAGTCGTCCCGGCGGTCCATGTGGTCCGAGACGATGAAGCCCTGCATCTTCAGGCGTTTCGGGATGACCGAGATGAGTGTTCGAGGCCCAGGCCGCGGCGTCTCGTCGTTGTACTGGGAGATCATCCCGCACACCGGGATTCGGCCGAACGGGTTCATGTGCAGGAGCACCGCTTCGAGCATCGGTCCACCTACGTTCTCGAAGTAGACGTCGATCCCGTCGGGGCAGGTTTCGCCCAGGATCCGATGGAGGTCATCGTGATAGTCGAAGGCTGCGTCATAGCCCAGATCGGACACCAGGTGGTCGACCTTGGTTGCGGTCCCGGCGCTGCCGACCGCGCGGCAGCCCTTGATCCTCGCGATCTGGCCGACCAGGCTGCCGACCGCGCCGGCG
The DNA here is from genome assembly GCA_965219625.1 of Candidatus Multivoraceae bacterium. GTDB lineage: Bacteria > Acidobacteriota > Thermoanaerobaculia > Multivoradales > Multivoraceae > Multivorans. The sequence goes on along the minus strand of OZ244782.1, from coordinate 775,757 downwards.
GCTGCCGACACGAACACGGTTTCGCCCTCCTTCGGTTCGCCCAGGTCGAGCAGGCCGACGTAGGCGGTCATGCCGGGCATCCCGAGCACCCCCAGAAACGCTGACAGCGGCGCACCGTGGGTGTCGAGCTTCAAGAGCTCCGATGCCGGTGCGGCGAAGTGACTGCGCCAGCCGTAGCGGCTGGATACCAGGTCGCCCGGTTCGACCCCGTCCGCGTTGGAGTCCTCGACGACGCCGACTGCGCCGCCATCGAGCGCGCTGCCGATCTGGAAGGGCGGAGTGTAGGACTGGATGTCGCGCATGCGGCCCCGCATGTACGGATCGACGGACATGTAGACATTGCGCACGAGAACTTCGCCGGCGCCGGCCGTCGGCGGGGCCGTCTCGGCGAGTTCGAAGTTCGCGGCTTCCGGCTCGCCGGTCGGCCGCGAGGCGAGACGGATCTCAAGGCACTTCTCGGTCATGGCGTGTCCTTCGGGGGTCGTTCAGGTGTCGACGTCGGATGGCGGGCGGCGGATTCTAGCCGGTACGAGCTTCCGCAGGCGCTGCTACAGTGCTTCGATCAGACGATCAAGCGAGGAGGCGTTCATGCCGGTACCGATCCCACCGCTCTCCGAGGAGAACCTCCCCGAACGCAAGCTGTCTTTCTGGCAGCTCGCCGGGCCCGGAGCCGTGATGATCGGGCTCGCCATCGGCGCAGGCGAACTCGCCGTGTGGCCGTGGGTCACGGCGAAGTTCGGTCCGGTCATGCTGTGGGCGGCGGCAGTCGGGGTCTTTCTCCAGCTCTGGATCAACATCGAGATCGGTCGGTGGGCCGTGGCGACCGGCGAGCACCCGTATACCTCGTACGCCCGGATCTCGATGGGCTTCATCTTCGCGTTCCTCTCGTTGGGTTTCTTCGGCCTCTTTCTGCCGGGCTGGGCGCGGATGTCCGGGGCGGCTCTCAAGGCGCTCTTGTTCGGGCCCGACGGGCCGGGCGCGGAGTGGGTGTGGACCGCGATCACGTTTGCCCTCATCGCGGCGATTCTGTTCGGGCCGAAGTCGATGTACAAGGCGGTCGAGCGCGCCATCGGCCTGATGGTGCTCGTCATCACGGTGGGCCTGGTCTATGTCGCGTTGTCCGTCGGTACCTTCGAGGCGCTCGCGGAGATGGGCCGCGGACTCGTCAATTTCGGTCACATCGAGCTCGACGACGAGTTTACGTTCGCCCGTTTCTTCGGCGCCGTCGTGTTCGCCGGTATTGGCGGCAGCGGGAACCTGTACTACGCGTTCTACCTCCGCGACAAGAACATCGGCATGGGCGCTCGCATCCCGGTGCTGGCGAATCCGCTTCGGCGCCGGGGAAGTGCCGAGGTCGAGACGGGCTACCGCTATCGCGAGACGCCGGAGAACGCGAGCCGGTTCCGGCGGTGGCAGCGCTACGTGATTCAGGACCAGGTCCTGTTCTTCTGGATCGGCAACAGCCTGACGATGTTCCTCTTCATGTTCGGAGCGCTCACCGTGCTTCGGCCTGCCGGCATCGTTCCGGCCGAGGGTCAGATCGTCTGGGACATGTCGGTCATCCTCGAGTCGAGTCTGGGCGTCTTCGGCCGTTACGTGTTCCTGTTGATCGGGATGGCGGCTCTCTTCAGCTCCCAGTTGGGCGCCGTGGACGGCGGCGCCCGGACCTGGTCTTACTTGCTGGGCTCAATGTTCAAGTTCGGCCGGAAACGCAGCCAGAGTCAGTGGTATCTGATCTTCGCGGTCATGTTCATGGTCGCCGGCACCGCCTCGACGGCGTTCTTCGAACTGACGGGCGTTTCGGCGCTCGGCTTCATCTTCAACTCCGCCCTGCTCGGGGGCTTTGCGATGGCCATTTACGTACCGCTCACTCTGTGGGTCAATCTGACGAAGCTCCCGAAGTCCGCTCGCCCGCCGGCACTCAACGTGACGATGATGGTCATCGCCTCGACGGTCTACGTCTCGTTCACCGTCTACACGATCTGGGGTCTGCTCTTCGGCTGACGCGTAGAGAGCCGACTCAACGCGCCGAATCGGCCTGCTCGCGTCCTCGGGCCTTGACTCCGGCGAGTCGTCGGCCGACGACCTCCGGCCTGGGCGGCCGGTACATCCGGTTCACCTCGACCTCGTAGTCCATCGCGTCGCCGAGACTCAGGTCGAAGCCGCGGTCGATCATCCGCTTGTACTGGTACATCACGTCGCGCTCACACGTCAGCATGTCTGCGGCGAGCGAGCGGCAGGTGGGCAGCAGTTCGTCCTGCGGCACGATGCGGTTCACGAGGCCCCACTCGTAGGCTCGCTCGGCCGAGAGGTAGTTCCCGGTCAGCGAGAGTTCCTTCGCCCGCGCGATACCCACTGCGCGGGACAGACGTTGGGACAGACCCCAGCCGGCCAGCAGGCCCACCCGAGCGTGGGTATCGGCGAAGCGCGTCTCGGGCGTCGCGATGAGCAGGTCGCACGAGAGAGCGATCTCGAAGCCGCCGGTGACCGCCAGACCGTTCACCGCGCCGATGACCGGTTGCCGCAGGGTGCGGAGCAACTTCGGCGGATCGGCGATGGCCCGCCGCTTGCGGTTCGGATCGCTCATCTCGGTCAGGTCGAGGCCGGCGCAGAATGCGCGGCCGGCGCCGGTGAGAATGACGACGCCGACCTCGTCGTCGTGTTCCAGGTCCCCGATCGCTTGAGCGAGCCGGCCGCGCAGCTCCTCGGAGAGGGCGTTCAGCACTCCCGGCCGGTTGAGCGTCAGGGTGGCAATCCCGTCCGTCTTGTCGATCAGCAGTACGGGTTCGGACATGGCTCGGGGGCTCCTGTCGGTGGAAGTCGATCTGGAATCAGGCGCAGATGCGGAGCAACACGGCGCCCCAATGGAAGCCGGCGCCGAACGAGGTCAGGAGGACCAGGTCGCCGGGCGAGAAGAGACCGTCGCGGCGAGCCTCCCATAGGGCGAGAGGGACCGAGGCCGAACCCGTGTTGCCGTACTCCTGGAGGTTCGTGTAGACCTTCTCCATTGGCAGGTCGAGATTCTTCGCCACGGCCTGAACGATCCGCAGGTTCGCCTGGTGAGGCACGACCATCGCGATGTCCTGGAGCCCCACGCCGACCTGGTCGAGCACCTCGCGGCTGACCTGGGACATGCGGTGAACTGCGTGACGGAACAGAGCGCGGCCGTCCATGTCGAGCCGGAGGTGGTCTTCTGCCAGCCCGCGCTCGACGGTGAAGGGCTTGCGGCTGCCGCCGACCTCGAGGGTGAGAATGCGCCACTGGCTGCCGTCGGTACCGGTTCTTGCGCCGAGGATCTCGGCGGCCTGCGGACCACTCTCGACGATGACCCCGGCCGCAGCGTCTCCGAACAGAACGCAGGTCTCGCGGATCTTCCAGCTGACAAGACGGGAAATCAGCTCGACGCCGATGACCAGCACCCGCCTCGTGCCGGTGAGCACTCGCGAGCGAGCGACGTCGACCGCTTGCAGGAAGCCGGCGCAGCCGCTCCCGCCGAGATCGTAGGACGGCACCTCGCGGGCGCCGATTCGTCGTTGGACGAAGGAGGCAGTGTCCGGGGTGTAGACCTCCGGCGTGTCCGTGGCGACGATGATCTCATCGATCTGTTCGGCAGCGAGGCCCGCGCTCTCGAGCGTCGAGTGGGCGGCGGCCACCGCGAGATCGGCGGTGGATTCACCCTCGGCGGCGAACCGACGGCGGTGGATTCCGGTCCGCTCGACGATCCACTCGTCCGAGGTGTCGACGTGCTCGGTCCAGTCGTCGTTTGTCATCACGCGCTCCGGCACATAGCCGCCGAAGCCGCTGAGCCCTACAGCGGTATTCGTCAAGATGTCTCCTGTGATCGAGAGTCGGCAGGTGGCGTGACCGTACCACTCCCGAGCCGGAGGGGGTGCGCCGACTTCAGTCGTCGGCCAGGAACTCGGCGATGACCTCGTCGGTGTCCGCTCCGCACAGGGGCGGCGGGCGCCGATAGCTGACCGGGGTTTCGGACATCCGGACGGGGTTCGCCACCAGGGTGACGGCGCCGCCCCGGGCGAGTGGGTGCGGGATCTCGAACGTCATCCGGCGCGCCGTCGCCTGCTCCGAAGAGAAGGCCTGCTCGAGATCGTGGATCGGTCCTGCGGGAACGCCCTGCGCCTCGAGATCTGCGAGGAGTCCGGCCGCGCGGAGTCGCCGCAGCCGCGCGCTCAGGGCGGCCACGAGCTCGTCGCGGTGGGCGAGGCGGCCGGCGTTCGCGCGGTAGCGCTCGTCGGTCGCCAGTTCCGGCGCGCCGATCACGTTGCAGAATCGCTCGTACTGGGCATCGTTGCCGACGGCGACGATGATGTGGCCGTCAGCGGCTTCGAATACGCCGTAGGGAACGATGTTCGGGTGCTCGTTGCCGCGCCTCTTCGGCGCGTTTCCCGACACCAGGTAATTCGCAGCCTCGTTGACCAGCCACGCCATCTGCGCGTCGACCAGGGCGACGTCGATGTGCTGGCCGCGACCGGTTCGGTCGCGGTGTCGGAGTGCAGCCAGGATCGCCGTCGCCGCGTACATTCCGCACATGACGTCGGCGATGCCCACGCCGACCTTCATCGGCGGGCCGTCCGGCTCGCCGGTGATGCTCATGATGCCCCCGTAGCCCTGGGCAAGGAGGTCGTAGCCGGCACGGTGCGCGTTCGGCCCGGTCTGGCCGAACCCGGTGACCGAGCAGTAGACGAGCCCCGGCAGTTCGTCCTTCAGGTCGTCGTAACCGAGTCCGTAGCGGCCCAACGCGCCGACCTTGAAGTTCTCGACGAGTACGTCGGAGCGCGCCGCAAGGCGGCGGACGACATCCTGCCCCTCCGGCGTTGCGATGTCGACGGCGACCGAGCGTTTGTTCCGGTTCGCGCACAAGTAGTAGGCGCTCTCCGTCGTGTCCCTGCCGTCCGCGCCGCGAACGAACGGCGGTCCCCATAGACGCGTGTCGTCGCCATGGCCGGGACGCTCGATCTTGATCACGTCGGCGCCGTAGTCGCCCAGAAGCTGAGTGCAGGTAGGGCCGGCGAGAATGCGGGTCAGATCCAGTATGCGAAGGCCTTCAAGTGCTCCCATGCCTTCGTAGAATACGATTCGTCGTCTATGCGCTCGTTCGACGTCGTCGTGGTCGGCGCCGGGTTCGCCGGCATGTACATGGTGCAGCGCGTGCGGGAGCAGGGTTTCTCGGTGCGCGCGTTCGAGACCGGTGACGGCGTCGGCGGCACCTGGTACTGGAACCGCTATCCCGGCGCTCGCTGCGACGTCGAGAGCCTGGAGTACTCCTATCAGTTCTCCGAGGATCTGCAGCAGGAGTGGTCCTGGAGCGAGCGCTACTCGGGCCAGCCGGAGATCCTGCGCTACGCGAACCACGTCGCCGACCGGTTCGGCCTCCGACGGGACATCGAGTTCTGCCGCCGGGTCGTGTCCGCGGATTTCGACGGGCGGAGCTCGACCTGGCGCCTCGGCGTGGCGCCGACCGACGGCGGCCGGGCGGCGCGTAGCGGCGCCGGCGCGGACAGCGACGGGGCGCCGACCGAGACGGTGAGCGCCCGTTTCGTCATCATGGCGACCGGCTGCCTGTCGACGACGAACCGGCCCGGGTTTCCCGGTCTCGACGACTTCGAGGGAGCGACTTACCACACCGGCGCCTGGCCGCACGAGAACGTCGACTTCACAGGGCTCCGAGCCGGGGTCATCGGCACCGGTTCCTCCGCGATCCAGGCGATCCCGCTGATCGCCGAGCAGGCGGCTCGCCTGTACGTCTTCCAGCGGACGCCGAACTACTCGATTCCCGCTCGCAACCAGCCGATGGACCCGGCCCGCGAGGCCGAGGTCAAGGCGGAGTATCGGGCTTTCCGGGAGCGGAACAGACTGATGCCCGCGGGCCTCGGCGCGGACATGAATCCGTTGCACGATTCAGCGCTCGACGTCGACGAGGCGGAGCGCCGCCGTCGCTTCGAGGAACGCTGGGAATACGGCGGATTTTCGTTCATGGCCTCGTTCGCCGACATGCTCCAGAGCCGGGAGGCGAACGACACGGCGGCCGCCTTCGTGCGGGAGAAGATCGGCAGCATCGTCGAGGATCCGGCGACTGCCGAGCTGCTTTGCCCGCGCAATGTGATCGGCTGCAAACGGATCTGCCTGGACAGCGGTTACTTCGAGACCTTCAACCGCTCGAACGTGACCCTGGTCGACGTGAGTTCGGCGCCCATCGAGCGGATGACGAAGACCGGGCTTCGCACCGGAGACCGGGACTACGAATTGGATGCGATCGTCTTCGCCACGGGCTTCGATGCGATGACCGGGGCCCTGTCGCGGATCGACATCCGCGGCCGCGACGGTCGATCGCTTCGCGAGAAATGGGCCGAGGGTCCGCGCGCCTATCTCGGGCTGGGAATGGCAGGGTTTCCCAACTTGTTCGTCATCACCGGGCCCGGAAGCCCCTCGGTACTCTCGAACATGCTGCCGTCGATCGAGCAGCATGTCGACTGGATCGCCGATTGCCTCGACTACCTGCGCGATCGTGGCCACGCCGCGATCGAGGCGTCGGCCGAGGCGGAAGAGGACTGGGTGGCCCACGTCGCCGAGGTCGCCTCGGCAACGCTCTATCCGACCTGCAACTCCTGGTATCTCGGCGCGAACGTTCCGGGCAAGCCGCGGGTCTTCATGCCCTACCTGGGTTTTCCTCCCTACGTGGAGAAGTGCGACCAGGTGGCGGCCAACGACTATGAAGGGTTCGAACTGTCATGAGAGCGCGAATCGGCCTCGTTTCGTTCGTTTTGGCGCTTCTGCCGCCGGTTGCGGCAGTCAAGGCGTCCGCTCAGCAACCGGAGCAGGCGGCGGCCACGCCACCCGCTGCCGCCGTGATGACCGAGACGGTCGACGTCGAGATCGTGAACATCGACGTTCACGTGACGGATCGCCAGGGGGCCCCGATCACCGGCCTCGCCCGCACCGACTTCCAGGTGTTCGAGAACGGCGAGCGGGTCGACCCGGTCAACTTCTACGAGCTCGTGCGGGAGGATCCGGAAGCGACGACGCCGATCTGGGTGGTCCTCTACTTCGACCTGCACAACCTGCTGTCGGCGAACCGGGACGGGGCGATCGACGAATTGGAGCAGGGTCTTCCCGTGGTGCTCGAGGACAGCCGGGTCCGCGTGATGGTCGCGAGCCACGACGACAGACCCGAGGTGATCCATGGCTTCACCCGGAACTGGGCATCCATCCGCGGCGCGCTGGCCAGCCTCCGAAATCGGACGACGATCGGCGATCAGCGCGACGGCCTGCGGCAGAGCGCCCAGCTGTCCGTGAGCGACGCCTTCCATCGGATGCGGAGCACGGACAGGCTCGATCGCCAGAACGCGGGGCTCGCCCTCGATGGACTGCTCGGCCAGATGCGGACCTACGCCCGCGAGGTCTACAACGATGCCGAGAGCAGCTTCGAGGCGCTCGGCGATTTCGTACGCACTCTCGCCTGGCTGGATGGGCGCAAGGCGGTCGTCTTCGTATCCGACGGCATCGCGGAGCGGCCCCTGGGCACCCTGATGGAGCACGCCCAGGACCTGCTCTCGGGGAGCGCGAGTTCGGCCGGCGCTCTCGTCGAGACGCGCGTCGGCGGCCAGGCTGGGGGCGTCCCGGGCACCGGCGGCGTCTTCGACCGCGATGCGAGCCTGGAGGTCGGTCGCCTGCAGCAGGAAGTCGAGCAGTACCGGTCGACCGGGACGATCCAGGCGATCGTCGCGGAGGCGAACACCTACGGCGTCACCCTGTTTGCAGCCAAGCCTCCGCCGGGTAACGCGGCGGCCGGCGCTCGACGTTCCAAGGGACGCGGCGCCCTGCTCGAGCTCAGCGACTACCGGGAGGCGCTTCACGCGTTGGCCGAGGGCACGGGGGGCTTCGCACGCACCGGCGGCGGCCGGCTGACCGAGGTCCTGCCGCGCGCCGTCCAGGGAATGCAGTCCTACTACTCGCTCGGCCTGTCGTCGTCCGAGCGCACCGAGGGCGAGTTCGTGGCCGTCGAGGTCCGGGTCCGCGGCGTCCGGGGCGCGACGACGGCGTCCCGCTCGAGCTACGTCAAGAAGAGCGCTCGCTCGCGGATCGCGGAACGTGCCCTGGCCGCTGCCGTCGTTGGCCACAGTGAGAATCCGCACCGAATGGAAGTCGAGGTCGAGTCGATGACGCGGGTGGCGGAGGCGGAGGGAATCTACGAGATCGGCATGTGGGTCGACTTTCCTATCGGCAGCGTGGAGCTCGTCGAGGCGGAGGGCGTTCATCGGGCGGCGATCCGGCTGGTCGTCGTCGCCCTGGCAGAAGACGACCAGATCACCGCTGCCCAGCATCTCGGGGCGCCGCTCGAAGTGCCGTCGGCTGCGCTCGCCGACGCAAAGCAGAGCCACTATCGGGTGGGCGTTACGCTTCGTCTTCCCGAGGGCCCGCAGCGGCTCGCGCTCGGCCTATGGGATGAGTTCGCGGAGAGCGGTTCGGTCATCGCCGACTCGCTCACGGTCGGTTCGCCGGAGTAGGAGCGGAACGACCTGTCTGGGCGTCCCAGCGTCGATCAAAGGAGGAATGAGTCCATGAAGAACCTGTTCGACATCGCCGGCAAGGTGGCGATCGTCACGGGCGGATCGCGCGGCATCGGCGCGATGATCGCTCGCGGCTACGTCGAGAACGGCGTCCGCACGTACATCAGCTCCCGCAAGGCGGCGGTCTGCGACGCGATGGCGGAGGAACTCAGCGCCCATGGCGAGTGCATCTCCCTGCCCAACGACCTGTCGTCGGTCGAAGGCGTCGAGCGCTTCTGCGCTGCGTTTCGCGAGCGGGAGGACCGGCTGCACATCCTCGTCAACAATGCCGGCGCGGCGTGGGGGGCGCCGCTCGAGGAGTTTCCCGAGTCCGGCTGGGACAAGGTGATGAACATCAACCTGAAAGGCCCGTTCTATCTCACCGTCCGGCTGCTGCCGGAGCTGCGCGCCGCGGCCACGGAGGACGACCCGGGGCGGGTCATCAACATCGCCTCGATCGACGGCCTCCACGTGAATCCTCAGGAACACTACCCCTACAGCGCGAGCAAGGCCGGGATGATCCACTTGAGCCGTGCCCTTGCCCGCCGTCTGGCGCCCGAGGACATTACGGTGAACACCGTCTGTCCCGGCCCGTTCGAGAGCAAGATGATGGAGTACAACCTGAAGAGGTTCGGCGACGAAATCCGCGCTCGCAACCCGCGCAAGCGGATCGGCACGCCGGAAGACATGGCGGGCGTGTCCATCTACCTCGCGTCGCGCGCAGCGGCGTACGTCACCGGTGCGACGATCCCGGTCGACGGCGGCATCTTCGCGGTGAGTTGAGCCGCCGGTCTGCGCTGCGGCCCGCGGCCGAGTCCGTCAGTCCTCGTTGCCGCTGACGCTGCAGATTCCGTTCCCCTTCGCGGCGATGTACAGGAAGACGAAGCAGAACAGGACGGCGGTCTCGCCGCGGTTGACCAGCGGCAACAAGTAGTAGAGAACCCCGGGGTCTTCGGTCGGTCGGAAGACGTGGCCGATGAAGTAGGCGAACGCCATCAGGCCGCTGGCGAGAAAGGCGGCGGGGCGGGTGAACAGGCCGATCATGATCATCGCGCCGGCGATCAGTTCGATCGGCCCGGCGACGTAAATGATGAAGGCAGGAGCCTCGGGAGTCGGGAGCGGAAAGCCCAGCAGCTTTTGCGTCCCGTGCCAGAGGAACAGGAAACCGGCGAAGAACCTCAATGCGGCGTACGTCTGGGCCTGGCAGTTCTTGAGCGAGTCGAGCATGGCGCGTCCTCCCTGGAGTGACCGTTGTCGTGATGTCGATCTGCTTAGCCTAGCGCTTCGCGACGGGACCGTTCTCGAGCCCGGCCAGCGGGTCCGACTCTCGGCTTGCTACGAGCAGCCGATGCGGACGGTCCTTCAGCAGGCTGCGCTCGAACGGGACGATGCGGATTCTCCAGCCGTCGAGAGCCGGGAAGTACTCGAAGTTGCGGTGGATCGTGAAGATCCCGATGGTGCGCGGGTGGGAGATCGCTTCGAACTCGCGCCAGAAGTCCGCCAGTGACCAGTGAAAGCCGGCGGCGTAGAAGGAGTAGACGACGTCGTACGGGCCGGGTAGCGCGTCGAGACGGTGGCCGAGTTCGTGCGCGTCGAAGATGCGGAAACTCTCGACCCCGTTGTGGTCCAGCACGAACCGCAAAGCGCCCAGATCGCCGCAGAAGGTGCGATCGGTGCGCCCGGCGCTCCGCGGGTAGTCGATCGGCGGGCCGTCGCCGTCGTACAGGTGGAATTCGGTCTCCCTCCAGTCGAGTGCGTGACGGAAAAACGCGGTCGAGCGTCCCAATCCGCAACCGATGTCCAGCGCCCGCGCGGGTTGCGGCAGTCCGCGGAGGACCGGTTCGACCGCGTCGAACTCCCCCCAGCAGGAGCCGTTCTGCGTCAGTTCCCAGAAGCGCCGCGAGGATTCCGTTTGCCGCAGGCGGAACTGCGGCGACAGGCGCCCGATGGCGGCTACCATCTCGGCTGTCAGCGCCGGTGCTCTGAAGAACCGCTCTCGATCGCGGAAGCGTGGATGGACGTCCGCTTCCGAGAGTTCCCTGCCGAGCCGCTTGCGCCACTCGGCGCGAACGCGGGCCAGAGCCGAACCGAAGATCGTCGTCACAAGCGGGTCTGTCGGAGTCCGGTCTACTGCTGCCGTACCCGGACCGGGAAGGGCGGCTTGCGGGGCTCGGTCGGTGGGTTCGCCTCCAACTCGTCGAGCACGATCTCGATCGCCTTCTCGAGTTGGGGGTCGCGCCCGGCGATGACATCAGCCGGCCACTGCTCGACGTCGATGTCGGGCGGCACGCCGACGTTCTCGACGACGAAGCCGTCCTCCGTCCAGATCGCCAGATTCGGCGCCGTGACGAAACCGCCGTCCATCAGGATCGGGAAGCCGAGCGTGCCGACCAGACCGCCCCACGTTCGCTTGCCGACCAGGACGCCGAGCTCGAGCTTGCGGAACATCCAGGGCAGCAGGTCGCCGCCGGAGCCGGCGGTCTCGTCGATGATCATCACCTTCGGCCCGAGGATCGCCGCGCTGGGAGTGCGGAAGTCGGCGCCGTACCGAGTCGCCCAGTGGCTGATGTACGGCCGGCGCAGATGATCGATGTAGTAGTCCGCCACTTGACCGCCGCCGTTGAAGCGCTCGTCGACGATCAACGCCTGTTTGTGGACCTGGGGGAAGAAGTAGCGCTTGAAGTAGGTGTGGCCGAGCGTTGTCGTGTTCGGTACGTACACGTAGGCGACACGTCCGTTGGTCGCCTCGTCCACCTTGCGCAGGTTGCTCTCGACCCACGCGCGGTTGCGGAGCGCCGATTCGCTCGCGATCGGCACGACGGATACCGTGCGCGAGCCCGTGCCGTCGGCGTTCGGCCCGACCTCGAGCTCGACGATCTTGCCGGCCGTATTCTCGAACCGGGCGAAGACGTTGTCGGCCGCCATCAGCTCTTCGCCCTCGACGGCCAGGAGATACTCGCCGGCCTCGACCTGCACCCCGGGTTCGGTGAGCGGCGCCCGCAGTTCCGGGTTCCAGTTCAGGCCGCCGAAGACGCGGGCGAACCGATATCGGCCGTCGAGGATCTCGAAGTCGGCGCCGAGCAGCCCGCCGCCGACTCGTTCCGGTTCGTCCCTTCGGTCGCCGCCCCCGACCCGGTGGTGGCCGACGGCGATTTCGCTGCACATCCAGCGCAGCACCTTGTTCAGGTCGGCGCGGGTTCCGACGTCGGCAAGGAAGCCGCTGTACTTCTCGCGCATCGCGGCCCAGTCGGCGCCGTGCATCCCGGGATCGTAGAAGTAGTCGCGGTTGATCCGCCAGACCTCGTTGTAGATCTGCTCCCACTCTGCTCGGGGGTCGATGCGAACGGTCAGCTTGTCGACCGCGAGCTTCGTTTCGCCCCGGTCGATCTTGCCGCCGGCGTCAGCGATGCCGAATTCGCCCTGGCTGGCCCAAAGGAGCTTGCTGCCGTCCGCGCTGAGCGAGAAGCCGCCCAACCTCGAGAGCAGCACGGTCTCTTCCCGGTCGTCGAGGCTGAACCTCACGAGGTCCCCGCCGCCTCCTCCGAACCGGGATGCCGGCTCGGTTCGGAGGTAGTAGAGGGCGCCTGGCTTGCCGGCGAGCAGGTTGCCGTACCCGCCGCTTTCGACGGGCAAGGCGATGATCCGCTGGTCGATGCCGTCGAAGTCGATCTCGACGTCCAGGCCCTCCTCGCGTTCTCCGCCGTCGCCGCTCTCGCCGCCGCCTTCGGCGGAATCGTCGTCGGCTTCGGAGCTCTCGCCGTGCTCCTCATCGCTCTCGGCAGCCAGCGGCGACGTTCCGTCCTTGCGAAGAACCGCCAGGTAGATCAACTCGACCGCTCCATGTCCGCGTTCGACATCGCGAACCAGTGGTTGACCGGCCCGGCGTCCGTCGACGCAAGGAAGTAGAGATAATCGCCGCTTGAGTCGAACACCGGCTCGCCGACATCGGACAGCCCGTCGGTGATCGGGTGCGAGGCATCCGTCTCCACGTCATACACGAGCACCTGCCGCATGTAGGAGCGGGTGTTCAGCGTGTAGGCGATGTAGCGGGAATCAGGCGACCAGGAGTGGCCTGGGCGCGCCGGAGAGGCGGGGCCGTAGTAGTGCTCGCTGCCGATCATCGTTGTGTCGCCGCTCTCGAGTTCCATGACGAACAGGGTCATCGAGTTGTCCACGTAGCTGATCCGGCTACTGTCGGGAGACCACTTCGGGGCCTGGTAGAAGCCGTTGCCGCCCCGCTCGCCGCTTGTCTCGTAGCGGCGGACCTCGCCGTCGGACTGGCTGCGGACGTGCAGGGCATACTCGCCGCTCTCGTCCGAGAAGTAGGCGATCTTCGCCCCATCGGGAGACCACACGGGGAACCGCTCGTGGACTCCCGGCGTGCGGGTCAGGTTCCGCGCGTCGCCCTTCTTCGCCGGCAGCGTGAGGATCTCTCCGCGGTATCCAAATGCCGCGCGGGCGCCAGACGGCGAGATGGACCCGCTACGGATGGAGTCCGTGCCCTCGACCCACCGCGGCCGCGTCTCGATCAGGTCGGCCGCGACGCCGACAACCAGCCGCCGGTGCCGGTCGGTCGCCGGATCGTAGACGTGCAGGTAGCCGGCCTGCTCGTAGATCAGGGCATCGGCGGAACCGGACAGGTTCTCGATGTGGAAGTCCTCGAAGTCCGAGTGCTGGACGATTTCTCCGCTCGTCGTGTCGAAGGAGAAGAGGTTGAACTCCCCGGCGCGGTCGGAGCGAAAGAAGACCCGGTCGCCGATCCATGTCGGGTTCGTGTCGTTCGAGCGACCTTCCGGGCGGGGCACGGTCTGCACCGAGTTGTCCTCGCTGTTGAAGATCCAGATCCGAGACGTGGTGCCGCCACGGTAGTTCTTCCACTGTTCGAATCGCTCCGGGGTCGGGATGTAGGCGATCCGCCGGCCGTCCGGCGAGTAACTCGCGCGCAACCCGTGAGGGATCGGCAGCTTCTGCGGCAGACCACCCTCGAGCGACACGGTGAACAACTCGAAGTGCCGGTTCGTGAACATGCTGCGCTGGGAGGCGAACAGCACGGCCTTGCCGTCGACCGTGAAGTCCTGGACGATGTCGTTGCCGGGATGAAACGTCAGCCGCGTCGGTTCGCCGCCCGCTGCAGGCATGACGAAGACATCCGTGTTCCCGTCGTACTCCGCGCTGAAGGCGACGAGCGAGCCATCGGGGGAGAAGCGGGGGCTGGTTTCGACTCCCGCGTGCGAAGTGAGCCGTCGCGCTCCGCCGCCGTCGCGCCCGGTGATCCACAGGTCGCCGGCGTAGGCGAAGACGACGTGTTCGGCGCTGATCGCCGGTTCGGAAAGCAGACGGGTGTCCATCACGTCGACCGCGCCGCCGACAGCCGGAATCGCGAGGATGGCGCCGACGGCCAGAAGAAGGATGCGGGAGCGCAGCAGGCGGGTGGAGTCCGTGGGCGTCATCTTGGTTCCTCGGTGCTGTGCCTCCTCCGCGGGGCTCTGGTTCCCCGCCCGGAGGCGTTCAAACGGAAGACTGCTACTCTGCCACGATGCACAGATCGAACAGGGCTGATCAACGAAGACGGATGGATCGTCGGGAACTGCTCCTGACTGGCGCCGGGGCCGGCGGCGCCTTGGCGATGGGGGGCGCGACCGCCGGCATCGCGCGCGCGCAGTCGCCCGCAGCGTCCTCCGGCGCAACCTTCGGGCTCAAGTACGCGCCGCACTTCGGGATGTTCAGGCACCACGCCGGCAACGACCACGTCGACCAGCTTCGGTTCATGCACGACGAGGGATTCCGCGCTCTGGAGGACAACGGCATGGGGGGCCGTGAGCCCGCGCTGCAGGAGAAGATCGCGGCGGAACTCGACCGGCTGGACATGGAGATGGGCGTCTTCGTCGCCCACACGTCCTGGGGCGGCGTGAGTTTCGCTTCGAACGACGTTGCCGCCCGCGAGGCGATCGAGGCGGACATGAGAAAGGCGGTCGACGTCGCGAAGAGAGTCAACGCGAAGTGGTGCACCGTCGTTCCGGGCCAGCTCGACCCGCGGCTCGAGTGGGGTTACCAGACCGCGAACGTGATCGAGAACCTCAAGCGGGCGGCGGCGATCCTGGAGCCCGCGGGCCTCGTGGCCGTCCTCGAGCCGCTGAACCACTGGCGGGATCATCCCGGCGTCTTCCTCTACGGCATTCCGCAGGCGTACGAGATCTGCCGCGCGGTGGGCTCATCCTCGGTCAAGATCCTGAACGACCTGTACCACCAGCAGATCACCGAGGGGAACCTGATTCCAAACCTGGATCGGGCCTGGAGCGAGATCGCGTACATTCAGGTCGGCGACAACCCCGGACGCAAGGAGCCGACGACCGGCGAAATCAACTACCGAAACGTCTTCCGGCATCTCAAGGCAAGGGGCTTCGACGGCATCGTCGGCATGGAGCATGGGAATTCGAAGCCGGGCCGCGAGGGCGAGCGAGCTGTGATCGACGCCTACCGCGAAGTCGACCGTTAGGTCCGCCGTCCGGCGGCCTCAAGGGAACCCTCGGGGCGGCGACGCCCGGGCATGTCGCTGCCCAGGCGTGCCGCGGAGGGTCCGTGCGTGTCTCGCGCGCCGTCCGTTACTGGGCGACTACTGCGCGACGCCGAACGGCAGAACGCCCATCTGGTCGTCCCACATGACGACGATCGCGCCGCCCATTGCAGAGACGTCGCTGAACACGATCGTCATCTGGTCGATCGAGTTCTCCAAGACGTCGGTGATCATCGGCGTCCGCACGACGTCGTGCTCGGGGTTGTAGCCGTAGGCGCCCCAGGTCTGGCCTTCCTCCATCTTCGCGCGGTCGAATGACTCCATGTACGGTTGCTTCGACAGAATCGCCGTCCAGGCGCCTTCCTCGAGTTCGATGAACAGGCTGTACTCGCCGGCCGGCACCGTTGCGTCGCCGATGATCAGGTCGGCTTCGGTCTTCAGCCGGGTCGTCGCATTCGCGCCGGCCCGCCACACGGGGCCGTTCGCGTTCAGCGTCTGCCCGTACTCTTCGCCGGCGCCGAAGATGCCGTTCCGGCCTCGAAGGATCGGTCGGCTGTAGGTGATGTCGATCCAGGAGTCGCCGATCTGGGTCGACGCCATGCCTTCAGGGCTGGCAGGCCGATCCTGGGCGACGGCCGGAGCGACAGCGATGACGCCCAGGCACAGACTGAGCATGAGGACGCGGCAAGCGGTGTTGCGGAACATCGAGGGTTCTCTCCATCTGAAGTTCAGGGGGACTCGGGTCGGATGAAGACTGTAGCAGTTTGCGCTTGAAGTCCGGGCGCCTTCGTTCTACAGGTCGATGACGTAGATCGTGTTCGCTGCGTCACCAGCGACCCACAGGGTGGAACCGTTCGACGCGATGCCGTTCCACAGCATCGTGTTCGGGAACGCCCCGGAGGGCGGGACCTGGAGGGCGAGATCGGAGGCGACCTCCTCGACCGCGCCGCTCGCCGGATCCACCGCGACGACTCGCCCGGCGCCGGCTTCCACCAGATAGACTCGGCCGTTCGCCGCGGCGATGCCCTCAGGCCCGTCGAAGCCCTCCGCGACCACTTCCGTGGCGCCGTCCGCGCCGATCCGCAGCAGCGTGCCGACCAGGTTGTCCGTGACGTAGACCGTCCCGTCAGCAACGGCCAGGCCCGCCGGCCCCTCGAGGCCGGCTGCCAGAACCCGCTGCTCCTCGGGTTCCTCGACCGGGAAGGCGATCACGTTCCCCGCTCCCCACTGACTCGCGATCATCTCGCCGTCGACCAGCAATGCGTCGATGGGGGCGGCAAGGCCGGGGAAGGCCTGGATCAGCGAATCGGCGTCCGGATCCCAGAGCCGCACCGAGTTGTCGAACCAGCTCGACAGGACGAGTCGATCGTCGTCCGTGGCGTGGAGGGACATCGACGTGCCGATCTCGGAGAAGCCGATCACGTCGCGCACGACGCCGAGCTCCTCGCCGGTCGTCGGATCGAGCTGGCGAAGGGCGAAGAAGTCGGCGACGACGAGTCGCGTCGCGTCGCCGCTGCCGATCAGGGCCACCCCGCCGGGCATGTTCAGGCCGCCTTCGAGCACGGTGCGGTTCGCCGTCGGGGAAAGGGCCTCGACGATGAACCCGTCGGCGAAGCTCGAGATGAAGAGGCGGTCGTCCGCGTCGAAGGCGAAGTTGTCGAGCCCTGGCTGCACGCTGGCGACGACTTGTCTGCCGCCGTCCTCGCCGATGCGGACGACTTCGCCGCGGAGGGAGTCGAGCACATGGAGCACGCCTTCGCTGTTGAACTTGACGGCGGCCGGCACGGCGAAGCCGCTGGCCACCGTCTCCAGCGCGCCGCTGTCGACGTCGACGCGGACGACCTCGCCGCGGAACCAGCGCGGACCGTAGAGCCTGCCGTCGGTGGAACCCCAGTCCATGCCGTTCAGGCCGCAGCCAGGTCCGAGGTCGTCCCGAATCAACCGTGGCGGGTTCTCGCCGGTGGGGTCGAGTTCGAAGAGTCGGGTGTCCATGAAGCACTGGGAGACGAACAGCCTGCCGTCGTCAGAGAAGGTGATCGGGTTGACGCCGACGCCCGGCGACGCGACGAGCCTGCTCTCCCCGTCGGGCGAGCGCATGGCGACCTCGCCGTCGCTGATGTCCGTCCAGTAGACCGAGCCGTCTGGCCCGAAGGCGAGATCGTCCGGCGATTTGACGCCGTCGTCCCGACCCCAGTACTCGAGGATCTCGCCGCTTTCCGGGTCGATCCGCGCGAGCGCCGGGGTCACGACGGAGGTCAGGTAGAGGTCCCCGTCGGGCCCGAACAGGATGCCGTTGATCCCGCGGAAACTGGCGCTTGCGCCGATTGTCCGGACGGTCTCGACGTTCTCGTCCGGCGCCGGAGAAGCGCAGGCCGCCGCGACGAAGGTCAGGACGAGCGCGGCGAGCCTCTTTCCGGGCCCGTCGATGAGACGTGGCGAGACGAATCTGGCGGTCATTCTGGCACCTCCGATAAGGGTCACTGCCGGCTGTTGGGGATCACCCGAAGATGGCGTAGCGAACGACGAACCAGACCATCGCGAGCTCGAACAGGAAGATGGCCCAGATCGCCAGGCGAATCCACCTGCCGGGCCGAATTCTCGGGTCCATGCGGTTCTTCTGGAACCAGAGCGTCGCGCCGCTCTGGATCGGCAGCAGCATCGCCAGGGTCAAGGCGCCGATCGTCACGAGCAGCCTGGGGTCCTGCACCGTCAGGTAGATGACGAAGGAGAGGATCGGAATGAAGGCGCAGTAGCCGCGGATCCAGGACTTCCGCGCGATGAGATTCTGACGGTTCAGATAGCCGAGTTCCATGACGTAGTCCGGAATGAAGCGGGCGGCGCCGCCGATGGACGACAGCATGGTGGAAAACAGGATGGAGAAAGCGCCGATGCCGAACAGCCAGAGCGACCACGGGCCGAGCGTCTCGGTGAACATCTCGGACAGTATCGAGAGGGTCTCCAGTCCGTCCGGCGTCTTGCCGCGAGCGCGGAGGACGCCGGCGCCGAGGACGTAGAAGGGGAGAGTTGCGCAAGTCAGAATGACCAACGTGACCCACACGTCGGTCTGGAGCACCTTGATCCACCCGCGGGCGCGCTCCTCCCATCCCGGGGCGTCCCTCCTGCCGATGAAGTTCGGATAGCCCTTCTCGACGCACCAGTACTGGTAGGCCGAGGTTTCCGAAGCGTTCACCCCGGTGTAGCCGTAGACGGCCATCGCCGCGACGAGATACTCGGGAGGGAAGCTGAAGTCGAGTCCCGACAGCAGGTCGGCTCGGGTCACCGCGTATTGCGTGTTCTGCATGAGGAACGCGCACACCAGCGTGGCGCCGGTGAAGGTGATGACCAACCCCAGCATTGCGTTCTCGAGGACCTTGTAGGAGCCGGTGATCAGCAACGCGACCGTGACCAGAGCGACGAAGCCGGCCGACCAGGTCGATGGAATGCCGGGCACGAGCAGGGTCAGAGCCTGGCCGGCGCCCCCGACGATTCCGCCGAGTCCCGCGACTCCCGGCACGATCGCGATCAGGGCGATGACGACGGGGAAGCTGATCCGTCCGCGCCCGAGCGGGATCTTCCCCGGCAGCCGGTTCATCGCCCTGACGTAGGTGTCGCCCGAAACGAGGATGTAGCGCGCCAGCTCGGCCTGGATCAGAGACTTGATCCAGCAGGACAGGAGGACCCACCAGAGCATGACGAAACCGGCGGCGGCGCCGAGTCCCGAGGTGAGGATGATCTCGCCCGAGCCGACGATCGAGCCGGAGATGACGACGCTCGGACCGAGATAACGCAGGCGGTTGCGCCAGGTCGTGGGCGGTGCGACCGCCTCGCCCTCGCGGACGGTATAGGGGTCGCTCCGCGCGGGCGGAGAGTCGTTCATGAGCGGGCTTAGGGAGGCACTCTACACGTTTGCAGCGTTCGTTCGAGCCGTCGGACGGCGTCCGCTCCGGACCGCGCCCGACCTGACCGCGTCCCTTCTTCTTCCGGGAACCGCGCCGGCAGGCTCAGTGCATCTCGGGCTGGGCCGTGCTCGCCAGAACGCCCGTCGCCGTCAGGACGAGAATCGCGAAGCCCACCTCGACCCCGACGGTTCTGGGGAGCGATGCGGTATGCCAGTCCGGGCGGCGGCGAAGCGCCAGGTGGTTCAGGCCGCCGCAGGCGAGCGCACCCAGGCTCAAGCCGATCTTCATGAGGAGTGTCCGTCCGTACGGCTCGGACCACAGCGCGTCCCAGGCGGCCAGGTAACGCATCCCGAGCAGGGCGCCGCTCGCGGTCAGGAGCACGACGCCGACGGTCGCGACCGGCGCGAAGGCACTCAGCCAGTAGCGGCGCACCGAGCTGGCTTCCGGACCGGTGGGCGAGCCGAGGCAGAAGGGGAGGAGCAGGACGACGATCAGAGTGCCGATCCACAGGCCGGCGCCGAGGACATGCACGCTCTGCGCCGTCCAGGCCAGGTTGTCGCCGTAGGCGTGACCGGTCATCGGCAAGGCGGCCGCCATTCCCAGGACGCCCACGACGGTCAGCGCCCGACCCATGATCGGCAGGCGGAACGCGGTCAGCGAGCCGACCGCGAGCAGCGCGGCGGCGCCGAACTGCCAACGCCAACGGCCACCCCACCGGCTCTCCAGCGCGAGGACCCGCAGATTCTCGATCGTCAGACCCTCGATCGTGCCCCACACTTCGACGGACTGGAACACCGCCCGGAGCAGAACCGCTGCGAGCAGCAGCAGGGAGGATGGCCAAGCCAACCGCTTGAGCGCGAGGTCGGGGTCGCGGACGGCAAGCAGGCCGCCGCCGTGCGCATCGGCCAACAGCCGCATGCCAAGTACGCCGCAGACGAGCAGCAGCGGCAGGTAAAGCGACCAGCGGCCGGCCATTTCCCAGCTCATCGCTTGATGTCGAGTCGGCGGCGAGACTTCAGGGGCCGCCCCTCTGGATCGTGAACGTCCACTCGCCGGTCAGCACATGGCCGTCGTCGCCGGCGGTCTGCCATCGAGCCGTGTAGCTGCCGTTCGGGATCCGGCCCGCCACCCTGGCCATCAGGTCCTTCTCTCCCATCGTGTGCAGCCCCTCGACGCGGAGCGGACCGTCCGGTCCTTCGAGTTCGAGCTTCGAGAGCGGCACGTCGGGCGCCTGGTTGAACCACACCCTCAACGTACGCACCGGTCCGGAGAGTGCGGCCCCATCTTCAGGGCTGGTCCTCAACGCCTTCAGGTGGGCGAAGGCCGCGGCCGAGATGGTCAGTGTCAGCGCAAGCGCCACGGCGGCGATCCACCAGGTGCGGTAGCGAGTTCGGTCGTGCATCGTGTCCTTGTCCCTCGAGTCAGAGTCCGAACCCGCGAAGAGCTGAGGTGGCGCGAGTCCATTGACGGACAACGACGCAGGATATCCGAGTCGAGCCCGGCCTCCCAGTTCGTCGCGACCGCAGCAGGAGATCCACGGAATCTGGCAGCCGCCACGGATCCGCCGCCTGAGCCCACTTCCACCACGGGCTGCTAGAACGAGAACCTCGTCGTGATTCCGGCCGTCCGCGGCGGATTCGTCAGATAACCGACGCGGGCTCGCGTACCCCGCTCCTGGTCGAGCGCGAGGAAGGCGCGCTCGTCCGTCGCATTGTGGACGAAGAGAGCCACATCCCACCGCTCGTTGAGAAGGCCGAAACGCAGGTTGATCAGGTTGTAGGCCGGCAGCTCGGGGTCGAAGCGGAAGGCGGTCCGGGTCAGGGGGCCGCCGATCGGGTTCGTGGGACTCAGCGCGAGCAGGTCGACCGTCCCGAACCCCGGGGCGAGGTCGCCGATCTGGGTGAAACGGGAACCGACGTGCTGGTAGACGCCGGTGAGGTAGCCGGCCCAGGCGCCGATCTCCCAGCGGTAGGCGGCGGCGAGGGCGGCCTGAAACTGCGGCGCGGTGGGTAGACGGTTCCCCTTCTGGATGCCGGAAACGACATTCGTGGCGCCGTCGGCGGAGGTCGAGGTCAGGGTCGAGCCGAGCTCGGAATCGGCGTAACTCGCGTTGATCGAGTAGTCGAAGTTCCCGGTGGGCTGAGCTGTCAGCTCGAGCTCGAGCCCCGTGCTGCGGGCTCGGGGTACGTTGAAGACCAACCGCGAGGAGCAGGAGCCCGCGGTGACCGTAGCCTGAAGATCGGAAATGTCCATATGGAAGGCTGCGATATTCAGCGTGCCGCGACCGCGGAGGATGGTTGACTTCGAGCCGATCTCCACGTTCCAGAGTTCCTCGTCCTCCCAGCTTTCGCGCCCGCTGAAGGTCTGAAGATCCTCGGGCGTGCAGAGCGGGACGTTCAGAGGATCGTTGATGCCGCCAAGGCGGAACCCCTTCGATATCTGTGCGTTGAGCCTCGTCCTTTCGCTCGCCTCGTAGCTTGCGAGGAAGCGGGGAGCGAGGCCGTGGGCGCCGGTGTCGCCTTCGGTTCCTCCGGGGTCGGCGAAGATGCCGTCGAAGATCTGGGCGCGTTCCTCCTCGTAGTCGTACCAGCGCGCCCCCACGGCGAGGTCGAGCCGCTCGCCGGCGGTCCAGTTCACTTCGAAGAAGGCGGCGGTCTGGTCGAGTTCGTAGCTCAGGTCGGAGTAGAACAGCTCGTCGACGGCCGCGCCGTACCGGCCCGGCGTCGGGATGCCGCTCATCGCTTCGAAGCCGGCGACCGGAAAGCTCTGGCCGTAGTCCCGCTCGCTTGTGCCGTAGAAGAGGCCGAGTACCCAGTGGGTGTATTCGTCGCCGCTCGCGAGCCGGAGCTCCTGGGTGAGCCCGGTGGCGGTCGTCGCGTCGATCAGGGGCGCGTCCAGCGTGTAGACCGCTTCGGAGAGGCCCATCGTGGGACCGGCGACGCTGGCGTAGAGGGCTGTCGCGTCGCGCACGACGAGAACGTCGCGGTCGGTGGCCGACGTGATCGAGGTGAAGGAGTAGCCATCGGGGAGATCGACGAAGACCTTCAGGTCGGCAAGCAGGAACTCGTCGGCGGTTGGCTCTTCGAACTGAGTGAAGAGCTGACGCTTGCCGAGATGAACGGGGGGCCGGGTCGTCGTGAAGGGGTTGGCGAGGATGTTGAAGTCGTCGATCCGGTTCCAGCCGTCCATCTCGACTTCCTGGTAGAGGACGCGCGGCGTGATCGTCACGTTCTCCGACGGCTCGAGGCGGAGCGCCCAGCGGGCGCCGGTGCGTTCGCCGGAGTCAACGTTTCGGTTCACGCTCAGGTCGGGCTGGACGGCGTCCATGAATCCGCCGAACGAGGCGTGCCAGGCGGTGAACCGCATCGCCGAGGCGTCTCCCGTCGGAACGTTGACGGCGACCTTCGCGTGGCCGCCCATGCCGCCGGCGCCCACGGAGTTCAGCGAGAACTCCCCGAAGCCGTCCGAGACGCCGAGTTCCGGCTGGTTCGTGATGTAGCGGACCGTGCCGGCGAGCGAGCCGGACCCGAACAGCGTGCCTTGCGGTCCGCGCAGCACCTCGACGCGCGACACGTCGAACAGATCGATGTCCGGCGTGAACAGCGACAGCGAGATGACCGATTCGTCGAGATAGATGCCGACCTGCTCCTTGACCCCGGGCTGGTCTCGCACGATTTGCCCCGAGGCGACACCGCGCATGGCGACCTGGCTCTGGCCGGGACCGAGGTTCTGCACGGTAAGACCGGCGACGTTCGCCGCGATCTCCTCCAGATTGCCGGCGCCGCGGTTCCGCAGGACGTCTTCGCTCGGTGCGACGATGGAGAAGGGCACCTCCTGGAGGTTCTCTTCCCTCTTCCGCGCGGTGACGGTCACCTCGTCCGAGAAGCTCTCGGATACGCGCTCAGCGTCTTCACCGGAATTCGACTGCGCCGGGGCCGGCATGGGGGCCCCGGCGAGAGCCAGCAGGCCGAGGGCCGGGAGGAGGCGTACGACCGTCCGCGTCATCATCCGGGCAGCAGGTGCGGCTCGAGGAGCTTGCCCCACCTTCTGTCGTACGGGTGAACGCGGTCGACCTCGATGTCCCCGCGGTAGACGGGCCGACCAGAGTTGGCCCACTCGAAGATCGAGCCTTCCAGATTCCAGACTCGATCGAGGAGGTCCAGGTCGTTCGACTGAAGCAGGTCGGCGACTGCGGCCGAGGAACGGTAGCCGACGGAGCAGTAGAGGACGATCGGCCGGTCGGGCGCCGCGGCGACGATGAGCTCGGCAATCCGCTCGCCCTGGGCGTGGACGGCTCCGGGAAGGTGGCTGACCTCGTACTCGACGGGCGCCCGGACATCGATCACGAGAGGTGGCGGCGCCTGCTCGAGCCGCCGGTCGAGCTCCTCGATGCTCATCTGGGGCACGCCGGGGAAGCTCGCCCGCACGAGCGCCTTGAGCTGGGAGATCGTCGGTCCGCCGCAGGACAGCGCCAGGGCCGCAACGAGCGGCAGCGCCTTGATGCTCAGGATTCGCGGGCTACGGGCAATCATGGGTGCGGGTCCTCGGGGCGGCAGCCGCGGAGCGGGCGCGGGCGACGATCATCCTGCCTGTCGGGTTCCGGGACGAGGAGTGCCCTGAACTCGAAGGCCGAGGACGACGGCGCCGCCGCTCGCCATCGTCAACCTCCGGCGGCGGCTCCGGTTGCCTCGGTGGGGGGAGCGCTCCCCGCGGGTTCGCCGATCATCTTCATTTCGAAAGGACGTTCCGTGTCGGCGCCCATCGTGATCGTTCCCCGCAGAGCTCCTTCCTCATCGAGCTCGCCGTCGATCAATGTCGTGATCGCGGATGCCTCCGGCGTAGGGAAGTGGGTCGTCACGCGGAGGCGGTCGCCGATCCAGGCGATGTCGTCGAGAGTGATCGTGAACATCTGCAGACCGGACGCCAGGTAGAGGATGCCCTCACCCTCGCGCGGCGCCCAGAAGGCAATTGGCAGGAACCCGTCGGCCAGGAACGAGGCGCCTTGGGGGTGGCGAGAGATGAGCTCCGCGAGCTTGTCGACGTTCTGCTTCGGCCGGTGGTAGCCGCCGTCCTTGCGGACGATCTCCATGAAGCCGACGAACATCTCGTTGAATACGTCGCCACGGTAGATGATCTCGCGCGTCGGATCGGGGTTGGCCGGATTGTCCTCCGAGTTGTCCCACACCGCCGTGACCTCGATCCGGCTGGAGGCCGGCAGGTCGATCGGTTCGACGGGGTAGTAGAGCCACTGCCAGTTGTAGTCGTAGTTCGGGACGTCAAGCAGGGTCTCGCTCGTCCCGTCCGCGTGAACGATGCGGTAGGTCATCGCCTTGCCGCGGACATGCATGTGAGGGCTGAAGGCGAGGATCTGCATGTCGTCGTCCGGCTGGAAGAAACCCGTCTCGGCGTGATGACCGGCGCCCGGCGGAATGCGGATGCCGGTGTTCGCTACGGAGACGGTCGCGACTTCGCGTTCCAGCTCGCCTTCGCCGAAGTGGATGCCGATGCGGGTTGTGTCGGACGTCGCTTCGCCGAACGGGTGGTAGTGGGAGTCCAACGTGATCGTCGTGCCGGGGCCGAGAACGCGGCCGACGCCCTTGGGGAACACGTAGGGTGGCATGCCGGCGGTCCAGATTCCGAACACGCCGCTCCCGCCCGCGCCCTCGTGCACTCGCTCGCCGGAGCCGATCGGGCCGCCGCTCTCGCGCCGTGGCGTCGTGTAGGTGGCCTGGAAGTGATGCGTGGCGCGGCGGTCGCCGGGAAGGAACTCGATCGCCTGTACCCATCGCTCCTCATCAAGATCGAGTCGGATCCGCTGCTTGGGGAAGAGGTCCGGGCCGTCTGCCGGTACGTCGACCCTGTCGAGCGTCAGCACGTAGTCCGGTTCGCCCAGCGTCCATTCTTCGGGGAAGGTCGGCGCCGACGGCAGGTCGGCAGGGTCGCCCTCGGGCGCGCCGCCCGCGGCCCAATCGACGATCGTGGCGATCTGGTCGGCGGAGAGCGAGAGGTCATCGCGGAACACGACGTGCTCCGACTCGGCGCTCCAGGGCGGCATGTCGCCGTTCTCGACCGCTCGCGCGATGCCGCGCGCCCAGGGGCGGGCGTCCCGGTAGGAGAGCAGGGACATCGGCGCCGCCTGGTTCGGGCGATGACATGCCACGCACTTCTCGAACAGGATGGGCGCAACGTCGAGACTGAAGGTCGGCGCGTCCTCTGCGGCAGCGGTCGCCGCGCTGAGCAGGGCGGTGCTGGCGACGAATGCCGCGAGCGTGTGCGGGCCGTGGCGGGCAGGTGATCTGATGAGCATGTTCCTTCCTCCGTCGACCGATGAGGTTCGCGAGCGACCGATGAGGTTCGCGAGCGTCTTCAGTCTAACAATGGCCGGCGGACCTTCCCGAGGCGGAGCGTTGCGGCCGCTGCTAGGCTCGACGAAGCTCCCCAAGGATCCGCGGAGACGAAACGGAGGACACTCCATGCGTATCGATCGCCCCGCCCCAGCTCTCTCCCTGTTCGCCGCCTCGGCAATGCTGGCCGTCGTGCCGGCTGCGGCGGCGGGCGAAGACGACATTCCGCGCACCGCCAGCGGCAAGCCCGATCTGACCGGCCGGTACAACATCGCCAGCTCGACGCCGTTCGAGCGGCCGCTGGAATTCGGGGACAAGCTGTTTCTCTCTGTCGAGGAAGCGGAGGAGATGATCGAGCGGACCCGGGCAGCGATGGTCAGCGCGAACGCCGCCAGCGATCCGGAGCGATCGGCGCCCCCGGCCGGCGGCGACGGCTCTCCCGGCGCCGCAGGCGCCGTCGGCGGCTACAACTCGTTCTGGACGGACCGCGGGAGCGGCCGCTTTGCGATCGACGGGAGGTTCCGCACGTCGATCCTCGTCGATCCGCCGAACGGCCGCATGCCGGCGCTTTCCGAGGCGGGCAAGGCGCGTCGCGCGAACCTGCATCCTTACGCCTACGAGAACACCGGCGCCGCCTGGTGGATCGAGACCGGCGACGATCCCTACGACGGCCCGGAGACGCTCTCCGTGCTTGACCGCTGTCTCTATCTGGGCGCAGCCGCGACACCCGCTCGGCCGGTCCTCTACAACAACCTGAAGACGATCACGCAAACCGAGGACCATGTCGTCATCCTCGTCGAGTGGATGCACTGGGCGAAGATCGTTCGGTTGAACGCGGAGCACGCGCCGCCCGACGTACAGTCCCTGGGCGGCGACTCGATCGGCTGGTGGGAAGGCGACACTCTCGTCGTCGAGACGACGAACTTCCTCGATCGTCCCGGGGTGCCGCGCGAAGGCCTGAAGGTGACCGAGCGCTTCAGCCGTCAGAGTGTGGACGGGTTGCTCTACGAGTTTACGGTGCACGATCCGGACTACACGGCGCCCTACAGCGGGGAGTTCTTCTGGCCGCGGACGGACGAACTGAACTACGAGTACGCCTGCCACGAGGGGAACTACGCGATGGGCAACATCCTTCGCGGCGCGCGGTTGCTCGAGCGGGAGTTCCTCGAACGGAACGCTCAGGCGGGCAGCGCCGGTTCGGCGGACGAGTAGCGCCCGGCGACCGTGCAGACGTTCACCTACGCCGCGTGGGACCGCCTGCTGGCCGAGGTCGTCGTCGAGGACGGCAAGGTCGACTACGAGCGACTTGCGGCCCGCCGGCAGCTGCTCGAGGAGTTCGTGGCCGAGCTGGGCGAGGCGTCGCCGGACAGTCGGCCGGATCTGTTCGCGAGCGAGGAGGATGGCCTCGCCTATTGGATCAACGCGTACAACGCGTTCACCCTGCACGCGATCGCGGAGGAGTACCCGATCCGGTCGGTCTGGAAGACCCGCGACGGGCAGTTCTTCGTCCGCCGGCGTCACATCGCCGGCGGCGTCGCAGTCAGCCTCGACGACATCGAACACCAGATTCTCCGCTCGGACTATGCCGAGCCTCGCATTCACTTCGCGATCAATTGCGGCGCGAACGGTTGCCCGGCGGTGCGTCCCTTCGCCTACCGCGGCGCCGGGCTTCGCGAGACCTTGCGCCAGGCGGCCGAGGCGTTTCTCTCGAACCCATGGAACTGCAGGGTGGACAACGACGCGAAGCGGATCTTCGTTTCGCGGATCTTCCGGATGTACGCCGGAGACTTCACCGGCGGAACGGGGACGCGCGAGGAGTACCGTCGCGGCGTGCTTCGCTTCGTCGCCGAGCACGCCGGCCTCGACCTGGAGGAGATCGCCTCGTACGAGATCGTCTACAACACGTATGACTGGGGCCTGAACGATACGAACCGGGATCCGAACATCGGTCCGATCACGTTTCATGAGCCCGTCGAGCACTTCTCCGAGGCCGACGGCGAGCTTCGCGAACTCCATCTCTACGAGGGGAACTTCTGCAACCGGGCCTGTTCCTGGTGCACGATCAACGGTTCGCCGGAGGGTTGGTACGAGCGCTACACGGCCGAGGTCCTGGATGAAGCCGTTCGCACCCTTGCCGTCGACGGCAACCTTAAGTTCTACGGCGGCGAGCCGACGCTGCATACCGGGGAGATCATCCGCGCGATCCGCTACGTCCGCGAGCGCGGCTTCGAGGGTCTCGTTACCGTGTTCTCGAACGGAATCCAGGCCGAGAAGCTGATTGCGATCCTCGAGGCGGACGCGAAGAGCGAGGCGGTCCTGAACTACTCGATCTACCACGGTCGCGACGCGAATCCGATGCCGGCCTACGCCCGTGAGCGCTTGGAGGACTGGGCGCGAGCGAACCCGAACCGCATCTTCCAGGGGTACAAGGTGCTGTTCCACGCCGGCGCCGGCGCCGACCAGGAGTTCGACCGCGAGCGGGAGTCGGAGTACCACGGGATGGGCAATCGCTGCGTCCGCTGCTTTCCCGTGCTGACCACGAAGGGACGGTTCCATGCCTGCCCCTTCGCCGCCGAGATCGACTCGCCCCACTTCGACCTCGGCGCTGTCGGCTCGGAGTCCGGGACGGTGTTCGAGAACTACCGTACGTTCCTGCGCTGGGTGGACGAGGAGCTCGACCCCGCGGCGGCGGCAAGGGGCGTCTCGAGCTGCGAGATGTGCCACCGGCGCCTGGACGAACTCGAACCCGCCGAGTTCACGGGTTGACGCTTGTGCTTCCCGGCTGGCGCGGACGCTAACTCTCAAGCTCCGCTTCGATCGATGACTCGGCGACGCCCGATGACGCGGCGCCGGGCCAGCGGTTGAAGCCGAGTAGACCGCGCACGTCGGCGGTGCTCTCGAGAGTGTCCGCATCGCTTGGGATGCCCGTCGAGTCGGCCACGCGGACGAGACCATGAAAGATGCCGATCGTCGCGGCCGCTTCGACGAACTTCTCCCGCCCGAGCGTCGCGAGCGCGTTCCTACGCACGGCGTCCAGGTCGTCTGCGGCGCGGACCACGGCTTCCGCGAAGGCGGTCAGGACGTCGCCGTGTTCGACCCCGCCCCCGTCCGTATCGTGGACCGTTGCGCTCAGATCGACGTCGTCGCCCAGGGCCGCGCTGCTCGCCCGGAGCAGCATCGTGTGCGCGGTCGTTCAGTAGAAGCACTCGTTGAGCGCCGACACCCGAGCGGCGACGAGTTCGACCTGGGGCCGACTGAGCGGCCGGTGGTCCCAGACCATCTCGCCGAAGTCGGTCGTCGTGCCGGAGTACATCGCGACAACCATCCTGAAGAAGGTGCGCACACCCTCCGGCACCAGGCTGAGCGCCCGGGACACGTTCGCGCGGTACCAGTTCTCGACTTGAGTCGGCACCCAGGCGCCGATGTCGCCCATGCCCTCGGGTCGCTCGCGGCTCGGCTCGCCGGACTCGGGCCGGGGGAACGGCTCGCGGCGCCTGCCCAAGGCCTCGCAGAAGGCGTCTGCGGCGACCGTCGTCGCGACGACGGAAGCGATCTCGACGTAGTGCGCGTCGCCGATCTCGGCGATCACGGATTCGGCCCATTCACGGTCGAGACGGTTCGGGTCGGCGGCGATCGTCCGCGCGGCGTCAAGCGCTCGCTCGGGCAGCTTCGCCGGCAGCGCGTCCGAGCGGTCGCGGCTCCAAGGCGGTTTGGATCGTTGCAGCCGCTCGGCGCGGGCCGCAGCGGCGATCGCCACGCGTTCGGGGCCGTTCCACCAGGTTCCGGCCTTGCCGATGTCCGCCCAGGACCTGCGGAGCGCCGTGACGATGTCCTTGCGGACGGCAACCGGAAAGCTCGGTTCGTCGAAACTCGTCACTCGCCCCCGCCCGCCGCTGCCGACTGCTCCTCGTGTCGAGCGCCGCTCAGAGTGTTGTAAACCGCCCAGTTTCCCTCGTGGCAGGCGTATTCGTACATTTCGTAGTCGGGGTCGTAGTAGAGCGGGATGTTAACGGTCCAGGTGTCCGTGTAGTTCACCGGATCGTCGATCGTGACGGACCAGTCGATCGTGTGTTCGTCGATTCTCGTGAAACGCTCGACCGTGACGAGCTCGGCGCTGACCGGGATGCCCTTGATCCGGCCCTGGGAGCCGCTCGTGGCGATCCAGCCCTTGTCGGAGAAGTTCTTCGTTTCGACGACGAGCGTGTCGCCGTCCCAGTGGCCGCGGGAGTCGCCGTTCCACAGGCGCAGGTCTTCCGGCAGTCGGGGCCGGCCGTCGACCGGAATGACGCGGACGTCGTTGATCATCTCGGAGTAGATGACGACCTGTTCCGGGGTCTGGGAAATGCGATAGCCGTTGTTGTAGCCGGCCGGGAACAGGTGGCCGGGAACTCCCCGGGTGATGCAGCGATCCCAGACGCTCATGTACTCGTACGAGTCGAACATCTTCACCAGGTTGTCGGCCCGCACCTGCTCGGCCTCCGGGCGCAGCGGAACGCGGCCGTTCGCGGGCTCGACGACGAGCGACGTGGCGCGGCTGCCGACGATCTTCGTGCCCAGTTCCAGCCAGTGCAGGTTGTAGGCCCCTACGTTCTGGCCTGCCTCCGCTCTCTGAGCCGGCCGGGTGGCCCGGCTCTCGATCATCGCCTGGCGGGCGGCCTCGGCCTGTTCGACCTCTTCCTCGGTCAGGAACGCCTTGTCGCCGAGTTCGAGCGGCCGTTCGAAAGGCGTCAGCGTCGTGTTCGTCCATAGACCCTGCAGATCGGGATGGCCCCAGGGAGTGCGCGGCAGCGCGCCGTCTCCGGTGGAGCAGGCGGCTACGGTCAGCAGGGCTGCGATAGCGGCAGCGATCCTCCGTCCCATTCTTCCACTCCCTTCGTTCGTTCGCGGGTGTAGCGGAGAGGATAGCGGATGCGGGCTACCATGCGCTCCATGCTTCGCATGCCCGGTGGACTGCGGGCGGCCGTGAGGTCGCTCGGAATCGTCGTCTCGTTGTCCTGTGCCGGCGTTCTGCCGACTCTGGGGACTTCGCCGACGCGGGCGCAGCCGACCGCGAGGATCCCTGCCGCTTTCACTGCCGAACAGGCCGAGCGCGGCGGGGCGTTGTACGAGGAGGCCTGCGCCGAGTGCCACCTGTCGAGCCTCGCCGGCGCGAACGAGGCGCCGGCCCTTCGCGGGGCGAGCTTCGTCGACGCCTGGCGCTTGGCTACGGTAGCCGATCTGGCGGACACGATACGGCTGACCATGCCGCCCGAGGACCGGAACTCGCTGACTCGGCAGGAATCGAACGACCTTGCGGCCTATGTGCTCGCGGCGAACGGGGCGGCAGCGGGTGACGAGGCGCTCGGCGCCGAGTCGTCGGCGCTGGCGGCCGTTCTGGGCGACCTGACGCGGGAAGTCGCCGGGCCGTTCGGAGCGTCCGCGCCGTCGGTTGAACGGAGGACGGAGCCAGAGGCGGTCACGCTGCCCGGCGAACGGGAGGTCGCCGGCTTCGAGCCGGTGACGGCCGAGATGCTGCTTCATCCCGACCCGGCCGATTGGCTCATGTTCCGTCGTACGTACGACGCCCAGGGTCACAGTCCGCTCGACCAGGTCGACGTCTCGAACGTCAGCGAACTGCGCCTGGAATGGTCTTGGGCGATGGCGGACGGCGTGAACCAGCCGACGCCGCTGGTCTATCGCGGCGTGATGTACCTGGCGAACCCCAGGAACATCGTCCAGGCGTTGGAGGCCGCTACGGGCACGCTGATCTGGGAGTATCGGAGGCCGCTCAGCGGCGATGCCGCGCGTGGGTTCAACCAGCTCCGGAACCTCGCCATCTGGCGCGACCTCCTCTTCGTTGCGACGAAGGACGCAGCGATGCTGGCGCTCGACGCCCGCACCGGTCGGCCACGCTGGGAGACGCGGATCGCCGACCCCCGCAAGGGCTACTCGAACACGAGCGGTCCGATCGTCGTCCAGGACCTCGTGATCAACGGGATCAACGGCTGCGCCCGCTACTTCGAGCAGAGCTGCTTCATCACCGCCCACGATGCGGAGACCGGCGAGGAGCGATGGCGGACGTACACGATCGCCCGCCCTGGCGAGCCTGGCGGCGACACCTGGGGCGGCCTGCCGCTCATCCTGCGCGGCGGCGGCGACTCCTGGATTCCGGGCAGTTACGATCCCGAGCTCGACCTGCTCTACTGGCCGGTGGCGCAGGCCAAGCCGTGGGTTCCCGCAAGCCGCGGCCTGACGGTGGACGACCGCGCCTTGTACACGAACTCGACGCTGGCGCTCAGGCCCTCGGACGGGAGCATCGTCTTTCACCGTCAGCACGTGCCCGGAGAAGCTCTCGACCTTGACGAAGCCTACGAGCAGGTTCTGATCGACCGGCACGGACAGAGGTTCCTCCTCACCTCCGGCAAGCACGGGATCCTCTGGAAGCTCGATCGTACGGACGGCGCCTTCGTTGCTCTCGAGGAAATGGTGTTTCAGAACGTCTTCGATGATGTGGACCGCGAAACGGGCGACGTGCGCTATCGGGAGGACATCGCGTCCGCGGGAGTCGGTGACTGGGTCTCGGTGTGCCCGAGCACCGCCGGCGGCCACAACTGGCAGGCCGTGTCCTACAGCCCGCCGCACGGACTTCTCGTCGTGCCGCTCAGCCAGAGCTGCCTGGAGATCTCGGGGCGCGAGGTCCGATTCGAGGAGGGGTCGGGAGGCGAACAGGCGGACCGGAAGTGGTTCGAGATGCCCGGCACGGGGGGCCTCCTCGGCAAGCTTGCCGCGTACGATGTGGATTCCCTGGAGGAGGTTTGGAGCGTCGAGCAGCGAGCGGCGTTTCTGACCGCAGCGCTCACCACCGGCGGCGGGCTCGTGTTTGCCGGCGACGTCGACCGCCGCTTCCGCGCCTGGGAGACGTCGACCGGCCGAGAGCTGTGGAGCGTTCGCCTGCCAACGTCCGTGCAGGGTTTCCCGGTCAGCTACGCCGTCGGGGGCGTTCAGTACGTTGCCGTGCCGACCGGCCTGGGCGGCGGCAGCCCGCGCTTCGTGCCGGCGGCGGTCAGCCCGGAGATCCGCTACCCCGGAAACGGCAACGGCCTGTTCGTGTTCCGGCTCCGTTGAGGTCGGGTGGGCTATATTCTGTCGTCATGCAGAGACTCAGCTTGGCCGTATCGCTCAAGGCGATGCTGCTGTTCGTTGGTTCGGTAGCCGCCCAGACGGAAGCCTGGGAGGCGCCGAAGACTGCGGATGGCCATCCCGACCTGAACGGCATCTGGCAGACGATGAACACGGCGCACTGGAATCTGGAGGCCCATCAGGCGATGCGCACGCCGGCGCCGCTGCTCGGCGCGTTCGGCGCCATTCCGGCCGGTCTCAGTGTCGTCGACGGCGGCGTCATTCCCTACCAGGACTGGGCGCTCGCGCAGCGGAAGGCGAACCGGGCCGACTGGTTGGCGCTCGATCCCGCGGCGAAGTGCTTCATGCCCGGCATTCCCAGGGCGAACTACATGCCGCTCCCGTTCCAGATCGTGCAGACGCCGAAGGCGTTGCTGTTCGCCTACGAGTGGGGCGGCAACAGCCGCGTGGTTCGTCTCGACCGCGCCGGTACCCGGGCCGAACTGCCATCTTGGATGGGCTATTCGCTCGGCCGTTTCGAGGGCGGCGCGCTCGTCGTCGAGGTCACCGACCAGGTTGCCGACACGTGGTTCGACGCCTCCGGCAACTTCCACAGCGAGGCGCTGGTCGTCGTCGAGCGCTACACGCCCACCGGTCCGAATTCGATGGAGTACGAGGCGACGATCACCGACCCGAACGTATTCACCGAACCTTGGACGATCCGCATGCCGCTCTACCGGCGCCTCGAGCCCGACGCGCGCTTGCTTGAGTTCAAGTGCATTCCACTCGGCGGCGAGGACGCGGCGTACGGCCACCTGCGTCGCGGCGCCACGCCGCAGTAGCGTCCCGGAAGTTACCCTGAGACTGGCACCTGAGACTGGAGTCGAAGCCATGACGAAGCGACTTCTCGCCCGAACCGCCGTTTCCCCCGTCGTCGTCGCCGCAGCGTTCGTGGCTCTTGCCCTTGCTGGCGGCGCCGGCGCCCAGACCGGAATCGAACTTCGCACGTCCTGGGGCGTTCCAGACCTCCAGGGGACCTGGGACTTCCGCTCGATCACGCCGTTCGAGCGGCCTGAGGCGCTCGCCGACAAGGAGTTCCTGACCGCCGAAGAGGCTGCGGCCTGGGAGGAGCGGCGCCGCGCGGAACGCGCCGCTCGCGCCGCTCGGAGCGGCCAGGACGTCGATCCCAGCCAAGGCGACGTCGATGTCGGCTACAACGCGTTCTGGCTCGACCTGGGCGACAAGCTGTCCGGCACGATGCGGACCTCTCTGGTCGTCGACCCGCCGAACGGGCGGCTGCCGAAGCTCCTGCCTGATGCAGTACGCCGCTCGAACGAGCGCTACGCTCTCTGGGGACAGCCGCCTGGGGGTCCGGAGGAGCGGAACAGCTTCGAGCGCTGCATCATCGGTTTCAACGCCGGACCGCCGATGACTCCGGGCGCGTACAACAACATGATGGAGATCTTCCAGTCGCCAGGCTATGTCGCGGTGATGACCGAGATGATCAACGATCACCGGATCATCCCCACGGATGGCCGTCCTCACGTCGCCGAGAACGTGCGCTTCTGGAAGGGGGACTCGAGTGGCGTCTGGGAAGGCGATACGTTCGTCGTGACGACGAAGAACTTCACCGAGCACACCGCGTTCCGCGGCACCGGCGCGAACCTGGTGCTGACCGAGCGCTTCACCCGCACCGGGCCGGATGCACTGCTCTACGAGTACACCGTCGACGATCCGGAGTCCTACGAGGCGACCTGGTCGACCGCACTCGAGATGCGCCGCACGGACGACCCGCTGCTCGAGTACGCCTGTCACGAGGGCAACCGTGCGATGACCCTGATGTTGCGAGGCGCTCGCTACCGCGAGCAGGAGGGCACGGCCGAAGACGGCAAGGACTGGCTCGCGAGCTGGTATGGCGGGCAGAACCGTGTCGATGCGGCTCGCGAGGCGCTCGAAGCGGCCAAGGAGGACGGTAACCGGTAGCCGTGGCCCGCTGTTCGGGGCTATGATCGGTCGTGGAGGGATTGGATGAGCGACTTCGATTTCTTCATTCTGCTGGCCGTGGCGTTCATCGCGGTGGAGATCACCGCCGCGTTCGGCCTGCTGGACGATGAAGATCAAGCGGGCGACGCCGCGAGCGACTCGTAGCCGGCCGCGCTGAAGCAAGATGGCGACGCCTGCGACCGGTCAGGCGGCAGAACGCCGGTCTTCGGCCGAGCGTGAGCGGGCTACTGCTCGGTCGGGTCGGCGCCGTCTCTCGGCGCGCCGGTGCCCGAGGAACCCATGAAGAGGCTTCGGCCGTCCGGGAGCGTGATGTCGCGGCCGCTGCCGCGGCAGTTCGGCGTGCACATCCGGTCCTTGCTCTGATAACCGCGGACGATGACCTCCGTGCCGGGTTGCAGCAGCGTGCGGGTGAGGCCGCGGCGCACGAGCGTATTCGGGGTGCCGGCCTCAAGCTCCCAGGTTGCCGTTCCGCCATTTGCGAGTTCGACCTCGACGTGCACCCAGGCGTGGGGGTTGATCCACTCGACCTTCGTCACTCGGCCCTCGATCTTGATCGGGAGGTTCGCGTCGAATTCGGCGGAAAAGGCGTGATGAGCGCCCGTCGGGATGGCCAAACCGGAAGCCAGCACGGCGAGAGCGGCCGCGGGCGGGACGCGGAAGACTTGTCGCGACATCTTGGACCTCCTAGCGATTCGTGACTCTACCAGCTTGCGCGTCGTCGAGCGGGGTCGCTGGGGCGGGGCGCCCGCGCTGGTAGGGTGTGCGGGTCGTGTAACCCGGCGAGGAGCGCTTGACAAGGCCGCCGTTGCGGCTTCGCTTCGTCATCGCGGGGAGGACTTGGCGCCCCGGGGGTCGGGGCGTACGCGTTCCCGAGGGTGTGGTTGGATGCAGGTCAGCGATTTCGCCGAGGGTTGCCGGTTTCTGCGGCGCCCCGTCGGCGCCCGCGGGGCGATGACGATTCTCGCTGTCCTTCTGGCGTGGGGGTTCGGAGGCGTTCGGGCTGTCGCTCAGGGCGCCGTCGGCAGCGGCGCAACAGCGACGGGGCCGATCCGGGAGACGGCGGCAGTGGGGGAGGAACCCTCGCTCGCGGAGCAGGTGCGCGCGGATGTCGACGCGACGGCGATCCGCTGGGTGGGCACGTTCCGCGTGCGGGTCACTCGACCCGCGGAGGCGTCGGTCGGCGTCGGCGCGTTGGCGGCGCGGGTGCCCCAGAGCTCGACCTGCGAGGCGTTCTGTGAGTACCAGGGTCTCGCGCTGGCCGTTGAACCGGGTCTCTTGGGCGCCCAGATCGGCATCGGTTACGCTCGCCTCGTCGCCAACAGGTACGCGGGGGCGCCGTTCCTCCGCACGGTCTACGTCGGCTGGGGGGCGCGGGCGGTCCTGCTCCGCACCTGGGGCGACTCGGGGCTCGATCCGGCAGCGCAGACCCTCGCCGGCCTCGAAGGGCAGTTCACGGTCACTCGCGTCAGCTTCTCGCTCGGCCTGTTGCGGCGCATCTCACAAGCCCACGGCGAAGCGGACGACGTGGTCGTCACTGCCGGTATCGGCTGGGGCTTCTGATGGATAGCCCGGGCCTGGCCGTCATCGTCGCGGTCGTTCTGCCGGTTGTCGGCGTTGTGCCGGGCGGCGCGCTCGAGACGGATCAGTACTACTCCTGGGGCCGCTCCCTCGAGGACTCGACCGGAGTCCTCAACGCGCGGATCAACCTGGCGCTCGAGGACCTCGTCGCCGAGCTGAACCGCGAGCAGCAGAAGGGCCTCGACTGCCAGCGCGTTCGGGTGCGCTTCTTCCGCAACCAGCGGATGCTCTTCTTCAACGGCTTCGAGACCTGGGCCGTCAACTCGCCGCTGGTCAGCCGCTCGCCCGCCGGGCCGGAGGAGCAAGCGGAGTTCCGTGCGAGCTACATGTATCGGACGATGTCCATCCTGGACACGGGGAGCTGGATGCCGCCGAGCCCGACGGTGCTCGCCGCCGGCGTACGCTTCGGTACGGACAAGTTGACGCATATGCTGGGTACCGGCTGGTACTACCATCGCTGGTATCGCCGAGCGCTGGCCCGTGGCGCCTCTCCCGACCGCGCCGAGTGGCGGGCCTTGCGCAAGGGCCTGCGGGTGGAGAACACGGTGCTGGGCAAGCTCGTCTCCGGAGTCCTCTCCTTCGGCGATCTGGAGGCGAATCATCAGGGCATGCTGTTCTATGAGGACCTTTGCGCGGGGGATGACCCGACGCTCGTCCAGTCGGAGGACGGTCGATGGCGAATTGCGAGGCCGTTCGACCTGGCGGATCACGTAACCCCGGAATGGGACGAGTCCTACCATCCAAACGTGTACACTCGGCGCAAGTGGGCGAAGGTGCAGCCGGTTCTGTTGGGCTACTGTCGCATGCTCGATCACCCTGAAGTGCGGGAGATGCGGAGGATCTATGCGGAGCGAGACATGGTGACCCTGACCGAGCGATTGGTCGAAGAGATGGTGGCTCAAGGCAGGATTCCCGACCCATCCCGGTTTTCGATTGAAGCGGCGTGTGGCGCGGATGCGGCGGGTTGACCTGATCCGGCTCGCCCTCCTGGCGCTCGCTGGTCTGACTCTGGCTTGCGCACCCGGCGGCCCGGAGCAGCCCGGCGACGGCGCCGCTTCGACGGCAGCCGACGAGCCGCCGCTTACTCTCATCGGCGTCGGGTCCTGCCTGCGACAGGACGAGCCACAGCCGATCTTCGACGCCGTCTTGGCGGACGACGTCGACCTCTTCGTGTTTCTGGGCGACAACGTCTACGGCGACGTCGAGTCGGAAGATCTCTCCGAACTCCGCGCCGCCTACGCGATGCAGGCGGAGGCGCCCGGTTTCAGTCGACTCCGCGCGACGGTGCCGGTCGCGGCGACCTGGGACGACCACGACTACGGACTGAACGACGGCGGCGCGGACTTCTTCGGGCGCGAGCAGGCACAGCGGATCTTCGAGGAGTTCTGGGGCGTGCCGGCGGATTCCGAGCGCGCTGCCCGGCCCGGGGTCTACGACGCCGTGACCTATGGCCCTCCGGGTCGACGCGTGCAGCTCATCCTGCTCGATACGCGCTACTTCCGCTCGCCGCTCATGCCGACTGACGAGCGCGGCGCCGTCGGCAAGGAGCGCTACATGCCGGATCCGGACCCGGCGAAGACGATGCTCGGTGAGGCCCAGTGGGCTTGGCTGGGCGAGGTGCTTAGCGAAGAGGCGGAGATTCGCATCGTCGCCTCGTCGATCCAGGTCCTTGCCGACGGCCACGGCTACGAGGCGTGGCGGCATCTGCCGGCCGAGCGGGAGCGTCTGTACGGCGTGTTGCGCGAGAGCGGCGCCTCCGGCGTCGTCGTCATCTCGGGCGATCGTCATCGGGGCGGCATCTACCGGGTCGACGGCGCACTCGACTATCCGCTCTTCGAGCTCACCGCGAGTTCCCTGAATGCGCCATTGGCGACCACGGAGGAGCCGGGGCCGAACCGCCTGGGACCGACGTACTGGCCAGCGAACTACGGTGCGATCTCGATCGACTGGGCAGATCGCACCCTGACCTTCGAGGTTCGCGGCATGGACGGTACGGCCGGGCTGGCCGAGACGATCCGCATGGACGACCTGAGCGCCGGCGACTGAACGAGGAGGAGACAGAGGATGAAGAGCGCCGAACTCCCATCTGACGCGGCGAGTGTGGAGATCGCCGGCATCTCCCGGCGCCGCGTGATGCACGCCCTGTCGATGGCCGGCGCCGCAGGGCTGCTCGTTCGCTGCGGCGAGCCCGGGGCGGCGCCTGTTCCCGGCGCCGCGGCGAGTGGGGGACCGCTGCCGGACGAGCTTTGGCGTGCCGGCGCCGGCGATCTGGCGGCGGCGATTCGCCGCGGAGAGACGTCGAGCGTCGAGGTGATCGAGTCCCATCTTGCCCGCGTCGAGGCGACGAACGGCCATCTGAACGCGGTCGTCCGCGTACTGGCTGACGAGGCGCGCGTGGCCGCACAGGCGGCGGACGAAGCCGCGGCGGCGGGTGAGGATCTGGGCCCCCTTCACGGCGTTCCGATCTCGGTCAAGGACAACATCGCCGTCGCCGGCACGCCGACAACGAATGGCGTCCCGGCCTACGCGGAGGAGAATGCCGCCGAGGATGCGCTGATCGTCGCCCGGCTCAAGGCGGCCGGCGCGATTCCACTCACCCGCACGAATCTGCCCGACCTGGGGCTTCGAGTCCACACGGACAGCTATCTCTACGGCGTCACGCGGAATCCGTGGGCCGGCGATCGGAACGTCGGCGGCTCCTCGGGCGGGGAGGGCGCGGCGATCGCTGCCGGCATGAGCTGTCTGGGGCTCGGCAACGACATCGGCGGGTCGCTCCGCATCCCGGCTCAGTGCAACGGCATCGCGTCGCTCAAGCCGACCCTGGGACGGATCGCCAGCGGGAATGGCGGCAGCATGTCGGGCCAGTTGATGGCGGTCGACGGTCCGATGGCGCGCCACGTCGTGGATCTTCGCATCGCGTACGAGCTGCTGGGCCGCTACCATCGAAGCGACCCATGGTCGGTTCCCGTGCCGCTCGATCTGGATCCGCCGGCCGCGCCGGTCAAGGTGGCGCTGGTGCCCGAGCCGAGCGGCGGCTCGACTCATCCCGACGTCGCCGCCGGCGTTCGTGCGGCGGGCGCTGCGCTCGAAGACGCCGGCTACGCGGTCGAGGAGATCGAACCGCCGATGGTCGCCGACGCGCGCCGTGCCTGGGAGGTCTTCCTTGGCTACGAGTTGAACGGCGTCCGTCCGGCTCTCGAGGAGGTCATGTCGTCCGACGCGTACGACTTCCTCGTCCGCGCGCTCGACCTGTTCGCCGCGGAGGTGGCCGCCGAGTACACCCTCATGTTCGCCCAGCGCCACACGATCGCCGGCGCTTGGCAGGACTTTCAAGAGGATTACCCGATCATCGTCGCGCCGGTGATGACCCAGCCGCCGTTCGTCATCGGCCACGACCTGGCGAACCCGGCCGACGTTCTCGAACAGATGCGCTTCGAGGTCGCCCTGAACCTCCTTGGTCTTCCCGCCGTCTGCGTTCCCACCGGCGTTGCGGACGGCTTGCCGCAGGGCGTCGAGGTGATCGGCGGCCGCTACCGCGAAGGCCTGTGCCTCGAGGCCGCCCAGGCGATCGAAGACGCGCTTGGCGTGATCACCCCGATCGATCCGGTGATCGCCTGAGGAGTTGCGGGCGGTGGCTCTTCAGTGGATCTCCGCAGCGTCGCTCCAGGCGGCCTTCAGCTTGTCGACGTCGAAGTCCGGCTGCTTCGCTGCATCGATGATCACCCGCTCCCGCTGAGCGATGAGTTCGGCGGCGGCGTTCACGCGGTCGGCCACCTCGGCTGGGACGACGACGGCGCCGTGCTGGTCCGCGTGGATGAGGTCGCCGTGACGGACCGCCATGCCGGCGACGGCGACAGGTCCGCCGGAATCGACGATGTGGACATGGGCGTGCGACGGACCGATGCGGCCCGCGAGCAACTGGAAGCCCTCGGCGATGTCGTCCAGGTCGCGGATGCTGCCGTCGGTGATCACGCCGAGGCAGCCGAGGCCGCGGTGGATGTTCGAGTTGACTTCGCCCCAGAACGCGCCATAGCCGCGGGTGTGGCCGTCGAGGTCCTGGATGACCGTGATCGTCGGCCCGGCCCCTGACGCGAGGTACTCGTAGTAACCGACGGATGCACGCCGGGCCTTCTTCGCTTCGGCGGTGCTCGGGTGCCGGGCGCGGATGCGGGCGGTGCGGGCGTAACCGACGATGGGCGTTAAGCCGGGCCGCGCACAGACGAGCGGGTCGGTCGTATAGCCGTGCCCGCGGCGCTCGGGCACGACGACCTCCAGAGCGTTGCAGACGGTCGGAGTGTCCAGGGTGCGAAGGGCGTCGAGGATGTCGTTGGCGATCATTCGAGCTACTCTAGCCCGCATGGTTGACCGAGGTTCGTAGCGAGGGCGGTAGATGCCACGGCATTCTCCTGCGCACCTTCAAGCCTGACTTGAGTTAGCTTGGTGGGATGAAACGCTCGCACTCTTTCGTGATGAGCCTGCTCTTCGCGGCCCTGCCGGTATCGCCGACCGGGGGTCAGGGACCGCCGGACGAGATCCTCGAGCTGCTTTGGACTTCGGCGGCAAGGGCGCTCGACGAGGAGTACGCGGACCGCGTGGATCCGGTGATCCGCGAGCAATCGGAGAAGTTTCGGTTGACGTTCGGTTCAGCCGCTGCGCATGGTCTCCGCGAGGGGCGCCTTCCTCCGGAGGAGTTCTGCACCGTCTCAGGCATCGGCGGGGACGTCGTCATGCTCGGTCCCGACACGCGATTCGAGTTCGGAAGCGGGTTGTTGCTCGCGGAAGTGGCGGTCGTCGCGACGGTGACGAAGGTCATCCCCGGTTTCGGCGGCGATTGGGTCGAGTCTCTTCTCGAGCTCGGCGACGCCGTGCCCCTCCACGGTCGGTCGCCCATCCCGGAGTATGTCCTCATGCCGGTGCAACGGGTCGTCGCGGAAGACCGCGTGTTCTGCGGCGGCTACGGCGCGGAGTTCGACCCGGTCGTCGGCAGTCGCGTGGTCGTCATCGGCGCTTGGGTCCAGGGCGTGGTTCCCGTCGGTCCGGGCCCGGGGAACTCGACGATGCTCGCCGTCGTGGAGCAGGATGGCGAGTCGCTTTGGTGGCTGGAGGGCATTCTCGGTCCCGGCAATCTCGTGGATCTGGAAGCGCGAGTCGAAGAGGCTGTCGTTGGCAATCTCTTCGAGCTGACTGCGCATCTGGCCCGGCTCCGCGAAAGAGCGAAGCAACGCCGGCGGTTCGGCACCGAATGGTGGCGGCGAACGGGTCGCGGTTGCCGCCTGATCGCCTTCGACGAAGAGAGCGGCGAGGAGACGGAGATCTGCATCCGCGCCGACGCGACAGCGGCAGCGAAGGCGCGGTTCGAGAAGGCTTGGCGGCAGCAGTGCGCGGACGGCGGCGAGCGCCCCTTCGTCGAGACGTTGTCCGGCGGCGAACGAACGATGGTGGACATCTGCAACCGATGAGCCGAGCGGTCGTCGTTCCCGCGCTCGCGCGGGAGGCCGTCGAGGACGAATCCGAGCGAAGAGCGGGCGCGGTTCCTGCGCGTTGACGCGGCGATGACGCCTGCCCCGCTCGGCTCAAGGGGAAGGGCTCTGCGGAGCTTCTGATCAGCGGGAACGCGGACGTGCGGTAGCTTGGTCAAGCGATGAGGCTAAGCGTTCCATTCCTCATGAGCTTGCTCTTCGCGGCCCTGCCGGTATCGCCGATCGAGGGTCAGGGCCTGCCGGACGAGATCCCGCAGCTTGACTGGACTTCGGCGGCAAGGGCGCTCGACGAGGATTATCTGGACAGCGTCCGTCCGTACTCTCGGAATCTGATCGACGAGCAGTCGGCTAAGTTCCGCGCGGCCTTCGGTTCAGCCGCCGCGCATGGTCTCCGCGAGGGGCGCCTCCCTCCGAGGGAGTTCTTCACCGTCAAGGGAATCGGCTCGGAGATCAGTTTCCTTGGTCCCGCTGCGTCGCTTCTGATCAGCGGGAACACGGACGTGTGGTAGCTTCGTCAAGCGATGAGGCTAGGCGCTCCATTCCTCATGAGCCTGCTGGCTGCGGCCCTGTCGGTAGCGCCGATCGGGGGTCAGGGACCGCCGGAGGAGGTTCCCGAGCTGCTTTGGATCTCGGCGGAAAGGGCCCTGGATGAAGATGAGCCGGATAGCGTGCATTGGAGCAGAAGGCAGCTGATCGACGAGCAGTCGGCGAGCTTCCGAGCGACGTTCGGTTCAGCCGCCGCGCATGGTCTCCGCGAGGGACGCCTCCCTCCGGAGGAGTTCTGCACCGTCAGGGGAGTCGGCTCGGAGATCAGTTTCCTTGGTCCAGACACGGATTCCGAGTTTGGAAGCGGGTTGCTGCTAGGAGAGGTGGCGGTCGTCGCGACGGTGATGAAGGTCATCCCCGGTTTCGGCGGTTTGGCTTGGGTCGAGTCCCTTCTGGAGCTCGGCGACACCGTTCCGCTCCACGGTCGGTCCCCCATCCCGGGGTATGTTCTTGTACCGGTGCAACGGGTCGTCGCGGAAGACCGTGTGTTCTGCGGCGGCTATGGCACGGAATTCGACCCGGTCGTCGGCAGTCGCGTGGTCGTCATCGGCCCCTGGGTTCAGGGCGTGGTTCCCGTCGGTCCGGGCCCGGGGAGCTCGGCCATGCTCGCCGTCGTGGAGCAGGACGGCGAGTCGCTATGGTGGCTGGACGGCATTCTCGGTCCCGACAACCTCGTGGATCTGGAGGCGCGTGTCGAGGAGGCTGTCGTCGGCAATCTCTTCGAGATAACGGTCCACTTGGCCCGACTCAGGGAACACTCGGAGGATCGCATGCAGTTCGGGGTCGAATGGTCGCGGCGAACGCACCGCGGTTGCCGCCTGATCGCCGTCGACGAAGAGAGCGGCGAGGAGACGGAGATCTGCATCCGCTCCGACGCGACGGCGGCAGCGAAGGCCCGGTTCGAGAAGGCTTGGCGGCAGCAGTGCGCTGACGGCGGCGAGCGCCCCTTCGTCGAGATGTTGTCCGGCGGCGAGCGAACGAGGGTGGACATCTGCAACCGATGAGCAGGGCGGTCGTCGTTCTCGCGTTCGCCATCTGTATCGCCGTTTCGGCAGAAGCCCAGAGAGCTCCGGAGGGTCCGGTCGACTGTACGCCGGTCTCCATGTCCGCCGATTACGGCGGCCCGCTCTCCGGCCACGGCATCTCTCTGGTCAGTCTGGCTGACGACCACCCGGTCAGCGACGCGGTGCTGGACAGAGCGATCGGCAAGTGGGCGGGGAAGAACGGCTGTTCGGAGGATCAGCTGCCTCCGCTGTTCAACGGAGCCGTCAGCAACACGGAAGTCTGGACGGTCAGGCGAGGGCGCTACACGGATTTTCCGGGCGTCGTCTCAGACGTCGAGAGTTTCAAGAAGGGGAACGTCTGCGGCAAAGCTCCAGAGGGTACGAGCCGGACGATCTACATTTTCGACGAGCCGGGGTGCAAGCAGAAGTGGCGCCGGATCGAGATCCTCGCCCATGAGCTCGGTCACGCGATGAGGCTCGGCCATACTCCGCGAGGCAGCGAATGCCGCGACCGGTTGATGTACCCCGTATACAAGTTGAGGGATCCAACCACGGACAAGAGGCGGCCCCACGCGGACGACTGCAGGGCGCTCAAGCGGGAGAAGGAACGCGAGGCTCGCGAGAACGAAGACGGTGAGGACGACGGTGATGACGGTGACGACGGAGGCGGCGACGGTGGCGGCAGCGGCGACCCTGGCGGTGGCGGCGGCAACCCTGGCGGCGGCGCCGACCCCGGTGGCGATGATACGGACCGCTGCACGGAGTTTCCGACCGCGCCGGGCTGCCCGGTCAACTGCGAGTTGAACTCCCGCCACCCGGACTGCCTGACGCCGGTCGTTGACGTCTGCGAAGGGACTTGGAAGGACGAGAATGAAAATGGCCGCATCGACCCTGGCGAGTGCGACGAGCAGGAGTTCTCCTCCGGAACGCCGGGTGGGGACGAGGGGACGGTCACCGTGACGAAGACGGCCGTATCCGGCTCGCAGAGCTACGCGGTCGTTCTGTCCGGCCGAAGCGAGGTGAGCTTGTCGTTGACGGGTCTGACGATGGACTTCGACTGTCGGGTGGTTGCCGGCTCGACGGATACGGGCGCCGACGCCCCCGCGGCGAGCGCTGCGAGTGCGGGCGGCGAGGCCTGCGCGAACGGTGGCGGCTTGGAGGACGATTCCTGGAGCGGGACGCTCGACGCGGGTTCACATACCGTGACGGTCGGTCCGTCGTCGACGCCTGTCTCGGGGTCAGGCGACTACACGTTGACGTTGACCGCGACGCATACGCCTGCGCCGCTTCCGCCGCCGGCGCTGTCGGTTCCCGACGTTCCCGACTTCCGGCTGCCTTCCGGCGGTCCGGTCGATACCGTGTTGCCGGCGGCGACGGGAGGCAGTCCGCCGTACGCCTACAGCGTGTCGGGTTTGCCACCTGGGATCGCGTTCGCCGCATCGACTCGGCGCGCGAGTGGAACGCTGCCGACGGTCACGGTCGACACTTCGTACGCGCTGACCTACGGGGTGAGCGATGCCGTCGGTGGCTCGGCCTCGGTGACGTTCAGCGTCACGGTGCTGGCGCCCGAGCCCCCGGCGTCGCCGTCGTTGACGGGCTCGGTGTCGGCACGGACGCACAGTTTGAGCTGGACCGGTCCGGTGGGGGGCGGATTGACTCGCTATCAGCTCCAGACGAGACCGTCGTCGGCTCACGCCTGGCGTTTCACGGACGCGGGGACGCCGTCGCCGTCGTCCGACATGGGTCCGAGCGTCAGGTCCTGGAGGGTCGTCACGCCGTGGGCCTTGGTCCGCCAGTACCGGGTGCGGGCAACGAATGCGGTCGGAGACGGCGCCTGGTCGAACGTCGTCACCCTGACGACGCCGCGAGCTCCGCCTCCGCCTCTGTCT
The DNA here is from genome assembly GCA_965219625.1 of Candidatus Multivoraceae bacterium. GTDB lineage: Bacteria > Acidobacteriota > Thermoanaerobaculia > Multivoradales > Multivoraceae > Multivorans. The sequence continues at coordinate 730,837 of OZ244782.1, read as the reverse complement.
CTCCCGTCGATTCCGAACTTCCGGTTGCCGTCGGGCGGTTGGGTGAACACGGTGTTTCCGGCGGCGAGCGGAGGCACTCCGCCGTACGCCTACAGCGTGTCGGGTTTGCCGCCTGGGATCAGGTTCGCCGCATCGACGCGGCGTGCTAGCGGGACGCTTCGGACGGTTCCGAGGGACACGAGCTACCTGGTTGTCTACTCTGCGACGGACGCGGCGGGCGCATCCGCGAGCGTCACGTTCACGTCCACGGTCAGAGCGCCTCCGCCTCCGCCTTCGGCGCCGCAGCTTGCCGGTTCGGTGTCCGGGCGGACTCAGTTCTTGTCGTGGTCGGCGCCGGCGTCTCTGAGCGCGATCACGCGCTATCAGATGCAGACGAGGAACTCCTCGGCTCACTCCTGGCGCTACACGACGGCCGGTTCGCCGTCTCCGTCGTCGAGCTTCGGTGCGGGCGTCAGGTCCTGGAGCGTGACGACGCCTGCCGGCCTGCTCCGCCACTACCGGGTCCGGGCGACGAGCGCGAACGGAAACGGCCCCTGGTCGAACGTCGTCGTTCTCACGTCGGACTGATGGCTGGACGAGGTTCGCTGACCGTAGGAGCCCGATAGCCGTGGATCGGAACGTCCGCGCGAGCTTCGGCAGAGGCTGACGTAGGCTTGAGGGGATTTCGGAGCGGAGAGAGGATCGAGGAACAGATGAACGAAGAACTCACGCGGTTCGTACGCGAGGCGTTGGTGCGCGGCGCAAGCCGTGCCCAGATCGGAGAGGCTCTGAGCGGCGCCGGCTGGCGGCGCGGCGACATCGACAAGGCCCTGGCTGCCTTCGAGGACCGCGAGTTCGTGCTGCCGGTGCCCCGGCCCCGGCCTTACCTGGGCGCCCGCGAGGCGTTCCTCTACCTGGTCCTCTTCGCATCGCTCTACACGGCGGCAATCAGCATCGGCAACGCGGTCTTCGTCCTGATCAACCGTGCCTTCCCGGACGCCGCGTTCACGTCGCCGGCCTCCGTCTCGACGGATGTGCTCCGCTGGGCGCTGTCCTTCCTGATCGTCTCCTTTCCGCTCTTTCTGTTCATCCAACGGACCGTGAACCGGATGCTCCAGAAGAACCCGGAGCTTCACTCGTCACGGATTCGCAAGTGGTTGACGTACATGACGCTGTTCCTCGCTGCCGGCGTTCTCGTCGGCGACGGCATCGCGGTCCTGTACTACGCTCTGGGCGGCGAACTCGGATGGCGTTTCGTGCTGAAGGTCATCGTCGTTGGGGCCATCGCCGGCAGCGTCTTCGGCTACTACCGCTTTGACCTGCGAAGGGATGACGCGGACGGCGAGAACGAATCCCGACGGCCGCGTCTGCCACTCGCCCTGGCCGGCGGCTGGTCGGTCGCCGTGATGCTCGTCGTCGCGGGCGGGCTGAGCGTTTCCGGCTCTCCCGGTCGTGCCCGCGAGCGGATCCTCGACATGGAGCGCGTCTTCCAGCTCCAGAGCATCGTACGGGGAGTCGACGTCTACTGGGAGCGCACCGGAGCACTGCCTGAGAGTCTCGATGCGTTGGCCCTGGAACGCGACCTGGATGTCCGCTCGACGACCGATCCGGCGAGCGGCGAGAACTACGTCTACCGGTTGACCGGCGACGAGACCTATGAACTCTGCGCCGTCTTCGCCCGCGCTGCGCCGACCGATCCGGCGTCCCTCCGCGTCCCGCCGTACCAGGAGGTCTTCTGGCGCCACGCGCAGGGTGACCACTGCTTCGACCTGGAAGCGATCGACCCGGACGCCCGACGCTGGTAGATCAATAACCGAGCGCGTCGGGTCAGACCGCGACTTGCACGCGCTCGGACAGGTGCGCGCCGAGCAGATGTGACGCGTCGGCGACCATTTCGTGGAGAATCTCGCTCGCCGGACGCGTCTGACGCAGCATGCCCGAGGTCTGGCCAGCGGCGTTCATCAGGAGGTCGTCGCGGCCGGCCGCCCGGATCGAGTGGAGGAGATCTCGGGTCAGCATGCCCTGGAGGCCCATCGGGAGGGCGCGGATACCGCTCGCCTCCCAGGCTTCGATCAGGGGATTCGTGATGTTCCGCATCGTCTTGCCGCTGTAGAGGCGGGTCACCACCGTGTCTTCCGTCGCAGCGTCGAGAATGCGCTCCTTCTGGAGCGCCGGCTGATTCGCCTCGTTCGAGACGAGGAACGCGGTGCCGCACCAGGCGCCGATGGCGCCGGCTGCGATGACGGCGGCCAGACCGCGACCGTCGGCGACCCCACCGGCGGCGACGACGGGCAGCGGGAACACGGCGTCCATCACCTGTGGCAGCAGTGCGAGCGTTCCGATCTTGCCGGTGTGACCGCCTGCTTCGGTGCCCTGGGCGACGACGATGTCGGCGCCTCCGTCGGCGACCCGGCGCGCCGCGCGCGCATTGCCGACCAGGGAGACGATCGTCGTCCCGTTGTCCTTGAGCGCCTGGGCGAACGGCGCGGGAGAACCGAGACCCGAAGCGAACACGGGGACCTTCTCCTCCAGCAGCACCTCGATCTGGGCGCCGGCGTAGCTCTGCCCCTCGGGCACCCAGTTCGCGGCCGGCGGCGCGGGCGGCGCTTCGAGCCACTCGATGCCCAGATTCTCGGCCATGCCCTTCAGCGCGTCACGGGTCTTCGCCGGCACGAGGTCCGGCGTCGGCACCGTGGCTGACGTCGGGCCGCTCCCCGCCTTTTCGAGGAAGTTCGACGACAGGAGGAGGTCTACGCCGAACGGCTTGTCCGTCTTCGCGCGCACCTTCTGGATCTCGGCCCGGAGGTCATCCGGGCTGTAGGCGACGCCGCCGATGACGCCCAGGCCGCCGGCCTCCGACACCGCGGCGACGAGGTCCGCGGTCGCTACCGGCTCGGCGCCGCCGGCTACAGGTCCCATTCCGGCGGAGAACACGGGAAACTCGATTCCCAGCATGTCGCAGAGTTCGGTGCGCAGGAAGGGATGGGACATGGCGGCTCCTCGTGTTGTCGACGTGGCGGACGGGATTCTCGTCCTGAAGGTCCTTGGGGCTCCGGCCGGCCGTCGAGTATACGCGCGTGGCGGGCTCTGGCCGGCCTCAGAGCAGGTCGAGCTGCGGCTGTCGGAACTGCTCGGCGACCGCCTGCTCGACGACGTCGAGCCACTTGCCACGCCGTTCGGGATCAAGCGGCATGACGTCGATCCGGCGATCGTCGAGTTCGCTCCGCAGCCGGTCGTCGATCTGCTGGCGGAAGGCGGGATCGGTCGCCCGTACGCCGTCGTCCTGCGCTTCGCTGTCGCTCAGGATGGGCACATGGATATTCAGGTCATACGTCTTCGACCACGCCTCGACGAGCGGTTCGAGCGCCGGTTGGCGTCCGCGCGCGAACAACAGGTAGACGTAGTTGTCCAGCACGCTGCGGTCGCAGATGAGGACGGGCGAGCGCGCCTCGGCGGCGAGTTCCTCCGCAATCTGCGAGTGGAGAATCCACGATTGCGCTTCCAGCGTGGTCGCCTCGTTCAGCGGCAGCGGGCAGCGCCGGGCGACTTCGACGACGATCTCGAGGTTCACGTCCCGTCGCTTGAGCCGGGAGGCGAGCCCATAGGCGAGAGTCGTCTTGCCGACGCCGTGGCTGCCGATGAAGGCGATCTTGTAGGCCATGTATCAGCGAGGTTACAGTGCCTCTTCCCGCTCGTCCGAGGGAGCGGACGAGCGGACATTGCGCGAGTTGAGGAGGAACCGATGAGCATTCGCGTCCTGGACCGGATCGCGCCGCTTGGGTTCGCTGTCGCCCTGGCGGGAGTCGCCTGCGGCGATTCGCCGCGTCCGATGGCCCCGGCGCCGGGCTGGTCGGAGCGCTCGCCGCGAGTTGATGTCCTGGAGGAGCTTCGCGCGGACCTGCTGCGACCGCGGTCCGCGGCGGACGGGGGAGGAACGGCGACAGTCGAGTCGCTTCGAGGCCCTGCCGTCGCGGGTCAACCGGGCGCCTGGCGCTTCGTCTATCGGGCGGGCCCGCTTGGAGTCGCCGCGGGCGGCGCCGTCTACCTGCAGGTCTCCCCGTTCTGGGGTTGGAGCGAGCCGCAGACGGAGCGCGAGCAGGCGCCCGGTTACACGACGGTCGCGACCGGCGCCTACGGCGTCGAACTCGAGGCGTTCGTCGTCGACCGGCATCTCCTGGCCGTCTTCATCGGTCGTCGCGCCTTGCTTCACGGCGAGACGATCGAGATCGTCTACGGGGCAGGTCCTCCGGGCGCCGTGGCCGACAGCTATGCCGAACCCGAGTCGACGTTCTGGATCGCCGTCGATGGCGACGGCGACGGCGTTCGTGGCCTGATCGTGGACTCGCCGTCGGTGGAGGTTCTGCCCGGTCCGCCAGCACGGTTGCTGCTCCACCTGCCGTCGACGGCGAAGCCGGGGCAGACCGTGGAGCTCGTGGCGGCGGTGGTCGATCGAGTCGGCAACGGGTTCGTCCCCGCGGTTGGCGCCCTGGAACTCGAGCTGCCGGACGGAATGACGGTCACCGACGGTCCGAGCGGCGCCGGCGTGGACTCGCCGGCTATCCGGATCGGGCCGGAGGACGAAGGCCGCCAAGTGGTTCGCCTTCGGCTGGACACGGGAATAGCGTCCGTCGTCCGTCTGCGCGGCCGACTGATTCACGAGGAGGGCGACGCGGGACGTGCTCTCGAGGCCGAGAGCAACCCGCTCGTCGTGTCGGAAGGCGGGCGCCGGATTCTCTGGGCCGATCTTCAGAACCACTCGGGCCTCTCGGATGGGTCGGGGACGCCCGCGAGGCTGCTGCGGTACGCCCGCGAGGTCGCCGGACTCGAGGTCGCTGCGGTCACCGACCACGATCACTGGGGCATGCGCTTCATGGACCGGGAACCTGCGATCTGGCAGAGCACCCTCGATGCCGCCCGTCGTGCGTACGAGCCGGACCGCTTCGTTGGACTCGCGGGCTACGAGTGGACGAACTGGGTGCACGGCCACCGGCACGTCCTCTTCTTTGACGACGTGCCGCCAGCCGACGGAGGCATGGACCTCCTGCTGAGTGCGGTCGACGAACGCTTCGATGATCCGTGGGAGCTCTGGACCGGGCTCGAACGAAGCGCTCTCCGCGTGCTGACCTTCGCCCACCATTCGGCCGGCGATCCGATCGCCGTCGACTGGTCGTTCGCACCGCCGTCCGGGCTCGAGCCGGTGACCGAGGTCGTCTCGGTCCACGGGACGAGCGAAGCGGCGGACGCGCCCGGACCCGTCATCCGCGGTGCGCTCGCGGGAAACTCCGTGCGCGACGCGCTGGATCATGGCTATCGGCTCGGCTTCGTCGGCTCGAGCGATGGGCACGATGGCCACCCGGGCTTGGCCCATCTGGCGGGGGTGTCTGGCGGCGTGGCCGCGATTCTGAGTGACGAACTGACGCGCGACGGCGTCTTCAAGGCACTCGTCGCGCGCAGGACCTACGCGACGAACGGTCCGCGGATCGTCGTTCGGGCGAGCTATGCAGGTTGGCCCATCGGCGCCGACATCGACGTCGCCGCCGCGAGCCCCGGCGAGCTCGGTCCGATTGCCGGCGTTCCCGAGCGCACCCTGGTCGTCCGTGCCGTCGCGCCCGCGGAGCTCGCGCGCATCGAGGTCATCAGCCGGCTCCGCGCCGGGGACAGGGGCGCCGTGACCGGAGAGTCACTCTGCGAGTCCGGCGCCCGCGAGTGCAGCCTGGCGGCTGAACTGCCGCCGTTCGAAGCCGGCGGGTACCTCTACCTGCGCATCCTCCAGGAGGATGGCGGCGCCGCCTGGACGAGCCCGTTCTTCTTTCGCTAGCCCGCGAGCTCGCTACTCCGCCGTCTCGTCGTTCACGACGTTCACCATGATGTACTGCGCCAGACCGGGTTCGTCGAGGGTACGGTGCTCGCCATCACCGATCTGGAGGCAGAGGTGGTGTTCGCCGGGACTCAGCTCGAGCTCGATCGAGTCGGAGCCGTCACCGAAGTGGATCCACGGGTCGGCGGTCGGGATGACGATCCCGGGTTCCAGGCACTCGCCGTCGATCGCGATGTGGTAATGCCCAGCGCCCTCGTTGATCGTGCCGTCGCCTACCGGCTCGATGATGAAGTTCTCGGCCGCGAACTGGAGGTTGATCAGAGTGGGGATCTCGGCCTGGTCCTCGAGGCCGACGAAGTAGACGCGCGGCGCGTCGTCGGCGGCGCTCGCTTCGTCCTCCATCGCCTGCTCGGCGTCGGGCGCCTCGTAGGCGGATTCGGAGGACTCGCCGCCGCCGCAGGCGCCGAGCGCGAGGAGCAGCGGCGCGGCCGCAATGGCTGGGAAGAGTCGGTTCTTGGCAAGGTGGCAGAGCATGTCGAGTTCTCCGTCGTTCGACCCGGCGCGGCCGGGAGTCGTTGGCCCGTCGCTTGCCGAGACAGTAGCACGAGGAGGCCGGTGCGAACGGCGCCCAGGGCTTGCCGACCGGCGTTCGGTGGGCTAGATTTCTCCCGCCATGTTGAAGAACTTCCTGTTTGCGATCGCGTACCTTCTCGGCGCCGGCTGGTGGGCCAGTCAGGCAATGGTCGATGCCGCCGCCGGGTCCTGGTGGAACCTGATTCTCTTCTTCGCCGTACTGACCTTCTTTCTCGTTCGTATCGGCGTCATGCCCAGCAGCGAGGAGCAGGCCCAGCGGATGGGGAACATCTTCTCGCTGATCACCGCAGCGGCGCTCTTGGTCATCGCCGTGATGGGGATGGTGAACGAGACAAGCGGCATCGCGAACCTCGTCTTCGCGGTCCTGTTCGCGGCCATCGCCGGCGTCGGCGTTCGCGCGACCGGCGCGGCCCACGCTTAAGGCCGTCGTTCTCGCGGGTCTTGCCTCGCGAACCGCGGCGAAACATGCGGGTCGCTAGAGGGCGCCGACCTGCTGCTCGAGGACGTCCGCGTACTTTGCCAACGCCTGTTCGCGGAGTCTCGGCAGGTGGGTCGTCGGGAAGAGGTCGTCCGTACCGGCGTACTCGCGCAGAATCTGCCGCGCCACGGTCACCTTGTGGACCTCTGTCGGGCCGTCGGCCAGCGCCATGTGGAATGAGTCGATGACGCCGGCGGAGTAGGGCATCTCGTTCGAGACGCCGAGCGAGCCGTGGATCATCAGCGCACGTGAGAAGACGTCGAGGTAGACCTTCGGCATGACCGCCTTGACCGCCGAGATGTCCTTGCGGACCATCCGGTAGTCCTTGTACTTGTCGATCTTCCAGGCGGTCTGGAGGACGAACAACCGGAACTGCTCGATCTGCGCCCACGAGTCGGCGATCTTCTCCTGGACGAGTTGCTTCTGGGCGAGCAACTCGCCCTGGGTCTCGCGGGAGAGGACCCGCTCGCACATCTGGTCGAAGGCCGTTCGCACCTTGGCGATCGTCCGCATCGCGTGGTGGATGCGGCCGCCGCCGAGCCGGGTCTGGGCGACGACGAAGCCCTGGCCGCGTTGGCCGAGCAGGTGGTCCTTCGGGACCCTCGCGTCGTTGTAGCGGACGTAGCCGTGGGAACCCTCTTCCTCCCCCACGCCGACGGCGACGTTGCGCACGATCTCGACGCCGGCGGTGTCCTTCGGCACGAGGAACATGGACATCTTGTTGTAGGGCGGAGCTTCGGGATCGGTAACTGCCAGCAGGACGAGGAAGGAGGCGTAGCGGGCATTCGAGGAGAACCACTTCTCTCCATTGATCACCCACTCGTCGCCATCGAGTACCGCGCGGGTCGTGAACACCTTCGGATCCGAGCCTCCCTGCGGCTCGGTCATCGAGTAGGCCGAGACGATCCGGTTGTCGAGAAGGGGTTGCAGGTACCGCGCCTTCTGCTCGTCTGTCCCGTAGTGGGCGATGATCTCCGCGTTGCCCGAATCCGGGGCCTGGCAGCCGAAGATGATCGGCGCGTGCGGCGCCCGGCCCAGAATCTCGTTCATCAGCGCCAGCTTGACCTGGCCGTAGCCTTGACCTCCGAGTTCGGGCCCCAGGTGACAGGCCCAGAGCTGACGCTTTCTGACCTCCTCCTGGAGTGGCGGGATGAGCTTCTTCCGCTTGGGACAGGACAGGTCGTACGGGCTGCCGAGGACGAAGCGCAGCGGCTCGATTTCGTTCCGGACGAACTCGTCCATCCAGTCCAGCTTGTCCTGGAATTCAGCGTCTGTTTCGAAGTCCCATGCCATCTTCCTGCCTCCTTCGGACCCGGTTCTCCCAGGCCGTCAAGCGTACAGGATGGACTCGGAGGGCTCCTCGGCTAGCGAGTGCCGGCGAGCACGGACTCGAGCATCCGAGCGGGCCGCGCGAAGTCGTTCGCGCCAGTCAAGCGGCCGACTTCTCTGCCGTCGCGGAAGACGATCGCGGTTGGCAGCCCGGTTACGTTGTTCGCGTCGACTTCCGGGTCGTCCCATCCTCCGGGGGGGTTGTCGAGGCCGTAGTAGCCGAACGCGACGTTCGAGCCTTCGAGACCGGCGGCGACCTGGAGCAGGTTGGGGAGGACGCGCTTGCAGACGCCGCACCAGGAGCCGAAGAAGACACGGACCTCGACCGGCCCTTCGTCGTGCAGTGCGGACATCGCTTCGCCGTCCGGTTCGAAGGCGTCCATTCCGACCCGGTACTCGGGCGAGTGCTCGATGAGTTCGCCCAGGGTGCGATCGCCGACCAGGGGCGGCCGCGGAACGATACGGACATTCCGGCCCTCGAGCGGCAGGATGATCCGCCCCTCCTCGACACCGGCTTCGCCTGCGTAGCTCCGGTTCGGCTCGGCCGTGACGTCCCAGCCGCCAGCTGAAGCGACGAGGTCCGTTCTTGCCAGCCGGTCTACCGCCATCGTCCGCGCCCAGATGAGCACCGGTTCGCCCAGGCTCTCGCTCAGGACGAGCAGCGCCGAGGCCCGCATGGACAGGTAGAGCTGCGCGTCCGGTTCCATCTCCTCGTCGATCAGGAGCATGTAGTCGCCGGTTGGCAGAAACCCGCTGAGCACCGGATGTCTGGAGGGCTGAGCCGCGACCGGTGGAAGCGCCGCGGCGACCGCGAGCAGCAGGCAGAGAGGGAACGGGCGGCGGTGTGAAGGACGCATGGAAGGCGTCATTCTACTTCGGTGGGCGGCTGAACAGACCCGCGCCGCTTGCGCCGCCTACGCCACGCGCGAATCGAACGCTGACGTCGCGAGTCGGTTTCGGAGCTCCTCCGCCTGTGCCTTCGCGGCGGCGAAGGTCCGTTCCTTGATCTCCTCGTAGCCGCGAATCGCGTCGGGCAACTCGGCGGCCTCGAGCGCTACCGCGGCCGACTCCGGGTCGAGCCGTTCGAGCATGTGGACGAGTAGATCCCGATACCAGGCGAACAGGGAGCGTTCCAGGCGCCGGTGACGGGTGGCGCCGAAGATGTCGAGCGGCGTGCCGCGCAGCCGCCGCGCCGCATGGAGCAGCCGCAGGCCTGGCCGGAACCAGGCGCCAAGGCGGATCTTGCGGCGGATACCCATGCGTCGGAGCGTCGGCGGATGGAGCAGGATGTAGCGGTCGAGCCTTCCGTCGTACTCGGCGGCGGCCCGCTCCCAGGTCTCATCCTGCAGCCACAGGCGAGCGACTTCGTACTCGTCCTTCACGGCGAGCAGTTTGAAGCCTCCTCGAGCAGCCGCCTCGCGTATCGCGGTGTGCCCCGGAAGTCTCGCTTCCTCGGCGCATGCCACCTCGCTGACGAACTCGAGATAGCGCTCGGCGAAGCCTCTGCCGTAGAGCAGCAGGTCGGCGACCCGACCGGGCAGAAGGCGGTCGAGCGACCCTCCTTCGGGCGCGCCGGCGACCAGCTCGTCGAATTCGGACATGAGCTTCGGCGCCCAGCGCTCGATGCGTTCGCGGGCGGCGTTGACTGCCGCGGCCGCGGTCGGCGCCTCGGGATCGGCGAGGCCGGCCGCCTGCCGGAAGCGCTCCGGGTCGGCAACGGACAAGCGGCCGTAGCGGAAGGCCTGGAGGTTGTCTTCGACGGCGACCCCGTTCGCGACGAGCGCCTGCTCGATGAACTTCGCCTGGAGCGGCAGGAGACCCTGCTGATAGGCGGCGCCGACCAGGAAGATGTTGCCGGTCACGCTGTTGCCGAGCAGGTGCTCGGCGGCGGCTTCGGCGTCGACGAAATAGCTCCGGTCGCTGTCCGTGAAGAGGGCGAGCCGCTTGCGGAGCTCGTCGAGCGGGGGCATCCGGGCGGCGCTGTCCGTGATCACCGCGGCTGGGCTGATGCCGGCGGTGTTCGCGACGACGGCCGTCGCGTCCTTCGAGAGCCGCTTGAGATTGTCGGGCGCGATCGTCGCGAGCAGGTCGAACGAGAGCGCCAGGTCGGCCTCGCCGTCGCCGAGCTTGTTCGCGCGGAGGATGGGCCTTCGACTGAGCAGCAGGTTCGAGACGACTGCGCCGCCCTTCTGCGCGAGGCCGGTCTGGTCGAGATGGACGGCATACCTCCCTTCGAGCAAGGCTGCGGTAACGAGGATCGCGTCGACGGTGACCACGCCGGTGCCGCCGATTCCCACGAGCAACGCACGGAACGTCGCGTCTTCCGGGAGTTGACGGATCGGTTCCGGCAGCTCGTCCGCGGCGAGCGGCGCGGCGGCGGCGCGGCGGACGGGCTTCGTCTCGTCGCCCAGCTCGACGGTCATGAACGCCGGACAGTCGCCTTCGATGCAGGAGTAGTCCAGGTTGCAGGACGACTGGTGAATCTGGGTCTTCCGGCCGTACTCCGTCTCAAGCGGAGCGACGGAGAGACAGTTCGACTTCGCCGCGCAATCGCCGCAGCCCTCGCAGACGGCCGGGTTGATGTAGACCCGCTGGTTCGGCGTCGCCTGAATACCGCGCTTGCGCTCGCGCCGTTTCTCCGCGGCGCACTGCTGGTCGTAAACGACAGCCGTCGGACCCTTGATCGCGCGCAGCTCCTTGAGCACCTGGTCGTAGTCCCGGCGGTGCCGAATCTCGACCTCGTTCTCGTCCCGCTGCGGGAAGCGCTCGGGATCCTCGGCGACCAGCACGACCCGCTTCATTCCCTGGAGTTCAAGCTGCTTCGCAACATCCAGCGAACGGAGCAAACCCACCGCATCCTGGCCGCCGGTCATCGCAACCGCGGAGTTGTAGAGGATGCGGAAGGTCATGTGGAGGTCGGCGGCGATGCACGCCTCGATCGCCTTGCTGGCGGAGTGGGCGTACGTACCGTCGCCGACGTTCTGGAACACGTGCTCCTGCTCGGTGAAGGGCGCCAGACCGATCCAGCAGGCGCCCTCGCCGCCCATCTGCGGCAGCCAACTCACGCCTCGATCCATCCACATCGCCATCGCGTGACAGCCGATGCCCCCGCCGGCGAAGTCCGAACCCTCGGGAAGCTGGGTGGACGTATTGTGGGGGCATCCGCTGCAGAAGTAGGGCGTCCTCGGCAGTGCGGCCGGCAGCTTCGTCGCCAACTCGGCCGACTCGGCGCCGGCCCGGAGACGGGCGAGTCTCTCGACCGGCACGACTCCCGGCAGCCGGTGCTCCAGATAAGCGCCGAGGATCCGCGCCATGTCGTGGCCCTCGAGTTCCCCGTGCTTCGGAAACAGCGTTTCGCCGGCTGGCGTCTCCTTGCCGGCGACCAAGGGCCGGTCGGGCAGGTTGTAGAGGATCTGACGGACCTGGGTCTCGATGAAGCCGCGTTTGTCCTCGACGACGATCATCTCCTCGAGACCCTCGGCGAACTCACGCAGGCGCCGTGGCTCGACCGGCGCGATACAGCCGAGCTTGAGTACGCGGATGCCGTGGCGGTCGAGCGCGGCTTCGTCCAGCCCGAGCAGTTCGAGAGCAAGCCGCAGGTCGCGATAGGGCTTGCCGGCGGCGATCAGGCCGATGCGGTCGTTGGGGCTCGCGCAGCGGATGCTGTCCAGGCCGTTCTCGTGGACGTAGGCCAGTGCGGCCACCGTGCGCTCGGAGAAGATCTGGCGCTCAAGTTCGATCGAGTAGGGCGGAAGCAGCCGCATGTCGAGCTGTTTCTCGAAACGGCGGCCGTCGATGTCGAGCTCTGGCAACACCGGCGGCCGCGGGCGGGACAGGTCGATCACGGCGCCGCCGTCCGCGACGTTCGTCACGATCTTCAAGGCGGTCCACAGCCCGGAGAACCGCGAGAGCGCGATGCCGTGCAGGCCGAAGTCCAGCACTTCCGCGGGGTCGCCCGGGTAGAGGACCGGAATCGAGAGATCGAAGAAGCTGATCGTGCTGTCGCCGGGGATGGTCGAGCTCTTGCAGGCGGTGTCGTCGCCGGCGAGCACGAGGGCGCCCCCGTGCTTTCCCGTGCCAATGAAGTTGCCGTGGCGGAAGGCGTCGCCGGTGCGGTCGACGCCGGGCGTCTTGCCGTACCAGATGCCGACGACGCCGTCGTATCGTTCGTGCGGGAATCGCTCGAGGAGTTGGGCGCCGTAGATCGCCGTGGCCGCCGTCTCTTCGTTGATTCCCGGTTGGCAGACCACGTCGTGCTCTGCCAAGAGCCTGTTCGCTCGCTGAAGCTGCTTGTCGTATTCGCCGAGCGGCGACCCTGGGTAGCCGCTGATGAAGGCTCCGACGCGAAGGCCGGCCGCGCGGTCGCGACGGTGCTGGTCCATCGGAAGGCGGACCAGTGCCTGAATTCCGGTGATAGCGACGCGACCCTCAGTGAGCGTGTACTTATCGTCAAGCGAGAAGGTCGTCATCGCCGCCAAGTCTACCCCGAGGCGGCTTTCGGATCCCGACTTGAACGAGCCGTTCCGCGGCGTTCCCGGTTCAGTCGCTCTGCGCGTCGACGAACCAGTCGCCCGGCAGTTGCCGTCCTTCATAGAGCCTGCCCTGGAAGCGCCTCATGCCGTGTAGCCAGCGGTCGATGTCGGTCCCCTTGCGGCGGACGTACTCGGCGACTTCCGGGTGGGGGAGCACCCAGAAGCGCTCCTCGCGAATCGCTTCGATGCAGGCGTCGGCCGCCTGTTCGGAGGTCAGTACGCCGTCTCCCGAAGCGACGCCGACGGTTCCTTGCCCGTGGCGACTGGAACTCGGACTGTTCGCGCCGATATTCGTCTGCACCGCCTGGGGGCAGAGCACGGAGACCCGAATTCCCTGGTGCGCGTGAGTGATTGCGAGCCACTCGGCCAGCGCCACCGCCGCATGCTTGGTCAACGAGTAGGCGAGCGATCCGAGCTGGGTCAGAAGGCCCGCGGCGGAAGCGGTACTCATGATGTAGCCGCTGCCCCGCTCGATCATCTGCGGCAGCACCGCTCGCGCGGCATAGACGTGGGCCATCACGTGGACATCCCACATGTCGTTCAGTTCATCGTTCGGGACCTCGAGCCCGCCGATCGTCACGTAACCGGCGTTCGACATGAACAGGTCGATCGGCCCGATGTTCGCTGTCGTCAGAGCCACCAGATCGTGGATCGCTCCTTCGTCCGCGACGTCCAGACCGACCCCGGTGCCGCCGATCTGTTCGGCCACCTTCTTCGCGCCGGCCTCGTCCCGGTCCGCGACGACGACGTGCCGTGCCCCCTCGCGCGCAAAGGCCTGAGCCAGCGCCCGGCCGATTCCCGACGCTCCGCCCGTTACGACCATGATTCTGTTCGCCACATCCATCGCCGAATCCTCCCCCTCCTTCGCCCAGGTCGAGCGATCCTGTCACGCGCTCCGGTGGAGCAACCGTCAGGTTTGCGGCCGAACGTCGAAGGCGACGGCTTCGCGGTCGTTCCGCACGAGCAGGATGCCGTTGGCGAGTGCGGGGTTGTTCCAGGTGCGTCCGGAAACGGCGGGCAAGGCGACGAGCTCCTGATGGAACTCGGGCGTCGCCCGGACGAGGACGAGGTCGCCGCGCTCGGTCGTGATCAGAAGATGCCCCGAGGCGAGCAGGAGCTGGCCGTGACCGTAGCGGCCTCCCTTCCACTTCCGCTCGCCGGTCGCCGGGTCGACGCAGGCGAGGATGCCCTCGTCGAGGCCGTAGATGTGGCCCTCGTGGAGCACCGAGCTCGAGAACGTGTTCTTCATCCGGTTGTTGAACCAGAGCTCGCTCACGGCCGCGGTCCCTGCCTCGACGTCCGCGTCGATCTCGAGAACGGCGGCGCCCTGGCCGTAGCCGGATGACACGAAGATGCGGTCGTCGGCAACCTGAAGCGGTTGCGCCGCGTTGATCCCGTTCATCGTCGCCCAGGGGTGGGTCCAGTAGGTCCTCGCGCCGTCGGTGGACAGAGCGATGACCTGGTCTGCTCCGATCAGGACGATCTGGGAGAGTCCGTCCAACGTGAACACGGCGGGGGCCGTGTAGGCGCCCTCGGCATCAAGCGCCCGCCAACGGATCGCGCCCGTGTCCAGTTCGTAGGCGATGACCGCGCCGTCCGGACCGCCCGGTGCGGTCAGCACGGCGCCTTCGAAGATCGAAGGTGAGGCCGCCATGCCCCAGGTCAGGTTCGCGGCGCCGGCATCTTCGAGGATGTTCGTCTGCCAGATCTCGTCGCCGGTTGCTGCGTCGAGGGCTCGCAATTCGCCAGTTGCGCCGAGCGCGATCAGCGTGCCTTCGTACAGGGCCGGCGTGGCGCGGGGACCGTCGCCGCCCATGCTCTCTTCGAACCGCGCATCCCAGTTCGCGTTCCAGCGTTCGACCCCGCTCAGGAGTTCGTAGGCGGCGACGACCTCCTGCTCCCGCCGCTGCTCGATCGTGTAGGCGAGGCCGTCCCCGACGACGAAGGAGGCGTAGCCGCCGCCGACCGGGACGCGCCAGAGTTCCGGGGGTCCTTCGCTCGGCCAGTCCGTGTTGATCGAGCCCCCGTAGCTGCCGTCCATCCGAGGGCCCCGGTAGTAGGGCCAGGAGGCAGGCGAGGGCGCCTCGGCGAGCGTTACGGCTTCCTCTTCCGGCGCCTCTACCTCGGGCGTGGCCGGCGCCTCGGGTTCGGCCTCGGTTCCGGGAGTTGCCTCCAGATTGTCCAGGGGCGCCGGGCTCGCAACCGGAATCGGCTCGGCGCTTCGTTCGCGATGCGTCTCGATCGCGCGGTAGTGGCGGCCCTCGTGGTGAAAGTCGAGCCGGGGTATGAAGTTGCCTGTCATCTGGAGACGCATTCCGGCGGTCTGGTTGAGCGCCAGAAGCAGGGCGGCGAGCGCGGCGAAGGAGATGCCGGTCCACTTCAGGCCGACGAACAGGCGGCTTCTCTTCCTGGGTCGGGTCATTGCCGCGGCATTCTACTCGGCCGGCCCGCGTGGTCGTCAGCGAGAACGTAAGCGACGTTCCCGTTGCGGTCCGTCGCGTGGGGGTCGGCGCCGGCTCGGAGGAGCTCCTCCACGACGCGGACATCTCCAGACTTGGCGGCCGCGTCGTGGAGGGGCGTTCTGCCTTGTTTGTCCGTGGCCTGAACGTCGGCGCCCGCAAGGACGAGCGCCTTCGCAACGGCTGTGGTCCGCAACTCGAAGTCGGTCGCCGCTGCAAGGTGAAGCGGCGTCCTGCCGTCGGGCAGCCGCGCGTTGACGTCCGCGCCGGCGCGAACAAGCGAAGTGATCGCGTCGGGAGTGGTGTTCTGGCCCGCGGCAACGTGGAGCGCCGTGTTTCCGTAGCGGTCGCGAACGTCGACCTCCGCGCCGGCGTCAATCAGGGCAGTGATCACGTCGACGTCGTCACCGAGTTGAACGCTCGAGTCGTACGCGGCGCCGGTGCGATTGCGCGCTGCATAGTGCAGCGGAGTCGCGTCCCTTCCGTCCCTCGCGTGGACGTCCGCGCCGGCGGCAATCAGGGCCTCGAGCGGGGCGGGATCGGGGCTGGCCGCGGAGGCCAGGTGGAGCGGCGTTGCGCCGCTCTGATCGGTGGCCTTCACGTTCGCCCCCAGGCGGAGCAGAGCCTCGAGATGGTCGAAGTAGGAGAAGTTGTCGGCGTACTCGGGTCCGCAGGCGATTCCCCCGAAGATGCGTTGCGCTGCAACGTGCAATGCCGTTCTTCCCTCTCCGTCTCTCGCGTCGATTTCGGCTCCCGTCGCCGCCAAGGTGAGGAGAATGTCGATCGCGAGGTGGTGCGCGGCCAGATGGAACGCGGTTTCGCCCTTGCTGTTCCTCGCGTCGATATCGGCGTCCGAGCGGATGAGGGCTTCGACCACCTGAACGCTTCCGCTGGCGTCATCCGAACCCGCAGCCAAGTGGAGCGGAGTGTTCCCTTTTGCATCCCGGGCGTTTACATCGAACCCGAGCCGAGTCAATGCCTCGACCGCAGCGGAGCCGTCCTCGCCGTAACGAGGCTCGGCGGCTTGATGGAGGAGCGTCCGTCCCTTGGCGTCTCTGGCTTCGAGGTCGGCGCCCGCCTGGATCAGGGCCTCGACGGTGGCGAAGGTCCGTCCCCTCACTGCGTGGTGGAGTGGTGTGAGACCTGCCTGATCCGGTCGTTCGACGTCGGCGCCGCGTTCGACAAGAAACCGGACGACCTCCGGACTCCCTGCGAAATGCAGCGGAGTCCTGCCGGCCTCGTCGGTCACGTCGACTGGGTGAGCGCCTGCGGCCATCAGCCTTCGAAGCAGTTCGGCGTTCGCGCGGTCGGCCGCGACGTGAAGGAGCGTCGTGCCTTCTTCGTCCACGGCGTCGACGTCGGCCCCGGCATCGAGCAAGCGGTAGGCGAGATCGGGACTGTCGAATCTCGATGCGACGAGGTGCAGCAGGCTTCGGCCCCAAGAGCCGTTCACGTCGACGCTTCCGCCGGCATCCAGCAAGGCGGTCAGGACTTCCGGATTCTCGTTCCACTCGGCTGCTTGGGAGAGCGGCGTTTCGTTCGATTCGTTCCTGTCGTCGACGTGCGCCCCTGCGAGGAGCAGTGCCTTGACCACCTCGGGATCGTCGGCCCAGGCGGCGGCTTCGTGCAGGGGAGAGTCTCCGTTCCGACCCGCGGCGTTCACGTCGGCCCCGGCCTGAATCAGGAGACGGGCGACCTCGATCCCTGCCATCGGATGGTGAAGGGGGGTGTCCCCGTCCTCGTCTCTGGTTCGGGGATCCGCCCCGTGCTCGAGCAGCAGCCGGACCATCGGCGCCAAGTCGCCCTCCAAGTGCTCAGCCAGGGCTTCATGGAGTGGAGTTCTCCCCCAGCTGTTCGCCGCGTCGACGCGAGCACCGGCGGCAAGGAGCGTCGCGGCGACTTCCGGATTGCCGTGGACGGCGACGCTGTGGAGCGGAGTTCCCTTCGCCGAATCGACTGCGCCGACTCTAGCGCCGGCATCGATGAGGAGACGGACGACGGCCGGATCCAGCTCCGCTCCCGTCGCCAGGTGGAGGGGCGTCCGGCCGTAGTCGTCGACGGCGTGAACATCGGCGCCGGCGGTCAGCAGAGCTTGGATCGCGTCCGGCTCGAAGCCCGCCTCGACCGCGTGGTGAAGAGGGCTCATGCCCCAATTGTCGTCTGTTGCGTCGTCGCCCGCTGCGCCGACCGGCGCGGCGGAAGCGGCGAGAAGAAGACCGGCGGCGATGAACCCGAGGGACCGGCTTTGCATGACGTAACCCCCTGACCTCCTCGAGGAACTTGATGATAGAGCAACGCTCCGAGGAGGCGGCTTCATTCCGGTCGTCTTCGCTTGCCGGCAGCGTCGGTGCGCTCGGCCTGTAGCCGGATAGCCGCCGGCGGACAGCGCGATGGAATCTCGAGTTGACGCAATGCGGGTGTCGCCCCAAGTGCTCGGTGAAGGGTGCAGGCTAGAGTAGCGAAGGAGGAGGAAGACGACGCGAAGCTGGCGCTGCCGGAGCTGGAGAAGAACGTTACCGAGGACGTCCGCGCCGTACTGAGCGGTAGGGAAGGGGCCGTTCGCGACGCCGCATCCAAATCGACATGGTCATCTTGCGTCGATGGAGCACATCACACTCCGGCGGAGTCGCGACCAGGGGTGCGAGTCTGCGAGCCGCGGTCCTCGGCGCGAACGACGGCCTGGTCTCCAACTTCAGCCTCGTCATGGGAGTCGCCGGCGGCACTGGCAACCGGGACTTCGTGTTGCTTGCCGGGACCGCCGGCTTGCTTGCGGGCGCATTCTCGATGGCGGCGGGAGAGTACATCTCGGTAAGGTCTCAGCGGGATCTCTACGAGAACGAGCTGCGCAAGGAGCGGGTCGAACTGAGTGAACGGCCGGAGGAGGAGCAGGCGGAGCTGGAGCGCATCTACCAGGCGAAGGGTCTGTCCGAGGAGGAGGCGCGCCGTGTCGCGTTCCGGCTGATGGCGGATCCCGAAGTCGCGCTGGACACGCTGGCGCGGGAGGAGCTGGGCTTGGACCCATCGCAACTCGGCGCCCCGGTGGCCGCGGCTTCGAGCTCCTTCGTGGCCTTCGTCGTTGGTGCGGCCATTCCGCTTCTGCCCTACGCGTTGGGCGCGGGGGACCTCGCGTTCTGGCTGAGCGGTTCGTTCAGCGGCCTGGGTTTGCTGCTCGCGGGGGGGATCCTGGCGCGTCTGACCGGCGTGCACGCAGCTTGGGGCGCCGCGCGGATGCTGCTCGCCGGTGTCGCCGCGGCCGTCGTCACCTACGGGATCGGCAGCCTGATCGGCGTGTCCGTCGGCAGTCTGGGGTAGAACGAGGGCGAGCCATGCGAGCCGTGCATCGAATCCGATCGACAGTCGTCGCCCTTTGGATCCTGGTTGGCGCGACGACCGGCGCAGCCATCAGCGCCGACCGGCCGAATGTCATCTTCATCCTCGCCGACGATCTGGGATACGGAGACCTCGGCTCGTACGGTCAGCAGGTGATCCGGACCCCCAGCCTGGACCGCATGGCGGCGGAAGGGCTCCGCTTCACGCAGTTCTACGCGGGCTCGACCGTGTGCGCTCCGTCTCGCAGCGTGCTGATGACCGGGCGCCACGCGGGCCGCACCCATGTTCGCGGCAACGCATCGGGAACCGCGCAGTCGCTACGCGACGAGGACGTCACCGTCGCGGAGGTCCTCAAGTCAGCCGGCTACGCGACCGGCCTGTTCGGCAAGTGGGGCCTCGGCGAAGTCGGCATGGAGGGCCATCCACTCCGTCAGGGCTTCGACGCGTTCTACGGTTATCTCAACCAGGTGCACGCCCACAACTACTATCCCGAGTTCCTGTGGCGCGGACTCGACAGGGTCGAGCTACGGAACAGAGTCGAGCCGACGTCGCGACCCCGCGGCTCCCCGGTGGGCGGCTGGTCGTCGGAGCGGACCGAGTACTCCCACGACCTGATCATGCGCGAGGCGCTGGCCTGGGTGGAGAAGCAGAAGGACTCGCCCTTCTTCCTCTACCTCGCCCTGACGATTCCGCACGCGAACAACGAAGCCACGCGAGCCGTCGGCGACGGCGCGGAAGTGCCGGAGTACGGCGTCTACGAAGCGGAGAACTGGCCGAACCCCGACAAGGGCCAGGCGGCGATGATCACCCGCATGGACCGGGACGTGGGAACGCTGCTCGGGCGGCTCGCCGAGCTGGGGATCGACGACCGGACGCTCGTCTTCTTCTCTTCGGACAACGGGCCGCACAACGAGTCGAACCACGACCTGCTCCGGTTCAACCCATCCGGCGAACTGCGCGGCATCAAGCGGGACCTCTACGACGGCGGGATTCGCGTGCCGTTTCTCGCCTGGTGGCCGGGCGCCATCGAGCCGGGCCAGGTCTCGGACCACATCGGCTACTTCGGCGACCTGATGGCCACGGTCGCCGATCTCGTGGGCGTCCAGGCGCCGTCGAAGATCGACTCGATCAGCTTCGCGCCGACCCTGCGGGGACGGGCCGGCGAGCAGAGGCCGCACGACTACCTCTACTGGGAGTTCTACGAAGCCTCATCCGCGCAGGCAGTTCGCCTGCGGAACTGGAAGGGCGTTCGCAGACCGATGTTCACCGGCCCCCTCGAGCTCTACGACGTGCTGCGCGATCCTGGAGAGAAGTACGACGTGGCCCGGAACCACCCGAAGGTCGTCGGCGAGATCGAGGAGATCATGAAGGAAGCCCATGTCCCGCACCCCAACTGGAAGCCGCAGCCGGCAAGGTAGGGGCCTGGTCGGGTCCGTGTTGTCGTTTCCACCTGTTCTCCTGTTCCTTCATTCGCAGTTGTTCGCAGGCGGCGGAACGAGCAGAGAGGTCACGTCCCGCCACAGCTTGTCGAAGGATGGGGCCGATCTCGCCGCGGCGAGGTCGAGGTTGGCGGTGAATCTGGCTTGGTGGCGGGTGGGGTTATACGTCTCGCCCGACAGGACGTGATGGCTCAGCCATCCTTGAAGTCGGGGGAGCGTCTCGAGAGGTTGGCCAGCACGCTCGCGATGTTGCTGCCATCCCGGTTCAGAAGCTCGCCGGGGTCGGGCGACTGAAGTTCACGAATCTGCTGGGGGTTCAGGCTGTAGAAACCCATGGCGGACAGGGCATCGTAGGCCGGACGGAAGGAGTCGTCGCCCGAGACGTTGACGAGGTACAGACGATCCGGGGCGGCGACGGGATTCGTGAGCAGCGAGCTCTTCCTTACCTGCCCTCGCTCCACCTTGTAGTAGTGCGGTCTGCCGCCCGCGCTCGGAACCACCAGGCACTCTTCGACCTGTACCTCGAATCCGCCTCCTCTCTTTGCGCCGACCGTGAACGCATAATGGCCGTCCGATTCCTTCAGCGCGAGTTCGACGCGGATAGTGAAGTGCGTCGGGTGGCCGCTGGATCTCCGCCGAACGTCGTTGATCCCGCCCCGCTCCCTGAGCGCGTGATCGATGGAGTGGCGCAGCGCATCCCGGACGAAGCGGAGAGCGTCCAGGAAGTTGCTCTTGCCCGACCCGTTCGGGCCGACGAGGAAGCAGAGCTGGGAAGGCGAGACGTCGCACGCGGCGATGCTCTTGAGTTGCGAAGTGCTACTCGCGTGAGCAGGCGGCCTCCGCTGGTCACTGCGTCGCTCCCGGACGCCGGGCGACGCCGCTCCCCGGAGTGGCCTCCGAGACGCGTCGGCAGCTCGGAGGGCGTGCGACCCGGGCGGGCAAGCAGCTGGTTGCGCCCGGGCCGGCGACGGCCGAACAAGATCGTGCCATGGGGTCGAGTCTAGCCCGCGCACTTCATCGGCTTCCTGCTGCGGACCCGCTTGCCGAAGCGTGACGATTCGTTCCGCTCGCCTCTGAGTGGCGTGAGGCCCGTGCGGGCCCGTAGCCGGGTCTCATCCCCCGCCTATCGCGGCCAAGGCCGGAGCGCCATGTTTCTTGCGAGCTGATCACGCCGGCGGTCGGCGTCTACTTCCTCGAATCCGCGGGCTCTCAGACGGGCTTCAAGTTCCTCTTCGCGCCGAGCCGCAGCCTCCCCGAGCGACCGAACCGCCACCAGGGGGCCAAGCCAGGCCCGCATCGGGTCGGCATACGTCGGATCCCGGAGCAGGCTGTGGGAGACGAGAAACCGGCTGTGGGTCTGCCAGGGATTCACGCCGAAGCCGCGCTCGCGGCGCATGCGCGTGAAATAGGCGCGGTCGAGGATCTCGAACAGGGGACCGAACCGTTCCTCCATCTCGACCTGCCACTGTTCGATGACGGAACTTGGCGCGGAGACGACGATCGTTCGGACCTTCTTGCGCAGCAGCAGCTCGCGAGCGATCAGGCCGGCTTCGATCGTCTTGCCGAGGCCCGTGTCGTCGGCAATGAAGAGGTTGACTCGCGGCATCCTGAGCGCCTTGCGGAGAGGTTCCATCTGGTATGCGTCCAGCTGGATGCCGGCACGGAAGGGCGCCTGGAAGAGGTTCGGGTTCGTGGCCGTCACGCAGTTCCACCGCAGCGTATGCAGGAAAGCGGCGAAGCGGCGGAGCGTGTCGAAGCCCCTGGAGGCGAGGTCGGACCAGCCTTTCTGTTCCAGAATGCCGCGGTCGATCTCGCAGTCCCAGAACACCTCGATCTGCTCTCCCTGGGCGTCGTCTTCCGCGCAGGCCAGCCGGACGATGGACGACTCGCCGGGTTTGCCGCCGGGTTCGACCCCCTCCACCAGCCACCGGCGGCTGCGGACGCGAACGAGCTGCCCGACTTCCGGGTCGCGTTCCGGGAGTTCCGAAGGAGCGGTCGGAGGGGTCACGGCTCAGGGACTCAGGGGGACCGGTTCGCCGTCTCGCGGTCGGGGCCGGCTGTCTGGACGATTCCCTCGTTGCATGGTGCGCACCTCCGGTGCCCCGGGAGGGGCGGCCGCTTGCCGCACTGCCCGCACCGTCCTGCCTCGACCCGCGCTCGTCGACGCCTCGCGAGAGCCTCCAGGCAGGGCCCGCAGGTCTTCTTGCCCAGGGCTGGCGGATGCCTTCGGCACCTCGTGCATACCCTGCGTTCCGCGCTGGAACTCCTCGCGGTCATCGAACGTTCTCCGTGCTGCTAGCCTACTCGCAAGATGATGGACAACACGCTTCGGTTCCCGCGCCGCGGTCGATCGTCAGGACCCGCTTCGAGGAAAGCAGGGCGATGAGCATCTTCGCCATCGTCCTTCTCGCCGGCGTCGTCCTCCTCGCCGTGGTCTTCGGCGGCTCCCTGATCGGGACCTACAACCAGCTCGTCACGTTGAAGAACCGCTACCAGAACGCGTTCGCTCAGATCGAGGTCCAGCTCAAGCGGCGCTACGACCTCATCCCGAACATGGTCGAGGTGGCGAAGGGCTACATGAAGCACGAGCGGGAGACGCTCGAGGCCGTCATCGAGGCCCGGAACATGGCGGCCGGCGGACTCGAGGAGGCCGCTTCGAACCCGGGCGACGCCGCGGCAATTCAGGGTCTGGCCTCGGCGGAAGGCGTGCTCTCCGGCACGCTCGGCCGGCTCTTCGCCCTCGCCGAGAGCTATCCCGACCTGAAGGCGAACGAGAACATGATGCAGGTCAGCGAAGAACTCCGCTCGACGGAGAACAAGGTCGCCTTCGCCCGCCAGGCATTCAACGACGCGGTGACCGCGTACAACACGTACAGGCAGAGGTTCCCGGCCGTCATGGTGGCCGGGATGTTCGGTCACGGTCAAGATGCTGCGCTCCTCGAGTTCGACAGCGAGGCGATCGCCGAAGCGCCCCGGCTTTCGTTCGAGTAGCCGGCGCCGCGGCAGGGTACGACGTGATTTCCAGGCGCAGACGAGCGGCAAGGACGGGTTCGGACAGAACGCCGGAGCTTTGCGGCGGCTCGGGGCGCGAGTAGGTCGGGCTCCCGGTCCGGGCGGCGGGTGGGATGGCTACCGACTTCTTCGCGCAGCAGGATGCGGCGCGGCGGAGCACCGTTCGCCTCGTCGTCCTCTTCTCGCTCGCCGTCCTGGCGATCGTCGCGTCGATCTGGGCGCTGCTCGCCGTTCTCATGGGCTACCTTGGGCGGGATCGCGAGACGAATGCGATCGACTGGACGGCTCACGGTGACGATCCGCGACTTCTGATCGTCGCCTTTCTCGGCGCTCTGGCGGTCATCGGCGGCGGCAGCCTGTTCAAGATCGCCCAACTGCGCGGGGGCGGGCGCGTCGTCGCCGAACAGCTCGGCGGTCGGCTCGTGAACGGCGATACGTCGGACCCGACAGAGCGCAGGCTGCTCAACGTCGTCGAGGAGATGGCGATCGCTTCGGGCGCTTCGATGCCGCCGGTCTACATGATGGACGGCGAAGAGGGGATCAACGCGTTCGCGGCCGGCTTCGCGCCGCGGGACGCGGTCATCGGCGTCACCCGCGGAGCGGCGGCG
Organism: Candidatus Multivoraceae bacterium; assembly: GCA_965219625.1. Taxonomy (GTDB): domain Bacteria; phylum Acidobacteriota; class Thermoanaerobaculia; order Multivoradales; family Multivoraceae; genus Multivorans. The sequence continues at coordinate 707,259 of OZ244782.1, read as the reverse complement.
AACCTCGACCGCGACGAGCTCCAGGGCGTGATCGCGCACGAGTTCAGCCACATCCTGAACGGCGACATGCGGCTGAACATCCGGCTGATGGGTCTGCTCCACGGGATCTTCCTGATCGGGATGATCGGCTACTTCATCTTCAGGATGTCGCTCTACACGGGCGGCGGGCGATCGAAGAACGGCAAGGGCGCCGTGCCGATCCTCGCGCTCGGCGCCGGGCTCGCGATCGTCGGCTTCGCCGGGACCTTCTTCGGCAACTTGATCAAGGCTGCGGTCAGCCGGCAGCGCGAGTTCCTGGCGGATGCCTCGGCGGTCCAGTTCACTCGCCAACCGGGTGGCATCGCCGGGGCGCTGAAGAAGATCGGCGGTTTCGCGGCCGGCTCGCAGGTCGAGAACCCGAACGCACCGCAGGCGAGTCACATGTTCTTCGGGCGGGCGACCTCCGGCTTCAGCGCGATGTTCTCGACCCACCCGCCGCTCAAGGAACGCATCAGACGGATCGAACCGTCCTGGGAGGGCGAGTTCCCGAAGCTGCCGCCTCAGGTCCTGGGCGCTCTGGCGGCGGCCACCGCGCCGGCGATCGCTGGATTGGTCGAAGCGGATGCCGACGCGCCGCCTGGCACAGAGCTGGCAGACGCCGTCGGACACGTCGGCCAACCGACGCCGGCTCACGTCGAGTACGCGGCGTCCTTGGTCGGCCGGCTGCCCGACGTCCTCGTTTCTGCCGCCCGCGAACCCTACGGCGCGCGCGCGCTCGTATACGCGCTACTCCTCGACCGCGACGACTCGTTCAGGCGGTTGCAGCTTGCCCACCTCGAGGCAGCCGCCGATCACGGCGTCTACGAGGAGACTGTGAAGCTCGCGCGACGGGTCGAACGCCTCGACTCGAGACTCCGCCTGCCTCTGCTCGAGATTACGCTCCCGGCGCTCTCGTCGCTGACGCCGTGGCAGCACGAGATCTTCCGGAAGAACCTGGTCGAACTCGTCGATGCGGACGAAGCCCTCGACCTGTTCGAGTGGGCGCTTCAGCGGATTCTCCTTCGGGATATGCAGGGCCGCTTCGGCAGGTCGGGGCCGGAGCGGATTCGGCATCGTTCGGAGAGGGAGGTGCGCAACCCGTTGGCGGTCGTCCTTTCGGCACTGGCCTACGTAGGCAATCGAGACTCGCGCGCGGCCGCCCGAGCCTTCGCGAAGGCCTGGCAGGTTCTCGAACTTCCGGATGCGGAGCTGCTCGGATACGAGGAATGCGGTTTCGCCGAACTTGATCGAGCCCTCGAGGACCTCGACCACGCCGCGCCCCAGGTCAAGAAACGGACGCTCCAGGCGGCGGTCGCCTGCATCACGGCGGACCGGCAGGTCTCCGTCGAAGAAGCCGAGCTGTTGCGGGCCGTGTCGGCCTTGATGAGCTGTCCGATGCCCCCGATTCTGGTCGAAGGCGCTTCGACTCGGGCGGAACAGACGGCGTTCTGACGGCACGTTCCGGCGATGGTCCGGCCATCGCGCTGATCAGAGAGTGCGCTGGCTCGCTCCTCCGGTGTTGCCCGGATCATCCGAGGCCGGCATTCCAGATGGAATCAGGCGAGCGCCCCGGTCCAGAACGCGATCATGTCCTCGTGGAACGAGCGCGCCTGATCGCCGGCAGCGCCGATCCTCGCGCCCTTCTTGCCGTATGGCGATTTGACGAGGTAGATCATCGCGTCTCGCTCGCTGAAGCCGGGGTCGGCTCGGCCGCTTACGGGATGGACAAGGGCGCCGTCGTCGCGGATGTAGATCGTGGGCGCTCCCGGCCCGACGGACGCGTCGGGAACGAGTTCCACCGGCGTCTCCCGGTCGAAGCTGTGGTGGGCGTTCGGGAAGAGCCGGAAGCTCGCGTCGCAACCGCAGAGCGTCATCGCGTGCATGTGGGCCTGAACCTGGAGCGGCAGGCACCACTCGTCCAGGTCGCCGATGACCGATCGGACGACGGTGCGGCCGGCGTCGGGCCGCAGGAACTGGAAGCCCGACCACGGGTAGGCGGCGTAGACGGCGGCGAGCGCGGGGGCCCTCTGCGGTCCAACGAGCGGCGCCATGCACGCCGCGGACAGCACGGCCGAGCCGCCGCGGCTGTGGCCCTGCGCGCCGATGCGCGTCGCGTCGATGTCCGTTCGGCGCATGAGGACGGTCGCGGTCGCGAGCACATCCCAGGCGCTGGCCGCGAACGAGTACTGCGCCTGGTTCCTGACGGTCGAAGTTACGCCCCGCGTGCCGAAGGGGTCGATCACGCAGCAGGCGATCCCGGCCTCTGTCAGCAGGTCCGCCTTCGCGATATGCGACGGCGCGACGCCGAGACTGCCCGGGACAACGATCACGACCGGCGATGGACCCCCTTTCCGGGGCAGGAACAGGCTGCCGAGAATCTCCGCGGCCGGCATCGCGTCCGGTTCGGAGATCGCCTGGTGGAAACCCGTTGGATCGGCGGTGGGTATGCGGAGCGTCTCGCTCGCGATGCCGTTCCCGAGAGTGATCGGCCCGTTGATCCGTCTGATCGTCTTGCTCGTCTCGGTTGACACGTGAACGCCTCCTTGCCGCCCTGGTTTCGTCGGGCTGCAGGCTTACGCGAGGTCTCGGTTGGAACTCGTGGGTACGGTCCTTTGCCGTCCCGAGCGGGAAGTCGGAGCAGAAGTCCGCCCTCGGCGGGTCCGAAGCCCTTGCTACGCCTCCCGGATCCAGCGGAGCAATTCGCGGAGATTCGGCCGGTTGCCCTGACTGAGGATGCCGACCTTGTAGATCCGGCCCGCTACCCAGGCGGCGCCCCAGACCGTCAACGCGTTGAGCACGATGGACACGACGACCATCCAGGCGGGCACGTCCCCCATCACGGCCCGCGGGTACATCATGATCGGGCTGAAGAAGGGGAAGAGGGCCATCCAGTTCATCCATTCCATCGCGTTCCCCTCGATCGTCATCATCTGCATCATGAACGGAACGATGATCACGATGATCAAGGGCGCCTGCGCCTGGCTCGCTTCCTGGAGGTTCTTGCACATCGCGCCGACTGCGGCGAACAGACTCGAGTAGAGCAAGTAGCCGAGCAGGAAGAAGACGACGAGCAGGGCGATCGCGCCGGGCCCCGGCAGGTACTGGCGGAACTGAGACAGCTCTTCGAGATCTCCCGCATCCGGTATCGCGGAGATCAGGCCCGGCAGAGCCAGGCCGGCCAGCAGCGCGACGAAGGCAATCCAGATCGCTACCTGGGTCAGCCCGACGGCGCCGACTCCCACGATCTTCCCGAGCATGAGCTGCCAGGGCCTGAGCGAGGAGACGACCAACTCGACAACCCGGCTCTGCTTCTCCTCGAGAACCGACTGGAGCGTCTGCGCGCCGTAAGCGAGCATCATGACGTAGAGGATGATCCCGCCGACGATGCCCGTGATCATCCCGGAGATCCGTTCGGCTTCCGCTTCCTCGGCTTCGGCCTCGTTCAGACCGACCGGCTCGAACTCGAGCGAGCCGCCCTCGAACAACCGCCGCACGGATTCGCCGTCCTCGAGCTGGCCAAGACGCAGGTCGACGATCTCCTGAACGATGGCCGACCGCATCAACTGGGACCGGACGCTTCCCGGCGGCTCCTTCGACCGGTAGCGGAAGACGGCCTCGCGGGCCGTCGTGTCGTCGAGGACGATGTACGCCTCGAGTTCCTCGTCCAGCACCCGCTGGTCCAGCTCCTCCATGTCGACGCCGGCAGCGGTGAATTCCACTTCGTAGCCGGCATCGCTCAGAGCCTGCTGCACCCGCTCGCCGAGCTGTCCGTTCAGGTCGACGAGCGCGACCTGCCGCTCGGACTGCTCGGAGAGGAATCCGACGAAGCCGACGATCGCCATGATGCCAATCATCAAGAGCGGCATGCCCAGCGTCGAGAGGATGAACGCCTTCGTCTTCACGCGTTCGACGTACTCGCGGCGAATGACCGTCCAGACCTGCTTCACGATGCACCTCCCGTCCGTGAAGGGGCACTCTCTTCGCCGGCTTCGCCGGCGTGGCGTACGAAGATCTCGTGGAGTCGAGGCTCCAGCAGCTCGAACCTGCGCAGGCCTGGCCCATTCGCCACAGCCCGGGCGAGGACGTCCTCGGGGCGTACGCCATCGCCGAGGGTCAGGTGAAGCGCGTCGCCGGCCTCTTCGACCTTCGAGACGCCCGGCCACCCGACGAGCGAGGGCGCCTCGCCTTCGAACTCCAGTGCGACGACGCCCGAGCGCTCGCGCCGCTTGAGTTCCTTCAGGTCGTCATCGAGCACCTTGCGGGACCGGGAGATGAGGCAAACCCGTTCGCAGAGCCGCTCCGCCTGCTCCATCAGATGGGTGGAGAAGAGGATCGTCTTGCCGCGGTCCTTCTCCTCGAGGACGATCTCCTCGAGGACGTCCTGGTTGATCGGGTCGAGGCCACTGAAGGGCTCGTCGAGGATCAAGAGCTCCGGATCGTGGAGCACGGTCGAGATGAACTGCACTTTCTGCTGCATCCCCTTCGACAGGGCCTGCACCTTCTTCGAGGCCCATTCGCTCAAGCCCAGGCGTTCGAGCCACTCCTCGGCCCGGGTGCGGGCGAGGGACCGAGGGACGCCGCGGATCTCCCCGAAGAAGACGAGCTGGTCGAGCACCTTCATCTTCTCGTAGACGCCCCGTTCCTCGGGCAGGTAGCCGACGCGGCTGCGCCGAGCGAAGTCGGGGGCGCCGCCGAAGAGCTCGACCTTGCCGCCGTCCGGGAGGAGGATGCCCATCATCATGCGGATCGTCGTCGTCTTGCCCGAGCCGTTCGGGCCAAGCAGGCCGTAGATCGTGCCGGGTTCGATCTCGAGGTCCAGGTCGTCGACGGCCGTGTGGGCGCCGAAGCTCTTCCGCACGCCGGTCAGGCGCACTGCTGTTCCGTTCTTCATCGTCTGGATCTGCTCTCGTTCGTCGGGGCGGGCGGAGGATACTTGATCGCGATGCGGTTGGCGCCCGGCTCGCTCCGGGGCTGGCGTCCTGGATTCCCGGCTGGACGCCCGTCTCCCTTCGCTGAAGGGAGAATGCCCGGCGCAAGCTGGCGGGCATCGGCGAGTTCGTCGCTCCGCGTCGGTTGGAACAGGTCGGTTGCGAACCGGGGAGCAGTCGCTCGGCGCGGTAGGCTGGTCGGCCCCGTTTCATCGGAACTCTGATTCTCGAGAGGGAGCTTGGGATGTCGAAATCAAGTGGTCGGTTTCTCGTGCTTGCGGCGTTGACGTTCGTGGCGTTGCCGTTGCCCGCGGGAGGCGAGACGTCGGACGCCGAGTTGGCGCTGGTTGCCATCAACGTGGCGGACCTCGAGCGGTCCGAGACGTACTACGGCGACGTGCTGGGGTTCACCCGCGTGTGGACGTATCCGCCGGACTCGGACGATCCAATCGAGATCGGCCTGGCCCCGCCCGGGGGCGGTGCGACCCTCGTTCTGGCGCGGCTGAACGACGATCCGCTGCCTGAGGGCAAGACGACGTACGGCCGGATCATCGTGAACACGTCCAACGCCAAGGCTCTGGCGAAGAAGGCCGAGGCGGCTGGGTCCGCTCTTCGGTTCGTCACGATTCCGGGCGACAACCCGCCGACGATCGTCTTCTTCCGCGACCCGGACGGCTACGAGATCGAGCTCTACCAGGCCGCGTCGCAGGAGTAGCAGGCGGCGGGGACCGGGGCAGCGGCTGCCGGTCCAACGAGAGGCGCGCGCCAAAGCCCTTGACGAAAGCAGCTACAAGTAGCTACCTTCGTTGGATGAGATCCGTTGGCCTGAAGACGCTGAACAGCAAGCTCAGCGAGTACGTTCGCATCGCAGCCGCCGGGGAGACGGTGCTCGTCACCAACCGTGACCGGATCGTTGCCGAGCTCGGCCCCCCGCGGCGCGAGCGAAGCCGGTTGCTTGCCGACGCGAAGCTCGCCGAGATGATGCGGAAGGGGATCCTGACGCCGCCTCTCAGACCGTTCTCGGGTCCTCCGCCGAAGCCTGAGCCGATGATGAGCCTTGACGAACTCATGGAGATTCTGGATGAAGTGAGAAGTGACCGGCTTTGATTTACGTCGACAGTTCGGTCATCCTCGCGCATCTCTTCGCGGAAGTGCGGCGCCCTCCGGAGCGGTTCTGGGAGAGCGAGATCATCTCGAGCCGACTTCTTGAGTACGAGGTATGGGTCGTACTCCATTCTCGTTTCCGCGTCGAGTCCCTTGGCGAAGAGGCTCGGGAGCTTCTCGGTGGAGTCGGGATGGTCGAGCTCTGGCCGCTGACGCTCGAACGCGCTCTCGAAGCGTTCTCCGTTCCGGTTCGGACGCTCGACGCGCTACACCTCGCTACAGTCGAGTACGTGTTTCGGCAGCGGAGGCAGATCGAACTCGCCACCTACGACAAGCGGATGGCTGCTGCCGCGGAGGCGATGGGCGTCCCCCTCTTCGATCTTCTGGAGGCGTCGGTAGCTGACGGTCCTTGAGAAGGGGCCGGTTGCGGAACCTGTCAACGACTTTGACACAGCGGCTTTCTGGCCCGGACGGGGTCCAGTTCAGACCGTGCCAGTCGTGGCTTGCGCTGATCGGAGTGAAGGAAATGGGCATGACCGGCCTGGGGCGCACCTCGGGCTAGGTCCAGTCTTCCTGGTGGAGCCGTGACCAGGGGACGATTCGCCCATCGGACCTTTGCTGAAGCTGGTTGCCACCGTAGACGACGATCTTCTCGCACGGTCGACCGGTCTGCTCGATCGTCAGGCCGACTTGTCGCGGCGAGTCGAGCAGTCGGCTCGTAGGGGTTTGCGAGGACTTCGCCTCAACCACCGTGAGGCGGTCGCCGCGCTCGATGATCAGGTCCGCCTCCTTGCCGCCCTGGTCGCGGTAGAAGCACAGGCCGCCGATCTCGCCGCGGTTCAGGCGGTGCTTGGCGATCTCGGTGACAACCCAGGTTTCGAAGAGGGGGCCGCGCAGGGGATGAGTGCGGAGTTGTTCCGGAGATCGGATGCCGAGCAGCCAGCAGGCCAGCCCGACGTCGTAGAAGTGGAGTTTCGGTGTTTTCACCAGGCGTTTCCGCAGGTTTGCGTGCAACGGCCGCAACCGGAAGGCGATGAAGCCTGCTTCCAGCACGCCGAACCATGCCTTGGCGGTCGGTTGGGATACGCCGCAGTCGGCTGCGAGCGAGGAGTAGTTGAGCAACTGGCCGGTGCGACCGGCGCACAGCTCGATGAAGCGTTGGAAGGCAGCGAGATCGCTGATGTTGGCAACCGCCCGGGCGTCGCGTTCCACGTAGGTCGCCGCGTAGGCAGCCAGCCATGCGCTGGGGGAGACTCCGCGGTCGGGGATGGCCGGGTAGCCGCCGGTGAACAGAGCGTCTTCCAAGGTCTTGGGGTGAGGCTCGAATCGGAGCGACTCGCCGCGTGACAGCGGCAGGAGCTGGAGAACCGCCGTTCGTCCCGCCAACGACTGGCTGACCGTCCTGAGGAGCGCCAGATTCTGGGAGCCGGTGAGGATGAAGCGCCCCGGCCGCGGGTCGGCGTCGATCATGCCTTGGAGGTAGGAGGGTATGTCGGGCGCCCGCTGTATCTCGTCGACGATGACGCCGTCAGGAAACTGGGCGAGGAAGGCGCGGGGATCGTCCAGGGCGAGCGAGCGGACGTCAGGCGCTTCCAGGTTGGCGTACGCCAAGTCGGGGAAGAGCTCGCGACAGAGAGTCGACTTCCCGCTCTGGCGGGGGCCGGTGAGCGTGACGGCCGGGAACTGTCGCGCGGCCTGAAGCAGTTGGGGAGCGAGGTCGCGTTCGATCATGGTGTGCGGATTCTAGCCCGAGTTTCGACAAATCCAAACTCACACTTTGGTTTTGCGGATGGGCTCGGACGAGGCCAAACCGCTTCCCGAAGCTCGTAGTATCTTCAGCCTGAGGAGTTGGAGATGCACCAGCCACCAGGGAGTCTCGGACGTCGCCCGCGGGCGATGGGGGTCGCCTTCCTCTGTGTCGGCTGGCTTCTGGCCGTTGTTGGAAGCTTGGCGGCCGGTCCGCCCACGACGCCAGTGGCGGCGCTCGACGCCGAAGCCCCGCACCGCGTCCTCATCTCGCGACACTGCCTGGGCTGTCACAACAGCCGGCTCCAGACCGCCGGGCTCGAACTGGACGCACTGGTCGAGCGGCAGTTGGGTCTCGACCGCGCGACCTGGGAGAAGGTGGCGCGCAAGCTGCGGGCGCGTCAGATGCCGCCGCCGGGTCGGCGTCGCCCGGATGAGAGCGCATATCGGGAGGCTCTCTCGTCACTTGAAGCCGAACTCGACCGGATAGCCGCGGAGCAACCCGACCCGGGCCGGACGGAGACCTTTCGTCGGCTGAACCGCACCGAGTATCGGAATGCGGTGCGGGACCTGCTGGCCCTCGACGTCGACGTCGCCACGCTGTTGCCGCCCGATTCGGCGAGCTTCGGGTTCGACAACGTGACGGTGGGCGACCTCTCGCCGACCTTGCTTGAACGCCATGTCGGCGCGGCGGAGAAGATCAGCCGGATTGCGGTCGGCCGCTCGTACGCGGAACCGGTCGGGGTGACGTTCCGCACCGAGCCCGATCAGACCCAGGAGAAGCACCTCGAGGGTCTGCCGGTCGGCACCCGCGGGGGGCTTCTCGCGCGGTGGAACTTCCCGGCGGACGGCGTCTACGAGTTCGCGGTCCGTCTCGCCCGCGACCGCAACGAGCACGTCGAGGGCCTGAGCGAGCCGCACGAGCTGGAACTCCTGATCGATCGGGAGCGCATCCGGTCGTTCACGGTGGCGCCGCCGGACCTGATGAGCGACGTTGCGCTGAACTACCAGCCGTCGCAGGACGACGTCGACGATCATCTCGTCGCCCGTGTGCCGGTCACTGCGGGGCCGCACGACGTCGGCGTCACCTTCCCGGCCCGGCCCTGGGTGCTGCTCGAGACGGCGCGGCAGCCCTACGAGTCGCACTTCAACTACTACCGCCATCCCCGCGTGCAGCCGGCCATCTTCTCCGTCTCGATCGTCGGGCCGTACCTCCCGCTCGGCGGCGGCGACACGCCGAGCCGCCAGCGGATCTTCGTCTGCCGGCCCGAGGCGGTCGGGGAGGAAGACCCCTGCGCGCGGGAAATTCTGGCCAGCTTGATGCGCCGCGCCTACCGCCGCCCGGTGACCGGCGAGGACCTGCGCGGACCGTTCGCGCTCTATGAACAGGCCAGAGCCGAGAGCGGGTTCGAGGCCGGCATCGAGATGGGACTCGCCGCGGTCCTGGTCAGCCCCGAGTTCCTGTTTCGCATCGAACGGGATCCGGCCGGCGTGGAACCGGGGGCGCCCTACCGCATCAGCGACCTGGAGCTCGCGTCCCGACTTTCCTTCTTCCTGTGGAGCAGCATCCCGGACGACGAACTGCTGGAGATCGCATCGGCCGGTCGCTTGAGTGAACCGGGAGTCCTGGAGCGCCAAGTCGAGCGGATGCTCGCCGACCCGCGTGCCGGGAACCTGGTGACGAATTTCGCTGGTCAGTGGCTCCATCTCCGCAACCTGGACGGCGTGACGCCCGACAAGCGGCTGTTCCCGGACTTCGACGACAACTTGCGGCAGGCCATGCGCCGCGAGACGGAACTGTTCGTCGACAGCGTTCTGCGGGAGGACCGCAGCGCCCTCGATCTCATCCGAGCGGACTACACGTTCCTCAACGAGCGGCTGGCCAGGCACTACGGCATTCCGCACGTTTACGGCAGCCGCTTCCGGCGGACGGAACTCGGCGCCGACAGTGTGCGCGGCGGCCTGCTTCGCCACGGCAGCATCCTGACCGTGACCTCGTTCGCCACGCGTACCTCGCCGGTGGTGCGGGGCAACTGGGTGTTGGGCAACCTGCTCGGCGTGCCGCCGCCCCCGCCGCCGGCCGACGTGCCGGACCTGCCGGAAGCGAAGATCGTCGCCAGGGAGCTGCCGATGCGCGAACGGCTGTCGGGTCACCGCGACAACCCGGCCTGCTCGAGCTGCCACCGTTTGATGGACCCGGTCGGCTTCGCGCTCGAGAACTACGACGCGGTCGGCCGCTGGAGGACGACGGACTCGGGCTTCCCGATCGACGCTTCCGGCGAGCTATGGGACGGCACCGCCCTGGGCGGCGTCGAGGAACTCGAGAAGGCGATGCTGGCTCGGCCCGAGCTGTTCCTGACCACCTTGACCGAGAAGCTCCTGGTGTTCGGTACCGGCCGGGGCGTGACCGCGGCCGACGCTCCCGCGGTGCGAGCGATCCTGCGCCGCGCGGAGGTCGACGAGTATCGCCTGTCGTCCCTGATTCAGGCGATCGTCGCCAGCGATCCCTTCCAGATGAGGAGAGCATCGTCATGATCCTGACCAAGAAGTCGTTGCCGCGGCGGACCTTTCTGCGCGGCATGGGCGCGGCGGTCGCCCTGCCTCTGCTCGACGCGATGGTGCCGCCCTTGACCGCCTGGGCGAAGACGGCGGCCAAGCCGGTGCGCCGCCTGGGGTTCGTCTACATGCCGATGGGTTCCGACATCACCCGTTGGCGTCCGGCTGGCGGTACCGGCCGGCTGGGCGAGCTCTCGCCTTCGCTGAGTCCGTTGGAGGGCTTCAGGAAGCGGATTTCCGTCATCTCGAACCTGGAGCTCAAGAACGCGTACCCCGGTACCCACGCCACCTCGAACGCGGCCTTTCTGAGCGCGGCGAAAGCGAAGTGGACCGAAAGCACGGACTACTACCTCGGCACGACGGTCGACCAGATCGCCGCGCAACAGATCGGACAGGAGACGCAGTTGCCTTCGCTCGAACTCGCGATGGACCTGATGGACATGGTCGGCCAGTGCGACAACGGTTACGCCTGCGTGTATCAGAACAACCTGTCCTGGTCGTCGCCAACCACGCCGCTGCCGGCCGAGGCGCACCCTCGGATCGTGTTCGAGCGCCTGTTCGGCGAGGGCGGCACGGCGGCCGAACGGCGCGACGGGCTGAAGCGGAAGGCCAGCCTGCTCGACTGGGTGCACGAGGATATCGCTCGGCTTCAGGGCGTGCTGGGCCCCGGCGACCGGGTCAAGGTCAGCGAGTACCTCGACTCGGTGCGCGAAGTCGAGCGGCGGATCCAGAAGGCGGAGGCGCAGGCCGACGAGGGCGCCCTTCCCGACGTCGACCGCCCGGCCGGCGTGCCCGCGGCGTATGCCGACCATGCCCGGCTGATGTTCGACCTCCAGGTGCTGGCGCTTCAGGCCGACGTGACCCGGGTCATCACCTTCCAGCTTGCCCGGGAGTCGAGCAACCGGACCTACCCCGAGGTCGGCGTTCCCGATCCGCACCATCCGACTTCCCACCACGGCAACGATCCGGCGAAGGTGGCGAAGCTGGCGAAGATCAACCAGTTCCACGTCTCCCTGTTCGCCTACTTTCTCGGGAAGCTCGCGGCGGTGCCGGAAGGCGACGGCAACCTGCTCGACAACTCGCTCTATCTCTACGGCAGCGGCATGGGCAACCCGAACGTCCACGACCACGTGAACCTGCCGATCGTCGTTGCCGGCGGCGGGGGAGGGACCGTCCGCGGAGGTCAGCACGTCGTCTACGACGATCCGACACCCATGGCGAACCTCCACCTGACGCTCCTCGACAGCGTCGGCGTGCGGCTCGACTCCTTCGCGGACAGCACCGGCCGGATCGACACGTTGGCCGAACCGGTCCGCCTGGCGGGCTGAGGCGGAGGCGGGCTTGAACTCCGGGAAGCTGCGGTCGCTCGCCGATTCGTCCGGCGTCCTCTCGTCGGGCCGAAGGCTGCTCGGGATCGCCGGTGCGGCGTTCCTGCTGGCGGGGCCTGTGACCGCCGCTACCGACACTCCGTTTGCAAACGCCGCCGAACGTCTCGACATGGCCACGCTCGAACGACTTCTTGCCGCCTCGCCGACCGCCGACGCCGTCAACGCTGCCCAGGTCGACGGCATGACCGCCCTCCACTGGGCCGTCTACCACGACCGCGGCAAGCTGGTTCGCCGCTTGCTCGAGGCCGGCGCCGACCCGTCCGCCGCCAACCGCTACGGCGTCGTGCCGCTTTCCCTGGCCGCCGCCAACGGCAACGCCGAGATCGTCGAAGCGCTCCTGGCTGTGGGCGCCGATCCGAACGCCGTCCTTCCAGGCGGCGAGACGGCGTTCATGACCGCGGCGCGGACCGGTCGGATCGAGGTGGTCGAAGCGCTCCACGGGGCCGGCGCCGACATCCACTTCCGCGAACCAAGGCGCGGCCAGACGGCGCTCATGTGGGCCGCCGCCGAGGGCAACCTGGAGGTCGTCGAGTTGCTGCTCGAGATGGGCGCCGATCCGAACGCGACGCTCGACTCCGGCTTCACGCCGCTGCTGTTCGCGGTGCGCGAAGGCCGCATCGAGGTGACGGAGGCTCTGCTTCGCGCCGGGGTCGACGTGAACGCGCCGACCCCGGGGAAGGCAGTCAAGCGGGAACGTCCGCTGCCGGGCGGCCGCTCGGTCCGACCCGGGTCGACACCGCTTCTCGTCGCCGTCACGAACGGCCACTTCGAACTTGCGGCGCGCCTTCTCGACGCCGGCGCCGACCCGAACGCGGCCCATACAGGTTACACCGCGCTGCACATGCTGGCGCGGGTGCGCAAGCCCGGCGCGGGCGACAACAACCCGCGTCCCGACGGTTCGGGATCGATGGACGGCCTCGATTTCGTTCGCGACGTGGTTGAGCATGGCGCGGACCTCGAGGCTCGGATGACGACGAGGGCGCGTCTCAACAACACCTCCTTCAACGAACTGGGAGCTACCCCCTTCGTGCTCGCCGCCCTGGTCGCCGACGCGGACTTGATGGGCGTCTACGCGGAACTTGGCGCGGATCCGCTGACTCGGACCGACGACGGCTCGACGGCGCTGATGGCCGCGGCCGGCCTGGGTACCCGCTCGCCCGGCGAGGACGCCGGCACGGAGGAAGAGGTGCTCGAGGGGGTCCGGACGGCTCTCGAGTTCGGCGCCGACATCAACGCGATGAACGAAAACGGCGAGACGGCGATGCACGGCGCCGCCTACAAGAACCTGCCGCGGGTCGTCCACCTGCTGGCGGCAAGCGGTGCGGACATCACGGTCTGGAACCGGAGAAACAAGTACGGCTGGACTCCGCTCTCGATCGCCCGCGGCTATCGCTTCGGCAACTTCAAGCCTTCGCCCGTCACGGTCGCCGCAGTCGAGGCGATCATGCTCCGCGAAGGTGTGCGCCCGCCCACGGAAGAGGAAGACGGCGCCAAGGCGGTCGACATCTACGCCAGACCGGCGCCCACGCCGCCCGAGGCGGAGGCGAAGAAGGACGGCGCGAAGAGTTCGGCCGCGCCGCCCTGATGCCTGCTCGCGCTCCCGCGGCGCGCAGATCGGTCATCGTGCCGACAGGCCTCCGCTCGTGCGGTTCCCTTCAGGTCTCCTGCTCTGACGTCAGCTCGATCTGGCGGTAGCCGCCCTTCCGCCGGAAGTGGAGGATGAGGTAGAGGAACCCGAGCGCCATGAAGACGGGCACGGCCGCCGTGATCCGGAGCGCGGTCTGGCCGCCGTGGAAGGAGGCGTCGCGCACCGCCTGCTCGTCCGGCGGCAGGTTGATGCTGAAGTCCTTCGCTTTCTCCATGACGGGCCCGGCCTTCGCGCCGTCGAGCCCCTGAACCGGTGCGAAGAAGAGGAAGCGGTTCGTGCCCTCCGCCTTGTACTCCTCGTAGACGGCTGGGGCATTCGCCTGCAGGTTCTGCGAGGCGTGGCGGTCCTGGAGGTAGCCGATGCCCGGGCCGCCGAGGAGGCCCGCGGAGAGCATGCCGACGCCGCCGACGGCGCCCAAGGTGAGCGCGCCACCCTTCGGAAAGCGCTCGGAGACGACCGCCAGCATCGTCGGCCAGAAGAAGGCCTTGCCGGCGCCGTAGATCGTCGCGGCGATCATTACCGTGATCGCCGCACCGAGGGAGCCGAGAGCGTAGAGCCCGACGGCGGCAACGACGGCACTCGCGAACAGCAAGCCGAGGGGATTGATCCGGTGGACGATCGGTCCGGCGAAGAACCGGAGGACGAACATGAGGATGGAGGTGTAAAGGAGGATGAACAGTCCCATGCCTCCGAGAACGGTGTCCATGATGTTGACGATCCAGCTGTCCGTGCCGAGCTCGACGTAGCCGATGCAGACGTGGAGAAGCAGCAGGAAGAGCAGCATGGGCGCCGCGAACTCCTTGACCATGTCGAAGAACTTGACGCCGGCGGCCGCCGCTTCGGACGTGGGGAACTTCTCCCTGACCATCATCAGGACGTAGATGACGGTCGGGATGAGATAGAGCGCGAGGACGATTTCCCAGCGGACGCGCCCGATCATCAGGATGCCGAGGAGCGAACCGACGATCAGGCCGCCCGGCCATCCGGCGTGCAGGATGTTCAGGAAGTGGGTCTTCTGCTTGCGGTACAGGGTGGCGATCAACGGATTGACGACGGCTTCGCAGATGCCGTTCGCGACCGCGAAGATGAAGATGCCCCAGAACAGGCAGAAGTAGGCGCCCGCGCGGGCCAGGTCCGGGTCCGTTGCGATGGACCCGTTGTAGACGAAGGTCGCCGCGGCGGTGACGATGACGGACAGCACGTGGAGCCCGCCCGCCAGAAGGAGGAACGGCTTGTAGCCGAAGCGGTCCAGGAAGAGGCTCGCGATGAGGATGACGATGCCGAATCCGACGAAGCCGCCGCCCGTGATCTGGCCGAGCTCCGTCTGGGTGAACCCGAACGCCTTGCCCCATTCGAGCAGGAGCCCGCCGCGAACGGCGGTTCCGACTCCGGCAACCAGGATGGTGAGGAAGCTTGCGATGAGTAGCTTGGTGTTGTTCATTGGCCCTCCTGAAGCCGGTCTGTCGAGTTGGGGTAAAGCGGTCCTAGGTCTTCAGCGTGAAGCCGGGTAGCCGGACGATCTTGCCGCCCTGAAGCGCCGACTCGTGGGCGCAGATGCCGACGCAGGTCCAGTTCGCGCTGGTGACGGCGTTCGGCCAGGGATCGCGGTCGTCGTCGAGCGCGCCCAGGAACTCGTGGACGAGGTGGGGGTGGGAGCCGCCGTGACCGCCGCCCTGGATGAAGGAGAGGTGCTCGGCGTCGTGGATCTCCTGGGGCAGGGTGAAGTGCCGGATCTCTTCGGGCAGGAGGTGCGCGTAGTCCGGAACCTCGACCTTCTCCGGAATCTCCGGCTCGGGCTTCTTTGCCGTGTGCAGAACGTGGGGTTCGTCCTCGATCAGGGTCCACTCGAAGCTCTTCTTCGTTCCGTAGACGTCGAAGCTCTCGCGGTACTGGCGCGCGACGTCGTAGAGGAAGCGCCAGACGTGGGCGACGAGGTCGCTGTCCTTGACCTTGATGTGGCAGGTTTCGACCGCGAAGCGGTTGCCGGACGCTACGGCGACGTCGTCGCGCACCGCGCCCGAGCCGAAGCAGCTCACGTACTCGGCCAGCCCGTCGACGAGCCCCAGGCAGGGGCTGACGACATGCGTCGCGTAGTGCATCGGGATCATCCGCTTCCAGTAGGACGGCCAGCCGTCCATGTCCTGCGGGTGCGAGGCGGCGAGGTGCTGGATGTCGCCGAGTTCGCCCTTCCCGTACAACTCCTTGATGAACAGGAACTCGCGGCTGTAGACGACCGTCTCGGCCATCATGTACTTGAGCCCCGTCTCCGCGACCTTCTCGACGATCTTCCGGCAGTCGTCGACCGTCGTCGCCATCGGCACCGTGCACATGACGTGCTTGCCGGCGTCGAGCGCGGCGAGCGACATCCAGGCGTGGTCCGGGATCGGCGTGTTGATGTGGACGTAGTCGACGTCCGGATCGGCGAGGACCTCGTCGTAGTCCGTGTAGCGCCGCTCGATCCCGAACTGGTCGCCGACCTTGTGGAGTTCCGCCTCGTCTCGGCGGCAGATCGCGTGGACGTTCGCGCCCGGATAGGCCTGGTAGATGGGGATGAACTCGGCGCCGAAGCCGAGGCCGATCATCGCGACGTTCGTCATCTGCGGGGTCCTCGGGGCTCTCAGGGGCCCTGGGGGCTCGTCGCTTCCTGGGCGGTCATCAGGTAGGCGACGAGGTTCGTCACCTCGCCGTCGTCGTACGGGTCGAGCAGGCCCTCCGGCATCATCGAGAGCGGGAAGTAGTCGTGGGACTGGATGTCCGACTGGGCGATGACGACTTCGTCCTGGCCGACGACGCGAAGCGTCAAGGAGCGAGGGCTCTTCGTCGCCACGGTGCCGGAATAGGTACGGCCGTCCCGAGTCGTCACCATCAGCGTCTGGTAGGCGTCCTGCATGTCGCCGCTCGGGTCGATGATGTTCGTCAGCAGGTAGTCGAGCTCCGTGCGGTTCGAACCGGTCAGATCCGGACCAATCAGACCGCCTTCGCCGAACATCTGGTGGCACACGCCGCAGAGCTCGGTGAACATCCGTTCGCCGTGGGCGGTGTCGGCCGCCGCGATCGCCTCGTCGGTGAGCGTCGTCGTGTACTTCGCGATCGCCGCAGTCTTTTCGCTCGAGACTCGGGTGATTGGCCCCCAGACCTCGAGAAAACCGCTGCCGACGACGCGGTGGAGCTGGCGTGCGACGTAGGCCGGCACGTCGCGTCGCGGAACACTCCCCTTTTCGATCGCACCGGTGAGAATCCGGCCGTAGATGGGGCGCGACGACAGGGTCTGGACCGCGGCGAGCTTCTCGTCCGGGTTGAAGGTCTCGTAGCGCCCCATCAGGAACAACCCCATTTCCCAGCCTCCGTCGAACGCGGCGAACGCGCGGATCGCGGCGATCCGGAGCTCCGGTTCGTCGAGCAGAGTCGGGAGCCGCTCGCTGAGCGTCTCGTGCCGCTGTTGGGCCAGGCCGCGGATGGCCCGCCGCCGGTCCTCGGCCGGCGCGCTCTCGTCGTCGAGGGTCGCGAGGAACTGGCGGGCGACCTCGACGCCGCCGAATTGCTGTTCGACCTCCAAGGCAAGGTCGGCGGCGTTCCGGTCACGCCTCAGCCGGGCGTAAACCCGCTCCCAGTCGTCCGGGGGTTCGGCGTAGACCTGACTCTCGAGTCCGGCGAGCATGCCTCGGAGCAGAGCCGGCCGGGCTGCGGACCGGTCCGCGAGGGATGTGACAAGGACCTCGAGCTCGTCCGCGTCGACCGCTCTGCGCGCGATGTTCTCCGTGAGCATCGGAATCTCTGAGGCCCTGGCGAGCCGCAGAGCGCGCTTCGGGTCCTCTGGAACCAGGGGTTCCATGCCGAACCAGATCATCTTCGGGATGTTGTGGTCGTCCGCGTCCTCGCCCTTCGTGACGAGGTACTCGGCGATCGGCCAGCGAACGTCGTGCTCGACGCGCTGGAGGGCCGCCGCGAGGTACAGGCGGACGACCGGCGACGGGTCGCGCTCCGCCAACTCGACGAACCTGTCGGTAGCGGCGCGCGGGGCGTCGCGGTCCTCGGTCAGGAGCTGGATCGCCCAGGCGCGTACATGCTCGTCCGGGTCGTCCAGGGCCACGACGAGTTCGTCCGTTGCGAAGCCGCCGATGACGTGGAGCGCCCACATCGCCCGCAGGCGGAGGTCGCCGTCGGGTTGCGACGCGAAGATCTCGCGCAGCGCGTCGTCAACCGAGGCGTCGACTTCGCCCTTGGCCGCCCGTCCTTGGAGGACGACCCGTGCCCGGCGCGCGTGCCATGCGCTCTTCGAGAGTTGGAGCTCGACGAGTTGCCCGTTCGACATCGACTTCACGTCGTCGTAGCGGCCCTCCCAGTCGTCTGCCAGGGACTGTTCGGGCGCGATGCGGAAGATCCGACCGGTCTCCTTGTGCTGGACGTCGTTGCCGCAGATGTCCGCGTCGTGCCAGTCGAGCACGTAGACATCGCCGCCCGGCCCGATCTCCATGCTGAAACCGACCCACTGCTTGTTGTTGGCAAGCAGGAAGTCCTCGCCGTGGTGGGCGACGAAGCCGGATCCTCTCGGCTCGAGTTCGTCGGAGAGCACGGCGTGCTCGTGGATGTTCGCCATGAAGAGCCGGCCGTGGTGCTCCTCGGGGAAGGCGTCCGAGAGGTAGACGCGCGCCCCGCCGTGTGCGGAGCGGTGCCGGTGGTTGACGATCGTGCGGATGTCGCCGTAGACGTACGGGTTGAAGTGGCTGCCGCCCTGGCGGTGGTAGATGCCGCCCGGGACGACGTGGAACAGGTGGGGGATGACGCAGGCGGTGATGAAGATCTGCCCCTTCGCGTCGTAGTCGATGCCCCACGGGTTGCTGAAGCCGTGAGCGACGACCTCGAAGCGGTCCTTCGTCGGGTGGTAGCGCCAGACGCCGCCGTTGATGTCGATTCCGTCCGCATCGAAGAGGTCCGAAGGAAAGGGGTCGTTGTGGCCGTAGATCGTCTCCTCGGGCCCCGGCTTGCGGATCCTGGAGGGAGTCGCGAACCCCTCGAGTCCGTACAGCCAGCCGTCCGGCCCCCAGTGGAAGCTGTTGATCGTCTCGTGACGGTCCCGGATGCCCCAGCCGGTCAGCAGGATCTCCGCGTCGTTCATATCGGCTGTGTCGTCGCCGTCCCGGTCCGGGAGGAAGAGGAGGTGGGGCGGAGCGCCGAGGAAGAGACCGTCGAAGCCGACCGCCAGCGCCGCAGGGAACGGGATGCCTTCGGCGAAGACCTTCCGGCTGTCGGCGGTGCCGTCGCGGTCCGTGTCCTCGAGAATCAGGATGCGGCTGTCCCCCGAGCCGGAGAAGCCGGTTCCGCGGGTCTCGTAGTCGCGGTTCTCGGCGACCCATATGCGGCCGCGGTCGTCCCAGGCGAAGGCCATCGGTTGGGTGATCATCGGTTCGGAGGCCCACGCGTTTACCTGGAAGCCGTCGCGTACGGTCATCGCCTCGACCGCCTCCTTCGGATTCAGAAACTTCTCCTGCCGCGCCTCTTCCTGAGCGATCCCCCATAGCGACGACGTCGAGTAGGAGCCCTCGGCGGCGCCGGTGTACTCCTCCCAGTCCTTCGTCAGTTCAAGGTCGTTCAACTCGCCGGTGTAGACGATCAGGCGATGGCGGATGACCTCGGTCGTGCCCTCGGGGATGTGCCAGTCGCCCATGCGGGCCCGCACAGGTCCCACGCCGAGCTGGCCGTCGACCCGCCACGTCTGAGGGAAGCCGGCGTTCATCGGGTGGTCGAAGATGGCGACGTGGAGGAGGTCGTCGCGGCCCTCGACCTGCATCCCGACGTCGAGCCACATCGCGCGCTGGCCTTCCGCCTGCCGGTTGCGCTGCCGCGCCGCGTTGACCGCTTCGCCCGGGATGCCCTGTCGCCACGGCATGCGCAGGAACATGCCCCCGTAGTCCATCTCGTTGATCGAGACGTCGGTCTGCGCCTCGCCGGCCCATTCCAGGTCGAGGATGAAGCGGTCTTCCTCGGCCCGCATCGTCCAGTTCTGGGTCTCCGTCATGACCGCCCTGCCGTCCGCGTCCAGCATGTCGTAGATCGTTTGCCACTGCACTTCGGGGCCCGACTCGATCACGACGGAAGCCGACTCGCGCCGCCAGTAGTCGCCGCCCGGGTTGTGGAAGTAGTCGCGGCCGACCGACCTGGCGATGTCCTCCGGCTTGTCGCGACGGTAGAACCACTGGTTCAGCGTGGCCTTGTCCATCGGCTCGCCGTTCACCCGCGTGAAGCCCCAGTAGAGCCCGGTCTGGTGCGGGTGATGCCCCGGACTGTACTCCGTTGCCAGCCCCCTGCCGTCCGGCGCGGCGATGGGGTGGAGGAAGGGCCGGTGTTCGTCGCCGGCGTTCTGGGTGACGATCGGTTCCTCCTCGTCCTCACGGTAGATCGAGATCGAGCCGGTTGCCTCGTCCTGGACGGCTCGGAGCGTTACGGCTTGCGCCGTTTCTTCGGCGGCCGCTCCGCCGGCGCCCGTACCTTGGGTGCAACCGGCGACGGCCGCCGCGAGAACGAACAGAACGATCGGCGCCGATGCCGGCGCAGCCGGAACTCTCATCCGCTTCCTCCCTGAATCCTGAGGTCTTCGTGGGACGAACGCTCATCCTATCGTCCCGCCCCGGACGCGGCCGCTTCCCCCGACCTCGAGGCGTGGAAAGGAGGAACCTCGTCGGATCACGGGCGAGTCGTCCACGCCCGGTCGCCGCAGGGTTCTCATGAGCTACATTCTCCGGGGCCGTTTCGTTCCGATTGCCGGACGATATGCAGGGACCGTTCCGATGCCGACGGAGGAACAAGGAGGAGGATAGGGTGCCGGTAGAGCTTTCGCCGACCTGTTGGCTGGCGGCAAGGTGGGGACGCGGATCGTCCGCGTCGCGCCGTGACTGGAGGGGAGGGGAACGATGCACCTGAGAGCACTCTTGACCGTCGCGCTCGCCGCTGTTTTGGCGCTCGATTGCGCCGCCGGTCCAGGCGAGAAGACCGCGGACTCCGGCCAGTCGCGCGAGGCCCTGCTCGAAGAGGCTCGAGCCATTCATGAGCGGGTGCTGGTCCTCGATGCCCACGCGGACACCGAGCTTCCGGAGGCGCCGTCTCCCTACGTCGGGGACGACGGGCTGTCTCAGGTGGCGCCGGCCAAGCTGCACGCTGGCGGCGTCGACGCGGTCGTGATGGCGGTTGCCGTCGGGGCCGGTCCGCGGACGCCGGAGGGATATGCAGCGGCCCGCGCCAGGGCGAACGAGGAGGTAGCGGCCGTGCACGCCCTGGTCTCTGATCCCGCGAACAACGCGGTGTTGTCGCGTTCGGCCGACGAGGTCGTCGCGGCTCACGAAGAGGGCAAGGCGGCGCTCGTCCTCGGCTTCCAGAACGCGATGATCCTCGGCGCCGAGGTTTCGGCACTCGACGAGTTCTACGCGGCCGGAGCGCGGGTCTTCGCACTCACGCACTTGGGGCACAACGACTTCGCCGACTCGTCGCGACCCGTCTTCGATGCGGCGACGGGGACGCACGAAGCGGCCGAGCACGGTGGCTTGTCCGACCTCGGGTTTGCGGCCATCGAGCGGATCAACGCTCTCGGCGGAGTCGTCGATGTGTCCCAGTTGTCGCGGGACGCGGTGCTGCAAGTGCTGAGCGTTTCGGCGGCGCCGGTCATCGCCAGTCACTCGAACGCCAGGCAACTCACGGACGTCAGCCGCAACCTGAGCGACGAGGAGATCGACGGGATCGGTGAGATCGGCGGCGTGATCCACGTCTGCCCGTTTCGGGGCTACCTCTACGACTCGAGCGATGCGGCGCTGGACGAAGCGATCCGCGCGGCGCGGCGCGAGGCGGGCGTGCTGGAGGACTACCTCTACCCCTTCGAGCTGTACTGGGAGATCGACGATCCCGCTGCGAGGGCCGCCTTCACGCAGGCGATCAGCGAACTGCTCGGTCCGGGCAGCGTCGACTCGATGCTCGACCACCTCGACTACATCGTCGACCGGATCGGTGTCGACCATGTCGGCATCGGCACGGACTTCAACCACGGCGGCGGAGTCGAAGGTTTCGCCGATGCAAGCGAGGCGCTGGGGGTGACCGTCGGCCTGCTGGCGCGCGGCTACAGCGAGGAAGACATCGAGAAGATCTGGGGCGGCAACTTCCTTCGGGTCCTCAGAGCGGCGGAAGCCGCGAAGAGCTCGGTCGACCAGTTTGGCCGTTGAGCGAAGAGTGACGTACACTAGATCGATCAATGTCCAACCGAATCGGAGGTTCTGAGTCATGAAGCGCTCCGCGATGTTGTTCCCGCTGGCAGTCCTCGCTCTCGTCCTTGCTCCGGCCCTGGCGGCCCAGGACGACGGAATCCCGCGAACCGCGAGCGGCCGGCCCGATCTGAACGGAACCTACGACGCGGCCACTCTGACGCCGCTCGAGCGGCCGGTTCACCTCGGCGAGCGGGCCTACCTGACGCCGGAGGAAGCAGCGGAGATCGCCGAGGAAGAGCAGGCGATCCAGGAGGGCGCGGTCGCCCGGTCGGCCGCGAACCGCGAAGCGCCGCCGGAGGGCGGCGCGAAGGTCGTCGGCTTGGAGCACACGGCCGGCGGCGGCAACGAGTTCGGCGCCGGCAACGTGGGCGGCTACAACCTGTTCTGGATCGATCGCGGAACGGACACCTACAGGGTGGAGGGCAAGATCCCGACCTCGATCATCATCGATCCGCCGAACGGCCGGATGCCGCCGATGACCGAGGCGGCGCAGCAGCGGATGAGAGAGGCGCTCATCAGCTTCGCCCGCCCCAACGACGGCACCGCCTGGTGGGTCGAGCACGATGGACCGGGCCCCTACGACGACCCGGAATCGCTGCCGACGAGCGAGCGGTGCCTCGCCGGCTTCACTGGCGCCGCACCGACCCTCCCGAGTCTGTACAACAACTACAAGCGGATTGCCCAGACGGATACGCACGTCGTCATCCTGCTCGAGATGATCCACGACGCGCGGATCGTGCGCCTCGACTCGGAACACCCGGGTCCGGAGGTCACGAAGTGGCTGGGCGACTCGATCGGCTGGTGGGAAGGCGACACGCTCGTCGTCGACACGACGAACTTCCGGGTCGGCGGCCGCGGGTTCCGCGGCGGCTCGGAGAACACGCATGTCGTCGAGCGTTTCACCGTGCAGCCGGACGGCAACGTCGTCTACCGCTTCACGGTCGAGGACGACACGGTCTGGACCGCTCCGTGGACCGGCGAGTACCTGTGGAAGGCGGCGGATGGCCTCGTCTACGAGTACGCCTGTCACGAAGGGAACTACTCGATGGGCGGCACGCTTCGCGGCGCTCGCTTGCTCGAGTCGGAGGCTCTGAGCGGGGCGAGCACCGGCGCCGGCGCCGAGTAGACCGGCTGGCAGGGAGCGGTCGGCATTCTCGCCGGCCGTCCGGCGAGCTACCTTGACGACCCGACGAGCGCCTGGACTTCGTCCAGCTCCTTCGGCACGGCCGCGCTCAGGATCTCCGGTTCGCCGTCCGTGATCAGCACGGTGTCCTCGATGCGGATGTGGATGTTCCGCTCCGGGATCTCGAGGATTGGCTCGACGGCGATCACCATGCCCGGCTCGAAGGGGAGGGAGCTATCGCCGACGTCGTGGACGGATAGGCCGACGAAGTGGCCGGCGCCGTGGGCTGGCTTGTCCTCGAAGCCCCAGCGGTCGTAGATCTCGCGGCAGATGGCCGTCGTCTCGCGCCGGGTGGCGCCGGGGCGCATGGCGGCGATGATCGCCTTCTGGGCTTCCAGAACGGCCCGATAGGCGCGTTCCTGGACCTCGTCGAATCTCCCGTTCACGGGCCAGGTGCGGGTGATGTCCATCGTCATGTAGGCGAACGAGGCGCCGTAGTCCATGACGACGAGGTCGCCGTCCTCGAGTTGCCGATCGTTCCGGACCCAGTGCCAGATCAGGCCGTTTGGCCCGGATCCGACGATCGCCGGGTAGGCCTCCATCTCGGCGCCGGCCTTCAGGAAGACGTGCTTGGCGGTAGCCTCGAGTTCGTACTCCCAGCCGTCGACACGGGTTGTCCGGATGGCTGCCGCGATGCCCTGGGCGCTGACCTTGCCGGCGCGGCGGAGGATCTCGATCTCGCGCGGCGTCTTGATCATCCTCAGGCGATCAAGGTGCGGCGTCAGGTCGCGCAGCTCGGCGTAGGGATAGCGGCTGCGGATCGTCGCAATCTGGTGGGCCTGCTCGGTCGGGTGACCGCCCCACGGGTTCTGCTCGCGACGGCCGAGGTAGAGACCCTTCTCGCTGCGGGCGAGGTCGAGTTCGTCGCGCTCGCCCAGGCGCATCCAGAGCAGCTTGCCGCTTTCGCCTGGCATCCGGCCGCGTCGCCGAGCCAGATGTTCGGGCAGGTAGGCGAGGTGATCAACGTCGAAGCCGGTCCCCTCGGCCAGCTCCGGCGCGTAGAGCCAGTTCGGGCCGTCGATGAACTTCTCCCGCTCGCCCTGATGGGGCAGATAGAGGCGTGCCTCGCAGGCTTCGACCTCGAGCAGAAGGGCCGCGTTCCGGCCCTCGTAGCCCGTCAGATAGAAGAAGTCGTGGTCCTGCCGGAAACGCGCGCCGTAGCGCGGCATCGTCTCCGAGAACAGAAGGACCGCTCCGCCGTCGAGCCGCTCGCAGAGCCTGGCGCGCCGTTCGACGAATTCTCCGGGCGGATAGCCAGCCCGCTGAGCGCTTGCGGCACGAGCGCTGAAGACGACGGAGACAAGCAGGGTCAGGGCAAGAAGAGCCCTGGCAAGTTCTGCTGTGCGAGTCATTTCTCGGATGGCGGCGGGCCGCCTAGCCTCCTTTGCCATCGCCGATCGCCACAGCTCGATGCGTTTCGAACGGAGCGAAGAAGTCGTTCCCCTTGTCGTCGATCACGATGAAGGCGGGGAAGTCCTCGACTTCGATCTGCCAGATCGCCTCCATGCCGAGGTCCTCGAACTCGCGGAGCTCGACCTTGCGGATGCTGTGCTCGGCGAGGGTGGCTGCCGGGCCGCCGATCGACCCGAGGTAGAAGCCGCCGTGCTTCTCGCAGGCGCGCCGCACCTGGGGCGAGCGATTTCCCTTCGCCAGCATGACCATGCTGCCGCCGTGGCGCTGGAACAGGTCGACGTACGGGTCCATCCGTCCTGCGGTGGTCGGGCCGAACGATCCGGATGCCTTGCCCTCCGGCTTCTTCGCGGGGCCGGCGTAGTAGACCGGCTGGTCCTTGAAGTAGCGGGGAAGATCCTCGCCGCGGTCGAGGAGTTCCTTGAGCCGGGCGTGAGCGATGTCCCGGGCGACGACCAGCGGGCCGCTCAGGGAGAGGCGGGTCGCAACCGGGTACTTCGAGAGTTCCGCCCGAATCTCGTCCATTGGCCGGTTCAGGTCGATCGCGACGACCTGATCGCTGAGTTCGTCCTCGTCGATCTCGGGCAAGTACTGCGCCGGGTTCTCCTCGAGCTGTTCCAGAAACACGCCATGCCGGTTGATCCGCCCGAGGATTTGCCGGTCGGCCGAGCAGGAGACGCCGAGTCCGACGGGCAGCGAGGCGCCGTGTCGGGGCAGGCGGATGACCCGCACGTCGTGCGCGAAATACTTGCCGCCGAATTGGGCGCCGATGCCGATCCGGGTGCAGAGCTCGAAGATCTGCCGCTCCATCTCGAGATCCCGGAAGGCGCGGCCAAGCTCGTTGCCGGATGTCGGCAGATCGTCGAGGGCATGGCAGGTCGCGAGCTTCAGCGTCTTCATCGTCGCTTCGGCCGAGGCGCCGCCGACGACGAGGGCGATGTGGTACGGCGGGCAGGCGGAGGTGCCCAAGGTGCGGAGCTTCTCGTCGACGAAGTTCATCAGCGAGATCGGGTTCAGGATCGCTTTCGTCTCCTGATAGAGAAAGCACTTGTTCGCCGAGCCTCCGCCCTTCGCAATGAACAGGAAGCGGTACTCGTCGCCGCGTGTCGCGTAAAGGTCGACCTGCGCAGGCAGGTTCGTGCCGGTGTTCTTCTCCTCGTACATCGACAGCGGCGCCATCTGGGAGTAGCGGAGGTTCCGCTCCTGGTAGGCGTCGAAGATGCCGCGGCAGAGCTCCTCCTCGTCGTCGAAGTCGGTGTAGACGTCCTGTCCCTTGTAGCCGAGGACGATCGCGGTGCCCGTGTCCTGGCAGCCAGGGAGTACCCGGCCGGCGGCGATGTTCGCGTTCTTGAGCAACTCCATCGCGACGAAGCGGTCGTTCGCGGACGCCTCCGGGTCGTCCAGGATGCGGCGCAACTGTTCCAGGTGGCTGGCCCGAAGGAGATGGGCGACGTCGTCCATCGCGTCGCGGGCGATGAGTCGGAGCGCCTCGGGTTCGATGTGGAGCGTTTCGCGGCCTGCCGCGGATTCCATGCGGACATGGTCCGAGGTGACGAGGCGGTACGCCGGCTCCTTGCCGGCGTGTTCGAAGGTGTGTTGGTGGCGAAAGTCAGGCATGTTTGCCCCTGAGTCTGCGCGACGGAAGAGAACGAAGCAAGTTCGGTAGTCTGCACCGTGTTTCATGCGGTCCCTCGTTCTCTTCATCCTGGCGGTCGCCTTGGCGGTCGGCGGATGCCGCTTTGACCCCGGACTCTCCGTGGAAGTGACCCGGCGCCCGTGGGGCGAAGTCGACGGCAGGGAGGTCGAGATCTTTCGTCTCGCGACGCCGACGGGGCTTCGGGCGGAGATCGCCGAACTCGGAGGGACGATCGTGTCCCTGACCGCCCGGGACCGGGACGGCGAGTTCGCGGATGTCGTGCTCGGTTTCGACGACCTCGAGTCCTATGTCGCGGACACGAACCCCTACTTCGGCGCGGTCGTCGGCCGCTTCGCGAATCGCATTGCCGGAGGCCGCTTCGTTCTCGACGGCGAGACCTACGATTTGCCGCTTAACGACGGGGAGAACAGTCTCCACGGGGGTGTTCGGGGGCTGAGCCGCGTGATCTGGGAGGGCGAGCCGTTCCGGGAAGGGGCGGATGCCGGCGTGTTGCTCCGGTACCGGAGCCCGGACGGCGAGGAGGGCTACCCGGGCAACGTGAACTTCCAGTTGCGCTATGTGTTCACGTCCCTGGGCGGCCTTCGCATCGAGGCGGAGGCCGTGACGGACAAGCCCACGGTGGTCAACCTCTCCTTCCATTCCTACTTCAACCTGAAGGGGGAGGGTGAGGGAGACATCCTGGGCCACGAGCTCCTGCTGAACAGCGAGGAGTACACGCCCGTCGACGGCGCGCTGATTCCGACCGGCGAGATCGCGTCCACGGAGGGTACGCCGATGGACTTCCGGACCGCTCGGACGATCGGCGATCGGATCGACGCCGACTTCGAGCAGCTCCGCTTCGCCGGCGGCTACGACCACAACTGGGTCTTGCGGCCGGCGGATGCCGAGGGCGAGTTGCGCTTGGCGGCCATCGCCG
Source organism: Candidatus Multivoraceae bacterium (assembly GCA_965219625.1). Lineage (GTDB taxonomy): Bacteria > Acidobacteriota > Thermoanaerobaculia > Multivoradales > Multivoraceae > Multivorans. Next base: position 680,459 of record OZ244782.1, on the reverse strand, counting down.
TCGAACCGACGAGCGGTCGGAGGCTGGTAGTTCGGACCACGGAGCCCGGCCTGCAGGTCTACACCGGCAACTTCCTCGACGGCACGCTGGTCGGAAAGAGCGGCCGCCCGTACGTTCATCGAGGCGGTTTCTGCCTGGAGACCCAGCACTTCCCCGACTCGCCGAACCAGCCGTCCTTCCCGAACACGGTGTTGCGGCCGGGCGAGACCTACCGACAGGTCACGGAGTACCGGTTCCTGACCGGCGGTTCCGCGACGGGGTTCGAGTAGCGGACGCCTCGGTCCGTTGACCGGGGGTTGTGGCCAAGAGCGCAACCAACGCTCCGCGCTCGCGTAGACCACAACCATAGAATGCTCGGCATGAAACGATCGGCAGGGGGCGCGGGTCCGTCGAGGCCAGCGGTGCGGCGGTGAACGCGCCGGAAGCTCAGGGCGACGGTCCGCAAGATCCGCTGACGCGGCCGGATCTGTCCATCCTCCGGGCCGACGACGAGTACGAGTATCGGCCCCGGCGTGGCCGCTTGATCAAGTGGGGAATCGTCCTGCTCCTCGTCGCGGCCGCCGTGTTCGCCGCGTATCGGCTGCCGCCGGACGAGTACGTGCCGTTCCTGATGCCGCAGGTCGAGACGACGACTGTTCAGCGGCTGACTCCGGAACAGGCGTCGACGGTGCTCACCGCGACCGGCTACACCTACGCCCGGGTGCGGGCTGCGGTGGGGGCGAAGATCATCGGTCGGATCACGGAGCTCCATGTCGACGAGGGCGACGCGGTGGCGGCGGGCGACGTGATCGCCGTGCTCGACAGCGAGGATCTGCAGGCCTCGGTCCGCCGAGCTCGGGCGTCGCTGCTCGAGGCGAGGGCGCGGTTGGCCGACGCGGAGCGCGAGGAGGCCCGGCAGCGGCGGGTCGTCGAGGCCGGAGTGGCGCCTTCCGCCGACCTGGACGCGGCGGTCACCCAGCTTCAGGTGACGAGAGCTCAGGTGGGTACGGCGCAGGCGAATCTGGAGTCGATCGAAGCGCAGCTGGCCTATACGGTTATCCATGCGCCGGTCGACGGCGTCGTCATCGAGCGGACGGTCGAGGTGGGGGAGATGGTCGCGCCGGGGGGTTTCACCAGCCAGCAGGCGACCGGCGCCCTCGTGCGGATTGCCGACCCGACCTCGCTCGAGGTCGAGGCGGACATCAACGAGAGTTTCATCGCCCGGATCAAGCTCGGCCAGCCGGCGACGATCAAGGTCGACGCGGTGCCGGACGACGAGTATCAGGGGACTTTGCGGCAGATCGTGCCGACGGCCGACCGGCAGCGGGCCGTCGTTCAGGTCAAGGTGACGATCGACGACCGCGACGAACGCCTCGTGCCGGACATGAGTTGCACCGTCACCTTCCTGCAGGAGGGAGTCGACGAGACGGTGCTTCAAGCGGAGCCGAAGATCCTGGTCGCCGCGGAGGCGGTGGCGAACGACGCCGCGGGCGACTACGTACTCCTCCTGCGCGACGGTCGCCTGGAGCGGGCGCCGATCGAACTCGGCCTCGAACAGGACGGGAACCAGTTCGAGGTGTTGTCGGGGCTTCGCGGCGGCGAGATCGTCGTCCGCCGGCCGGCCCCGGAACTCACGCCGGGCCTGCGGGTGCGCGAGGCCTCCTGAGACAGAATGCAGACAGAGTCGAAGAAGTAAGGAGTTGCCGATGGCTGCGACCGTCGTCCAGATGCGCGACGTAACGAAGAACTACCGGCGCGATGCCTTCGAGCTGAAGGTGCTTCAGGGGATTACCCTGGACGTCGATGCAGGGGACTTCGTTGCTCTGATGGGGCCTTCCGGTTCCGGCAAGAGCACCCTGCTCAACCTGCTTGCCGGCATCGATCAGCCAAGCAGCGGCGAACTCGTCGTTGCCGGCGAACAAGTCAGCCGGATGAATGAGAGCAGGCTCGCCAGGTGGCGGCAGCGGCACATCGGCTTCATCTTCCAGTTCTACAATCTGATCCCCGTGCTGACCGCATACGAGAACGTCGAACTGCCGCTTACGCTTCGGCGCGGTTCGCGGGCGGCGCGTCGGCGGCGGGTCGAGACGGCGCTCTCTGTCGTCGGCCTGCAGAACCGGATGAAGCACTACCCGCGGCAGCTCTCGGGAGGCCAGGAACAGCGGGTTGCGATCGCCCGCGCGATCGTCACGGATCCGACCTTGCTGCTCGCCGACGAGCCGACCGGCGACCTCGACGCGGACTCCGGCCGGGAGATCCTCGACCTCCTCGGTCAGCTGAACGAGCAGTTCAACAAGACGATCCTCATGGTGACGCACGACCCGAACGCGGCGGCGCGGGCGAAGCGTCTCGTGCGGCTCGACAAGGGACAATTGGCGCCGGGAGGCGCGGGAGTGGCCTGATGATCAAGCTGATTCGTCGCAACCTGGCGCGGAACAAGCGCCGCACGTTCCTGACGATGGCCAGCCTGGCGATGGCGCTGTTCATCCTCTCGTTGCTGGGCGTGGTGAACGATGCGTTGAGCTTCGCCGACGAGTCGACGCTGCCGGATCGGCTCGTCGTCCGCAACGCGATCTCCCTGATCTTCCCGCTGCCCGAGGCGTACGAACAACGCCTGCGGACGATCGACAACGTGATCGCGGTCACGCCCCAGAATTGGTTCCAGGGCGTCTACAAGGACCAGCGGCCGGAGAACTTCTTCCCCCGCTTCACGATCGATCCGGAGACGTTTCGGGGCGTCTTCTACGACTACGAGTGGGACGAGGACGAGTGGGCGGACTTCGCCTCCCAGCGGACGGCGTTCGCCGCCGGCCGGGAGCTGACGGAGATCCAGGGGTGGTCGCTCGGCGACATGATCACGATCCAGGGCGACATCTTTCCGATCGACGTGGAGCTCCAGTTGCGCGCAATCTTCGCGTTCGACGAGCCGGGGCAGGAGCGGCAGATCTTTTTCCACCGGCGCTACGTCGAGGAGGCGATGGGCAACCCGGGCCAGAACGGCACGTACTGGCTGCGGCTCGACGATCCGGACGCGGCCCCCGCCGTGATCGCCGCTGCCGAGGCGATGTTCGAGAACTCGGAGAATCAGGTGCGGGCGGAGACGGCCGAGGCGTTCGCCGCCTCGTTTACGGAGATGCTGGGGAACATCCAGTTCTTCTTCTCGGCGATCGGCCTCGCGATCGTCGTCTCGATCTTTCTGATCACCGCGAACACGATGGCGATGGCCGCGCGCGAGCGGACGACCGAGGTCTCTGTGCTTCGCACCCTGGGTTTCCGGCGAAACCAGGTGCTTGGCATGGTCATCGGCGAGTCTCTGGCGGTCGGCGTGCTGGGCTCCGCGCTCGGCCTCGGCTTCACCGCGCTGGCGATTCAGGGCGCGACACCGTTCCTGGAGCAGCTGGGCTTCGGGTTCGGGGGGTTCGCTCTCGATCGCGAAGTTCTGGCGACAGCGGTCGCGATCGGTGTGGCCGTTGGGCTCTTGAGCGGCGTCTTTCCGGCGTTCGCTGCCGCCCGACTCCGGATCGTCGACGGCTTGAGGCGGCTCTGACGAGGGCCGTTCGTTGCACACGGAGCGCAAGGAGACCGCATGATTCCGATGAAGTACACCTACCGCAACCTGTTCGAGCGCCGCGGCGTCGCGTTCATGACGCTCGCCTCGATCGGCTTCGTCGTTCTCGTCTACATCGGCGTTCTCGCCCTGGCCGGCGGTCTGCGTGCCGCGTTCGCCGACACCGGAGATCCCTCCGTCGTCATCGTCATGCGGGACGGTACCCGGGCCGAGATGGAGAGTTCCTACGCCCAGGAGAGCCACCGCCTCCTGACCGCGATGCCCGGCGTCGAACGAGCGGCCGACGGCACGGTGCTGGCTTCCGGCGAAACGGTCACGATTCAGATCTTCGAGCGGGTCGACGGCACGGAGACGAACGTCATGGTCCGCGGCGTCGAGCCGGGAGCGTTCGCCATCCGACCGGGCTTCGAGATGACGGAGGGCCGGGTCTTCGAGCCGGGCAGGGGCGAGGTCATCGTCGGCCGCAGTCTGGCCGGCCGGCTCGGCCTGCGGGTGGGCGACGAGCAGAAGATGGGCCGGAACACGTTTCGGGTCGTCGGCACGTTTGCCGGCGTCGGCGCCCACGGCTCCGAAATCTGGGGGGACGTTCGCGACCTGGGCGATTCGTTCCGCCGGAGCGGCTACTACTCATCAACCCGGCTTCAGGCCGCGTCGCCCGCCGCGGCCCGCGACCTGATCGAGACGGTCAAGGCCGACCAGCGGCTCCAGGTGCAGGCTCTCACCGAGCCCGAGTACTACGAGCAGCAGTCCGAGACCTCGTCCGGACAGTTCATCGTCCTCGGCAACGTCCTCGCCGTGCTGATGGCGGTCGGCGCCTGTTTCGCCGCCGCGAACACGATGTACGCCCAGGTCGCGGCCCGCGCTCGTGAGATCGGCACGCTGCGGGCCCTCGGCTTCAAGCGGCGCTCGATCATGGGCAGCTTCTTTCTGGAAGCCGTGCTGCTCGGCGTCGTCGCCGGCGCCTTCGGCGCCCTGCTCTCGCTGCCGCTGAACACGATTCAGACCGGGACGATGAACCAGGTCACGTTCAGCGAGATCACGTTCCAACTCCGAACGACGCCGTTCGCCCTCTTTTCGGGCATCTTCCTGGCCACGGTGACCGGCGTCCTCGGCGGCCTGCTGCCGGCGTTCGGAGCGTCGCGGCAGAAGATCACCGATCTCCTCCGCGAAGCGTAGTCGTCGACCGGATCTCGCGGGTCGAAGGCCTACGCGATCTTCCGCTGCAGCCAGTCGATGAGTACCCGGTTCGTCTCTTCCGGCTTCTCCTGCTGCGTCCAGTGGCCGCAGTCGGCAACCGTGTACTTCTCGAAGTCGTCGATGAAGTCCTCCATGCCGTCGGCGGAGGAGGGCCGCAGGATGACGTCATTCTCCGCGCCGATGTAGAGGCAGGGCACCTCGATTTCCCACTTCGCGTTCTCGATCCCCGGGATGGGTCGTCCGGCCATGCGATACCAGTTCAAGCCGCCGGTGAAACCGGTGATCTCGAAGGTCTCCGTGAAGTAGTCGAGTTCGTCCTCGGTCAGGAAGACTTCGCCGGGGTAGTCCTCGCGGTCGAGCATCCGGAGCAGGTCCATCTGCCGTTCCGGAGAGTCCTCCGGCATCGCCTTGAACGCTTCGACATCCCAGATGTAGCCGCGACGGAGCAGCAACTCGAACGTCTTCCGCACGTCGGCGGACAGCGCCTTCTCGGCGCGGCCGGGTTCCTGGAATTGGACCGTGTAGTAGTTCTCGGACCGGACGATCAGCGGCTCCTCGGCGGGCTGGCGGCGCGGCATGCCGGGAGGCCGGCCGCCAGGCGTGTTCACGCCGACGATGCCGAGGCAGCGGTTCGGGTGGAGCCGCGCCATCATCCACACGACGCCGCCGCCCCAGTCGTGGCCGACGAAGACGGCCTTGTCGATTTCGAGCGCGTCAAGCAGCCCCGCCATGTCGTCGCAGAGGTGTCTCAGACTGTAGTCCGTCACGTTCTCCGGCCGATCGGTCAGGCCGTAGCCCCGCTGGTCGGGCGCAATTGCGCGGAATCCCGCTTCGGCGATCGCCGGAAGCTGGAACCGCCAGGAGAAGGCGAGTTCGGGGAAGCCGTGGCAGAGGACGACCGGGATGCCGGCCCCTTGTTCGTAGACCGCCATGCGGATGCCGTTCGTCTGCACGTAGCGGGGATTCGGCATCCCTGGCGCCGCCCGGACCTCGGCGCCTCGAGCAAGGCCGGGGAGCGCCAGCGCTCCGGCCAGGGCGCCCGTGGACTGGAGGAAGCTACGGCGCGTCAGCGCGGGTCGCGTCAAGACGTGAGAGGAGGTCATCTGGCAGTTCCTCGCAGAGGCCGCGTTGCACCTGAGACGGTGCTCGGGAATTCGTTCGCGGAAGCTTGAGGACGGAGGTTACCTCACCGGCTCGATCAGCGCCTCATCGTCGTTCCGGTAGTTGCCGACGCGGGTCGAGACGGGAAAGAAGTCGAGTTCGCCTTCGTAGGGCGCAAGCTGCTCGCTCAGAGCGTCCGGATCCTGTCGCGGTCCGTCCAGCCACTCCGCGTAAGGCGGTCGGGCGATGACCGGCATCCGGTCGTGGATCGTGGCGATCGGCTTACTGGCGCGGCAGGTGAGAATCGTGCACGCCAGACCGTCGGGACTGCGGTTCCAGACTCCCGCGAAGGCGAACGGTCCGTCGTCCGGCATGCGGATGTAGAACGGGAGGCGGGCGCCGTCGGGTTGCCGCATCCACTCGTACCAGCCGTCGGCGACAACCAGACAGCGGCGACGGCTCAAGAGACTCCGGAACGTGCGCGATTCGACGGCGGTGTCGTTCCTCAGGTTGATCTGCGGGCCGCCGCGCCGTCGTGGAAAGCCCCAGCGCATCGGGCCGAGAACGCATCTGCTTTCGTCGTCAAGGCCGACGACCGCGACGTCCTGGGTGGGGGCGATGTTGTAGCGGGGAGATAGAGCCGGCAACTCGTCCAACTCGAAGTGCGCGGCTACGGACCGGGCCTTCGAGCGAAGCGTGTAGCGCCCGCACATGTTCGGGAATGATATGGATCAAGGTTCGATGACGCTCGGATGGCAGGTTGGCCGACCCGGCGACGTCGAGTCCGCGACACCGGACAGGAGATTCCCACGTGACCAGACGACTCAACACCTTCTTCTTCGGATTCCTGACCGCCCCCGGGGTCTGCTTCGCGGTTCAGAGTGTTGCCGCGATCCCCGGGGATGACGAGATTCGTCGGATCCTGGTCGACCGGATCGACGAACAGGAACGGAGCGTCGGCATCGTGGTCGGCGTCACCGAGCCGGACGGCCGGCGGGTTGTTGGCTACGGTCAGCCTGCGGCCGACGACCGGACGGAGGTGGACGGCGACACGGTCTACGAGATCGGTTCGATCACGAAGGTGTTTACCGGGATCCTCCTGGCGGACCTCGTGAAGGACGGCGCCTTCGTACTCGAAACGCCCGTACAGCGGCTGCTCGGTGGGGACGTCACCGTTCCGACGCGGAACGGGGAGGAGATCACGTTGCTCCATCTGACGACGCACAGTTCAGGACTGCCGCGCATGCCGAACAACTTCCGACCGGCCGACGCGGGAAACCCCTACGCCGACTACACGGTCGCCCAGCTCTACGAGTTCCTCTCGGCGCACGAGCTGGAGCGCGATATCGGCGAGACGGTCGAGTACTCGAATCTCGGCACGGGCCTTCTCGGACACGCGCTCGCTCTGAGCCAGGAGAAGGACTACGAGAGCCTGGTTTCCGAACGGGTTCTCGAACCTCTCGGGATGTCGGACACCTCGATTACCCTGTCGCCGTCCCAGCGGGAACGGCTGGCTGTCGGGCACAGCGTTCAGCTCCGGCCAGTCGCGAACTGGGACCTTCCGACGCTCGCCGGCGCTGGGGCGTTGCGCTCGACCGTGAACGACATGTTGACCTTCGTCGAGGCGAATCTCGGCCTGCGCGAGTCGCCTCCGCAGGAGGCGATGGCCGCTGCCCAGCAGTTGCGCCGCGACTTCGCGCCTCCCAGGATGAGCATCGGGCTCGGGTGGATCATACGTAGCGGGCACGGCCGCGATCTCCACTGGCACAACGGCGGTACCGGCGGCTACCGCTCCTTCGTGGGATTCGACCTCGAGTCGCGGACCGGCGTCGTCGTGCTCTCGAACTCGACCGACAGCGTCGACGATCTGGGGTTCCACCTCCTGGACTCTCGCTACCGGCTGGTGATTCCCCCCGCGCAGCGAACCGCGGTAGAGGTCGACCCGGAGATCTACGACGAGTACGTGGGCAGCTACCGCCTCGCCGAGAACGTCGTCTTCTCGGTGACCCGGCAGGGCGACCAGCTGTTCGTCCAATTGACCGGGCAGCCGCGCTTCGAGGTCTTTCCCGAATCCGCAACGACGTACTTCTATCGCGTGGTGGACGCCCAGATCACCTTCGGACGAGGCGACGACGGGTCGGTCGATCACCTGGTGCTTCACCAGAACGATCAGGACCAGCGGGCCGAGCGGCTTCTCGACTGAGGCGAACCTCGCCGGGCGATCGGGCTAAGCAAGGGGCGAGGTCGGCGCCATGCCTACTGCGCGTCCCGCAGTTCGATCGCCTTCGAAATGACGAACTGGTGGATCGCGGTCGTCGCGTCCTCGTCGAAGAGCTCCGCGTAGCCAGGCATGCCGAGTGGCAGCAGGCCGTCCTGGACGATCGCCAGGAAGTCCTCGTGGATCTCGGGCGACATCCGACGGAGGTCGGGAGACGCGGCGGCGACGATGGAGGTTTGGCCCAGGCCCCGGTGGCAGAGCGCGCAGTGCTCGTGGTAGAGCGTGTTTCCGCGTTCGATCGTCTCGGCTGAGGCATCAAGCGGCGGCAGCTCGGGGATGGAGTCGTCGCGCCGGGGCGGTTCGACCAGAGTCGCCTCGCCGTCGAGCGAGAAGACGAGCAGCTCGCCGGGCCGGTCGTATCGCGTGCTACCGCCAACCATCGTCGCGACGTACTGCGTTCCGCCGTCCATGTAGCTGACGACCGACGAGGAGAACTGGCCGTAGGCGTCGAACTCCCAGAGCTTCTCGCCGGTGTCCTTGTCGTAGGCGTTGAAGTCGCCGCGGCCTCCGCCGTGGAACAGCAGGCCGGCGCTCGTCGCGAGCACGCCGCCGTTGAAGGCGGAGGGCAGGCGGTTCTCCCAGACCTTCTCGCCCGTCAGCGGGTCGAAGGCGACGAGGAACCCCCTGTCCTCCGGGCGCGGGCCGGCGTTCTGCGCGAGCTTCGCGCGGTAGGCGCCGCTCGCGACGCCCAGGCTCAGCCCCCACGGGCGGATCGTGTAGGCGCCCGTCTCCACGAACTCCTCCGGGAGGGCGTAGAAGTTCGCGTAGTCGTGGTAGTAGAAGTACATGACGCCCTTGCCTTCGTCCCAGGACATCGGCTCCCAGTTGTGCGCGCCGGCGTTCGCCGGTGTGATCCACTGTGGCTTCTCCTCGAACACGACATCCGGGTTCTCGACCGGGCGCCCGGTCTCCATGTCGACGTGGGTTGCCCAGTCGATCCGGTCCGTGTAGGGGTGGGCGCGCAGGAGTTCGCCGGTCTCGCGGTCGATGACGTAGAAGAAGCCGTTCTTCGGCGCCTGGAGCAGGACCTTCCGCTCCATGCCGTCGACGGTCAGTTCGCCGAGCGCGATGTCCATCGCCGAACTGTAGTCCCAGTTGTCTCCGGGAACCGTCTGGTAGTGCCACTTCATCTCGGCGGTGTCCGCGTCGACCGCGACGATCGCGGTCAGGAAGAGGTCGTCGCCGCCGCCGGGTGAACGGACCTGGCGCGACCACGGGGCGCCGTTGCCGACGCCGATGTAGAGGAGGTTCAACTCCTCGTCGTAGACGAGCGAGTTCCAGGCGGTGCCGCCGCCGCCCATCTTCCACCACTCGCCGCCCCAGGTCTTCGCGGCCATCTCCATCTCGGGGTGCTCGAACGGCTTCGAGGGGTCGCCCGGTACGAGGTAGAAGCGCCAGGCGAGTTCGCCGGTCTCGGCGTCGTAGGCGGAGACGTAGCCGCGCCGCCGGCCGCTCTCCGAGCTGCCGTTGCCGATGAAGACCTTGCCCGCCGCCGCGCGGGGAGCGCCGGTGATGTTGAAGCGTCCGAGCGCCGAGGGATGCCACGTGTCGACGTCCCAGACCTCTTCGCCGGTTTCCGCGTCGACCGCCACCAGCCGGCCGTCGAACAGGGCGACGTACACCTTGCCCCGGTAGACCGCGACGCCGCGGTTCGCCACGCCGCCGCAGCAGGAGTACTTGACGTAGGTGCGGTCCGTCTTCGGATCGTGGGTCCAGATCTCCTCGCCGGTGGCGGGGTCGAGCGCGTAGATCACGCCCCAGCCGTTCGTTGCGTACAGGACCCCGTCGACGACAAGAGGCGTACCCTGCATCCGCTCCGATGGACCGCCGATCGGCTTGGACCACGCCAGGTTCAGGTCCGCAACGTTGCCGCGGGTGATCTGGTCGAGGGTGGAGAAGCGCTGCTCCTTGTAGGTCTGGCCATAGGTCAGCCAGCTCCCGGGCTCGTCCTCGGCGGCGCGGATGATCCGCGCGTCGTCGACGTTTCCGGCGGTCGGGGCCTCGCGCGTAGCGCCGTCGTCGCCGCAGGCGGCCAGCAGGAGAAGGCCAGAGATGGCGGTCAGCGCCCGGGGCGCCCGTCCGGTCGGTTCGCTCATCGTGAAGGTCCTTCTGGGGGTTCCGTGGAGCCGACGAGCGGATTTGAACCGCTGACCTGCTGATTACGAATCAGCTGCTCTGCCACTGAGCTACGTCGGCATGACCGGGCGAGACGGCGGGTCCCAGCGCGGAGGACGCCGGAGTGTAGCAGCGGAGCGAACCGCGCGACGCACGCCTGCGTGATAGTCCTGCCCAGGCGATGACGGTTCAGAAGTTCTCCCGAGCGCAGGGATGGTCGCCCGGCCGCGGCGGCCTGGCGGGGCTCTTCCACGAACGGCAGTTCCGCTGGCTCTACGTCTCGAACACGACGTTCTTTCTCGCCATGCAGGGCCAGCTGGTTGTTCGCGCGTGGCTGGTGTTCTCGATCACCGGCCGCGAGCTGGCGCTCGGATTGGTTACCCTGATGGTTGCCTTGGCCATGCTGAGTCTGGGTCCGGTGGGAGGCGTCGTCGCGGACCGATTCGAACGACGGTCACTCGTCGTTGCCGGTCAGACGACCGTCGTCGTCGCCGAGCTCGTTGTGCTGTCGCTGCTTGTGGCAGGAAGGCTCGAGTTCTGGCACATCCTCGTTCAGGTCGTGTTCGTCGGCGCGGTGTTCCCGTTCGTCATGCCGGCCCGCAACGCGATCATCGCGAACGTGGTCGGCCGGCGCCGGCTGACTGGCGCGATGGCGCTGACGATGACCGCGATGAACGTGACGCGTGTCGTCGGCCCCGCGTTGGCCGGGACCTTCATCGCTGCCGCCGGCGTGACGGCGGCCTACTCGACGAACGTCGCGCTTTACGCTCTGGCCTTGGCCGGGATGATGGCGGTCAGGCCGGCGCCGGTGGCGGACCGCGCGGAGGACTCCCTGTTGCAGAACATGATCGAGGGTTTCCGATACGTCCGGGAACACCGTCTGGTTCTCGTGCTCCTGTTCTTCGGTCTGGTGCCGATGTTCCTCGTCATGCCGTTCCAGACGCTCCTCGTCGTGTTCGCAGAGGAGATCTGGAACGTCGGGCCGCGCGGTTTCGGCTTGTTGAGCGGCGCGGCCGGAGTCGGCGGCGTGGTCGGCGCGGCCTTCGTCGCCTGGCGCAGCAACTCGAGTCGCCGCTTGCGGTTGATGATGGCCAGCGTGTTCGCTTTCGGACTGCTGATGATGGGCTTTGCGTTGAGTCCGTGGTTCTGGCTCGGCCTTCCTCTGCTGCTCGCGGGCAGCGCCTTCCAGGCGGTCTACACCACGCTGAACAACACGGCCATCCACGTGCTCATCCCGGACTCGGTACGCGGCCGGGTTTCGGGCTTCCTGACGATGTCCTTCTCGTTGCCGATGCTGGGCGCCGTGCCGATCAGCGCGCTCGCCGAGGTCTGGGGAGCGCCTCTATCCGTCGGACTCGCCTCGCTGCTTGCCGTCGTCGTGGCGATCGTGTTCTACCTGGCAAGTTCGGAGCTCCGACGAATGGACCTGTCGATCCTCAAGGCGTTCCGGGAGGCGATCGTGCTCGACTCGAACCGCGCGAAAGCGGAGCCGGAAGCGTCGTCTGCCGGACGGGAATCGGCTTCCTGACCGCGGGAAGGCAGCAGGAGAGGATCCTGCGTATGCCGACCGCGATCTCGGGACCGTACGCCGCCGCCGGAACGGATCATCCACCGAGCCGGCGCTCCGGGCTGGGCGGGTTGGGCGGTGCGATCGGGGGAGGGTCGGAGGCGCCAGGTCACGACAGGTCCTCGGATCGCACCGTCAACGCCTCGATTCGCTCATCGTCGACGTCGATGCCGAGTCCAGGACCGGTCGGAACCTGGACCATGCCTTCGGCGTCCATCGTCCACTCCGGCGAGACGATGTCGCGCGCCCAGTAGCGGTTGCTGGGGCTTACGTCGCCGGGGATCGTGAAGTTCGGAAGGGAAGCGAGGGCGACGTTGTACGCGCGGCCGATGCCGCTCTCGAGCATGCCCCCGCACCAGACCGGGAGGCCGTGTTCGGCACAGAGGTCGTGGATCGACCGCGAGGCTCGGAATCCAGCGACCCGTCCGGGCTTGATGTTGATGATGCGCCCGGCGCCCAGCCGGATCATGTCCTCGGCACGTTCGAGGTTCGTGATCGACTCGTCGAGGCAGATCGGCGTCTGCAGGCGCTCCTGCAGCTCCGCGTGGCGCGCAACGTCGTCCCAGGCCAGCGGTTGCTCGATCATCACGAGGTCGAGTTCGTCGAATTCGGCCAGATGGTCCGCGTCGGCGAGGGTGTACGCGTTGTTCGCGTCGGCCATCAGCGGCGCTTGCGGCCCCAGGCGCTCCCGTACAAAGCGCAGGAACGGCAGATCCCGCCCCGGTTCGACCTTGATCTTGATCTTCCGATAACCGGCCGCGAGCGCTCGTTCGGCCCTCGTCGCGAGCTCGTCGGGCGACCTCTGGATGCCGATCGAGATTCCGGTGGCGATGCGGCTCCGCTCGCCGCCCAGGAGCGAGGCAAGGCTCTTGCCCGTCTTCGTCGCAGCGAGCGCCCAGGCGCCCATCTCGATCGCCGCCCGCGCCATCTCGTGGCCGCGAACGTGCTCGCCAAGCGCGGCAGCCACGTCGTCCGGTCCCTCGAAACGTAGGCCGAGCACACGCGGCGCGAACCAGGACCGGATGGCGAGAGTGGCCGTGTCGATCGTCTCGGGAGAGTAGTTCGGCAGGTCTCCGGCGACACACTCGGACCAGGTGGCTGCCCCATCCGCGTCGATCAACTCGAGCAGCAGGATGCGGCGGGTGGTCGTCGTGCCGGACGAGATGCGGAATGGCTCGACCAGCGGCAGTTGGATCTCTCGGAGCAGGATCCGCTCGATGAGGAGGCTCATCCTTCGGCTTCGGGTCGTTCAAGCCGGTAGTAGTAGCGCCTGGCTCGGAGGTCGTCCGGGAGGTCTTTCCAGGTGAGCCCGGTGACCCGATAGCCCGCGGCGAGCAGATCGACGAATGCGGTCCGCGTGCGCAGCCGCCAATCGCGGGCGTCATCCGGGGAGGCGTGCAGAAGGGCGCCGACATCGGGCGGCACCTCGACCCAGGCCGTTCCGGGCGCTTCCTCGTCGACGGCGAAGGGCGGCGTCTCCCGAGTCGGCGCCGCCTGCACGTCCCGGTCGAGCAGCCGGCCGACTTCGGGGCTCGTGATCGGCCACGCGACGACGAACCGGTCGGTGCCCAGACCGCTGTGGAGCAGACTGCCGGTGTCCTCGCCGTACATGTCCTCGACGTACTCGACCGGCAGGGCGCCGAGCCGGTTGAAATTCAGGTTCGCGTTCCGGGCGACGAGCGGATCGTAGGTCCAGTACACGGTCTCGACGCCCATGGGCAGCAGGAGGTCGCGCTGGTACGCCTTGAGTTCTCGCCCCAGACCGAGGCCTCTCGCGTCGCGGGACACCGCGAGCATATGCGACCAGTGCGCGCGGCGACCCTCCCGGAAGCCACTCAGTCCGTAGACGAAGCCGAGCAGGCGCCCGTCGTCGTCGACCGCGCCGGCGACGACGCCCCCCATCTTCTGCGAGATCATCAGGATCGTCGTCGGCACGGCGTCCTCGAACCCGTGCCCCCAGGTCTGGCGCTGGAGATCGACGACAGCCTGATAGTCCGTTGCGGAGCGCAGAGTGCGGAGCTCGACACCGGCGGCGAGTCGTTTCGGCATGCCGGAAATGCGCTAGCTCGAACCCAGTTCCGCTTCCTGGAAGGCGCGGGCACGGAACAGGAAGTCGATGATGTTCCCCTCGTGGGGCTGCAGCCAATTCAGCTGAATCGTCGGTACCGGCCCCAGGTTCAGGCGGTCGATGTGGGTCGCGTCGATGAGCTCCCGGCGCCAGGCCTCGTTCCCGGTCACGGCGCTCAAGACGAGGGTTTCGCCGATCGACCGGAGCATGCGGTCCTGCGGGCACTCGACGACCGAAACGAAGGGGAACATGTACTCGACGTTCGCGGCTTCGAGTTCCGGGTCGTTGCAGTGGAGGACTGTCGGCAGCAGGTAGTCGCAGCGTTCCCGCTCGACGAGTCGCCCCTCGCCGCGCATCTCGAAGGTCACGTCACTTACGCCGGAGGCGTCGACCTGGCGCTCGATCATGCCGTCGATTGCCTTCGCCATGCCGGGCACCGTGAATGCGGCGAGCGGCGACGCGGGATCGTCCGCCGGTCTGGGCGCGACCGGCGCCAGGCGCTCCGCCAACGCTCGGGCAATCTCCTCCGTATGCCGCGAGGCCCAGACGCCGGAGCACGAGATGCAACTTCGACCGCTGTTCACCAGCACGCTGTCGACGATCACGTCGAGATAGCTCTCCCAGTCGTCCACGACGTCGTCGCCCAGCAGGATCTTGCTGAAGCCGGGACCGTGGGGCTGAACCCGCGGGTCGTTCCGGTAGCGCGCCACGGTGTCCGCTCCACCGAAGATCATGCTGCGCGAACACGAGGCGAGCACGGCGGCGCCGACGTCTCCTTCGCCGGGATAGATCGACACGGCCTCGCGCGGAATGCCCGCCTGGGCGAACGCTTCCGTCATCCGGTAGGGCGTCCAGGGCTCCTGAGGCCCAGGCTTGAAGACCAGCCCGACCTGGAGCGGAATGACAGGCATCCAGAGCGTGTGCACGCCTGGCGAGTTCGATGGCAGGACGAGCCCGAGGACCGGCGCCTGCGCCTGGTAGCTCACCGGCACGCCGCGCTCTTCCATGCCGTGGCCGCGACCGAGAATGTCGAGGTCGAGTCCGCGGGTCAGCGCCTCGAGTACGTCGGCCATGTTCGTCAGGACGAAGTGGTTCTTGTCCATGTTCGCGCGGCACATGTGCTCGGGCAGTCCGGTCGTCGCCGACTGGTAGTGGACGAAGTCCTCAGGCGTCTGCGTGCCGCTTCCCAGCGGCAGGTCCGCCGTCAGATAGAGGTCGGCGGCGCGGACCACCATCGAGATGAGCTCGTCCGAGGGGATGTCTCGGAGGATGTCGCGCGCGCGCTGGGCACGGCGCATGTCGCGCTCGACGAGTCCCGGGTTCGTCTGATGCAACGTCGCCAGCTCTTCGCCGCTCTCGAAGTGGACGATCGTCGCCCTCTCGAGCGACTCGTAGGGCCGACCCCAACGGATGGCGGGAATGTCGATCATGCGTGTTCCTGGAGGCCGGACTGTCGTCCGGAGCGTAGTCTGGAAAGGTGTCCCGGAGGTATGTTCGAGGCGACGGCGAAGTTCGTCATCGTACCACCGCGCCGGCTGCTGTAGCCTCGGGGCATGAAGGACAGGCGCACCGTACTCAAGTCCGTCGCGGCCTTGGGCCTGGGCCTGCGGACCTCCGAATTGCTCGGCGCCCAGTCGAACGACCCGCGGCGGGAGCGTCCGCGGGAGGGCGACCGGTTCGTCTTCGCCTTCGGACCGCGGCAGGGCGAGACGATCCGAGTCCGCGACGTGCCGGAGGCGAGCGAACAGATCACCTGTTACGCGATGGATCCGGAGGGCGGCGTGGTACGTGACGGCTCGCGTCTGAATCAGGTGCTCCTGTTGCGCTTCGAGCCGGCTTCGCTGACTCCCGAGACGCGGGCGGCGTCGGTTGACGGCGTGGTCGCCTACTCGGGGATCTGCACCCACACCGGTTGCGACGTGTCCGACTGGTCGCCGGCCACCGAGTTCCTGCTCTGTTCGTGTCACGAGTCCGAGTTCGACCCCAGGGACGGCGCGGACGTGATCTCCGGGCCGGCGCCTCGGCGGCTGCCGTCGCTGCCGCTGCGATCCGAGGACGGCGTCCTGGTTGCCGCCGGCGGCTTCAGCGCCCGGATTCGCTTTCAGAGGGAGTTCTGATGGCCGTCTTCAGCGTGGGCCGAGCAACCCTCCGTACCGGGGCTTGCGTCCTGATGCTCGCGGCGCCGGGGGCGGTCACCCTGCCGGCGCAGGAACGCCCCTACCGGGAGGTCACCCAGGAGCGGCTGTTGGCTGCGGACCCCGAGGACTGGCTGATGTACCGGCGGACGTACGACGGTTGGGGGTACAGCCCGCTCGATGAGATCGACACCTCGAACGTGGAGGCGCTCGAACCGGTATGGACGTTCTCCACCAGCACGAACGAGGGGCATCAGGCGCCGCCGATCGCGAATGACGGCACTCTGTTCATCACGACGCCCGGCAGCCGGGTGTTCGCACTCGATGCCCGTAGCGGAGAGCTCCTCTGGCGGTTCGCGCCCGAACTGCCCGAGGACCTGCAACAGATGCATCCGACGAACCGCGGAGTCGCGCTGTGGGGCGATCTGGTCTTCGTTGCGACGGTCGACGCGCGGCTCATCGCGCTCGACGCCCGCACCGGCAGAGTGAACTGGGAGACCGCGGTCGAAGACTACGCCTCGGGCTACTACATGACCCTTGCGCCGCTCGCCGTTCAAGGCCGAGTGATCGTCGGCGTTTCGGGCGGCGAGTGGGGCATTCGCGGCTTCGTCGCCGCGTTCGATGCCCGGACGGGGGAGGAGTTGTGGAAGACGTACACGATTCCCGGGCCGGGTGAACCGGGACACGACAGTTGGCCCGGCGACACCTGGCGCACCGGCGGGGTTCCCGTCTGGGTCACCGGCACGTATGACCCGGAACTCGGGCTGAGCTACTGGGGTACCGGCAACGGCGGTCCCTGGGTTGGCGATGCGCGACCCGGCGACAACCTCTATGCGACATCGGTCCTCGCGTTGGATGTCGCGACCGGCGAGTTGCGGGCGCACCACCAGTACCACTGGAACGACAGTTGGGATTGGGACGAGGTCGACCCGCCGCTTCTGATCGATGTCGAACGGAATGGACGCACTCGCCGGGCACTCGTTCATCCCGGCCGCAACGCGTATCTGTGGGTGCTCGAACGGAGCGCCGAGGAGATCCGGTTCCTTGACGCGACCCCGTTCGTCCACCAGGACGTCTTCACGTTCGTCGATCCGGTGACCGGCCGCCCCGAGTACGACCCGAAGAAGACACCGGCCACGGGCGCCGGCGCGGTGTTCTGCCCCTCCTGGTCGGGCGGCAAGAACTGGCCGCCGGCCGCCTACAACCCGGACACGAAGCTGCTCTACGTTCCGGCGAACGAGAACACCTGCTCCTACATCGAAGGGGTGGAGGAGGAGTATCGGCGAGGCCGCACCTTCATGGGCATGGACGGTCGCTTCGTGGCGCGCGAGGGTGCGGATCACTACGGCGAATTGCAGGCCTGGAACCTCGACCGGCGCGAGAAGGCATGGACGGTCGAGTTCGAGCGCAAGCTCTGGGGGCCGGTGCTGACGACGGGCGGTGGCCTCGTGTTCATGGGCGGCACGTCCGACCGCTACTTTCGCGCCTTCGACGCAGCCACCGGCGAGATTCTCTGGCGTCAGCGGACGAACTCCGGCATCACCGGCGTGCCGACCTCGTTCGCGGTCGACGGGCGCCAGCACATCGCGGTTCTGTCCGGTTGGGGCGTCGATGCAGAGCGCGGCACGGATCATCTCGACCGCGCGATCGGCACGACGACCTACGTCCCCCAGGGCGGCGTGCTGTGGGTCTTCGCACTGCCGGAGGCCGCCGAGTGATATCGGCTGGCGTTGGTCCGTGGTTGCTGTAGGCTGCCGCGGCCGCGTCAAGCGATGATCCGATCGCGGCGGTCGAAGGCGAATCAGACGGAGTTCATCGATGGAAGTTGCCAGCGCCGAGGCCCAGGCAGAGGCCCGAAGCAAGCTCGACGCCCACGTCCGCGACATGATGGCTTGGCACTTCGACCCGGAGACCGGGACGCCGTTCTGGCTGGAGTTCGCCTCGAAGCTCGACTTCGATCCCCGGACGGACGTCGAGACGTTCGCCGACCTCCGTCGATTCCCGCCCTTCGAGGACGAGTGGCTGCGGGGCGGTCCGGTTCGTCGCTGGGTGCCGAAGGCGATGGCCGATGATCCGGTCTACGTGTTCGAGACCGGAGGCACGACCGGTATCCCGAAGAGCCGGGTCGCGCTGAACGACTTTCGAACCGACTATGAGCTGTTCAGTGCGAGCCTGCCCGACGAGCACTTTCCGCCGGGTTCGAACTGGTTGATGCTCGGGCCATCCGGACCGCGTCGGCTGCGACTGGCGGTGGAGCACCTCTGCCAGTACCGCGGCGGGATCTGCTTCTGCGTCGATCTCGACCCGCGGTGGGTCATCAAGCTGATCAAGAAGGGCTGGATGGAGCACCTCGAGGCCTACAAGGACCACGTGATCGACCAAGCGTTGTCGATTCTCTCCGCCGGACACGAGATTCAGGCGATGTTCGCGACTCCCAAGCTGCTCGAGAGCCTGTGTCTGGCACTCGAGGATCGCGGCCAGACACTGGCCGACACGGGGATTCGGGGCATCTTCTCGGGGGGAACCGAGTTCACGCCTCAGTGGACGCGGTTCGCAGTCGAAGAGCTTCTCGACGGCGTGTACATGACGCCCACCTACGGGAACACGCTGATGGGCCTTGCTGCCTCGCGGCCGGTGTCCGCCGCCGACGGCTACACGATCGCCTACTACGCTCCGCAACCGCGGGCGGTACTCGAAGTGGTCGATCCAGACGATCCAGACGTGGTCGTCGACTATGGGGCGACCGGTCGCGTTCGCCTGACGACGCTGACCAGGGAGTTCTTCGTGCCGGGCTTTCTCGAGCGCGACGAGGGCGAGCGGGAACGACCGTACGTCGACTATCCCTGGGACGGGGTGAGCGGAGTCCGCCCCTTCGCCCGGCTTGCGTCGGCGACGACGGTCGGCGTCTACTGAGACGCCGCGCGGTCACCGGCGGGCGCCCGATTGCGGTAGAGCCTTCGATCGACGACCGCGGCCATCGCGTCCGTGTCGAGCTCCCCGACGAGTTCCGCGATTCGGCTTGCGGCATGAGCAGGGTCGGCGAGGACCTGCCGATGCTCGAGCTCGACCCACTCGAAACGCGGGTCGTGACGGAGCAGGTAGCCGACGCGCCACAGGTGGTCCCGCCATAGCTCGAGCATGCGCTGGTCCGAGGTGTCGTCCGCTTCGCCGCGGCGCTCGAGCATCTTGCGCTGCGAGGCGAGCACTTCCGTCAGATCGCGGCGCACGAGGATCACCCGGTAGTTCAGATTCGGCGGCAGGTCCTTCAGCAGAAACGAGATGACCTTGATCGCCCGGCCTCTGGACTCGCGGAGCCACGACGTGTCGCGAGCCGAGTTCAGGTCCTTCACGCGCTCGTCCTCGTAGTAGCCCCGCGGGTTGTCCTCGTCGGGCTCGCGCCGTCCGTCCGTCGTGACCTCGAGACCGCCGGCCTCGAGCATCTTCATCGCCATGGAAGTCCCCGAGCGTGGCAGACCCGACACGACGACAACCGGCCGGCCGTAACGAAGCCGCCGCCAGACCTGGCCTGGCTTCACGGTTCGAAGCGACCAGGAAGTCGAGCTGGCCTGGCGCCCGGCCCGCTCGGGATTGCATCGTGAAGGTCGTCCCTCGTTGCCACGAGGCGCGATACTACCCACCGGGCGCGATGAGGAGAACGACGAAACGGAGCGGCCCAGGATCGAAGGCGGCATGGGTATGATCGGCCCGGACGTTCGGTCGCAGACGGCAATGGTCAGTGCTCGGGACCGCAACGTACACGAGTCATCTGGAGGATCCGTTGCCGGCTAGTCGTCGAATCGTCGTCCTGGCGCTTTGCGGAGCGCTCGCCGCGCTCTCGCCCGCGGCCGCCTACATCGGCCCGGGGGCCGGATTCGCACTCGTTTCCTCGTTCCTCGTCCTCGTGTCGACGGTCGTGCTCGCGTTCCTCTCCTTGCTGGCGTGGCCGATACGGACCCTCTGGCGGGTCGTGCGGCGTCGGAGGCCGCCGAAGGCGCACGTCGGACGGCTTGTCTTCCTCGGGCTCGACGGCCAGGATCCACGTCTGACGGAGAGGCTGATGAAGGAGGGCAAGCTCCCGAACTTCGAGCGGCTCAGCCGGAAGGGCAGCTACCGACGAATCGCCTCGACCTTCCCGGCGCTGTCTCCGGTCGCCTGGTCGACGTTCGCCACGGGGACGAATCCGGGGCGCCACAACATCTTCGATTTCCTCGACCGCGACCTGCGGAGCTACCTGCCGAAGCTGTCCTCGGCCCATATCGGCCGCGTGGAGCGTTGCCTGCGGATCGGTCGGTGGCGGATACCGCTGAAGAAGCCGGAGATCCGCCTGCTTCGCCGTTCGAAGCCGTTCTGGACGGTCCTTGGTGAGCGGAATGTCTGGAGCACGGTGCTCAGAGTGCCGATCACCTTCCCGCCGGAGCGCTTCTTCGGCGCCCAGCTGGCTGCGATGTGCGTTCCGGACCTGGTAGGAAGTCAGGGGACGTTTCTGCTCTACACGACCCGCCCCGGCGATGGGAGGATCCGTGAAGGCGGAATCCGCCTGCCGCTGACCTCGAACGGCGCCGGACCCGATGACTTCGAGTGCGTCATCGAAGGGCCCGGGAACACTTTTCTTCAAGGCGATCCGCCGCCTCCTCTCAGTCTGCCGATGACCCTGAGGGTGGACCGCCGGACGACGACGGGAACGGTCGCCGTTTCGGGTCAGCTCGTCGAGCTCCGACGCGGGAAGCTGTCGGACTGGGTGCGGCTCGAGTTCCGTGCCTTGCCCGGAGTCAAGGTCTGCGGCCTCGTGCGGATGATGCTGACCGAGACGGGGGAGCATACGTCGCTCTACGTGACCGCGATCCACCTCGACCCGGAGAAGCCGGCAATGCCGATTTCTCATCCGTCCTACTACGCGCCCTACATGGCGAAGCGCATTGGCGACTTCGCCACCCTCGGCCTTGCGGAAGACACGACGGCGCTGAACGAGGGCGTGACGTCGGACACGGCGTTTCTCGAGCAGGTCTACGACATCGACCGCGAGCGGGAGAAGATGTTCTTCGCGGCTCTCGACCGGTTGCGGCGCGGGGCGTTGGTCTGCGTCTTCGACGCGACCGACCGCATCCAGCACATGTTCTGGCGCTATCGTGAGAAAGACCATCCCGCCGCGCAGGGGAAGAAATCGGGCAAGGGGCGACGAGCGATCGAAGAGCACTACCGGCACAACGACGCTCTCGTCGGGCGCGTGCTGGACCGCCTGGGCGACGAAGATCTCCTCATCGTCCTCTCCGACCATGGATTCGCGTCGTTTCGGCGTGGCGTCAACCTGAATCGCTGGTTGCTCGACAACGGCTATCTCGTGCTCCGCGAAGATGCGGACGGTAGCGAGGAGTGGCTCGAAGGCGTCGACTGGTCGCGCACTCGGGCCTATGCGCTGGGGCTCGCCGGAGTGTTCGTCAATCTCGCGGGCCGCGAGGCGTCGGGGATCGTCGACCCGGGCCGGGAAGCGAGGGAGCTCAAGCGCGAGTTGATCGCGGCCTGGAACGGTCTCGTCGACGAGGAACAGGGCAGGGTCGGCATCAACGAGGCGTTCGACGCGGACGATCTCTACCGAGGGCCCTATCGCGGGAACGCGCCGGACCTCGTCATCGGCTACAACGACGGCTACCGGGTGTCCTGGGACTGCGCGGTCGGTGTCGTTTCGGGGCCTGTCTTCGCCGACAACACGCTGGCCTGGAGCGGCGATCACTGCGTCGACCCGCGGTTGGTCCCCGGGGTCTTCTTCAGCAGTCGTCCGGTCGACCGGGACGACGGCCTGTCGCTGCTCGACATGGCGCCGACTGCGCTCGCCCTGTTCGGGGTCGAGAAGCCGGACTACATGGAGGGCGAGTCGGTGTTCGATCCGGCGGCTTCCTTGAGCGGCGACCGCGCCTTGGCCGGAGGAAGGGCGGCGTGAAGCGGCCGGTCGCCTGGTCGGCGGCCGCGCTTCTTGCGGCCGCGTTCGTTGCCTGCGGTGACGACAGGCTGGGTCCATCTCGCGGTCCGAAGGTCGTCGTCCTGGGTTTCGACGGGCTGGACTACAGCCTGACCCGACAGTTGATCGACGACGGCCGCCTTCCGAACTTCGCTCGGCTCGAGGCGATCGGCGGCTTCTGGCCGCTCGAGACGACGATTCCGCCGCACAGCCCGGTTGCCTGGTCGAGCTTCGTGACCGGAATGGACCCCGGGGGTCACGGGATCTTCGACTTCCTCCACCGCGATCCGGCGACGATGATCCCTTACTCGTCGACAGCCGGGTCGTCGTCCGGCGGCCGCATGCTGCCGATCGGCCGTTGGCAGATTCCGCTTTCCTCCGGTGAGTACACGCAGTATCGACATGGTACGCCGTTCTGGGAGCTGCTCGAGGAGAACGGCGTACGCTCGACCGTCATGCGGATGCCAGCGAACTTCCCCGTCTCGGGCACGGCGAGCCGTGAGCTCTCCGGCATGGGCACGACGGATCTGCGTGGTACGGATGGCACGTTCACCTTCTACACCTCCGAGCTCTTCGCCTTCGCCGACCGCGAGATCACGGGCGGCGAAATCGTCGAGCTGGACGTGTACGACAACGTGGTCGAGAGCGAACTCATCGGACCGGACAATCCGTTGCTCCGCGAGCCGACCAGGCTCGCGACGCCCTTCGTCGCTTACCTTGATCCCGAGAGGCAGAGTGCCCGCATCGAACTCGGCGAACAGCGAATCGTGCTCCGCGTGGGGGAATGGAGCGACTGGCTCGAGGTCCACTTCGAGATGGCGCCGACCCAGCAGCTTCGAGGCATTTGCCGGATGTACCTCCGTTCTCTCGAGCCGGAGTTCGAGCTCTACGTCAGCCCGATCGACCACGATCCGATGGCGCCGGCGGCGCCTATCTCGACCCCGCCCGACTTCGCCGCCGAACTCGCCCGGGAAGTCGACCGGTTCTACACCGAAGGAATGCCGGAGGACACGAAGACCCTGACCGAGGGCGTGTTCACGCCGGAGGAGTTCCTCTCCCAGGCCAGGATCGCCGGCGACGAGGTTCTCGAACAGTACGACTGGGTGCTCTCTCGCTTCCTCGAACAGCGGGGCGGCTTCCTGTTCTACTACGTTGGCAATGTGGATCAGATCGGCCACGTGCGCTGGCGCTCCCGCGATCCAGAGCACCCGGCGTACGACACCGAGCAGGACGCCGTCCACGCCGACCTGATTCCGACCTTGTACGAGGGGCTCGACCGGATCGTCGGCGAAACGCTCGAAGCGCTCGAGGCGAAGGCCGGTCAAGGCGCGGCGGAACCGTTGCTCGTCGTCATGTCGGATCATGGCTTCGCGTCCTTGCGGCGCGCGTTCCACTTGAATGCGTGGCTCGCCGAACGCGGTTACCTTGCCGTCAAATCTCCGGAACCGCATATGGACATGGGGTTCCTGCTGAACATCGACTGGGAAGATACCCGCGCCTACGGGATCGGTTTCTCGGGGCTTTACGTCAACCTGCGGGGACGCGAACAGAGCGGCCAGGTCACCGCGACGGAACGACTCGACTTGCTCGACGAACTCGAACGCGAGCTGCTCGCGGTGACGGACCCGGAAACCGGCGAACGCGTGATCACGCAGGTTCATCGCCGGGATGACTACGCTTACCAGGATCGGAGCGCCGTGGGCCCCGACCTCGTCGTCGGCTATGCGAGGGGCTATCGGGGCGCGACCGAGTCGGCCTCGGGCGAGGTCGTGGGCCCTGTTCTCAGCGTGAACGACGGGCACTGGAGCGGCGATCACATGATCGATCACCGCGAGGTGCCGGGTGTGCTGCTGGTGAGTCGTCCCCTTGAACGGCCGGCGAGGGCGATCACCGATCTCGCCGCGTCGCTTCTCGCGGAGTACGGGATCGGGCCGTTTCCGCCCGAGTCCGACGATTCCGCGCCGGCCGCCCCGACCGGGGGAAGCGGTTCACCCTGAATTCGGAGGGAAACGCATGTTCGGCGGCGACAGGATCAAGCTCGACAGGGAGCTCATCGTGCGGGTGAAGCGCTACAGCGAAATCGCCGGTTATTCATCGGTCGAGGAGTTCATCACCCACGCGCTGGAGAAGGAACTGGCGAAGCTCGAGGGCGCCGAGTCGAGGGAGGAGATCGAGAAGCGTCTGCGCGGCCTGGGGTACATCTCCTGACCGGTCGGTAGATGGCATTCCTGAACACCACCCTCGGCGCTGCCTTCGACTTGCTGCTTCGGCCGGTTGCGACATGGCCGGCACTTGTGCCGTTGGCGATCCTGGCGCTCTTCGCCGGGATGTTTGCGCTTCTCGTCTACCGTTGGACCTCGAACCAGCGGGCGCTTCGGCGGATCAAGCAGAAGTTGATCGCGCATCTGCTCGAGGTGCGGCTGTTCAGCGACGACCTGCGAGCGGTCCTGCTCGCCCAGCTTCGTCTCTTGCGGGACAACCTGACCTACCTGCGGCTCAACCTTGCGCCGCTCGCCTGGATGATCGTGCCGTTCGTCCTGCTGATCGCTCAGCTCCAGTTCCACTACGGCTATCGCGGGCTCGACCTGGGCGAGCCGACCCTGCTTGTCGCCGAGTTCACGGGGGATGCTTCCGCCCGCCCCCAGGTCGAACTCGTCGCGCCGGCAGGCGTCGCGGTGGAGACGCCCGGTGTCTGGGCGCCGAGTCTGAACGAGATGGCGTGGCGGCTCCGCGTGGATGAGCCGGGCGAGCACGAGGTGAAGCTCCGCGTCGGCGGCGGGGAGTTCGAGAAGACCGTGGTCGGTCTTCCAGCGGAGGACGGTCCGCGCTGGATTCGCCGTTCGCCGACTCGACGGCGGGCCGCCCTGCTCGACCAGATCCTCTATCCGGCCGAGCCTGCGCTGCCTCGGGATGGACCTCTTGAGCGCATCGACGTCTCGTATCCCGGCGCTTCGATCTCCTTTCTTGGCCTGTTCGATGTCCACTGGCTTGTCGCGTTCTTCGTGCTCTCCGTCGCCTTCGCCTTTGCTTTGCGGGGCCGCTTCGGCGTCACGCTGTGATTGCCGTCGATGTCGTCATTCCCGCCTTCGACGAGGAGGATTCGATCGCTCTGGTTCTCGCCGACCTTCCGGACGACCTCGTACGGCGGGTCGTCGTAGCCGACAACAACTCGCGCGATGGGACGGCGGAGCGGGCGCGGGCCGCCGGCGCGGAAGTCGTCGCGGCGCCGGTGCAGGGCTACGGCAGCGCCTGCCTGGCGGGGCTCGAGCATCTGAGTCGCTCCGGACCACCGGACATCGTCGTGTTCCTGGATGCGGACTATTCGGACCACCCGGAGGAACTGCCGCGGCTTGTCGCTCCGCTGGCCAACGGCGAGGCCGACCTGATCATCGGTTCCCGGACCCTGGGCGCCGCCGAACCAGGCGCGCTGCTGCCGCAGGCGCGCTTGGGCAACCGGTTCGCGTGCCTGCTGATCCGCCTGCTCTACGGTTACCGCTACACGGACCTGGGGCCGTTTCGCGCGATCGCGTGGTCGGCGCTCGAGTCGCTCGAGATGCGCGACCCGAACTTCGGCTGGACGGTGGAGATGCAGGTCAAGGCGCTTCGGCGCGGACTCCGGGTGGCGGAACGACCGGTGAGTTACCGCCGCCGACGCGGCGTCTCGAAGATCACCGGCACGCTTTCCGGCACGGTCAGGGCGGGTTGGAAGATCATCGTCACCGTCCTCCGGTACAGTCGCGGTCCGACAGGTCCGCCATGAAGCAGATGATCGCCAGGGAACGGAACGCTTGCGGCGTCGAGGCGCCGGCCAGCGAAGTCGAGGTCGAGGTCCGCTACAAGGAGACAGACCAGATGGGCGTCGTGCATCACTCGAACTACCTCGTCTGGTTCGAGCTTGCCCGCACCCATCACTGCCGTGCCGCCGGCATGGCCTATCGGGAGATCGAGGACGCCGGCTACTGGTTGATGGTCACCGGGGTCGACCTGAAGTACCGGGGCGCCGCCGTCTACGGAGACCGGGTTCGCGTCCGCTGCTGGCTCGAGCGGCTGAAGAGCCGGGCGCTCTCTTTCGGCTATCGCGTGAAAGTCGACGACCGCGTGCTCGTCACTGGTCGGACGGACCACGTCTGGGTCGACAAGGCGACCGGCAATCACTGTCGCATGCCGACGTCCGTCGCGCCCGTCTTCCAGTCGATGACGTAGGACCGGGCGGTTCGGCGAGCGGTCAGGCTCAGAAGCAGGCGTACCCGCCGTCGATGATGAACTCGTCGCCAGTGTGGTAGCTCGAGGCGCTGCTCGCGAGGTAGACGGCGATGCCGCTGAAGTCGTTGCCGACGCCCCATCGCCGGAGCGGAACCCGGCGCAGCACCTTCGTCTGGAACGCTTCGCTGCCGATTGCTCGTTCCGTCATCGCGGTCTCGATCCACCCGGGGAGCACCGAGTTCACGCGGATGCCGTGGCGGGCGTGCTCTACGGCGAGCCCGCGGACCATCGCGTTGAGACCCGCCTTGGTCGCTGCGTAGTGTTCACTGCGTGGGGCGCCGAAGACCGCGGACAAACTGCTCGTCGCGACGAGGGAGCCGCCTTCGCCACGCTCGACCATGTGGCGCACCGCCTGCTGGAAGGTCGTGAACACGCCTTCCATGTTCACCTGGAAGATCCGTCGCCACTCTTCCATCGACATGTCGGCGAAGGGCGTGCCCCGGCCGCCGATGCCGGCGTTGGCGAAACAGGAATCGACTCTGCCCAGGAGTTCGACGGTACGGGCAAAGGAAGCCGCCACCGCATCCGGGTCGCCGACGTCGCATCGCAGGGCCGCTATCCGTGTACCGTGGCGGGCCAGCTGTTCCCTGGCGGAGGCGTTCTTCGTCTCGTTCGTGCCCCAGATGCAGACGTCCGCGCCGGCTTGCGCCAAGCCCTCCGCGAAGCCCAGGCCGATACCGGAGTTTCCGCCTGTCACCAGCGCCGCCGTGCCGCTCAGGTCGAATGCTTCGAATGCCAATGGTCGCACTCCTTCGTCTGGTTGCCCGTCCGGCAGGAAGTCTAGCCCGCATGTTCCCCCGAGGTCCGCAGCGAGCGGATCCGCGGCCGCGATGCGGGGTAGCGGATCAACCGAACCAGAGTCTCGCCGCGAAGAGGATGACCGTCGCCGTGACCACGCGGCTGATCCAGGCGTGACCCTTGAGCACAGTCAGGCGGACGCCGAGCCAGCCGCCTGCCATGTTCCCCGCCGCGAGCGCCAGACCGTAGCTCCAGTCGACCCGGCCCGACAAGGCGAACAGGGCGAGAGCCAGGGCGCTGAAGCACAGGATGCTCATCACCTTGACTGCGTTGCCGCGGATGAGGTCGAGGCCGGCCAGGGACGTTGCGGCGAGAATGAAGAAGCCGACGCCGGCCTGGACGAATCCGCCGTAGATCCCGACGCCGAAGAAGCCCAGGGCGAGGAGGCCGATGCGCAACCTCGGTGGCCGGTCGGAGGGGGCCTTGCGGCGCGAGATGAGAGTCCAGAGCGTGACGGCGACCATCAGCGCCGCCAGCACGCGGCGGAACGCGTCGTCGCTGATCGAGAGCGCCGCCCACGATCCGAGCGCCGCGCCGCCCGTCGCCGGCAACGCCGCCCAGGCAATCGCCCGCCGGTCGAGTACGCCGTGACGATGAAACCCCCACGAGGCGACGACGTTCTGGAGCACGATCGCCACCCGGTTCGTGCCGTTCGCGACTCCCGGCGGCAGTCCGAAGAAGATGAGGATCGGCAAGGTCAGGAATGACCCCCCGCCGGCGACGACGTTCAGCGCTCCGGCGATGAACCCGGCGACGGCCAGAGCGGAGTAGACGATCGCCGGATCGGTCACGAGCCGTCGTCCGTCGGAGAGCCAGCCCGGCTATACGGCGCTGGATGCGGAGCCGTTCCGGCCACGACGCAGGCGGATCCTGGCGAATGCCGCTTCAGCGCGGCGGTCGCCAGCCGGGGGGTGGCCGGAAATAGACCGTGAGGTTCGCCTCTCGGCGCTTCTCGACCGAGGCATTCTCGAACACGGCGTAGACCAGGGCGCCGTGATCGTGACGGTGGATCGTGGGGTTGCCGCGCCACTGCGCGTCACCGATGTCGCAGGGCCGCTCGGGCAGACAGCCGCCTCGAGACGACAGATCGGCGGCCTCGTAGCGGAAGCCGATGAACGAGCCGCCCTTGGGCAACAGGATGCCGACCGCCTGGCAGGAGCGCTCAGGATCCGTGACGGGCACGAGGAGCGTCTCCACGTCGTTACGGTGTTCCGGGGGCAGTAACCGCAGCACGTCGTTGCCGTCGGCAGCGGTCAGGGCGCCGGCGTACGCGCGAAGATGAGCGGGCAGATGAGCTTCGATCAGGCTCGTCGCCTGCTTCAGGCGATCTGCGAGATCTTCGGCGCAGGTCACGGTCGCGGCCGTCCTCGCCTCGGCCGGCCAGTCGGTTGACACGGACCACTCGCCAGGCGCGCATTCCGGGCATGCGCCCGCAGGCAGCAGGTTTCGATTCGCCAGCAGGCGCGTCGGGACTGGCTCCGGCGTCGGCGACCGCAAGGTCGCGGGTTCGGCCGTGGGTTCGCTGTCGTCGGACACGGGCTCGACTCCCCTCACGCCGGCCGGGGACGGCTCGGGCCGCGGCGACTCGATGACTCGTGCCACGTCTTCGCGCTCGAGTTGCCGCTGCCGCTTCTTCTCCCTGCGTTCCGCCCTTCGCTGCGCTCGTTCGATCGCCCGTGCCGAACCGTCGGTCGCCGCGGCCGTCGGCACGCCGAGGTCGGAGTAGCCGACGTTCATCGGCGCCCAGAACGGCCCGGTGCGTTGGCGCGAGTTGAAGCCCACCTGGAGCCGCCTGCCGCTCTCGAGCTTCAGGTAGGAGTTGACGATCATGAACCCTTCCCGGCGGAGTTCGACCTGCCACTCGCCCGCAGCGAGGCCAGTCACTTCGGCGACCCCCTGGCCGTCCGTCAGGATGGGCGGAGGTCCGCCAGATCGGGCGGTTTCGGCCAGCCGGACGACGACGGTGACCCCGGAGATGGGTTGGCCGGCCTCATCGGTGACGACTGCTCGAAAGCCGTGGTTGCCGCTCCAGTTCTGCTCTTGCGCGACGGCTGCGGGGAGCGCTGCGAGCGCTGCCAGGGCAACCGAGAGGGGACGCATCGTCAACTCTCGGAAGCTCCGGGACTGACGTTCTTCTCGGGCGGTTTGACCGGTGCGCGGCGATCCCGCCACATCCCGGTCATCAGCGTGAGCAACCCGAGGATGATCTCGTCGGCGAACGGCAGCAGATCGGGTACGAAGAGATCGGCGAGAAAGAAGATCGCGAACAGGATGAACAGCTGCGGGAAGCGCAGTCGGCCGAGGAAGGCGCTGAGGGTCCCGGTGCGGGTTGCCCTGGCCGTATCGTTCGTCATCGCAGATGAGTCTAGCGCCCGGCGCCACGTGATGCGGTAGGGTCAGGTCTCAGCTCGGTCCGACAGCCGGATTGTCCTCATCTCGCGCTACCTCGGAGAGGAGAGTCGCCATGCCTGCTCGCAGAGTTCCCTTCCTGCCGTTTGCGGTCCTGGCCGCCCACGTCGCGCTGCTCATCTCCGCTTCCGGAGCGTTCGCCGGCGCCGACGACGGGCTCTCACGAACCCCGAACGGGCGACCGGATCTGTCCGGCAACTACGACGCGGCGAATCTGACGCCGTTCGAGCGCGACCTCCGTTTCGGCGACAAGCTGGTCATGACCGCCGAAGAGGCGGAGAACATCGCGCGGAGGATGGCGGCGGCGAGCGCTGCGGCCGGCAGCGTCAGCGACCCCGACCGCGAGGCGCCTCCGCCGGGAGGCGACGGTTCGGCTGGCGCTGCCGGTGCAGTGGGCGGCTACAACTTCTTCTGGCTGGACTTCGGCAACCGGGCCTATCCGATCGACGGCGAGTACCGGACCTCGGTGCTGATCGATCCGCCGAATGGCCGGATGCCGGAACTGACCGCGGCGGGACGAGCGCGTCGCGAGCGGGTGAATCCATACATGTACGAGAACACCGGCAGCGCCTGGTGGATCGAAGCCGGTGACGACCCCTACGACGGCCCCGAGTCGCTCACGCCCGGAGACCGTTGCATCTACACCGGCGTAGCGACGACGCCGGTCCGCTCTCTGCCCTACAACAACCTGAAGACGATCACCCAGACCGAGGATCATGTCGTCATCCTGGTCGAGTGGATGCACTGGGCGAAGATCGTGCGGCTCTCCGCCGATCATGCGCCGCCCGAGTACCGCTCGATGGGCGGCGATTCGATTGGCTGGTGGGAGGGCGACACTCTCGTCGTCGAGACGACGAACTTCCTGGACAGCCAGAGCGACCCGCGCGACGGACTCAGAGTCATCGAGCGCTTCAGCCGGCACGGCGAGAGGGACCTGCTCTACGGGTTCACCGTCCACGACACGGACTACGTAGCGCCCTACAGCGGCGAGTTCATCTGGTCGGGGACCGACGATCTCCTCTACGAGTACGCTTGCCACGAAGGCAACTATGCGATGGGCAACATTCTCCGCGGCGCCCGGCTGCTGGAGGAGGAGTACTACGCGAAGAAGGCGGGCGCGGGCGGCTCGACCGGTTCCGGTTCGAGCGGCGAATAGGCCTTCGCGCCGAAACGGCGCAGTCGACCGAGCCGAGGCGGCCGCAGGTCGTTTCAAGTCGGAGGGTCCAACTTGCCTGCCGGTGGCTGCTCGCTGGCTCGCGGAAGAGCCGCTGGCCCGGTAACAGGGCGGGCTGCCCAGGCGGAACGAGTGTCAGCGGTTTCGTTCGACGCCCAGTTTCGGGCACCACTCCTCGACCGGGCAGCGGGAACACCAGGGGCTTATCGGGACGCAGAGTTTCTGCCCGAAGCTGACGAGTGTCTTGTTCAGCCCGATCCACTGGCTGCGCGGGAGCTTCGCGCGGAGGGCCATCTCGGTTTCGAGCGGGGTCTTCGTCTCGACGTAGCCCCAGATGTTCGTGATGCGGTGAACGTGCGTGTCGACGCAGATGCCGGGGCGGCGAAACCCCTCGGTAACGACCAGATTCGCCGTCTTGCGGCCGACGCCGGGGAGCTCGATCAACTCATCGACGGTTGCTGGAACCTCGCCGGCGAAGCGCTCGTTCAGGACGGCCATCGCGAGCTTCAGGTTCTTCGCTTTCGTGCGGTAGAAGCCGACCGGGAAGATGAGTCGCTCGAGTTCGCCCTGCGGCAGGGCGCCGATCGCTTCCGGCGTGGCGGCCCGGTCGAACAGGCGTCGGGTCGCCGCGGCAGTCGCGTCGTCCTTCGTGCGGGCGCTCAGGATCGTCGACACGAGGACCTTGAACGGATCGCGCTCGGTCTCGGCGATCAGCGTCACGACCGGCAGCTCAGCTCCTTTCAGGCGCCGGCGGATGCGACGCAGCATCGCCGCGAGGCGACGATTCGAAGGCGGCGAGGGCGAAGCGACCACGACTTGCGGAGGATAGCGGCGACGTCTTGCTAGCGTCAGATGGATGCGAGTTGCGGTCAGCGGCGCTTCGGGGCTCATCGGCGGTGCGCTCAGCCGGGTACTTGATGCCTCGGGCGCCGATTGTCTCCGACTCGTACGTCGGGCGCCGCGGAAGGCGGACGAGTTGGAGTGGAGCCCTGAGGCGGGTCTCGCGTCACCCGAGGCGGTGTCGGGCTTCGACGCGATCGTCCACCTGGCCGGCGAGAACATCGCCGCCGGACGCTGGAACCGTGTGCGGCGGCGACAGATCCGCTCATCGCGCGGGCCGACGACGCGACGCTTGATCGAGTCGTTCGCCGGCCTCGCCGAGCCGCCGCGCGTGTTCGTCTGCGCCTCGGCGGTCGGCTGGTACGGCGACCGCGGCGACGAACTCCTGACGGAGAGCTCGCCGCCTGGCAGGGGTTTCCTGCCGCTCGTGTGCCGCGAGTGGGAGGAGGCCGCTGCCGGGGCCGGCTCGATCGTCGAGCGGGTCGTGAGTCTGCGTCTGGGCGTCGTCCTTTCCGTGCGGGGCGGCGCGCTGGCGCGGA
The DNA here is from genome assembly GCA_965219625.1 of Candidatus Multivoraceae bacterium. Lineage (GTDB taxonomy): Bacteria > Acidobacteriota > Thermoanaerobaculia > Multivoradales > Multivoraceae > Multivorans. Next base: position 648,475 of record OZ244782.1, on the reverse strand, counting down.
TGCTGCCGCTGTTTCGGCTCGGGCTCGGCGGGCGTCTCGGCTCGGGACGACAGTACTTCCCCTGGATTCACCTCGACGATGCGGTGGCGGCGATCCTGCACCTCGTCGCCGGTGAATCGAGCGGCGTCGTCAACCTCGTTGCACCGGAGCAGACGACGAACGCGGAGTTCACCCGCTGCTTGGCAAAGACGCTGGGGCGTCCGGCGATTCTGCCGGCGCCGCGTTCGGCTCTGGTTGCCGTCTTCGGGTCGATGGTCAGGGAGGCGCTGCTCGCGAGTACCCGGGTGGCGCCTGAGCGACTCGTTCGGAGCGGCTTCTCGTACGCTTGGCCGCGGCTCGACGACGCACTTCGTCACGAATTGAGGCCCTGACGCGCGCGAAAGCGCCCCGGGGGACGGCGCCGCGGTGGAGCGGATGGCCGATGGGGGCGTGACGGATTCCGGACTCGGAGCCGTCACTTGTAGACTTCGGGAAGTCAAGCGGCGCCCGGCGTGTTGGAGTTCGTGAAGACGGCCGGCCGCAGCCGGCATTCCCCCGCGCCTTGGCCGGCGACGAGGCGGTCGCCGCCTCTCACGCGAACCTCAGATCATGGCATTCAAGCTCGCTCAACAGAGGACATCCAAGCGCAGGTCTGCTGCCAGCGGCGGCTCGTTCCACTTTGGCGGCGCCCCCTACGAATCGCCGCCGGAGAGCCGGACGCCGCTCCGCGTTGGAATCGGCGTCGCGATCGGCGTCCATGTGCTCCTGCTCCTCGTCAGCTTCCCCAGCCTGAGGGAGCGGCCCCTGGTGCCCGCGCAATCGCCGAAGACGTTCCTCGTCGCGACCGTGCGCTTCAAGCCGCCGCCGCCCAGGAGGGCGGAAGCCGTTCCCCAGCGCAAGGTGAAGAAGATACCGATTCCCGATCCGACCCCGAACGACCCGGAACCGATTGTTCAGGAGGAGGCGCCGGATGTCCCGGAGATCGAGATCGATGGGCTGAGCGATGTCGTCTTCGAGATCCCGGAGGCGCCGGCGCCGGCGGCGCCGCCGGGAACGATGTGGGTGGAGGGCGACGTGCTGCCGCCGAAGAAGACGCACGCCCCCAGGCCGAACTACACGGAGGAGGCCCGGCGGGCTCGCGTCCAGGGCGTCGTTATCCTCCAGGCGGTGGTCGACGCCTTGGGCAACGTCGACTCGGTCAAGGTCCTGAAGGGTCTGCCCGAAGGCCTGACCGAGTCCGCCCTTCAGGTGGTCCAACAGTGGCGCTACGAACCCGCGACTCTGCATGGGGAGCCGGTCCCCGTCTACATCAACGTGACCGTCAACTTCTCGCTCCAGTAGCGGTCGGCGCCGCCCCGGTTCTTGAGCAGCGCCGCGTCGCTCAGGTCCCGATGCGGTCCAGTCTGAGCAGGGGTCGAAGGGCCGGCGCTTCGCCGTCGTCGGAGGCGACGTCGCCGAGCGCTCCCAGGTCGACGACACCGTGGAGGGCCCACATGTTCTCGCCTTCCGGATCGAGCAGGACGTGCCGGAAGGTCCACTCGGCGAGGACTGACTCGTCGATGGCAGTCAGGCAGGCGGCACGGGCGGCCGGCGACGCGTCGATTCGTTCATGCTCGGCGAAGAAGGGCTTGAGTGCGGCCTCCAGACGGTCGGCGCTCCAGTCGTGACCGCCGCGGTCGGGGCCCACCAGGAGTGCCGCTTCCTCGAAGTCGAGCGCTGCGAGTGCGCGGACGAGCTGATGGAGCTCGCCGCGGATGCGGGCGACGAAGGCGCGCCTCGAACTCCGGAGTTCGTACGCCTCGACCGCTCGGTCCGCGGCCGACGTCGACGCGCCGCTGTTCGTCGGCTCGAGCAGACGTTGCCATTCGTCGAGCAGGCTGCGGTCGACGCGGCTGACCAGGGCATGGAAGTAGCCAAGCAGATCGAACACCGCGTCCGTCTTCAGGCGGTCGGGGACGCCGCGACTCAGGACCTTGAACATCTGACTCAGGTAGCGCAGGACGACGCCCTCGGAGCGTTGGAGCCCGTAGCGGGAGATGAAGTCTCCGAAGCTGAGAAAGTCCTCGTAGAGCTCGCGCCCGATCCGCTTCGGGCGAATCGAGTCTTCGGCCAACCAGGGGTGCGTGCGGCGGAACTCGGCGAAGGTCGGTTCGATGAGTTCCAGCAGCGGTCGAGGATGGGTCACTTCGCGGATGCGGGCCATCCGCTCCTCGAACGGCACTCCCTCCCTCTTGAGCCGCGCGAACAGCTCGTCGCGGAGAGTCTTCGCCTGGCTACGGAGGACGACCGCGGGGTCTTCCAGGATCGCCTCGACCAAGCTGAGAACGTCGAGCGCGTAGTCGGGATCTTCGGCATCGAGTTGCTCGAGCATCCAGACGAGGTAGAGCGACTGGTTCTGGTGCATCGAGAACTCGAGCTGCAGGCCGCGGTCGGCTTCGACGCGATAGCCGCCTCCCGGCGTCTTCGCCATCCGCACGATGCCGGCGCGGTGAAGCGAGCGAACGAGGCCCGCGGCCTGGCTGACGAGCCGCTGCTTGGCGTCCGCGGGTTCATGGCTGGCTTGGATCAGGCGCCGAATCGGAGCGAAGTTCAAGCGCTGGGCGCCGGGGTTCTGCTCGGCGTTCTCGTCGGCCTGAACCAGATCGAACACCATGCCGTGACCGAGCCGGAAGCGGGATTCCAGGGTTTCGGGCGGGCTTCCGGCGAGGCGCCGGAAGGTCTCTTCGTTCCAGGGCACGTGGCCCTTGGGCGGCCTCTTCTTGCGCGGCGGCTTGCGGCGACGGCCGCGGGCGGCCGCCTGGGCCTTCAGCTCGCGGCGCCGGTTCTCGATCTCATGTTCCGGCGCTTGACAGACGACCCAGCCCTGGTCGTCGAATCCCTTGCGGCCGGCGCGCCCGGCGATCTGCTGGAAGTCGCGGACCTTGAGAAGGCCGTCTTTCTCCCCGTCGAACTTGCACAGTTGGCTGAACAGGACGGTCCGGATCGGTATGTTCACGCCGACGCCCAGCGTGTCGGTGCCGGAGATCACCTTGATCATGCCGAGCTGCGCGAGCCGCTCGACCAGAAACCGGTACTTCGGCAGCAGCCCCGCGTGGTGGACGCCGATGCCGAAGCTCAGGAATCTCCGCATCTCCCGTCCGTACGCCGTATCGAAGCGGAAGTCGCCGACGGCGTCGCGGATCGCCCGCTTCTCGTCGCGCGAGCAGAGCTTCAGGCTCGTCAAGCTCTGCGCCAGGCGGGCGCATTCGCGCTGGGTGAAGTTGACGACGTAGACCGGCGCCTTGCCGGAGACGGCGAGTTCTTCGATCGTCTCGTGGAGTGGCGTCGCGCGGTATTCGTACGCGAGCGGCACGGGGCGGCGACGGCTTCCAACGAGCGCCGCCTTGCGCCGGGTCGACCGTTCGAGCGCCTCGCTGATCGGCGCCATGTTGCCGAGCGTGGCCGACATGAGCAGGAAGGTCGTATGGGGCAGGGTGATCAGCGGTACCTGCCAGGAGACGCCGCGCTCGGGATCCGAGTAGTAGTGGAACTCGTCCATCACGACGTAATGCGCGTCGAGGGCAGCGCCCTGGCAGAGCGCCATGCTCGCGAGCACCTCGGCCGTGCAGCAGAGAATCGGCGCGTCCGCGTTGATGCTTGCATCGCCGGTCAGCATGCCGACCCGTTCGGCGCCGAAGTCCCGGCACATGCGGAAGAACTGCTCCGAGGCGAGTGCCTTGATCGGTGCGGTGTAGAAGCCGGTTCGAGCCTCGCAGAGAGCCTTGTAGAGCATCGCCGTCGCCACCAGGGACTTGCCCGATCCGGTCGGCGTGTCGAGAACGACATGGTGCCCGTCCATGACTTCGATCAGCGCCGCCTCCTGTGCCGGAAAGAGCTGGAATCCGAGGCTTGCGACCCAATCGAGGAACCGCGTCAGGATCTCATCTTCCGAAATCGTCTCACCCGGCGCGGGGACGCGGTCGCCGAGATTGCCGGGCTGGCCTCCTCGCGCGACAGGGTCGGTTCCAGCGGGTTCGTCGCCGCTCGAGATGGTCGTCGTCACGGGTTGCCGTAGCCTATGCACTCGGCAGCCGCGGGGCGGAAGCGGGCGGGACGACGATGGCGGATCGAGGAACAGCGGACGACGTGGCCGACCTGCGGCCGGTCGTCGTCCTCGTGGCGCCCCAACTCGGCGGGAACATCGGCGCCGCGGCGCGCGCGATGCTGAACTGCAGCCTTGGGGAGCTTCGCCTGGTCGCACCGCGCGACGGCTGGCCGAGTGTCAGCGCGCAGGCGATGGCAACTGGTGCATCGCGGGCGGTCATCGAGCGTGCGCTCGTCTACGAAACGACGGCGGAGGCTGTGGCGGACCTGCACCGGGTCTACGCGACGACTGCCCGGCGCCGCGACCTCCTGAAACCGACGCTCGACCTCCGCGGACTCGCCACGGAACTTGTTGCCGCGGCGGCGAAGAACGAACGCGCCGGTGTCCTGTTCGGCCCCGAACGGGCGGGCCTCGACAACCACGATGTGACGCTCGCCTCGCACCTGGTTCACATTCCCCTGAACCCGGACTACGCGTCGCTCAACCTGGCTCAGGCGGTACTGCTCGTCGCCCATGCGTGGTTCGAGCAGTCGCCCGCCGGCGCCGTTGCGCCGCCGGGGCCGATGTCCTCGACGCCGGCCGCGACATCTGCGCAGATGGTCAATCTGTTCGGCCACCTGGAGCAGGAACTCGAAGACGCCGGCTTTCTCAGGGTCGTCGAGAAGCGTGACATCATGGTACGGAACTTGCGAAGTATTCTTCAACGCGCTGAGCTCCGGGAGCACGAGGTGCGGGCGCTCCACGGCGTGATCAGCTCCTTGGTCGGTCGTCGCAAGGACGGAGCGCCGGTCCGACAACCGTCGGTCGAGTCGAAGGACGAGGCGTCACGTCAGGAGAGGGCTCCCGGTCGGTAGGAATCGCTCGCGAGATGGAGGGAGCGGGAAGACCGCAACCTCGACGCGTGTTCAAGCGAGACAACGATGAAGCTCAGAAGTCAGCTGATCCTGGCCTTCCTGGTGTTGGCGGTACTGCCTCTGGGCGGGATCGTGGCGTACTCCTACGTGTCGTCCACGAGTGCGTTCCGGTCCGCGGTCGAGGCGGAGACGCTTGAGGTCACCCGGCAGATCTCGATTGGCCTGCAGCGCACCCGGCAGGATCTGCAGCGCTACGTCGCGGCCTTCGGGTTCTTGCCCTTCGACGACGTCGAGAACGTCGACTCGGGGGCATTGGTCGATCAGCTGCTGAGTCGTCTGGGCGAAGACGGCGCGGAGTTCCTCGACGCGCTCGCCTTCGTGCCGAGACCTCCGCCGCGTGGAGCGAACGACACCTCCGCTGTCAACGACTTGCCGCCGGAACACGACGATGCGGGTCGGCGCGTCTTCTGGGTGCGGCAAGGCCCGGGCGCCGAGAGCGGTTCGGCGGGCGGGTCGGATGGGGACCGCGCGCCCTCCAGTCGAGAGTGGTTCGAGCGCGCCCGCAGCCGGGCGAACCGTCTCTTCGGTGGTCCGGTCTGGACCGAGGTCCACCGCGACGGCAAGGTCGTGGGGGAGTTGCACGCAGCTATCCGTCCTGGACTGCTCATGCGGACTGTTCTGCGCCGGACCCCGCGGGGCGGCGGCGCGGTGCCGTTTGCGCTGGCCGGCGAAGGCGAGGTCTATACCTCGGAGCCCGCGGAACTCGATGTTCTGCGCGAGGTGCGTTGCGCGGACGGTCAACCGCTGCTGGAGGCGCTCGTGGCTCAAGGAGAGGCGGCGTGTCAGGGGATGAGCGACTGGGTCGTCGTGACCCGCGACGCCGAGGAGACGGAACTCGTCTACGGCATCGCGCGCCCGATCGGCACATCGCTGGCCGAGATGCGGAACGCGTCTCTTCGCAACTTCGGGGTCGGCGTCGGCCTTCTCAGCCTGTCGTTTCTGGCGGTCGTGCCGCTTTCGACCCGGCTCACGCGCCGTTTGAGCCATCTGACCCGCCAAGTCGAGCGGTTGGCTCGCGGTGACGCGGCGGCCCGTTCGCGCTGTGGCGGTCGCGACGAGGTCGGCAAGCTGGGCGAGGCCTTCAACCGGATGGCCCGCGATCAGGAGAAGAACCGCCAGGCGCTGCTCGATCAGGAGCGCTATCGCCGTCAGCAGGAGGTCGACCGGCGGCTGCTCGAGGCGGAGAACGAACGGCAGACGCAGGAGCTCGAGGAGGCGCGTCGGTTCCAGCTCTCGTTGCTTCCGCGGGAGCTGCCGGAGCACCCGGATCTCGAAATCGCCGTCTTCCAGCGTACGGCGTCGGAGGTCGGCGGCGACTACTACGACTTCAGCGGGCCGCGCGGCGATGGTTCGTTGACGATCGCGGTCGGCGATGCGACGGGACACGGCGCGCGTGCCGGCACGATGGTCACCGTGGTGAAGACTCTCATCGCTTCCGCCGACATGGATCTCGGTCTGGCCGGCTTTCTTGCCGATGCAACGGCAACCATCCGCTCGATGGAACTTGGCCGACGCGCAATGGCCTTGGTCTTGGTGCGCTACCAGGATGGTGCGCTCGATCTTGCATCGGCGGGCATGCCGCCGATGCTCGTCAGTCGGGCCCCGTCCGGCGAGGTGGAGGAGATGATGAGCTCGGGCGTTCCGCTCGGCACCCTGGCACGCGCTACGTACGAACAGCACCGCGTGACGCTTGGTCCTGGCGATGCGGCGCTTCTGTTGAGTGACGGTCTGCCGGAGATGCTCGATACGGACGGGGCGCCGGTTGGTTACGAGGCAGTGACGGAGCGCTGGCGTCAGGTCGGCCAACGGTCGGCGGAAGAGGCGGTAGCGGAGTTCGAGCGTTGGGTAGAGGATCTCTCGCCGCAGGGCGCTCCGGCCGACGACGTGACGTTCGTCGTCGTCAAGCGTCGCGCCGAGCCAACCGGTGTCGTTGCAAACCGCTTAGAATGAGCGATTGCCATGGGAAGACCGGATCTCGTAGAGGTGAGTGCCCCCGCCGATTCGGCGGCCGAGCCGTCGTCGCTCCTTGGCGGCGAGTCGCTCCGGACGGAGCTGCCCGCAGTTGTCGAACCGGCGCCGGAACGGAAGTCGACGAGCAGACGGCGCGAGCGGAAGATCGAGCTCGGCAAGGCCGAGCACTACATCAACCGCGAGCTGAGTTGGCTGCGTTTCAACAGCCGCGTCCTCGAGGAGGCCCGCGACTCCCGGCATCCGCTGCTCGAGCGCGTCAAGTTCCTGTCCATCTACGGCAGCAATCTGGACGAGTTCTTCATGGTGCGGGTCTCAGGTCTCTGTCGTCAGCGGGAGCGGGGCGTGCTCGAGGCGCCGCCGGACGGCATGACGCCGTCCGAACAGCTGGCGGGAATCCGCGCATATCTCGAGTCGGAGCGCGATCAGGTCTACGGCTGCTGGCGCGACGACTTGCTCCCGGAGCTTCAGGACGCCGGCATCGAGATCGTCCCTTTCGACTCGCTGTCGAAGAAGAAGCGACGCAAGCTGCGCGCCTACTTCAGGCGCGAGATCTTCCCGGTCCTCACGCCGCTTGCTTTCGATCCGACCCACCCCTTCCCGCACGTCTCCAATCTGAGCCTGAACCTCGCCGTGGTGATCGACGATGGCGCGGTGGGCGAGCGCTTCGCCCGTGTCAAGGTGCCTCCGCTGCTCCCGCGCTTGGTGCGAACTCCGGGAGGCGGCAGGGACGAACTCGGGTTGGGGCTTTCGGCGCGGGGCAAGTTCGTGTGGATCGAGGAACTCATCGCGGCGAATCTGGATCTCCTCTTTCCGGGCCTCTCTGTGACCGCCTCCTACACGTTTCGCGTTACGCGGGACGCCGATCTGGCGATCGAGGAGGATGAGGCGAGCGATCTTCTCGCCGCGATCGTCGAGGTCGTGGGCCAGCGCCATTTCGGGTCGGTGATTCGGCTCGAGGTTCGCGAGGACATGCCGGAGCGGATCCGCTCGATCCTGGAGCGCAACCTCGAGCTCGCGCCGTTCCAGGTCGACACCCTGCCGTCGCCCCTGGGTCTGGCCGGCCTCAGTGAAATCGCTTTCCTCGATCGGCCGGAACTGCGCGACGCGGCGATTCGTCCGGCCCGCCATCTCGGGTTGCGCGCGGACGAGCCGCTCTTCGACGCGATCCGCCGCACGGACCATGTCCTCTATCACCCGTACGATTCCTTCTCGCCGGTGGTCAGGCTGTTGCGCGAGGCGGCCGCCGATCCCGACGTGATTGCGATCAAGCAGACCCTCTATCGGGTCGGCGCGAACTCGCCGGTGGTCGAGGCGCTGATGGAGGCGCGCGAGAACGGCAAACAGGTCTCCGTGCTGGTCGAGTTGAAGGCCCGCTTCGACGAGGAACACAACATTGGTTGGGCGCGGGCGCTGGAAGCTGCGGGCGTGCACGTCGTGTACGGCGTCATGGGGCTGAAGACGCACGCGAAGATGTGTCTCATCGTTCGTCGCGAAGGCGGGAGGCTTCATTCCTATGTCCACGTAGGCAGCGGCAACTACAACCCGGCGACCGCCCGCATCTACACGGACGTCGGTCTCCTGACGGACGACGCGGAGATCGCACTCGACGTCGCCAAGCTGTTCAACTCGATCACCGGGTATGCCAGCGAGGAGAGCTACCAGCGGTTGCTCGTCGCACCGCACCAGATGCGCGGCGAACTCGTCCGCCGGATCGAACGGGAGGTCGACGTCCACCGTCGCCAGGGCGGCGGCCGGCTGATCTTCAAGATGAACTCCCTGGTCGACCGCGAGTGCATCGACGCTCTCTACCGCGCCTCACAGGCCGGAGTCGAGGTCCTTCTCCAAGTGCGCGGGATCTGTTGCCTGCGCCCCGAGGTACCAGGGCTCTCGGAGAACATCCGTGTAACGTCGATCGTCGGTCGGTTCCTCGAGCATTCGCGGCTCTACTACTTCCGCAACGGCGGCGACGAAGAGGTCTTCATCGGCAGCGCGGACCTGATGCCGCGGAACCTGAATGGACGGGTTGAACTGCTGTGCCCGATCCTCAACCCGGAACTCCGTCGGTCGACGCTACGCGACATCCTCGACCTGCATCTCGCGGACACGGCGAACTGTCGCCGGCTCCATGCGGACGGCAGCTACAGCCGCGTCGCCCCGACGCCCGGAAGCGAAGCGCTCGACTCGCAGAAGGCCCTGCTTGACGACGCCCACGGCTGGCATCTCGATTGACCTGAGCGGGCGCCGGGCCGGCGGAGGGGATCAACTCGCGTCGGCGAACCGAGCCTCGCGTTTCTCCATGTTCGCTGCCATCGCCTCGAGCTGATTCGCCGAGCCGATCAGCTCCCGCTGAAGCTGCTCTTCGGCTTCGAGCGCCTCGCGCACGCTGGCGCCGCGAGCGAGGTCGAGCACCTTCTTCGCGGCGCGAACCGCATGCGGATTGCGCCTCGCAATCTCATTCGCCAGGGCGAGGGCATCGTCGAGGGGCTGTTCGGAGAGCCGGGTGACGAGGCCGAGTTCGGCAGCTTCCACCCCGGTGATCACGCGACCGGTGAACGTGAGTTCCTTCGCGATGTCGGCCCGGACCAGGTGGCGGAGCAACTGCGGGCCGGCCATGTCGGGAATGAGCCCCCAGACGATCTCACGCACCGAGAGTCGCGCTTCGGGATGGACGAACCGCAGATCGGCGCCGACAGCGATCTGGAATCCACCGCCGTAGGCCACGCCATGAACGGCCGCGATGACCGGCGTCGGCATCGTGTGCCACACCCAGGCTGCCGACTGGGCGAAGTTCGCCGGCTGGTCATCGCTTCGCTCAAGCAGCGCGCCGGCCGGCGGACGATCGTCCGCGCTCCGCTCCCTCATCGCCTGGAAGCTGCCGAAATCGAGGCCGGCGCAGAAGGCGCGCCCGTTCCCGGACAGCACGACGGCCCGCACGGTCGAGTCGTCGGCCAGCTCCTGGCCGATCCGGTTCATTGCTTCGAACATCGCCGGGTCGAGCGCGTTCAGCTTGTCGGCCCGGTCGAGCCGGACATCGGCGACTCCACTCTCGATCTGGACGCTCATGCGGCCGCGTGCAGCAACTTCGGTCATCTGGCGCCTCCTCGTAGCGTGCGCACCCGCCACGTTAGCCCGGTTCCTCGCGGCGTTCGTTCTCGTGCGGTTCCGCGAAGCGTACCAGCTTGCCGAGTTCCGCCGGGTGCGCGTTCACTTCCGTTCGCGAAGCTCATCATCCGGCGGATGCCGGCCGCCATTCTCCCACGCCGTCAAGTCTCGGCCCAGCTGCGGCTTCGTTCCACCGCGCGGCGCCAGCCGGCAGCCAGGGTCTGACGCTGCTCTTCTGTCGACCGGGGCTCGAACTCCTGGTCGAGAGCCCAGTTGCGAGTCACGTCAGCCTGGTCGGTCCAGAAGCCGCTGGCGAGACCGGCAAGGTAGGCAGCGCCGAGAGCGGTCGTCTCGGCGACGACGGGCCGCAGCACGCGTCGTCCCAGAAGGTCGGCCTGGAACTGGAGCAGTTCGTCGTTGATCGTGGCGCCGCCGTCCACGCGGAGTTCGCTCATCGGTGAGCCGGCGTCGGTTTCCATCGCACCGACGACGTCGAGGCTCTGGTAGGCCATCGACTCGACGGTGGCGCGGGCGATGTGGCCGGCGGTGGTCGATCGTTCGAGGCCGATGAGCAGTCCGCGGGCGTAGGGATCCCAGTAGGGAGCGCCAAGGCCGACGAAGGCGGGAACCAGATGAACGCCGCCGCTGTCGGGTACGGTGGCGGCGAGTTCCTCGACCTGCTCGGAGCGTTCGATGATGCCGAGTCCGTCGCGCAGCCACTGCACGGCGGCGCCTCCCACGAACACGGAACCTTCGAGGCAGTAGGTGGGCTTGCCGTTGAGTACCCAACCGACGGTCGAGAGGAGACCATTCTCGGACGCCACGGCTCGGCTGCCGGTGTTCATCAGGATGAAGCAACCCGTTCCGTACGTGTTCTTCACCGTACCCGGTTCGAAGCAGGCCTGGCCGAACGTCGCAGCCTGTTGATCTCCGGCGATGCCGCAGATCGGGATCCGCTGGCCGAACAGGCTCGTCTCGGTGTGACCGAAGTCGCCGCTCGAGTCGCGGACTTCCGGCAGCATGGCGCGCGGCACGCCGAGGATCTCGAGGAGTTCGTCGTCCCAGTCGAGCCGGTGGATGTCGAACAGCAGCGTTCGCGATGCGTTGCTCGCGTCGGTGGCATGCACCGCGCCTCCGGTGAGGCGCCACAGCAGGAAGGTGTCGATCGTTCCGGCCAGAACTTCCCCGCGTGCGGCCTGGGCGTGGAGATCGTGCTCGTCGAGCAGGTGGGCGATCTTCGTGCCGGAGAAGTACGGGTCGAGGACGAGGCCGGTCTTCCGACGGAAGATCTCTTCGTGCCCCGCGCTCTTCAGCCGCTCACATCTCGGCGCCGTAATTCGGCTCTGCCAGACGATCGCGTTGTCGATCGGCCTGCCGCTGGCGCGTTCCCAGAGGACGACCGTCTCCCGCTGGTTGGCGATGCCGATTCCGGCGATGTCTCCGGCATCGGCGCCTGCTCGCTCGATCGCCTCGTGGGCGGTGGCGAGCTGGGTCGTCCAGATCGCCTCCGGATCGTGCTCGACGTGGCCGGGCTCCGGGTAGATCTGCGGGAACTCCTGCTGCGCCGACGCGGCCGCAGTTCCCTCGTGCCGAAACAGGATGGAACGGCTTGAGGTCGTGCCCTGGTCGAGGGCGAGGACGTAGCTCATCGTTCGTGTACCGCTGCCGGGCGGCTACCAGCCGAGGGCGGAGAAGGCGAACGCACCGACCACGCCGCCGACGAGCGGCCCCGCGATGGGCACCCAGGCGTATCCCCAGTCGGAACCTCCCTTTCCGGGAATCGGCAGGACGGCGTGGGCGAGGCGTGGGCCCAGGTCGCGTGCGGGGTTGATCGCATAGCCGGTGGGCCCGCCGAGCGAAAGGCCGATTCCCCAGACGAGGAAGCCGACGAGCAACGGATGGATGCCGGTGGCGAAGACCGCCGAGAGGTCGACGTCGCCGCCGGTGAGTTCGGAGGCGTTCGCGGCGATGGCGAGGACGCCGAAGACGAGGACCGCGGTACCGAGAGCCTCCGTGATGAAGTTCGCGCCCCGGCGGCCCCGAATCTCGGGTGCGGTGCAGAACACGCCGAGCTTGGCGGCCTGGTCGTTCGTTGCCTGCCAGTGCGGGCGGTAGGCGATCCAGACCACCACGGCTCCGAGGAACGCGCCGAGCAGTTGCGCCCCGATGTAGGTCGGCAGAAGTCCGGGATCGAGTTCGCCGATCGCTGCGAGCCCCACGCTGACCGCCGGATTGATGTGAGCGCCACTGATCCGTCCGACCGCGTAGACGGCGAGCGCGACGGCGAGTCCCCAGCCGGTCGCGATGACGATCCAGCCGCTCGCATTGCCCTTTGTGCGTGCCAGAACGACGTTCGCCACGACGCCGTCGCCCAGAATGATGAGCAGGGCGGTGCCGACCAGTTCGGCGACGAAGATGTCCATGCCGGGTCCCCTCTCTTCAGTTTGCTTCTCACCGGATGCGGAGGTCGAGAATACACTCAGAGGCGACGAGCTTGCTGTCTCCCGCCAGGGCGGCCCCGGCAGGGACCTTGGAGCTAGCGGCTGGCTAGCGGCTGGCGACGTTGGTCCGCCTTTCGTCGACGGCAGCCGAGAGATTCTCGAAGGTGACGCCAAGGCGTTCGGCCGTCAGCGCCGCGAGCGATGTGCGGGCGACGCCGTCGATGAACTGGTAGGTACTGTGGCGCTCTCCGTCGAGTTCGACCTGCAGGAACTCGAGACCGAGGTTCTCGTCGTCCTCTTCGAGCGCTCTGGCGTGGTCGAGAAAGTGGGTCGTGACGTAGGCCACCGGTTCGACTCGGCGGAGGAGCTTGAGTACGAGAGTGAAGACCTCGATCCCCTCGGAGGGGTTCGTTCCAGAGCAGAGCTCGTCCAGAATGACCATCGACCCGTGTTCCATCTCTTCGAACAGGGTGCGGATCCGCACGAGCTCCCTGCCTAGCCGGCCTTCAATCTGGTCAGCGCTCTCGCGTTCGACGAGCGAGACGAAGAGCCCGTTCTGCACCCGCATGCGGGCATTCCTGCAGGGAACGTAGAGACCGGACTGGCCGAGAAGCTGGGCGATGGCGATGGCCTGGATGAGCCGGGTCTTGCCGCCCGAGTTCGGCCCGGTGACGATGGTGATGGGCGCTCGACTCTGCGTATCGACCGCGCTCGGTACCGGGGCCTGCTTCTGGTTGACCAACAGCGGGTTCCACAGCCCGACAGCCCGAAGCCCCTCTTCGCCGTCGTCGTTCGGGCGCATCTCGGGCAGGCACATGGCGAGCCCGCGCGCTTCGGCACGATCCCTGAGAGAGCGGGCGCAGAGGTAGAACTCGAGCTGCCCGAGTAGCTGGATCAGGGGAATGAGCGCCGGCGACAGCGAGACGTAGACGCGCTCGATCACCCGGTTGAGCAACTCCCGGTTCGTCATCGAGTAACCGCCGATGGCGAGGCGCAGACGCCCCAGGAAGCGCTTGAGCGGCCGGGTCCAGAAGCGGTTCTCGCTTGCCTCGACGAGCGCCCGCACGTCGAGGCCGCGGATGCGCCCGTCCCCGCCCACGGTGATGTCCAGGCTGAGCCGGGCAAATCGGCTCTCGTAGTCGAGCAGGGCGTAGAGCGTCTGATACTCGTCCGTCTCCCGAATCGCCGCGGCGCCTTCGTGCAGGCGCCTGAGACCGGAACTGGCGGTGGCGAAGTCGTCGTGCATCGAGTCGATGACGAGACGGCTCTGTTTGAGGATGTCCAGATTGTGGCTGGCGGTGTCGACGATCCGGTGGTAACGCGGCATCCGGTGGAGCGACAGCAGGCCGAACAGCTCGCGATAGAGCCTCCGCGCGGAAGCCAGCAGCTCCTCGTCCTCGTCCATCTCCCTCAGGATGGACTGCCGGAACCGGATCGTCTCGAGATCCGTGGGCGCTGCCGCCAGCACCCGGGTGAGGAAGCGTTCGTTGATCGGGTAGACGACGTCGTCGAGTTTGAGTTCCAGACTTTCCGCCACGAGTCGATCGAGGAACAGGTCCTCCTGGAAGAACTCTGGCCGGAACCTCGTTGCGGGCGTCTCCGCTTCCGCCAGCAGGTCGTGGAACTCGGTACCGATTTCACGCCCCAGGATCGCGAGGCCGAGGAGGTCCGTCAACGCTTCCCGGTCGATGCCCAGGAACGGCTCACGGCTGAGCAGGTCGGGTATCGGAATCATCGGCTGTCGACCGTCCGGGCGCTTTCGCTCGAGTGTCTGGGGAGCGTGGGCTGAGCCGGGCGGCGCTTGGCGGCGTCAGCGACGGAGCGGAGAGCGGCGTCGGCGCTCGGCGAGCGAGCGCCGTTCCCGATAGGGCGCCACGCCGTCCGCCTCGCAGCGGGGCAGGGGATGACCGAGAGCGTTCTCGATCTGACGGATCAGCGGCTTGTCGAGCCAGGTGCCGATTGACGACACGACTCCCTCGGCGGCGCCGCGGGCAGTACGGCCGGCGCGGTGGATGTAGTCCTCCGGCGTGTCCGGCAGGTCGTAGTTCAGGATGTGCTCGATACCTTGAACGTCGATGCCGCGGGCGGCGATGTTCGTCGCCACGAGGATCCGATGACGGCCGGCGCGGAAGCTCTCGAGGGCCGCGACCCGGTGCTTCTGGGAACGGTCGGAGTGGATGCGGGCGGCACGGTGCTCGCCCTGCTCGAGGACTCGGCAGAGCCACTCGGCGTCCGAGCGCCGCTTGGTGAACACGAGGGTCGAGCCGGGCACTCCATCGATCAGGGCGAGTGCGCACTTCTTCTTTTCGCGTTCGTCGACCAGGTACAGACGGTGCTCGATCCCGGAGGCTGCGCCGCGCGGCTTCAGGTCGATGCGGAGCGGCTCGTCCATGTAGCGCTGCGCGAGACGCTCGATGGGCGGCGGCATCGTGGCCGAGAACAGCATCGTGTGCCGTTTCTTCGGCAGTTGGCTGACGATCCGCTGCACCTGCGGCATGAAGCCCAGGTCCAACATATGGTCGGCCTCGTCGAGTACGAGCGTCTCGACATGGGAGAGGTCGACGGTACGCCGTTCCGAGTGGTCCAGGAGCCGTCCCGGCGTGACGACGAGCACGTCCGGTTTCTTCCGCAGCTCGTCGAACTGCGGCCCGATCTTGACTCCGCCGATCAGGCAAGCCGACGTCACGCGGCGACTGCTGCCACGGAACAGGTCGAGGAAGGACTTCGTCTGCAGGGCGATCTCGCGGGTTGGGCAGACGATCAAACCGCGCACCCCCGAACCCGGACTCAGGCGCTCGATCAGCGGCAGGACGAACGCCGCCGTCTTGCCGGATCCGGTCTCCGCAAGGCCGATCAGGTCCTTTCCCTCGACCGCATCCGGAATCACCGCGGCCTGAATCGGCGTCGGGTGCTCGAACCCGATGTCCTCGAGGACGGTGAGAGTTGCCGAGCCGAGTCCCAGGCTGGCGAAGTCCTGATCCGTCGTCTCGACGGGAAGTTGCGGGATCGCCTGGGATGCGCCCTCGGTCGCGGGCGCCTCCCCCGCGACGTTTGATTCCGGGGTCACGCGAGTCATCGTATCAGGATCGACCGTCACTCTAAGTTGTTCAGAATCAGCCGGTTAGTTTCGGAACAAGTCAGCCGGTCGGATGCGGATCAGCGATCTCTACGAAGTCCGAGGCGTCGCAGCAGGCCGCGCCGTTCTGGAAGGAGCTCCGTTGCCGCGTCCGTGCTGCGCGCGTTGCGGCCGCCGCGGTCCGACGCTTCGGCCCAGACCTGAAGGCCCCGGTCCTGGTGCTCGTCGGCGCGGATCGTCACCGGGAACTCGAGCGCGGCCGAAATCGGCGTCGGCCCGTTCGTCTCGAGCGGCTCGGATGCCGGCGGGTGAAGTTCGATCGTCATCACCTCTCCGGCTCCGTCGCGGCTGAACCAACGCCAGTGAAATCGAACGAATGCGAGCTGGTAGTCGTCCCGGGCTCGCACGAGGAGCGATACGTCTTGCCGCGGCTGGTAGACGAGTCGTTCGAGCGGTGAACCGTCCGCGGTCAGAACGGCGATTTCGGGAGTCTCCCGGTCGCGGTCGTCCATCAACATCTCGAGCGTCGACTCGAGCTGGGCGAGGCGGCCGGCCGTTTCGGGCGTTCGCTCCATTCGCGCGAGCTGGTCCAGAGCCTCGTGAGGCAGCTCCCACCCCAAGGTCTCGATTTCGCGGAGCGCAGTGTCGAAGTCCCGGCGGCGCTTCATCGCCGAGTCGATCGTTGCCAGCTTTGCCTGGATTCCGGGCTGATCCGCAGCCTGCTCGCCGCGCAACGACCTGAGCTCGACGAGGACGGCGCGCGCCTCGTCGAGCCGATTCGCGGCGATCAGCCTGCCTGCCGTGTCCTCGATCGCCCGCGCCGCCCGTTGTTCGAAACCCAGGCCGACAGCGAAGCGGGGATGGCGGTAGCGGAAGTCCTGTGCCAAACGAAGCGCGGCGAGCCGGTCGCTCGAGAGCCGGGCTTCGATCGCATCGACTTCCGCGGTCAGCCGCCGCGCCTGATCGACGTTCCGGGCTGCTTCCGGGTCGCGCCGCAGCGTGATCATCTCTTCGCGGCCGAGGGAGGCCAGCGTACGACGAAGCGCCGGCAGATCCGCTCCGACGAATCCGCGTTCGAGGGCGATCGCCGCATCGAGTACGGGGTCGTTCGCAAGCCGCTCGAGCATCGCCGTCAGCGTCTCCCGGTGTTCGGGGTCGAGGGTCTCCGCTCCAGGGCCGGCACGGAAGCTGATCATCAGGCGCTGGGCGTCGCGCAGGCGGCCGCGGGCTACGAGTTCCAGCGCCTCGCTGAGTTCCCGCGGAAGGGGAGCGATGGGCTCGGGCTCGGGGCGGGGCGGCAGGGCGGCAGGGGCGCCCCGTGCCGCAGGTTCGGCAACCTGGTGCGCCGGCTGGTCGGAGGCCGTCCAGTCCAACACGAGAAGGGCCGCCAGCACGCCGGTCGCGACCGCCGCCAGGATCTGCCGCGCCCGCGGCGGCGCGGCCGGATCGGGTTCCCGCGACGGCATCGGTTCATCCTACAAGCCGCCCTCGGGCAAGACGCTGCTAACCTACCGGGCACGTTCTTCCCTCAAGAGCCACGTTCCGAGCCGTCCGTAGCCGGACGACCACACCGGAGGCGCGAAGATGACCAAGAGACGACTGCTGCTACTCCTCCCTTCCACTGCGCTGCTCGTCGCCTCCACTGCGCTGCTCGTCGCCGCGCCGACGATGGCTCAGGACCCGGGCGCCGTGAATGTCGGCGGCGACCTGCGCGGTGGCGACGTCACCGGCAGGGCGGGCGCTCGCGACAACACGCGGGTTGTCGGCATCATCCTCGATTCGAGCGGCAATCCGCTCCCCGATGTCGACATCTGGGTGCAGAACGACAACTCGCCGGCGGCGCGAACCCGCGCGAAGGGTCGCAAGACGGGTACGTACCTTCTCCGAAACATGGGCCGGCTCTACAGCCGCGAGGACTATGAGGGGATCGTGCTCCGCGTGACGTTCGAGAAGGACGGATACGTCTCGAATGTCGTGAGGGTCGCGGTGCAACGGGACGGCCTCGAGCGGGTCTATCCGATCCTCTTCCGGGAAGGAGAATCGACGTCCCACGAGGGCGTTCGCGCGGTGCTCGTCGGCCAAGTGACGAACAAGCGGGGCAAGGCGGTCAAGGGCGGCGGTACCGTCACCCTGGACTCGGGCGACGGCAGCTTCCAGGCGACCGGTCAGATCGAGAAGAACGGCGAGTTCGAGATCGTCGTCTGGGATGCTCCCGAACGCGTCAACGCGAGTTTCGAGATGGCGCAGGGCGGCGCGAGAGACGTGATTCTCGAGCTCAGGCCATCGCCTCGGCCCGATCTCGCGTTTGCCCAGCGATTCGACCCGGAGATCTAGCCAGGCCCGGAGATCGAGACAGTTCCCTTGGTCCGCGGTCCTGGCGGCAGATCACGGGTTTGCCTGGTTCGCTCTGCCGCCGCGAACTCCGGAGGCGCTGATGGTGCGCGTCGCTACCAGCGAGGGCGGCGATCTTCGCTACCAGCGAGGGCGGCGATCTTCTCTCGGCCGTGCCTCGTTCACGCGCAGGGTGCGACCGCCGAACTGCTGCCGATCCAGAGCCTGGATCGCCTCCGCGCTGCCGGATTCCATCTCGACGAAACCGAAGCCGCGGGGTCGCCCCGTCTCACGATCGTTGATCAGCGAGACTTCGTTCACCTCGCCATAGGTAGCGAAGAGGCTCTTGACCGCCTCCTCCGTCGCGTCGAAGGGGAGGTTGCCGACGTAGATTCTCACTGCCATCTGATGCTCCTGTTCTCGGCTTCGGGTTCGACATCAATCAACGCTCGAGAACGACAGGCTCATCCTGGTTCGATGCGTGAGCTCTGCACCCACTGCCTTGGTGGCGGCACGCTAGCACAAAGATCGGCGCCTTCACCGGCGCCGGGTTGGCAGCCCGTGGTGGACGTCGCGCTCCATGACCATCGGCCATGCATCCCGCCCGGCAACGTTGCTCTTCGATCGAACATCGCCCGATATGCCCCCTCATCACGCCGCTTCCCGGGCGCCTGGCCGCTCTCGGTGCGACACCCACTTCCGCCACGGGCTGCTGGAGCCGCGGCCCGTTCGCGTTCCGTCCTCGGCATGCTCTCTGGAGATGCCGGGAATCCACCGGCTCGACTCTCGTTGTTCGCGGCAGCGAACCGGCCGGAACGTCTCAGCCGCCGGCCCGTTCGTTTTCGTAGTAGGCGTCGAACGCGTCCAGGCGGTCCTTGAACAGACCCTGGACGACGCCGATCGTGTCGCCCAGTTCAAGGACGCCGTCGGAGGTCGGATCGTAGATCGGCCAGTCGGGCAGGCTGTCACCGTTCGGGTCGCCGGTCGTCGCGAAGTTCACCCAGTACGCCGCCATCGTCCGCGCGAGTGCCCGGTCCGTGTCGTCCCAGGGGTGATTGAACGGGCCGATCTCGTTGCGGATCCGGCTGCTCATCCGGAGATTGTCGAAGGCGTAGATGATCTCGGCCGCGTGGTAGGCGCCGTACCGTTCGGCTTCGTCCCAGGGCGGTACGCGGGAGAAGAAGTACATGCGTGCCGGCTTCGTTCCGGTGCGGCTCTGAAGCCGCGCCCAGGTGCGCATCTGCCAGGCGAAGAAGCGGTCGGCGGTCTGAACGTAGGAGGCGGTGTGCGCCTCTTCGTCGGTTTCGGCCGGATAGACCTCGAACATCCGCTCCGCGTGGTCCCCGTAGGCAGCTTTGAGCGACGCGCGGTAGTCGGCGAGCGATAGCGGGTTCGCGGTCGCGAAAAGCGCCGTGCCTTCGTCGCTGTTGAAGCCGACGATCGTGTCGACGTCGTTCTGCTCACCGGCGGCGAAGATGTCGTACACGTCCCGCGGGAAGACGTGGCCGTCGGTCGTTCCCCTGAGCTGAACCTCGCCGGCCGCGGAGACCGCGGCGTAGACGTCTTCGGGCGACGCCGCGCGCATCGCGGCAAGGTCGGCGGCCTCGAGTTCGGCTGCCACCTTCACGCCCTGGGCCTCGGCTGAGGCGAGCTGCTGCATGGGCCAGAAGATGCCGCCGCTGTGGCCGATCGCCCGGTGGAACAGGCCGGCCGCGAGCGGGGTCGCCGTCAAGTAGTTCACGCTCCAGGCGCCGGCGGATTCGCCGAAGATCGTCACGTTGCCCGGGTCGCCGCCGAAGCCTGCGATGTGCGCCTGCACCCACTCGAGTGCGGCGACCTGGTCCATCACGCCGTAGTTTCCCGAGACGCCAGCCTCGGCGGTGAGTTCCGGATGTGCCAGGTAACCCATCGGCCCCAGCCGGTAGTTCAGCGTCACGAGTACGACCCCGCGCCCAGCCAGACTCTCGCCGTCGTAGAGCGCCGTATTGCCGGCGCCGGTTTGCAGACCTCCACCGTGAATCCAGACCATGACCGGCAGCGCTGCGTCAGCGTGGTCGGCGCCGGTCCAGACATTCAGGTAGAGGCAGTCCTCGTCTCGTTCGATGTCACCTACGCCGTAGAACGAGCCCGGGGCACTCAGCGGCTGCCAGCAGGACGAGGAGAAGCTCGTCGCGTCGCGGCTGCCTTCCCATGCGGCGGCTGGTTGCGGCGCCCGCCAGCGCAGGTCGCCGACCGGCGGGGCAGCGTACGGGATCCCCTTGAACGCGAGTAGTCCGGAGGGGAGCGCCATGCCTTCGACGGCGCCCTGCTCGGTATGGACCATCGTCGTCAGCGGCTCGGGACGGTCGCCGCCGCAGGCGAACAGCAGAAGCAGTGCGGCACTGGCCGGTCCATGCGCTGCGGGGCGGACGTGGCGGAGCGTTGACATGTTCAGTCCTCCTTCTCGCTGGCGTCGGTCGGGGCGTCTCCGTCGCCTTCGTCAGGCAGAAAGCGGAGCGCGATGCCGTTGTTGCAGTAGCGGCGCCCTGTCGGTTGCGGACCGTCACCGAACACATGGCCCTGGTGGCCGCCGCAGCGACTGCAGTGGTACTCGGTGCGCGGCGCCAGCAGCTTGACGTCCCGCTTCGTCGCTACGGCGCCGGGGAGCGCCTCGGAGAAGCTGGGCCAACCGGTGCCGCTGTCGTACTTCGCAGTCGACCGGAACAGCGCCGCGCCGCAGCCGGCACAGACGAACAGGCCGCTTCGACGCTCGCCGTTCAGAGGCGAAGAGAACGGCGGCTCGGTGGCTTCCCGGCGCAGCACGCGGTACTCGTCGTCGCCGAGCTTCGCCCGCCACTCGGCAGCGGAGAGCTCGACCCTCTCGACGCGTTCAGGGTTCCGGGAAACGGCCCCGACGTCCGCTGCCGGTCGATCCTGCCTGATCATGAGGGCCTCATTCTACTCGTCCGGCGCCGGTTCGGCGGATGAGGCAGAATCCAGGCCATGACGCGAAGAAGGCCGCCTGTCGATCACATCGCCCGTACGCGCGCCTTGTACTCGAGCTTGGGTCACGAGCCTTACCGTTGGGTGCGGAACGAGACGCCGCCTCCGTTCGTACCGCTCAACCGACCGTTGGCCGAGTGCCGCGTCGGCCTCGTCGGATCGGGGGGCATCTACCGGGCCGGGCAGGTCGCGTTTCATCATCGCGACGATGTCTCGTTCCGCGTAATCGATACCGGCGCGTCCGTGACTCGACTGCGGACGAGTCACTTTGCCTACGACCAGACGGACGCCCGCGCTGATCCGAACGTCGTGTTCCCGGTGGATACGCTGAACGCCCTGGTCGATGAAGGCGTGATCGGCGAGCTGTCGCCGCGCGCCTACGCCTTCATGGGCGGAATCTACTCGGCCCGCAAGGTCAGGCGTCTTCTGGCGCCCGAGATAAGCCGCCGTCTGACTGCGGACGAGGTCGACCTGGCGCTGCTCGTCCCGGTGTGACCGGTATGCCATCAGTCCGTGGGACTGATCGCTCGCCAGGTCGAGGCGGACGGCCTGCCGACCCTGTCGATGAGTTCGGCGTTCTCCATCACCCGCTCGGTCAACCCTCCCCGGGCCGTCTACCTCGACTTCCCGCTGGGTCATACGACCGGCAAGCCGAACGACCCGGCACTCAACCGCCGCGTCCTGATCGACGCGCTCGCCGCCTGCCATGAACTCGACACGCCGGGTGCGATGAAGATGCTGCCCTACCGTTGGGCGGACGACGACGAATGGAAGCTCGATGCGGAGCGAAGCGGGGACACGCGCACCGAGCGTTCGTCCGTTCCGGTTTACCAGACGGTCGAAGACCGCGCGCTGGCGGAAGCGGGGACCTGCCCGAGAGGCGCTCGATGACGAAGCAGGGCAGTCGGTTCCCCGAGGCGTTGGTGCTCATCTTCGCCATCATCCTCCTCGCGCAGTTCTTGACCTACGCCTTGCCCTCCGGCGAGTACGAGCGCGACGGCCGGCGGGTTCTGGCGGGCACCTATCACGCGGTCGAGGCAGCGCCGCTCCCCTGGCATGCGGCGTTTACCAAGGTGCCTGCCGGACTCGAAGCAGCCGCGGGGATCATCTTCTTCGTCTTCCTCGTCGGTGGCGCGATCGGCGTGATTCGTGCGACCGGCGCGATCGACGCCGCCCTCGGGCGGGCGATCGAGCTGCTCGGAGGCCGACCGGCTCTCCTCGTCGGCGGCATGACGACCCTGTTCGCCGTCGGCTCGTCGACGATCGGCATGGCGGAGGAGTACATGCCCTTCGTGCCGATTCTCGTCGCGATGTGCATCGCCCTCGGGATGGACGCCGTCGTCGCGCTGGGAATGGTCTACCTGGGCGCCGGCATCGGCTACGGCGCGGCGGCGATCAACCCGTTCACGGTGATGATTGCGAAGGACATCGCCGGCCAGGATCCGGCGACCGGCTTCGGCCTTCGATGGGCGTTGCTCGCGGGGATGCTGGTCGTCGGCGTCCATCACCTGATGCGCTACGCGGGCCGCATCGCGGCCGACCCCGAGCGCAGCCTGGTTCGCGACATCGACTACTCGAGCGGCGGACACGAGCTGTCCTCCGCCGCGTTGACCCCGGCGCGCTTCGGCATCCTGGGTGCCTTCGCGGGCATGATCGGCCTCTTCGTCTGGGGGGTTGGCGCCCGCGAGTGGTATCTCGTCGAGCTCGCCGCCCTGTTCCTCGGCTTGACCGTCCTCGCCGCCTTTCTCGCCCGGTTGTCGCCGAATCGGACGGCCCGGGCGTTCACGAACGGCGCTGCGGAACTGACCGGCACCGCGCTCCTCATCGGGTTCGCTCGGACGATCGAGGTTGTCCTCTCGGATGCCCGTGTCATCGACACGGTCATCCACGGCATCGCGTCCGTGCTGGCGAAGGCAGAGGCGTTGGGATCGGGCGCCCCGGTTGTCGCCGCGTGGGGGATGCTGGCGACGCAGAGTCTCTGCAACTTCCTCATTCCGTCCGGCAGCGGGCAGGCCTACGTGACGATGCCGATCATGGCGCCGCTCGCGGATCTCACCGGGGTCGGCCGCGAAACCGCGGTGCTGGCCTACCAGCTCGGCGACGGGCTGATGAACCTCGTCGTGCCAACGAACGCGCTGCTCATGGGCATGCTGCTGCTCGCCCGCATTCCATACCAGCGCTGGCTTCGTTTCGTCCTGCCGGCGATGATCAAGCTCTATCTCGTCGCGATGGTCGTGCTGGCGGTCGCTGCCCTGGCTCGCTTCGAGTAGCCTGGGGATGGCGTCCGGTCGCGGTCAGAACGGCTTGTACAGCGCAAGGTAGCCGGCGAGAGCCGCCAGCAGCGGTACGGCGATCACCAGACGTCGGGCAAGCGCCCGGCTTCGGTAGGAGAGCGTGAGCGCCGCGCCGAAGACGAGCCAGATGAGGAGCTTGGCCCAGGCCCAGGGCGGCGGCATGCCGGCGCCGATCTTGCCCAGCAGACCGAAGCCCGCAACCAGGCTCAGGATGAGCCCGATACCGTGCATCGAGGCGAGGACTCCCCGCAGTTCGTTCTCCTCGCGGCGTCCGCCGTTCGCGGCATGGACGGCGACGCCGCCGGCCGCGGCGAGTACGAGCACCACGCCGAGGAGATGAAGCAGCTTGTAGACAAGATAGGACATCGCGTTCCCGTTCTCCGGCATCCGCGCCGGCTGATGTTACGGCTGCTAGCGTACCGCTGTGGCGCCGCTTGAACACCTCGACGACTGGGATGACTTCGTTGCCGAGCTCTATCCCGAGCCCGCCGAGGCCGGCGGCAAGCGCCGGGAGGACTATCGGGACTTCGAGACGCCGTTGCGGGACACGGTCCGCGAGTTCTATCGCTTGAACCACCGCGGCCAGACCTTCGCCTTCGTCGAGCGAAAGAAGGCCGAGTACCTGAAGCTCGACCGCGAGGAGCTCCCGACCTGGGAGGCGCTTGAGTTTCTGAACACGCTCGTCGACGACTCGGATCCGGATCTCGAGCTGTCTCAGCTCGATCACCTGCTGCAGACTGCCGAGGCGATTCGCTCGGATGGACACCCGGATTGGTTCGTGCTGACCGGCTTGGTCCACGATCTGGGCAAGGTCCTCTGTCTCTGGGGCGAACCCCAGTGGGCGGTCGTCGGCGACACGTTTCCGGTCGGCTGCGCGTTTTCCGACCGCATCGTCTATCCGGAGCTGTTCGAACAGAATCCGGATACGGCCATAGCTCTGTACTCGACCCCGCTCGGGGTGTACGAGGCAGGCTGCGGTCTCGACCGCGTTCATCTCTCCTGGGGCCATGACGAGTACCTGTACCACGTGATGAAGGACCACCTGCCGGCGCCGGCGCTCTACATGATCCGTTACCACTCCTTCTACGCCTGTCACCGGGAAGGCGCGTACGGAGAACTGATGAACGATCGCGACCGGGAGATGTTCCGCTGGGTACGAGCCTTCAACCGCTACGACCTCTACTCGAAGAGCGACCGGCCGCCCGACGCGACGGAGCTTCGGCCGTACTACGAACGGCTCATCGAACGCTATCTGCCGTCCAAGCTCGCTCTCTGAGGAGCGGGAGCTCGAAGCAGGCCTCGACGCAAGTGGAGTTTCGCGATTGTCCAAGCGATAGGGCGGCTTGCCCCCGGCGTCTTGGCTGTCAAGCCCCGACGCCGAACCGCTTGGACCGCCGGAGGAGGCCGGCAGCTTCTCGGTCAGGTCAGCGCCGGATAGACGAGCGACTTGAGCTGGCCCCGGAAGTTGAACGTGCCTGACATCCAGAACTGGACCATGAAGATGACGATCAGGTCTTCCTTCGGGTCGATCCAGAAGGCCGTGCTCGCCGCGCCGCCCCAGCCGTACTCGCCGACGGAACCGATGGACTGCGCGGCGGCGAGGTCGAGCGTGACCGAGACGCCGAGTCCGAAGCCGACTCCCTCGTAGGTCGTCTCGCTGAAGGGGCCGACCGCCAGATCGGTCAGGTCCTTGCCGTCCGGGAGGTGGTTCAGCGTGATGAGATCGACCGTCTTCCGGCCGAGGATGCGGGCATCGTCCAGGGCGCCGCGATTCAGCATCATCTGGCAGAAGCGGTAGTAGTCGTGGATCGTCGACACGAGTCCGCCTCCGCCGGAGAAGAACGAGACGTCGCGGGTGTAGTGGCTGGCCCGGGGGTCGTCGAGCAGGACGAGCTTCTTGTTCCGGTCGCGTCGGTAGTTCGCGGCGAAGCGTTCGACCTTGTCCGCCGGTACCGTGAAGCCGGTGTCGACCATGCCCAAGGGGCGGAGGACGTGTCGCTTGAGGTACTCGTCGTAGGGCTGCCCGGAGAACACCTCGACGAGGTAGGCGAGCACGTCCGTGGCGACCGAGTAGTTCCAGGCGTCGCCGGGAGAGAACTCGAGCGGCAGTTCGGCGAGTTGCTCGATCATCTGCCTCAGGCTTCCCCCGACCGGCGGCCCGCCGATGCCGAGCTTGCGGTACGCGGCGTCGACGTTCGTTCGCTCCATGAAGCCGTAGGTCAGCCCGGACTGGTGGCTGAACAGGTCTCGGATCGTCATCGGGCGGTCCACCGGTCGGGTGAGGAAGTTCGGGTGGCTGCCGCTCTGAAAGACCCGCAGGTCGCGCCATCCGGGGATGAACTTGTGGACGGGGTCGTCGAGTTGGAAGTGCCCCTGTTCGTAGAGCTGCATCAGGGCGACCGAGGTGATCGGCTTCGTCATCGAGTAGATGCGGAAGATGGTGTCCGCGCGCATCGCCCGACCGCGCTCCCGGTCCATCAGGCCCAGAGCCGAGAGGTAGGCGGGCCTGCCGCCGCGGGCGACCAGGGTGAGACAACCCGCGATCTTCTCGGGTTCCAGGTACCGGCTTCGCAGATGGTCGTCGATGCGGGCCAACTGCGCGGCGGAGAGACCGACCTCTTCCGGTCGTGCCAAGTCGAGTTCGGGCGGCGCGCTCATCGAACGGGTCGGGCCGGCATGGAGGATCCTCCGCGGAGCTGGTCGGTTCAGGATCGGTGGCCCGGCTATCTTCTCAGATGGCGGCGTCGGCAGGCCCCACCCCTGGCACCGTCCGCAGCGACCTCGCTGCGGACGCTGCGAGGAGCGCTTGGCCGGGCACGGGCGGATCGAACCGCGCAGTGCTCGCCCCGGGCCGATGCCGGGGAACGAGGGTCGCGGGCGCCGAGCGAGGGGTGGCGCCGGGCTTCGCGACACGCTCGCTCCGCCCGGCGCCGAGTGGGTCTGTGCCTTGCCCCTTTAGGGCACAGGCCCACCCATATCTACGAATGAGAACGGCCGGGGTTGACAGCGGATTCCCCGGCGATGCAAACCGAGCCTGATCATCTCAGGCGGAACGCATGACCGAGCGGACCGCGACGTGACGAGAAGATGACACGGCCCCAGGGCGGGGCGGAACGCCGTCAGTTCGCGCTTCGAAGGCTCCGGGCGGCTCTCCGTTCCTGCTGGCGACGCTCGATGTTCTCGATCGAGTCGTCGGGCACGGCATCGATCAGGCGGCGGGTGTATTCCTCCCGCGGCTTCGCGTAGATCGCTTCGGAGGGGCCCTGTTCGACGATCAGGCCATTCAGCATGACCGCCATCATGTCCGACATGAACTTGACGACCGAGAGGTCGTGGCTGATGAAGACGTAGGTGAGTCCCCGCTCCTCCTGGAGGTCCTTCAGCAGGTTGAGCACCTGTGCCTGCACCGAGACGTCGAGCGCCGACACGGACTCGTCGCAGATGATCAGCTCGGGCTCGACCGCAAGGGCCCGGGCGATGGACACCCGTTGACGTTGGCCGCCCGAGAACTCGTGCGGATAGCGGCGGAGGTGGCTGGCCTCCATACCGACTTCCTCGAGCAGGCTGGCGGCGCGGTCGCGACGATCCTGACGGCGTCGGCCGATACGGTGGATCGCCATCGCTTCGGTGAGCATCGCCTCGACGGTCATCCGTGGATTCAGCGACGAGTAGGGATCCTGGAGGATGATCTGCATCCTCCCCCGGAGTGCTCGCAACCGGTTGGACGGAATCGAGGTTACGTCCTGGCTGTCGAAGCTGACTGCGCCCGAAGTGATCTCGATCAACCGCAGGAGCGCCAGACCGGTCGTCGTCTTGCCGCAGCCCGACTCGCCGACGAGCCCCAGGGTCTGACCCGGGTAGACGTCGAACGAGATGCCGTCGACGGCCTTGACGACGCCGACCTGGCGGCGCAGGAAGCCGCTCCTGATCGGATAGTGGACATGGAGATCGCAGACGGACAGAAGCGGCGCTCGGTCGTCCGGCACGAGATCGCCGGGTCCGGGGTCGTCGGCGTAGCCGAGACGATGAAGCGCCGGCCGCGGGTGGAGCAGACGTCCGCGACCGCGCCCGACGAGTTCCTCGAGTGCCTCCGGCGTCAGGTCGCGCTCCCGGATCCGGATCGCGCCGTCGCAATCGTCGTCTACCTCCATGAAGTCGGCGACCGTCGGCAGCCGTCGGAACGCCCGGTCCAGATGGGGTCGGCAAGCGAGGAGGCCCTTCGTGTAGGGATGACGTGGATTGCGGAAGACCTCGGTGGCTCGTCCCCGCTCGACGATCCGGCCACGGAACATGACGGCGATGCGGTCGGCGATCTCGGCGATCACGCCCAGGTCGTGGCTGATGAAGAGGATGGACATGCCCCGCTCGTCGCGGAGCCTGCGGATCAAGTCCAGGATCTGCGCTTGAATCGTCACGTCGAGGGCGGTGGTCGGTTCATCGGCGATCAGGAGTTTCGGATTGCAGGAGAGCGCCATGGCGATCATCACGCGCTGTTTCTGGCCGCCGGACATCTCGTGCGGGTAGCTGTTCACGCGTCGGTCCGGTTCCGGAATGCCGACTTCGTCGAACAGCTCGATCGTTCGTTCGCGAGCCTCGGCTCTCGTCATTCCCAGGTGTACGCGGAGCGCTTCGCCCACCTGGTCGCCGGCGCGAAACACGGGGTTGAGTGAAGAGCCGGGCTCCTGGAAGATCATGCCGATCTCCCGGCCGCGCAGCTTCCGCATCGCGTGATCGGGGAGCTTCACGAGATCCCGTCCGAAATAGGAGATCTCTCCGCTTTCGATGTTCGCCGTGTTCTCGAGCAGGCGCATGACGGACAGCGACGTCACCGATTTGCCGGAGCCGGACTCGCCGACCAGGCCGAGCGTTTCGCCCTCCTCGATGCGGAGAGCGATGTCGTCGACGGCGCGGACGGTGTCGCGCTTGCCGTGGAAGTACGTGCGGAGATCGCGGATCAGGAGGAGCGGCGCGGCTTCCTCCGGCCGCTGCTCGAGGATGTTCGTCGGGGACATTCGCGTCGACTCTATCCGCGGCGCGGGCCGCGGTCGTCCCCGGCTCCTAGACGCTCGGAGGGAAGGGGCCGCGCCGGCCGAGGAGAGAGCGGACGGATTCCCCTGCCGCCGGCGCGCCGCAGGAACCAGGGGAAGGCTCTCAAGTGTCCGCGGCAGAGCGGCTTGAAGTAGACTACGCGGCTGGTATGACGGTCCTGCCGCAGAGTCGGGCCGGGTCGAAGCCGTGGGCCGTCGATCCGTTGTTCCGCGAGGCTGAGGAGCGGGCAGCGGAGTTCTCTCTGTTGCCGGACTCTCATGATTCCCGCCTGGGCCGAGGGGCGGCTCGCTTTCAGGGTCTCATCTCGGAGCGGCGAATTCGCCGGACCCTCGAGAGTCTGCGGGCGCTCGAGGTGGACGAGTATGTGCGCCGGACGGTCGCGCCGGCGGAGGATCCCGGGCGCATGGGTGCGCGGGCGGTCCTCGAGGCGACCCGATGGGATCTCGTCTCGGAGCGCCGTCACGGACCCCTCTTCGCGTGCGAGGTGGAGGCCCGGATCGACGGTCTGCGGCGACGATTCGGGGTCCTGGCGCAAGAGCGTTCGGTGCAGAACGGCGTGTGGATGCCGGAACACCACGAATTGGCGGTCGAGATCATCCGTTCGTTTGCCGATCGCAACTTGCCGATCGTCGCGCTGATGGACACGCCCGGCGCGGATGCCGGCGAGATCGCAAACCGGAACAACCAGGCGCACGCGATTTCGCGACTGATCGCCGAGATGGCGCAACTTCACGCGCCGACGGTCGGCATCGTCCTCGGCAACGGTTACTCGGGCGGGGCGATCCCGCTGGCTACGACGAACATCCTGCTCTCCGTGCGCGATGGCGTCTTCAACACGATCCAGCCGCGAGGGTTGGCGAACATCGTGCGCCGCTATGACCTGTCCTGGGAGGAGTGCGCGAAGGCTGTCGGCGTTTCCGCCTTCGAGCTCTATGACCAGGGGTATCTCGACGGCGTGATCGACTTCGTGCCTGGCGAGGGGGGGGATCGACTCGCGTGCTTCGAGTCGGCGGTGACGTCGGCGATCGCGGTTGTCGAGGAACGGGCGAAGGTCTTCGTGCGGGACGACCCGGCAGTGTTCGAGCATTATCGGCGCGGCGTCCGCCGCTACGTCGAGCCGTCGCGCACCCTTTCGGCACTCGAGGAAGTCGCTCCTTTGTCTCGGCTGTTGAGTCCGGCAGAACAGGCGAACGTGTTCGGGGTCGCCTTTCGTTACCTGCGGTATCTCGGTCTGCGCCGCCGGCTCACCTCGACGACCGTGTCGGGTTACGGCCGGCTGGCGGCGGCCGAAATGCCCGCCGGCGCCGGTCGGGCGCGGCGTGAGCGGAAGCGGCGGCTGACCTTCGAGCGGTGGCTGGAGAACCCGCTCGCGGTGCGCTACGACGACGTGCTGACACGTACCTACAAGCGCTACTCGGCCGCGAACAACTCGCTCTACGACGCGCGCGGTCGGCTTGCCTCGTTCCTGCTCGGCAGTCGGGAGTACCACCTGAACCGCACGCGGGCCGAGCTTCTGCTCGAGTACGGCTTCCACCTGTACAACCAGTGGAAGGACGCCGCGGAGTACAACTTCGGCCGGTTGCTCGAGGTGATGCGGGCGGAGGAGGAGGAGCTACCGGGCGGAGCGGACGATACGGCGCACGTCGCCCTGCCGAAGGACCCGGCCGATCTGAGTGTCCTCGACGTGATTCTCGGGCCGCAACTCGTCCGCCTGTTTCGCCGCGAGTGCGAGAACTTCGTCTGTTTCGACCGGCTCTACGACCACATCTTCGCCCATCTGCGCGAGATCGCGAGCGAGGCGCGGGAAGAGAACGTGATCTCGCGCGAGTCCGTCCACCTCCTCTTGCGTCACTCGCTGAACGCGGCGATGGGAGAGCTGACGTCAGGGCTCGAGGGCGACGAGGCGGCCGAGGCGGAAGCGCGGCTGCGACGGCAGTTCCGCTCCTGGCTCCGCCATTTCTCTCGTCATCCGCGGCGCGGCAGTCTGCTCAAGTCGGTGGCGGAATGGAAGCGCCTGCAGATGCCGCGCATCTCGGAGCCTCTGTTCGGCCTCGTCACGTTCCTCTTCGAGCGCCTGCTGCCGGACTTCTACGAGGACGAGCAAGGCGTGCGGACCTACGACGGCCGCATCTCGCCCCGGAACATCGGCATCAAGGACTTCTGGAACCGCCTCGACGCCGCCTACCGCGATCTCCTCCTCGAGGACGTCCTCTCCGAGCAGAAGCGGAACACGCCGCGCCGGCCGCAGGCCATCCTCGACCGCTTCTTCGTCGACGTGGAGGAGATCGAGCCGGACTTGATGACTGCGGATCCGGCCGGTTTCCCGGGGCTCCGGCACTCCATCGAACGTGCGCTGGAGCAGGGAATCACGCCGTGCGGGACGGTGGCGGCGACAGCACGGATGCGACTCGGGACGCCGGGCGAGGCCGGTAGCGGCGCCGCCGGTCAGCGCGTCGGCGTGCTCGTCTCGAACCTGGCGTTTCAGGCCGGTTCGTTCGACATGGCGAGTGCCGAGAAGTTCTGTCGGCTGCTCTTGACCTGTGCCGAGGAAGGCCTTCCCGTCGTCTGTTTCATCTCGTCGGGCGGGATGATGACGAAGGAGGGCGCCGGCGCCCTGTTCTCGATGTCCATCGTGAACGACCGGATCACCCGGTTCGTGCGCGACAACGACTTGCCGATCATCTGTTTCGGCTACGGCGACTGCACCGGTGGGGCGCAGGCCAGCCTCGTTACGCACCCGCTGGTCAAGACGTACTACTTCTCGGGCGCGAACATGCCGTTTGCGGGCCAGGTCGTCGTGCCGGCGCATCTGCCGCTGGCGTCTACACTCTCGAACTACCTGTTCGACGTCGACGGTGCGATGCAGGGCTTGGTTCAGCACCCCTTCGGCGAGGATCTCGACGATCGACTCCGTCAGGTCGATTCGCAGATTCCGGTGCCGGAGGAGACGGTCGAGGACGTGCTCCTCCGACTGCTGGAAGAAGAGCGGCGGCTCGAGTTCCTCTCGGCGCGCAGGCTCCGCCGCGAGCCCGACGCGGCGCCTCTGACGCCGCCGGAAGTGGCGTCAGGTCCGGTGCGCAAGGCGTTGATCCACGCCCGCGGCTGCACCGCCGTGAAGCTCGTGCGGGTGGCTCAGCGGAACGGCATCGACGTCGTCCTCGTGCAGTCCGACCCGGACGTCGAATCCCCGGCGGCGACGATGCTCCGCGACAGGGACACGCTCGTCTGCATCGGAGGCAGTACGCCTGACGAGAGCTACCTGAACGCGCATTCCGTCATCCGCATCGCCGAACGGGAAGGCGTCGACGCACTGCATCCCGGCATCGGTTTTCTCAGCGAGAGCGCTTCGTTCGCCGATCTCTGCCGCAGCCACGGGTTGAACTTCATCGGACCTACCGGCGAAGCGATGCGGATCATGGGCAACAAATCGAATGCGATTCAGACCTCCGTAAGCCTCGGGGTCCCGGTCGTCCCGGGGAGCGAGGGCATCCTTACCGACGCGGACACCGCGCTGTCGGTGGCCCGATCCATCGGTTTCCCGGTCATGTTGAAGGCGGTTCACGGTGGCGGCGGCAAGGGCATCCGGCGCGTTGACGACGCCGCGGACTTCGCCGAGGCGTTCGCGCAGATTCGCGCGGAGGCGAAGAGCAGCTTCGGCAACGCGGACTGCTATCTCGAGAAGTGCGTCGTTTCGCTCCGGCACGTGGAAGTCCAGGTGCTGTGCGACCAGCATGGCGGTGTGCGGGTGCTGGGACTTCGCGACTGCAGCGTTCAGCGGAACAACCAGAAGCTGGTCGAGGAGTCCGGCTCGACCGCGTTGCCGGAGGAGCTGCGCGAGGAGAGCTTCCGGTCCGCGGCGGCGATCGCTCGCCGGATCGGCTATGTCGGCGCCGGCACAGTCGAGTTCATCTTCGATCTCGAGGCGCAGAAGCTCTACTTCATGGAGATGAACACTCGCCTGCAGGTCGAGCATCCGGTGACCGAGATGGTCAGCGGGGTGGACATCGTCAAGGCGCAGTTCGACGTCGCCGGCGGCGCGGCGATCGAGGACGGCCCGCTGACAGAGAACGGCTATGCAATGGAGGTGCGGATCAACGCCGAACGCGCCTCGAAGTCGGGGAACGGAATCGAGTTGCTGCCGTCGCCGGGCACGGTGACCAAGTGCGACTTCCCACCTCGTTCCGACATCGATGTTCTCGCGACGATCGACACGGGCGCGGTCGTTTCGCCCTACTACGACAGCCTGGTGGCCCAGGTCATCTGCCACGGCCGAGACCGTGCCGACGCCGTGGCGCTTCTCCGTTCCTATCTCGACGAGGTCACGATCGAGGGGGTCTGCACGAACCTCCCCCTCCTCAAGCGCGTGCTCGACGACCCTCAGTTCCAGTCCGGTGACTACGACACGGGCTATCTTCCGGCCTTCCTCGCCCGGACGGATGCGGACGAGTTGGTAGGGGACTTCGAGCGGTCGGCCGGCCTCCGCGCTGCCGTCGACCGTACCGCGATCGAGATCGAGGGCAGCGACGAACTCAAGGTCCTCGCGCCATCGGGCGGGCTGTTCTACGGTTCCGCGTCCCCGAGCGATCCGCCATTCGTCCAGGTCGGCGACACGATCGACGGGCGGCAGACGCTCTGCCTGATCGAGGCGATGAAGCTGTTCCGCCCCGTTTCCCTGGCCACGCTCGACGCCGGCGGCGAGCTCTTCGGCAACAGCGAGGGCTACCAGGTGATGCGGGTTAACGCGGCGAATGGCCAGGCTGTGAACCAGGGCGATCTGCTGTTCGTTGTCCGTCCCGTCCGGTAGGGTCCTGGCAGCGTTCGCAGCGACATGGCTGCGGATACTGCTAGGGTCGACGGAGTCTGCCGCCATGCTGAACCGGCTCTTCCGACTCGACGAACACCGAACAACGGTGCGCCGGGAGGTGACGGCCGGGGTCACGACGTACCTGACGATGGCCTACATCGCGGTCGTCAACCCGCAGATTCTGAGCGAGGCGGGGATGGACCGCGGCGCGGTGTTCGCAGCTACCTGCCTGTCGGCGGCGATCGGCTGTGCGGCGATGGGGTTCTACGCGAACTACCCGATCGCGCTGGCGCCGGGCATGGGCATCAACGCCTACTTCACGTACGGGGTGGTCAAGGGCATGGGGCACTCCTGGCAGACGGCGATGGGCGCCCTCTTCTTGTCAGGCGTCCTTTTCCTCGTCATCTCCATCCTGCCCATCCGTTCGCTGATCGTCGAGGCGTTTCCGCCCTCGCTCAAGATGGCGACGGCGGCCGGCATCGGCTTCTTTCTCGCCGTCATCGGCATGCAGAATGCCGGCTTGATGGTCGACGACGCGGAGACCCTGGTGGGGCTCGGGGACGTCACGTCGACCGGTGTCGTCCTCGCGGTCGTCGGCCTCGTGCTCATCGCGGCTCTCGACGCGCGGCGGCTGCCCGGGGCGGTGCTCGTCGGCATTCTCGCCGTGACCAGCCTCGGCCTGATCCTCGGTGCGGCGAGTTGGCAAGGGGCGGTGTCGTCGGTGCCATCGCTGGCGCCTACGCTTCTTCAGCTGGATGTCGGCGCCGCGATCGAGGCTGGTCTGCTCGGCGTCGTCCTCGCCTTCCTGTTCACCGATGTGTTCGACACCTCCGGGACGCTGATTGCGGTATCCAAGGCGAGCAGGCTGGTCGATGCGGAGGGCAACCTGCCGAGGCTTCGCCAGGCGGTCGTCGTCGATTCGGCGAGTTCCGTTCTTGGCGCCGTGCTCGGAACGTCCTCGGTGACGAGCTACATGGAGAGTGCGGCCGGAGTCAAGGCGGGCGGTCGGACGGGGCTCGTGTCCGTGACGGTCGGCGCTCTGTTTGCGCTCACCTTGTTCCTGTCGCCCCTGGCGACGACGATCCCGCCGTTCGCGACGGCCGCGGCGCTACTGTTCGTCGCCTGCGTGATGATCAGGAGTCTCACCGAAATCGACTGGAGCGACGCGACCGAGTACGTGCCGGCGGCGGTGTTGGTCGTCTCCATCCCCTTCAGTTACTCCATCGCGCACGGCATCGCCGCCGGGTTCATCACTTACACTGCGATCAAGATACTCGCCGGGAGGTGGCGAAGCGTACGGCCGGCCGTCGCGGTGATGGCTCTGCTGTTCGTACTGAAGATGGCCACCCTTGGCCCATAGGGAGAGCTTGATGAGTCGCCGAAGAACAACGTGGGCCATTCCAGCCGTGCTCGCCATATTCGCTGGCGGCCAGGCGGCGGGGACGCAGGAAGCTCCATGCCGCGACGCACCGGGCCGGCGACAACTCGACTATCTGATCGGCGAGTGGCGGCTGGTTGGCCTGGACGGCGCACAGGTGGCGGACGTGGTCGTCGAGGAGAGGGAGAACGGCTGCATGATCGCCGAGACTTGGCTCTTCGCCGACGGCCGGACGGCTAGCAGCTACAGCTCGTACGATCCGGCGGCTTCCCTATGGCGGCGCTACGGCGTGTCGGGTCGCGGCGTCGTCGTCCGGTCTGCGGGAACGATCGCGAACGCGGCTCTCGATGCGCGCGGCGAGCGAGTCGACGCCGACGGTCTCGTCGTCGGCTGGCGCGAGGAGATGATCCGCGTCGCGGATGACGAACGACGGATCGTCTATCGCGCATGGTCCTCCCGTCGGGAGGACGGCGCCGAGCCGAACTGGGAACTGCGGTTCGAGGGCTACCTCGTGTCGCCGGCGGCGTCGACGGAGGCGCCGACGAGACGAGCGGCGGAGCTCCCCGAACCGCCGGCTCGAGAGACCTTCGCAACGAACGAACCAGCTCCTGAACCGTCGCCTCGGCCCGTTGCCATCGTCGCGTCGGCTCCTGCCGCGGGGGAGGTCACGCCGGCTTCGGCACGCGCTGCCGACGCGGCGGTCATCGAACGGATCGCCATGGCTTCACCCATGGTCCTCAAGCTGCCGATGGGCGCAGTCGAGTCGCTGCCGCCGGGTTACGCGTGGATCACCCGGGACACCGCGCCCTATCTCTGCGAGGGGATCACGATCGAACGCCTGCAGGTCGAGAGGGAGGAACGCCGAGGTCAGGTGGAACTCGCCGTGGAGTTCGCGGTCCAGAGCACTCGGCAGAGTCGCCCCGTGAACATCCACGTAGCCCTGCAGTGGCCCGGCGAGGATGGAGACGTCGCTCAAACAGGCGAGGTTGCGGGTCGCGTGGGCCGGAACATCCCGGAGCAGATCGAGCATGGAACGATCGCGCTCACGGCGCGCCTCGAGCTGGAAGCCACCTTGTTTCGCCGCCTCGTCGGCGGAGCGGAACGCCCCGAACTCGTCATCACCCTGAGCGTAGGTCGGTAGCCCGCCGTTTCGCTCCAGCCGCGGCGCGTTCACGCTCGGCTAGGCGAACGGCAAGCCCCGGCGGTGTGCAGACCGCCGGGGCTGGTTCGATGCTCCGAGTCGGCTCGGATGCCGATCCGACTGTTCCGGCCTAGAAGCTCGTGCCCCAGCTGTAGTTCAGGCGGAGGTAGTAGTAGGCGCCGTTGAACCCGAAGGGCGAGAACTGACCGTAGCGGTTGCCGACGCCGGCGGCAGCGTACGGGTGCTCATCGGGGTACTCGTTCAGCAGGTTCTGCGCGCCGATGGCGAGGGACATCTGGTCGCGCAACGGCACGCCGACTTCGACGTCGAGCAGATACTCGCCGCTGTACTCGTCGTACGTGTGCGCCAGGGAGCGCCCCAGCCAGTTGTTCGCGTCTTCGCTGTCCCACCAACCGCCGAAGTAGTGGAGCCGCGCCATCAGGTTGAAGCGCTCGGCCGCATGCGTCATCGAGACGTTCCAGCGGGTGTCCGGCAGGCCGTCCTCGAGGGTGGCGATGCGGTAGGTGCTGATCGTGTCGGACGGCGGCGTCGTGACCTCCGTGTTCGTGTGGTTGTAGACGAGACTGAACGTCGTGTTCCCGCCCCAAGCCGACGGCGTGTACGTGCCGACGATGTCGAGACCCTGCGTCTGGGTCGAGAAGTCGTTCACGAAGAACCTGAAGGAACGGAGGTTCCTCGCCTCGGGGAAGACCGGGAGAAGGCCCTCGATCTCCGCTTCCGTCACGCAGTCCGGTTCGTTGCGCAGCGCGCACTGACGGAACGTCTTCGACAGGGAGAGACGGTCGTCGACGTCAATCGAGAAGAGGTCCGCCGTCAAGGTGAAGTCGCCCTTCGTGATGACCAGTCCGGCCGAGTAGTTCATCGCCTCCTCCGGCTGGAGCGGTTCTCCGCCTCGAAGAGCGGCTGCAGGGGAACTCGAGGGAACGGTGCCCTGGTTCGAGAGACCGCCTGTCTCCGGATCGAACGCCGTCGTCACGTTGAACGCGTTCTGCTGTCCCGGTGTCGGTGCGCGGAAACCCGTACTCACGGCGGCGCGGATCGCGACGGAGTCGGTCAGCGCCCGGCGGCCGGCGAGCTTCGCGTTGAACGTGCTGCCGAAGTCGTCGTACTCTTCGATCCTGACCGCGGCGCCGTAGGTCCACGAGGCGTCAGGGTCCTTCACCTCGATGTCCGTGTAGACGGCTACGTTCGCCCGGTCCCAGGTTCCCGCCGTCACGTCGGCGCGGTAGCCGTTGAAGCCGTTCGAGCCGGAGCCGAAGCCCTGCTCGGCGTACGGCCCGATCTCCCAGGAAGCTGGATCGCCGGCGCCGATCCGAAACTCCTCGTTCCGCCACTCGACGCCCGCGGCGAGGTTCACGTTCTCGCGCACCGGGTAGGTGATGTCGAAGTTCACGTTCGTGTCCGTCTGTTCGTAGACGCCGGGCTTGAACGACGTCGGCGTGTCGTAGCCGAGCGAGGCGTTCACCGTGTTGTAGATGAACTGGTCGATCTCGCTGGTGCCGATGTTCGCGCTCAGATCCCAGGTCAGACCGCTGTCGAAGTAACCGCGCATGCCGGCGACGAGCGAGTAGTCGGTCAGGTCGCCGCCGAACTGCGGCGTGAATCCCCCGGGGAAGCGCGAATAGAGGGTGAAGCAGTTCGGGTCCGCCTCGACCGCCGCCAGGGCGACCGGATCCGGCCGGTTGTCGACGACGGCCACCTCCGGACAGCCGCCCGCAAACGGGACTCCCGTACGGGCCCACTCACGGTCGCCGACGAGCAGGATCCGACCTTGGTTCTCGCCGGCGGGACTGAAGACGCCGGTCCGCGTGTGCGGGTTGCGGAAGTAGAAGCCTCCAGTGATCGTGCGCGTGGCGTAGTTCGCATGGCCGTAGAACTGGTTGCCGTTGCCGAGCGGATTGCCGAAGTTCGCGAACAGCTTGACGTCGTCCTCGACGAGCGGCGAGCCCCAGACTTGCGCCGGATTGCGGACATCCGTGTTGCCGGCGTCGATCAGGCCTTGCGCGTCGTTGCGCTGGACGCTGCGACTCGTCGGGTCGGCGGCGCCGTACTCCAGGCTCAGGTTGAAGAAGCCGTCGGCGCCCATCGGCATGCCGAAGTTCGCGGCGACCGCGTAGGCCTGCCCGTTGTCGCCGGCGAACGTGTACTGGCCGCCGAAGCCATCGCTCGAACCGGGATTCGAGTCCGCATACTGACCGCTGCGGATCTCGATGCTGCCTCCGGACCTCGCGTCCTTCAGAGCGAAGTTCAGAACGCCGGCGATCGCGTCGGAGCCGTACTGGGCGGAAGCGCCGTCACGCAGCACCTCGACCTGGCGCAGCGCAATCGAGGGAATGACCGAGATGTCGGGGCCCTGGGAGCCGTCCGACACGCCGTTGCCGAGCCAGGCAATGACCGCTGCGCGATGACGACGCTTGCCGTTGACCAGGATCAGGCTGTGGTCGGGGGCGAGGCCGCGCAGATTGACCGGGCGGATCAGGGTCGCCGCGTCGCTGATCGGCTGGGTGCCGACGTTGTACGACGGGACGACCGTCCGCAGGCGGTTCGTGATGTCGCTGTCGCCCTGGCTCATCAACTCGGTCGCCTGGATGACGTCGACCGGCACGGACGACTCGGTCACCGAGCGGGGCTGGGCGCGACTGCCGACGACGACAATCTCCTCGCCGAAGACCTGCTGTTCTTCCTCCGCTTCGCCGTTCGTCTCGTCCTGCGCGGACAGCGGCAGCGCGAGGAGGAGGCCCAGCAGAACGAGGAGGATGGATCGGGCGGCCGAAGAGGGCCGGTTGAATTTACTTGGCTTCACTGTCTGCTCCTTAAGGGGTTCTGACCGGGGAGACGGCGTGTTCTGCTCGTCGCTGTTGCGGGCCTGCCAGGCGATTCGGCTTAGAGAAGGGGAGGTTCGGAAGCTCGCCGTTCCGCCGCTCGCTTCGTGCAAGCCGCTCCCGGATGAAGAGGGTCGAAGTCTAGCAGGAAGCTGCTAGCCTCCCGCCATGCCCCAACTGCGACGGGTCCTGTTCTTCGTCTTGCCGTGCGGGCTGTCCGCCGGCTTGCTGGCCCAGGATCCCTGTGTCGACTGTCATTCGGCGCAGGACCTCGAACAGAGCGAGAAACTCCATCTCGACCGCTGGCGGAGTTCGACGCACGCAGCGAGCGGCGTTTCCTGCTCCGGTTGCCACGGCGGCAACGCGGGCACCTTCGTCGAACTTCGGGCCCACCGGGGCGTGCTGAACAGCGGTCACCCGAGAAGCCCGACCTACGCTTGGAACCTGCCGGCTACCTGTGGTCGCTGCCATGACCTCGAGTACCGCGCTCTCAAGCAGAGCGTTCACTTCGGGCTCTGGGAACGGAGGATCAACGCCGCACCGACCTGCCGCACGTGTCACGGCGATCTGGCGACCCAGTCCCTGGGCGAAGGCGGCCTCGAGGCGCGTTGCAGCCTTTGCCACGGGCCGGACGCGAGTCATCAAGCGGCGGCGTCTTCCGGGCAGGAGGAACTCGTTCGCGGCGCTCAGCTGCTTGCCCGCATGCGTCGGCTGGGCGACGAGCGGTCTCGGGTGGGGCGGTCCGTGCTCCGTGTGCGCGACCAGGCCGACCGACACGAAGCGGCCGATGCCTTGTTCGAAGCGAATCGTGCCTGGGAAGAGGCCATCGAAGCCGGGCACGCCTTCCACTGGGACGACTGGCAGGCAGCTCTGGATCGCCTCGAGACCGTGCTGACCTTGCTCGACGAGGCGCTTGAGCTCGGCGGACGGTGATCTGTCGAGCGGGCCGTTGCTGCGACGACGTCCGCCGCCGGCCTCAATCGGCTTCGTCGTCCGTTCGCCTGAGCGAGCGCAGCAACGAGACGGCCATCAGCGCGCCGACCAGCAGCAGCGGCAGCGAGACGACGAGGGTCGCCGACTGGATGACGCGAAGTTCATCCGTACCGTCTTCTTGGCCGATGAACAGCAGGGTGACCGGCAGGACCCCGACCGCGCCCGCCCAGAACAGGCGGTGCCAGCGGGCGGGATGGCTGCCGTCCGGGAGATTGCGGGTCGCGGCCGCTGCCAGACAGTAGGAGGCGGAGTCGTACGTTGTCGCGATGAAGACGATCGCAACGAGGGCGAAGACGACCAATGCTGCGGCGCCGAACGGCAGAAAACCGATCGTCTTCGCGATCGCCGTTTCGTTGCCGCCGGCTGCGGCGATCTCCCGGACCGGCAGGTCCCCCGACAGGTCGAGGTGGAGGCTGTAGTTGCCGAGTACGCCGTAGAAGACGGTGCACCCCAGGGTGCCGAGGACGAGCATGCCGAGGATGACTTCCCGTACCGTGCGGCCGCGTGAGATGCGCGTCACGAACAGCCC
This sequence comes from Candidatus Multivoraceae bacterium, assembly GCA_965219625.1. Classification (GTDB taxonomy): domain Bacteria; phylum Acidobacteriota; class Thermoanaerobaculia; order Multivoradales; family Multivoraceae; genus Multivorans. The sequence continues at coordinate 608,564 of OZ244782.1, read as the reverse complement.
CATGAACGGTCCGTAGGCGATCCACCAGGCCCAGTAGAAGACGGTCATGTCTTCGACGAAGCCGGTTCGGGCGACTGGATCGGTCCAGGTGTTCAGGCGAATGAAGTTCTCGAGCATCAATCCGACCGAGTTCGTGCTGGCACTCAGCATGAAGTCCGTCGGTCCGACGAGGAGAACGAGGGCGAGCAGCAGGATCGCTGCCAGGATGGAGCCGTCCGAGAGCGGCTTGATGCCCCGCTCGAGGCCGAGGTAGACGCTGACCGCAAACAGGCTCACGCAGACGACCAGGATGAGGACGGAAAGGCCGAAGCTCTGCTCGATGCCGGTGACCTCGCTGATACAGGCCGCCACCATTGGCGTGCCGAGACCGAGCGAGGTGCCGGTGCCGCCGATCAGGGCGAGAATGAACAGAACGTCGACGATACGGGCGGGGGCCTTCTCGTAACCGTCGCGGCCGATCAGCGCGTGCAAACCGGTTGAAAGGCGGAGCACCGGCGCTTGCTGACGGTAGTAGGGAATCGCGATCGCCACCGCCGGGAAGCAGTACAGCGCCCAGGCGGAGACGCCCCAGTGGAAGAGTCCGTACGTCGCCGCCCATTCGACCGCTTCCGTCGACTCGGGCACGATGCCGAATGGGGGTTTGCCGAGGTAGGTGACCCATTCGATCGTCGCCCAGTAGAGCAGGCCGGAACCGATGCCGGCGCAGAAGAGCATCGCCATCCAGCTGAAGAGATGAAACTCGGGCCGGCTGTCCTTCGCGCCGAGTCGCTGGCGGCCGTGGCGGCTCATGCCCAGCCACGCGAGGAATACGGTGACGAGCAACGTCGCCCACTGGTAGAGCAGGCCGAGCCGCTCGGTCAGGACCTCGTAGGCTCGAACAATGAACGCGCCGCCAGTCTGTGGCGCCAGCGCGAGCGGCAGGCAGACGAGGACGATCAGCGCGGAGCTGACGCCGAAAGCGAGCCGGTCGATTCGGGGCGAAGTCGACGTCACGCGGTCAGCGGGTGGCCGGAAGGGTAACGGCCAGGTTTCTCAGGGCTTCTTCCACGATATCGACCGCCACGAGGTACTCGTCGAGTTCGAGATGCTCGGTGGGACTGTGGTCGAGTGTACTGTCTCCCGGGCCGTAGGCCATGATCGGGCACTTCCAGACGGGTCCGACGATGTTCATGTCGCAGGTACCGGTCTTCACGACGAACTTCGGACGCGCCGACGGTCCGCCGATGGACCGGATGGCGCCGAGAAAGGCGCGCACGAGCGGCGAGTTGCGGGCGGAGCGTATGCCGACCTCGTAGCCGCGCAGATTGAGTTCGCAGCTCGCGTCGCCCTCTTCGCGCCGGATCGTGCCGCTCACGCGCCGGTCATCGAGAGCCGAATACAACGGACCGTCGATGTCGGCGGACGCCTCGCTGAACCAGTCGACCAGGTCCCGGACGAGGGACCCGACCTCGAAGTCGACCGGCAACCGTAGCCCGTAGTTCGCGCGGACCGTATCGTAGAGGCCGTCGCTCGAGGTGTTCATCGTTCGCAGACTCGGCAGCACTCGCTCGAATGAACTCGATCCGCCGGCGCGTTTCGCCAGTTCCTCGAGCCGAAGCCACAGGTCGAAGGCGACGATGCCTACACCTTCCTCGGGCCCGGCGGTGTGACTGGCGGGTCGCCGCGCGAGCAGATCGATGAGCAGCCGGCCCTTGTAGCCGAGCGTGACCCGGTGGCAGCGACTCGGCTCGCCGATGATGCAGACGTCGGGCGACGGCTCCGACCGGCCGTCGAGCCGCGTGAGCAGGTAGTGAGCGCCGCGCGAAGTCGCCGTCTCTTCCTCGGTTGCGCCGGCGACGATCACGCGCAGGTCGTGGCGCTCGGCCCAGTCGTGGCCGAGCCTTGCCGCTGCCGCCACGAAGCAGGCCAGCGGTCCCTTCGCGTCGACCGAGCCGCGGCCGTGGAGTACGCCGTAGTTCGAGCCGTTGTCCTCGATGCGCACGGGGATGTTCCCCGGCACGGTGTCGATGTGTCCGAGCAGGACGATCAGGCGGGACGCTTCGGGCGTGCCCAGTTCGCCAACCGCGTTCAGGGCGGGGTCCACGCCGGTCCGTTCGAAGCCAAGCGCCGCCATCTCCCCGGCAAGCCAGGCGGACGCTGCCGCCTCGTGACGCGAGATGGACGGCACTGCGACCAGGCCGCGGACGAGGTCGATCTCAGCGTGGTCGCGCGCCGGGTCGCGGCGCGGCGCGGTCAGGGGCAAGGGAACGCTCATCGTCGCTGCTCGCCCAGCACCTCACGGATGGCCCGGACCCCGCGTTCGAGTTCCGCTTCCGTCACGATGAGCGGCGGCAGCAGACGGATCACGTTCGGTCCCGCCGGCAGGACGAGGATGCGGTGCTCGGTCGTGAGCCGAGCGATATGGCGGCCGGCGCGCTCTCGGAGTGCGATGCCCACCATCAATCCGCGGCCGCGAATCTCGCGGACCCGTGGATTCCCGGCGAGCTGTTGCTTGAGCAACGCGATGAGCGTTGCGCCCCGCGTCGCCGCCCGGGTCACCAGATCGAGATCTCGGAAGGTCTCGATGACCGCGCGGCCCGCGGCACAGGCGAGCGGATTGCCGCCGTAGGTCGAACCGTGGCTGCCAGGTCGAAGCGCCCCCGCCACCTGTTCGCCGTACGCCACTGCGCCCAGCGGGAAGCCGGCGCCGATACCCTTGGCGAGCGCCATCAGATCCGGTTCGAGGCCGGGAACCTGCTGGTGGGCGAACCAGTCGCCGCAGCGGCCGAAGCCGGTCTGCACCTCGTCGATGACGAGCAACGCGCCGTTCCTCGTGCAGGCGGCGCGCGCAGCGACGAGGAGCTCGGCCGGAAGGACGTTCACGCCGCCCTCGCCCTGCACCGGCTCGAGCACGAGCGCGGCCGTATCGCCGTCGACTGCGCCTTCGATCGCGCCGACTTCGGCGGGTACGAACGTCGTGTCGTGCAGCAGGCCGGCGTACGGTCTGCGGGCGGCGGGATTCCAGGTCATCGCGAGTGCGCCCAGGGTGCGCCCGTGGAAGCTGCCTTGAAGGGCGACGGCGCGGTTCCGGCCGGTTGCGAGTGCCGCGAATTTCAGGGCGCCCTCGACGGCTTCCGTGCCGCTGTTGCAGAGAAAGACCCTGTCGAGATGAGCCGGCAATGCCGAAGCGAGTGCCTCGACGTAGTCCGCCCGAGCCTGGCTCGAGACGTTCAGGGGACAGAAGGTGAGCCGATCGGCCTGCTTCCTGATCGCCGCGACGATCGCCGGGTGGTTGTAACCCAGGCAGCAGACGCCGTACCCGGCTGAGAGATCGAGGTAGCGCCGGCCGTCCTCGGAGATCAACTCGCACCCCTCGCCGCCCGTCATCGGCGGCGTTGGCCGACGCGCCAGCCAGGTTCCCAACCGGCGATCCTCCGCGCCGCTTGCCAAGTCCGGAGGGCAGGTCACGCCGTGCCTCCGGCAGCGGTACGGGCGATCGCGACAACGTGGGTTCCTCCGCCCTTGAGCGCCGCCTGAACGGGCCGGTCGACGCGGCCATCGGCGAGGATGACGCGATGGACGCCGGAGCTCAGGGCCTCCGCGGCGCCCAGCACTTTCTTTCGCATCCGGTCCGCCGCGACGGCCATCAGCGGTTCGATTCCGGCGTCGGGCGCGGCGCCGGCGAGGTCGCCCCGGCTCACCTCGAAGCGTCGGATCAGCGAATCCTCGTCGGGGAAGTCGGCGAGCAGGCCGGGAGCGTCAGAGAGGAAGACGATCGTCTCCGCTCCCATCGCGGCGGCGATCGCGGCGGCGGCTCGGTCGCCGTCGACGTTCACGGCCTCGCCGTCGTACGAAGCGCCCGGCGGCGTCAATGTCGGCAGGTAGCCCGCGCCGAGCAGCAGGCTGAGAAGGTCGGCGTTCACGCGGTCGACGGTGCCGGTCCAGTCGTCCCGCAGCACGAGTCGTCGACCGTTGCGGCGGATACGCAGCCTGTCCTTGCGGCGGCCCTCGAACAGCCGACCGTCGAGACCGGACAGGCCCACCGCGGGCACGCCGCGCTTCTGCAACAGCTCGACCCATCGCTTGTTCAGCAGTCCGCAGTAGACCATCTCGAAGATCTCGAGCGTCCGGCGGTCCGTTCGTCGACTGGTGAAGCCGCTCTCGCTGACGACGAACTCAGGCGGATGACCGAGCTTCGTCGCGACGTCGTTCGTCGTTTCGGCGCCACCGTGAACCAGGACGAGTCGCTGGCCGGACGTCCAGAGCGCCGCGACGTCGGCGGCGATCGCCGGGAGATCGAGGGCCTTGCCGCCACCGGCCTTGACGACCAGGAGCGCTCCGCCTCCGCACGCCGCATCGTCTCCGGCGCCGCCCTTGTCGTTTCGGTGCATCGACTCACACCGGATGGAGACCGAAGAAACCGAGTCCCGCGGTTTCGGGCTGGCCGGTGATCAGGTTCGCGCACTGGATCGCGTTACCCGCCGCACCCTTCATCAGATTGTCGATTGCGCAGAGTACGACGAGTCGCCCCGTCCGCGGATCGAGATCGAAGCCCACCTCGGCGTGGTTGCTTCCGGCCAGGATCTTCGGCTCCGGATGGCGGTAGGCGCCGCGGCGGTCGTGGACCAGGCGGACGAAGGGATGGCGACGACAGAAGGAGCGGAAGGCGCGGAAGATCTCGCGCGCCGGCTTCGCCAGCCGAGCTTCCTCCGTCAGGAACAGGTGGCTCGTGGCGAGCACGCCGCGGACCATCTCGACGGCGGTGACGGACAGGTGGACCGTGCCTTCCGCGTCGACGCCGCGGCTCGCCAGCGCCTGCTCGACTTCGGCCGTGTGCCGATGGCCCGTGGGGCTGAAGCTGCGCACGACGCCGGAACGTATCGGATGGTGGGAGGCGTCGGAGGACGACGCGCCGGCTTCGCTGCTGCCGACCTTCAGCTCGGTGACGACGCCGCGGCGCCAGTCGATGAGTCCGTCCTCGATCCGCTCCGGCTCGACCAGCGGCAGCAGACCGAGCAGCGAGGCGGTCGCGTTGCAGCCGATGCCGCTTACGTGGGTCGCGTCGGCGACGGCGCCGCGGTCGAGCTCGGGCAGGCCGTAGACGAAGCGATCGAGCCATTCGGCTGCGGGATGGGGCTCGCCGTACCAGCGTTCGTAGGCGGCGGATGAACGAAGCCGGAAATCGGCGGAGAGATCGACGATCCGCGGCGCAACCGGCGCGTAGGCGTCGATGTCTCGCGCGGCGCTCTGGTGCGGAAGGCAGAGGAAGAGGAGATCGCACGGTTCGAGCTCGTCCGCGGAGACGTACTTCAGATCGGTCTGGCCGCGCAGGTTGGGATGGGTGAAGTGGACGAAGGCCCCGGCGAGTCGCCTGGACGTCACCTGGGCGACCGCGAATCCGGGGTGGCCGAGGAGCAGCCGCAGGAGCTCGCCCCCTGCGTAGCCCGAACCGCCGACAACGCTCGCGGTGACGGTCATCCGACCTCCGAGCTCCGCGCTCCGTTCCAGCCCATGCGGCCGATGCGCTCGACGAAGTCGATCATGCGAGCGGGAATGTCCACGCCGGTCGGTTCGATCGAGTTCCTGAACTCCATCGTGTGGTTCAACTCGAGGACGAGCGGTCCGCGGTCGCGGTCTTCGACCAGATCGACCGCGACCAGGCCGCCGCCTACGGCGGCCGCCGCCCGGCGGCACAGTTCGTCGAGCTCCGGGGTCACCGGGCAGTTCGTCGTCGTCGCGCCGCGCGCGGTATTCGTGATCCAGTGCGGCGAGCGCCGGTAGATCGCGCAGAGCGTCTCGTCGCCGGCGACGAAGGCTCGGATGTCCCGCTCCGGCTTGTCGACGCAGCGTTGGACATAGAAGATCGAGTGCTGGTACGAGCCGAGCGTCTTCTTGTGTTCGAGCACCGCTTCGGCGGCGTCCCGGTCGTTCAGACGCGCGATGAGGCGGCCCCAGGAGCCGACCGGCGGCTTGAGAACCACCGGATAGCCGAGCTCCTCGATCGCCTTCAGCGCGGCTTCCGGCGTCGAGGCGACGCGGGTTTCGGGCGTCGGCACGTCGGCGCGCTGCAACAGGCTCGAGGTGCGCAGCTTGTCGCCGCAGTTCTCGACGACATCGATGCGGTTCACCGTCGGCACGCCGCGGTCGGCAAGCATCCGAAGTTGGACGAGGGCACGGCTCAGGCTCAGCGAGCGGTCGAACACCACGTCGACGTCGAGTGACGGCTCGAGTCCCGACTTGCCTGAGAGCGAGAAGACGAGCTTGCCGTCATCCATCGGTTCGACGACCGCTCCTCGCCGTTCGAGTTCCGCAAACAGCAGTTTCTCTTCCGGTCGCACCCGGCTGTAGAGGACTCCGATGCGCATGGCTCCGCCGTGGGCGCGGCTACTCGCCCCAGTCTTCTTCTTCTTCGGGCGCCAGGTCCAAGGCGACCGGCTCGACTTCGGTGACCTCCAGGTCGACGCCGCAGCCCGCGCACTGAACGATCTCGTTCTGCATGACTTGGACGAGCTTCAACTCCTCGAAGCACTCCGGGCATTCGGTGGTTGCATCGACGGTGACGAGTTCCATGTCGGGCGTCTCCAGGGGGTTCGGCTGCAGTGGGCCTTCAGGCGAATCGCCGGCTTGCGGTTCCTGCCTTCTTCGTGGGTCGCCGCTCGGCGGCGGGGGAGACTATCGCGGTTCGCGACCGTCTTCCGTTCGCCGGACCGGCTTGTCGGCCTTCTTCCAGGCGCCGAAGCCGCCCTCGATGTGGCAGACCGGTTCGAGCCCCATGTCCTGGACCGCGTGGGCGGCCAGCGCCGAGCGCCAGCCGGAAGCGCAGTGGAAGATGAACTCGTGACCGCTGCCGAAGACGTCCTTGTAGTACGGGCTCTCCGGGTCAACCCAGAATTCGAGCATGCCGCGCGGGGCATGGAACGAACCGGGGATGAAGCCGTCGCGCTGGCGCTCCCTGATGTCTCGGAGATCAACGATGATCGCGCCGTTCCGCTGGCGTTGCGCCGCCTCGTCGACAGTTACGGTCTCGACGGCCTCGTTCGCCGCGGCGACGAGTTCCCGCACTCCCTTCGTGATCGCCACGGGCTGCTAGCAGTCGACCTTGTGGAGCGTGTCGCCTTGTCGGACGGCTCCGGCCTCGACGACCCGCGCGTAGATGCCGCGCAGATGATGCTTGCGGTTCGCCGGCGTTGCGGTGAATCTGAGCGCGTCCTGGCCGAAACGGTGCGCGTACTTCTTGCAGCCGGTATGAGGGAGTTCGGTGACCTCGATGACTGCGTTTCCGATCCGAAGCCTCGTGCCGGGCGGGAGATTCTCGGCCGAGAGGTCGAGGTCGACGAAGAGCTGGTCTCCGGTCAACGGCCAGCGCTCGCGGCTGCCGGCGACGAGATCGGCGAAACGGGAGTTCGTCAGCGTGAGCTGCGCGTCGGGGTCAGGGTTGCCGTCCTCCGTCACGTAGCCGACGCGCCGGGCGGCCCAGATATCGCCGACCAGGCCAGCTTCGGCGGTGAGCTCGCCCTCCTGCAGGACATGGCGAGCGTTTGTTCGCGGCCGGCGGACGATCATCTCCAGGCTGCCGGTCTCGGCGGGAGAATCGAGGACGTGGCTCAGGCCTCGTTCGAGTTCGGCCAGCGACCGGTGCGTCGGTTCCTGGCTGGGCTGTGAATCAGCGGACATTGAACTCTCTTCGAATGTAGGAACCCAGCCCGCCGTTCTCGTCCCACAGGCCGATGGCCACCCGGTGGCTGCCCCGCGGAATCGGATACTCGAAGCTGACGGCGAAGAACTGGTCGCGCGCCTGATCCCAGTCGCGTTCGGGAATCGACAGCGGCAACACGACGTGGCTGGGCGCCAGCTGTTCACCCTCCTCGGTCAGTACGGCGGCGACGACGCGCACCTGATTCGTCCGGCTGTCCGCCTGTTCGATCATCTGAAGGCGCCCGAGCGGAACGGACACCATGAAGTCGACGTCGTGGAAGCCGCCGGCGCCGGTTTCCCAGGTGATGCTGTCGATCTGGAGTCCATGGGGGTTCTCGGTCCAGCCGAGCAGCAGTGCGCCGACGGTGCGCTCGGCGATCCGCTCTCGGAGAGAGCGCGCGATGTAGCTCGTCCGGTGGCGCAGGCGCAGGTGGCGGGGGCGCGCCCTGACTCGAACCTGATGGATGGAGCCTTCGACGAACTCGTCCAGAACGTAGCCGAGCGAGTAGTAACTGCTCAGGTCCCGAGCCGTCTGGTCGAAGAAGTCGTCCACGTTGCGTCCCGAGACCCAGGCGCGGCCGCCGGTGCCTACCGCGAGTTGTCGCAGGACGTCGCGCAGGTCGGAAAGATACGTCAGCCTCTGCTGGTCGGCGACCCGCTCGGAGAGGGAGGCTGCTGCGGCCTCGATCTCCGGCGGCTTGAAGGCGAAGAAGGAGATCCGGTGGGAATTCGCGCGGGCCGCAATCTGATCGAAGCGCGGCGAGAGGTCGAACTCGGCCAGACGCTGCTGGAAGGAACCGGTCGTCAGCGCTGCCGTTCCCTGGATGTTCGAGTTGTGGGTGAACAGGTTGTTCGGTGCGTCGTACCCGTCGGGACCTTCGCTGCTTCGGCCCTCCATGAGTTCCACGCCGGTTTCCTCGCGGCGGCCGGCGATTCTCTTCTGTACGTTCTGCAGCAGACGGTCGAAGGGACGGGCTGCGAAGCCGTCGCTGATCAGGAAGAACGCCTTGCGGCCCGGCACGAGAGCCAGCGACTCGACGACATCCTCGATCGCGTCGGCGGTCCGCTCCGAATCCTGATGGACCACCCTGGCGTAGGCGAGGAGTTCGGCAAGCGTCGCCCGCAGCGCGCCGATGCTGCCGGCCGAGCCGCCGGGCCTGCTGTTCAGTTGCTCCATCAACTGGAGGAAGCTCTCTTGCGATCTTCGCTTGAGCCCCTGCGCTTCGGTCGTGATCTGCCGCGTCGACTCCACCCGGTTGATGCCCTGGGCGAGCGCCGGATAGTCGGTCGTCAGGTCCTGCAGCAGCCGCAGTTCGCCGTCGAAGACGACGACCATTCCATGGACGGGAGGCCCGCTGCCGCCGGTCTCGAGCTGCCCGCGCGCAAATCCCTTGATCTGCTCGAGGACTGCCGCCCGGCTCTTCGCCGTGAGGTGGGTATTGTCGAAGAAGAAAGCGATCGTGAGCGGCTCTTCGAGCAGCTCGGACAGGTTTCCGTCGCGCCCCGAAGCGTCGCTGTCGCCGTGGCCGAAGTAGCTGATCTCAACCCGTTCGTCATCGTCGTAGATTCGGAAGTTCTCCTTCGTCAAGTCACGGACCGGCTGCCCGCGGCGGTCCGTCGCGACCACGTCGACGTTGACCACGGTGACCTCGACAATGTCCTGCGGCGCCGCCAGGCCGCGGCCGATTCGCGTTTCCTGAGTCGCTTCCGCCTGAACTCCCAGTGCGAGGAGCGATGCGATCGTTGTTCCGGCGATCATTTCGGCGTGTGCGCCTTCAGGAATTCCCGCACCCGGGCCGCCGCCCGCCGAGCGGCCTCGGAGCTCTTCCAGTCGAGGATCATCTCGTGGTTCGGCGCGAGGGAGGCGATCTCGTCGGCGATCGGGCGGGGGTGGTAGGCGTCGTCGCCGGCGAGGATGAGGAGCGGCGTCTCGACCGAGCGAACGAAGTCGCGGGAGACGTTGAACGTGAAATCGCCGCCATACATGCGCTCCCGGAACGGAGGCCATGCCGTGGCGTCGATGTCGCTTCGCTCCCCTTCGAGCGCCTCGGCCCAGGTGTCGAACATCTCGTAGAAGAGATCCTGGTTCCCCAGGTTGCCGATCGGGTTCTGAAGGACCGCGGCGCTGACCCGAGCGGCGTCCGCCTCGAGCACGCCGAGGCAGTACGACGAGCCGATGCAGCCTCCCATCAGGTGGCAACGTTCGATGCCCAGGTGGTCGAGGAGGGCCAGGTGATCCGAGGTGTAGCTGTGCCAGCCGTCGTCGGCGGTCACCGGCGCCGTCGAGGCCCCGGCGTTCCGCTGATCCATCGAAATCACCCGGAACGACTGCGAGAGTTCGGTGCGCGGGTCGAACGCGCTGTCGCCCCAGAGGGCGGCGGCCGAGCGCATTCCGCCGGGCGCAAAGAGGAGCACGGGATAGCCGGAACCCTGTACCTCGTAATGGAGACAGACGCCGTCCCGCTCGAACTTCGCCATGTCGGAATGCTAGCAGCGTCCTGAGCGATGGCGCGCAGGGACCAAACGCGGTTGTTTCGTGCAGGTCGTTACGGCGTACATGGTCCGTCAGCCGCGGCGCCAGCAGGTTCGAGGCCGCCGGAGCCGCCGCGCGAGGCGGTTGGAAGGCGGGGCGTTTGTTCGCAATCGCCTCGGTTCCCGTGGAACAAGCAGCCCTCCGGCAACGTAGAGCAGCTTAGGATGTTCCTGACGACGGCATGGCCGAAGGGGGCGAAGCGATGGGCGAAGACGAACCGGCCGCGAGCTTGAGCGGTCACGAGAGCGACGAACAGGCTGCGGCCGTGGCGGCGACGAGTCCGCCTGCGCCGCCGGAGCCGGAGGGTGAACGCGGGGCGGGCGGCCCGACTCTGCGCGGGCAGATCGCGGCTGGTCTCGCCCTGGTGCTGCTCGGCGGGGCACTGCTCGTTCTGGAGCGGTTGGATGGTTCGAGCAGCGGCGCTCTGGCCTTGGTGCTTCTCGGCGCCGTCTTCATCGCCGCGTACTTCTACCAGCAGTCCTATGGCTTTCTGATTCCCGGCGGCATCCTGCTCGGTCTGGGCGGCGGCCAGATCTTCGCCGACCTCTACGAGGGGCCGATGCGCTCGGCGGACGGTCCGGTGCTGGGCCTCGGCGTTGGTTTCCTGCTGATCTACGTCGTCTCTCTACTCTGGGAGCGGCGGAGTCGCTGGTGGCCGTTGATTCCAGGCGCCCTGCTCACGCTCGCCGGACTCCCCGAGTTCGGATGGGCGGAGGATCTTCTGGACTTCTGGCCGGTGGCGATCATGGCGGTTGGCGGCGTCCTTCTCGTCCGTGGGATGATCGCGGCACGCGACCGGGCGGAGCGCGGCCCGCGCTGATCGGGACGGATGCCGCTAACATTCGCGGCCGCGTTCGCGTTGACGGAGATGGCGACGAGGGGGCTCTGGTGGGCGTACAACTGGCGAAGAACTCGATCGACCTGGGCATCGTCGTGCGGGACGCGGAGGCGTCACTTCGCTTCTACCGCGACGTTCTGGGGCTGGATGACCAGGGCTCGTTGCCGATGCCTGGCGGTACGATGCACCGCCTGCTTTGCGGAGACAGCCTGATCAAGCTGCTTTCGCTGTCGACAGAGCCCGAGGCAGCCGCGCCGCCAGGAGGAATCGCCGGCGCGAGCGGCTATCGCTACTGGACGATCACGGTGTCGAACCTCGACGAAGTCGCTCGGCGCGCAGCCGAGGCGGGTCACAACGTTCCGCTGTCGCCACGTGAGATTCGGCCCGGCATCAGGATCACGATGATCGAGGATCCAGACGGCAACTGGGTCGAACTGCTCGAAGGCGATTGACGGCTCTCGACGATGCCGCTCAGCGCCCGTGAAGCCGCCCGGCTCGGCCCAAGGCGGAGCCTCCGTCCGCGGCGGTACGTTGCCGCGGGCGGCGTCGTCCTCGCCGTTCCGGTCGTCGCGGTACTCTGGCTGCGCGTAGGGCCCTCGCCGAGCGTGACGATTGCGGCCGATCTTCCCGGCATCGGTCCGCGAACGACCGTGACTTCCGTGGCGCGGGCTTCCGGGCGGGGGCTGGGTTCGATCCGGGTCGACGTCGTCCAGGGAGGCGAAGCGCTCCTCCTCGAGGAGCGCCGCCACGAGCCGCCGGGCGTCTGGTCGTTCGGTGGCGAAGCGGTGAGGGAAGCGAACGTCCAGGTCGAGGTCGGCAGCGAATCCGTACCGACATTGGTCGAGGGCGACGCGATCGTGCGGGTCACCGTCGAGCGGCCGGGGACGTTCCTCCGAAGACCCTCGCCGGCGATCGTCGAGCTGACTCTGCCGGTCAGTTTGGAGCCTCCGGGCATCGAGTCCGTGGCGGTCGGGGCGACGCCGACGCAGGCCGGCAGCGGCGTCGTCCGCTACGTCGTCGGCGAAACGGCGACCGCGAGCGGAGTCCTGGTTGACGGTTACTGGTTCAGGGGGTATCCGCTGCCGGGAGGCGGCCCGCTTGACCGTTTCGCCCTGTTTGGAGCGCCCTATCTCCTCGCGGATGCGTCTGCGTTCCGGCTCGTCGCGCGGGACGAGCTGGGCAACGAATCGACCCGGTTCTTCCTGAGCGATCTTGAGCCGTCGCCGCTGCGAACATCGACGATTCGGCTGGACGGCGCCTTCATGGCGCGGGTGACGTCGGCGATCATGGCGGAGACGCCGGAGCTTGAGGATCGCGGCAGCGTGCTGGAGAACTACCTGATGTTGAACGGCGAACTCCGGCAGATCAATGCGGCGCAGTTGATTCAACTGGCGGAAGGCTCGGCCCCGCGGCAACTCTGGAGCGGTCCGTTCAGGCAGATGCGGAACACGACCGTGACGGACCGTTTCGCTACCCGTCGCGAGTATCTCTACGAAGGTCGCGTCGTGGACACGCAGGACCATCTCGGTTTCGACCTCGCCTCGCGTGTTCAGGACGACGTGCCGGCGGCGAATGCGGGCGTTGTCGTGCTCGCCGAGTACTTCGGCATCTACGGCAACACGGTCGTCGTCGACCACGGTTACGGCTTGCAGACGCTCTACTCGCACCTGTCCCGGGTCGACGTCGAGGTCGGCGACGAAGTCGCTCCCGGCGAACTCCTGGGGCTCACCGGACAGACCGGCCTCGCCGGAGGCGATCACCTGCACTTTGCCATCCTCCTCGGCGGGCTTCCCGTCAATCCCCTGGAGTGGTTCGACGCGCGGTGGATCCGCGACCACATCGGTTCCATACTGCCGTAGCCGCCACCGGCGTCAGGACGGCGCGGGTCGCGGAATCGACGTTGGAGTTGGAACACCGTGCTAAGGTGACTCCCTTCCGTCGGATTTTTCGGGTTCGGGCCGTCATCCGGGTTTGGAGGTCAAGTGACTCGTGGTCAACTGAAGACGGCGATCTTCCTCGTCTTCGTGTCTTTCGCGGCGGCCCAGGCGCCCGTCCTGGCCCAGAAGGCGGCATCGAACATCGACTTCTACGCTGCCGTCGAGCCTCTCGTCGATCGCTCCTGCATTCGCTGCCACGGCAACCGGACGGCGACGCCGCTCAGCATGACGAGTTTGAGTCGGGATCTCTCCGACCAGGCGACGTTCCGTACGTGGCGCCGCATCCACGATCGCGTGAAGAACGGAGAGATGCCGCCGCCCGCGGCGCCGCGGCCGGAGGCCGACCTCATCCAGGCGGCGCTCGAGTCGCTCGAGGCGGCCCTCGTCGAGGCGAACCTCGCGGCTCGGGGCGGTCAGCGGACACCGCTTCGCCGGCTGACGCGGCTCGAGTACGCCTACACGATCCAGGATCTGCTGTCGATCGATGAAGCGGTCGCGATGGAACTCAGTCGGAGCCTTCCGGCCGAGGCGGACTCGGGCGGTTTCGACACCGTTGCGGCGAATCAGAGCATGTCGCCCCTGCATGTCCGGAGCTACCTCGAGGTGGCGGACCGGGCTCTCGACGAGGCCCTGAAGATCGGCCCCCGGCCGGAGACTCGCCGGCGCGAGATCGCTTATGCGGATTCCCAGTACCTCACCTTCATGAGCACGGCGGAGATTCTGGGGGGCGGGATCACGAAGATGTTGGACGATGCGGCGGTCATGTTCTTCGACGCCGGGTCGACGTACCTCATGCATAGCGAGACGGAGGGCTTCGAGGTGCCCTACGCCGGCCGCTATCGCGCGACGATCGAGGGCTGGGCGTATCAGGCCACCGCTCCGTTGACATTGACCGTGTACCTCGGCTCGAAGCAGGCGGCGGCCGCCTCGCTCGACGAGTTGGTCGCCTCCTACGATCTCGTCGGCGAGACGCCGCGGACGGTGGAGTTCGAGACCTTCCTTCGGCCGGGCGACCTCCTCGCGCCGTCGCTCGCCGAGGCGGACCGCCCTCCGGGGGAATACGTGAACTACTTCGCTCCAGAGGCGAACGTCGAGAACTACAGGGGTGAGGGGATCGCGCTCCGCTCGCTGACGATCGAGGGCCCGTTGTTCGACGAGTGGCCGCCTCCAAGCACCCGGAAGCTCCTGACCGGCGTCGAGTTCGACGAGGGCGGCGAGGTCGTCCTGAGCAAGGCCCCGAACGAGCACGTCGTCGATGTCGTCGCCGCGTTCGGGCCGCGGGCCTTTCGCCGTCCGCTCGCCGAGGGCGAACTGGAGGCCTACGCGAGTCTGGCGGCGCCGCTTCTGGAGGACGGCCGTTCGTTCATCGATGCGGTGCGGCTGCCGCTCCGGGCGATCCTCAGCGCTCCGCCCTTCCTGTTCCAGGCGGGTGGTCCCGGCCGCCTCGACGACCATGCGCTCGCGTCCCGCCTCTCGTACTTTCTGTGGCGGAGCATGCCGGACGATGCGCTGTTGGCTTCCGCCGAGGACGGCACGCTGTCCGAGCCGGAGGTCTTCGCGTCCCAGGTGGACCGTCTGCTGGACGATTCGCGAACCCGGCGGTTCGTCGACGACTTCGCCGGCCAGGCCTTCCGCCTCTACGAGATGAAAGCGACGACTCCGGATGCCGGTCTCTATCCCGAATACGACGACCGCCTGGGCCAGGCGATGGCACGGGAGACGCAGCTGTTCCTGGCCGAACTCATCGCCGGGAACCACCAGGTGAGCAGCCTGATCGACGCGGACTTCACCTTCCTCAATCGTCGACTCGCGGAGCACTACGGCATTCCGGGCGTAGAGGGTCAGTACATGCGGAAGGTGACCCTACCGAACGACAGTGTTCGCGGCGGTCTGATCACGCAGGCGAGCGTCCACAAGATCACGGCGAACGGCACGATCACATCGCCGATTCCGCGCGGCAACTTCGTGCTGGCGAACCTCCTTGGCCAGCCGGCCCCGCCGCCGCCGGAGAGCGTCACCGCGCTCGAGCCGGATACCCGGGGAGCGACGACGATTCGCGAGCAGTTGGCGAAGCACCGCAACGAGCCTGTCTGCAACAGTTGCCACCGCATGATCGACCCGCCGGGCTTCGCCCTGGAGTCGTTCGACCCGATCGGCGGCTTCCGCACGCACTATCGGGCGGCGGGGGGCGAGGGCACGACCGCCGAGGGCTACGCCTATGCGCTGCCTTACAAGCAGGGTCCCTTGGTCGACGCGTCCGGCGTTACGGCCGATGGCGAGACGTTCGCCGGTATCGAGGAGTACAAGGCGCTGCTCGGGAGAGACGTGGAGCAGGTGGCGCGCCATCTCGTGTCCCAGCTCCTCGTCTACTCGACCGGCGCGGAGATCGAGTTCGCGGACCGGGACGGCGTCGAGGAGATCCTGAGGAAGCTGAGCGACGACGGATTCCCCTTCCGGACGATGATTCACGAGGTCGCGAACAGCGATCTCTTCTGGACGAGGTAGCGATGAACCTGAGACAGCCGCTCGACCGCCGCACCTTCCTTCGCGCTTCCGGGGTCGCCCTCGCGTTGCCCATGCTCGAGTCGATGAGACCGAAGACGGCTCATGCCGCGGTCGCCGGGCCCAGGCGGATGGTCAACATCTGCAACACGCTGGGCCTCTACAAGGAAGCCTGGTTCCCGAAGACGGCGGGTGCGGCCTGGGAGAGCACCGAGTACCTGTCCCTGCTCGAGAGGCACCGGCAGAACTTCACCCTGTTCACCGGGTTTTCGCACGAGGAACAGACGGGCCGGCAGCCGCACAACTCGGAGATCACGTTCCTCACGGCGGCCCGGCGCCCCGGTCTGGACGGCTTTCGGAATACGATCTCGATGGATCAGGTCGCGGCGAACCACCTCGGTTACACGACACGGTTCCCGTCCATCGTGCTCGGCACGGCGGCGCCCCAGAGTCAGTCCTACACGAGCAGCGGCGCAATGGTGCCGGCGGAAACGAGTCCGGCGAACCTGTTTCGGAAGCTGTTCCTCCAGGGCACGCCGGAGGAGGTCGAGCGCGAGAGGCAGAGTCTGAAGGACGGAGGCAGCATTCTGGACCGGCTGAAGTCGCAGACCTCGGCGCTCCGCCGGCGGGTGAGCATGGCCGACCAGGTGAAGCTGGACTCCTACTTCGACGCGGTGCGGACCGCCGAACTCGATCTGGCCGAGGTGAAGGCCTGGCAGCAGAAGCCGAAGCCGGTCATCTCCGCCGAGGCGCCTGTCGACATTCCGTCCCGCAACGACTTGATCGGGCGGATCAAGCTCATGTTCCGGATGATCCCGCTGATCCTGGAGACGGACTCCTCACGAGTCGTCAGCCTGATGATCCAGGATCACGGCGTCGTGATCGACTTGCCGGGCGTCAACTTCGACCAGCACAGCTTGTCCCATCATGGCCAGGATCCGGCGAAGATCGCGCAGCTCATGAAGATCGAGACGGAGATCGTCGAGAGTTTCGACGAACTGCTCGTCGAGCTCAAGGAACGGGACGATGGGCACGGCTCCCTCCTCGACCAGACGATGGTTCTGTTCGGCAGCAACCTGGGCAACGCGAACTCGCACGAGCCGAAGGACCTTCCGATCCTGCTTGCCGGCGGCGGATGGAGCCACGGCCGTCACATCGTTCACGAGGGCCGGCACAACGCGCCTCTCTGCAATCTCTACGTGACGATGCTGCAGCAGATGGGAGTCGAGGTGGAAGCGTTCGGCCAGAGCACGGGCGCGCTGAGTCTCGCTTAGCCGGAAGCCCCTCGCATGCGGGCTTCCGCTTGAACGGTCTGAGACTCGGGGGGCGGCGCCGCCTGGTCGGTCTCCTCCTTCACGGCGAGGAGTGTGCCTCGGCCACCTGCCCGGTTCCGCGGACGAAGCCGCTTCTCTTCATCGCGTGAAGACCCCCGCAAAGAGCAGGGTCGCCAGGATGAGCGCGACGATGGAGAAGATCACGCGAGGCCACTCGTACCATCGCCGACGCCACGCTCCAGGGATTCGGCGAGCCGCGATGTCGGCACGTCACCGCTCAACGACCTTGCGCCCCATGGTCCCCATGCTAGCCGGCGCGCCTCGCGCGGGCGGTCCGCAGGCGTTCGACCTCGCGGCTCGTTCGACCGGCGAGGCTCGAGGCGAGCCTCTGCACCTTGAGGATGGCTTCGACGATGTCGTCGACATCGACTTCCGTGCCGAGCAGGAGTTCGTGGGGGAGCCAGACGGACTCCCCGTATGCGGCGCGCTCGGCGTTCGGGCAGTCAGCGACCGGCGCGGACGCAAGTGCGGCGCTCCACGCGGGATAGCGCACGGGATCGGGGCGGAGGAGTTCGCTCGACGGCAGCGACTCGTAGAAGCGGCCGTCCGCCGGCACGCCTTCGGCCTCGAGAGCTGCGACGAAGGTGTCGCGGTCGAGGCCGGCGAAGGCGTCGCCGTCGAAGCGGAAGACGAACTGGTAGATCGCCTGGGTCGTTACGCGCTCGTCGATCCGGAGATTCGCGAGTCCCTCGATGTCCTCGATTCCGCGACGAAGACGGCGGGCGTTTGCGGCGCGGATCTCGTGCTGACGGTCGAGGCGGCCGAGCTGGACTCCCAGGATCGCGGCCTGCAGGTCGGTCATCCGGTAGTTGTGGCCGATGGTCGAGGCCGTCGCTCTGCTGCCCGGACGCTGCCGTCCGCAGTTCACCAGGGCGTGGAGGCGGTCGAGAATCGCCTCGTCCGAGGTCGTCACGATGCCGCCCTCGCCGGCCGTCATCAGCTTCGAGCTCTGGAAGCTGAAGGAGCCGGCATCGCCCCAGGCGCCGACGCCGCGACGGCGCCAGCGGGCGCCGTGGGCGTGGGCGCAGTCCTCGAGCACGGCCAGCGCGCGCGTCTCGGCGAGCGACCTGATCGCGTCCAGATCGGCGATCGTCATCGCCAGGTGGACGGGCACGATCGCCTGCGTCCGCTCCGTGACGAGCGCGGCCGCCGAGTCGACGTCGATGCACCAGGTCTCCGGGTCGATGTCGGCAAACACCGGCACGCAGCCCGCGAAGAGCGCGGCCGAGGCGGTCGCCTCGAAGGTGTAGGCCGGGACGATCACCTCGGCGCCCGGCTCGACGCCCATCGCCTGGAGCGCGACTTCGAGGGACACCGTGCCGTTCGCAACGCATAGGGCGTAGGCGGAGTCGTGGCGTTCGGCGAAGGCGGCCGCGAACGTCGCTGACCGCTCGTTCGGAAAGGGAAAGCCGCCCCAGTCGCCTTCCCGAAGCGCCGCGAGGACGGCCCGTTCCTCTTCCTCGCCGCGCGCCGGCCATGCCGGCCACGAATCAGCGCGGACCGGCGGGCCGCCGAGCAGGGCAAGCTTGGTGGGCGATCTCCGAGCGGACATCTCGCGACGCTACCAGCGAGCGAAGGAGGTCTGCGTGCCGGTCCGAGTTACCGAGTCGCTCGCGTAGCGGACGCCGAAGGCGGCGGCATCGCGGCAGTCCTCGGAGGCGAGCAGGGCAACGGCGAAGGCGCCGTTGAACGCGTCGCCAGCGCCGGTCGTGTCGACCGCGGCGACTTCGGGTGCGGGAACCAGGGTCGGCGCGGAATCCTGTTCGGCCAACAGAACACCGGCGGAGCCGAGGGTCAGGACAACGCCGCGGTAGCCGATGGCGAGCAGTTCCATTGCGGCGTCGGGTGCACTTCCCGCGTCGATCCGCTCATCGGCGCGGCCGAGCAGGACGGCGCACTCGACTTCGTTCGGCGTGACCCAGTCGACCTGCTCCGGGTCGAGACGGGGCTTGTTCTGATCGTCGATCGGCGCCGGGTTCCAGATGACCGGCACGCCGGCTTCGCGGGCGCGTTCGATGGCGCTCCGGACGCCATCGGCGGGCGTTTCGTTCTGGATCAGGAGCAACCCGGCCTCCTCCACGGGCGCCGAGGCCAGGGCTTCCGCGGTCAGGCGGGAGTTCGCTCCGGGCGAGTTCATGATCCGGTTGTCTCCGCTCTCCGCCTCGACCCACACCGCCGAAAGCCCGGTGTGGATGTCGTCGAGGACAAGCAGGCAACGCGTGTCCAGGCCGGCCTCGACGAACACTCGCCGCTGAGCGTTGCCCTTCGCGTCCCTGCCGATGGCGCCGGCGAACCAGATACTCGGCGCTCCGGCGCCGAGTCCGCCTCGGCAGCGGGCGGCGGCGACGGCCTGGTTCGCACCCTTGCCACCGCAGGATTCGAAGAGTTCCGCGCCGGAGATCGTCTCGCCTTGCCGTGGCAGTCGGGGATGCCGGAAGATCAGGTCGTAGTTGACCGAACCGATGACGAGCAAGGGGCCCTGCAAGGGATTCAGTCCGAGCTCCAACGGAGGCGGGCGGCGCCGAAACTGAAGGCGGCGACGCCGATGAGAACGAGCACGGCGCAGGGCAGGAGCATCTCGGTTGGCGTGAATTCGCGCCAGACCGCTCCCTCGAGGGCGAGCAGAGCCCATTTCATCGGGCTGATGTTGCTCACGTGCTGCATCCACTGCGGCATGAGGAAGAGGGGAAACATGACGCCGCCGAGGAGCGACAGGGGAAGCATCACGCCCCAACTCACGCCCGCCGTGCCCCCTTCCGTCGAGCCGAGCGCGGAGAATGCCATCGTCAGGCCGCTGAAGCAGATTGCCCCGCACAGAACGGCCAGCGCCAGCAGCGGGTAGGAGGTCGGCTCGACGCCGAAGGCGGCGACGCCCAGGGCCATCAGCCCTGTCGTCACCGCGACGGAAGTGGCCAGGGCTGCGAGCGCCTTCGACGCGAGCACCTGCCGGGCGGTGGTCGGCGACACGAGCAACCGCAGCAGCGTGCCTCGGCTCCGCTCCAGGGTCAGCGACAGGCTGAAGGAGGCCGCGCCGCCGATCAACGCCCAGATCATCGCCTGAGGGAAGGTCGTCGCGTACGCGTTCGCTGGGCCCCTGCGTTCCGCCTGGATCGTCTCCTGTTCGACCTGGAGCGGCGTTCCCGCGCGAGCGACGCCCGTTGTCGCTCCGCCGATTCCCAGCTCGCCGAGGAGCGACGAGATACGCGGCGACGTGTCGAGGAAGGCGAGGAACTCGTCGCGCGCGGCCGAAGGCGGCAGGGCCGCGATGCCCCTCCGGTTCGCCGCGCTGGCCGCCGCCATCCGGTCCGGGTCCGTCATCAGGTCGGCGAATTCGGCGCCGGCGGAGTCCATCAGAAGACCCCGGACCATCCCGGCCACGGCGATCTGCCTCGGGTCGACCGCCATCTCGAGTCGTGGCGTGGCGACGAAGGGATTGTCGAGAGCGGCGCCGAACCCGGGCAGCAGGGTCACCAGCACCGGCGACTGCCCTCGCCGAACCAGGTCCAGCCCACGTTCCCTGGCAACCAGCTCGACCGCCAGCCCGTCAAGGGCGACAAGGCGCGCCGCGAACCGCTCCGAGCCAGCGGTCCGGTCCTCGTCGGCGAGCGCGACCGGCACGTTCTCGGGGCCGCCCTCCTGGCCGGCGAACATCGTGCCGAAGAAGATGGCCATCGTGAGTGGCCAGAGGAGGATGAAGAAGAGACTCAGGCGATCCCGGAACAGGAGTCGGATGTCCTTCAGGGCCAACGTGACGATGTTCTTCACTTGCTCCTCCCAGGTCGTTCCGCTGGAACGCTTCAGTCCCGAAGGGCCCGGCCGGTCAGGTTGAGGAACACGGTCTCGAGGTCCGGGGGGAGGTACTCGAAGTGATCCACCTTCTGTCGGTCCTGGAGTTCGGCGAGCGTCCCCAACGGATCGGTCGTTTCGTGGCGCGACTCGTCGTCGCCGGCCTTGACGACCAGGTTGCCGGAACCGCCGTGGGACCGGATGAGTGCGGGTATCGCGTCCAGCGCGAGCAGCCGGCCGTGGTCGATGATCGCCACCCGATCGCAGAGGCGCTGCGCTTCCTCCATGTAGTGGGTGGTGTAGACGACCTGCTTGCCGCGGTCGCGGAGTTCTTCAACCCGCTCGAAGATCGCGTTTCGCGACTGCGGATCGACGCCGACGGTCGGCTCGTCGAGCAGGACGAGGTCTGGATCGTGGACGATCGCAACCGCCAGGTTGAGCCGTCGCTTCATGCCGCCGGAGTACTGCGACAGAGGCTTCTTCGCCACCTTCGTCAGGTCGGCGAAGTCGAGACAGGCGGCGACCTGCTCTCTCAGGTCTTCGCCGGCGAGCCCGTAGAGCCGGCCGAACAGGCGCAGGTTGTCGGCGGCGCCAAGTTCCTCGTAGAGCGCGATGCTCTGCGGGGCCAGGCCGAGGGCCCGCCGATTCCGCGCCTCGCGCGGGTCGCGGTCGAAGCGCTTGCCGGCGAAGCGAACGACTCCTTCATCCGGTTCGAGAAGACCGACGGCCATGTTGATCGCCGTCGTCTTGCCGGCGCCGTTCGGACCCAACAGACCGAACACTTCGCCGGGCTCGAGCTCGAACGAGAGGTCGTCGACCGCGCAGAGGTCGCCGAAGCGCTTGCTGACGTGGTCGAACAGGAGCATGACGTCGGTAGTTTCCTGGCAGGGAACTTCCTGGTACGGAACCTTGCGGGACTTGTTGCTGCCGGGTCAGACGGCGAGCGTATCGCCCGGCGCCATCACCTTGACTTCGACGCCGGCGGGCGCGAAGTCTTTTGGATTCTGGGCGATCGGCGGCCACGTGTCGTAGTGGATCGGAATCGCGACCGGCGCGCCGATGAGTTCGGCGGCTCGGCTCGCCAACTCCGGCCCCATCGTGAAGCGGTCGCCGATCGGCACGCAGGCCGCGTCGGGCCTGTAGATCTCGCCGATCAGCTTCATGTCGCCGAACAGCCCGGTGTCACCGCAGTGATAGACCGTCCTGTTCCCCATGTGGACGACCAGACCGCAGGGCATACCCATATAGCGCCCCTCGTAGGACGAGGAGTGGAATGCGTGGGTGAACGCAATCCAACCGAAGTCCGTGTCGATGCGGCCGCCGGGGTTGCCGGGATTCACGTTGTCGTGCCCTTGCTCCTGCAGGTAGTTGCACACTTCGAACGCGGCGATCACGTTCGCGTTGTTCGCCTGGGCGATCCCCAGAGTGTCGCCGAAGTGATCCGCGTGACCGTGCGTCAGCGCGATCCAGCCGCACTCGACAGCGTCGGCTGCCGTCGTGGCCGTCGGATTTCCGGTCAGGAACGGGTCGACGGCAAGGACGTGGTCGCCGGAACGGAACAGGAAGCCGGAGTGACCGAGAAAGGTGACGTCGAGGGCCATGGCGGTATTTCTCCCGTATCGGTGATTGTCTTGCCGGCCGGCGCCCCGGCTCGGTCCGCCGTTACTCCGCCTGTTCTGCCGGCAGGTGGACGACGAGACCGTCGAGCTCGTCGGTTACGTCGATCTGGCAGCTCAGCCGGCTATTCAGACGGACGTCGATGCCGTACTCGAGGGTGTCTTCCTCGTCGTCGTGGCGGGGACCGACGACGTCAACCCAGGCTTCGTCGATGTAGACGTGACATGTGCTGCAAGAGCACGAACCGCCGCAGGCGGCGACGATGCCGTCGACCTCGTTGTCGACCGCGGCCTCCATGACGGTTCCGCCAACCGGCGCCTCGACTTCGCGGCTGCTGCCGTCCTGGGCGACATAGGTGATTCTGGGCATCGAGCGGACTCCGGATCTTCGTGGCTTGAGCGGCTCTTCAGTGTCGCCGTCGGCGGTGAAGTCTATCCGACCCGGGCGGGCGAGACTTGCAACTCGGGGTCGGGCTTCTGCAGACTTGGCGGGTATTGGTTCAGGCTTCGATTCTCGTCTCTTCTCGCGCCTCGCGGCGGCTGGCCGCCGCCGCCGGGAGGTTGCGTCGCTCTCGCGGTGGGAACCGGCTGCTGCTCGCTCCGTCCCGCGGCGCAGCTCTCGACTTCGTGCGACGGCTCGTTCGCGGAGGCGCCGGCCTGTTGGCCGTTCACCAGGCCTCGCTCGACCAGTGGGCGCTCGAGA
The DNA here is from genome assembly GCA_965219625.1 of Candidatus Multivoraceae bacterium. Taxonomy (GTDB): domain Bacteria; phylum Acidobacteriota; class Thermoanaerobaculia; order Multivoradales; family Multivoraceae; genus Multivorans. The sequence continues at coordinate 585,641 of OZ244782.1, read as the reverse complement.
CCGCCGCGCTCGAGTTGGCTCGGCGCGGCCTGCGGCCGCTTTCGCTCCTGGGCGCCGAGGCGATCGCCGCGCGCGCAGTGCGTCTGGCGGCGGACAACGACGAACTGGAGCGCCTGTCGGCGGTCGCCGACATGCCCGGCTTCGCTCGTTCCGTCAGAGCCACGATTGCGGAACTCAGGGCGGCTGCGGTTCCAGCTCCGGTCCTGCTCGACGACGAGCGGACGAGCGACCTCGGTCGGCTGCTCCTTCGTTTCGTGGACGAGATGAAGCGCTTCGGCCTGGCCGACCAGGCCACCGTGCAGCGTCTTGCGCGAACGGCGGTCGCCGAGGAGCGGGTTGTTCCGCCCTCCCGCTCCATCTGGCTCGATCTTCAAGTGCGAAGCCGGCGCCAGGCCGATCTGCTCCAGGCGCTCGCCGGACAGAGCGTGGAGGTTCTGGCGACCGTTGCTGCCGGCGATGACGAGTCGATCGCGTGGTTGACCTCGATCCTCGACGAAGAGGCGCCGACCGATCTGGATGCTGGGGGGAACGAGGATGGGGGTGGCCCGCTCGACCGGGTTCAGCGGTTCATTTTTCGGGCCGGCGGGGACGTCACGGCATCATCGCCGGCGGCCGCTGCGGAGGACGCTGCGGCGCCGGCTTCCGTCGACCTGTTTTCGGCGGCCGGCGAGGGCCAGGAATGCGTCGAGATCGCGCGCCGCATCCGGCGCGCGGCGGCGGGCGGGATGGCCTTTGATCGGATGGCCGTCCTTGTCCGGCAACCGGTCACCTATCTGCCTCTGGTCGAGGACGCGCTCGGTCGGGCCGGGATTCCCGCTTTCTACAGCCGAGGTTCGCTCCGTCCGAATCCGGCCGGACGCGCCTTTCTCGCGTTGCTTGCCTGTGCGGCGGAGCGACTCTCTGCCACCCGGTTCGCCGAGTACCTGTCCCTGGGGCAGACGCCGGACCTGACCCCGGGTGGCGCCCCGCGGGCCCGCGAGGCGCCCTGGGTCGAGCCGGCTGGCGAGCAGCTGGTCATCAAGTCGCCGGGAACGCCGGCCGCGGAGGCTCCTTCGCGGCGGGCGCCCGCTGGCGGTTCGCTCGGTGTTCCCGCGCAGTGGGAACGTCTGCTGGTCGATGCTGCCGTCGTCGGCGGCGTCGACCGCTGGCGCCGGCGCCTCGAGGGGCTCGACGCCGAGTACCGTCTTCGACTCGCGGAGACCGTCGACGAGACGGACAGTCGCCGCGGGTACCTCGAGCGCCAGATCGAGCGCCTGGCGACGCTCCGCAACTTCGCGCTGCCCATCGTCGAGGTTCTCGACGGATTGCCGGATCGCGCCGACTGGGGCGTCTGGCTCGATCGCCTCGGGGAGCTGGCGGCGCTGGCGCTTCGGCGTCCGGAATCCGTTCTGGAAGCACTCGTCGAACTTCGTCCGCTCGAGGGCGTCGACGAGGTAGACCTGGCCGAGGTCGAGCGGATTCTGGCCGAGCGGCTTCGGTTCAGCCGCCTTGAACCGCTGAAGGGGCGCTACGGGCGGGTCTTCGTCGGCGCCGTCGAGGAAGCGGCCGGTCGATTCTTCGATCTCGTGTTCGTGCCGGGTCTGGCGGAGGGCGTGTTTCCGCGGCGCTCCGGCGAGGACGCGCTGCTGCTCGACGATCGTCGCTCGGCGCTTCGTCGCCTGAACTGCCGTCTGCCGGTCGACGTCGACCGGACCCGGCGCGAGCAGCTCCTGCTTCGCCTGGCCGCGGGCGCCGCCGCCAACTCTCTGGTTGTCTCCTTCCCGCGGGTCGACCTGGTCCAGGGGCGGGCCAGGGTGCCGTCGCTTTACGCGCTCGACCTCCTCCGCGCTGCGGAGGGGCGACTGCCCGATCTCGACACACTTGCCCGGCGGGCGGCCGCCGCCGGCGCCGCGGTCGTCGGCTGGCCGGCGCCAGCCGATCCCGAGGATGCGATCGACGAGGCGGAGTTCGATCTTTCCCTGCTGCTGCCTCTGCTGGGCGCTCACGCGACGGCCGAGGAACGGAAGGGCCGTGCCGCCTTCCTGCTGTCCTCGAACGAGCACCTGGCGCGGGCGTTGCGGGCGCGCGCCCGTCGCTGGCGCCCGGGCTGGTTCCCGGTCGACGGACTGGTGGATCCTGGCGTCGAGGCCCGGGACTGCCTGTCCAGGCACCGGATAGGGAAGCGCGCCTACTCGCCGACGGCTCTCCAGCACTTCGCCGCCTGCCCCTACCGGTTCTTCCTCCAGGCCGTGCTTCGCCTCCGTCCGCGGGACGAGCTCGTTCGGCTCGAGCAGTTGGATCCGATGACCCGAGGCGCCGTCTTCCACGAGATCCAGTTCCGGCTGTTCGCCGCTCTCCGGGAGGCCGACCTCCTCCCGGTGACGATGGAGCGTCTTGAGCGGGCGTTCGGCGCCCTGGACGAAGTGCTCGTTGCTGCAGAGCGGGACTATCGAGACCGGCTGGCGCCGCCGATCGAGCGAGTGTGGACGGCCGAGTTCGGCGCCCTGCGGGCCGACCTTCGCGGTTCGTTGCGCCAGGTGGCGGATGAGGGCGGCGGTTTCCGACCGATCCACGCCGAGCTCGGCTTTGGGCTTTCCTCGTCGAGCGATCGGGATCCGAGCAGCGTCCGGGCGCCCGCGGAGGTGCTCGACGGAGCGCTCCTTCGCGGGTCGATCGATCTCGTCGAGGAAGATCGCGAGGGCAGGCTGAGGGTGACGGATTACAAGACAGGCGGCGGCGGGGCCCGACCCCGCCAGATCATCGGCGGCGGACAGGTCCTGCAACCGGTGCTCTACGGGCTCGCCGCCGAGGCCGTGCTGGAGCGGGAGGTGACTTCCGGCCGTCTCTTCTTCTGCACTCAGCGGGGCGGTTATCGGGAAGTTCCCGTACGGCTCAACCGGGAGAGCCGCGGCGCCGCTCGTCGGATGCTCGACACGGTGGACGGCGCTCTAGGCGACGGCTTTCTCCCCGCCGCGCCCAACAAGGGAGCGTGCCGTTACTGCGATTACCGGCCGGTCTGCGGTCCGTACGAGGAGCTGCGCGTCGCGCGGAAACGACGCGACCGCCTGGAGCCGCTTGACAGCCTGCGGAGGGAGCGATGACGGTCGCCAGGGAGTCGTCGCTGCCGGACGCCGCGGTGCGCGAGCGGATTCGCGAGGCTCTCGGCGAGAGCCAACTCGTCGAGGCGGCGGCGGGTACCGGCAAGACGACCGTGCTCGTCGAGCGGCTCGTCGCGATCCTGGAGCAGGGTCGGGGCACGGTCGACGGGTTGGCGGCCGTCACGTTTTCTCGCAAGGCCGCGGGTGAACTGAAGCTCCGCCTACGCGAACGACTCGATCGGCGGTTGACCGCGTTGCGTGCCGCCGGAGCGTCGAACGATCTGACGGGGAATCTGGAGGCGGCCATCTCCCGGCTCGAGGAGGCATCGATCGGTACGATCCACTCGCTCTGCGCGGAGATTCTCCGCGAGCGCCCGGTCGAGGCCGGCGTCGACCCCGGTTTCGGCGAACTCGCCGACGACGAGGCGAAGAGGATCTTCCGCCGCGCCTTCGGGACCTTCATCGAGGAGCGGCTCGAGTCGATGCCGCCCGGTCTGCGGCGCGAACTCGCTCGGCTCACGGCGGCGCGTTGGTCGCCGCGGCAGCAGCCGCTCGAACGACTCCGGGAAGAGGCGTGGCGCCTCGTCGATTGGCGCGACTTCCCCGCGGGTTGGCGGCGACCCGCGTTCAACCGATCGGAGGAACTCGCAGATCTCGCCGAGCGGATCGAGCGTCTGGCCGAACTCGTCCAGGGCGGCGGAAGGGGCGACGCCCTCCGGCGCGGTCTGGACCCGGTCGTTCGGCTCGCCGACTGGATCCGTCGTGAGCGGGAGCTGGACGGTTCGCATGCCTTCGCCGTCGGGGAGGCGGACTCCGCCGAGGCCGTACGCGACGAGTTCGAGGCGCGACTCGTCAACCTGCTGAGGGACCTGAGCGGCTACCGGTCGCCTCGCAAGGGCCGGGGCGCCTTCGCTGCGGGCATTTCGCGGGATCACGTGTGGAATCTGTGGCAGGGGCTCGGGGAACGGTTGCAGGCATTCGAGCTTGCAGCGAATGCGGACCTGGCGGCGCTGCTCAAGGAAGAGCTCGGCGATGCGGTCGACCGATACGAAGAGGCGAAGGAGGCGAGGGGAAAGCTCGACTTCCACGACCTCCTGATGAAGACCCGCGATCTGCTCCGCTCTGCGTCTTCTGTGCGCGAGCACCTGCAGAAGCGCTACAGCCACCTCTTCGTCGACGAGTTCCAGGACACCGACCCGCTCCAGGCGGAGATTCTGCTGCTCCTCGCTGCCGACGATCCGCAAGAGCGCGATTGGCGGCAGGTACGGCCGGTTGCGGGGAAGCTGTTCGTCGTTGGCGACCCGAAGCAGTCGATCTATCGCTTCCGCCGGGCCGACGTCGTCCTCTACCACAAGGTGAAGGAGATGCTTGCCGCTCGCGGCGTCGAGGTGCTTCACCTGACGACGAGTTTTCGCTCGACGGCGCGGATCCAACGTTTCCTGAACGCGGCCTTCGCACCGCTGATGACGGGGGACAGGGAAGAGGGCAGCGCGGACTACATCGCCCTCGGCGAGCGCCGCGAGGCGATTCCGGGCCAGCCCCAGGTCGTCGCGCTGCCTCCGCCCAGGCCGTACGGCAGCCAGAACCTGAGCAACAAGGAGATCGAGGCGTGCCAGCCCTACGCCACCGTCGAGTTCGTCCGCTGGTTGGTCCAGGAGAGTGGCTGGCGGGTCGACGTGCCGGATCCGGACGATCCCGTTCGGCGTCGGCTGGTTCCGGTTGAACCCCGACACGTCTGCCTGCTCTTCCGCCGTTTCCTGAACTGGAACCGGGACATGGCCCGCGACTACGTTCGCGGCCTGGAGGCCGTTGGCGTGCCCCACCTGCTCCTCGGCGCCCGCTCGTTCCATGAACGGGAAGAGGTGGAGGCGCTCCGCTCCGCGCTGAAGGCGGTCGAGTGGCCGGAAGACGATCTCTCGGTTTACGCCACGCTGCGTGGCAGTCTGTTCTCGTTCGACGACGACCTGCTGCTCCGCTTCAAGGAACGCTACGGTACGTGGCATCCGTTCCGCGCTCCTCGTCGGGTGCGAGAGAACGGAGAGCCGCCGCCGGAGTTCGTTTCCCTGGTCGAGGTGCAGGAGTTTCTCGCCGACCTTCATCGGCGTCGGAATCGACGGGCGATCGTCCGCACCGTGCAGGAAGTGCTCGCGGAGCCCCGGGCTCACGCCTCGATGGCGCTCCGGCCGGCCGGCAACCAGGTTCTCGGGAATGCCCAGCGGGTGTGCGATCTCGCGCGCCGCTACGAAATGGCGGGGGGCCGCTCCTTCCGCGGCTTCGTCGAGCAGTTGGACGAAGAGGCGGAGCGTCCTGCCAGCGTCCAGGCGCCGGTCGTCGAGGAGGACGCGGAGGGTGTCCGGTTGATGACCGTCCACAACGCGAAGGGGCTCGAGTTCCCGGTCGTCATCCTCGCCGACATGACGGCGAAGCTGTCTCGCGGCGCCGAGCGCACGGTGCAGGCAGAGGAGGGTCTCTGCGCGATGAAGCTGCTCGGCCTCGAGCCGCAGGAACTGCTGGACGCGAAGGAGCTCGAGGATCGCCGGGAGGAGGCGGAGGGGATTCGGGTCGCCTACGTTGCGGCGTCCCGGGCCTCCGATCTTCTGGTTGTCCCGGCGGTCGGCGACGCGAAGCGGTCCGGATGGGTCGGGTGCTTGAACGATGCGCTCTATCCGCCGCCGGAGCGGTGGAGGCAGTCGACGGCTGCGGACGGTTGCCCGGCGTTCGGTGGCCGAACGGTCCTGAACCGCCCGGTCGACCGTGGACAGGCCGCCGGTTCCGAGCCGTCGGTCCGCCCGGGTCGTCACCGGTTCCCAGGCTCTGCCGAGGGGAACGGCGAGGGTTCCTACGATGTCGTCTGGTGGGATGCCGAGCTCCTGGACAGAAAGCCGCGGGAGAACTACGGCATCCTCGGCGAGGACCTGCTTGCTCCCGCCGCGGCGAACGCGAACCGCGAGAGGTTCGAGGGCTGGCGGCGCGATGGCGAGGAACTGCTCCGGCAAGGTTCGACGCCGAGCGTCGAACCTTGCGCCGTGACCGAACTCGACGTCGATCCGCCGGGTCCGCCGGCCGCGGTCGCCGTCGAGGAGCTTCCGCAGAGCAGAGGTCGTCCGTCGGGCGTTCGTTTCGGCAGTCTGGTTCACACCGTGTTGCGCGACGCGCCGTTCGACGGCGAACCCGGGCAGGTGCTGGAGCTTGCCCGGCTTCACGGCGCCGTGATCGGTTCGCCGGTGGCCGAGATCGAGGCGGCGGCTGCGGCTGTCGGCGCCGCGCTCGCGAGTCCAACCGCTCAGGCGGCGCGCTCCTCAGGCCGGGTCCTCCGCGAGACGCCGTTTCTTCTGCCCCTCGACGACGCGTCCGGCCGCCGGATCGTCGAGGGGGTGATCGACCTTGCCTACGTCGATGCCGGCGGTCGTTGGATCGTTGTCGACTGGAAGACGGATGTGGGCGACCTGGACGTCATGGTCAGCGGCGTGACGCGGGGCTCGGCCTACCGCCGTCAGGTCCGCTGGTACTGCCACGCCCTCGAGCAGCTGACCGGCTCGCCGGCCTCCGGCAGGCTGGTCCTTCTGTAGGGCGCTTGCGGCACGACCGGGAGTCGCTGGGCGCCCTCTGTCCGTCGCTCGAGAGAGCAGACGGCGCATCCCATTGCGGCCTTACACGACCTCGCCGATGTAGCGCTCGCGGAGGAGACGCCAGAACACGGCGAGGAAGGCGGTCAATGGGATCGCCAGGATCATCCCCGCCAAGCCGTTCAGCGCGGATCCCCAGAAGAACACGGCGACGATGATGGCGATCGGGTGGAGCCCCGTGCGGTCGCCCATGATCCGCGGCGTCAGCACGTAGGCCTCGATGAGCTGGACGATTGCGAACACGACGAGCACCCAGATGACCAGCTGCACCCCTCCTCCCTGCTGACCAAGGGCGATGGGCAGCGCGGCTGCCAGGCCGATGACGCTTCCCAGGTAGGGAATGATGTTCAGGAGACCGAGCGCCAAGCCGAGGACGAGGCCGTAGCGGAGCCCGACGATCGAGAAGCCGAGTGCGAACAGGGCGCCCTGAAGCAGGGCGATAACGAGTTGGCCGCGGAAGAAGGCGACGAGGATGTCGATGAACTCCTGGATCAGGTAGACCACGTCCGATTTCGTCTTCTGCTTGAGGAACGGGAAGGCGGGTTCGAGGTTGCGGAGCCGGGCCGGCTCCAAGATGAGGAAGAAACAGAAATACACCGGCAGCACTGCCCAGGCGAACAGGGCGCCGACGAGGCCGAGCGCCGCGTCGAGAACATCGCGGGCGGTGTCGCCGACCGCGAGGAAGCCTGCGAACAGATTCGTTTCTTCGCTTTGGAGTGCGTCGCGCACGCGGAGCGCGACCGGGTTCGTCTGGAGGAACTCGTTCACCCGCGGCCAGTTGTCGGAAACCCATCCTGCCGCCCGCTGCCAGGCGCCCGGCGCCGCGTCGATGAGTTCGACGATCTGCGATGCCGCCAGGGCGCCGAAGAACCAGGCAAAACCGATGATCGGGGCAAGCAGCGACAGGAGGACGGCGGCCACTGCGAGGAGGCGGGGAAGCCTCAGACGGTGGTGGAGAAGCTCGTAGTACGGCCGCAGGACGAAGGCGAGGACGGCGGCCACCGCCAGGGGGAGGAAGACTCGCGAGAACGCGGCGAAGAAGCTGCCGATCGCCCAGAAGAGGGTCGCCGAAGCGGCCAGGATGACCGCCGTGGCGAGGACGGTGGCGGCTGCGGCGACGGTCGTTCGTTGACGTTCGGAGAGCTCGAAATCCACGCGGCGGCTTCCTGTCGTACTCCTCGGATCGGTGCGTTCGAGGCCGAGCGTAGCAAGTCCCGGCGGGCCGCTTGGGCCGCGGAGATACGATCGGCGGCCATGTCGAAGAACCCACGTTTTCGGACGATCAAGGGCGTGCGCGACTTGCTCCCCGAGGAGGCCGCCGCATTCGCCGCCGTGGAGGATTCGGCGCGCCGCGTGTTCGGCCTCTACGGCTATCGGGAACTCCGCACGCCGATCGTCGAGGACGCCGAGTTGTTCGTCCGCGGAGTCGGCGCCGGCAGCGACATCGTCGGCAAGCAGATGTACGCCTTCGACGACAAGAAGGGGCGCCGCCTGACGCTTCGCCCGGAGAGCACGGCGGCGGTGGCTCGCGCTTATCTTCAGCATGATCTGGCGTCCTGGCCGCAACCGGTGCGCCTCTTCTACATGGGCCCTCACTTCCGCTACGAGCGGCCGCAGGCGGGCCGCTACCGTCAGTTCCACCAGATCGGAGCGGAGCTGATCGGCGATCCGGGTCCCTGGGGCGATGCCGAACTGCTGGCCATGCTCGTACGGTTTCTCACCGCGCTGGGTTTCGAGGATCTCGTCGTGGGTCTGAACTCCCTAGGCGATCCTGACTGTCGCCGTCGCTACGCCGAGCGGTTGCGCGCGTATCTCGAGCCGCATCGGGAGGAGCTTGGCAGCGACAGCCGGCGTCGGCTGGAGACGAATCCGCTCCGTATCCTGGACACGAAGGTCAAGGGTGAGCGGGTTCTGCTCGAACAGGCGCCGCTTCTTGCCGAGTCGCTCGGGCCGGCGCCGCGGCGGCACTTCGACATGGTCCGCGAACAGCTCGAGCGGTTCGGCATCGCGTATCGGGTCGACCCCGCCCTCGTTCGCGGTCTCGACTACTACACGCGGACCGTGTTCGAGGTGAGTTCGGCAGGTCTCGGAGCCCAGAACGCGATTGTCGGCGGCGGCCGCTACGACGGGCTCATCGCGGATATCGGCGGACCCGGAGTGCCTGGCATCGGCTTCGCTATCGGCGAGGACCGACTCGTCTCCCTGCTGCCCGCGGACTCGCCTGCGCGAGAGAGCCAAGCCATCCGCGTTCACGTCGTGACGATCGGCCAGAGCAACCTGCGTCACGGTCTCGAGCTCGCGGAGGAGCTGCGCGGCGCGGGGATACCGGCCGCCTGTGAACTCTCGGCTGGTTCGCTCAAGGCGGGCCTGCGGCGCGCGAACCGCCTGCTCTGCCGCTGGGTGGTGCTCGTGGGAGACGACGAAGTGGCGAGCCAGACCGTCGCGCTTCGCGATTTCATCGCCGGCAAGCAGGAGACGGTGCCGCGTTCAGGGTTGACTGGCCTGCTCGCGACGCGAGGCGAGGCGACGGATGTGCGAGGATCCGGGGTCAGGCTCAAGCCCTGAGGTTGCGACCGGATTCGGGTAGAGCGGCGAAGATTCAGGATGAACATGAGCTTGAACAGAACCGAGGCGGGCGCGCTGGACGCGAGCCGGATCGGCGAACGGGTGAAGGTCTGCGGGTGGGTTCATCGGCGACGGGATCACGGCGGCGTCATCTTCTTCGACGTACGCGACCGGAGTGGCCTGGTGCAGGTCGTCGTGCACCCCGAGAGCACGCCCCGGGTCGCCGCTCTGCTTCAGCCGGCGCGGCTTGAGTGGGTGGTCGAGGTGGAGGGACCGATCGTCCGGCGCGACGCGGACAAGGTGAACCCGAACATGGCGACTGGCGAAATCGAGGTGCAGGTCGACGAGGGCCGAATCCTCGCGGGTTCCGAGCCGATGCCGTTCGGTGTCGAGGGGGAAGCCGACGCGAGCGAGGAGACCCGGCTCAAGTACCGTTTTCTCGACCTGCGGCGCCGGTCGCTGCAGCGGAATCTGAAGCTGCGCTCGGATTTCACGATCGAGTCCTTGGCCTATTTCCGCGAGCAGGGGTTCGTCAACGTCGAGACGCCGATGCTGACCCGGTCGACCCCGGAAGGCGCGCGCGACTACCTGGTGCCGAGCCGGTTGAACCACGGCGCCTTCTACGCCCTGCCGCAGTCGCCCCAGTTGTTCAAGCAGATCCTGATGGTCAGCGGGCTCGAGCGCTACGTGCAGTTTGCGCGCTGCTTCCGCGACGAGGACCTTCGCGCGGACCGCCAGCCCGAGTTCACGCAGATCGACGTCGAGATGTCGTTCGTCGCGGAAGAGGACGTCTACCGGTTGGTCGAGGGGTTGTTCGCCCGCGTGTTTCCGCTCGCGGGAATCGAGCCCCCGGCCGCCTACCCCCGCCTCTCGTACGACGAGGCCGTCCTTCGCTACGGTTCGGATCGGCCGGACCTGCGCGTCGAGCTCGAGATTGTCGATGTGACGGATGCCGTCGCCGAAACCGGTTTCCGCGCCTTCCAGGCCGTCATCGGCGCCGGCGGCGTGGTCCGCGGCGTTCACATCCCGGGCGCCGCCGGATCGAGTCGGCGCCAGATCGACGAGTACGCGGACATCGCGCGCCGCCACGGCGCCGCCGGCACTCTCTGGGTCAAGCGAGATGGCGGCCGCCCCGCATTCCAGGTCAAGGGGGCGTTGACGGAAGCCGAGATCGAGACCCTGGCTGACCGGCTAGGGGTCGAGGATGGCGGCTTGGCGCTCCTCGTCGCGGCGCCGGCGCCGACAGCGGCAGCGGCGTTGGGCGCGCTCCGGGTCGAGGTGGGGCGACGTTTCGGTCACCTGCGGGAGAACGCATACGAGTTCCTCTGGGTGCACGACTTTCCGCTGGTGTCCTGGAACGGCGAGGAGAGTCGCTGGAACGCGACCCACCACCCATTCACCTCGCCGCGGATGGAGGATCTCGACCGGCTCGACAGCGATCCCGGTTCGGTTCGGTCGCGCGCCTACGACGTCGTGCTGAATGGCGCCGAGATCGGCGGCGGTTCGATCCGAATCCACGATCTCGAATTGCAGAAGCGGGTGCTCAAGCTGCTGGGCATCGACGCAGAGGAAGCGGAACGTCGCTTCGGCTTCCTGTTCGAGGCCCTTCGTTACGGCGCGCCGCCGCACGGAGGCGTGGCTCTCGGCGTCGATCGGATCATCATGCTGATGGCCGGCGCGGGCTCTCTCCGCGACGTGATCGCGTTCCCGAAGACGGCGTCGGCGGTGTGCCTGATGACCGAGGCTCCTTCGGGGGTCGATCCGGAGCAACTGCTCGAACTCGGTCTGCGGGTGCGACCGCGGGCGACCTCCTGAGGTCGCCATGGCCGCCGTCGCGGGTGAGCCGTATCGCCTGGTTCTGACGCACCCGCGCGGGGAGAGCGAGATCCTGGTCGGCGCCGGCCTTCTCGCCGGCCGTGGGAACGGGCCCGTCTCGAGGGTCGGCGATTGGTGCGCGGGCCGCGTCGTGTTTCTGGTCACCAGCTCTCTGCCGGAGCGTCACTACGGCGACGCAGTCCGTCGCCTGCTGGCCCCCGCGGTGCGGGTGGAGACGATCCTCGTGCCGGACGGCGAGGCGGCGAAGACGGTCGACTGTGCGGCCTCCGTGTGGCGGGAGATGCTCGAACGGGGCGGCAAACGGGACAGCCGGTTGGTCACGCTCGGCGGCGGCGCGGTAGGGGATCTCGGCGGGTTTGCCGCCGGCTGTTTCCTCCGCGGCATCGGCTACGTTCAGGTACCCACCACACTGCTTGCGCAGGTCGACGCCTCGGTCGGGGGCAAGACGGGCGTCGATCTTCCGGGAGGCAAGAACACGGTCGGCGCCTTCCACCACCCCCGCTTCGTGCTCGCGGATGTCGATTGCCTTCGCACCCTCCCGGCGGCCGAGATTCGCGCCGGTCTGTTCGAGGTGATCAAGATGGGCGCGCTGCTCGACCTTCATCTTCTTCGCCAGGTGGAGGAGTCGCTCGAACGGCTGCTCGCAGTCGATGCCGCCGCCCTGACGCCGGTTGTCGCCGCTGCCGTCGCGGCCAAGCTCGGGGTCGTCGAGGCGGATCTGGAGGAGGGCGACCGACGTCGGCTGCTCAACTTCGGACACACCCTGGCGCACGCGATGGAATCCGAGTTCGGCTACCGGAGACTTCGCCACGGCGATGCGGTCGGCCACGGCATGCGTTTTGCTCTGCGCCTCTCGCGTCGCCGCGGACTCGACCCCGCCTTCGCGACCCGTTTGGAGCGGCTGATCGATCGGCTCGACCCGCCCGACCTGGCGCCCCTCGAGGAAGAACTCGGCGCTCCGCTCAACGTCGATCGGCTGGTCGCCGCGATGGGGCGGGACAAGAAGGCGCGAGAGAGTGGCTTCGTCTGGATTCTGGCGGCGGCGCCCGGCCGGGGCGAGGTCGTCGCCGATCTCGATCCGGCGGTCGTGCGGAGCGAGCTGGCCGCCTTTCTCGAGGCGTCGCGATCCCGCTCACGGGCGTCGACACCTGGCGCGGAGACCTGAACGTGGAGCGTGAGACGCCCTCCGGCGGCGCCCTCCGCACAGGCCTGTGGAGGCGCCTTCGCCGCGGCCTGAGCAGGACCCGCCGCGACATCGCGGACACCCTCGGCGCCGCGGTTGGCGCCTCCGGTCGAATCGACGACGAGACCTTCGAACGGATCGAGGAAACCCTGATCGAGGCGGACGTCGGGGTGGAGACGTCGCTCGAACTCGTCGAGCGCCTGCGGCGCGCCGGACGTACCGGCGCGGTGGCGGCTGGCGGCGAGGCGGCGCTCCGTCAACTGTTGGTCGACGAGGTGGCCGTCCTGCTGCTCGACGCGCCGCAGGCGCCGCTCGCGCGGGCGCCGCGCATCACGTTGCTCATCGGCGTGAACGGTGCAGGCAAGACGACATCGGCGGCGAAGCTCGCCCACGCCTCGCTTGCAGCCGGCGAGACGGTGCTGTTCGCGGCGGCGGACACGTTTCGGGCCGCGGCGGCCGAGCAGCTCGAGGTGTGGGGCGGCAGGCTCGGCGTTGATGTCGTCCGACGGCCGTCCGGCGGGGATCCCTCCGCGCTGGTCTTCGATGCCGTCGCCGCGGCCGGGGCGCGCGGCATCGACCACCTGATCGTCGACACGGCGGGACGCCTACACACCCGGCGCGAACTGATGGACGAACTCGGGAAGGTCCGGCGCGTGGCTTTACGTTCCGCGGAGCGGTCGGCCGGCGGACGACGGGAGGTGGCTTCGCTCTTGGTCGTCGATGCAGGTACCGGGCAGAACGCCCTCGTGCAGGCGCGAGAATTCGGCGCTCAGGCGCGCCTCGACGGGGTGTTCCTGGCGAAGCTCGACGGTACGGCGAAGGGAGGAATGGCGGTCGCCATCGCCAGGGACCTGCGTTTGCCGGTGCTGTACCTCGGCGTCGGCGAGGGGATGGAGGACATGGTTCCCTTCGAACCCCGCGCGTTCGCCCGGGCCCTCTTCGGATGACGGGTGGAGCAGTCGACGGATGAGGCGAGGATGAGCGGCGAGGAAGTCTGGCGTCGGGAAGACCGGCAGGCGATGCGGAGGGCCCTGGCGTTGGCGCGGCGCGGTCGGTCGACGACGGCGCCGAATCCGATGGTCGGGGCCGTCGTCGTGCGGGACGGTGTCGTTGTCGGCTCGGGCTGGCATCGGCGCGCCGGCGGCGCTCATGCCGAGACCTTGGCGTTCGCGTCGGCGGGGGATGAGGCCTCCGGCGCCACGCTGTTCGTGACGCTTGAGCCCTGCAATCACCAGGGAAGGACGCCGCCTTGCGTCGACGGCGTGATCGCGGCCGGAGTCAGCCGGGTGGTCTACGCGCATCGTGACCCGAACCCGGAGGTCGCGGGTGGCGGCGCCGAACGGCTGCTCGCCGCGGGAATCGAGGTCGAGAGCGGCCTTCTGGTCGAGGAGGCGGTGGAGCTGAACGTACCCTTCCTCACCCGCGCGCTGTTCCGGCGGCCGGCGGTGACCCTCAAGTGGGCGATGAGCCTGGACGGCCGTATCGCAACCGCCGCTGGCGACAGCCAGTGGATATCGTCCGAGCGGGGCCGGCGCTGGGCGCTCGAACTCCGCGAGGAACATCAGGCGATTCTGGTCGGCAGCGGCACTGCGCTTGCCGACGATCCGCGCCTGGACCGCCGTCTGGGACGGGCGCTCGAACCCATCCTGCGGGCGGTGCTCGATCGTCGACTCCGGCTTTCGCCGCGGGCGCGAATGTTCGAGATCGAAGGGCCGGTCGTCGTGTATACCGAGCAACCTGCCGGGGATGCCTCGGCGGCGGAAACGCTCGCTTCCTGGGCACGGCGTCGGGACGCGCTCCTCGATGTCGGCGCCGAGGTTGCAGTCGTCGATAGAGTGACGCCGGGGGCCGTCCTGCGCGATCTGTACGCGCGTGGGATAGCTCATCTCCTCGTCGAGGGCGGAGGGGAGATCCTGTCCGCCTTCGCGGGTTCGGGAGCGTGGGATCGAGCGGCGGTCTGCTGTGCTCCGCTTCTCATCGGCGGCGCGGATGCGCCGGGTCCCTTGGGTGGCGACGGCGTCAAGCGGCTCGGCGATGCCTGGCGGCTCGACCGATTGCGGACTTATCGGCGCGGTCCGGACGTGATTCTCGTAGGCTACCGGCAGGGATGTTTACCGGACTTGTTGCGGAGCGTGGTCGGGTAGTCGAAGCGCCGCCGACGCCGACGCCTGGAGGTGCACGGCTGGTCGTCGAGCACTCGGCATCGGTTGCTTCCCGGCTTTCCACCGGCGCCAGCCTCGCCGTTTCCGGTGTCTGCCTTACGGTGGTCGAGCAGGGCGGCCTGGAGCCGGGAGAGGCGACTTCGGCCGGCCCACGGGCGTGCAACTGGTCGCTCTTCGAGCTTTCGCCGGAGACGCTGAGCCGCACGACGCTCGGCGAACTCGAGGTGGGGGCCGAGGTGAACCTGGAACCGGCGCTTCGGGCCGGCGATCCGCTTGGCGGTCACTGGGTCCAGGGTCACGTCGATGCGACGACGGGCGTGGCGCGGGTTCGCTCGTTCGGCGATCACCGGGTCGTCGGCTTCGATCTGCCGACCGAACTCGGGGCCGGCATCGTGCTCAAGGGGAGTATTGCGATCGACGGGGTCAGCCTGACGATCGCCGCGCTCGACGAGCGCACGTTCGACGTCGCGCTCATTCCGCACACCCTCGAAGTGACGACCCTGGGCGCCCTGATGCCGGGCGACCGCGTGAACGTGGAAGGTGACGTGCTGGCCCGCTACGTCGAGAAGTCGGTCGAGGCCGCCGTCGAGGCGGCCCTCGCGGCCAAGCTGCCGCCGGCGGAACGTTGACCGCTCTCGGTCTGCGCGAACAGGTCGCCGAGCCGGCAAACCTGTGGATCCGCTACGTGTTCTCGCGCTGGCCGGTGGCGGATCGGGTCCTCCGTTCCGATCTCGCGACCGGCGGTCTGCCGGAGGCCCGGTTCGCGGGTTCAGAGACGCCGCCCGATAGCGCCGAGGCGTCGGAACTCGTCCGCGGCGCGACGGATGTCGTCTACCTGCCGCCCGTTCCGGTCGGTGACGTCGCCGCGAAGAAGCTCGTTCGCGGAGTGACCGAGGCGGCGGTCGAAGCCGGGACGCCGCTCCTCATTCAGCTCGCTCCGCCCGTCGACTTCGCGGTCCGCGACCTGCTGGGTCCCGGCGCCGCGGCTTCGTTCGTCCGTTCCGTGGAGGCGCCGCCGAACGCCGTCGTCGTCATCGACCTGCTCGCAGGTCTCGTTCGCTCCGGATCGGCGCTCGGCGAGCAGCTGCCGCCGGACGAGCCGCTCTTGCCTCTCGGGCCGTTGCCGCTCGACGGCGCGACCGCCGTGTGGCCGCTGGTCGCCGGTTGGACCGACGATAGGGTGCTGCTCGAAGCCGCCCTGCCGCGGCTCGCCGCCGCCGGCGTCGTCCGCGTCGTCCCCAGGCCGATGGCACTCGACCCATCGGCCCGGCGCCTCCTCGCCGGCGCCCTGCAGCCGTCGTGGCCCGAGGCCTTCGACGCTTTGTTTCACGTCGGCGACGCGCCGCCGGCAACACGTCCTTTCTTCGCCGTTGCCGACGCTTTGCATCTTGAGAGCCGCCTGCCGAGACCACTGCCGGCTCCGCCGCTGCCGTTACGTCTCCGCCATGCCCGCGAACTCGCCGGGCGCCTGATCGAACGCGGAGATGCGGCAGGCGACGAGGGCGCTTCCTGGTATCGCGCCGCCCGCTTCCTCGATCGCGGAGAAGTGGATATCCATGCGATCGCCCGCGAGGGCAATCTCCGCGTCCTTCCCTGGCTCGAGGAGCCGGCCCGAACGGCTGTGGAACAGTGGTTGACAGAGCTTTCGTCGGAGGCGTGATCGCGTCGTCGTCGGACGCAAGCTAGTCGCCTCCGCTGTTTCGCGGTCGGAGCAGGGGGAACAGGATGACGTCGCGGATGGACGCTGCGTCCGTCAGGAGCATGACCAGACGGTCGATGCCAATGCCCTCGCCGCCCGCCGGAGGCATGCCGTACTGGAGGGCCTCCACGTAGTCGCGGTCGAAACGATGGGCCTCGTCGTCGCCGGCTCTGCGGGCGTCGAGTTGCTTTCGAAAGCGATCGGCCTGGTCGTCGGGATCGTTCAGTTCGGTGAAGGCGTTCGCGATTTCCATGCCGCCGACAAACAGCTCGAAACGCTCGGTAAAGCGGTCATCCGGGGCCGTCTTGGCGAACGGCGACACCTCGACCGGGTAGTCGTGGATGAAGGTGGGCTGGATGAGCTTCGGCTCGACGAGCCGGTCGAAGAGCGCCATCAGGAGGTTGCCGTAGTCCGTGCTGGCGGGTGGCTCCTCGTCGCGGCCGGCGAGTTCGGCGACCAGGGAGTCCCGGCATTCGACGGTCGCGGCGTCGAGACCGCCGAGCGCGACGAGCGCTTCGCGGACGGTGTAGCGCGGCCAGGGCGGAGAGAAGTCGATCGCGGCGCCGCGGAAGGTGCAGGTCGGCGCGCCGTCGGCCTGAACCGCCCTCGCCACGCCCGCCAGCATTTCCTCGGTGACGGTCATCAGTTGCTCGTAGTCCGAGTATGCCCAGTAGAACTCGAGCATCGTGAACTCGGGATTGTGCTCTGTCGAGACTCCCTCGTTGCGGAAGTTCCTGTTGATCTCGAAAACGCGATGCAGGCCGCCGACCAGCAGACGTTTCAGATAGAGCTCCGGCGCAATGCGCAGGTAGAGCTCGATGTCGAGTGCATTGTGATGGGTCACGAACGGCCTGGCGGCGGCGCCGCCGGGAATCGCCTGCATCATCGGCGTCTCGACCTCCAGGAAGTCGAGGTCGAGGAGAAAGCGCCGGAGCTCGGAAATGGCTGCGGAGCGGACCTCGAACCGCCGCCGGGATTCGGTCGAATCAAGCAGGTCGAGGTAGCGACGGCGATAGCGCTCCTCGCGGTCGGCCAGACCATGCCACTTCTCGGGGAGGGGACGTGTCGCCTTCGAGAGCATCTCCATGCTCTCGGCGAGAATCGTCAGTTCGCCGCTGCGGGTACGGATCAGGTCGCCGGCAGCGACGACATGGTCTCCGATGTCCAGGTCGTCGAGCAGAGACCACGAAGCCGGAGGAACGTGATTCCTGCGCAGGAGCACCTGGAGCTTCTGTCCCGGTCGCGCGCCCAGGTCGAGGAATGCCGCTCGGCCGTGGGTTCGGTGGGCCCGGACGCGGCCCGGGACCCGCAGCTTGATCGCCGCCTGCTCGAGGTCCTCGGCGGTCTGGTCGCCGTGGCGAGCGCAGACGTCGGCGGGTTCCAGGTCGTAGACGGTGCGGGCGGGATAGGGCTCCACGCCCCGTTCCCGCAGGCGGTCGCGCTTGCGACGGCGGTTCTCGATCTGGGCTTCGAGTTCAGACATGTCTGCGAACATCCTTGCGTTGCCCCAGGGCATCCGATGCGATGAGCGCGCGGAGCAGGCGCGCGAGTCGCGGCGCCGCGTCGCGGCCGACGTCGAGTACTTCCTCGTGGTTGACGGGGTCGTCTTCCATGCCGACGCCCATGTTCGTGATCAGGGAGAGCCCGAGTACGCGGAGGCCGAGATGTCGCGCTGCGATGACTTCAAGCACGGTCGACATGCCGACCAGGTCGGCGCCGAGTGCACGGTAGGCGCGGATCTCCGCCGGCGTTTCGTAGGACGGCCCGAGCAGTCCGAGATAGACCCCCTCGCCGATGTCCATGCCGAGACGCCGCCCCAGCTCGAGGAAGGTCCGTCTGAGCGTCGGATCGTAGGCGTCTGCAAGATCCGGAAACCGGGGCCCCCAGTCGGGCGGCAGCCGGCCGCGGAGCGGATTGAGTCCGGTCAGGTTCAACTGATCCGAGATCGCCGCGATCGCCCCCGGTCGGAGCAGCGGATCGAGCGAGCCGGCCGCGTTCGTGATGACCAGCGTGTCGGCCCCCAACAAGCCGAACAGCCGGACCAGGTAGACGACTTCGGCCGGCGTGTAGCCCTGATACGCGTGGATTCGCCCGCGGCAGTAGGCGAGGAGCCGGCCGGACTCGGTCTCGATGAGCTCCGCGGTGGCGGCGTGGCCGTCGATTGCCTCGACGTCGAAGGGCAGGAGTTCGTCGAACGGCCATGGGCCGGCCGCCGGCGCACCGAGGTCGAGGTCGAGTCCCGAGCCGGTGACGAGGAGGGTCGTCGGGCGCGGCAGCCCGGCATCGAGCCAACGCCGGCGTCCGGCCTCGAGCTCGGGGGCAAGGGTCCGGCCCTGCTCCGCGTAGCGGCTATCCTTGCGCAGATTCACTTTCCTGCTCCCGCGTCGCGGACCACCGGTCTCGCGTGCGGGTGGACGATACACGACCTGTTCGTCGCAGGGGCGGCGGGGTGGCGAGGTAACGATGGCCGAGAACAGGATGCCGCGGGAGCTCATCCCGAGGGAGACGCTCCAACGTCGGATCGACGAATTGGCGGCGGAGATCGAGCGCGACTATGCGGACAGCCGGGACCTGCTCTGCGTCGGCGTGCTCAAGGGGTCGGTGTTCTTTCTGTCCGACCTGTTGCAGCGGTTGTCGCGGCCGTTGATCGTCGATTTCTTCCAGACCTCGAGCTATCGCGGCGAGACGACGGCGCCCGGCGAAGTCCGCATCCGCCGCGACCTGGATCACGCCCTGGCCGGGCGCGACGTGCTGTTGATCGAGGACATCGTCGATACCGGCTACACGATGCGCACGATCATGGCGCTGATGGGCTTTCGCGGCGCGCGCTCGGTTCGCTTATGCGTGTTGCTTGACAAGGCCTGCAAGCGGGAGACGGAGGTCGCGATCCACTACCGAGGCTTCGAGGTCGATGATCAGTTCGTCGTCGGCTATGGCTTGGACTACGACGATCGCTACCGCAATCTGCCTTACATCGGCGTGCTGGACGAGCACGAGGATCCTTAGCGGGAGAGGCTGCGGGGCGGGAGGATGCCCTTCGGTAGGGATAGCCTCGCTTCGCCGTGGGGTTCGTCTGGCACATCGCGTTCCGGTACTTCCGTTCGACCCGGGCGGACGCGCACATCCGCCTGCTGTCCACGTTGACGGCTGGCGGCTTGGCGGTCGGGACGGCCGCTCTCGTCCTCGCGCTCGCCTCGCTTTCGGGATTTCAGGCTCTCCTGCTCGAAGAGATGGAGCGTCACACGCCGGCCCTGCAGCTCGAATTGCGCGGTACGAGAGCGCCGGACGCCGCGAATTCGGCGTCCGGCGTTCCCTCCCTGACGGCCCGAGCCGCCGCCGTTCCCGGCGTCGAAGAGGTGCAGGAACTGCTCTACGCGCGCGGCTGGTTGGTCGACCGGAGCGGCGTGCTTCCGATCGAAGTCATCGGCTACGAGCGCTCTCCGCCTGCCTTCGTCGTCGGTCCCGACGCGGCGGCCGGCGCTGGCGCGGACGGCCTGATCCTGCCGTCGGCGGTCGCGCGCCGCGTCGGCGTCCGCGTCGGCGACGCGGTTCGCGTCGTGTCCCCGAGGCCCGGGCTCACGCCAGTCGGCCCGCGTCCCCGTACGCGGACCCTCCCGGTTGCGGGCGTCTATCGCTCGGCCCGGGAGGACGTCGAGGAGTTGCCGGTTCTGCTCCGGCTCGAGCAGGCGGAGGTCCTCTTCGTCGACGGCGACCGCCGCCTCGACCTGGTGCTCGGATCGCGTCAGGAGACGGAGAGGGTCGCCGCCGCCCTCCGACCGGCGGCGGAGGCCGCGGGAGCGAAGCTCACGACCTGGCGGCAGGCGAACCGGGCCCTGCTGTTCGTTCTCCGGCTCGAGAAGGCGCTCATGTTCTCCGCCGTCGCGTTGATCGTCGCCGTTGCGTCCTTCGCCTTGCTGGCGGCGCTCTCGCTCGTCGTGTCGAGCAAGCAGGCGGAGGTCGGCGTGCTCGCCGCGATGGGTGCGGCGCCGTCACGGATCGAGCGGGCGTTCCTCGCGCTCGGCGCGTTGCTGTCGGTCGGCGGCGCCGCGTTGGGCGGCGGGCTGGGCGCCGGTCTTGCCGCCTTGTTCGACCGCTATCGGCTGATTCCCACCCCGTCGGATGTCTTCATCGTCGATTATCTGCCGTTCCTGGTCCGCCTCTCGGACGTCCTCGCCGTCATCCTGACAACCGTCGTCTTCACGACGGTTGCTGCCTTTGTCGGGGCGCGTCGGGCGAGTCAACTCGACCCCATCGTCGCGATGCGGAGCGCCCGCGCGTGATCGCCGTTCGCGGACTCGCGAAGGCGTACTCGGACGGCGCCGTCCGCCGCGAGGTACTCCGCAGCGTCGACCTCGAATTGGCGCGCGGCGAGACGGTCGCGATCGTCGGTCCGTCGGGATCCGGGAAGACGACGTTGCTGAACATCCTCGGCGCCCTCGACCGGGCCGACAGCGGCGCCGTTCTCGTTGACGGCACGGACCTGTGTTCGTCGAGCCCGCGGGAGTTGGCCGGCTTTCGCAACCGCTCGCTCGGCTTCGTGTTCCAGTTCCACCAACTGTTGCCGGATTTCTCGGCGCTTGAGAACGTGACGATGCCGGGACGGATCGCCGGGCGGGCGAAGGCGGGGCTCGAGCGGGAAGCGCTCGGCCTGCTCGAGCGGGTCGGACTCGCCGATCGTTGCGACGACCTGCCGCAGCAGCTGTCCGGCGGTGAACGGCAGCGGGTTGCGATCTGCCGGGCGCTCGTGCTCGAACCGCCGGTTCTTCTCGCCGACGAGCCGACCGGCAATCTCGACCAGGCGAGCGGCGATCAGGTGCTCGACCTCCTGAACGCGCTCAGGGAGCGGAACGGCACGACGATGGTGCTCGTCACCCACAACCCCCAGGTGGCGGCTCGCTGCGGTCGCGTGCTCGAACTTGCGGACGGCGGATTGGCGCCCTTGTAGACTCCGGGCCGAAGGGAGAGGGGCCGAGCGTCGCTCAAGCCGACAGGTGTTCGAGAAATACAACGAGAAGGCGCGGCGGGCGTTGTTCTTCGCGCGTTACGAGGCGAGCAAGCTGGGCAGCCGGGTGATCGAGTCGGAGCATATTCTGCTCGGCATTCTGCGCGAGGGCGAAGACTCGATCACGGAGCTGCTCCAGCGGCTCGAGATCAAGCCGGAGGACTTGCGCCGGGAGATCGAGGGCGAGCGGGTCTTCGTCGAGCGCATCTCGTCGACGGCCGAACTGCCCCTGTCCGATGAATCGAAGAAGATCCTCGCCCACGCTTCCCATGAGGCGGAGAGCATGGCCCACGCCGCCGTCGGCTCGGAACACCTGCTGATCGGCGTCCTGCGGGTCCACGGCTCGCTGGCCCAGCGCATCCTCGTGCAGTACGGATGCACGGTGGCGAAGGCGCGCGAGGAGGTCGCGGAGATCGCCCAGGAGCGCGCCGAACGCCGGGACAAGCAGGAACTGCCCTTCCTCTCCGAGTACGGGCGCGATTTGACCGCTCTCGCGCAGCAGGGTCGGTTCGATCCGCTGATCGGTCGCGAGCAGGAGGTCGGGCGGATCGTCCAGGTTCTCGCGCGCAGGACGAAGAACAACCCGATCCTGCTTGGCGAACCCGGGGTCGGCAAGACGGCGATCGTCGAGGGGCTGGCCGGTCGGGTGGCTCTTGGCCGGGTGCCGAAGTTCCTGGCGCAGAAGAGGATCGTCGCGCTCGACCTGTCGTTGATCGTCGCCGGCACGAAGTATCGGGGCCAGTTCGAGGAGCGTTTGAAGGGCATTCTCAAGGAGCTCGAAGAGGATGAGGACGTTCTCGTCTTCATCGACGAGATCCACGCCCTGGTCGGCGCCGGCGCGGCGGAGGGTTCGCTCGACGCGGCGAACATTCTCAAGCCGGCTCTGTCTCGCGGGGAGATCGCCTGCATCGGCGCGACGACTCAGCGGGAGTATCGCCGCTACTTCGAGAAGGACCGCTCGCTGAATCGGCGCTTCCAGTCGATTCGGATCAAGCCTCCCTCCGCCGAAGAGACGTACGACATCCTCGTCGGGCTGAAGGAGCGCTACCAGCTCTTCCACGAGGTCGCCTACGAGGACGCGGCGCTCAGAGCAGCGGTCTCCGGCTCGAGTCGCTACATCACGGATCGACATCAGCCGGACAAGTCGATCGACGTGCTTGACGAGGCCGGGGCCAGGGTCAAGCTTCGGCACGCGCGGGACACCCGGCAGACCCGCCGAATCGAGCGCGAGGTGCGCGACGTCGTCGCGGACATGAAGGCCGCGATTTCGGACAAGGACTTCGACCGAGCGGTCAGCCTGCGCGAGCGGGAGATCGAACTCCGGGAAGATCTCGAGAGCCTCGAGCGGTTGCCAAGTCGAGGTACGGGAGAACAGGTGGTCACGGCGCTCGACGTGGAGGAGGTCATCGCCTCCTGGACCGGCGTGCCGGTGACTGCCGTCCGGACGGACGAGGCAGAGCGGTTGATGAACATGGAGAGTGCGCTCCGGCGTCGGATCGTCGGCCAGGAACGGGCGGTTCGCGCGATCAGCCGCGCGATTCGCCGCGCTCGCCTCGGCGTGTCGGATCCCCGTCGGCCGCTTGGCTCCTTCATCTTTCTGGGGCCGTCGGGGGTCGGCAAGACGGAAGTGGCGCGGAGGCTCGCCGAGTTCCTCTTCGGCAGTCAGGGCGCTCTGCTGCGGTTCGACATGAGCGAGTACATGGAGAAGCACACGGCGTCCAAGCTGATCGGTTCGCCCCCCGGCTACGTCGGCTACGAGGACGGAGGATTGCTCACCGAGCGAGTGCGTCAGAAGCCTTACTCGGTCATCCTCTTCGACGAGATCGAGAAGGCGCATCCCGACGTCTCGGGTCTCCTGCTGCAGGTTCTGGAAGAAGGCACTCTGACGGACTCCTACGGCGCCCAGGTGGACTTCAGCAACGCTCTCATCCTCCTGACCTCGAATCTCGGCAGCAAGCTCGTCTTGCGAGGCGGCCGGATGGGCTTCGGCGGCGCGTCGTCGGAGCACGACTTCGCCCGCGTGCGCGAGGAGATAGAGGCCGAGCTCCGCCGCGCATTCAGCCCCGAGTTCATCAACCGGATGGATGAGACGATCGTCTTCAATCCGCTGACCCGCGAGAACCTGCGCGCCATCGCGGGGCTCTTGCTGGAGGACGTGAACGAGACGCTGGCCGAACGCGGACTGGCGGTCGAGGTCACGGATGCGGCCCGTGAGTGGCTGCTCGAACAAGCCGGCATCGATCCGTCTACGGGCGCGCGCCCGTTACGCCGTACGATCCAGCGCCACGTGCAGGACGCCGTATCCGATCTGCTGATCGGCCGCTCGGGACCGCCCGTCGAGCGCATCGCCGTCGACGTCGCGCCGTCGGACGACGAGTCGGACCGCGGGCTGAAGCTCACGGTCGTCGCCTGCCACGAGGACGGTCCAAGCGGTCGCCCCGCCCATCGCCCCGAGGAGGAACCTGCTCTTGCCGAGTCCTGATCGAGAGAGCCGCGAGCTCTACGCCCGTCCGTTTCCTGGCGTCCTGACGGCCTTGCTGGCGCTGGCGCTCGCCGCGCCGGCGTCCGCCCAGTTCCTCGTGGGCCGCCCGATCGCGTCCGTCGAGTACACCGGGGTGGAGACCCTGAGCGAGGAGAGCCTGAACTACTACTTGGACCTCGAGGCGGGCAAACCCTGGGATCCGGGACGCGTGAACGACCGGTTGAAGAGCCTGTGGGAGCGGGAGATGATCGACGACATCTCGATCTCCGCCGAGCCCGAAGGCGACGGCGTTCTCGTCCGCGTGGCGATCACCGAACGCCCCCTCCTCGTCTCGCTCGAATACGAGGGTCTGAAGAAGGTGAAGCGGAGCGACATCGGCGACATGACCGACCGCGAGCGGATCGCCGTATACGAGCAGCTGCCGCTCGACCTGGGAGAGCTGGCGCGGCTCGAACAGGCGATCAAGAAGCTCTACGAGGAGCGCGGCTACCGCTTCGCGGGCATCCAGGTCGACGTCCAGGACGCCGGCGTGGGCGAGAAGCGGGTGCTCATCACCGTCGATGAGGGCGGCCGGGTCAAGATCGGGCGGGTTGACTTCGAGGGCAACGAGGTGTTCGCGGCGGGCAAGCTTCGTCGGCAGATGGAGAAGACGAAGAAGTCGAACCTCCTCACCCGGATCCGCAAGCGCGACGTGTTCAACTCGGCGACCGTCGAGGAGGACCTCGACAAGGTGAAGGACCTGTATCGGCGCTTCGGCTACAAGGACGTCGAGGTCGGCGAACCGGAACTCGACGTGATCGAGCGGAATCCGAACGCGGAGCAACTCGAGAAGCGCCGGCGGCAACTCGCGCTCGTCGTGCCGATCGAGGAAGGACCTCGCTGGAAGCTGGGCGAAATCAACGTCGAGGGCGCCGAGGTGTTTCCTTCCGAGCTGCTGGTGCGGTCGTTCAAGGAACCCAAGGGCGGCTGGCTGCGCTCGGACGTGCTCGACGAGGGGATGGAGCAGATGCGGGAGCTCTACACGAACAGCGGCTACATCTTCGCCGACCTGAAGCTGGAGATCGTCGAGGAAGAGGACCTGGTCGCGGACGTGCTGGTCAGCGTCGAGGAGAACGACCAGTTCGAGGTCGGCAGGATCGAGTTCACCGGCAACGAGCGGACGAGGGACCGCGTGCTCCGCCGGATGATGCTGCTGCAGGAAGGCAGCGTGTTCAACTCGGCGATGCTCCGCACCAGCCTGCTTCGGATCAGTCAGCTCGAGTACTACGTGGTCAACGAAGACGATCCGGTCGAGGTGAACACGAACACGGACACGAAGAAGGTCGACCTCGTCGTCAAGGGCACCGAGGCGGGACAGACGGAAGTCCAGTTCGGCGGCGGCTACAGCGAGCTGGACGGCTTCTTCGTCCAGTCCGCGCTGCGTACGCGGAACTTCCTGGGTCGCGGCGAGACGGTCGGCGTGTCGATCCAGACCGGCCGCTACCGTGACATCTTCGACGTGTCCTACTACATGCCGTGGGTCCGCGACCGCCCCCAGAACTTCGGGATCCAGCTGTTCAACCGGGACACGGACTTCGATCTGCTGGTCGATCAGCGGTATCGGAGCAAGGAGGCCGGCGGCGTTCTCACCTTCGGCCGTTCGTTCCGCAGGTTCGAACTCGTCCAGCTGTCCTACAGCAACATGGACATCGAGAGCTACCAGTCGCAGACGTTCTACTTCCTGCAGGATCCCGACGAGCTCGAGAATCCGGACACGCTGTCCGACACGATCGAGCAGGCGTTCCAGTTCAACCGCAGCTCGCTGACGGCGAGCTACCAGTTCGACAGTCACAACAGCCGTCTCGAGCCGACCCGGGGCAAGCGCCTGATCGCTTCGCTCGAGTACGCCGGCGGCCCGCTGGGCGGCGAGTCGTACTACATCCGTCCGACGCTGACCGCGGCGATCACCGTGCCGCTGACCAGGGTCGGGGTGAGGACGGTTGGGCGGGCGAACCTCCAGCTTGGCTACATCGAGCCGTTCGGCAGGGACGACGACGGCAATCTGCGCCAGTTGTTCTTCCTCGACCGCTACCTGTTGGGCGGAGAGAACAGCCTGCGCGGCTTTGCCTTCCGCTCGATCTGGGTGCGGGATCCGGACACCGGCCAGACGATTCTCGATGCGAACGGCTTTCCGCAGGGCGGGAACAAGAGCGTCGTGTTCAACCTCGAACACCACACTCTGGTCAACGGGCCGTTCCGCATCGTGACCTTCTTCGACGCCGGCAACGTCTACGGCGACGACCAGAGCATCGACTTCAGCCACATGCGGATGTCCGCCGGTGTCGAGCTCCGGGTGAACGTGCCGATTCTCGGCGCACCGCTCCGCTTCATCTACGCTACGAACCTGAATCCACTCGACGACCTGGGCGGCCTCGACCGGGAGCGGTTCGATAGCTTCGACTTCAGCATCGGCACCAGCTTCTGACGCCCATACGGAGAACCCCTACGATGAGAGTTCACACCCCAGCAATTCGCCTCGCGCTCGCCGTTGGCGCACTCGTCGCAGGCGCTCTGTCCTCTTCTCCCGCGCTCGCCCAGAGCAAGATCGCGGTGATCGAGGTCGAGCGCCTGCTTCAGGAGTCCGCCCGCGGTCGGGTTGCCGTTCAGGAACTCACCGAGCTGCGGAACGCGAAGCAGTCGGAGCTCGAGAGCCGGCAGGAGGAGTTGGCCGCGCTGCAGACTCAGTACAGCGACGGCCGCCTGACCTTGGCCGAGGATCGTCTCGCCGAGATGGAGAAGCAGCTCGAAGATCTGACGATCGCGCTCAGGCGGTCCCAGGACGATGCGAACCGCGAGATGCAGAAGGTGCAGGCCGAGCGCTTCGGCGAGATCGAGCAGGCCGTCTTGCCGATCATCGCCCAGGTCGGTCGTGAGTTCGGCTACACGGCGATCTTCAACAAGTTCCAGGGCGGTCTGCTCTACTCGGCCGACGCCGCCGACATCACGAATCTGATCATCGAGCGTTACAACGCCGCGTATCCGGCAACGCCCGCCGAGTAGACGCGGCCGCGGGTGCGGACCGCGGCCGGGAACCTCTACTTCTCGTCGCGGGTCGTCGCCGTCTCGCGGATGCTGTAGAGCTTCGATCGGGTGCGGATGAGCAGCCGGTCGCCGACGACGGCGGGCGACGCCATCGCCATCTCGTCCAGGCTGTTCACGTGGAGCACCTCGTACTCGGCGCCGGCGCGGATGACGTACGTGTCGCCCTGTTCGCTCAGCGCGAACACCCGGTCGTTGTACGCCCACGGGGAGGCGGTGAAGCTCGCGCCGCCGCGCGGGGCGACTCGCTTGCGGCTGTAGACCGGTTCGCCGGTCAGCGCGTCGTAGGCCTCGAAGAAGCCGCGATCGAGCAGGCTGTAGTAGATGCCCTTGTACACGAGGGGCGAGGTGTTGTAGTTGCCGGCCCGCGGCTGGTGCCAGGCGACGAACTCGCTCTCCGTCTCGCCCTCCGGCAGGGTGATGTCGCCGAAGGCGCCCGGGCGAATCGCGAAGACCGGGCGTCGCTGATCCTGGAAGTAACCCGAGTTCACGTAGGCGAGGCCGTCCACGGCGAAGGGAGTGGCGATCGCGGCCCATGACATCCGGCCGTCCATCTCCCACAGGAGTTCGCCGTCGAGGTCGTAGGAGCGGATGCGGTTCTTGCCGTTCGTGACGATCTCGGTCCGCGCTTCGTTCGTCCAGACGAGCGGCGTCGCCCAACTCGAGACTTCGTCCCGCGGGGTACGCCAGCGCTCTTCGCCGTTCGTCTTGTCAAGAGCCGCGATCCAGGACTCCTCCTCGTTGTCGTAAAGGACGATGACCAGATCGTCATGCAGCACGGGGGAGGAGGCCGAGCCGTAGTCCCACATCGTTGGTCGGTGAGGCGTCGGGTAGTTCCAGAGCTCCTCGCCGTCCATCGTGAAGGCGAACACGCCGAGGTCGCCGAAGCGAACATAGAGCCGCTCCCCGTCGGTGGCCGGCGTTTCCGTGGCGTACGTGTTCTTCTGATGCCGTGGGAACTCGGGGACGCCGGACTTGACCGAGCGGCGCCAGATCACATCGCCGGACTCGAGGTCGAAGGAGTAGACGCGCCAGTCGTGAATCACCTGGGGCGGTTCGCTCCGGCCTCGAGGCGCGTAGAGGCCGGCCTGGGGCCGTTCGAACTCGCCGTCGGCGACTGCTGTCGTCAGGAACACCTGGTTGCTCCAGACCACCGGGCTCGACCAGCCGAGCCCCGGCGTCTCGACGACCCACTCGACGTTCTCGGTCTGACTCCAGGTGATCGGCAGCCCCTCGCGGTCCTCGACCGCCGGGTTCGCGCCGGGCCCGCGGAACTGCGGCCAGTTGTTGGTCGCCGGAAGCGGTGGCGCAAGGAGCAGCCCGGTCGCGATGGCGAGCGATGCGACGGCGACGAGAACGGGGCGACGGTTGCGTCCGCGGTGGATGGGGCTTTGGGGCGCGATGGTCATCGGGGTCTTCCCTCCGGTCGAATGGACAGGTCGTTCGAGGTCTGGTTTGCGGATGACGGCATCGTATCGCCGTCCTGTAGGCTCGCCTGGTGACTCACCGCCTGGCCGATCTCGCCGCGATGGTCGACGCTGAACTCGTGGGCGATCCCGACCGGCCGATCGACGGCATCGGCCCCCTGGCGTCGGCCGGGCCTCGCGATCTCTCGTTCTTCACCCGCCCGAGCTACCGCGATCAGGCGCTCCGTTCGGCTGCCGGCGCCCTGCTCGTGTCTTCCGACCTTTCGCCGGAATCCCTGGCGGGTTTCTCGTGCGACCTGCTTCTTTGCCGCGATCCCTACCTGGCTCTGGCCGAGCTGCTCGCGGCGCTCTTTCCGTTGGCGGAGGTCGAGCCGGGGATTCACCCGCAGGCGGCGGTGGCGGCCGACGCGGAAGTCGATCCGAGCGCCCGTGTCGAGGCCTTCGCGGTGGTCGACGTCGGCGCCTCGGTGGGGGCGGGCGCGGTCGTCGGCGCTCACGCCGTGATCGGCCGCAACTGTCGGATAGGCGCCGGTACGTTTCTTCATCCCCACGTCGTCGTCTACGACGGCGCGGTTCTCGGCGAGCGTGTGATCGTCCACTCCGGCGTCGTGATCGGCGCGGATGGCTTCGGCTACGCGGAGGGCGCCGCTTCCTCCCGGGTCAAGTTGCCCCAGATCGGCATCGTCGTCATCGAGGACGACGTCGAGGTCGGAGCGAACACGACGATCGACCGCGCGACGTTCGATGCCACCCGGATAGGCCGCGGCACGAAGATCGACAATCTCGTTCAGATCGGACACAACGCTCGGGTCGGCGAGGGTTCGATTCTCTGCGGCCAGGTGGGCATCTCCGGCAGTGCGCGCGTCGGCGATCGCGTCTTGCTGGCCGGCCAGGTCGGCGTCGCCGGTCATCTGGACGTGGGCGACGAGGCGCAGGTGGCGGCGAAGTCCGCGGTGTTCAAGGAGGTCCCGCCGGGCGGGGAGGTCGCCGGCATCCCGGCGTCCGCGATCGGAGCGTGGCGGCGGCGGAACGCGCTACAGTCCCGGCTTCCGGCGATGCGTGCCGCCTTGCGCGAGCTCGAACGTCGGGTCGCCGCGATCGAAGCCGCAGGTAGCGAGGATGCCGCGGCCGATGCAGGCGGTTCCGGCGCGGAGGGGAGAGAACCGGAGTGACGACGGAACAGAACACGGACGAAGGGGGAGTCGTCCTCGGACCCTTCGATTCGCGCTGGATCGCTGACGTACTGCCGCACAGGTATCCGATGCTGCTCGTCGATCGGGTGCTTGAGATCCGGCCGGGCCAGCGGGTCGTCGCGACGAAGAACGTGACGCGGAACGAGCCCTTTTTCGACGGTCACTTTCCCGGCAATCCGATCATGCCCGGCGTGCTCGTCATCGAGGCGATGGCCCAAAGCGCGGCGCTCTTGCTGCTGCACGACATGGACGACCGGGATCGCCGCCTGCTGTTCTTCGCCGGCATCGAGAAGGCGCGCTTCCGCCGTCCCGTCGTGCCGGGCGATGTACTGCGGATGGAGGTCGAATCGCTTCGGATTCGCACGGTTCACTCCCGCTTTCGCGGTCGCGCAACGGTCGACGGCGAGCTCGCGGTGGAAGCCATCTGCAAGTCGACGATGGTCGTCGAGCGCGACGACGCGTCGCGGCGCCGTCGATGACGGGTTCCATCCACCCGACCGCAGTCGTTGACCGCGGCGCCGAGCTCGGCGCGGATGTCGTCGTCGGTCCGTACGCCGTGATCGGGGCGGGCGTCGTCATCGGCGATCGGACGACGATCGGCGCGCACGCGACGATCCTCGGCGAGACGGTGATGGGGCGCTTGAATCGGGTCTTTCCGCACGCTGCGATCGGTTTCGATCCGCAGGACCTGAAGTACGAAGGAGAAGCCAGCCGCCTGGTCATCGGCGACTCGAACCAGTTCCGGGAGTTCTCCACGGTGAATCGAGGCACGGCGTTCGGCGGCGGGGTGACCCGGATCGGCGACGAGAACCTGTTCATGACCCAGACGCACGTCGGCCACGACAGCCAGGTAGGAAGCCGCACCGTGTTCACGAACGGCGGCACCCTTGCCGGTCATGTCCTCGTCGAGGACGACGCAACGATCGGCGCCTTCTCGGCCGTCCACCAGTTCTGCCGGGTGGGCCGGCATGCCTACGTCGGCGGCTACTCCGTCATCACGATGGACGCCCTGCCGTTCTGCATCACCGTCGGGATCAAGCCGGCGTGCATGGGGGTCAACCGCATCGGCCTCGAGCGGAAGGGGAAGTCGAAGGACGATATCCGGGCCATCGAGCGGGCCGTGCGGGTCGTCACCCGCTCGCGTCGGAACACGACGCAGGCACTCGAGGAGCTCGATCTCGAGCATGCCGGCCACGCGGACGTCGACGCCTTCATCGCGTTCATCAAGAGCTCCGAGCGGGGCTTCGCGCGGTCGGCCCGCCGCGGCGCCCGCGGCGGCGCGTAGCTTGCGGCCCGGGGCTACAGAGGTGAACGCCGCAGGGGGCGATGCGCGGCAGCGCGCCGCCAACCGACCGATACGGGCCGCGGGCGTCGTCGGCGCCGGAGCAATGGGTCGACATCACGTCCGCCTGCTCTGCGAACTCCTGACGCCGGCCGCGGTGGGGGTCGTCGACGCGGACGCCGAGCGGGCCCTCACAGTTGCCGAGCCGCATGGGGCGGAGGTCGTCGACAGTCTCGACGCCTTGGCGGCTCAGGTCGATGCCGCCGTAGTCGCCGTGCCGACGGTCGATCACCTGGACGTCGCCTCGCGGTTCATCCGGGCGGGCGTCCACGTGCTCGTGGAGAAGCCGATCGCCGGCGATCTCGAGGACGCGGCGGAGCTCGTCCGCGCTGCCGACCGGGCGGGCGTGGTGCTGGCTGTCGGGCACGTCGAGTTCTACAATCCAGCGGTTCAAGAGGTGCTGGCATTGGGGCTCAGGCCCCGCTTCGTCGAGGTGGAACGGATGTCCTCCTTCAGCCCGCGCAGTCTGGACGTCGACGTGGTTCTCGATCTGATGATTCACGACCTGCAGATCCTTCATGCCCTCGATCCGAGTCCGGTGCGCGACGTGCGGGCGGTCGGCATCGACGTGCTGTCCGACCGCGTGGACATTGCCGATGCCCGGATCGAACTCGAGTCCGGTTGCGTCGCGAACCTGACCGCCTCCCGGGTCTCTGGCGAGCGGGTGCGGCAGTTGCGGCTGTTCTTCGAGGACCGCTACGTTTCGCTCGACTATCAGGAGCAGACGGTGCGCGGCGCGCGGCGTGTCCGGGGCGTCGAGGCGGCGCGGGACGCCGCGGCGGCGACGGCTGCTGGACCTCTCGCCCGGATCGTCGCCGCGGACCTCGACGTCGAGCGAGACGAGCCACTGCGACTCGAACTCGAGGCCTTCCTCGACCGCTGCAACGGCGGTTCGCGTGAGATCGTCGACGGCAGAGCCGGCCGGCGGGCCCTCGAGACGGCCATGCTGGTCAACGCGCGGATCGCGGGGAGCGCTGGATGAGCGCCGAGACCTACCGCGTCGGGATCATCGGCGGCTCCGGCCTCTACGGCATGGATGCGCTCGAGGTCCACGAGGAACGCGCGATCGAGACGCCGTTCGGCGCGCCGTCCGAGACGTTCGCGCTCGGCGAGATGAGCGGACGCCGCGTCGCCTTTCTTGCCCGGCACGGCCGAGGCCATCGCATCCTCCCGAGCGAGCTGAACTTCCGCGCGAACATCTTCGCGATGAAGACACTGGGCGTCGAACGGCTCATTTCCCTGTCGGCGGTCGGCTCGCTCCGTCGCCGCTATCTGCCGACGCACATCGTCGTACCGGATCAGTTCATCGATCGCACGCGGCATCGTCCGGACACCTTCTTCGGCAACGGTCTCGCGGCCCACGTCGGATTCGCCGACCCGATCTGTCCGGTGATGATGGCGATCTGCGCGGACGAATCCGCCGCGGCCGGAGCGGTGGTTCACCGCGGCGGCACGTATGTGTGCATGGAGGGTCCTCAGTTCTCCACGCGCGTCGAGTCCCACATGCACCGCGGATGGGGCGCCGACGTGATCGGCATGACGAACCTGCAGGAGGCGAAGCTGGCTCGAGAGGCCGAGATCTGTTACGCGACGCTGGCCCTGATTACCGACTACGACTGTTGGCACGAGGAGGAAGCGGACGTAACGGTCGACGCGGTGATCGAGGTGTTGCGCCAGAACGCGAAGACGGCGCAGGCGGCGGTCGCGCGGATCGTCGCCTCGCTGCCGCGCGAGCGGCCGGTGGGCTTGTGCCCCTGCGTCGACGCGCTGGAGCACGCCGTGATGACGGAACCGTCAGCGGTGCCGGCGCGCCTGCGACGGGATCTCGAACCGATCATCGGCCGTCTGTTCGGCGGGGTCGGCGATCGAGGAGACGGCGCAGGCCGCGGATCCTGACGGTGCGGGACTCGGACGGATGAGGCTGCTGCTCACGAATGACGACGGAGTCCGCGCGCCCGGTCTGTGCGCTCTTGCGGCTGCACTCGACGAGGCGATGAACTCGGGCGCCCGGCTCTCGTATCGGGTCGTCGCGCCGGAGTACGAGCAGAGCGGCTGCGGCCAGGCGCTGACGCTGTTCCGGCCGCTCCGGGCGAAGCGGGTCGACGACGGCTGGTTCTCCGTCGATGGAACGCCGTCGGACTGCGTGAACGTCGCCCTCCACTCGCTGCTCGACGAGAAGCCGGATCTCCTCATTTCGGGGATCAACCACGGAGTGAACCTCGGCGACGACGTGACCCACAGCGGCACGGTCGGCGCGGCACTCGAGGGAAGGTCGCTCGGTTTGCCGTCCATCGCCTTCTCCCAGGAGTACAGGAAGGCCCGCCCCGCCGACATGGAGCGCGCCGCGGGGCTGGCAGTTCGCGCGATCGTCTCCATCGCCGAGCACGGCATCCCCGACCGCCTGCTCCTCAACGTGAACTTCCCGTTCGACCCGCCGCGCGGAGCGCGGGTCGCGCGGCTCGGTCGCCGTCCCTACCGAAACGCAGTCGTCGAGCAGGCGGACCCGCGGGGCGGCTCGATGTACTGGCTGGTTGGCAAGCCGGAACCGGAGCGCCTGCCCGACACGGACGCCGCGGCGGTGCAGGACGGCTACATCTCCATCACGCCGCTCTCCGCTGATCTCACGGATTGCCGGGCAATCGCCGGCGACGACGGCGTCCTGCCGGGTCTCCTCGGGGCGCTTCGTTGAGCACGGTCGCCTCGACGCCGGAAGCGTACGCGTACGCTCGTCATCGCCTGGTGCGGCGTCTGGTTGACGAGTGCGGCCTCGAGGACGAGCGCGTCATCGCGGCGATCGAACAGGTGCCGCGGCACCTGTTCGTGCCGGAGCATTTCCTGAACGAGGCCTACCGCGATCGCGCCCTGCCGATCGGCTGCGAGCAGACGATCTCGCAACCCTACGTCGTCGCGCGGATGACCGAGATGTTGGGGGCCGGCCCCGACGATTCCGTGCTCGAGGTCGGCACCGGTTCGGGCTATCAGACGGCGATCCTCGCGCTCCTCGCTCGGCGCGTGTACAGCATCGAACGGTTGGGCGTCTTGGCCCGAGAGGCGATGGCCCGGCTACAGCAGCTCGAGCTTGCGAACGTCAAGGTGCAGGTCTTCGACGGCACGATGGGCTGGAAGAGCGTCGCTCCCTTCGACCGCATCCTGGTTGCCGCCGCGGCGCCCGAGACGCCGGATCGTCTGCTGGCTCAGCTGAATGCCGGCGGCCGCCTGGTGGTTCCCGAGGGGGACCGGAACGAACAGCGGCTCGTGACGTACGACCGTGGCGGGAACGGCCGGATCCGCCGCGAGGTCGGCGAGCCCGTTCGTTTCGTCCCCCTGATCGGCCGGTTCGGCTGGCAGGAGAAGCGATCCGCGAGGTCGACGGCGTGACGTCCGAAGGCGAGATCCGGCTCGAGACGTTGATTCGCGATGTGCCCGATTTTCCGAAGCCGGGAATCCTGTTCAAGGACATCACGACCCTGCTCAGGGAACCTCGGGCGTTGCGCCTCGTCACCTGCCAACTGGCGGAGCGCCTCGCCGGCCGGCGGATCGACCAGGTCGTTGGCATCGAGGCGCGGGGCTTCATCTTCGCGCCCCTTGTCGCCCAGCGACTGGGCGTCGGCTTCGTGCCGGTGCGAAAGAAGGGGAAGCTGCCGGCCGAAACCGTCTCCGTGACCTACGACCTCGAGTACGGCGAGGACACCCTGGAGATGCACACCGACGCCGTGGCCGCCGGCGACCGCGTCGTCCTGATCGACGACCTGCTTGCGACCGGAGGTTCGGCTCGTGCCGCCGCGCGCCTGATCGAATCCGTCGGCGGCGTCGTCCAGGCGATCGCCTTCGTCGTCGAACTCACCTTCCTCGACGGCCGCGCTCGTCTAGATGGTTACGAAGTGGTTGAATCGCTCGTCCGATACTGAGATCCTTGCCCCGCGGGGTCTGACCCGGTTTCCGGCGCCTGTAGCTCAGCAGGATAGAGCGGTGGATTCCTAATCCACAGGTCGAAGGTTCGAGTCCTTCCAGGCGCACCACCCGCCCTTCGCTCAGAGAATGGCGCGTCAGATTCCTAATCAACAGGCAAGAAGGTCCGAGTCCTTCCAGGCGCACCACCCGCCCTTCGCTCAGAGAATGGCGCGTCAGATTCCTAATCAACAGGCAAGAAGGTTCGAGTCCTTCCAGGCGCACCACCCGCCCTTCGCTCAGAGAATGGCGCGTCAGATTCCTAATCAACAGGCAAGAAGGTTCGAGTCCTTCCAGGCGCACCACCCCCTTCCGCTCAGAGAATGGCGCGTCAGATTCCCAATCAACAGGCAAGAAGGTTCGAGTCCTTCCAGGCGCACCACCCGCCCTTCGCTCAGAGAATGGCGCGTCAGACTCCCAATCAACAGGCAAGAAGGTTCGAGTCCTCCAGGCGCACCACCCGCCCTTCGCTCAGAGAATGGCAGGGCAAAGAGGGGGGCGCGCAGCAGTGGTAGGCTGGTTGCCTATCGAAATGTCCCAACCGCGCCCCCTGCCCGCTGTTCGCCGGCTCGCGGCTCTGCCGTTCGCCGTGGTGTTCGTCTGGCTGGCGGCGTTGCCGGTGGAGGCTCAGCGTTTGCTGACGCTCTTGCCGTCCGTCGCGGAGGCGTCGTCCGTGGACGGCGGGGGATCGATGGGTCCGGCGCCGGTGACGGCGATTCAGGCGGATTTGGATCTCGTCCGTAGCGCTCCCCTGGTTCTCGAGGCGCCGACGCCGGACGGTGATGTGATCTACGCCGAACGTTCCGCCTTCGAGGACCGGGGGAACGGGGACGGGGTCTGGTTCGGCGGGAACCGCGAGGCCGGGTACGACACGGTCGTCCTGACGATTCACGAGGGGCGGCTGATCGGGCGTTTCGGGGCTCCTGGGGGCGGTGCGTATCGTATCCATGCGGCTTCGGACGGCCTGGGCGGGATGTCGCCCTTGGGCGGTGCCGGGCCGGGTCAAGGGGAGCCGTGGTGCGGTGTGGAGCAAGAGGGGGAGGCCGGGGCGGGCGTTGGGGCGGAGAGCCGTGCGGATTCGTCTGGCCCCGGCGCGGATGCGCCGCAGGGGACGGCGAGCCCTCAGAGCCACGGCGATCACGATTACCTGGACATCCTCGTGGCCTATACAAAAGAGGCGGCGAGGTACTGGGAGTATCTCGGAGGCCCGGAAGCAGCGATTCAACACGCCGGGGACGTGTTAGCCATGGTGTTCTCTAACAACGGCCTCGAGGTGACGCCCCGCATCGTGCACGTCGTCGAGGCCTCGTCGAGGCTGGACCGTGCGGGGCGGGATCTGAGCAGGCCGGAGTTGGACGCGGGAATCGGCCTGATCGACCTGATCGTCTGGGACGGGGAGCTCCAGCGGTTGCGTCACGAGCATCGGGCGGACCTGGTGCACCTGTTTACAGGGGAGAGTGGATCGCTGCCGGGCGTGGCGGGCTGCGGTTTACACGGATGGTTGCGCCCCTTCTTTACGGCGGAGAGCCTCTCTCCCTATGCCCGCGGCTATACGTCGACGTCGTGCGGTCGTTACGCTGAGACGTTCGTCCACGAGGTGGGCCACGGTCTGGGCGCTGGTCACCAACCGCCAGGTTGGCGGGCGCCGAGCCGGTGGCCGTATGCATATGGCCATGTGGATTATGACGCGATGCCGGCCTTGGGGACGGCGATGAGCATAGGAGGCCAGACCGAGCCGTTCTACTCGACGCCGCGGCTTCGTCCGTACGGGGCGGTGTTGGGGATTGAAGGGGAGCGGGACAACGAGCGTTTGCTGCGGGAGACGGTCCACATCGGCGTGCGGTACAGCGATTACTTGCCGCCGGCGGACATTCCGGCCCAGCCGACTGGAGTTCGGTTGCAGCGGGACGGTTCGTCGGTTCACTTGAGCTGGGAAGACAGCGCCGCGGACGCGGACGGCTACGAGGTGGAGCGCGTGAACAGGCTGACGGGGTGGCAGGACATCCGGCGCGCTGAGGGGCGGACGGAGGCGGAGTGGTCTTTCGGGGGAGGAGACCTTCCTGGCATCTACCACTTCCGGGTGCGTTCGTTGGTCGGCTCGGCTCGGTCGCTGTGGAGCGACTGGGCTGGAATCTGGTTGCCTGGCGATCCGATTGCGGCGCCTTCGGACGTTTCGGTGACGGTCCTGGCGAACAGCTTGGATGTTCGTTGGCGGGACAATTCGGACAATGAAACGGGTTTCGACGTGCGCCTCCTGCGGGCCGGCGAGGTGGTCTTCAGGAGAGAGGCGTTGGCGAACAGCGATTCCGTTCGGTTAGACGTCTCCGCGCGCGAGCGTGACGCGAACGCGGAGTACGGCGTGCAGGTGGTCGCGTGGAACAAGGGCGCTTCAGGGTTGTGTGTGGGCTTGCAGTGAATCGGGAGTCAAATCGAGTCCGCCGAGATGGAAGTAGATGGCGAGGCGGAAGTGCTCTCGGTTTCGCTAGCCGTGCGCTCTTCGCTTGATCTCCTGGATCCTCGCGTTGATGCCCTCGGCGCTGGCGCTGGAGATGCTGGACACGGCGGCGTTGATGACGGCCTCCCAGTGATCCCTGATCATCTTGGCCACTTGCTTGATCGGCGCCAAACGGCTGCGGACCGCCCAGCCGTACCAGCGCTTCCAGCGCCGCTCTGCCCAACCGCGGCTCGCATAGCCCCACGAGTCCCGCGCCATCTCCTTGATCGCCCAGGCCCGAGCCACGCGAAGGTGACTCGTGCGAAGAGCAGCGAAACGTCGCCGCTGCGAGCGGTTCATGCGGCCCTTCCCCATCAACCACAGGTAGCGGCTTCGCTTCAGACGCGGATCGCCTGCCTCAAGCAACTCCCGCTGCTCGGCGCGCCGAACCAGGTCCACGGCGTGGTTCAGGTGCGCGACGATGTGGAACCGGTCGTGCACGATCACCGCGTTCGTGTACGCCTTCACCGAAGAGATGTACGCCGGCCACATGTCCATCGCCACCTGCTCGATGCCCGCGCAGGTCGTCTCGCCCAGACCCTCGAAGTAGCCGTCGATGGCCGACCGGCCGCGACCGTCGGCCACATGGGCCACCACGCCTCGCTCCAGGTCGTTGACCACCGTCACGTACTCGTGTCGCCTCCGAAACGCCGTCTCGTCCACGCCCAGCAGCCGCGGCGGCCGCAACCGGCGCCGCGAAAGGCCGCGATCCACTGCCCGGCGCTGAATCCCCGCCGCCTGATCCCAGCTCAGACCCATGCGTCGCGCCACCGCCTGAACGCTCGCGTCACGAAGCCAGCCGATGGCCTCTGCCTCGAACAGCGCCGTGAAACGAGAACCCTCGTCCGCCCAAGGCACCTTCAACTGGAGTACGCCATGCTCGACGCAGCGCACCCGAGGCACCTCCGCGTGGACACGCGTCTGGTGCTGCATCGTGTCCAAATGCCGCCACCTGCGGTGTCTGCTGTCGTAGCCCGGACACCGCTCGCCGCACTCGGGGCAGCGGGTCTCCCCACGATGCTCGACGTGAATCTCCACCGTGCCGCCAACCACCGCGCCGCGACGTCGCGGATGCGGCTCGTCCATACGGAGCACCACCTCCCGCACCCGCCAAGGCGGCTTGATCCCCAACAGCCTCTCGAACGTCCTCGCACTCTTCATCCCGCCAGTCTATGGGTCACCGGCGACTAACCGCGTGGCGCGCTCCCCACACAACAGCCTGAAGACCCGGAACAAGTGGGGCGAATCCAAGAGCAGCGATGTCGTGACGTTGCCTACGGGCGATGCGGAGGTCTTGCCCGGCGTCGCGAGCTTGACGGTGACGGCCGTCGGTCCGACGACGGCGCGGGTTTCCTGGGTGCCTGACGCAGAGGCCGACTATCACTGGGTTCGGCCGAGTTTGGACGGGTGGTCCTCCGATTCGGTTCGGGTTGGCGAGGGTCGCGGTCGGGTGGACTTCGAGAACCTGGCGCGCGGAGGCCGCTATGTGTTTTCGATTTCCGCCCACCGCTCCGGCAGCAGTAGTTTAGCCTCATACAGCCGGCTGACGCTGGGTTCGCGGGGTTTCGGGCCTGAGGCGCCGTCGGGCGTTACGGTAGAGCGGCTCGGGGACACAGTGCGGCTTCGCTGGCGCGACAACTCGGACGACGAGACGGGCTTTGAAGTCCAGGTCAGCAATGGCGCCGAAATCTGGAGGAGGGCGCTGGTCGTGTCCGCGGACGTGGAGACGGCCGTCGTGCCTGCGGGGAAGATGTTCCGCGTCTTCGCGTTCAACGATCGCGGCTACTCTCGGAGTTCCTGGCGTCCTCCGCCGCCGAAGATCGTTGGTCTTTCGGCGTCGGCCTTGAGCGTGGCGGTCGATCTGACATGGGAAGTGGAATCGCTGATTACGGCAGGCCGGCAGGAGGTTCGTTGGAAGCCGGCGCGGGAGCTTCCGTTCGACGTTGCGGAGGACCGCTGGAAGACGGTGCCGAACAAATCCGGGAGCTATCGGGCGACGGGGCTCGACCCGGGTAGGGAGTACGCGTTCCAGGTGCGGGCGTGGACGTTGCGGGGCGCCGGCCCGCCGGTGACGGTCCGTGCGCGGACAGCCTCGATTCCCGCGGCGTCGTTCGACTTCGGGGCGCCGTGCGCGGGTTCCGAGCTCTGCCGCACGGTGACGGGCGAGCCGGTGACATTCGTCGACGAGAGCGATTCCTCGGCGAGGGAGTGGACGTGGGACTTCGGCGACGGGACGACGTCACGTTTGCGGTCTCCGGTCCACTCGTGGTCTACGCCGGGTTTCTACGAGGTCGTCTTGACGGTGAGCGACGGTTCGGGTTCGTCATCCGCTTCGCGGACGGTGTTCGTCGAGGCGGCGTCTCCGGCGGGGACGTGCGCTGCGGACGGGGAGACGCGTTGCCTTCGGGACTCCCGGTTCGAGGTGACGGCGGAGTGGTGGAGCCTGGACGGGGATTCGGGGCGGGCGGCGGTCGTTCCCGTGGGTACGAACGATTCCGGCCTGCTGTCTTTCTTCGGCCCTGAGAACTGGGAAGTCTTGATCAAGGTGCTCGACGGTTGTTCGGTGAACGGCCGGGTGTGGGTGCTCGGGGCGTCGACGACGGACCTCGGGTACCGGATTCGGGTAACGGACACGGCGACGGGTGCGT
Source organism: Candidatus Multivoraceae bacterium (assembly GCA_965219625.1). Taxonomy (GTDB): domain Bacteria; phylum Acidobacteriota; class Thermoanaerobaculia; order Multivoradales; family Multivoraceae; genus Multivorans. The sequence goes on along the minus strand of OZ244782.1, from coordinate 545,879 downwards.
TCCGCGCGTACGAGAACGAGCCGGGGTCTCCGGCGCCGGCGATCGTCGACGTGAACGCGTTTCCGAGGGCCTGCGACGGCTCGGAGGCTGGGGCGGCGTCTGCCGCCGCTGCTGCTTCGTTGTCGGATGGGAGCGGCTGGTCGGCGGCGGCCGAGGCGCCGGTTTCTGTTGTGGCGGAGGAGGCGGTCGGCCCGTGCGTGCCGACGGAAACGAGGCTGTGTCTCCGGAATCGTCGTTACTCGGTCTGGGTGGACTACTGGTCAGAGACGGGGGAGCGTATAGGCGCGAGGGTAGCCTCTGTAGGCACGGACGAGTCGGGCATCGTCTACTTCTTCGGCCCGGAGAATTGGGAGGTGCTCGTCAAGGTGCTGGACGGCTGTGCGGTGAACGGTCACCATTGGGTGCTCGCGGCCTCGGCGACGGACCTGCGGCTCTCTCTCGGTGTCTTGGACCTGGAGACGTATGAGTCCAAGAGATACAGACGGGAGGCCGGCAAACCGTCTGCCGCGGTGGTCGACGTGACCGCGTTTTCGGAGGTGTGCGAGGCGCGGTCGGGCGAAGTCGGTGCGCCGGCTGGCGGGCTGGGCGTAGTTGAAGAGGACGGTTCGGATGAGCGGTAGTGAATCAGACGCGAGGAGGCGGATGATGAGCGGGAGCAGAACGATGCAGCACCACGGTGGGACTCGGCTTGTGGCGGTCGCGGCGGCTTGTCTGGCGCTCGGCTTCATGTCGACGGCCGTCCGCGGCGCAGACAATGCGGCGATCGTGACGGAACCCGTTCTTCCGGACTTCATCGCTCCCGGCGGGTCGGCGACGGTGACGGTCGTCGCGTCGAACACGGGAACGACCACGTGGGAGAGGGAATAGAACGCCGGCAACTGGCTGGTGCCCCTGGTGGCGGGCCGGGAGGTTTGCGAGCGCTTCCGTAACGGGCAGCGCCGTCGCCACGAGCTTGACAGGCATGGCTGTCGGCGGTTTCTCGCAGCTCCTGTGGGGAAAGGCGTGCAGGGGTGCTAAGGTGGTTTTCAGTCGAAATGTCCAATCCGCGCCCCCTGCCCGCTGTTCGCCGGCTCGCGGCTCTGCCGTTCGCCGTGGTGTTCGTCTGGCTGGCGGCGTTGCCGGTGGAGGCTCAGCGTTTGCTGACGCTCTTGCCTTCCGTGGCGGAAGCGTCGTCCGTGGAGGGCGGGGGATCGATGGGTCCGGCGCCGGTGACTGCGATTCAGGCGGACTTGGATCTTCTTCGTAGCGCTCCCCTGGTTCTCGAGGCGCCGACGCCGGACGGTGATGTGATCTACGCCGAACGTTCCGCCTTCGAGGACCGGGGAAACGGGGATGGGGTCTGGTTCGGGGGGAACCGCGAGGCCGGGTACGACACGGTCGTCCTGACGATTCACGAAGGGCGGCTGATCGGGCGTTTCGGGGCTCCTGGGGGCGGTGCGTATCGGATCCATTCGGCTTCGGACGGCCTTGGCGGGATGTCGCCCTTGGGCGGGGCCGGGCCGGGTCAAGGGGAGCCGTGGTGCGGTGTGGAGCAAGAGGAGGAGGCCGCGGCGGGCGTCGGGGCGGAGAGCCGTGCGAATGCGGCTGGCCGCGGCGCGGATGCGCCGCGCGGGACGGCGAGCCATCAGAGCCACCGCGATCACGATTACCTGGACATCCTCGTCGCGTACACGAAGGAGGCTGCGAAGTACTGGGCGCCCATCGGCGGAGCGGAGATTGCGATCCAGCACGCGGCCGATTACTTATCGCTCGTGTTCCGGAACAACGGCCTTGAGGTGACGCCCCGCATCGTGCACGTCGTCGAGGCTTCGTCGACGCTGGACCGTGCGGGGCGGGATCTGAGCAGGCCGGAGTTGGACGCGGGAATCGGCCTGATCGACCTGATCGTCTGGGACGGGGAGCTCCAGCGGTTACGTCACGAGCATCGGGCGGACCTGGTGCACCTGTTTACAGGGGAGAGTGGGTCGCTGCCGGGGGTGGCGGGCTGCGGTTTACACGGATGGTTGCGCCCCTTCTTTACGGCGGAGAGCTTCTCTCCCTATGCCCGCGGCTATACGTCGAACCACCCGTCGGCGTGCGGCGGTGACTACGCTGCGACGTTCGTCCACGAGGTGGGCCACGGTCTGGGCGCTGGCCACCAACCGCCAGGTTGGCGGGCGCCGAGCCGGTGGCCGTATGCATATGGCCATGTGGATTACGACGCGATGCCGGCCTTGGGTACGGCGATGAGCCTGAGCGGCCAGACCGAGCCGTTCTACTCGACGCCGCGGCTTCGTTTGTACGGGGCGGTGTTGGGGATCGAAGGCGAGCGGGACAACGAGCGTTTGCTGCGGGAGACGGTCCACGTCGGCGTGCGGTACAGCGATTACTTGCCGCCGGCGGACATCCCGGCTCAGCCGACCGGAGTTCGGTTGCAACGGGACGGTTCGTCGGCTCGCTTGAGCTGGGAAGACAGCGCCGCGGACGGGGACGGCTACGAGGTGGAGCGCGTGAACAGGCTGACGGGGTGGCAGGACATCCGGCGCGCTGAGGGGCGGACGGAGGCGGAGTGGTCTTTCGGGGGAGGAGACCTTCCTGGCATCTACCACTTCCGGGTGCGTTCGTTGGTCGGCTCGGCTCGGTCGCTGTGGAGCGACTGGGCTGGAATCTGGTTGCCTGGCGATCCGATTGCGGCGCCTTCGGACGTTTCGGTGACGTTCCCGCCGAACAGCTTGGATGTCCGTTGGCGGGACAATTCGGACAATGAAACGGGCTTCGATGTGCGCCTCCTGCGGGCCGGCGAGGTGGTCTTCAGGAGAGAGGCGCCGGCGAACAGCGAGTCCTTTCGGTTCTTCGGCTTCGTGCCTGGGCGTGACGCGAACGCGGAGTACGGCGTGCAGGTGGTCGCGTGGAACAAGTGGGGCGAATCCGAGAGCAGCGATGTCGTGACGTTGCCTTCGGGCGATGAAGACGCCGCGCTCGGCGTCGCGGGCTTTGCGGTGACCGCCGCCGGTCCGACGACGGCACGGGTTTCCTGGGCGCCCGACGCAGAGGCCGAGTCTCACTCGGTTTTCGCGAGTTTGGAGGGGTGGGGCGATTCGGTTCAGGTCGCCGAGGGTCGCGGTCGGGTGGACTTCGAGAACTTGGCGCGCGGCGGCCGCTATGTGTTCACCGCCGTCGCCCATCGCCCCGGCAAGAGCAGTTCAGCTTCATACGGCCGGCTGACGCTGGGTTCGCGGGGTTTCGGGCCTGAGGCGCCGTCGGGCGTTACGGAAGAGCGGCTCGGTGACACAGTGCGGCTTCGCTGGCGCGACAACTCGGACGACGAGACGGGCTTTGAAGTCCAGGTCAGCAATGGCGCCGAAATCTGGAGGAGGGCGCTGGTCGTGTCCGCGGACGTGGAGACGGCCGTCGTGCCTGCGGGGAAGATGTTCCGCGTGTTCGCGTTCAACGATCGCGGCTACTCTCGGAGTTCCTGGCGCCCTCCGCCGCCGAAGATCGTTGGTCTTTCGGCGTCGGCCTTGAGCGTGGCGGTCGATCTGACATGGGAAGTGGAATCGCCGATTACGGCAGGCCGGCAGGAGGTTCGTTGGAAGCCGGCGCGGGAGCTTCCGTTCGACGTTGCGGAGGACCGCTGGAAGACGGTGCCGAACGAATCCGGGAGCTACCGGGCGACGGGGCTCGACCCGGGTAGGGAGTACGCGTTCCAGGTGCGGGCGTGGACGGGGCGCGGCGCCGGTCCGCCGGCGACGGTGCGTGCGCGTACGGTTGCGATTCCTGCGCCTTCGTTCGACTTCGGTGCGCCTTGTGCGGGGGCGGAGCTCTGCCGCACGGTGACGGGCGAACCGGTCACGTTCGTCGATACGAGCGACGCTTCAGCGACGGAGCGGACGTGGGACTTCGGCGATGGGACGACGTCTCGGCTGGAGTCGCCGGTCCACTCCTGGTCCTCCCCGGGGTTCTATGAAGTGGTTCTGACGTTTAGCGACGGTTCGGATTCGTCATCCGCTTCGCGGACGGTGTTCGTCGAGGCGGCGTCTCCGGCGGGGACGTGCGCTGCGGACGGGGAGACGCGTTGCCTTCGGGATTCCCGTTTCGAGGTGACGGCGGAGTGGTGGAGCCTGGACGGGGATTCGGGGCGGGCGGCGGTCGTTCCCGTGGGTACGAACGACTCGGGGTTGCTGTCTTTCTTTGACCCTGAGAACTGGGAGGTCTTGATCAAGGTGCTCGACGGTTGTTCGGTGAACGGCCGGGTGTGGGTGCTCGGGGCGTCGACGACGGACCTCGGGTACCGGATTCGGGTAACGGACACGGCGACGGGTGCGTTCCGCGCGTACGAGAACGAGCCGGGGTCTCCGGCGCCGGCGATCGTCGACGTGAACGCGTTTCCGAGGGCCTGCGACGGCTCGGAGGCTGGGGCGGCGTCTGCCGCCGCTGCTGCTTCGTTGTCGGATGGGAGCGGCTGGTCGGCGGCGGCCGAGGCGCCGGTTTCTGTTGTGGCGGAGGAGGCGGTCGGCCCGTGCGTGCCGACGGAAACGAGGCTGTGTCTCCGGAATCGTCGTTACTCGGTCTGGGTGGACTACTGGTCAGAGACGGGGGAGCGTATAGGCGCGAGGGTAGCCTCTGTAGGCACGGACGAGTCGGGCATCGTCTACTTCTTCGGCCCGGAGAATTGGGAGGTGCTCGTCAAGGTGCTGGACGGCTGTGCGGTGAACGGTCACCATTGGGTGCTCGCGGCCTCGGCGACGGACCTGCGGCTCTCTCTCGGTGTCTTGGACCTGGAGACGTATGAGTCCAAGAGATACAGACGGGAGGCCGGCAAACCGTCTGCCGCGGTGGTCGACGTGACCGCGTTTTCGGAGGTGTGCGAGGCGCGGTCGGGCGAAGTCGGTGCGCCGGCTGGCGGGCTGGGCGTAGTTGAAGAGGACGGTTCGGATGAGCGGTAGTGAATCAGACGCGAGGAGGCGGATGATGAGCGGGAGCAGAACGATGCAGCACCACGGTGGGACTCGGCTTGTGGCGGTCGCGGCGGCTTGTCTGGCGCTCGGCTTCATGGTGTCGCCAGCGATGGGCGCCGACGATGCGGAGTTCGTGTCCTGGACCGGCTTGCCGTCCGCGTCGGAGTTCATGTCGCCCGGCGAGACGAGGACAGTGACGGTCCGCATGAAGAACACGGGGACGCAGAGCTGGTCGACTCGGTTCCTCCCGAACACAGTGACGTTCTTTACGTTGTTTTGGGTCGGCGATACCTGGGGTCTCGACAGCGGGTCGACAGTGGCCGGCGTGCCGGTCTTCGGCACCGTGGCGCCGGACGCCGTCCACGACTTCACGTTCACGATCACGGCGCCTTCGACCGCTGGGAGCTACAGCTTTCAGTTTCGCATGCGCAGGATCACCGAGACGAACCCGGGCCCGAATCCGGGACCTGTTGTTGCGTCCTCGCCCGCGGTTTCCGGTTTCGTCGGCTCGACGCCGTTCGGCGACTCGACGTCGGCCCGGACGATCTGGGTGGGTACGGACACGGTGCCGACGTTCGGGAGCATCGCGGATCAGGACTGGACGACGGGTGTGGCTGTCGATCTGGACCTCGGGGTGACGGGCGGCAATGGAGATGTGACCTGCTCGAACGCGCCGGCATTGCCGGCAGGGGTGTCGCTGGACGCTTCGTCATGCACGGTGTCGGGGACGCCGTCTGCGGATGAGGACACGGCGGCGTACACGTTCACGGCGACGGACGCGGACGGCAACACGGCCCCGACCGACGCGGGCGTCGTGACGTTCGACATCACGGTCGGGCCGCCGTGCAGTCTGGTCGTGTCGCCGAATCCGCTGGTCTTGGTCGAAGGCGGCGAAGCCGACTTGACCGTCTCGCTGTCCAGGACGCCGACAGGCCGGGTAAATGTGCCCGTCGTAATCAACGATCTGGGCGCGGTCAAGCTGAAGAACGCCTCCGATTCGCCCCTCCAATTCACGAGTGCGGCCGCGCAGCAGATTACGCTGGAAGGTGTGTGGGACGACGACCGGAACGACGAGCAGACCTCGGTCACCCTGACTTCAATCGGCGGCGGGTGCGACTCGACAGTGACGGTGGACGTAACGGTGGTCGACCAACCGCGCCCGTACATTGATTTAGGTACGATTCGTTTGGATGATCTCGGTCCGCCGGAACCTCTGTACTTGACCGTGATCGAGGGGGAGTCGGTGACCTTCGGAGCGTCCCTGTCAGAGCCGCCGTCCACGGGTGGCGCTACGGTGACGGTGACCGAGGAGGACATCTCGAAGGTGTCGGCGAGTCCCTCCAGCCTGGACTTCGACGCATCGAACTACTCTTCGCCGCAGCAGGTGTCGGTGAGCGGCCACGAGGCCGGCATATGGCCACGAGGCCGGCATATGGTTGATCACGCTGGCCGGCCCCGAGGTTTACCAATCCGCGACGGTGACCGTGACGGTCTTGGAAGACAAGACGCCGGTCCTGGAGTGGTTCCCCTCGCGGACGTGGATCGTCGGTTATCCGGGCTCGATGACGCTGCCGGCGGCGACGGGCGGGAACCAGCCGTTGACGTACAGTCTCTCCGCCGTTCTGCCGGCTGGGATGTCCCGGTCGGGCCGGGTGATTTCGGGTGTTCCGACGGCGCCGCAGGCGCCGAGGACGTACACGTGGACGGCAACGGACGACGACGGTGACGTTGCTTCGCGGGAGTTCACGATCGGCGTCGTGCCGGACACGTCTCCGGTGTTCGGGCAGGTCGGGAGTCAGGTCTGGACGGAGAACCGACCGGTCGAGGTGAGTCTCGGCCTGGAGGACGGCAATTTCGGGCCGACATGCACGTTGACGTCGGAGTCTCCCGCGCTGCCCTCGGGCGTGACGCTCGAGCCGACCGCTCCGTGCATTCTCTCGGGTACGCCGACGGCGGTTCAAGGGGCGGAGGACTACACGTTCACGGCGACGGACTACGACGGGGACACGGCGACGCTCGTCGTCAGCATCGAGGTGGAGCCGGACACGACGCCGACGTTCGGCGCGGTCGAGAGTCCGCTCGTGTGGACGGAAGGCAGGACGTCGGTCGACCTGAGCCTTGGCGTGACGGGCGGGAATGCGGACGTGACATGTTCCGTGACTCCGGAGTCTCCCGCGTTGCCGGCGGGTGTGACGCTCGACCCGACCCCGCCGTGCGGTCTCTCCGGCCTGCCGACGACGGCCCAGCCGGCGACGGACTACACGTTCGCGGCGACGGACCGCGACGGCGACGAGGCGTCGCTTGTCGTCAGCATCGAGGTGGAAGGGGACTCCGCTCCTGGGTTCGAAGACGAGTCGATCGCTCCGCTGATCCTGAGCCAGGACAAGCCGATGTCGCCGGTGACGCTGCCGTCGGCCGTCGCCGGGAACGGGGAGCTGGCGTACGCGATCGTCGAGTCGCTGCCTTCGGGTTTGGCCTTCGAGGCTACGACGCGGGCGCTTTCCGGCACGCCGACGGCGGTGCAGCCGGAGACGCCTTACACGTACACGGTTGCGGACCGCGATGGTGACGAGGATTGGCTCCTGTTGACGATCGAGGTGGAACCGGACACGACGCCGACGTTCGGCGCGGTCGAGAGTCCGGTCGTGTGGACGGAAGGCAGGACGTCGGTCGACCTGAGCCTCGGCGTGACGGGCGGGAATGCGGACGTGACATGTTCCGTGGCGCCGGAGTCTCCCGCGTTGCCGGCGGGTGTGACGCTCGACCCGACCCCGCCGTGCGGTCTCTCCGGCCTGCCGACGACGGCCCAGCCGGCGACGGACTACACGTTCGCGGCGACGGACCGCGACAGCGACGAGGCGTCGCTTGTCGTCAGCATCGAGGTGGAAGGGGACTCCGCTCCTGGGTTCGAGGTCACGATGATCGATCCGCTGTTCCTCAGCCTGAACAAGCCGATGTCGCCGGTGACGCTGCCGTCCGCGGTCGCCGGGAACGGGGAGCTGACGTACGCGATCGTCGAGTCGCTGCCTTCGGGTTTGGAGTTCGAGGCCGCGACGCGAGTGCTTTCCGGCACGCCGACGGCGGTTCAGCCGGCGACGGAGTATGCGTACACGGTTGGGGACCGTGACGGAGACGAGGATTCGCTCCCGTTGTTGATCGCGGTGGAGGAGGACTCGGCGCCGGAGTTCGGGGTTCAGACGATCGTTCCGCAGTTCCTCACCCTGAACGAGCCGATGGTTCCGGTGACGCTGCCGGCGGCGGTTGGCGGGAACGGGGAGCTGACGTACGAGGTTGTCGAGTCGCTGCCTTCGGGTTTGGAGTTCGACGGCTTGACGCGGGTGCTTTCTGGCACGCCGACGGAGGTTCAGCCGGAGACGGGGTACACGTACATGTCGACGGACCGTGACGGTGACGCGGCTGAGCTTCCGTTTTCGCTTGAGGTGGCGGCGTTCGTTGTGGACGACGCGTCGTTCGTTTCGTGGTCTGGTGTGCCTGGGAAGATGGTTGCCGGTACGACGTCTTTGGTGACGGTGCGGATGAAGAACGAGGGGACGACGACGTGGACGCCTTCGGGCGAGTACCGTCTGGGTTCGCAGGATCCGCAGGACAACGTGAGGTGGGGTCGGAATCGTGCGCCGTTGCCCGGCGAGGTGGCTCCGGGTGCGACGGTTGACTTCACGTTCGGTATCACGGCGCCGGCGGTCGTGGGTAGCTACGGTTTCGAGTGGCAGATGGTGCGCGACGGCGTTTCGTGGTTCGGCTTGTCGACGGGTCGCGTGACGATCGCGGTGGAGGACCCGTCGTTCGGTGACGCGACGATCGTCGACCAGACGTGGGTGAAGGACGTTCCGATCGAGCCGGTCGTGTTGCCTGCGGCGAGGGGTACGGGCGGAGCGTTGGGCTATTCGCTGACGCCTGCTCTGCCGACGGGGGTGAGTTTCTCCGAGTCGACGCGGACGGTGTCGGGGACTCCTTCGGCGACGATGCCGAAGACGGAGTACACGTACACGGCGACGGACGGGGCCGGGAATTCGGCGTCGTTGACGTTCCACATCACGGTGGAGGCGGTGTCTCGTGACGGCGCTTCGTTCGTGTCTTGGTCGGGGGTACCTTCGAAGGTGGCTGCGGGTTCGACGTTCGCGGTGACGGTGACGATGGAGAATGCGGGGACGACGACGTGGAGCGAGACGGGTTCCTATCGCCTGGGTTCGCAGAACGTTCAGGACAATCTGACCTGGGGTGTGAATCGGGTGTCTCTGCCAGCGGACCCGAAGGCTCCCGGCCGTTCCGTCAGCGTGCCTCCGAACACGACGGTGGACTTCACGTTGGCGATGACGGCGCCGTCGACGACGGGCAGTCGAGCTTTCGAGTGGCAGATGGTCCGCGACGGCGTCGCGTGGTTCGGCTCGTCGACGGGTAGCGTGACGATCGAGGTGGAAGACCCGTCGTTCGGCGACTGGACGATTCCGGATCAAACGCTGGTGAAGGACGTGCCCCTTGAGCCGGTCGTGTTGCCTTCGGCGAGCGGCACGGGCGGGGCTTTGAGCTACTCGCTGACGCCTGCGTTGCCGACGGGGGTGAGTTTCTCGGAGTCGACGCGTACGGTGTCAGGGACGCCGACGGAGTTGCAGGACGCGGTGGAGTACACGTACACGGCGACGGACGGGGTTGGTTCGTCCGCGTCGCTCACGTTCACGATCGAAGTCGTTGCGTCGTTGGAGGACGATGCGTCGTTCGTTTCGTGGTCTGGTGTGCCTGGGAAGATGGTTGCCGGTACGACGTCTTTGGTGACGGTGCGGATGAAGAACGAGGGGACGACGACGTGGACGCCTTCGGGCGAGTACCGTCTGGGTTCGCAGGATCCGCAGGACAACGTGAGGTGGGGTCGGAATCGTGCGCCGTTGCCCGGCGAGGTGGCTCCGGGTGCGACGGTTGACTTCACGTTCGGTATCACGGCGCCGGCGGTCGTGGGTAGCTACGGTTTCGAGTGGCAGATGGTGCGCGACGGCGTTTCGTGGTTCGGCTTGTCGACGGGTCGCGTGACGATCGCGGTGGAGGACCCGTCGTTCGGTGACGCGACGATCGTCGACCAGACGTGGGTGAAGGACGTTCCGATCGAGCCGGTCGTGTTGCCTGCGGCGAGGGGTACGGGCGGAGCGTTGAGCTACTCGCTCGTTCCTGTTCTGCCGCCGGGAGTGAGTTTCACGGAGTCGACGCGGACGGTGTCGGGGACTCCTTCGGCGACGATGCCGAAGACGGAGTACACGTACACGGCGACGGACGGGAAGGGGAATTCGGCGTCGTTGACGTTCCACATCACGGTGGAGGCGGTGTCTCGTGACGGCGCTTCGTTCGTGTCTTGGTCGGGGGTACCTTCGAAGGTGGCTGCGGGTTCGACGTTCGCGGTGACGGTAACGATGGAGAATGCGGGGACGACGACGTGGAGCGAGACGGGTTCCTATCGCCTGGGTTCGCAGAACGTTCAGGACAATCTGACCTGGGGTGTGAATCGGGTGTCTCTGCCAGCGGACCCGAAGGCTCCCGGCCGTTCCGTCAGCGTGCCTCCGAACACGACGGTGGACTTCACGTTGGCGATGACGGCGCCGTCGACGACGGGCAGTCGAGCTTTCGAGTGGCAGATGGTCCGCGACGGCGTCGCGTGGTTCGGCTCGTCGACGGGTAGCGTGACGATCGAGGTGGAAGACCCGTCGTTCGGCGACGCGACGATCGTCGACCAGACGTGGGTGAAGGACGTTCCGATCGAGCCGGTCGTGTTGCCTGCGGCGAGCGGTACGGGCGGAGCGTTGAGCTACTCGCTCGTTCCTGCCCTGCCGGCGGGTGTGAGTTTCACGGAGTCGACGCGTACGGTGTCGGGGACGCCGACGGCGACGATGCCTGAGACGGAGTACACGTACACGGCGACGGACGGGGCCGGGAACTCGGCGTCGCTTGCGTTTCACATTCGGGTCGCGTCGGTGTCGGCGGACGACGCGTTGTTCGTGTCGACGTCTGGGGTTCCGTCGAAGATGGCGGCGGGTACGACGGCGTCGGTGACGGTGCGGATGGAGAATGTGGGTACGACGACGTGGCGGTCGTCGGATCGGTACTCCTTGGGTTCGCAAGGCAATCAGGACAACCTGACGTGGGGTTTGAACCGGGTGCCGTTGCCTGGCGAGGTGGCGCCGAACACGACGGCGGAGTTCACGTTCACGATCACGGCGCCGTCGGCGGCTGGGAGCTACGGTTTCGTGTGGCAGATGGTTCGTGACGGCGTGGCATGGTTCGGCTCGTCGACGCCGAGCGGGGGGGCGATCGAGGTGGAGGTGATTCCGGTGGACGACGCTTCGTTCGTGTCGACGTCCGGGGTTCCTTCGAAGATGGCAGTGGGTTCGACGGCGACGGTGACGGTGACGATGGAGAATGTGGGGACGACGACGTGGGCCGAGGCGGGGCTTTATCGTCTGGGTTCGGAGAGCGTTCGAGACAACACGACGTGGGGGACGAATCGGGCGCATCTGCCGGGGAGCGTTGACGCTCCGGTGATCGTGCCTCCGAAGGGTACGGTGGAGTTCAGGTTCGAGATCACGGCGCCGTCGACGGTAGGCCCGCATGCGTTCGAGTGGCGGATGGTTCGCGACGGCGTGGCGTGGTTCGGCTCGTCGACGGGCAGCGTGATGATCGAGGTGGAGGACCCATCGTTCGGTGATCAGACGATCATCGACCAGACGTATGTGAAGGACGTTCCGATCGAGCCGGTCGTGTTGCCTGCGGCGAGCGGTTCGGGCGGTGCGTTGAGTTACGCGGTGACTCCTCCGCTGCCAGCGGGGCTGACGTTTACGGAGTCGACGCGGACGTTGTCCGGGACGCCGACGGTGGTTCAAGCGGCGACGGCGTACACGTACACGGCGACGGACGGGGCCGGGAATTCGACGTCGTTGACGTTCAGCATCAGGGTGGCGGCGTTTCCCGTGGACGACGCATCGTTCGTCTCTTGGTCGGGTGTGCCGGGGAAGATGGTTGCGGGTTCGACGGCGTCGGTGACGGTGACGATGAAGAATGTGGGGACGACGACGTGGACGGAGGCGAAGTTGTATCGCCTGGGCTCGCAGGATTCTCAGGACAACGTGACGTGGGGTACGAATCGGGCGCATCTGCCGGTCAGCGCGGACGGTCCTGTGAGCGTTGTGCCGAACGCGACGGTGGACTTTACGTTTACGATCACGGCGCCGTCGACGGTCGGCGCGCGCGCGTTTGCGTGGCGGATGGTGCATGACGGCGTGGCGTGGTTCGGCGAGCCGACGGGGAGCGTGACGATCGAGGTGGAGGACCCGTCGTTCGGTGATCAGACGATCGCGGACGCGACGTATGTGCAGGATGAGGCAATCGAGGCGGTCGTTTTGCCGGCGGCAAGCGGTAGGGGCGGTGCGTTGAGCTACTCGCTCTCTCCTGCACTGCCGGCGGGTTTGAGTTTCTCCGCGTCGACGCGGACGATCTCCGGTACGCCGACGGACGCGATGGCGACGACGGCGTACGTGTACACGGCGACGGACGCGGGCGGGGATTCGGCGTCGTTGACGTTCAGCATGACGGTAGAGGCGGTCCTGGTGGACGATGCGTCCTTCGTGTCGACGTCCGGTGTGCCTTCGAAGATGGCGGCGGGTTCGACGGCGTCGGTGACGGTGACGATGAAGAATGTGGGGACGACGACGTGGACGGAAGCCGAGGGGTACCGGCTGGGCTCAGAGAACCCTCAAGACAACGTGACGTGGGGTTTGAACCGTGTGGAGCTGCCGGCGAGCGCGGACGACGCGGACGTGTCGGCAAGCGTCGGGCCGGGAGAGACGGTGGACTTCACGTTGGAGATCACGGCGCCGTCGACGGTAGGCCCGCATGCGTTCGAGTGGAAGATGGTGCATGACGGCGTGGCGTGGTTCGGCGAGTCGACGGGAAGCGTGACGATCGCGGTGGAGGACCCGTCGTTCGGGGACGAGACGATCGCGGCGCAGACATGGGTGAGGGACGAGGCGGTTGGGTCCGTCGTCTTGCCGGCGGCGACCGGTACGGGCGGCGCGTTGAGTTACGCGGTGACGCCTGGCCTTCCGGCGGGCGTGAGTTTCTCCGCGTCGACGCGGACGTTGTCCGGTACGCCGACGGCGGTTCAGGCGGAGACGGCGTACACGTACACGGCGTCGGACGGGAACGGGAACTCGGCGACGCTTACGTTCACGATCGAGGTGTCCGAGGGGGCCGTCGGTTCGGCCGCCGCGTCGTCGCGTGCCGGCGGAGTGGATCCCGGGCTGGTGGAGCCATCCGATTCGTCCGAGCCCTCGACGACGTCGGGCGACCTGTTCGACATGTTCGAGTACTGGCTGTCGCCTCACGGGAGCGCTTCGGGGGTGCGGAGCCGCCTGGTCGACGGTCGGTTGTGGCCTGCCGCGGACTCCCACGAGCTTCGGTCCTTCTGGCGAGGTGAGCTGTGGGGCCGTCCGATGGCGCTCTTGGGGACTCCGGGGGGAGATCGGTACGACCTGTTCGAGGAGACGGAAGGCGGCTTGGACTACTGGGGCACGGTCGAGGGCGGGTCTTCGGATCGCCTGAGCGTGTCGCTCGACAGGCCGTTCCGGTGGATGAACCGCTACATGGCGGTAGGCGACGTGTTGGAGAGTTCGGTGACCGGTCGTTACCTGTCGAACCGTCTGCGGAACGAGGCGGGCGCTCTTGCTACGACGATGCGCCTGGAGGTCGTCGCTCACCACGCGTCGTTCACGGCGCCGGTGGTTGGCGGTCTGACGTTCGAGGACGTGCTGGAGGTCCGCTTCTGGGCGGATGCGAGCAGGGCGGAGGCGTACGACGAGTTCTACCTGGCTCGTGGCCGTGGCGCGGTGTATTCGCGTCGCTCGGCGTCCGGTCCGGGGGAAGTTGCGGAGTGGTGGGCGGTTGAGGAGTCGCTCGTGCCTGTGCCGTCCTATCGTCCGAGTTCGCCGTGGTTCGATCCGTTCTCTCCGGGCTGGCCGAAGACGGCGGTGGTGAACGGCGGCCTGGACGACGTTGCTTCCGAGTTGGAGGGCGGCGAGGTGAGGATGTCCGCGGCGCCAGGTTGGACGTCGGATTCGGGAGACGCGGTCGTTGCGCGTTCGCCTGCCGGGCCGGGTTCCTCGGCCGATTCGGCCGACTCGGGTTCCTGGGGCCTGTTGCTTCGCGGCGCCGTGTCCGGCGGCGACGTGGGTTCGGATTCCGCGGTCGCCGCGGAGTGGATTCCGGTTGAGGGCGGCGTCTACGAGTTGTCGGCCTGCGTGCTGCGCGAGCACGCGGGCGACAACGTGTTCGTCGACTTCGACGACGGTCGTGGCCGTGACGCTTCGTTCGAGGACGCGCACGTCGTGGCCAGCTCCGTCGGAGCGTGGGAATGCCGGGCGGTGACGAAGTGCATACCCGCCTCCGTCGGCGGTGTGCGGATCCGCGCCGCGCGGGACGGGGACAACCAGGGCGACGCGTGGTTCGACGAGATCCAGCTCACGCGAATCGCCGCCTGCAGCGAACCGCCGGCGAGGGGGCGGCTCGAACGTTGACGAAGACCGCCGGCCCGGCACTCCCGGGCCGGGTCGGTCGGTCAGCGGCGACGGACGCCGGCCAGCCGGAGGTCGCATCGCCGCCGAATCGTCCCTCCCAGCTTGTGGGCGCGGCGCCTGCCGCGGATGCTGGTAGGGTCCGGCTGCTCGGGAGGGACTTTGGATGAACACGTTGAGACCGGAGGACATGCGGCGCGACGAGGTGCGCGAGGCGGTAGTTTCCGCTGCCCACTGGTTCGTCGACCACATTCGCCAGATCCTGTTGGGGACCGCGGCGGCGATCCTGCTCGGCGTCGGCCTGATGCTCTACCTGCAGTACGAGGACCGACGCGAGGCGTCCGCGAGCTTCGCGCTCAGCGAGGCTCTCGAGGTCTACCGGGCGCCGATCGAGGAACCGGACACGGACCCGATCGCCGACCTGTTCGACACGCCGCCGGACAGCGCACCGGACGATACGGCGGCGGCTGACGATGCCGTGGAGGCGACGGCCGAAGGCGAGGCCGAGGCCGCCGATGAAGCGGAACTGAGCTTCGCCTCGGAGGCCGAACGCCGCGCGGCGGCGAAGTCCAGGCTCGAGTCAGTTCGCGAGGAGTACGGCGCGACCGTCTCGGGCAGCTTGGCGGCCGTCTACCTTGGCCGCATCGCCGCGTCGGACGGCGACACGGAATTGGCGCGGGAGCTGTGGTCGGAGTATCTCGCGGAGAATGGCGACGACCATGCGCTCGGGGTCGCCGTTCGGTTGAATCTGTACGGACTCGACCGCGCGGAGGGGCGGGCGGAGGAAGTTGCCGCCGAACTGCGCGGCGCCGTCGCGATGGAGTCGCCGGCGCTGCCGAAGGAGGCCCTCCTCTTCGAGCTCGCGGCCACCCTGGAACAGCTGGGCGACGAGGATGGCGCGCGCGAGGCGTTTCAACGCATCGTCGACGAGTACCCGGAGAGCGGCTATGCGGTACGGGCGCGGCAGCAGCTCGGGCCGGAACCGACCGCCGCGCCGTCGTTCACCTTCGGAGGTTGAGCCCACGTCCGGGAGCTGGTGACGTGACACCCTTCGACATCCTGAACCGGATGCGGCAGGGCGAGACCCTGAGCGGCGGGGAGATACGCGCGGTCGTCGTCGGCGCGGCTTCGGGAAGCTGGAGCGATTCTCAGCTCGCCGCGTTCCTCATGGCGGCCGCGATCCGCGGGCTCGACGCGGATGAGACCCGCGACCTGACGCTCGCGATGCTCGAATCCGGTGACCGCTGGGCGTTGGCCGACGACTTCGGCGCCGTGGTCGACAAGCACTCGACGGGCGGCGTCGGCGACACGGTGAGCCTGATCGCTCTCCCGGTCCTGGCTGCGTGCGGCGTGCCAACGGCTAAGCTCACCGGCCACGCCCTGGGACATAGTGGCGGCACCGCGGACAAGCTCGAGAGCATCCCGGGGCTCTCCCTCGAACTCGACCGTGCTCGCACGCTCAAGCTGCTGGAGGACGTCTCGATGGCGATCGGGGTTGCCACCGCGAGTATCGCTCCGGCGGACCGGCGGCTCTACGGTCTGCGTGACGTGACATCGACGGTCGGTTCGATTCCCCTGGTCGTCGGCAGCATCCTCTCGAAGAAACTGGCGCTCGGCGCCTCGGGGATCATCTTCGACGTGAAGATCGGCAACGGCGCGTTCTTTGCCGACGGCGACGAGACGCGCTCGCTCGCGTCGCGGCTCGTCGAAATCAGCGCAGCCTGCGGGTGTCCGGCCGACTGCGTGCTGAGCGACATGAGCCAGCCGCTCGGCCGGTGGATCGGCCATGCCGCGGAGGTCCGGGAGGCCCTCGACTTCCTGGCCGGTGACGGGGACCCGCGTCTCGCGGAGATCGTTCGCGCCATTTGCCGGAAGGCGGCAGGTCTGGTCCAGAGGACGCTCGGCGAGGACGAGTTCGAGGCCGCGGTCGCCTCCGGTAGGGCGCGCGAGAAGCTCGTCGAATGGGCCTGCGCCCAGGGCGCCGACTCGAACTTCCCGGAAGCGCTCGAACTGGCGCCGGTCGAGTCGGTCGTTCGAGCCGACCGGGCAGGCTTCCTCGCTGCCGTCGACTGCCGCCGCGTCGGCAACGCGTTCGCCTCGACCTGTCGTCCAGACCGCGACCGCCGCCGGATCGACCACGCGGTCGCGATCCGCTGGGAGGTCCGCCTCGGCCAGCCGGTCGAGGTCGGCCAGGAGCTCGCCCGCCTCTACGTCCGCCGCGATCCGGACGCTCTGGCCCACGAGGTCCGCGGGTCGCTCATCATCGGCGAGCAGGTCGAGCCGCCGCCGGCCGTGGCGGAGTGAGGCCGGCGGCGGCGCGGTTCTCGTCCTCGGTACACTGCTTCCGGTGAAGGCCTCGATTCTCGCGGTGGGCGCGGAGCTCCTCGGTACGGACCGGCTGGATACGAACTCGCTGCTCCTGACCGGCGTGTTGCGGCGCCACGGCGTCGAGCTCATCTCGAAGGCGGTCGTTGGCGACGAGGTGGACGAGATCGCGGCCGCGCTTGAACGGCTGCGTGAACGCTCGGAGCTCTTGCTGGTAACGGGTGGTCTCGGGCCCACCCGGGACGACCTGACCCGCGAGGGCGTGGCTGCACTCCTGGGCCGCACCGTTCAGGTCGACGAGGCGGCGTGGACAGCCATCGAGCGCGGCTTCAGGAAGCTCGGGCGACGCATCCCACGGGTGAATCGCAAGCAGGCGGCACGAGTCGACGGCGCGGTGATGCTCGACAACCGGGCTGGCGTCGCGCCTGGGCAGCTGATCGACGATGCAGCGCCCGTGCCGCGCGGTACGACCTACTTCCTCTTCCCGGGCGTGCCGCGCGAGTTGGGAGCGCTTGTAGACGACGCGCTCGAGCCGTGGATTGCCGAGCGCGCCGAGGCGGACGCCGGCTTCGACCAGATCGAGGTGCGGGTGGCCTGCTTGCCGGAGTCGGTCGTCGAGGAACGGATCACGCCGGTCTACGAGCGGTTCGGCGACGACATGATCTCCGTGCTCGCGCGGCCTGGCGAGATCCGGCTCCGATTGCGCGCCGACGGACCGTCGGCGGGCCGGCCGCAGCGTCTCGGCGAGATGTCGGCGGCGGTCCGCTCGACGTTGGGCAGCGCTGTGTTCTCCGTCGGCTCGATCGACGACGGGATCGAGTTCGAGGCTGCGGTCGGGGAGCTCCTGGCCGCCCGTGGGGCGACGGTGGCGGTCGGGGAGTCCTGCACCGGCGGTCTTCTGGGCCAGCGCCTGACCTCCGTGCCGGGGAGCAGCGCCTACTTCCTGGGCGGCATCCTGGCCTACTCGAACCGGCTCAAGCGACAGCTCCTCGACGTGCCGGCGGCGACGCTTCGCGCCCATGGCGCGGTGTCCGAACCCACCGCGCGGGCGATGGCCGCCGGCGTCCGCTCGGTCTGCGGCAGCGACTACGGCATCGGCATCACCGGCGTCGCGGGGCCGGGCGGCGGGACCGCCGAGAGGCCGGTGGGTACGGTTCACCTCGCTGTCGCGGGAGCTGACGGCGAGTCGGTGCACTTCGAGGCCCGATTCCCGGGCGATCGCGACCGGGTACGGCAGTTGTCGACTCAGTTTGCCCTCGAACTCCTGCGACGGACGCTCAGGTCGGAGCGGGTCGCCGAAGAGCCTCTGCCGTGGGCGGCGCCAGCCGGAGGAGCTTCGCCGTGACGGCTTCTGGCTTCATCGCGGTGATTGCCGCGTACCTGCTCGGCTCGATGCCCTGGAGCTATCTCGTCGTTCGCGTCCATCGCGGCATCGACCTGCGGACGATCGGCAGTCGGAGCGCGGGAGCGACGAACGTGATGCGAGCGTCGGGGAAGTGGGCGGCGCTGCTGGCGCTTGCCTTGGACGTGGCGAAGGGAACGGCTGCTCTCTTCGTCGCGTTCGCGCTCGAGGTCGGCCCCTGGTGGCTCGCGGCGGCCGCGGTGGCCGCGGTGGCGGGTCATGTGTTCCCGATCTTCCTGGGTTTTCGCGGCGGGAAGGGGGTGGCGACCGCGGCCGGCGCGCTCATCCCGCTTGTCCCCGGGGCGTTGCTGGGCGCCCTCGTCGTGTTCGTCGCTCTCGTCGTCGCGACCCGCTACGTGTCCCTGGGTTCGGTAGCGGCGTCGGCGTCCCTGCCGGGGATCGTCGGCCTCTCCTGGTGGCTCGGCGGGTCGGGGGAGAGTGGCGGTTCGGCGCCTGCGGCGTCGCTGTTCGTCGGCACGCTTCTCATCGCGACGCTCGTCATCTCGAAGCACCGGGCGAATCTAAGAAGGCTCCGGGCGGGTACGGAATCCCGACTCGGGAGTAAGCCGCCGTCGCCTCCCGCTGAGGCGGGCGGGTGAGCCGGGCTTCCGGCGACGGCGCGGTCGCGGTGCTCGGCGCCGGCGCCTGGGGCACCGCCCTAGCCGTCCACGCGGCGCGAGCCGGCGCGGACGTCCTCCTGTGGGCGCGTTCGCCGGATTTCGGAGCGGACCTGGCGTCGAGGCGAGTCAACGAGCGGTATCTGCCAGGCGTCGACCTTCCGGCAAAGCTCCGCGTGACCTGGGATCTGCGACAGACGGCAACCTGCGAGACGGTACTCGTCGTCGTGCCGTCCCACGGTTTTCGGAGTGTCGTCCGCTCTTTCCTCGGCGCGCGGGTGGGCCTCGGCGACGACCTGCCGCTGCCGGAACGAGTCGTCTTCGTGTCTGGCGCGAAGGGCATCGAGTCGGACCGCCACGGGGGCTTTCGGCGGATGAGCGCGATCTGCCGCGAGGAGGCCGACGCCGCTCGCGTCGATTGCGAGTTCGCCGTCGTCAGCGGCCCCTCGTTTGCTGCCGAACTTGCCGCCGGGCAGCCCACCGCCTGCGTGGTCGCCGCCGAATCGTCGGCGATCGCGGAGCAGCTCCAGTCTCGACTCTCGTCCGGCGCGCTGCGGCTCTACACCTCGACCGACGTCGTCGGGGTCGAGATCGCCGGTGCGGCGAAGAACGTCATCGCGATCGCCGCCGGGGTACTCGACGGGCTGGACTACGGCGCGAACACCAGCGCCGCACTGATCACCCGCGGCCTGCACGAGATCGTCCGCCTGGGGCTCGCCTGCGGCGGAAGGGCGGCGACCTTCGCCGGACTCGGCGGGCTCGGCGATCTGGTCCTGACCTGCACCGGAGGTTTGTCGCGCAACCGGGCGACCGGCATCGAACTCGCCCGGGGCCGGCGACTGGAGGAGATCGAGCGGGACCGCGCCGGGATCGCGGAGGGGGTTCGCAATTCCCTGGCTCTGCTCGAGTTGGCGGCCGAGAAGCAAGTCGAGCTGCCGATCATCGAACAGGTGGCTCTCATCATCCACCGGGGCAAGGGGCCGGCGGCCGCGATCGACGACCTGATGCGGCGGGGGCTCAAGGTAGAGTCCGCCCTGTGATGGCCGAACCGGCGAGTGCCGCAGCGCCTGCTTCGATTCGGCCGATCGCTTCGGGCGAGGGCGAGACCGTGCTCGTGCTCGACTTCGGCGGCCAGTACACCCAGTTGATCGCGCGCCGGCTGCGCGAACTCAGGGTCTACTGCGAGATCCACCCGTACGACCTTGAGCTTTCCGAGATTCGGGCGCGCCGACCGATCGGAGTCGTCCTCTCGGGTGGGCCGGACAGCGTGTATCAGGAGAACGCGCCGCGGGCCGACCCGGATCTCCTCTGCCTCGGTGTCCCGGTGCTCGGCATCTGCTACGGAATGCAGTGGATGGCGCACGTTCGCGGTGGCCGGGTGACGCCGAGCGGCGAGCGCGAGTACGGCCGCACGCGGATCGCGCTGTCCGATGCCCCAGGCGCGCTGTTCGGCGGCCTCGAGGCGGAGCAGGAGGTTTGGATGTCGCACGGCGACCGGGTGGACGAACTGCCGCGCGGCTTCGTCGCGACCGCTTCGGCGCCGACCGTGCCGGTCGTCGCCGCGGAGGACCGCGACCGAGCTCTCTTCGGCATCCAGTTCCACCCCGAGGTGACGCATACCGAGCGCGGTCGGGACATCCTGCGGAACTTCCTCTACGACGCCTGCGGCGCCTCGGGTTCTTGGCGAATGTCCTCGTACGCCGACCAAGCCAAGGAGGCGGTCGAGGCCCGCGTGGGTCCATCCGACCGGGTGCTCTGCGCGCTCTCCGGCGGCGTCGACTCGGCCGTCGCGGCACGTCTCGTCCAGCGGGCGGTGGGGCGGCGGCTCACCGCCGTGTTCGTCGACAACGGGCTGTTGCGGAAGAACGAGCGGGAGCAGGTGGAGCTGAGCCTGCGCCGGGGCCTCGACCTGGATCTGCGCGTGGTCGACGCGGCGGATGACTTCCTCGCCGCGCTCGCCGGGATTGCCGATCCGGAGGAAAAGCGTCGGACGATCGGCCGCGTCTTCATCGACGTGTTCGAGCGCGAGGCGAGGCGGCTCGAACGCTCAGGCGGCCCAGCCGGCCGGTTCCGCTTCCTCGTCCAGGGGACGCTCTATCCGGACGTGATCGAATCCGTGTCGGCGTTCGGGCCGTCGGCGATGATCAAGAGTCACCACAATGTCGGAGGGCTGCCGGAGCGCCTGGGTTTCGAGCTGATCGAGCCGCTCCGGTTCCTGTTCAAGGACGAGGTGCGGCGCCTGGGCGCGGAGCTCGGCCTGGGACCTGAGTTCCTGGGTCGCCATCCGTTTCCCGGGCCGGGGCTCGGAGTGCGCATCCTCGGGGAAGTCACCGCGGACCGGATCGCCGTGCTCCAGGAAGCGGACGCCATCTTCATCGACGAACTGCGGGCCGGCGGGCTCTACGACCGCGTGAGCCAAGCTCTCGTCGTCCTCTTGCCGGTGTCAAGCGTCGGCGTCATGGGCGACGGCCGGAGCTACGAGAATGTCGTCGCGCTCCGCGCGGTCGAGACCGAGGACTTCATGACGGCGGACTGGAGCCAGTTGCCGCACGGATTTCTCGGCCGGGTGGCGGCCCGGATCGTCAACGAGGTGAGGGGCGTCAACCGGGTGGTGTACGACCTGACGAGCAAGCCGCCCGGCACGATCGAATGGGAGTGAGCGAACCGTGATTTCCGAGCTGTTTCGTATTGGCCCCCTGTCCATCTCGCCGTTCGGCGTGATGCTCGTCGCGGCGCTCTTCGCCGCGAATCTGCAGATGCGATGGGGCTTCGCGCGGGTGCGGTATCGCCACGCAGGGAACGGCTCGCCTCGGCAGTTCGCCGACGACGCGGCTGCTCTGCTCCTGGCTGGCGCCCTCGGAGGCATCGTCGGCGGCAAGCTGTACTACGCGCTGCTCTACGGCGACTTCCGCCTGCTCTACAGTCGGGCCGGCCTCGTCTGGTACGGCGGGTTCCTCGTCGGCGCGGCGGCGGTGCTGTTCGTCGCGCGCCGGCGCCGGATGCAGCTCTGGCCGACAGCCGACGCGGTCGCACCGGCGCTGGCCTTGGGCTATGGCGTCGGCCGTGTCGGCTGTCTGCTGGTCGGCGACGACTTTGGACGCCCGACGGACCTTCCCTGGGCGATGGCCTTTCCCGACGGTCCGATTCCGACGACGGTCCAGGCCCTGCGGAGGGAGTACGCCTTCGAGTTTCCGCCCGACCTGGCGCCGGACGCCGTCGTCGCCGTCCATCCGACCCAGCTCTACGAGACGCTGGCCGCCCTCCTCATCTTCTGGTTCGGCCGGACCTTGCTGGTCAGGGGCGTGGCGCCCGGGGGCGTCGCGCTGCCGGTTGTCGGTCTCCTGTCTCTCGAACGGTTCCTCGTCGAGTTCGTGCGTGCCAAGGACGACCGCTTCCTCGGCGCCTTGACTCTGGCGCAGGGCATCGCTGCCGCCCTTCTGCTCCTCGTGGCCGCGTTATGGCTACGCCGCCGCCGCGCGTCCTGACGATCGCCGGTTCGGACTCCGGCGGTTGCTCCGGCGCGTCGGCCGACCTGCGGACCTTTGCCGCCTATCGGGTTCACGGCCTGTCCGCCTTGACCGCGGTGACGGCCCAGACGGCGGACGAAGTCCAGGCAGTCGGTCCGGTGGCGCCCGAACTTCTGCGCCGGCAACTCGAGGCGTCGGCTGAGATCGGCGTCGAAGCGATCAAGATCGGCATGCTCGTCGACGCGTCGACCATCGACGTCGTTGCGGACTGGCTCGAGGGCATGCCGCCGACGCCGACGGTGCTCGATCCGGTGTTCCGTTCCACGTCGGGCGCCTCGCTGTTCGACACGGACGCTCTGCCGGCTCTCATCGAGCGCCTCCTCCCCAGGCTGCTGCTCATCACGCCGAACCTGTTCGAGGCGGAGCAGCTCGCCGAGATGGAGATCCAGGACGCGGACGACGCTCTCCGCGCGGTGCGCCGGATCGAGCGGATGGGCCCTGGCGTTCTTCTCACGGGCGGTCATGGTCATGCCGTCGCCGGGGCGGATGGACAGGTGATCGACCTGCTGTTCGACGGGCAGCGCTTCGAGCGGTTCGTCCATCCGCGCATTCGGACGCCTTGGCGCCGGGGCACCGGCTGCACGATGTCGGCCGCGATAGCGGCGGGTCTCGGTTGGCATCTGCCGCTCCCCGAGGCAGTGGAACGCGCGGTGGCCTTCGTCGAGCGGGCTCTTCGCGCCTCCTATCCGCTTGGCCGCGGCGGCGGCCGCGGCGCTCTGGATCCGATGGCCGGGCGCCGCGGCGGCCGTTGACGCCCTCCGCGCGCGAACTCGGCGCGGGCTATAATCACGTCGCGATGGCCCGACGCCGGCAACCTGAATCGTCCGCCCGCCGCGCCCTGCTCGCCCTCGTGTTGGCCGGGCCGCTCTTGTTCCAGGCCACCTCTGGGTCAAGCCAGCAGGCGGGTGCGCAAACGCCGCGAGCGACCTTTGAAGAGTCCGTCAACGTCAAGGTGATCAACGTGCTCGTGTACGTCCGCGACAAGGAGGGGAATGCGGTCGCAGGTCTGACGCGGGACGACTTCATTCTCAAGGAGGACAAGCGGCCAGTCCCGATCTCGAACTTCTACGAGGTCCGCAACCGGGTCAAGTACGACGAGGTGCAGGGCCTCGTGCCCGACGAGCCGGAAGTCGTCTTCCAGGAACGGCCGGGTCTTGAACGCCGCCGCCGAGTCGTGCCCGAGGACGAGCGGCTCTACCTCGTCGTCTACGTCGATCACCACAACATAAGGCCCCACAACCGGAACCGCCTGTTCCGCTACGTGCGGGAGTTCCTGCGTCAGCACGTGACCCGTGAGGATCGGGTGATGCTGGTGACCTTCAATCGTTCGGTGAAGGTGGAGCGGGACTTCACCGGCGATCCGCAGTTGATCGCGAACGCGCTCTACGAGTTGGAAGAGCACACCGGAGGCAGGACCGGTTGGGACTCGGACCGGTCCGACCTCATCCGCGATATCGGCGAGGAGGATCGCTCCCACGAGTTCGTGCTCGGCCGGGTCCGAATCCACGCCCAGCAGATCTACAACGACATGCAGTTCACGCTCGACGGCCTGAAGGACACGGTCGTTTCCCTCGCCGGGCTGCCTGGTCGGAAGGCGTTTCTCTACATCTCGGACGGATTGCCGATGCGGGCCGGCGCGGACATGTTCGAGGCGATGGACCAGCGTGCCCGCGCCATCGTGCAGGGCTACGAATCGAACTTCTTTCTCGATTCGCTGCAGTACGACTCGAGCCGCCGCTTCACGGATCTGGTGAATACGGCGAACTCGAACGAGATCTCGTTCTACAGCATCGACGCCTCCGGCCCGATGGGAATCAACTCTCGTGACGCCTCGATGCAGGGCATGGCGTTCAGTTCGAACATCGACTCGGTGGCCCGCGACAACATGCAGTCGACGATCATGTACATGGCCGACGAGACGGGCGGGCAGTACATCGTGAACACGAACAACTTCCGAGACGGCCTGAATCGGATCGCCCTCGACTTCACGAACTACTACTCGCTCGGCTTTCAGCCCGGCCACGCCGGTACGGGCCGCATCTACGACATCAAGGTCGAGCTGACCGACGAAGCGAAGAACCGACTCGGGCTCCGGCGCGATCGGTTCGTTCGCCACCGCCTGACCTACCGGGACAAGTCGATCGACACGGAGATGGAAGAAGGAACGCTGGCCGCCCTGAAGCTCGGCTACGAGAAGAACGACCTGGAGATCTCCCTCGTCAAGGCGGATGAGATCAGGCGGGAGGAACGGGGTCTCTACACGGTCCACGTCGACGTCCGGATCCCGATCGACGAGATGACGCTCGTGCCGGTGGGTACGGTCGGCGAGCATCTCCTGCGGGCGCGCGTCTGGGTGCAGGCTCTGGCCACGAACGGCGATCTCTCGCAGCCCCAGGTCGAGCCCTTCGAGTTGACGATTCCCGAGGGCGACCTGGAGCGCGCCCGCGAGAGCTACTACACGTATACCCTGCCGTTGATCATGAAGGAGGGCGATCAACGCCTGACGGTGGCGGTTCGCGACGAGGTCGCGGGCCAGACCTCCTTCGTGACCCGAACGCTGCGGGTCGGCGCCTGACCGGCGTCCGATCGGGACGGACCCGTGCGCCATCACCCCGGCGCGACGGTTTGGATGCTGAGCTGTTGAAGACAACGAAGATCGTCGAGGCGGTGAACGCGCTCAGCGGGCTGGGCGGCGCACTCGCGCGAGCGGTCGTCGCTCTGCTCGAGGCCGAGGTCGACCGGCTTCGCTTCGACCTGAGAGAGAACTGGGGGCGCCTCTTCCGCCTCGCGCTGCTCGCCGGGTTGGCCTTCGGGGTCATCTTCTGGGCGCTGGGGGCGGTTCTGTTCGCGGCCGGCGCGCTGTTGGCGACGGTACTTCCGGTGTGGGCCGCCGCGCTGGTTCTAGCCGGTGCGCTGCTTCTGTCGGGGTACGTGTTGCTGCTCGTTGCGCGGTCCCGCGCGCGGCGTCTCGAATCGCCGGTAGACACCGTACGTCGCCGGGTGGGCAATCACGTCGCCTTCTGGCAGGAGCTCGTCGCCGACGCCCCGGCGCCGGCGGCCGAAGCGGGGGACGGCCGGCAGGACGGCGCCGCATCGGGAGATCGGCCTTGAGGCGCCGGGACCGTGAACGACTCGCGCGTGAGGCGCGGTTGCGGGATCACCGGGACGAGGTGAGGTTGGCCATGACTCAGCTGCAGAGCGCGATGAAGGGCGTCGCCGGCGACCGCGCCGCCGCGGTGTGGATTCTGCCGATCGCTGCGGGAGCGGTCGGGCTTGCGCTGGCCTGGGCGTTCAGGCGGTTGCGAAACGGATGACAAGCTGAACGGTCATGGATGTGCAGACTCGGGCGGACGACACGGTGCCCGGGAGTGCGCCGGTCACGAGATGGCGCCCATCCGGGGCGCGACGACGGCAGCTTCTTCTCTTCGCCAAGGCGCCGGTTCCGGGTGGCGCGAAGACTCGTCTCGTCACGCCGCGCGGCTTGACCGCTGATCAGGCCGCGGCTCTTGCCGCCGCGATGGCGGCGGACCTGAGTTCCCGGCTTGCCTGCGGGCCGTGGCGCCTGGTCGTTCACTGGGCGGACGCCGAGGGCGCCGAGCCGCCGGTCGAGCTCTTGCCGGCCGGCGTCGAATGGCGCCCTCAGGGTGGTGGCAGCCTTGGAGAACGCCTGGAGCGGGGCCTTCGATTCGCCGTTCAGAACGGTGGGTATGCGGCGGCCGTGGGGAGCGATCATCCGGAACTCGAAACCGAACGAGTCGAGGAGGCGTTCGAAGCGCTTCATGCCGGCCGCGGCGACGTCGTTCTCGGCCCGGCGGTCGATGGCGGCTACTACCTGATCGGAGTCGGTTCGGGAGCGGTCAGGACCCGGCTGTTCGAGGGGATTGCCTGGAGCACGGCGTCGGTTCTCGCGCAGACGTTGGAGCGCTGCGATGAGCTCGGTCTTCGTGTCGAACTGCTGCCGGTCCTGACGGACGTCGACACCGTCGACGACCTGCGGGCTTTCCGGGCGGCCCTCGACGAGCGGCCAGCGCTGAGGCGACTGTGTCCGCGCACTGCCGAGCTCCTTTCATCCTGGCCGTCGCCGGCAGCCGGCGCGGGGGAGGGGCGGTGAGAGTCGTCACTGCGGACGAGATGCGAACCGCAGAGTCGGCGGCGATCGCGGACTTCGGCGTGTCCGCCCTCGCGTTGATGGAGAACGCGGCTCGCGCGGTCGCGGATGCGATCGCCGAGTGCTATCCGCAGGCGCGCCGGATCGCCATCGCGTGCGGTCGCGGGAACAACGGCGGCGACGGCCTGGCTCTGCTCCGGAGCCTCGCGGCCCGAGGCTTGGAGCCGGCGGGCTTCCTCGCGGCGCCGCCCGAGCGGCTGAGTCTCGAAGCCGCTCACCAGTTCGAATTCTGCGAACGCCTCGGTCGGGCGCCGCGTACCGTCGTCGATCCGGCGTCCGACGCGGCGCCTTCGGCCGATGTCGACCTGTGGGTCGATGCCCTTCTCGGCTCGGGCCTGAACCGTCCAGTCGAGGGTCCGTTGGCCGCCTGGGTCGAGTGGCTGAATACCCGGCGCGGCCGGACGCCGGTCGTCTCGGTCGACGTGCCGACCGGCCTGGACGCATCCGAGGCCCAGCCGCCCGGCCCTCACGTCGTCGCCGACATGACCGTGGCCCTCGGCTTTCCGAAGGTTGCGAATGCCCTCGCGCCGGCCGCGGATGCCTGCGGCCGGCTCCGCATCGGCGATCTCGGGGTTGCGCTGCCGGAACCGCCGCCGGGTCCGGACGCGTTGTATCGGTCGGAGCGGAAAGACCTCGAGGGCCGGTTGCGCCCGCGGCCGCTCGATGCTCACAAAGGCACGTTCGGTCACGTCGTCGTTGCCGGCGGCGCCTCAGGAATGAGCGGCGCGGTCGTGCTCGCGGCACGTGCCGCGGTCAGGGGCGGCGCCGGACTCGTAACCGCCGCCGTACCCGATGCGCTCGTCTCCGTCGTCGATGCCGGCTCGGTCGAGTCGATGACGCTGGGCATGCCGTGGGTCCGGGGTGGCTGGTCGCGTGATGCCGTCGACCCGTTGCTCCAGGCGGTCGCGGAGCGTGCTCGTGGCGGAGCGTTGGCGCTCGGTCCGGGCCTCGGTGCGAGCGACGACGCGCGGATCGTCGCGCGTCAGGTCCTCGCCCGCACGACGGTACCGGTGGTGCTCGACGCGGACGGCATCTCGGCCTTTGCCGGCGACCCGCGAGCGCTTCGGAAACGCCTCGCCGACCTGGTTCTCACGCCGCATCCCGGGGAACTGGCGCAGTTGCTCGGCGTCTCGAAAGACGCCGTTGTCGGCGCCCGTTGGGCTCACGCCCGCCTTGCGGCCCGCGAGACCGGGGCGGTGGTCGCGCTGAAGGGCCGGCAGACCCTGATCGCCGATCCGGCGCTCGGTACCTGGGTGAATCCGACGGGCAACCCGGGCATGGCGACCGGCGGCAGTGGCGACGTGCTGACCGGACTCGTCGCGGCACTTCTGGCTCAGGGTCTCGATCCACCGTCGGCCGCCCGATTCGGCGTCTACGTCCACGGTCTTGCCGGCGACCTGGCTCGGGAGCGTTGGGGCGAAACGTCTCTGGCCGCGGGCGACGTCGTCGACGCGTTGGGGCCGGCGTTCCAGTCGCTGGCGGTGTCAGGTTGATCACCCGCACGCGGAGCGCCGCCGAGACGAGGCGCCTGGGCGCCGACTTGGCTCTGAGGCTTCGGCCTTCCGGCACTGCGCTCCTGTTCGGTGACCTGGGTTCGGGCAAGACGGTGCTCACCCAGGGCATTGCCGAGGGACTGGGGCTCGACCCCGCCGTCGTCCAGTCGCCGACGTTCACCCTGATCCACGAGTACGACGGGGGACCCGTGCGCCTGGTTCACGTCGACCTCTATCGGCTGGCGCCGGAGGATGTGGAGGACATCGGTCTGAACGAGGTACTGGCGGGCGACGGCGTCAAGGTGATCGAGTGGGCGGAGCGGTTGCCCTGGCCTCTGCCGGGCTTTGAGGTGCGGCTCTGTCACGGCGGCTCGCCCGGTGAGCGCGAGGTCATCGTCGGGGCGCGGACCGACCGGATTCCGGTGCCGGGAAGCTGTTAGGGTGCCGACCTGCAGGGGCGCCCGTCGATCGGGCCGGGAGGAGATGAAGGAACCGATGGAAGTCGAACGAGTTGGGCTGGTTGGTTGCGGTCTGATGGGCCGGGGTATCGCAGAGATCTGTGCGCGATCCGGGCTCCCGGTCACCGTTCGGGAGGTCGACGAGGAGGCGCTGGACAAGGGGCTCGGGGCCGTACGTTCGTCGCTCGCCCGGAGCCTGGAGAAGCGGCGGATGGATGCCGACGAGCATGACCGGGCGCTCGCCAACCTGCATGGCACGACGGATCTCGCCGAACTCGCCGGCGCCGACCTGGTCGTCGAGGCGATCGTCGAGGATCTGGAGACGAAGCGCGAGCTCTTCGTTCGGCTCGACGACATCGCGAGCGACGAGGCGATCTTCGCCAGCAACACATCGTCCCTCACCTTGACGCAACTCGCCGCGTCCACGTCGCGGCCCGATCGGTTCGTGGGCCTTCATTTCTTCAATCCCGTACCGGCGATGCGGCTGGTCGAGGTGGTGAGGACGCTGATGACCTCGGACGAGGCCTATGACGCCTGCTGGCGGTTGGCGGAGCGGGTGGGCAAGACCCCGGTCGCCTGTGGCGACAACTCCGGCTTCATCGTCAATCGGCTCCTCATCCCCTATCTGCTCGATGCGATTCGGGCCTACGAGAGCGGCGTCGGCAGCCTGGAGGACATCGACACCGCGATGAAGCTTGGCTGCGGTTACCCGATGGGACCGTTCACGTTATGCGATTTCATCGGCCTCGACACGATGTACTACGTGGCGAACATCATGTTCGACGAGTACCGCGAGACGCGCTTCGCGCCGCCGACGCTGCTCAAACAGATGGTCCAGGCGGGCCGTCTGGGACGCAAGACGGGGCGGGGCTTCTTCGACTATCGGCAGGCCAGATGAGCAGTTCGACAGCGGGTGTGGGCCGGCGGCCCTGCGGGAGACGTCATCGTCGAGGAATTTCTTGACGATCGCCGAACAGGAGCGAATCCGGGCTCAGTTGACCCTTCCCGAGGAGGCGGTGCGGGCGATCTGCGGCGCCCACGATGACAACCTGCGGCGCGTGGAGAAGGCGCTCCAGGTTACGCTCGGCGTTCGCGGTTCGGCGGTACAGATCGAGGGGTCGCCTTCGGCGGTCGACGCGACGGAGCGCCTGCTGACCGATCTGGGGGCTCTGGCGGCCGGGGGACGGCGTCTTTCGGGTGGCGATTGGTCGACGGCGCTGCGGGTAGTTGCCGAGGAACCGAACACGTCCCTGGTCGAGTTCTTCAAGACCGGCGCTCTCATCCGGGCCTCGCGGCGCCTCGTCGCGCCTCGCAGCCTGAACCAGAAGCGCTACCTGCGGGCGATGCTCGATCATGACCTCGTCATCTCCACCGGCCCGGCCGGCACCGGCAAGACCTACTTGGCGGTTGCGGTCGCGGCTTCGGCGCTCAAGGAGGAGAATGTGCGCCGGATCGTCTTGGCGCGGCCGGCGGTCGAGGCGGGCGAGAAGCTCGGCTTCCTGCCCGGTGATCTGGCCGAGAAGGTCAACCCTTACCTCCGTCCGCTCTATGATGCTCTCTACGACATCATCGGCTTCGACCGGGTGGCGCGGATGTTGGATCGGGAGGTGATCGAGGTCGCGCCGCTCGCCTTCATGCGCGGCAGGTCGCTGAACGACAGCTTCATCATTCTGGATGAGGCGCAGAACACGACACCGGAACAGATGAAGATGTTCCTGACCCGAATCGGCTTCAACTCGAAGGCGGTGGTCAACGGCGACATCACGCAGGTCGACCTGCCGGCGGGCCAGCGCTCCGGTCTGAAGCACGCTCTCGAGGTGCTGCGAGGCGAAGACGGCATCGCCTTCGTCCGCTTCGGTCCCTCCGATGTCGTTCGTCATGAACTCGTCCAACGGATCGTCGGCGCCTACGACCGCTGGGAGGCGCGCAACCCATCGCCGCAGGTGGAGGAGGGCCGCCGATGAGCTCCGCGACGAGGATGCGGCGTCGTCGCCTCGGGCGGCGACGCGCAGCACGGCGTCGACTTCGCCGCAGCCTCTTCCGTCGCCACGGCGAACAGCTGACGGTGGCCGGTCTCTGGCACTACCTGCTCGAGCTCGACGCGGTCTGGATCACGCTGCTCGTCGTCTCGGGAATCTGGATCATGACGCCCGAGGGCGCCTTCTTCGGCCCCGACCTGGGCGAAGGGGATATCGCGAACCGCGACTATCACGCGACGCGCGACGTTCTGATTCTCGACGAGGCGACCTCGGACGAACTGCGGGAGAGGGCTCGCGCCGGCATTCGACCGCTGTACGACTTCGATGCAGGCCAGGCCGACGAGCTCGAGGCGCGGATCGGTCGGTTGTTCGCGATGGAGCGCAGCTTCGACGAGGTTGCCGACCTGTCCGACGACGAACTGGCCGCCGAACGACTTCGTCGCCTGCGGGAGGAAAGCGATCTCCGAGTCGACGAAGCGCATGCGGAGCTGCTCGCTTCCCTGGTCGCTCGCGACGACGAGGGTGCGGAGTCCGCGGAACGCCTGGGCCGGCTTGCCGGTTTCCTGCTGCGTGCCGGCATCGTGGAGAACAAGGAGACGCTTCTCCAGAACCGGCTCGAGGGTGTGACTCTGCGCAACCTGCAGACGGGTGAGGAAGGGCTCCAGTTCGATCTCTTCGGCTACCGCGGCTATCCGGTCGAGGTAGAGAGTTACCTGGAGGAGGAGGTGGCCCGCTGGGACGGCTGGTCGCGGGACGATCGGGAGACGGTCGTCGGATTCCTCATGGTCAACCTGGCGCCGAACATCTACCTCAACCGGAGCGAAACGCAACAGCGTCGCGATCGCGCAGCCGAGGCGGTGGAGCCGGTGTTCAACCAGATCCGCGCCGGGCAGGTCATCGTCCGCAAGGGCGACGAGGTCGACGCGGAGGCGATTCGCCTGTTGCGCGAGATGACCGGCAGCGAGCGCCGCCTGACTGTGCTGCGTTCGCCGCTTGCGTCCGGCCTGTTGCTCGGCTTGGCGGCGACCTTCCTGTGGATCGCCTTCCGGCGCAAGCGACTCGTGAATGTCGAGGCGGGGGCCTTCGGCAGCGTCGTCCTCATCGTCATCCTGGGCCTCGTCGCGAGCCAGGCGGGCTTCGTCGTCGCCGAGGCGCTGGCCCTGTCGTT
Source organism: Candidatus Multivoraceae bacterium (assembly GCA_965219625.1). Taxonomy (GTDB): domain Bacteria; phylum Acidobacteriota; class Thermoanaerobaculia; order Multivoradales; family Multivoraceae; genus Multivorans. The sequence continues at coordinate 514,239 of OZ244782.1, read as the reverse complement.
CGAGACGGAGGCGCTGAGCTCGGCGACAAGCTACGGCTACGCGATCCCGTTTGCGGCGGTGGCGCTTCTCGTCTCGGTGCTCTACGGCCGCGGCGCCGGTCTGCTGATCGGCGTCGTCTTTTCGGCGCTCGTCGCGCGTCTGGGATGGACGGAAACGGCCGGCGCCTCGCTGGGGTTCGCTGGCGGCACGATGCTCTACGCCCTGACCGGCAGCCTCGCCGCGGTGTTCGCGCTCGATCAACTCAAGCAGCGTTCGGCGGTGACGCGGGCAGGCCTGCTCGTCGGTCTCGTGAACATGACGTCGGTCACCCTGCTCACCCTGGCCGGCGAGGAAGCCTCCCTGGCGAGTTGGGGGGTCGCGTTGTCGGGCGCTCTGCTGGGCGGGCTGATGGTCGCCGCCGTGGTCAGCTTCGCGCTGCCGGTGTTTGAGGCGATGCTGTTCGTCACGACGGACATCAAGCTGATCGAGCTGTCGGATACGAATCGGCCTCTCCTGCAGCGGGTGGCGTTCGAGGCGCCGGGGACCTTCCAGCATTCGTTGATGGTCGCTCATCTGGCGAAGGCCGGTTGCGAGGCGGTCGGCGCGAACCCGACTCTGGGGTACGTCGGCGGGCTCTACCACGACGTCGGCAAGGTCCTGCGGCCGCAGTACTTCGTCGAGAACCAGCGTGATGGCGTCAACCCGCACGACAATCTTGCGCCGTCCATGTCCGCGCTCATCCTGCTCGACCACGTGAAGGAGGGCGTCCGGCTGGCGCGGGAGCACGGCCTGCCGCAACCGGTCATCGCTGCCATCGAGCAGCATCACGGCACCCGTCGGCTCGACTTCTTCCTCGCCCGCGCGAAGGAGCGAGCGGAGGCAGAGCAGGGAATCAACGAATCCCAGTACCGCTATCCGGGGCCGTTGCCGCAGAGCAAGACGTACGGCGTGCTGATGGTCGCCGACAGTGTCGAGGCGGCGAGCCGCACGCTCGGGGAGTTCTCGGAGAAGTCGATTCGGGCACTCGTCGAACGCCTGATCGACGATGTGCTGGAGGACGGCCAGCTGGACCAGACGGACCTCACGTTCTCCGATCTGCGGCGGTTGAGCTACGCGCTGCAGAACGTATTGAAGACGATCCACCACAATCGCGTGGACTACCCGGGCTTCGACTTCGGACAGGGCCGGCGTCGCGGTGCGCTGCGCGTGCTTCCGGGCGGCGCGTCCGGTCGCGGCGGCTGACGGTCGCCAGGTCCGACCTTGGCGACGATCGAACTCGAGGTCGGGGCGGCGGCCGAGGCAGCGTGCCGCGACTTGACGACCGAGCTCGAGCGGCTCGCTGCCGCGGTCGTCTCCGAACTCGCTTCGGACGACGTCACGTTGTCGGTTCGTCTGGTGAACGATGCGGAGATCGAGGATCTGAACCGCCGGTTTCGCGGTCGGGCGGAGCCCACCGACGTCCTTTCGTTTCCGGGGGAGACGACGCCCGAGGGGCGGCATCTGGGAGATGTCGTCATCTCCGTGGAGACGGCGAAGTCACAGAGCGGGGGGGCGCTCGAGCGGGAACTCAAGGTCCTCTTGCTTCACGGCATCCTCCACTGCCTGGGCTACGACCACGAGACGGACGACGGAGAGATGGAGGGCCTCGAACGGCGCCTGCGGGCGCAGTTCCTGGGGCCGTACAAGTCCGGCACGGTCGCGCTGCTCGGACGGCCGAACGCGGGCAAGTCGACCTTGCTCAACCGGATCCTCGGCGAGAAGCTGGCGATCGTCTCGGACAAGCCGCAGACCACCCGTCACCGGCTGATCGGCGTTCTGACGACGTCCCGTGGCCAGATGGCGCTTCACGATACGCCAGGGCTCCACCGTCCCCTGCATCGGCTGAACCGGCGGATGGTGCATGCTGCCTCCGCTGCCCTCGACGAGGCCGACGTCGCCTGCCTGCTGAGGGACGCGTCGACTCCGTTCGGGCGAGGCGAGGCATTCGCCCTTGATCTTCTGGCTGCGGCGGCCGCCAAGCGCAAGCGGCCGATGCTCTGCCTGCTGAACAAGATCGACCGCGTGGCGAAACGCAGGCTGCTGCCGGAGATCGAGCGCTACGCCGCCCGCGGCCTGTTCGTGGAGATCGTGCCGATCTCGGCGTTGGCCGGCGACGGCGTTGATCTCTTGCTCGACATCCTCTGGCGCCTGCTGCCGGCTGGCGAGCCGGTTCACGATCCGCGGCTCTTGACCGTCCACACCGAGCGCTTCCTGGTTGCCGAGCTCATTCGCGAGAAGGTGCTCGACCAGACACGGGCTGAACTGCCGTACACCACCGCCGTGCTGATTGACGCCTGGGAGGACGCCGACGAACGGACCGACCTCAGAGCGTCGATTCTGGTCGACAAGAGGAGCCACAAGGGCATCGTCATCGGTCGAGGCGGCGCCAGGATCAAGCGGATCGGCACCGCCGCTCGTCATGACCTGGAGGATTTCCTCGGCACCGCCGTTTACCTGGAGCTGGACGTGCGGGTCCAGTCCGGCTGGCGTGAGGACAGCGCGGTGCTGAGTCGCCTCGAACCGGGCTCGTGACCGGCGCCGCGTCGTCCGTCGCTTGCGACTTCGGGGTCCTGCTGATAGACAAGCCCCACCGCGGGTAACGCGCCCCGGCCTTCGGCGCTTCGAGTCGGCGCTCGTGGCAGGGTTGCGCTGCGAACCGCGGCAAGGAACACACGAAGGAGGACGTCATGGCAGAGGCTAGCCCCCAGTCGATCATCAGTCGGATTCGCGATGAGGGGATCCAGATCGTCGATTTCCGATTCACGGACTTCCCCGGCCTCTGGCAGCACTTTTCCGTACCGGCGCGAGAGGTCGACGAGAGCACGTTCGAGGACGGGCTCGGCTTCGACGGCTCGAGCATCCGCGGCTGGCAGGTGATCAACGAGTCGGACATGTTGGTCGTGCCGGACCCGGACACCGTGTTCATTGATCCGTTCTTCGAGCACAAGACGCTCGTCATGACCTGCAACATCGTCGACCCGATCACCCGCGAGAGCTATGGCCGCGATCCGCGCGGCGTCGCGAGGGCGGCCGAGGCCTACGTGCAGGCAACGGGTATAGCCGATACGGCGTACTTCGGCCCGGAGGCCGAGTTCTTCATCTTCGACGATGTGCGCTTCGACGGCGGTCCGAACTTCGGCTTCTTCGAGGTCGACTCGATCGAGGGGCGCTGGAACAGCGGGGCGAACGAGGAGCCGAACCTGGGCTACAAGCCACGGTACAAGGAGGGCTACTTCCCGGTGCCGCCGACGGACAAGCACCAGGACCTCCGCAGCGAAATGCTGCTCAACCTCGAGGACGCAGGCCTCCACGTGGAATGTCAGCATCACGAGGTGGGCACCGGAGGTCAGGCCGAGATCGATCTGCGGTTCGGTTCCCTGGTGGCGACTGCGGACGCGATGATGCTCTACAAGTACATCATCAAGAACACGGCGAACAAGCACGGCAAGACGGTGACCTTCATGCCGAAACCGCTGTTCGAGGACAACGGGTCCGGCATGCACACCCACATTTCGCTCTGGAAGGACGGCCAGCCGCTCTTCGCCGGTGACGGCTACGCAGGCCTTTCCGACATGGCGATGCATGCGATCGGCGGCGTGCTCAAGCATGCGCCGGCGATTCTCGCCTTCACGAACCCGACGACGAACAGCTACAAGCGACTCGTGCCGGGCTTCGAGGCGCCGGTGAACCTGGTCTACTCGCAGCGCAACCGGAGCGCGGCGGTGCGGATCCCGATGTATTCGCCTTCGCCGAAGGCGAAGCGGATCGAGTTCCGCTGCCCCGATCCGAGCTGCAATCCCTACCTGGCCTTCGCCGCGCTCCTCATGGCGGCCGTGGACGGCATCCAGAACGAGACGGATCCGGGCAGCTCGCTCGACGTGGACATCTACGACCTCTCGCCCGAAGCGAGCCAGGGCGTGCCGACGACGCCGGCAACGCTCGACGAGGCGCTGGACGCGCTGGAGGCGGATCACGACTTTCTGACCGCGGGCGGCGTGTTCGACGAGGATGTGATCGAGAACCACATCGCGTACAAGCGGGAAAGCGAATGCCAGGAAGTCGCTCTGCGCCCGCATCCGCACGAGTTCGCGCTCTACTACGACATCTAGAGAGCCTTTCGTGCAAGCGAGAGCAGTTCGTATCGTCGTCCTCACGCTCCTGGCGGCGCCCCTCGTTGCGTTGCCCGCGTTTGGTGACGACTGGCCGCAGTGGCGGGGCGCGGAACGTGATGGCGTCTGGCTTGAAGACGGCATTCTCGAGCGGTTTCCAGAGGATGGACTCGACGTCGTCTGGCGGACGCCGATCAACGGCGGCTACTCGGGTCCGTCGGTGGCGGACGGTCGCGTCTTCGTAACCGACTGGCGGCCTCGGGAGGGTTCGCGGATCAAGGAGGGCTTCGAGCGAGCCGTCGCGCTCTCCGAGGAGTCCGGCGAGGTTCTCTGGACCCACGAGTGGGAAGTCGGTTACGCGCCGCTCCAGGCAAGCTATGCGATCGGTCCGCGGGCGACGCCCACGGTCGACGGCGACCGGGTGTACGTGGCCGGCGCGGTCGGCCACGTGCTCGCCCTCGAAGCGGCCACTGGCGACGTGATCTGGTCCTACGACGCGCAGCAGGAGGGCGATGCAAGCGTTGCGATCTGGGGTTTCGCCAGCTCTCCGCTCGTCGTCGGCGATCTGTTGATCGCGGTCGTCGGCGCCGAACCGGATGGCAAGGTGATCGCCTTCGACAAGCATACCGGCGAAGAGACGTGGAGGGCGCTGTCGTCCAACTGGGAAGCCGGTTACGGTCAGCCGATCCTCGTCGAACGCGGTGGCGTGGAGCAACTCATCATCTGGGAGCCGCAGGGAGTCAACTCCTTGAACCCTCATACCGGCGAGGTGTACTGGGCGGTGCCCTGGGAGGGCGCGTCCTCGCTGACCGTCGCGACGCCGGTCGTTCACGGGAACCGGATGTTGCTTTCGCAGTTCTACCGCGGGTCTCTGATGCTCGAGTTCAACGAGAAAGGGCCCGAGGTTCGCGAGATCTGGCGCGGCCAGGGTCGGAGCGAGCTGCCGGACCGAACGGAGGGCCTCCACTCGCTGATCACGACCCCCATCTTCGAGGGCGACACGATCTACGGCGTCTGCAGCTACGGCGAGTTGCGGGGGCTGAATGCCGCCGACGGCGCGCGCCTGTGGGTCTCGGACAGGATGACCCGCCAGGGACGCTGGGGAGCGGCCTTCATGGTCAAGCACCGCGACCGTTGGTTCGTGAACAACGACGAGGGAGACCTGATCATCGCCCGCTTCTCGAGAGACGGCTACGAGGAGGTCGATCGAGCGAAGCTGCTCGAACCGACCGCGAATGCCGGCTTCGGTCCCCGGCGATTCGGGGAGGCGATGGTCAACTGGTCGCATCCGGCCTACGCGAACCGGCACGTCGTCGCCCGCAATGACAAAGAGATCATCCGTGTTTCCTTGGCAGCGGAGTAGGGAGGAGGCGGTGAGCTCCCGAGGAGTCCACGGGCGCGCGTGGCGTCTGCTGGCGATCGCAGCTCTGGCCATCGGCGCTTCCTCGCCGGCCGCGACACAGCCGGGACCGGAGGCTCCCGCCGAGACTGGAGCGCCGGTCGGCGAGCTCATCTTCCCGCTCGAGAGCTGGCACAATCACGGCTCGTCGCTCGTCGAACTGCCGAACGGGGATCTTCTTGTCGCCTGGTTCCACGGCTCCGGCGAGCGGCGTTCGGACGACGTCCGGATCCTGGGCGCCCGCCGCCGAGCCGGGGCGGCAACTTGGAGCCGGCCCTTTCTGCTTGCGGACACCCCGGGTTTCCCGGACACGAACTGCACGCTTCTGCTCGAACCGCGTGCCGCGGGCGGCCATCGGCTCTGGCTCTTCTGGCCCACGATCCAGGCGAATCTGTGGGAGAGCGCCCTGATGAAGTTCAAGATCTCGACGGACTTCGACGGTCCCGGACCGCCTGTATGGCAGTGGCAGGACGTACTCCACATGAAGCCGGGGGAGGGCTTCCACGCTCTCGTCGCGGAGCGGACGGACGAGTACTTCCGGAGTCTGGGCTTCGCCAACGCGAGGGATCCGGCTCTGCCCGAGCGCTCGCGCGACTGGGCGGCGCGGAACCTGGAACAGGCGGCGGACAAGCTGACCAGGCGGCTTGGCTGGTTCACTCGCGCGCACCCGATCGTTCTGCCGCTGCCGTCGGGCGGCCAGCGGTTGCTCCTGGGCCTCTATTCGGACGGCTTCAGTTTTGCCTCGGCGACCTACACGGACGACGGAGGTCACAGTTGGACGATGAGCGAGCCGATCGTCGGCGGCGGCAGCGTCCAGCCGACCTTCGCACTGCGCGACGACGGCATCCTGGTTGCGTTCATGCGGGACAACGGCCCGGCGCCGAAGCACGCGCACGTTGCCGAATCCCGGGACCTGGGAGCGACCTGGACGATTGCTCGCGACCATCCCGACCTGGTCGAAACAGGCGCCGGCCTGGAAGTGCTGCGGCTATCGAGCGGCCGTTGGATCGTCGTTCACAACGACGTTCCCGACGGTCGCTATCGGCTCGCCGTCTCCGTTTCGGAGGATGAGGGCCGGACCTTCAAGCGCCGGCGCTATCTCGAGCGCGAACAGAGAGATGTCGGGCGCTACCACTACCCGTCGGTGATCCAGGCTGCGAACGGCCGCATCCACGTGACGTACAGCTACCACGTTTCCGGCGCTCTCGAGGACGGCGCCCAGGGCAAGAGCATCAAGCACGTGAGCTTCGACGAGTCCTGGCTGCTGGGCGCCCCGTAGCGGACTCCGCGCAGCACTCCACGACCACTCAGAGGGGAACTCGAGATGCACGAACGACTGACCTTCACCGTCGCCTGGGCCGGCGTCCTCGCCGTCGGCCTGCTTGCCGCGTGCGTACCCCAGGACTCCGGCGGTACGAGCGCCGGGACGTTCGCCGGCCTGCCGCGGGCCACGCCGGAGAGCGTCGGCATGTCGAGCGAACGGCTCGACCGCATCCGGCCGGCGTTCGAGACGTATGTGACGGACGGCAAGCTGTCCGGCGTGATCACCGCCGTAGCCCGCGACGGGAAGGTCGTCCACTTCGAAGCCAGCGGCTACCAGGACGTCGAGGCCGGCGAACCGATGGCCGAGGACACGATCTTCCGCATGTACTCGATGACCAAGCCGGTCGCGTCGGCGGCGCTGATGATCCTCTGGGAGGAGGGCCGCTTCCTGCTGTCCACGCGGCTATCCCAGGTTCTGCCCGAGTTCGCCGACACGCAGGTCTACGTCTCGGGCGATGGCGACGAAATGGAGACGGAACCGCCGCGTCGGCCGATCGTCATCCGAGACCTGATGACCCACACCTCCGGGCTCACCTACACCTTCATCCCCGGCCCGGTGGCTGCCAGCTACGCGGCAGCGGGACTCGAGGGTTCGGCGGATGCCGTGCCCCACGACGACCTCGCGCACTATGTCCGGGAGCTGGCGAAACAGCCCCTGATCGCTCACCCCGGCGCCGCGTGGAACTACAGCGTCGGTCTCGAGGTCGCCGGGCGGGTGGTCGAGGTCGTCTCCGGCCAGAGCTTTCGCGACTTCCTGAAGGAGCGCATCTTCGACCCGTTGGGTATGGCCGACACGGACTTCCACGTCCCGGACGAGAAGCTCGATCGGTTCGCCGTGAACTATGCGCCGACCCCCGAGGGCGGCATCGTCGTCTTCGACGACCCGGAGACCAGCGCCTACCGCGAGCCGCCCAAGGTCGAGATGGGCGGCTCCGGCCTGGTCGCCACCGCGGGCGACTACCTGCGCTTCGCCCAGATGCTGGCGAACGGCGGCGAACTCGACGGCGTACGGATCCTCGGGCCGGAGACGGTAGCCCTGATGACGGACAACCATCTCGGTTCGGCCTACGGTCCGTCGCCGATGTCGAGCCTGAACCTCGACATGGGGATGGGCGAGGGGATGGGTTACGGCCTGGGCGGATACTCGATCACCGACACCGGGCTCACCGGACTGCCGGCCTCGCCCGGCACCTACGGCTGGGGCGGCGCCGCCTCGACCGACTTCCTGGTCGATTCCGAGGAAGACCTCGTCGCCATCGTGCTGACCCAGTTGATGCCCACCGGCACCTACCCGCTCCGTCCCCTGATGGAGGTACTGACCTACCAGGCGATCGTGGAGTAGAGGCAGCCGGCCCCGCTCGCGGGCTCGGTCGGCGGTGGTGATGGAGACGCCCTCGGGTCCGACTCATGCGTCGGGGCCAAAGGCGGACGCGCAGTCGTTCCAGGGCGGCTCGCCCGCTCGACGAACTCGCGCTCCGAGGCGGACGGGTTGTTCCGCCTTCGCGCCTCGTAGGCCAGCGCATGGTGCAGCTTGTCCGTCTGTCGAGAGCGTTCAGGAGTGGAAGCGTCCTTACGTTCCGGGAGTTCGTCGGCGAACGCGGCAGAGGTCGCTTCAGGGGGCGTCATTCGATGCCGCCGCTCGAATGCGCCTCAGGCGAACCTCGCTGCCGCCGCCTGCTCACGCAGCGCCGTCGGGTTGCCGAGCATCTGGCGGTCGTACCCGACCCGCTTGTAGAAGATGTGCATGTCGCACTCGTGGGTGAAGCCGATGCCGCCGAAGACCTGTGTCGAGGTCGTGACCGCCTGGCTTGCCATGTCCGTGGCGTGAGCCTTGAGCAGCGGAGCGAGATAGTCGACGGCGTCCGACTCCTCGTCCCAGGCGTCGGCGGTGTGCCACAGGAGCGACTGGACGGGCTCGATCTCGGCGAGTGCCTCGGCGCACATGTGCTTGACCGCCTGGAAGGAGCCGATGATGCGGTCGAACTGCTTGCGTTCGCGGGCGTACTCGACGGCGATCTGGAGACCCTGCTGCGCCGCGCCCAAGGCGTCGGCGGCGAGTGCGACCCGGGCCGCGTGGACCGCTCTACGGGTTCCCTCGGCGCTGCCCCCCAGCTCTTCGAGGGCTTCCGGGCCGACGGCCGCAAAGGTGACCTCGGCGACGCGACGGGTGTCGTCGACGGTCATCAGGGGTTCCGCCTCGACGCCCCCGGCTCCGCGGTCGACGAGGTGGAGACTGCCCTCGGACTCGAGCAGGAAGGCGTCTGCCCAGCAGCCGTCCGGAACGTAGAGCACGGATCCGTCGACGCGGCCTTCGGCGATCGGTGCATTGAGGATCGGGACGACCAGCGTCGAGCCGGCGGCGATGCCCTCGAGCAACTGGTTGCGACGTTCGCTCTCTGGGGCGCCGGCGAGTAAGAGCGGCGCCAGAATATAGGAGGAATGGAAGTTCACCGGCGCCGCGGCGCGGCCGAGCTCTTGGGCGGCGATCGCCGCTTCCTGCATGCCGAGGCCGGTTCCGCCCTGCTCGAGATGAATGAGCAGTCCGGCGATTCCCAGGTCACCGAGTTCGCCATGAATCGTCTCGTCGCGGCCGGACTCCGAGTCCATCACGGAACGAACCCGGTCGATGCCGACCGCCTGGTCGAGGAAGCGGGCGATCGAATCGCGGAGGAGCGCCTGCGGCTCCGTCAGGCCAAAGTCCATGCAGGACTCCCGTCGTCGAGCGGATCGGCGAGCCGCGTTGGCTAGGCGGCCGCCGGCTTCGGTTCGCGAGGCAGTCCCAAACCCCGCTCGCCGATGATGTTCTTCTGAATCTGGGCCGTGCCTCCGCCGATGATGAGGCCCAGTGCGTACATGTAGGTCGCCTGCCAGTTGCCGTAGTCGCGGACGTGCTTCGACCCCCGCTTGAGCACCCCCCGCTCCGCCATCGCGTCGATCGCCAGGGCGCAGATGTCGTAGTTCAACTGGCAGTTGTTCAGCTTGACGATCAGGCCGCCGGCGCCTGAATCGCGCTGCTTCAGGCGGTCGGTCAGCAGCCGGAGTTGGTGGTATTTCATCGCCAGCATCCGGCCTTCGAGCCGCAGCAGACGGTCACGATAGACCGCCGATTCGATCAAGCCGGTCTCGCGCAGAATCTCCTCGCAGCCGGCGAGGTAGTTCTCCGTGGCGTTCGAGCGGCCGAGCATGTTCCGCTCGAAGCGCAGCGTGTACGTGCCGACCTCCCAGCCCTGCCCCGGTCGGCCGATCACGTTCGTCGCCGGTACCCGGACGTCGGTGAAGAAGACCTCGTTGAAGGAGGCGTCGCCCGTCATCGTCATCAGAGGCCGCACGTCGATGCCCGGGGTGTCCATCGACAAGACGATGTAGCTGATGCCGCCGTGTTTGCCGGCCTCCACCTCGGTGCGCACGAGGGCGAACATCATGTCGGCTTCCCGAGCCCCGGATGTCCAGATCTTCTGGCCGTTCATCACGTACTCGTCGCCGTCGAGCCGGGCCGAGGTGCGGAGCGAAGCGAGGTCGGAGCCCGATCCGGGCTCGCTGTAACCCTGGCACCAGATCAGGTCGCCACGAATGGTCGGCCGGATGAGCTCGAGCTTCTGGTCCTCCCGGCCGAAGTGGAGCAGGGTGGGCACGAACATGCTGATGCCCTGGTTCTCCATCCCGAGCGACACCCCGGCTTGCTGGAACTCCTCCTCGATGACCAGGCTGGCCAAGGCATCCGGTTCGTGGCCAGCGCCGCCGTAGCGCTTGGGGATCGTGCGCGCGGCGTACCCGGCGTCGACCAGCCGCTGCTGCCACGCGACGACAAGCGGCCGGGCCTCGGAGCCGCGGCCCCCGAAACCGGGCCCGGCGGGGATTGCCGCGTCCCGGTTCTCGGACAGGAAAGCCCGGACCTCTGCCCGCAGTTCGTCGTACTCGGCGCCGATCGTCGTGTCCATCTTCTGCGGAAGACTATCGCGTCTTCCTGATCGGTCCGATCGTCGAGCCGCATTCGGAGTAAGCTCCCGCTCCGATACGGTTTGTAGCGAGCCAGCCGATGATGAGAAGCCGATGAGCGAGAACGTGGTCGAACACTCCGGAGACACCCCCGTCGACGGCGACGGCGAGACGACTCGCGAGGTCGACCGTCTGGATGCGCTGCGCCGGGCGGCTTCGGACGCCGGCGTCGACGCGGTCGTGCTCACGCCGGCGGCGACGATGACCTGGCTGCTCGGGCATGAGTTCGAGGCGCACGAACGGCTCTTTCTTCTCATCGTGCCAACCGACGACCCGCCGGTGGCGGTCGTGCCGGCGCTCGAGCAGGCGAACTTCCGCGGCGCAGCGCCTGCGGTCGAGACGTTGCACCTTTGGGATGACGCGGACGGACCGGAGCAGGCGGCGGCGGCGGCGTTTGCGGGCCTGAACAACGCGTCGCGGGTCGCGGTGGAGCCGCTCAGCCTGCGCTACATGGAGTATCGGCATCTCGTTCGAGAGCTGCCCCGGGCGCGTATCGAGAGCGCGGAGGAGATCGTCGTTGCACTGCGCCTCAGAAAGAGCGACGAGGAGGCGCAGGCGATCCGCCAAGCGTCGAAGATCGCCGAAGCGGCACTCGAGTTCACCCTTCGCGACGTGCGGCCGGGTCGTCGAGAAGGCGAGATCGCCGCGAAGTTGTCGAGTGAACTCCTCCGTCGCGGCGGCGGCGGCATTTCCTTCGGTCCGATCGTTCTGGGCGGCCCGAAGTCGGCGCTGCCGCACGGTGTCCCGGACGACCGCGAGTTGGGCGAGGGGGAGTTCCTGCTCATCGACTTTGGCACCTCGTACGAGGGTTACCACTGCGACATCACGCGGACGTTCGTCGTCGGCGGTTCGCCGTCGGATCGCATGCGCGAGGTCTACGAGGCGGTGCTGCAGGCGAACATCCGAGGGGTGGCGGCGTCACGGCCGGGGGTGACCTACGACCAAGTCCACCAGAACTGCCAGGCGAACCTCCACTCTCGCCGATTCAGGAAGTTCATGACCCACCGCACCGGCCACGGTCTGGGGCTCGAGATCCACGAGCCTCCGTCGGTCATGGCCGGCAACGAAGACACGTTGGTCGAGGGCGCGGTGTTCACGATCGAGCCGGGTCTCTACCTCGAAGGCTGGGGCGGCGTACGGATCGAGGACAACGTGCGGGTAACGGCCCAGGGTTCGGAGCTGCTCACCTCGTCGCCGCGGGAGCTGAGAATTCTCGGCGGTTGACGGGACCGTCGGCAACCCGTCCGGTCGATGGAGGACGCCGCGGCTACTTGGCCCTGAAGTAGATTCGCGCGATGAACTCGCGGCCGATGGCGGTGACGATGGGGGATGCCTCCGGGGTCGGCCCTGAGATTGCGGTCCGCCGGTTTGCCGCTGGTCTTCTCGGCGAAGACGTGCTGGTCTACGGCGACGCAGGGGTTCTTCGCCGCGCGGCCGAAGCGCTTGAAGTCGACGTGCCGCTTCGCTCGCTCTCGGAGCCGGATCGCGGGGCGACCTGCCGCGGAATCCTCTCGGTTGTCGACCTCGGGCTGCTCGACGCCGAGCAGGTGACGCCCGGCGTGCAAAGCGCCGAGGCGGGAGCGGCGGCGCTTGCCTACGTCGAGCGCGCGACCCGGGACGCGTTGGCCGACCGCGTTGCCGGAGTCGTCACCCTGCCGATGAACAAGGAAGCGACGCGGGCGACTACACCGGACTTCGCCGGACACACCGAGTTCATCGCCGGCATCTGCGGCGCGCGGGACGTGGTCATGATGCTGGCCCTGCCGGAGGTGGCGGTGAGCCATGTGAGCGGTCACGTCAGCCTGCGCGAGGCGATCGAGCGGGTGGCGCCTGGCCGCATTCGCACCGTCATCGAACTCACCCACGAGGCATTGTCCCGGTTCATCGAGCGACCGCGAATCGCCGTATGCGGGCTGAATCCCCACGCGGGCGAGAACGGCTTGTTCGGAAGCGAAGACCGGGACATCATCGCACCGACCGTGGCGGAGGCCCAGGCCGACGGCTTCGAGGTCTCGGGCCCTCATCCCGCCGACACGGTGTTCCGCCAGGCCGTCGCCCTCGACCGCTTCGATGCCGTCGTCTGCATGTACCACGATCAGGGCCATGCGCCGATGAAGCTCATCGGCTTCGAACGCGGAGTCAACGTGACGATCGGTCTACCGATCGTGCGCACCTCGGTGGATCACGGTACGGCCTTCGATATCGCCTGGCAGGGCAGGGCGTTTACCGATTCCCTCGGTCACGCCCTGGCCTACGCATGGAGACTCGTCGAGTGAGCGCGCCGTTCGGCAGTTGTTCAGCGTTCGGAACTGCGCGTGCTGTACAGTGGCCGGCGATGAGCGCGTTCCCACGGGTTGCTCTGCTTCTCGCCGCCGCCGTCTTGGCGGCGTCCGCCGCGGCGCGCGCCCAGAGTTCGGCGGCGGGCGCGCTCGAGGCCGCGATCGCCGAGGACTACGAGAACGAACTGCGGGCGCTGTTCGAACACTTCCACCGGAATCCGGAGCTGTCCTTCCTCGAGCACGAGACAGCGAAACGACTCGCGGCGGAACTTCGAGCGTCGGGCGTCGAGGTCACCGAGGGTATCGGTCGGACCGGCATCGTCGGCATGTTGGAGAACGGCGACGGCCCGCTGGTCCTCGTGCGGGCGGACATGGATGGACTTCCGGTGCGGGAGCAATCCGAACTGCCCTACGCCTCGACGGCGACTCAGGTCGACCTGTCGGGTGAGGAGGCGCCGGTCATGCACGCCTGCGGTCACGATGTTCACATCACGGCGATGGTCGGCGTGGCACGGCGACTCGCAGCCATGCGCGACGCGTGGTCGGGGACCGTGATGTTCGTCGGCCAGCCGGCCGAGGAACGGATCATGGGCGCCCGCGAGATGCTGGAGGACGGTCTGTACGAGCGCTTCGGCGTCCCCGACTACGCGCTGGCGTTTCACGTTGCGGCGGGGAAGCCGGCTGGCAAGATCGATGTGCCGCCGGGACTCCTCGCGTCGTCTTCGGACAGCGTCGACGTGACGGTGTTCGGTATCGGCGCCCATGGCGCGTCGCCGCACCGGGGCCGCGACCCGATCTACATCGCGGCGCAGCTCGTCGTCGCGCTCCAGAGCATCGTGAGTCGAGAACTCAACCCCCTCGAGCCGGGCGTGATCACCGTCGGCGCCATCCATGGCGGCTTCAAGCACAACGTGATCCCGGACCGCGTTGAGCTTCAACTCACCGTGCGGGCGAACAGCGAGGACACCCGGGAACAGCTGCTGTCGGCCATCGAGCGAGTCGCGGACGGGATTGGCCGGGCCGCCGGACTCCCCGAGTCGCTCTTGCCGCGCGTCGTGCGAACGAAGGAGTCGACGCCGGTGACGATGAACAACGAGGAGCTTGCCGCCCGGGTTCGGGCTGCGATCGGCGCCGGCATGGGTGAGGACGTGTTCCATAGCGAACCGCCGTCCGGCATGGGCGCCGAGGATTTTGCCTACTTCGTGCGAACCGAGCACAACGTGCCCGGCGCCTACTTCAACGTCGGCGGCACGGATCCCGCCGACCTCGCGGCGGAGGCGGAGGGAGGCCCGCCGGTGCCGTCCCACCACTCGCCGTTCTTTCGTATCGAACCGGAACCGGCGATTCGGGCCGGCGTGGAGGCGATGACATTGGCCGTGCTCGACCTCCTCCGACCCTGAGCCGATGTCGGAGTCGCCCGGCGACTTTCAGCCCATCTCGCGGTCGGTACTCGGCCAGGTACTCCGGGAACTCGAACGGCTCTACCCGGACGCGGAGTGTGAACTCCGCCACGAGAACGCGCTCCAACTGCTGATCGCGACGATCCTCTCCGCCCAGTCCACCGATGCTCGCGTGAATCAGGTGACGGCGACGCTCTTCGCCCGCTATCGCTCCGTGGAGGACTTCGCAAACGCTGACCCGACGGTCTTTGAGCAGGAGATTCGGAGCACCGGTTTCTTCCGCAACAAGACGAAGAACGTGTTGGGGGCCGCCCGGAAGATCGTCGAGGAGTTCGGCGGCCAGGTCCCGAGCACGATGGAGGACCTGGTCACGCTGCCCGGGGTCGCGCGGAAGACCGCGAATGTCGTGCTCGGCGCCTGGTTCGGGAAGGCGGTAGGCGTCGTCGTCGACACCCATGTCGCGCGGCTGTCGCGGCGGCTGGGAATCAGCGCCGCGTCCGATCCGGTAGGCGTCGAACGCGATCTGATGAACCGATTGTCGCCGGACCGTTGGATCTTCGCCGGTCACGCGATCATCTGGCATGGCCGTCGCGTCTGCGTGGCCCGCAGGCCCGACTGCAACGGCTGCACGCTCGCTCGCTGGTGTCCCCGGAATGGGCTGCCGCCATGCTAGGGTCGCGCCGTCGATGTCGAGAGTAAGCGCCCCGTTGAAGCAGGCCGGTCGGCGGGCGCCGTCCGGGATCCTGTCCCTGCCGGTCGCGATGTTCGTCGTGGCCGGCGTCGTCGGCCCGCTCTTTGCCGGTCCTCCCCCGGCGCCGCCGCCGTTCTACGCGATCCGCGATGCCCGCGTCGAGGTTGGTGACGGCACGGTGCTCGAGCGGGCGACGGTGGTCATCGAGAACGGGACGATCACCTCCGTCGCGGCAGATGCGGCGATTCCAGGTCACGCGCGAGTGATCGACGGCGAAGGGCTGATCGTCTTCCCGGGGCTCATCGATGCCCTGGGCAGCCTGCCGCGCGCGCGGCAGCGCGGTCCCGCCGGACCGGCAGCGGCAGGCGCGGGGCGCAGGCGCCCGGAGCCCGGTCAGGAGCTGCCGCGAGGACCGGAGGATCGCCCGTTGACCGAGCCCTGGAAGCGCGCCGCGGACGCGCTGGAGGATATGGACGCCGAGGGGGTCGCGTCCTGGCGCGAGGCAGGTTTCACGTCGGTCGTCGCGCGGCCCGGCCAAGGTCTGTTCCCGGGCCGTGTGTCGCTCGTCCGCTATGGCGTAGCGGGCCGCGATCCTGAACACCAGGTTCTCGCGCCGGAGTTGGCGCAGATGGCGTCGCTCAGCGGCGCCGGCGGCTTCGGTTCGTATCCCGGCGCGCTGATGGGCCGGATCGCCTACCTGCGGCAACTGATCTTCGATGCATCCCACTACGCCGAAGCCGTGGCGGCCTGGGAGACGGATCCCGCCGGTTGGCGACGTCCAGAGTTCGACCGTACGCTGGCCCCTCTCGCGGCCGTCGCCGCGGGGCGCGAGAGCCTGTTGCTGCCCGGTTCGTCGGCTGTCGAGATCGCCCGCGCTCTGGATCTGGCGGAAGAGCTCGGTCTTCATGCCGTCATCTACGGCGGCCAGGAGGGCTACCGACTCGCGGCGGCTCTCGCCGCCGCGGAGACGCCGGTCCTGATCGATGTCGACTGGCCGGCGACGCTGCCGGAGCGAGACCGGGATCCGGACGCCGACCGGCCGTTGAGGGAAGTCCTTCACGAGCGCCTCGCTCCGACGACTCCGGTTGAGTTTGCGGAAGCCGGCATTCGCTTCGCGTTCTCGTCTGGCGGCGTGAACACTCCCGGAGAGTTCATGGCAGGGGTCAGGCGGGCGATCGAGGGCGGGCTTCCGTCTCGGCGTGCTCTGACGGCATTGACCCGCGATGCCGCCGCGGTGTTCGGAGTCGAGGACCGGGTCGGCACGGTGGCCGAGGGCATGGCGGCCGATCTCGTCCTCGCCTCGACCTATCCGTGGCAAGAGGATGTCCAGGTCGATGCGGTCTTCATCGACGGCCGACGCTTCGCGGTGTCCGCCGGCGATGCGGAGGACGCGGAGAGCGAGGCCGCAGGGGAGTCTGCCGAGGCGCCGTCCGAGGACGCCGAGGAAGACCGGACGGAATCGGAGCGCCCCGGCGGCGCCCGGGGCTCTGGCCGCGACTTCGGCCGGCCGGGCGAAGACCTCGATTTGCCGGCGCCGCTTCGCTGGTCCGAGATCGAGACCCGCTATGCGGCGGCGGCCGATGAGGCCGGTTCCGTGCCGATGACCGGTCCTTACCGCGATGACGAGGTGCTGGCGATCACGGGCGGCACGGTGTTGACGATGGCCGGAGAGACGATCCCGGACGGCACGATCGTCGTCCGAGACGGCCGCATCGAAGCCGTTGGCGGCGGCATCCGGCCTCCTCCGGGCGCGCATGTGATCGACGCTGCCGGTGGCTGGGTCATGCCGGGCATCGTCGACGCCCACTCCCACATCGCCACCGCGGGAGGCGTGAACGAGGGCAGCCTGGCGGTCACGTCGATGGTGCGGATCGCCGATGTTGTCGATCCAACGGATATCAACATCTACCGGGCGCTGGCCGGCGGCGTGACGACAGTCAACGTCCTCCACGGCAGCGCAAACCCTATCGGCGGTCAGAACCAGATCCTCAAGCTGCGTTGGGGTCAGGACGCGGACGGCCTGCGCTTCACAGGCGCTCCAGCTGGCATCAAGTTCGCTCTAGGTGAGAATCCGAAGCGATCACGGAGTTTCGGGCCTGGGCCGCGTCGCTATCCGGCGACGCGGATGGGGGTGCTGGATGTGATCCGGCAGGCGTTCACCGAGGCGCGGGACTACCGGCAAGATCTGGAACGTCACCGCGCGGCGGAGGCGGCGGGCGAGCGGAGCAGGCCTCCGGCGCGCGATCTTCGGCTCGAGGCGCTCGTCGAAGTCCTCGACGGGACTCGCCTGGTCCATGCCCATTGCTATCGGGCGGATGAGATCCTCCAGTTGCTGCGCTTGGCGGAAGAACTGGACTTTCGCATCGCAACCCTCCAGCATGTTCTCGAGGGTTACCGCGTGGCGGACGAAATCGCGGCCCATGGCGCTGGCGCGTCGACGTTCTCCGATTGGTGGGCGTTCAAGGTGGAGGCCTACGAGGCGATCCCTCACAACGCGGCGCTGATGACAGACCGCGGTGTGCTGGTGTCCATCAACTCGGACGACGCCGAGGAGATGCGCCACCTGAACCACGAAGCGGCGAAGGCGGTCAAGTGGGGAGGCCTCTCGGATGAACAGGCGCTCGCCTTGGTGACGGTGAATCCCGCGCGGCAATTGCGGATCGACGACCGGGTGGGTTCGATTGCGGTCGGCAAGGACGCCGACCTCGTCATCTACGATCGTCATCCCCTGAGTTCGTACGCGGTCGTGCAGACGACCCTGATCGATGGCAAGGTCTACTTCGATCGCGAAGTCGACCGCCGTCGCCGGGCCCAGTTGGCTGCGCTCGAGGAGTCCTTGACCTCCGAGGCAGCGGAGGAAGCCGACGGAAGCGAGAGAGGCGCGCGATGAGTCGCCCGAGGATTGTCAGCGTGCGGGGAATCGTCTCACGGATGGCGCTCGCGGCTTGGCTTCTGCCGACGGCGTTGGCCGGACAGACGCTGGCGATCGAGGGCGGCGCCGTTCATCCGATGACGGGGTCGGACTTTGTCGGCACCGTCGTCGTGCGCGACGGTCTGATCGTCGACGCCGGCGCCGACGTGGCCGCGCCGGTCGGCGCACGGGTGATCGATGCGACGGGTCTTCACGTGTATCCCGGGCTGTTCGATGCCTGGAGCAACATCGGACTCATCGAGATCAGCGCGATCTCGGCGACGGTCGACACCTCGGAAATCGGCGACACTCCTCACCTGTTGGCGGTCGAAGGAGTTCACCCGGCGAGCGAGATGATTCCAGTTGCGCGAGCAAACGGCATCACGCACAGCATGACGGCCCCTTCCGGCGGTCCGTGGGCTGGCCAGGCGTCGGCGATCGTCCTCGACGGCTGGACGGTGGAGGAGATGGCCGTCGAGCCCAGCGTCGGCTTGGTGCTCGAATGGCCGAACCTCGAGACCCGCGAGTTCGATTTCTCGACGTTCAGCGTACGCGAGAGGAGTTTCTCCGAGGCGAAGAAGGACTACGACCGCACGGTCGACGAGATCGCCGACTGGATGGATGCCGCCCGACAGTACGATCAGGCGCGGCGTGCCGCCGGCGACTCCGGCGCGGTGGAAAGGAACCACGCCCTGGACGCAGTGGCGCGGGTGGCGAGGGGCGAGTTGCCGCTGCTGGTCTTGGCGAATCGGGCCCGGGCGATTCGCGACGCCGTCGCTTTCGCCGAACGGCACGGCCTCGACCTGGTCATCGCATCGGGCCGCGAGTCCGCGGCCGAGGCCGAGCTGCTTGCCGAGCACGACGTTCCCGTGATTCTGGGCCCGGTCCAGGCGTTGCCGGTCGATGAGGACGACCCCTACGATCGTCCGTATCGCACTCCCGGCGAGCTCGCAGGCGTCGGCGTACGAATTGCGTTCGGCACGTTCAGCGCGTCGAACGCCCGGGCCCTGCCGTACGAGGCGGCCACAGCCGTTGCCCATGGCCTTGATGCGGACGCCGCGCTCCGCGCGCTGACTCTCGGCGCCGCCGAGATTCTCGGCCTGGAGGATCGCTTGGGCTCGATTCGCGTCGGCAAGTGGGCGAACCTGATCGTCACCGATGGCGATCCGCTCGAAGTCCGCACGGCGATTCGCCACGTGATCATCCGCGGCAGGGAAGTCGACCTGTCGAGTCGCCACAGCCGCTCGTACGAGCGCTACAGACAACGCGCCAGGCCCGGCGTGAGGCCGCCCGCGGCGCGATGAGCAAGCCGGCTGCGAGTCGACCGCTTCGGGCAGGTCTCGCGGTCATCGTCACGATCATCCTTACGGCTGCACCCGCGACGGCGCAGCGCCTGCTCAGCCTGCTGCCGCCGACGGAGCCTGCGGCCTCCCTTGAGACGATCGGCTCGCAGCGAATCAGCTGGTCGGCGCCGGTCCGCGTGGATCTGCACCTCCTGCGGAGCGCGCCCGCAGAGCTCGTCATCCCGCTTCCCGAGGGACGGATCGTCCGGGCGCAACTCAGCGTGTTCGAGGACCGAGGTGACGGAGACCTGGCGTGGTTCGGCGGCGAGTCCCGGGATGGCCACGCCAGCGTCGTGCTGACCGTCGAGGACGGTCATCTCGTCGGTCGACTCGATGCTGGGCAGGGCTCGGCCTACCGCGTCTACAGCCGTCCCGACGGCGAGGGCAGGATCGTCGATCCGGCTCGGGCGGGAGGTTCGGCGTCGGATGGCGAACCCTACTGCGGCGTCGCTGACGAGAACGACCCGTTCCCCGGATCGCCGGGTCCGGGTCAGCTGCCGTCGCGAGCGGGGTACGACCTGCCATCTTCTCCGCGACAGAGCGGAAGCCCCCAGAGCGATGACAGTCTGGACATCCTCGTCCTCTACACAAAGACAGCCGCGGAGAACTGGGCGGCGCGCGGCGCTGCTCCCAGAGCGGCGATCCGCAACGCGGGCGACTATCTGAACAACGCCCTTCGCTACGCAGGGGTCGATCTTCTTGCGAACATCGTCCACATCGCCCCGGCGCCTGAGAGGCTTGATCGCGTTGGACGCCGTCCCTTCGCTCCGGACGGGAGCCGGGTGGACCTGCTGGAAGAACTCATCCGGGACGGTGAGGTGTTTCGTCTCCGGCACGAGCACCGGGCGGATCTGGTTCACTTGTTTACCGGCGAGCATCGGTTCGAGCTCGGCTACTGCGGCATTGCCTATCTGCTCTGGGGCGGCGCGACGAGCGAGTCGTTCTCGCCTTACGGCTATGGCGTGACGTCGAACCACTTCGTCGAGCGGGTGGCGGAGCTCGACACGACTCGATTCAACTGCCCGGACGAAGGCATGGTCTTCGCGCACGAGGTCGGTCATAACCTGGGTCTTCACCACGACCGACCGAACGCCGGCAGCCCGGACTATCTGAGGGCGCCCTACGCCTACGGCTACGCGAACTTCGACCGGCTGCCGAATCTGGGCACGATCATGAGCTACCCCGGGCAGGAGACGCCCTACTTTTCTTCCGTTCGATTCCGTCCGGAGGGACGGATCATCGGCTCTTCCGAGCAAGCGGAGAACGACCGCGTCCTGAGGGAGTCGATTCAGGTAGGCGTTCGCTACAGCGACTCGCTGATCGACCTGGACGGTCTTCCGGCGCAGCCGACGAACGTGGAGGTCGCGCGAATCGACGACCTCCGGGTTCGAGTCCGCTGGCAAGACAACGCCCCCGAGGCCGACGGCTACGAAGTGACGTGGGAAGGGTGGCTGACCGGGGTGGCCGGAGAACGCGTGTTGGCCGAAGAACGGACGGAGGCCGTTGTCGAGCTGGCCGAACCGGGGGGCTACGCGTTCTGGGTCGAGGCGTATGCGGGAGAGTTGAGATCGTTGCGCAGTTCGGTCGTTTCCCTGACGGCGCCGGGGTGGGAACCGGCGGCGCCCTCGAGCGTCGAGCTCGGACCGGCGTCGGAGGCGGCGCCGTACGAGGCGGGCGTCGAGTTCGGGACGATCCGCTGGCAGGACAACTCGACGAACGAGTGGGCATTCCAGGTGCAGGTCCTGAAGGAAGGCGAGATCGTTCAGCGGAGGAGAGCCTCTGCGGACGCGACGTCGCGGCGACTCTGGGGCTTCGAACCCGGCGTTTCCTACGAAGTTCGCGTGTATGCGTACAACGGCTGGGGGGTCTCGGCGAGCAGTGAACCCGTCTTCGTGACCTGGCCGTCACCGCCTGGACCGGTCGCCGTCGCCGACCTTCGCGCAGACATCGTCGGCCCGACGTCGGTGCGTTTGAGCTGGACCGACCGTTCGGCCGACGAGCAGGGCGTTCGGGTGATGGCGCGGGTACCTGGCTGGTACAGGGTCTTCGAGACCGGTCCGAACAGAGAGTCCTACGATCTGAACGGTCTCGCCCCGGGCGGCTTCTACCGATTCGTCGTCTGGCCGTACAACAGCGCCGGTCCGGGCGCCGCGGTCGGCACGACGCTGACGCTCGGGACGGTCGGTCCTGCCCCGGCCGAACCTCTGAACCTGGCTTGGAGTCACCTCGCCAACGGTGTTGCCCAGCTGACCTGGAGCCATCAGACGAACGACGAGATGGGCTTCGAGGTTCAGGCTCGACGACCGACCGCGGGTCCCAGCGACCGTTGGACCCGGGTGTCTCTGCTGCCGGCCGGCGCCGAGCGGTTCGAGTTGGAGACCGGCGAGGACCTCGACTATCGCGTCTTCGCATACAACGCACAGGCGTTCTCGAAGAGCAGCAACACCGTGCGGGGCAGACCGGTGCGCGGCGGCGCCGGGACGTCGGAACTCACCGCGGCGCCGGTCGGCGCGACCGGGGCGATCCTCGTTTGGACCGACCCATGGACGAACGCCGCGCTCGGCGTGTTGGAGGTCGACGCGAGACGGCCGGGACAAGGTTGGACACAACTGGCGACCGCCGAGGCCGTCGCGGGCCGGATCGTCGTCACGGGTCTGGACGCGGATACGCCGTACACCTTCAGGCTCCGAGCGGACGATCCGCAGGGCGGGACGCTTGAATCGGTCCACGCGAGCTTGCTCACCGACGTTGCGGTCGGCGCCTGCCGGCAGACCTCCGAGTACCTCTGTCTGGGAGACGGCCGGTTCGAGGTCCGTACGCACTGGAGCAACCCCGACGCGCTTGGCCATCACGGTGTCGGCAGGGCGGCAGACTTCGAGGATTCCGACGAGTCGGGGCTGTTCTGGTTCTTCGAGCCGGAGAACGTCGAACTGATCGTCAAGGTCCTGGACGGTCGAGCGATCAACGGCAGTTACTGGGTGTTCTTCGGCGCCTTGACCGACCTGGAGTACTGGATAGGCGTTCGTGACACGGCGACGGGCGAGCGGAAGACGTACTACAACTCGCCGAAGAACGTATGCGGTCAGAAAGACCTGGTTGCGTTCGGCGAGCTGGCTGGCGCCTCAGGCGAACTCGCGGGCTCGGGCGGGGACGCGCGGTTGGCGCCCGGTCTGGAGCTGATACCGGCCGCGCTTTCCGTCATCCGAACGGCGGCCAACGTGTCTCGGGGCGAATCCACGGGGTCCTGTCAGCCGACAGCCGACCGGGTCTGTCTCCTGAACGGACGATTCGAGGTTGCCGCGTCCTTCATCGATCCCAACCGAAGACCGCCAGGACCTGAGGTCGCCCGAGCGTTGACGTCGCTCACCGGCCCCCGGACGGGCTACTTCTGGTTCTTTGATCCGTCGAACATCGAACTTGCCGTCAAGGCGCTCGACGGCCGAGCGCTGAACGGAGCCTATTGGTTCCTCTACGGCGGCCTCTCGGATGTCGAGTACGAAGTCACCTTCACCGACACCGTTTCCGGCAGGGCGAAGACCTATCGCAACGAGCCGGGGAGCATCTGCGGAAACGTGGATGCCGACCCGTTCTGAGCTGAACTACGGTTCCTGCAGGCTCGATTCGGCTTGCTCCTGGGACTGGAGCATCAGGATGACCCGCTCGGTGAGGTCGGCCTGGGGACTCGCGTGGAGGACGCCGCCGATACTCGCGTTCAGAATGAGGTCGTAGCCGCCTTCGTCGATCAACTGCTGGACGACAGGGCGGAGTCGCTCGTTGATCTGTTGCAGCGTCTCCTCCTGCCTCTTCGCCGCACGGCGCTCGGCGTCGTCCGCAAGGCGTTGAGACTCCCGCTGAAGATCCTCGATCTGGTGCTGGATGCTGCGCAGTTCGTCTTGACTCTTGCCGGCGGCGCTTCGGCGCAGGGTCTCCACTCGGCCCGCGTTCGCCTCAAGCGCGGCGCGGGTCTCCGCCTCGACCTGGCTCAGAAACTCCCGGAGTTCTTGACCTTCCGTTGCCTCGGCAACGACGAGCTCCACGTTGATCGAGGCGACCCGGGTCGGGCCGGCGACTTCTTCCTGGCCAGCCGCAGTCGACGCGAGGAAGACGATCGGCAGGGCCGTGAGCAACCCGAGAGCGTTGCGACGGATCATGGGGACTCTCCACCGGGTGTGTAGAGCGGCATGGGGAAGGGCGTTACCTTGCGGCTCTCTCGGCGTTCCGCGTCGCGGATGCGGGCGGAGCCTTGTTTGGATACCTGGTCGATGCGGAGGACGGAGTGCATCGGCAGGTAGGTGCGTTCGACGCCGCTGAACTCGCGTTGGAGCCGCTCCTCGGATGGGTCGACGACGACCTGCGTCCTTTCGCCGAAGACGAGTTCGCCGATCTCGACGAAGCCGAGCAGACCGCCCTGGGAAACGGAGCGTGCGTAGACCTCGTAGATCTCGCCCTGGCTCAGGAACGTGACGCGGTAGATCAGATCATCGGACATCGGACTCCTTCGTCTGCTGCAGCTTGGCGAAGGCGGATGCCATCACGTTCAGGCTCGGCGAGCTCTGCTGTCGCTTGCGGTAGTTCGTGTAGTCGGCCTTCGTGCCGACCAGGCGCGAGCCGACCGGCGCCAGGCCGAGACGGCGGCGCTTGCGGTCGATGCTCTCGATGACGACCTTGATCTGTCGCCCGGGCGGATAGGCGCGCTGAGCCTGGTTGCCTTCGGGCAGCTTGAGCGCCGACATCGGCAGCAGGCCGGTCAGGCCCGGCTCGAGCTGAACGAAAACGCCGAAGCGCGACACCTGCTCCACTTGACCCTCGACCTCGGCGCCCTCGACGTACGACTCGCCCAGGTTCTTCCACGGGTCCTTGGCGGGCGTCTCGCGCAGCGACAAGGCGATGCGCCGGCGCTTGGGCGCGACCTCGATCACCCAGCCCTCGATGTCTTCGCCCGGCGCGAACTCGGGTGCGCTGATCTGCTTGCCGAGGGGAAGCTGCGACGTATGCACCAAGCCGTCGAGCCCCGGCGCGAGTTCGACGAAGATGCCGAACTCGCAGTGTCTGGCGACCTTGCCGTTGAAGCGGTCGCCGGGCTTCAGGGTGGACGCCGTCTCCTTCCACGGGTCCGCCTCGAGCGCCTTCATCGAGAGCGAAATCCGATTGCTGCGCTTGCCGCTTCCCTTTTCGACCTTCGTGACGAGGACCTCGACTTCCTGCCCGACCTTGACGAGTTCCGCAGGCTCGCCGCTACGGACTCGGGACACCTGCGTGCGATGGACGAGGCCGCCGATGCCGTGGCCGAGATCGACGAAGGCGCCGAAGTCGGTCACCGATGTCACCCGGCCGGTCATCGGTTCGCCGGATTCCCGTTTCGCGCGGATCTCGTCCATTGCCTGTCGCCGCTGCTGACGGATCGCCGGCCGGCGGGTGAGGACGATCCGGCGGCCCGCCTCCTTGATCTCGAGCACGTGGAACTCGTAGGAGTTGTTCACATACTGGGCGGGGTTCTTCGGCCGGTTCCCCAACTCCATCAGGGAGCGAGGGCAGAACGCGGTGACGCCGGAAGACGCGACGTGGAAACCGCCCTTGTTCCAGCCGATGACCTTGCCCTCGACCGGGTTCCTCGCCTCGAGGGCAGCGGCGAAAGGGAGAGCGGATGGAGCGAGCGGGGCTGCGGCTGCGATCGGGTCATCCGCGGGCGCTGCACCGTCGCCGTCAGGGGCGGAATCGGCAGGACCTGCTTCGGCAGGCGACAGCTCGGCGCTGGCCTCGCTGGCAGCGTCGCTGTCTGCGGAGTCCGGTTCGGCATCCGCGTCGTCGGCATCCGCGTCGTCGTCCGTCTCGAGTGGAGCGGCCTCGGCCGGGTCTTCCTGCATGCCAGGGGCGTCGTCTACGGGTGACGTCTCGGGTACGGGGGACGTCTCGGGCTCTGCCCGAACGAGAACCTCCGGAGCGGCAAACTCCGGAGCGGCATCTGCGCCCTTCGGAACGGTGAGGTGAGCTTCGTCGCCGGTTGGACGCGGCGCCTCGTCCGCCGACTCCTGAGCGAGCGTTGGGTCGTTCGTCTCAGTCATCGTCGTGGAGGAGCAGCGGTGCCGTTCGCCGAGGTACGTCGGCTCTGGGCCGGCCCCGGATTGTAGCACCGCCAGACGAAGAGAGGCCCCGCCGAAGCGGGGCCTCTCGGGTTGACCTCTGATCCGCAGTCTTGGGGGAGGAAGCGGACCGGGTCAGGCGATCTCGACCTTTCGCGCCCTCGCTTCCTCGGCCTTGGGGATCGCGATCGTCAACACGCCATGATTGAACTCCGCCTTGATGGTCGACGTGTCCGCGTCGGCGGGCAGGGAGAACCGCCGGCTGAACCGTCCGTGCAGCCGCTCGGCGCGGTCCACCTGCGCATCCTCATGGCCGAACTGCCGCTCGCCCGACAGGGCGAGGGTGTGGTCCTCGATGACGAGTTCGACATCTTCCCGGGTCATCCCCGGAAGGTCCACCGTCAGGGTGTACTCGTCGTCGGTGAAGGTGAAGTCGGCGGCAGGCCACCAAGTCATCGCGGCGGCCTCGGGACCCTCGTTGCCCACGAAGCGGGCGAGTGCCGGCGCGACGAGGTCGTCCAACATCGTTCTGCCGAAGAACGGCTCGAACCTGCCGATGGGCGGGCGGTTCATCGTACGGTGACGGATCAGGCTACGGGTCATCTCGTGTCCTCCTGAATTCAGGTTCTTGGGTCTCATGCTTCCTTGTCCGTCGGACATCCGGCTTCCCGGTGCCGACGCGCGAGATTATGAGCAAGAGACACGCAGATGTCAAGTACCTGATAGAGAAACGAGAAGATTTGTGGTCAGGCCGGTTCCGTAATGCCCGTGATTGCGCCGAGAGTGGGTCCGATCTCGTCGTGGACGACCAGGTCGGCGATCTCGTCGAGGTCGGTGGCTTCCCGGTTCAGGATGACGAGCTGGGCCCCGCGCTCCTTGGCCAGCGCCGGGAAGCCGGCCGCGGGATAGACGACGAGAGAACTGCCGATGGCCAGGAACAGGTCGGCGGCGAACGTTGCCTCGTGGGCACGGCGCATCGCGTCGTCGGGCATCGCCTGGCCGAATGAGATGGTCGCGGTCTTGATGATGCCGCCGCAGACGGCGCCGACCCGGGATTCTCGTGAGCAGACCGGCAGTTCCTCGCGCTCTTGGAACGCGGCGACAATCGGCTCGAGTTCGTAGCGTTCGCGGCAATCGAGACAGGCCGCGTAGGTCGCGTTGCCGTGGAGTTCGATCACGTCGCCGTCGGGAATGCCCGATTCCTGGTGCAGGCCATCGACGTTCTGCGTGATCACGCGGTGGAGCTTGCCCCGCCGGCGGAGTTCCGCGAGCGCCAGGTGTCCGCGGTTCGGTCGCGCCTTCGAAATCGTGCGGTCGCTGCCGATCTTGCGGCGCCAGGACTCGCGCCGTGCCTCCTCGGAGGCGATGAACTCGCCGAAATCGATGGGTCGGTACTTCGTCCAGACGCCGCCGGGACTGCGGAAGTCCGGGATCCCGGATTCGGTGCTGATGCCGGCGCCAGTGAAGGCAACGATCCTCGATGCGGCGTCGACGAGGTCCTTGAGTTCGCTTGTCGCACTCAACTTGTCTGCCTCCGTGGTCGTGTCGTTCGAAGTCTACGGGTTGGTCTCTACCGACCGGTCGGTCTGTTACACTGCGCGGCGGCAAGCGAACCAGTTGGACAACGGCCGGCGATGCCGGAGGATAGAGGGTCGACATGTCGTTCCATAGCTTCACAGGGACCGAGAACTACTTGGCATCTCCGGAACTGCGCGACTCGGTGAACGTGGCCGCCGCGCTCGAGAAGCCGCTCCTCGTGCGAGGCGAGCCCGGCACCGGCAAGACGGTCCTCGCGGAGGCGATCTCGGAGAATCTGGTCATGGAGCTCTTGACCTGGAACATCAAGTCGACCAGCAAGGCGCAGGAAGGGCTGTACGTCTACGACACGGTCCAGCGGCTGAACGACGCCCGCTTCGGCGACCGCGACATCAGCGACATCTCTCAGTACATCAAGTACGGCCCGCTGGGCGAGTCGTTCCTCAAGGACCAGCGCGTCGTGCTCCTGATCGACGAGATCGACAAGGCGGACATGGAGTTCCCGAACGACCTGCTTCACGAACTCGACCGGATGAGCTTCTACGTGCATGAGACCGGCGAGCAGCACTCGGCGAAGTTCCGGCCGATCGTGGTCATCACCTCGAACAACGAGAAGGAACTGCCGGACGCGTTTCTGCGCCGTTGCGTCTTTCACTACATCGCGTTTCCGGACAAGGGCGAAATGGAGGACATCATCCGGGTCCATCATCCGGACGTCGAGGAGGAACTGCTGCGGCAGGTGCTGCTGCGCTTCTACTGGCTTCGCGATCTGCCTGAGATCCGCAAGAAGCCGTCGACCTCCGAGTTGATCGACTGGATTGCGGCTCTCCGGCGGGGCGGCGTGAGCACCGAGTCGATCGAGACCGAGCTGCCCTTCCTGGGGGTGTTGATGAAGCGCGAGAACGACCTGGAGGCGGTGATGGCCGCCCATCGTCGCGGCCGCGTGAACTGACTCCGGTAACGAAGCGATATCCGTTCAAGCCTGCTCAAACCGATGTTCGTCGATTTCTTCTACCACCTGCGAGGTTACGGTCTGAAGGTGACGATTACCGAGTGGCTGTCGCTGATGAAGGCGCTTTCGATCGGCTACAGCCGCGCCGACCTGCACGTCTTCTACAATCTCGCCCGCTGCCTGATGGTCAAGCGTGAGCACGACTTCGACAACTACGACCGAGCCTTCGCTTCTTTCTTCATGGGGGTGGAGAACCACTTCGATATCAGTGACGAACTCCTCGAGTGGTTGGCCGATCCGAAACTGCCGCGAGAGCTGACCGAGGAGGAGCGCGCCAAACTTGAGGCGCTTGACCTCGACGAGCTTCGCGAGCGCTTCAAGGAACTGCTGGATGAGCAGAAAGAGCGCCACGACGGCGGCAACCGCTGGATCGGCACCGGAGGCATGTCGCCCTTTGGTCACGGCGGTGAACACCCCACCGGTGTTCGCATCGGCGGCTCGGGCGGCGGCCGCTCGGCAGTGCAGGTGGCGACTGACCGCCGGTTCCGCAATCTGCGTTCCGACCGCATTCTGGACACCCGACAGATCGGGCTGGCTCTCCGCCGGCTGCGGAAGCTGGACAAGGACGAAGGCCCGGAGGAGCTCGACATCGATGAGACGATCGACTCGAGTGCCCGGAATGCGGGCGAGATCGACCTCGTGTTCCGGCCGCCGAAGCGAAACCGAATCAAGCTGCTGCTCCTCATCGACGTTGGCGGCTCGATGGACCCGCACACCTTGCTCTGCGAGCGGCTCTTCTCGGCGGCGCACAAGGCGAATCACTTCAAGAAGTTCGAGTTCAAGTTCTTCCACAACTGCGTATACGAGAACCTGTACACGGACATCAGCCGCTGGAAGGGTGAGCCGACATCCGAGATCCTCAAGCGCATGGATCACACGTGGTCGGTCTGCCTGGTCGGCGACGCGTGGATGAGCCCGTACGAGCTGACGCATACCGGCGGCGCGATCGACTACTACCACTCGAACCAGGTGACCGGGCTCGACTGGCTTCGCAAGTTCCGCGAGCGGTGCCCGAACTCGATCTGGCTCAACCCGGAGCCGCAGCGGATCTGGAATGCGCCGACGATCCACCTCATCCGGCAGGTGTTTCCGATGTTCGAACTGACGATCGACGGCCTGACCGAGGGCATCGACGTGCTTCGCGGCATTCGGCCGAACCGGGCGATCGCGGCCTAGCAGCCACCGTCTGTCGTCGTCGCCGCGGCCGGTTGACGTCAAACGAGCCGAGCGGCGATGTCTGCTAGGCGTCGGGAACCCTTCGCGACGTTGCGCCGGAGGCTTTCGAGCCTCGCCAGGGTTCGCGGCCGTCGAAGGGCTTGACCGAGGAGCGGCAGAACGTTGATCTGGCCTCTCTCGTCTGTGGACTTCCAGAGCGCGGACGGCAGGTTCTCCGCAGCGCTGTCGCTGATCGAGCGGACCGCGCCGAAGGGAACGTGGGCTTCGGCGAGAACCTGCGCAGCGTGCCAGGACTCCATGTCGACCGCCGTCGGGCGCCGGCCGCCGGCCTGTTCGTAGAGCTTTGCCTTCTCTTGCGCCGTCGCCGCCACCGCCGGCACGGTGAGCAGCAGGCCTGGCAGACAACCCTCCCGTGAGGCGGCCCGCACGATGTCGGCGTCAAGCGGGAGCGGAGCCTCGCCGGGCGCGGTCACCTCCGTAGCCACCATCAGGTCGCCGGCAGCGAGCTCCGGCGATAGCCCGCCGGCTACGCCGAGCCAGAGCACCCGACGGCAACGGCCGCTGGCGGCGAGCCGCGCGCAGTGATTCGCTGCCCGCCGTGCGCGCTCCGGGCCGACGCCGGTGAGCACGACGAGGACCGAGCTTCCCGCCAGTCGCCCGGCTGCAGCCGTCGCACCCGCGTCCGGCCAGGAAGCCGCGCGCCGAAGCTCGAGTCGGCCGAGCAGCGCCGCCGCCTCCTGCTTGAGTGCGACGAGAAGCACCGTCGCGTCGTCGGGCGCCTCGATCACTCTGCGGCGCCCGTCTTGCGGGTCTTGGACCGGTTCGTGTAGTTGTGACGTTCGAACCAGTTGACGGCCCGTTCGAGCGCCTGTTCGACCGGGCTCTGTGGCAGGCCGAGTTCCCTTACCGCTTTCGCCGCGTCAAAGAACATGCGTTTCCGCGCGATGCGCACGCTCTCGAGCGCGATCCTCGGCTCGCCTCCAACCAGTCGCGCCCAGCTGGTCGACACGGCGCCCGCGACGAGCGGAACGAAGTGGGGGAGCCGCAGCGACGGGGCCGGGCGACCGGTCATCTCGGCGAGCAGCGAGAGCAACTCGCGAAGCGTGAGGTTGCGGTTGCCGAGGATGTACTTCTCGCCGATCCGGCCACGTTCGGCGGCCAGCAGGTGCCCCGCGGCCACGTCACGGACGTCGACCAGGTTCAGGCCGGTGTCGACCCAGGCCGGCATCCGGCCGTTCAGGAAGTCCAGGACGATGCGGCCGGTGGGGGTCGGCTTGATGTCGCCTTCGCCGACTGGCGTCGAAGGGTTGACGATGACAACCGGAGCCCCGTCTGTCGCCGCCGCCTCGGCGATGCGCTCA
This sequence comes from Candidatus Multivoraceae bacterium, assembly GCA_965219625.1. Classification (GTDB taxonomy): domain Bacteria; phylum Acidobacteriota; class Thermoanaerobaculia; order Multivoradales; family Multivoraceae; genus Multivorans. The sequence continues at coordinate 483,604 of OZ244782.1, read as the reverse complement.
GCCAGGAACTTGCTCCGCTTGTAGTGGCCGATCATCGAGCGTTCGCTGACCGGAGTCGTCTCCGTTGCCGGGCTGCCGTCCGGTTCAAGCCCCAGGGCGCCGACCGAGCTCGTGTGGACGATGCGGCTTGCACCCGCCATGACGGCGGCCCCGAGCAGGTGGCGCGTGCCGTCGACGTTCGAGGCGTAGATTTCTCGTGGATCGCGGGCGTAGAGCCGGTAGTCCGCGCCGCAGTGGAAGATCTCGTCGACTCCTCGGCAGGCGGAGTCGAGGCTTGAGCGATCGCGGAGGTCCCCTCGGACGGGTTCGGCTTCGAGTCCGTCGAGGTTCGCGAGGTTGCTGCCCGGTCGCACCAGACAGCGGACTTGATCGCCGCGGGCGAGCAAGAGACGGACGACGTGGCTGCCGACAAAGCCCGTGCCGCCGGTGACCAGGGAGATCACGCGCGCACGTTGGGCCCTGCGGCGGATCGACTCATCCGGTCACGTGCCAGACGGCGAGCCGCAGCACATCCTTCGGGCTCGTCCGCAGCTCGCGCACCACGGACGCCTCGAAGCCGGAGTGCATGGCGCAGTTGCTGCAGAGCGGGTCCTTCCGCGATTCCCAGTAACTCCAGTCCGTTTCGTTCCAGAACTGTTCGAATGTCGGATAGTGGCGCTTGCCGATCAGGTAGCAAGGTCCCTTCCAGCCCAGCGGCGTACGCGTCACCGTGCTCCAGGGCGAGCAGGAGTAGTCCCTGAGCCCCGCCGCGAACTCGAGGAACATCGGCGTCGAGGTCAGCTTGTAGTCATCGGCGATCTCGAGAATGCGGCGAAACTTCTGCTCGGTGTCCTGCCGCGTGAGGAAGATGTCGCGGTCGACCGATTCGTACTGGTAGCCCGGCGAGATGAGCATGCCGTCGATGCGGAGGTCCCGCAGATAGGCGCATAGTTCCTCGATCTCGTCGATTCGCGTTTCCTTGAAGACGGTGGTGTTCGTCGTCACGTGATAGCCGCGTTCCTTGGCGGCCCGAATCATCTCGACCGCCTTGTCGAACACGCCGTCCCGGGCGCAGACGTAGTCGTGAGTTTCGCGCATGCCGTCGAGGTGGACGTTCAGGGTCAGTCGGCGATGCGGCGCGATTCGGCCGAATACCCTCGTGTCGAGCAGCAGTGCGTTCGTGCACAGATAGATGTGTCGCCGGCGCGAGATGATGCCGGCGACGAGTTGCGGCAGTTCGGGGTAGATCGTCGGTTCGCCGCCGCAGATCGACACGACGGGAGCTCCGCTGTCGTCGACGGCCTCCAGGCAGTCGTCCAAGGGCAGCCGATCCTTCAGCTTGCCGGTATGGCGCTCAACCGAGCAACCCAGGCAGGCGAGGTTGCAGGTGTACAGCGGTTCGAGCATGAGGACGAACGGGTACCTTCGACGTCCGCGGAGCGCGTTGCGGATCTGGAGCTTCAGGTTGTCGGTTACCAGGTGGAGTGGAGTTCGCATCGGCTCGGCGCGTTTGTCCCTCAGGCGTTCGGACGGGCGACGCGACGGTACAGGGCGAGCGCCTCGAGCGGGAAGTACTCGGCGTACAGGTGATAGCGCAGATAGAAGACGCTCGGAAAGCCGACGCCCGTCCACGCCTCGTCGTACCACGAGCCGTCGGGTCGCTGGGCTTGGAGGAGGAAGCTCGCCGCGCGGTCGAGTGCCGCTCGCGTCGAGCCCGCTTCGCCACGGCCGAGCTCCTGCTCGTCGGCCGCGATAAGCCCGCTCATCGCCCATGCGGTCTGGGCCATCGTGCTGTCGCCATTCCCGCGCAAGGCCGGATGATCGTAGGTCTGCAGCGTCTCGCCCCAGCCGCCGTCGTCGTTCTGCGCGGCCAGCAGCCAGTCGCGTCCGTGTCGGATCGCGCGTTCGACGCGTTTGCGGCTCTGCGCTCTCCGGCGCAGACGGACCGCGGCGAGGGCCGAAACGGCGAGCCACGTACCGTAGATGTAGTTCGCGCCCCAACGGCCGTACCAGCAGCCATCGCGTTCCTGCTCTCGGAGCAGGAACCGGACCGCCCGCCGCACCGGTTCGTCGTCGACTTCGTGGCCGTGCTCGAGCAGGGCCATGATGGAGCGGGCGGTGATGTCCGACGTGGATGGGTCGATCATCGCGTTGTGATCGGCGAATGGAATGCGGGTGAGCACCTCTCGATTGCAGCGACGGTCGAAAGCGCCCCAGCCGCCGTCCGGGTTCTGCAGGCCGAGCAGCCAGCGTCGACCGCGCACCGACGCGGCCTGGCGCCGCATCTCGAGCTCGCCGGTCCGCCCGCGAAGGCTAGCGAGAACCGCCAGGACTTCCGCCGTATCGTCACAGTCGGGATAGAAGTCGTTCCGATACTCGAAGCACCAGCCGCCCGGTTCGTCCTGCAGGCTCTTCTCCCGCCAGTCGCCCGGCGTCCGGATCTCGGCGTCGAGCAACCACTCGAGCGCTTGCTGGAATCGCGGCTCTGACGGCTCGCAACCGGCGGTCAGCAGCGCATTCAAGGACAGCGCGGTGTCCCAAACCGGCGACAGGCAGGGCTGCAGGCGGAGTTCGCCCTCCTCGGCGATCTCGAAGCGCTCGAGTTCGTCGAGTTGCGACCGAACGGCTGGATGGTCCGGGTCGTAGCCGAGCGCGCACAGCGCGATGACCGCGTTCATCATCGGCGGATAGATCGCGCCGAGTCCATCCGACCCTGCCATGTGCTTGAGCGTCCATCGCTCGGCCCGTTCGAGCGCGCGACGTCGCCAGGTCGGGATGGGACCGACCCGCTCGACGAGTTTGATCAGGTGGTCGATCGCGACGAACATCGTCGACCAGAAACGGTCGAACGGCCGGAGCCGCCGGCGCCCGGGCCGGGCGCCGGTTGACAGTTCGGCAAGCGAAACGTCGAGAGCGACACGCGGCTTGAGCGCCCAGATGATGGACAGCGGGACGACGATCGTGCGCGACCAGGCGGACATCTCGTACAGGTTGAAATAGAACCAGCGGGGCAGCAGGATGATCTCCGGCGGCACTGCCGGCGCCCGTTTCCAGCTCCACAGCCCGAAGATCGCCAAGTACAACTTCGTGAACGAGTTGCAGGCCGGCAGGCCGCCTGCGTCGAGAATCGCCCTGCGCGCGGCCCGCATATGCGGCGAGTCGACGTCGTCGCCCCCGAGTTTGAGGCAGAGGTAGGCCTTGACGGATGCACTCGCATCCGTGGCGCCGCCGGGGTGAATTGCCCAGCCGCCGGCGTCGAGTTGACGACTTCTCAGACGGCGACAGCAGGCTGCGACGCGAGGGTCGTCGGCGCGGCCCAGGAAGTGGAACAGCAGGCTGTATTCGGACTCGAGGATCGTGTCGCCCTCGAGTTCCGCGCACCAGTGTCCGTCGGATCGCTGCTGTGCCAGGAGGTTGCGAACAGCAGCGTCGATCGCCGATTCGAGCGGTGTCCGAGACTCGATCGCAGGGTGCTCCGCCCCGATGACGAAGCGCTCGTTCATGTCGGCCCCATTCCCGTTTTCGACGGTCGCTACCTGCGGCGACGCTAGTACGGTTGTCCGTCACAGGTCAAGTTGATTCGTGCCCCGCGGGCGCCTCAGGACTTTCCAGGGAATCCTCGGCCACCGGCTCGGCGTTAGACTTGGCCGTATGGACGACAAACGGCCGAGTTGGGACGAGACCGAGGAGGAGCGCCCGGGCGGCAGCGCCTCAGAATCAACCGATCCTGCCTTCGACCTGCCGCTCCGGCTCGAGCGGGAACCCGAACTCCCGCTCGAGGAGGCGCCGCCGGACCGTTCCGGGACTCTGGCCGTCCTTGCGATCGCCGGGTTCATCCTGATTGGTTCGGCGATCGTGACCTGGTGGTGGTTTCGGGGTCGAGCCGCTCAACCGGTCGACCAAACGAGCGCCGGGGCTGCTTCGGCAGCCGTCGCGACAGCCGCCGCCGAGGTTGCGCCAGAGCCGACGACGCGAGTCGAGGCCGAGCCCGAGGCGCCAGAGGCGCCAGAGGACCCGGACGCGCCCCTGCCGGCAGTGCCTGACAGCGACTCGCTCGTCCGCGAACTCGTGCGTGCGCTGTCCCGTCACGGCGAGTGGCTGTCGTGGTTGGCGTCCGAGGAACTCGTCTTGAACTTCGTTCGCGTCGTGGGTGCGGTGGCGTACGACGAGCCGCCGCAGGCAGCGCTCGAATCGCTCGAGCCGGATGAGGGCTTCAGCGTCGTGCGGCGCGGTCAGAGCTTCTTTCCGGCGCAGACGAGCTATCGCCGCTACGACCTGGCCGTCGAGGTGTTCGACTCGATCGACGTGGACGGCGCGGCATCGGTCTACCGCCAGTTGTTGCCGTTGTTCGAGGCCGCCCACGACGAGTTGGGCTACCGGTATGAGTTCGGCGATACTCTGGAACTGGCGATAACCAAGCTGCTCGCGACGCCGATGCTCGACGAGCCGCCCGAACTGCGACTGCGGGTCATCAGTTTCGAGTACGTCGACGCGCAGCTCGAAGCGTTGAGCCCGGCGCAGAAGCTCCTGCTGCGCCTGGGGCCCGACAACAGCGATCGAGTGCGTGCGAAGCTGCGGGAGCTCTACGGCGCGCTTGACTGAGCCAGAGCTTCCTCCTGCGCCCGAGCGTAGCGTTGGAGCAGCCGGTCGTAGACCGCGGTCGCCTCGAAACGGGGTTCGGCGGTCGGTCCGCCGGCTGACCTTGGCGGCCGGGGGAGGGAACGCCGGCCAGTGGCGCGGAGCGCTGCACCCAGAGCGGCGCCGTCCGTGACTTCGTGACCCTCGACAGAGCAACCGAGCACGTCGGCCGCAATCTGGAGCAGTTCCCGGTTGCGCGAGCCGCCGCCGGTCGCCACGATCCGTCTTGGCCGCGTTCCCATCCACTTCGAGTTGAGCCGCAGGGAAAGGAACTGCCCTTCGACCACGGCTCGGCAGTTGGCTGCCGCTTCCTCGGGTTCATCGACGAGTCCGCCCAGTCGATGAACCCGTGGTTTCTGGACTCGCGGGACGATCTCGGGTTCGAACCAGGGCAGCATCATTCGGCCGTCGTTGCCCGGCGGCGTTGAGCGGAGGGCGTCTTCGAAGCCTCGCCAGTCGAGGCCGAAGCGGTTGCGCACGGCTTCTCGAGCAAGGGAACCATTGCGGAAGCAGATCAAGCTCATCGGGTGACCGCTCGGGGCGATGAACACGTGGCCGTTCGCGTCCGGATCGGTGGCGAGTTCAAGCAGCAGGCAGAAGTAGGTGTCGCTTGTGCCGAGGCTGAGCACCGCCTCGCCCGGTTCTCTGGCGCCGACACCGACAAGAGAGCACGGGTTGTCGCCAGAGCCGATGACCACCGGTGTGTCCCTTGCCAGTCCATGGCGCTCAGCGAAGTACTCAGCGATCGGACCGACCGTGTGCCAGGGCGGCGCCGCCGGAGGCAGTCGCCGCTCGAGTCCGTCGGCGGTGGCGGCGAGCGCCCGCTTGGACCACTCGCGACGTTGGATGTCGAGCAGGTTCATGCCGGAGCCGTCACCGTGGTCGATCGGGGCGGTCTTTCCGGCCAGGACCGAGGTGATGAAGGAACTGACAAGGCAGATGTGGCCGGTGTTCGCCCAGGCCTCCGGTTCGGTCCGCGCGAAACGGCGGATCTGGGGGCCGGTGAACCGCTCGAACGTATCGCTGCCCGTGAGTTCGGCGGTCGCCCGCGCACCGCTCAGGGCGGCGCGGATCTCGGCGCACTCCGGGCCGGTCGACGAATCGGTCCAGATCGGCGCCTCGGGGCGGGAGAAGAGCGGCACGATCTGTTCCGTCAGGCTCCGTTGCGGCGAGAGCTGCCGCAGCGCCCGATCCGCGCCGCTGCGCAGATAGACGGAACCGTGTTGCTGGCCGGACACGGACACGCCACGGATCTGTCCGCACCTTGTGGATCCGAGCCGTTCGAGCGCCAGGTCGAGAGCCTCGATCCACATTCCGGGGGGCGCTCGACCAACCGCGGGATCATCGTTCGGCAGTTGGCCGTAGACCGTCCCGTAGTGCGGCAGTTCACTGTCGTAGTGAACGGCGGCCCGCGCGATGATGCCGGTCGCGCGAACCGCTTCGGCCCCCACCCCCGCGCCGGTCGTTTGCGGCACTTCGACGACGAGCGCGGTGAGGCTCTGGGTGCCGACGTCGATTCCCAGATATTCGGCGCTCGAGGTCACTCGATTCGGGTGCTGTACAGGTAGTCGTTCAGGATGCTCTCGAGTTCCTCCTGACGACCGCTGATCCTGGGCGGTTCGCCGAGGCCGCCGGCCCACTCCTCGAGCTCCTCGAGCGTCGTCTCGCCGGCGAGCGCCTTCCGACCGAAGTCCCGACGGTAGCCGGCGTAGCGCTGACGGATTCGCTTGCCCGCGAGTCCCAGAACGCCGTCCTGTCGAATGCGCTCGACGATCAGCAGCGCCTTGGCGAAGACATCCATCGAGGCGACATGTGCGTAGAACAGGTCGACCGTGTCGAAGGAGCCGCGGCGCACCTTCGCGTCGAAGTTCAGGCCGCCCCAGCGCAGTCCTCCCTGGCCGCGGATGATCAGCAATGCGAGCACGCACTCCCGCAGGCTCATCGCGAAGTTGTCCGTGTCCCAGCCGACGCCCTCGAGACCGCGGTTGATGTCGACGCTGCCCAACATGCCGGCGGCGGCCGCGGTCATCAACTCGTGCTCGAAGGAGTGGGTGGCGAGCGTGGCGTGGTTTGCTTCTACGTTCAGAAGGAAGTCCGAGGCAAGATCGAACTCGCGGAGGAAGTTCAGGCAGTGGGCGGCGTCGAAGTCGTACTGGTGGACGGACGGTTCCTTCGCCTTCGGCTCGAGAAAGAACTTGCCCTGGAAGCCCTGGCGGCGCGCGTAGTCGACCGCGAGTCGCAGGAACGCGGCCATCTGCTCGCGCTCCTGGCGCATGTCCGTGTTGATCAGCGAGGTGTAGCCTTCGCGGCCGCCCCAGAATACGTAGCCGGCGCCACCCAGTTCGATCGTTGCGTCGATCGCTCTGCGCACCTGCGCCGCGGCGTGCGCGAAGACCCTGGGGTCCGGGTTCGTCGCCGCGCCATGCGTGTAGCGCGGGTGGCTGAACAGATTTGCCGTACCCCACAGGAGTTCGACGCCGGTCTCGCGCTGCCTGGCTTTCGCCAGCTGGACGAGTTCATCCAGGTGCGCGTTCGTCTCGGCGATCGAGCTGCCTTCGGGGGCGATGTCGCGGTCGTGGAAGCAGTAGTAGCGGACGCCGAGCTTGGCGAAGAACTCGAACGCTGCCTCCATCGTCCGTTTGGCGACGCCGAGCGGCGTGGGGGCGTGGTTCCACGGCCGGTCGTAGACGGGGTCTGGACCGAACGGATCCTGGCCGCCGCCCTTGAACGTGTGCCAGTAGGCCACGGCGAACTTGAGTTCGCGCTCCATCGTCGTACGGCCGATGCGGCGCTGGCGGTCGTAGTACTTGAACGCGAGAGGGTTGCGGCTGTCCGGCCCGTCGAACGGAATCGGCTGCTCGACTTCGGGGAAGAAGAGAGGCAGGGCGCGTCTCCTTGAGCGTCGTTGTCAGTTGTCGGTGAAGGTTGCATCGAAGGCGATCCCGGACGGCGCGAAGTCGAGCGCGCGGACGAACTCGGCAGCCTCGGCGGCGCCGTGCTCGCGGTCCATGCCGGAGTCTTCCCACTCGACCGAGAGCGGACCCTGATAGCCGATCTCGTTCAGCGCGCGGATGATCTCCTCAAAGTCGACCGAACCGCGGCCGGGCGAGCGGAAGTCCCAGAATCGGCGGTGATCGCCGAAGTCCGTATGGCCGCCGAACACGCCGCAGGGCTTCGGCAGATCGGACCACCAAGCGTCCTTTACGTGCACGTGGACGATCCGGTCGGCGAAGCGACGGATGAAACCCACGTAGTCGACACCTTGATAGCCAAGGTGGCTCGGGTCGTAGTTGAATCCGAAGGCAGGGTGGCCGCCGAGCGCCTCGATCGCACGCTCGGAGCTCACCGTGTCGAACGCGATCTCGGTCGGATGGACCTCGAGTCCGAAGCGCACGCCGAGTTCCGCGTAGGCGTCCAGGATGGGTGTCCAGCGGTCAGCGAAATCGGCGAAGCCGTCCTCGATCATCGCCGGCGGTACGGGCGGGAAGGAGTAGAGCAGGTGCCAGATCGAGCTGCCGGTGAAGCCGTTCACGATGTCGAGCCCCAGAGCCCTTGCCGCCTCGGCGGTGCGGATCATCTCGTCGGCGGCGCGTTTCCGCACGTCCTCGGGATCGCCGTTACCCCAGACGCGCGGCGGCAGGATGGACTCGTGGCGGGCGTCGATTCGGTCACACACCGCTTGGCCGACGAGGTGGTTGCTGATCGCGTACAGCTCGAGGTCGTTCTGTGCGAGGAGCTCGCGCTTCGAAGCGGCGTAGTCGGCAGTGCAGCGGTCGACTTCTACGTGATCGCCCCAACAGGCGAGTTCGACGCCGTCATAGCCGAAGTCCCTTGCCATCGAACAGAGATCGGCCAGCGGCAGGTCGGCCCATTGGCCGGTGAAGAGGGTGACGGGTCGGGCCACAGTGCGTCTCCTTCGGTGTCTGGCTGGTTGACTGGCTTGGACGTCGTTTCGTTTCCGCGCGGCGATTCGCAGGACGTTCGGGTCAGGCCGGCATCCGTAGCCATTTCCGGTTGCTCCCACTGCTTGCGACGACGGTCTCGATGAACTGCATTCCGCGCAGACCGTCGTGAACGGTGGGGAAGTCGAGCATCGTCGCGTCCGGCGCTTTGCCTCGTCGGCGACAGTCGAGCGTGACTGCGAAGTTGCGGTACAGGTTGGCGAACGCCTCGAGGAAGCCCTCCGGATGACCGGCGGGAAGCCGCGTATGGGCGGCCGCCGCTTCGCAAAGGCCCTGCCCGGAGGTGCGGACGATCTCCCGCGGGCGGTCGAGCCACTTGAGGATCAGCGTGTTCGGCTCCTCCTGCCGCCACTCGAGACCGCCAAGCTCTCCGTAGACCCGGATCGCGAGCGCGTTCTCTTCGTCGATCGAGATCTGCGATGCGTGGAGCACGCCCCGCGCACCGTTGTCGAAGCGCAACAGGACGTTGCCGTCGTCTTCCAGCAAACGGCCGTCGACGAAGGTGGTCAGGTCGGCACAGACGGAGTGGATGCGAAGTCCGGTGATCGCCTCGGCGAGATTCTCGGCGTGGGTCCCGATGTCGCCGATGCAGCAGGAGATCCCTGCACGCTCCGGATCCGTCCGCCAGTCGGCCTGCTTCTGCCCCTCCGACTCGAGCCGGGTGGCGAGCCAACCCTGCGGATACTCGACGACGATCTTGCGCACTTCGCCGAGTTCGCCGCTTCGGACCCGGTGGCGAGCCTCCTTGACCATCGGATAGCCGGTGTAGTTGTGGGTGAGTCCGAACACGAGCCCGGTGCGCTCGACGGTTCGGACGAGTTCCTCCGCTTCCGCCGCGGTCTTCGTCATCGGCTTGTCGCTCATCACGTGAAAGCCGGCTTCCAGAGCCGCCACGGCGACCGGGAAGTGAAGGTGATTCGGCGTGACGACGGATACGAAGTCCATCCGCTCTTCGGCGTCAAGAGCCGCCTCGCGATCCATCATCTCGTGGTAGCTGCCGTAACAGCGTTCCGCGGGCAGGAAGAGCTCTGCGCCCGAGGTCCGCGAACGGTCCGGGTCGGAACTGAACGCGCCGCAGACGAGTTCGATGAGACCGTCCAGGCCTGCCGCCATGCGGTGAACGGCGCCGATGAAGGCGCCCTGACCGCCACCGACCATGCCCATGCGGATCTTTCTGTCCATCGCTCGCTCCCGGTGTTGCGAGGTCGGAGCGTACCGCACGTCGGGTGTCGATTCGGCGGAGCCCGATGGATGTCCTCCGATCAGGGGACAGCTCTCGTCGCGTTCGTTTCGCGACGAGGCGACGGATCCGCGCGCCGTCCTGGTTTCAGTTGCTCCTGATCTTCACGTTGTCGTAGGCGACCACCGCCGGCGAGTACCCCAGCAGTCCCGGCGAGCCGCTCCGGATCGGGTGCGGGTCCTCGGCCGTCACGGTCCAGGCTTCCGGCTCAGAGTCCTCGCGCGGCCAGACCTTGCCGCGAATCGTCGCCATGTCGCCGGTGGCGTCGACTTCGAGCTTCATCGTGTACCAGCGGTCCATCTCGAACCCGTAGTCGACCGTCTGGTCGATTCGCAGTTGCGCCGACCAGGACCGGATCTGCAGACGTTGGTGAATTCCGAGCAAATCGAGAATGTAGCCCGAGTTGATCAGCCCGGCGTCGGAGCGGCGTCGGCCCCTCTGTCCCAGGCGGACATCGGCCTGAATCGTGTAGTTGCCGAGTTGGGGCGGGCCGAGGAACAGCGGCGAACGGAGCAGTCCGCGCGCCGCCACCGGCTTGATCAGGATGCTGTTCCCGTCCTCCTCGGCGATGTCGTAACGGCCGCCGCCGATCCAGTAGCTCTTCTTCCCGGTCGAGAAGTCGAGCGACCAGGGCAGAGGCGGGAACACGCGGACACGGGCTTCGGCCGTCAGGCCCGCGCTTGAGGCGACGACTGTTCCGGCCTGGAAGCTCGAATCGTCCGCGAATCGAACCGTACTGCCGTCGAGTTCCGCGTCGAGCCCCGCGAGAGACCACGCCGCATCGACGGGGCCGAGCGGGCGGCCCAGGCGGTCGTACGCCAGCACCTCGAACTCGTGCCTGTCGCCGGGCCCGGCGAGGACCTCCGCAGGCGAGACGAGCAACGTCGCCGGTGGGCCCTCGGGCTCGCCCTCGTCGCCGCGAGAAGGCAGAGGCGAGGCTGTGACCTCGAACGGGGCGTTCCTGTCGCCCAGACAGTAGAGGCCCTCCTCGGTCGTGAAGTAGATCCGGCCGTAGGCGATCGCCGCCGAGCCGTAGAGTTCCGCGTAGCGGCCGCTGGGGACCGTCAGTTGATGGCGTGCGAGGATCTCGGCGCTGCGGTCGCCCGGCCGGATGATCGCGAAGTGTCCGTTCGTTTCGCCGGCGTAGAGCTTGTCGTCGGCCCAGACGGGTGACGACTTGCCGACCGTGCCGATGCTCAGTTCCCAGTGCATCTCGCCGGTCGCGGCATCCAACGCGGTCAGATTTCCCGAGTTGTTCACGATGTAGAGCCGGCCGTCGTGGAGCGTCGGCGACGGGAACCCGGCCTTGTTCCGGTTCATGCGCCAGAGTTCGCCGGACTCGGTGATGTCGCCGCTGCCGGTACCGTCGATCGCGACGACTCGGCCCAGGGTCCCTTCGTCCAGGTTCTCCTCGCTATGGGAGACGAATACGCGGCCCCGGTCGTCGACCACCGGCGACACGTTGATGCCCCTCTTCGAGAGATGGAACTCCCAGACCTTCCTGCCGGTCCGCGCCTGGAGCGCGTAGATCGCGCCGTCGGCGGCGCCGCCGATCAGCAACCGCTGATTGTTGATCGTCGCGACAACCGGAGTCGACTGGGTGTTCCTGTCGTGCACGCTGGCGCCGGGGGTCGTCATCCAGCGCACCTCTCCGGTGCGCTTGTCGAACGCGTAGTACCGATGCCGCGGCGCTCCCTGGTTCCCCCAGCTTCCGTTGATCATGTTCAGAATGACGAGGTCTTCGTCGATGACGGCCGAAGCCGTCCGGCCGCCGTAGCCTTCGAAACGACCGTGTTCTTCCTTCAGCGAACGCGACCAGACCGGCCGTCCGTCCCGGTCGAGGCAAAGGAACAGTCCACTGACCAACTGGGCGTAGATGTAGCCGGTCTCCGGGTCGCCGGTCAGCGATGCCCAGCCGACGCGATTGAACGCGACGGTGGTCAGGTACAGGTTGTAGCGGCGTTCCCATAGCGGCTCGCCGGTCTCCGCGTCGAAGGCGGCGATCACCGCTTGTTCGTCGATATCGTCGCCGACGCGGCCGTTGACGAACACCCGGCCGCCCATGACGACCGGCGTCGAACGAGCGACGAAGTCCTGGCGCCAGATCACGTTCTCTCCGTTTGGACTCCAGGTGTCGATCAGGCCGGTCTGCGGTGAGAAACCGTTCTGGTAGGGCCCGCGCCAGAAGGTCCATTCCTCGGCGAGAAGCGTCGCCGTCGGCGCCAGCGTGACTGCGGCGATCAGCGCCGTCAAGGCGCCGAGCGTCCTTCGCGCAGTTGTTCGGCGCGGCGCGCCGTCCTCCATCGACGGAGCGATCCGTGTCCTGCTTTCGTCGTTCATTCGTTCGGGTCTCCTTGCCGGCCGCCTTGGCCTCTTCGATATCTCTCCGGTCCCTGCGCGGCAGCCGGCTCCTTGGCGGAGTGGATCATAGCGATGAACGGCGAACCCCTCGAGGCGACCGAACCCCGTAGCCCCTCCGGCCGGGCGTCGGCGCGACGGATGGCTGGTAGTCTGCGGGCTACAGCGAGTCTCTCCCATCCGCTGTCCAGGAGGTGTTCCCGCCATGGCCCTTGCTCCCGAACTCCAGGCCCGCATCCAGGGCATCGTCGATTCCGGTTCCTGCGTTCTGTTCATGAAGGGCAATCGGACGGCGCCGCAGTGCGGGTTCTCGGCCCAGATCGTCTCCGTGCTCGATCGGGTTCTTCCCGAGTACGAGACCTTCGACGTGCTCTCCGACATGGACATCCGCGAGGGCGTCAAGGAGTTCTCCGATTGGCCGACGATCCCGCAGCTCTACATCGGCGGCGAGTTCCAGGGCGGGTGCGACATCGTCCGCGAAATGTACGAGAACGGCGAACTCCACGACGCGCTGGGGGTCGAGCGGCCGCAACTCGGCGCGGAGGACATCGAGATCTCGATCAGTGCGGATGCCGAGCGGATTCTGCGCGACGCACAGCAGCGCCAGCAGGGCGAGCTCCACTTCGGCATTGATGCGAAGTTCCAGCCGTTTCTGGGCTTCGGCCCAGCCGGCGGGACCGAGATCAGGGTTCCGGTCGGTGACCTGTTCTTCCTGCTCGATCCAGACAGTGCGGAGCGTGCCCGGGGGGCGTCGATCACCGTGGTCGAGAGCGAACACGGTCAGCGACTCGATGTGGACATTCCGGCCGCTCGCGCGACCGGTTGACTCGCCGGGGGCGGTATGGCGATGCAGGAGCGGTCGGCGGAAGAGACGGCAGAGGAGATGCGGAGTTCGGTGGCTGCGGCGCTGCCGCCAGGCGCTCGCATTCACGTCACGGGAGACGGCAGTCACTTCAGCCTGAGGGTTGAGTCGGCGGCCTTCGCCGGCAAGGGAGCGCTCGAGCGCCAGCGCCTCGTGCTTCGAGCGATCTCCCACCTGATGAAGGGCGACGGCGCTCCGGTACATGCGATCGACCGGCTGACGACCGTTGTTCCCGAGGAGTGACCGGCTTGTGCTAGCGTAGAGACCACCTTGAGTCAGTTCCGTTGGAGGAGGCCCGTGATGTCACGCCGTTCCCGCCTTGCATCCCTTGCCGCGATCTTGCTTCTTGCCGCGCTGCCGGCGCTTGCCGCTGGTCCCAACGAGGTGGATCGCTCGTCCGACACGACGACCTTCCACGAGCATGTGGAGCCGATCCTGCAACAGTCGTGTCAGGGCTGTCATCGTCCAGAGGGCGTCGCCTACGGCGGCATGAAGGCGCCGATGGCGCTGACGACCTACGAGGAGACCCGACCTTGGGCGCGGAGCATCGCCCGTCAGGTCGAGGCGAGGGAGATGCCGCCCTGGTTCGCCAGCGAAGCCAGCCATGGACAGTTCACGAACGAACGCGTGCTGAGTCAGGACGAAGTCGACACCCTGGTCCGCTGGGCCAGCACCGGCGCTCGTCGCGGCGATCCGGCGTTAGCGCCGGAGCCGATCGAGTGGCCGACCGGCTGGATGATCGGAGAGCCGGATCTCGTGCTCGACCTGGCCGAGCCGTTCTGGGTCGACGACGACGTGAAGGACCTGAACATCAGCCTGAAGGCCGAGTTCATCACAGCGGAAATGCTGCCCGAAGCGCGCTGGATTCAGGCGATCGAGTTCCGTCCGGGCAGTGACGTGGTCCACCACATCGTCGGCTCGCGGGTGGCCACCGAAACGGAGACGCCCGGCGCGTCCGGCCTGATCGGCGGGATCGCTCCCGGCACCGAGCCGTTCTACTTGCCCGAGGGCGCTGGCCGTCTTCTCACCCCGGGCACTCAGCTCTACTTCTCGATGCACTACAACAAGGAGCCGGGCGAGGGCACCGGAGTGTGGGACAAGTCGCAGATGGCCTTCAAGTTCCATCCCAAGGACGCGAAGATCGACCGAATCGCCCAGTGGGAGGGCATCGGCAACAGCGACTTCGAGATCCCCCCCGGCCACGAGAACTGGGTCGTGGGCGCCTCCAAGGTCTTCGAGTACCCGAGCACGATCTACGGCTACCTCCCGCACTCCCATTTGCGCGGCCTCTACTCGAAGTACACGGCGTACTATCCGAACGGCGTGGAAGAAGTTCTGCTCGAGGTCCCGGCTTACGACTGGAACTGGCAGACGAACTACATCTACAAGGAGCCGAAGCACCTCCCGGCGGGTACGCGCATCGACGTCCTGATGCACTACACGAACACGGAGGAGCGGAACGCCGAGACCGTGCTCGAGCTTGATACGACGCGCGCCGTCCGCTTCGGCGGCCCGACGACGGACGAGATGATGATCGGTTTCATCGACTACTCGGAGGACCGGGGCGGCGAGCAGGTCACCGAGGCCGGGGAGGCTCCGGCAGCCGTGACGCCGGCGGGCGGCGCCGGCGAGTAGCAGGCCATCCGTTCGACGAACGGTTTCGGGAACGACGCGTCCGGTCGGCTGGGCGCGTCGTTCTTCGTCTGGCAGCTCGTGGTAGAAGCAGGTGTCCCACCGGGCTGCCAGCCGCGAGGAACCGGGATGGTGTGTTCGACCGGCGTGTCCGTCTGAACGAGTGATGGGCCGATGACGACGAACGGCGATCAGCGCGTGTTGTACGGCGCAGTCGATCTCGGCGGATCGCACATCGGACTCGCTCTGGGTCGGCTCGACCTGGACGCGGGGAGCTATCGTCTGGAGGTGCGCAAGACTCTCCAGGCGCCTGGGTATGGCGGCTGGGAGCCGGCTCTCGACTGGATCGGCTCCGGCTTGATCGAACTCGCCGACGAACTCGGTGAGTCCCCGGTTGCGGTCGGCGTAGGCTGTCCCGGCTGGGTGGATATCGAAGGCGGCGTGACCCGCTTCCTGCCAAACCTGCCGACGCAGTGGCGGGACGTCCAGGTGGCGCAGATCCTAGGGGAGCGGCTGGGTGTGACGGTGCATCTCCTGAACGACGTCCGTGCTGCCACGCTGGGAGAGTACTCCCTGGGCACGGGCCGGGGTACGTCCACGATGGCGTTGTTTGCGCTCGGCACCGGTATCGGCGGCGGCGTCGTCGTCGACGGTCGGCTGCGCCTCGGCCCGCTTGGCTCGGCCGGTGAACTGGGTCACCAGATCGTCGACCCGGCGGGTCCCCTTTGCGGTTGCGGCGGCCGGGGCTGCCTGGAGGCGACGGCAAGCGGTCCGGCGATCGCAGCCGCCGGCGTTCGACTTCTCCTCTCGGGCCAGGCGCCGGCGCTGTTCGACCTGACCGGCGGCGACGTGGAAGAGGTGTCGGCGGAGACGATGGGGGAGGCGGCGAGAGCCGGTGACGAGGCGGTGACCCACGAACTCGGGCGGATCGCGGGGCTTGTCGGTATCGCCGCCGCGAACGTTGTCGTTGCTTTGCACCCGGAGCTCATCGTGCTCGGCGGCGGCGTCGCCGGTTTGGGCGACGTTCTGTTCGATGGCGTGAGACAGACGATCGCGGAACGTGTCCGCGTCTTCCCGACGGACGATGTTCGGGTCGAACCTGCGGCCCTCGGCACGGACGCCGGTCTCGTCGGTTCGATGGTCTGGGCACTGCGGCGGAGCGTGACGGCGTAGCTTCAAGCCGCGGTTCGCGCTCGTGCACCGGTCGATACGGAAGTTGTCGTGTCCCCGCGACGGCGCCGCCGGCGGAGCAAGAGCTCGGTCAGGAACAGGAGCGTCGCCGTACCGAGGAGCGCGGGCCACAGCTCAAGCTGACGTCTGGCGGTCGTGTTGCCCGGGGCGGTCATCGCGGTGATGCCTCCTTCGGGCGTGTCGTGGAAGATGCCTCCGGTCGCCGCAGCGAAGTCCGCCAAGCCGAGCACGTCGGGTGCGCCCGGGCGGAGTTCATCGCGGACGGGATAGAAGATCGTCCGGCCGGGACCGATCGCCGCGTTCATGCCCTGGGGGCCGGTGTGGACTTCGACCCGATACGGCTCGAGGCTGGGGGTGAGAAGCAGATCCTCCGCCCTGTCGAGACGGTAGAGTCCTGGAGCGGTGCGCTTCATCGTCGCCTCGCGGCGTCGGTCACCGCGGAGTAGGGCGAGTCGTGGCGCCAAGTTGCTGCTGAATCGACCGTCTTCCCGAATGACGCTGAGTTCCGCTTCGAGGCGATCGTCGACGCGGTGCAGGCGCAGATCCCACTCGGCGCCTGCGCGCCGGTCCGCTGCATCGCGGACGATCTGGGCGACGAGCTGCGGCAGCTCGGCCCAGTCCATCCAGTCGCTGGCCCATCGCGGCTCCAGATCGGAGGTGAACATCCAGGTCTTGCCCAAGCCGACGTGCCGACTCGCGAGGATCGGTTCTTGGCTCTCACGGGCGCCTGAGCCGGCGCTCAGAATGAGCTCCGCGCTGTCCTTCAGCACCGTGGCGATGCGTCCGTAGAGATCCGGCGCCGCAGCGATATCGATGCCGGCCAGCGCCTCGCTCTGGCCGTGCAGCTCGACGGGGATCGTCTCTTCGCGCGTCGAATCGGGAAGCTGGTTCATCGTCTCGTCGATCAGGATGTTCTGCACTGACGTCGGATCCTCGATCGTGTAGGCGTTTCCGTCGCCCCAGAGGGCGATGTCCGCGAGCAGGTCACGGTCGGATTCGACGCCGATAGCGACCGTCGAAACCGTGATCTTCTCGTCCCGCATGCGCAGGACGAGACGTTCGTACTCGTCCGGGTAGGTGCGCCCGTCGGAGACGAGGATCACGTGCCGGACCTCGGAGTCCACTGCGGCCAGCTGATCGAGAGCGGCCTCGAGGGCCGGGTAGAAGTTCGTCTGGGCACTCGCCTCAATCCGGTCGATGCGGTCCTGGAGCCGCTCCAGATCGCGCACGAACTGGAGCGGAACGATGTTGTGCGTGTGCCAGTCGAAGGCGACCAACCCGAATCGGTGCTCTTCGTTCAGCATCCCGAGCGCCGCCTTCGCCGCTTCCTTGGCCAGCTCCATCTTCGGGCCCTTCATGCTGTACGACTTGTCGAGGGCGATGATCAGCGCCACCTCGCTTCGCTCCTCCTCGACCTCGAAGTCAAGTGGCAGTACCCGCTCGAGCAGAGAGTCTCGGTAGCCCTCTTCGCCGAACGTCGCCTCGCCGGCCACAAACAGCAGTCCCCCACCGTCGTCCTCGATCCACTCGCCGAGTGCCCTCTGGACTTGTTCGGGAAGGTCGCCCTCGGCAACGTTGCTCAGGACGACCGCGTCGTAGCCCCGGAGCATTGCCCGGCTGATGCCGGCGCGCTCGGGCGTCGAGCGGAAGACGTCGACGCCTTCGGTTCGCAGGAGTCTCTCCAGGTCGTCCGAATGATCGTTCGGCGCGAGCAGGAGTGTTCGGTGCCGGGGTAGAACCCGCAGTCGGCCCCGCCACAAGGCGCCCTGGAACGACGACGCCCCTGCGCCGCTGCCGAGGGCCACCTCCAGAGTCTGCAGCCCGGGTTCGTCAAACGTCCAATCGAGTTCGACCTCGGTGACGCCCGGCGCGAGGTGAACGTCGCGGATGACCTCCTTGCCGCCGCTTCGAAGTGTGAGCGGCGCCGCGGGCAACGAGGCGCGGCTGCCCAGACGAAGCAGCCAGGAATGGGCCTCACCGGCATGGAGCAGCCGGGTCGCGTCGTCGAGCGCGACCGATTCGATCCAGACCGGGGAGGCGACGCGGTCGAGGGCCGCCGCGTCGACCCGGAGGCCCGGGTACGTCATGCCGAACTCCCGGGCTGGGCCGCGGATGTCCTGCCCGTCGGACAGAAGCAGGATGCGGCGGACCCGGTCCGGACGAAGCGTCGCCGCGACCTGGCGAAGGGAGCGGGCGGTGCGGGTCACTCCGCGGTCGAGTGCTCCGGCGTTCGCCGATGCAGTGCTCGAGTCAGCAACTTCCATTCGCCGCACGTCGCTGGCGTTCCGTGCAGCCGCGGCTCGGTCCGCGTAGGCAAACAGACGAACCGGGCCTTCGTCGTCAAGATGACGATCGATCGCTTGAAGCGCCTGGTCGAGATGGGAGGGCTCGACGCTGGCCGATACGTCGACCACGATGGCGACGTCGAGTTGGCGGCTGTTCCAGGTGATGACTGGCTCGGCGAGCGCGAGGGCAACGAGCAGGAGCAGGGCGCCGCGGACCGACAAGAGCCGTCGCCGCTGCCGGTCGGGGCGGTCGCTTCGCTGGGACCGGATGAGCACCGCGAGCGGCAACACGGCGAGCAGCCAGAGAGGTTCGATCAGGGTCATCGGGCGCTGCTCATACGGTGAGACCGCGGAAGAACGCGAAGGCCTCGAACGAGGCGAGCAGAAGGCCCAGGATGGCGAAGGCCTGCCACGACCAGCTTCGCCGACGGTCGCGGCGAAGCGCGTCGAGTCTTCCGGTCGTCGCGGCATCGAGTCCGGAGTCGTTCATCCGCGTGGCGCGTTCGTCCTGCAGCCCGGGCAACATCGACCCACCTGCGGTGGCGCCGGCGTTGAGCCACTCCGTCGCGTTCTGGATGAACGCCGCCGCATCCGGCCGCTGCGCGAGCGGCGAGCGGTCGAGATCGAACGCGACGACGACCGAGCGGGCGGGAAGATCCGGCAGTCGTGGGGCTTCCGTCAGAGCTGCGGAGCCGGTTGCGATCGGGCCTTCGGGATCGCTCGGGTCACAGACGACGATCACCGGCCTGTCGCCGGCCTCGGCCACTGGCGAGCACCGCGGGTCGACCTGTCGGGACGAGGCGGCCACGGGCACACCGAACAGGGACACGCCGTCAAGCAGCGGATGTTCGCTGTCGACGCGGTGGATCGGACGTTGGGCCTCCGGTCCGGTCGCCGCCGAGACGCCTCCCGCCGATGCCTCGGCGGGCAGATCGAGATAGAGCCCAGGCAGTGCCGGCGGCACGAGCGGTGCGGCTTGGTGGAACACGACGAAGTCGGCCGCCGTCGGCGCCTCGCTGGGCGTGTCGTCGCCTCCGTCGGCGTCGTCGCTCGCCGCAATCAGCGCGATCACGTCGACCCTCGGGTTCGCTTCGAGCGCCCTGGCCGTTGCCGAGTCTGCGAATGACCCTCGGCTGCGCGCCCCGACCAGCGCCCGCCATGGAGACTCGCGAGCATGCACCAGGCCCGCGCGGTCGTCCGCCTCCAAGGCGTCGCCCGCGACGCTGATTCGAGCTTCGACCGGTCCGGTCGAGAACGTCGAGATGTCGATCAGGGCGGCGTAGGAACGGCCGGGCGTGATGGTCAGCTGCCGACGGACTCGAAGGGCATCCTCGTCTTCGATGATGAGTTCGACGGCCACGGGATCCGTTCTGCCCGGCGCGTCCGTGGCGACGATCTCGATCAGCGCCTCGGTCCCTCGCTCGCGGGTCGGGGGAGGACGTGTAGAGAAGCGGACGATACCGGCGTTTCGCGCCGGCGCGAGCACGGACACCGTGTGGAGGGAGGCCCCCGGATCAACGATCGGTCGCCAGGGCGCTACACCGTCAGAGAACAGATAGACGGTATCCGCGGCCGGAATCGCCGGTGAGGAGCCCCCGGCCGGCTCGTACTCCCCGGACAGCGCCAGCAGAGCCTCGGATGGAGTCAACTGCGCGGGGTCTTCGCCGAGCGTGAAGCGGCTTCCGCTGGGCGCCTCGGTCACGATGCGCCGAGCCTCCGCCCGCGCGAGCTCCAGCCGGCTGCCGCCGCCGGGCAGGCGGGCACGGAGCGTGGGCGAGGGGTCGATGACGAGCGCGATCCGATCGCCGCCGCCGGGTTGGAGCCAGCGCGCCTGTCCGGTCGCCAGCGCCAGGAAGCTGGCGACAGTCATCGCCAGAAGCAGCGAGAGGAGCCAGCGAAGCCGATCGTCGCGTCGCTTGCGTGTCGCGAGGAGCCGTCGCCAGAGCAGCGTGGAGGCGACGGAGAGAGTCGATGCGGAAGGGCGGATCAGGTAGATCAGAAGAACCGCGAGCGCCGCGACGAGGATTGGCGTCCAGACCGGCATCCTTCCCGCCTAGCAGCCCGTCGTGGAAGTGCGTGTCGGACCGAGAGCGGTCAGGCGCCCGTCCAGCAAGGCGCGATGAGGGAGGATATCGGGCCATGGTCGACCGAAAAGCAACGATGCTGGACGGGATGCATGGCCGATCGCATCGAGAGCGACGTTCACCACGGGCTGCTATTGCCCCCGATGCAGCAGGCCGCGACGAAGAGCGCCCAGGGCGAGTTCCTCGAACGGCATCTCGACCGGCGCCTGGATGAAGGACCACCCACGGGCGGTGCAGCGGGAGCGGATCTCGTCGCGGTGCCGGTCCGCCTCTTCCTCCAGGCGATGGAGGAGGTTCAAGGCGCCGTGAATCCGAAGCGAGTCGCCGGTTTCGCTGTCGACCAGCGTCGTTTCGCGGTCGAGCGGCGCTTCGAGGTCCTCATCGTCGGTGACCTGGATGACGGCGACGTCGTGGCGTAGAGGGAGCAGCAGATCGAGTCCGCCCTCGGTGGTGTCCGACAGGAGATCGGAGATGACGATGGCGAGGCCGCGCCGCCGTCCGGCGGCAAACACTTCGCGCACGGCATGATCGAGCCGTGTTTCACCGTCGGCTTGAAGGGCGGCGAGAAAGTCGAGAGCTCTCCAAACTTGCCGCGAGCCGTGGAGCGGCCCCAGGATGTGCTGGGTCCGGCTCGAGTAGGGCGCCAGGACGACCCGGTCGAGGGTGGCCAGCGCGATGTAGGTCAGGGCGGCCGCGATTCTGCGCGCGGCGTCGAACTTGCGGCGACCGGGGGGGCCCGGCCTGGGCGCCATCGACCGGCTGCAGTCGAGCAGGATGTAGACCGCGAGATCGCCGTGCTCCTCGAACATGCGGAGGAGGAGGCGGTCGAAGCGCAGGTAGGCGCGCCAATCGAGGTGCCGCACATCGTCGCCCTCTACGTACGGACGGTAGTCCGCAAACTCGAGGCCGGCGCCCAGATGACTTGCGCGATGCTCGCCCTTGAATCCGCCCGCCGGCACGCGCCGGGTCAGCAGGCGGAGCCGCTCGAGGCGGGCGAGGAAGGCCGGTTCGAAGGCGAATGCGGTGTGGTCGGCCACGACTGTTCGCTCGCTCCAGTGCTCGAGCCAATGCCGAGGGGCTCAGCCCTCGGAGACGCTGTCCAGAATGTCCTGCAGCAAGTCGTCGAGATCGATGCGCTCGGCTTCCCCTTCGAAGTTGAGCAGCACACGGTGACGGAGAGACGGCAGGGCGACGGCGCGGATGTCTTCGCGGGCGACGTGGGGTCGACCCTCGATCAGCGCGTGGACCTTCGCGCCGAGCACCATCGCCTGAATGCCGCGTGGGGATGCACCGATGCGAACGTAGCGGCGAACCGCTTCGGCAGCGTGCTCGCCCTCGGGCCGGGTCGCCAAGCCGAGGCGGATCGCGTAGTCCTGAACCTGTCGGGCGATCGGCGCCATTCGGGCCGCGCGCCGCATGGCGATGACCTGGTCGGCAGTCCACAGCGGCTCGGCGGCGGGCGCCTGCTCCGAGGTCGTGCGATCGAGGATCGTGTGGAGCTCCGGTGTTCCGGGATACGTCATCCTCAGCTTGAACAGAAAGCGGTCGAGCTGAGCTTCGGGCAGCGGGTAGGTGCCCTCCATTTCGAGCGGGTTCTGCGTGGCGAGTACGAAGAACGGAGGATCGAGGACCGAGGTCTGGCCGCCGACGGTCACGGTCGTCTCCTGCATCGCTTCGAGGAGGGCGGACTGAGTCTTCGGCGTGGCCCGGTTGATCTCGTCGGCGAGCACGAGGTTCGCGAAGATGGGCCCCGGTTCGAACACCAGGCGACGGCCGCCGGCTTCGTCCTCGCGCAGCACGTGGGTGCCGACAATGTCGGCGGGCATCAGGTCTGGCGTGAACTGGATGCGCGAGAACTCGAGGTGGAGCGCCTGCGCCAAGGTGCGCACCAACCTCGTCTTGCCCAGCCCGGGAATTCCCTCGAGCAGTACGTGACCGTCGGCGAGAAGCCCGATGATCACGCCAAGAGTCACCCTCTCCTGCCCGACGATCACCTTTCCGATCTCGCGTCGCAAACTGCTGCAGCGGTCGGCGAACTCGGACAATTGGACGGCGAGGTCGTCCGCGGTACGAGGTTGGGCGATGTCGTTCACTCGACGTCCTCTTCGGGTTCTACTTCCAGCGCTTCGAGATAGCGAGTGACCGCATCGCGGTGGCGCCAGGCGATCGGGTGGCGGGCGGGAGGCAGTTCGTTTCCGTCGATCGCCTCGTTGTTCGCGGCGGGGATCTGGAGCCCAGCCGCCTGGCGCATCTCGACCTCGGCCTCGCGGAACCGGGTCGCGTTCGTCACGGTGAGAGGCCGACGCTCGATCTCCCGGTTCGACTCGAGCAGCGCAGTCTCGAGTGCGTGTTCCAGGCTGAACGTCGGCAGCAGTTCGTCGCCGAAGGGGTCGACCATCTCGTCCTGCGGCCCGGTGCCGACACCAGCCGTCGCGCCGTCGGCATCGGCGCTGCTCGATCCGGGTTCCTCGCTGACCGCCACGCCGACCCCTGGTTCGCCCTCGGCGCCGTCCTCGGCGGGCTGCCCGGCGCCGCCTTCTCCCGACACCGTTTCCGCGTCCGGATCCACCTCGCCGGCGCCTGACGTTTCCGGCGCGGACATCTCCTCGCCGCCTCCAGCAGCCTCGCCGTCTTCGAGTTCGCGCATCAAGTCGGCGCCCGTCTCGGCGGCTTCCTCTCCCGGTTCGCCGCCAGCGGCCGGCTCGCCGCTTTGCCCCGCGTTCTCCGTCACTTCGTCGCTGCGGTTCTCGCCCGGTGTGCCGTCGGCGCCTTCGCCCGTCTCGCCGGGCCGTTGTCGGGCGTCCTCGTCGCCGGCCTCGCGGACCCGCAGCGTGAGGAGCGGCAGATCGCTGAGGTTCGCCTGGAGCTCCGGTATGCCGGCGCGGCGTTCCGGGGCCTCCTCGAGAGTTGTGGCCGAGCTCATCCGGCTGTCGCCGACGTTGTCCGCACGCTCGCCGCTGACCACGGCGGCCAACGCTTCGCCAACGAAGGACGAAGGCAGGGCGACCGGCGCGAGCAGCATCGCGCTTGCTGCGCAGGCGGCCGCGGCGCCCCTGGGCACGAGTTCAGGTACAGCCTGTCGGGGACCGACGCGCTGAAGACCGCTGTTCGCCCGGCGCAAGACGAGGGTCGCCCAGGGCAGGAGCGGCGCGTTGTCGGGGTCGTCGAGGCGCTGCCCGAGCTCGAGGGCGGTGGTCGTCGCGTCTTCCAGGTCGCCCGCATCGTCGAGCGCGCGGGCGGCGGCGGGAAGATCGCGGCCCATGGCGAGGACCGCGCGAAGCGCGAGCGCGAGCAGAACGACGCCTCCGGCCCAGGACGGCCAGAGTGCGCCGAAGCCGACCCCGCCGTCGGCCGCTGCGAGCCGGAGCAGCCAGGTCGAAAGCGCCCAGAGAGAGGCCGCGGGTCCCAGCCAGACGAGCGTTTCGAGCAGACGAAGCAGCCGCAGTCGACGATCCGTGCTCGTCAGGCGACGACGAAGCGCGCCTCTCAACTCGTCGCCCGCAGCTCTCTCGGCGGCGACGGGGTCGGCGGCGAGAGGGCTCAATTCGGTTCCCAGAGTGCGATGCCGCCCGCCTGCTTGCCGATGTCGAGCTGGGCGACACGCTGGAAGAGGTCGTTGTCGTAGACCTCGACGACTCCCGGCTCGCCGCCGATGCCCTCGACGGTGATCAGGCTGAAACGGCCGTCCGACGTGATCGCGACGCCGTGCGGGATGCGACGGGTCGTCTCGGAGCGCGCAAGTTCGCGGCCGCTGTCGAGGTCCCAGAAGCCGATCGCGTCGCCCTTCTTGTACGTGACGACGAGCAAGCGCTCGTCCGGCGCCACGGCCGCGTTGTAGGGCCCGGCCGCCGGCGTCTCGAGTCGCCTGGAGACCTTCCAGGCGTTCGTGTCCACCTCGTAGATCGCGTTCCCCGAGAGCGCCGTGATGTAGACGCGGCCGTCGGCCGTCGGGGGCGTTACCCAGGAGGGTTCAACGCCGGGGCCGTGAGTTGCGCCAGCAGCCGCGTCGTCGCCATGCTCTGCATGCGCGTCGGAAGCCTCCTTCCCGAGCTTCAGCCGGCGCCCGACCTCGAAGCGGAGGGCATCGACCTCCACGAGCTCGTCGTCCATCATGTTCACGCTGTAGAGCTTCCGGCCGTCGCGGCTGAGCCGCGCTCCGTGCGGCATCGTGCCGCTCTCGAACTGCGCGATCTCGGTCATCGTGGCTGTTTCGACGACGGAGATCGTGCTCGGCACGTGATCGCCGTAGAAGTCCGAATTGACGACGAAGAGCAACCCGGTCGTCGCGGCGACATCGAGCGTCGCGGGGAACATGCCGACCCGGACGTCGCCCAACCACTCGTCCGTGCCGGTCTCGTACTTGTGGATCGAGCCGAATGGGTTGCCGTGGGCGATGGACACGTACCAGTGGCGGCCGCCGGGCGCGATGGCGATGCCGTGGGGGCCTTCCGTTTCGGCCGGGAAGCTGCCGACGGTGATCGTCTTCGTGACCTCGATACCGGAGGGACCAAAGCGAACGAGGGCAACCTCGTCTTCGGACTCGGCGCAGACGTACGCGTAGTACTCGCGGGAGGGAGGCGTGAGGTCCGACTCGGCGTGGACGGGGCCGGAGAGGAAGGCGAACGGCAACGCGGCGAGCAGGGCCGTTCGCAGCTGACGGCGGAAGGTCGACAGGTGCATTCCAAGGCCTCCGGTCACGCCCTGGCGGGCGTCAGTGGGGTTCTCCGATGATCCGGTTCGGATCCTCCGGGTCCTTCAGTTCGACCGCCCAAAGGCCCGAGTGCCAATCGGAGAAGAAGATGTGGCCCTTGTACGGCTGAGGACCCCAGACGAAGGGAGAGTTCGGCACGATCGCCTCGCTGTCGTACGGCAGGAACATGCCGATCTCGCGGCCTTGACGGTAGAGGTCGCCGCGAAGCTCGCCGGAAACGTCGACGACGCGGAGCCCACCGTTGTAGTAGGCGACGTACATGATGTCGTCTTCGATCCAGAGGTTGTGGGTGCCGGCTTCCGGCACCTGGTAGCGGGCGACCTCGCGGGGGTTCTCCCAGTCGTCCCAGGAGATCACGTGGATCCAGCCGGCGGCTCGTGGCGGCGCCTCCCTCGGATCCCGCCCGAGTTCGCCGTAGGGGAAGGCCTCGTCGCCGGCGAAGACGTAGAACTTGCCGGTCGACTCGCTGCGGTAGGGATAGGCGGCGTGGTTCCAGCCGCTCGGGTAGGCATAGCTGCCGAGCTTCACCGGGTTGTTCGGCGCACCGCCCATGCCGGCGCCGCCGACGTCGATCGCTACCACGCCGTCGTCCCAGTTCGAAGTGAAGGCGACGCCGTCGACGACCCAGACGTCATGGATCGAATGTCCCGGCGTGTCGAGCTCGAACCGGCCGACGCGGTAGGGCTGGGTCGGATCCTCGATGCTGATCACGTCGAAGCGACGGCCGTTCGACAGAGCGTAGACATGCTCGTCGTGGATGAACACGTTGTGCACGCCGCCGCGCAACTGATCGTCGAAGCGGGAGAGGATGCGAACGCCCACCTGGGGCTCCGAGACGTCGAGGACGACGAAGCCGTTGCGACGGTTCGAGGCGCCCTCCCGGCTGATCACGGCGATCCGCCCGTCCTCCGACACCTTCACGTCGTTCACCGTCCGCGCGTCGACCCGCACGGCGTCGATCAGGACGATGCTCTCCGGATTCGTGACGTCCCAGATGTAGGCGTGACCCTCGGCGCCCCAGGTACCGGTGATCGCGTAGTCCCGGCCGTCCGCGCCCTCCCAGACCCAAAGGTCCGAAGTGCGTCGATCGTGGACCTTTCCCTGGCCGACGAACTCGATCTCCTTGTTCACCCGCCGCGGCACGACGCGTAGCGACAGGCTTGCGGAGTGGCTGCCGGCGAGCGCGGTGACCGTGTAGATGCCGGAGCGCTCCGCGACGAAGGCGCCGTCCTGTTCGATCTGGGCAGTGGCGCCGGGCGCCAGGATCCGGTTCGCCGCCTGGCCGGCGACGAGGAAACGAACGGGCAGGTCCTCGACCTGATTGCCGGAGGCGTCGCGGCCATTCGCCTCGAACCGGACGACATCGCCGGTACGTGCCTCATTCGCGGAGGCGGTCAGCTCGAGCCGCTCCGTCGGGTTCTGGGAGATCCGGATGTCGACCTGGGAAGTCGCCTCTTCGGCGGTTGCCGTGAGCGTGGCCGTCCCCGGCGCCACGAGCTCCAGACCTCCGAATCCGTCCGGCGCCGCAACGCCGACGTTCGAACTCGAGTAGACGACCTCGACGTCGTCGCGCTCGACAGCCGTGCTGTCCACGACGCGGGCCTGCAACGCGAGGTGCGTGCCGCTGTAGAAGGCGCCGGGCAGCCCGACGAACTCGACGCTCTCGACCGGGGGGTTCGGGATCGTGACGTCGACCTCCACCCGGAGCAGGGCCTCGGCCCGTCGCGGCTCGTCTTCCGCCTCCTTCGGCACGAGGGCGACGACCGTCACGTCGCCGGGACCGTGAGCTTCCAACTCGCCGGCCGGGTTCGCCCCGAGTCGACGGCGGTTGCGTGAGAAGAAGACGACGTCGACCCCCTCGATCGTCTCGCCATTCCCGTCGACGACGGTAGCGGTGAGCGTCGCCTTGTCGCCAACCTCCAGGGTCAGTTCGGTGGGGGCAACCCTGAGTTCGGCGTCGGGCGGGATCGGGGGCTTCCCTTCCTCTGCGGCGCCGTCTTCGCCGGCCTGCTCGTCCTCTGCGGCGGGAGGTTCGGCAGGTTCCTGAGCGGTCAGGGGCGTCGCCGCAAGCAGAGCGACGATAGCAAGCATCGCCACCCGGATCGGCGAACGGGTGAGGTTCATGGTCACTTGAGACTCTCTCCGAAGATGCGGTTTGTTCGCGGCGGAATCGCCCGAGGGCGCCGTCGCAGTGTATCAGCGCGCTGTCAGGCCTCGGCCCCGACCGAGGCCGGAACCCGCCACGGGCTGTTAGATGTGGATCGCCCGGCCGTGAACGGCGAACGCGGCCTCCTTGACCGCCTCGGCGAGGGTGGGGTGGGCGTGGCTCGTGCGGAAGAGGTCCTCCGCCGAGGCGCCGAAACTCATCGCGGCCACTGCTTCGGCGATCAGGTCGCCGGCGTGGTTGCCCAGGATGTGAACGCCAAGCACTGCGTCCGTGTCGGCGTGGGCCAGGATCTTGACGAACCCGTCCAGGTTGCCGGTGGCGCGGGCGCGGCCGATCGCCCGGAACGGAAACGTGCCTTTCCGGTAAGGAGTGCCGGTTTCCCGCAGTTGCTCTTCCGTCTTGCCGACCGAGGCGACTTCGGGCTCGGTGTAGACGATGCCGGGGATCGCTTCGTAATCGATGTGGACGTAGCCGCCGGCGATGCCCTCGACGGACGCCATGCCCTCCTCCTCGGCTTTGTGGGCGAGCTGGGGCCCGCCGATCACGTCGCCGATCGCGAAGACGCCTGGCGCCGAGGTCGCGAAGCGCTCGTCGACCAGGATGAAGCCGCGGTCGTCGACGGCGACCCCCGCCTCCTCGAGACGCAGACCGTCGCTGATCGGGGTTCGGCCGACAGCGACGAGAACGCGGTCGCACTCGATCGGGTCTTGGCCTTCGACCTCGACGATGCAGCGTGGCGATCCCTTGCCATTCTTGACCGTCGCACCGAGGACCCGGCAGCCGAGCCGGAGATCCAAACCTTGGCGCGCGAAGATCTTTGCGGCGGCGGCCGCGATCTCGGCGTCGGCGCCGGGCAGGACGCGATCGAGGTACTCGAGGACAACGACCTGCGAGCCGAGGCGGTTCCAGACGGCGCCGAGTTCGAGGCCGATGTAACCGGCGCCAATGACGACCAGCCGCTCGGGTACGGCGCCGTAGGCCAGGGCCTCCGTGCTCGTCCCGATGCGCTCGCCGTCCAGCTCGACTCCCGGCAGACTCGCGGGCCGGGAACCCGTCGCGACGATCACGTTGCGGGCCGCGAGGCTCCGGCCGCCGTCCGCTCCGTCGACGGCGACCTCCCGGAGCTCCCCACGCACCTCCCCGAGCCGCCCCCGACCGCGGACGTAGTCGATCTTGTTCTTCTTGAGCAACGAGGAGACGCCCCGGGTCAGCGTCGTGACGACCCGGTCTTTCCGCTTCATCATCACCGCCAGGTCGAGCCCGATCTCGCCGGCGAGTCCGCCGTGAGCTGCGAGTTCGGCCCGCGCCGCGACAAGCCGCTGGCTCGACTCGAGCAGGGCCTTGCTGGGAATGCAGCCAACCCGCAGGCACACCCCGCCAGCCGCCGCGTGTTCATCCACGACCGCCGTCCGGAGCCCGAGCTGGGCCGCCCGAATCGCCGCGACGTAGCCTCCCGGCCCGGCGCCGATGACGAGGAGGTCGTAGGGCGCGTCGGTCACACGGTCCTCGCGGCGAGTGCTTTCGTCTTCACACTCACACCTCGATCAGCATGCGCGCCGGCTCCTGGATCGCTTCCTTGATCCGGACGAGGAAGGTCACCGCTTCGCGGCCGTCGACGATCCTGTGGTCGTAGGTCAGGGCGATGTACATCATCGGCTTGACGACGACCTGTCCCTCCTCGACGACCGGCCGGTCCTGAATCGCGTGGAGGCCGAGAACGCCGCTCTGCGGGGGATTGATGATCGGCGTCGACAGCAGGGAGCCGAAGATGCCGCCGTTCGTGATCGTGAACGTGCCCCCCTGGAGTTCGTTCAGTTGGATGCGTCCGTTCCTCGCGCGGTCGGCGAAGTCGGCGATCTCTGTCTCGATTTCGGCGAAGGACATCTGCTCGGCGCTTCGGAGCACCGGGACCATCAGACCGCGGTCCGTGCTGACCGCGATACCGATGTCGTAGTAGTTCCGGTACACGATGTCGTTCTCGGAGATTTCGGCATTCAGTCGCGGGCAGCGGCGTAACGCGTCGATCGTCGCCTTGACGAAGAACGAGAGGAACCCCAGCCGCGCTCCGTGTCGGGCCGTGAAGTCGTCGCGATAGCGGCGTCGGAAGTCGATGACGGCTGACATGTCGACTTCGTTGAAGGTCGTGAGCAGCGCCGCCTGCTGCTGGGCGTCGACCAGCCTCTGGGCGATGCGGCGGCGGATCGGCGTCATCGCGACTCGCTCTTCATCTCTGCCAACCGGCGCCGTCACGGTCGCGGCGCCCGGCGCTTCGAGCTTCGTAGCGGCGGGCCGGGGCGCTGCAGGCTGGGGGTCGCTCGTCGCCGGCGTCGGCTCTGGCGGAGCAGGCGCCTGCGGCGTCGCCGCGACGGGCTCCTCGGCTGCCTCCATCTCGCGCGCCGCCAAATGGGCGAGCACGTCGCTCTTCAGCACCCGGCCGCCCTTGCCCGTCGCCTCGATCCGGGACGAATCGAGACCGTGCTCCGTGATCAGTCGCTGCGCGGCCGGCAGAATGCGCCGGGCGTCCTCGGCCGGTGCGGCCGCCGCCGGCTCGTTTACCTCGACCGCGGTCGGAGGGGGTTCGGCCCGGGTCATCGGCGGCGCCTGGACCGGCTCCGCGGCAGCAAGCAGGTCGGTCTGGGCAGCCGCGGGCGTCGTCGTTGCCGTCGTCGCGGCGCCGCTGTCCTCGATTCGCGCGATGAGTTCGCCGACCGGGACCGTCTCTCCCTCCGGGGCGACGACTTCGGCCAGCACTCCGGAGACTGGCGACGGCATCTCGACGGTCACCTTGTCCGTCTCGAGTTCGACGAGGGGCTCGTCGCGGCCGACGGTTTGCCCGGGCTGCTTCATCCAGCGGACGATCAGCGCTTCGGTGACCGACTCACCGATCTCGGGGATTCTGACTTCGTATGTCATCCGATCTCTGCTCCAAAGGGGGCGGCGCGGTTCTGCTGGACTCGATCAGTCGGCGTCGGCCGGCTCGGCGAATGCCGCTTCGATCAGCCGCTGCTGCTCCAGCTTGTGGCTGTTCGCGGAACCCGTCGCCGGACTCGCCGACTGCGGACGAGAGACCCCGGACAGCGGCCGCCCCCCCATCTGGACGCCGAAGTCGAGACAGAGGTAGGGCCAGGCGCCCATGTTGCGTGGTTCTTCCTGAACCCAGCGAACTTCCGCCTCCACCGGGAAGGCTTCGAGCGCTTCGTCGAGTTCGGCGCGCGGGGCGGGATAGAGTTGCTCCATGCGCAGGATCGCGTGGTCGACTGCGCCGATTTCTCTGCGATGGGCGTCGAGTTCGTAGAAGATCTTGCCGGCGCAGAGCAGGATACGCCGCACCTTCGTCCGTTCATCGTCCTTCACGAGCAGCGGATCGCCGATGACCGGCAGATAGCGGCCGTCCGCCAGGTCCTCGAGTGACGAGACGACCTC
Organism: Candidatus Multivoraceae bacterium; assembly: GCA_965219625.1. Classification (GTDB taxonomy): domain Bacteria; phylum Acidobacteriota; class Thermoanaerobaculia; order Multivoradales; family Multivoraceae; genus Multivorans. The sequence continues at coordinate 453,072 of OZ244782.1, read as the reverse complement.
TCGACGTCGGAGCAGGCTCTTCGGGCTGAACACGACGAGCGGCTTGCGCAACGGTCGTTCGACTTGGCGGCGCAGCAAGTGGAAGTACTGCGCCGGTGTCGAGGGATAGACGATCTGGATGTTCTCTTCGGCGGCCAGGAGCAGCCAGCGCTCGATCCGGGCGCTCGAGTGCTCCGGTCCCTGGCCCTCGAAGCCGTGGGGCAGCAGGATGACGAGTCCCGACAGTCGATTCCACTTGTCCTCGGCACTCGCGATGAACTGGTCGATGATCACCTGGGCGGCGTTCGAGAAGTCACCGAACTGAGCCTCCCACAGCACCAGGCCATCCGGATAGTCCAGACTGAAGCCGTACTCGAACCCGAGCACACCGCTCTCGCATAGCGGGCTGTTGTGGATCTCGATCGGCGCCTGGCCGTCCGAGACGTTCATCAGCGGCTGGTAGTTCTCATCGGTTACGCGGTCGTGAAGCACGCTGTGGCGCTGGCTGAACGTGCCGCGCTGGCAGTCCTGACCGGTCAGGCGCACCCGGCAACCGTTCTCGCTCGCCGCAATGAAGGCCATCGCTTCGGCGGCGGCCCAGTCGAGCGGTCGTTTGCCGACCGACATGTCGGCTCGCGCCTGGATGAAACGACGCAGATTCCGATGGAGATTGAACCCCTCGGGCAGCTCGGAGATCCGGTGCAGGTAGTGCTGCAGCGTCTCCTTCTCGACGCCGGTCCGCGGCTCGGGGATGTCCTCGCTGCCTCCGCCGACGAACGAGTTCCAGATGCCGTCGTAGGCCTGCGGGCTCGTCTTCTCGTTCATCCTGCGAGCGGTCGTCAGGGCCGCCTCGAGGCGTTTCTCCTCGCGTTCGATGTGGACGTCGGCCTCCTCCGGCTCGATACCGCCGAGTGCCAGGAGGTGACTCAGGTAGTGGACCCGAACAGGGTCGCGGGCGCGGATGCCGTCGTAGAGGATCGGTTGGGTGAACGCCGGCTCGTCGCCCTCGTTGTGTCCGCGGCGCCGATAGCAGTAGAGATCGATGACGACGTCGCGGCGATAGCGCTGGCGAAAGTCGAGCGCGACGTTGACGACCTGGGCCACGGCCTCCGGCTGCTCGCCGTTCACGTGGAAGATCGGTACCTGGAGCATCTTCGCGACGTCGGTGCAGTAGGTGTTCGAGCGTGAGCTCTCGGGCGGCGTCGTGAAGCCGATCTGGTTGTTCACGACAACGTGCAGCGTTCCGCCGATCGTGTACGCGGGCAACTGGGACAGGTTGAGCGACTCTTGGACGATCCCCTCGCCGGCGAAGGCGGCATCGCCGTGGATGAGGAACAGGGCAGTGCGGTCTCGGAGGTCGTTGCCGATCCGGTCCTGCTTCGCCCGCACCCGACCCATCGCGACCGGATTGATGAACTCGAGGTGGCTCGGGTTGAAGCTCAGCGAGACGTGGACCCGCCGCCCCAGCTCGGTGGTCCAGTCGCTCGAGTGGCCCATGTGGTACTTCACATCGCCGCCGCCCTGCGAGGCCTGCGGGTCCGAGTCTTCGAACTCGCGGAAGATGTCCCGGGTCGGCTTGCCGATGATGTTCGCCAGGACGTTCAGCCGCCCGCGGTGGGACATGCCGAACACGATCTCGACGGCGCCCTGATCGGCGACCTTCTCGATCGCCAGGTCGAGCATCGGGATCAGGCTCTCGGCGCCTTCGAGGGAGAAGCTCTTCGCGCCCAGGTACTTCTTCTGAATGAACTCCTCGAACACTGCGGCATCAATCAGCTTCTTCAGAATGCGTACCTGCTCCCGGCGGCTGAGCTGGACCCGGTTGCGGCTCACCTCCATCCGCTCCTGGAGCCACGCGCGGACTTCCAGATCGTCGATGTGCATGAACTCGGCGCTGATGTAGCTGGAGTAGGTCTCTCGCATTCGGTCGAACACTTCGCGCACGGTTGCCGTGTCGCCGCCTGGGATTCCCGCTGTCGACACCGTCTGTTCGAGGTCTCCTTCGTCGATGCCGAGACCCTCGAGGGTGAGTTCCTCCGGCAGCACGGGGGGATTGCGGAGTGGGTTGATGTCTGCGTACAGGTGCCCGCGAATACGGAAGTTGCGGATCATGTCGTCGACCCGGCGTTGGAGCTCGATGTCGGCAAGACCGGCAGCGGCCACGGGCGCGGGCCCCGCTTGGCGGGACGCCGGCGCGACGGTCGTTTGAGGGGCCTGGGACCTGTTCGTCGTGACGGCGGTGGCGCCGCCGCCGTTCGCGCCGAAGAGACTCGATGGCTGAAGCGATGGCTCGAAGGCGCCGGCGTCGAGTTCGCCAGCCTCCGCAAGACGGTCGAAGTACTGCCGCCAGCCGGGGTCGAGCGCGGCTTTATCCCGCCTGTACTCGGCGAGCAGCGCTTCGACGTAGTCGAGTGAGAGGCTGTGCAGGCGCCCGGATTGGCTCATCGTCGAGTCTCCTCGGTTTGCACGCTACCAGTCGCTTCGAACCAGAGTGTTCACGTCGACGGTTGTCGAACGCGGGGCGCGCTCAGCCGCGCTCCGCTTGCAGCCGCGGGTCGATCACGTCGCGAAGCGTATCCCCGACCAGGTTGAAACTCATCACCGCGAGGAAGATGGCCACGCAGGCGGGCGGAATCATGTGGCCGGCAGTGAACAGATTCTCGTAACCGGAGCGCAGAATCGTGCCCCACGACGGATCGGGAGGCTGAACGCCGAAGCCGAGCCAGGAAAGACCGGCTTCGATCAGGATGGACACGGCGATGCCGAAAGTGACGCTGACCAGCACCGGCGCCAATGCGTTGGGAAGCAGGTGTCGCAGGACGAGGCGCACCGGCTTGACTCCCAGCGAGCGCGCAGCCAGGGCGTAGTCCGTCTCTCGGATACGGAGGATCTCGCCGCGCGCGAAACGGGCGATTCCGGTCCAGCGGGTGAGCCCGATGACGATCATCACGTTCTCGATGCTCGGAGGAAACCAGGCGAGTACGGCGAGGATGAGGAAGAAGGCCGGGAAGCACATGACGATCTCGATGAAGCGCGAGATGACCAGGTCGGCGAAGCCGCCTGCGTAGCCCGCGACGGATCCCAGGACGAGTCCCAGGATGACCGCGATGCCCATGGAAAGGAAGCCGACCTTCATCGATACGACGGTCCCGTGCACCATGCGCGCGAGCACGTCGCGGCCGGATTGATCCGTGCCCAACAGGTGGCGCCGCGACGGGCCGACGAGCGGCTCGGCGGCGATCTCGCGCGGACCGTAGAGCATCGGCGTCCATAACGCCCAGTCGCCGCGCTCGGGATCGAACTCGCGCTTGAAGTCGAATGTGGCGAGCCGGTAGGGCCGCTTCTTCTGGATGATCAGACCGGCGCCCGGAATCTGGTGGACGAGGTCGATGACTGCCGGGTAGTAGATGCTGCCGTCGAAGCGGCACAGGATCGGCTGTTCGTTCGCGAGGACCGGCGCGAGGAACGACACGAGGAACAGGAAACCCACGACGAGGAGGCCGATGACCCCCAGCCGGTGGCTGCGGAACCGTCGCCAGGTGATCGCCCAGTAGGAGCGGGCTGGTGCGGGCATGCCGTCGGGACTCTTCGTCTTCGTTTCGGTCAACGTCACTTCTCGTAGCTGATCCGCGGATCGACCAGCCCGTAGGTCAGATCGGCAATGAAGGTGATCGCGAGCACCAGCATCGCGGTGATGAAGTTGAGGGCCATGATCGTCGGGTAGTCGCGCTGCAGGACGGACTCGAAGTAGAGCCTTCCGAGGCCCGGCCAGTTGAACATGTACTCGAGGATCACCGAGCCGCTCAGCACGAACGGGAACGTCAGGCCGATCAGCGAGATGAGCGGGATCAGACTGTTCGTGAAGGCGTGCTTGAGCACCACGCTGCGCTCGCCCAGGCCCTTTGCGCGGGCGGTGCGGACATAGTCCTGGCGTACGACCTCGAGCAGGTTCTGGCGAATGAAGCGGGAGTAGTAGGCGAGGTTGCCGAAAGTGAAGCAGAACGTGATCAGCACGTAGTGCTGCGCCAGATCCCACATCTGACCGAGGGTGCTCATCTCCTCGAAGCCGTCGGAGCGCATGCCCCGGAACGGCAGCAGGTCCCACTTCACGCCCAGGTAGAGGATGAGGAGCATGCCGGCGACATAGTTCGGCACGGAATAGAGCATGTACAGCCCGGTGCTCATCGAGCGGTCGAAACCGCCGCCCTGCCTGAGCGCGCTGAAAATGCCGATGGGTGTCGAGATAGCGAGCGTGAGCAGGAACGACAGGAGCGCGACGGACAACGTCGGCCACAACGCCTCGCCGATCTTGGCTCTGACGCGGCGGCCGTCGTGAAATGAAGAGCCGAGGTCGCCCACTGCCAGCTTGCGCACCCAGTTCCAGTACTGGATGGGGATCGGATCGTCCAGGCCGTAGAGCTCCCGCAGCTGCTGATAGACGCGCTCGGAGACCGCCGCGTCCGCAATCTGGGAGGTCTGGATCTGCGCAGGATCGCCGGGAACGAGCTGGATGATGAAGAAGGAGATGACCGAGATGCCGAACAGGGTGACGAGCCCGGTCACGAGCCTGCGGAGGATGTAGGAGAGCAACGTCTGGCTGCCGTTGGAGAGGAACGGCGCCTAGAATACTCCCCCTTTGAAGCGGGGGTATGCAGTGGTTCGCCACGGACCTGTACGCCGCGAGTTCGGGGCGGTCGTGCGGCTGGCGACACCGGTGATCCTGGTTCAGGTCGGCATGGTCGCCATGGGAGCGGTCGACACGATGACGCTGGGCCGGGTGTCGGAGACCGAACTCGCCGCCGGTTCCCTTGGCAATGCGCTGAGCATCGCCGTCATCTGGTCCTTCATCGGCATCCTGCTGGCGATCGACCCGATGGCCGCACAGGCGTTCGGCGCCGGCGACGATCGGCGGATCTCCAGGGTGCTGTGCCGGGGAGTTCTTCTGGCGGTGGGGCTCGCCGTCCCGGCGACGCTGATCGTCGTCCAACTCGATTCCCTCCTGACCGCCGCCGGGCGCGTCATGCCGTTTCTCGTTCAGCCCGAGGCGGTGATGGCGATCGCGGGCGGGTACTTTCGCGGCATCGGCCCGGGGGTCGTCGCCTTCCTGCTCTTCATGTGCCTGCGGCAGACGCTGCAGGCGATGAGCATCGTCCGGCCGGCACTCATCTCGATCGTCATCTCCAACGGGTTCAACGCGGCTGCAAACTGGGCGCTCGTCTTCGGGAACCTGGGCTTCGAGCCGATGGGCGCCCGCGGCTCCGCCTACGCCACGTCCGCGTCGCGCTGGTTGATGCTCCTGCTGCTCGCCGTGTTCGGCTGGCGTCACCTCGGGCGCTACGTGCGGGGATGGCGCCGGGCCTGGCTTGGTCCCCGCTCGCTGTGGCCCTTCTTCGTCGTCGGCGTACCGATTTCGGTTCAGGTCTCGCTTGAGGTATGGGTGTTCACGACTGCCGCGGTACTCATGGGCTATCTGGGCGAGGTGGAGCTTGCCGGGCACCAGGTGACGATCAGCATCGCGTCCCTGTCCTTCATGGTGCCCCTTGGTTTCGCCGGCGCGGCAACGACCCGGGTCGGCAATGCCGTGGGCCGCCTGGATGCGCCGGGTGCGCGACGGTCCGCCGGCGTCTGCCTCGGTCTTGGCGCCGGGGTGATGGTCGTGTTCGGCTCGCTCTACGTGGCCTTGCCCGGGATGATCGCCCGGGTGTTCACGGACGTGCCGGAGGTCGTCGTCGTCGGGGCGGCGCTCATTCCGATCGCCGGTCTTTTCCAGGTTGCGGACGGCGCTCAGGTGGCGGCGGCAGGCGTCTTGCGGGGCGTCGGCGACACGCGATTCCCGGCGGCCGTCGCATTGGTGGGCTACTGGTTTCTCGGCATGCCGACCGGCGCGTGGCTGGCGTTCGGCTGGGGCATGGGACCGGCCGGATTGTGGTGGGGGCTGACGCTGGGCCTCGTCGTCGTCGCGGTGCTGCTCGGCCTGCGGGTTCGGATCCGCCTGTGGCGGGGACAGGTGGTGAGCCTCCTGCCAAACGAGACGGCCGAAGACGATGACTGACGCGCCGGTGCTTCCGGGCCAGCCGTCCTCATCTGGAGTAGTCTCCCGCCGCGATGTCCAGCAAGATTGCAGTCCTCGCCTACAGCGGCGGACTCGACACGTCCGTCATCCTGCGCACTCTCCAGGAACGCGGCTTCGACGTGGTGGCCGTCATCGTCGATGTCGGTCAGCGAGAGGACTTCGACGCGCAGGCGCGACGCGCGAAGGCAATCGGAGCGAAGAAGGTCTACGTCGAGGACGTCCGTCGCGAGTTCGTGACGGACTTCATCTATCCGGCGGTCGCCGGCAACGCGGTTTACGAGAACCGCTATCTGCTGGGCACGGCCCTTGCGCGTCCGTTGATCGCCCGGCGCCAGGCCGAGATCGCGATCCGCGAAGGCGCCGACGTGTTGTCCCACGGGGCGACCGGCAAGGGGAACGACCAGGTCCGGTTCGAGTTCGCGTATGCCGCCCTGGCGCCTCGCATCGAGGTCTACGCGCCATGGAAGGACGCGGAGTTCCTCAAGCGCTTCCAAGGCCGTACGGATCTCCTGAACTACGCCGAGGAGCAGGGGATCCCGATCGAGGCGTCGTCCGAGAAGCCGTACAGCATGGACGAGAACCTGATGCACAAGAGCTACGAGGCCGGCCTGCTGGAAGACCCGATGCAGGCGCCGACGGAGGACATGTTCTCGCTCTCCGTCTCCCCGCTCGTCGCGCCCGATGAACCCACGGAACTCGAGATCGAGTTCAAGGATGCGCGGCCGGTCCGCGTGCGTGACCGCTCGAACGCGGTCGAGCACACGGATGCGTTGGCGCTCTTCGAGTACCTGAACGAGGTCGGCGGCCAGAACGGGATTGGCCGGATCGACATCGTCGAGAACCGCTTCGTCGGCATCAAGTCCCGAGGCGTGTACGAGACTCCCGGGGGCACGATCCTCCACCACGCTCTGCGCGATCTGGAAGGCGTGGCGATGGATCGGGAGGTCCAGCGCTTGCGTGACGGCCTCTCCCCCAAGTTCGCGGAACTCATCTACAACGGCTTCTGGTTCTCGCCGGAGATGGAGTTCGTCCGCGCCGCCTTCCAGCAGGCAGAGCGGATCATCGACGGTGTGGTCCATCTCCGCCTCTACAAGGGCGGCGTGACCGTTCTCGGCCGCGAGTCGCCCAGCTCGCTCTACGACCAGAACCTCTCGTCGATGGATGTGGAGGGCGGCTACGACCAGACGGACGCGCGCGGCTTCATCCGGATCAACGCGCTCCGCCTGAAGGCGCACCAGGTGATCGTCGGCGGCCGGTCGTGAGCGGAAGGGCAGTTCCCGCGCGATCGACGCCGGTCGCGGCCCGACGAGTTAGCGAGCGGTAGCGTCGTACGGCAAGCGCTGCCAAGGCCGAGACGGCCTGCCTTCTCCTGGCGCACCTGCGCCTACGGCGCGTGGCAGCTTCCTGGGAAGGCGCCGACGTCGGTCACGGCGGGCGCGGGTTTGCCGGGTTCTCTCGTGTAGACGGCGGTCTCGCCGGTCACGGTGTCGGTCACCGTGAGTTCGAGCCCAAGGTCCGTCGCGGAAGCGGCGAACACCCAGTGATGGCCGTTGATCGCGCAGCCGTCGAGCACCTTGATGAGGACTTCCCAGTTGTCCGGGTGGAAGAAGTAGAAGACGCCGGACTCGTCCGTCCGCGCGGTCGTTCTGCGGCCTGCACCGGTTCGGCCATCCAAGGTGGACCAGCTCATTCGGACTTCGTAACGGCCGTCCCGGAGGCAGAGAGACGCCCCGTCGTCGACGCAGGCGAACGCCCCGTCCTCGACCTTCTCCGCGGCGCCGCGGATGGGTGCGACGCCTGCCGGCCAAGCGGCGGCGGCATCCTCCAGCCCGTCGTCTTCTCCGGCTGGCCAGGCGGCCGCCGCGCTTTCACCTTCGGCGCATGGAGCGGAGAAGGCGCTCACATCGACGATCGACGGCGCCGGCTCGCCGGCCTCGTTCACGTAGGACCGCGTCTCGCCGGACGCCGTGTCGGCGACCGTGATCCGGTATCCCAGGTCGGTCGTCGAGGCGCCGAGGACCCAGATGTGTCCGTTCATCTCGCAGCCGTCGAGTACCTTGATGAGGACTTCCCAGTTCCGGGGGTCGAAGAACGAGAGCAACCCGGAGTCGTTCGTGCCGACGCGAACGACGCGGCCGCTGCCCTCCTGGCCGTCCTTCGTCCACCAATCGACGTTGATTTCGAACCGGGAATCCTGCAGGCACCGGGTTTCGTCGTCCGCGCTGCAGGTTCCGTCGGGTTCGGCGGCTTCGACGAGCACGGTTCGGCTCATCGTGGAGGGGTTCGAGCCGTCGGTGACGGTCAGGGTGACGACGTAGAAGCCGGGCGCCATCCAGGCGTGGGTGGTTTCGCGGAGGCGCGACCGGGTTCCGTCGCCGAAGTCCCAGTCCCTTCTCGCGACTGCGCCGGTGCTCGTGTCCGTGAACGTCACGGGCGTGTCCGTCACGGCCCGGCAGAGATCCGGTTCGCACGGCATGTCGAGGGTGAAGTCGGCCGTCGGCGGGGTTGGTGGTGGTGGTGGCGGCGGGGGCTCCTCGTCGTCGTCGCCACTTCCGTCTCCGTCTCCTCCGCCGCCTCCTCCGCCGGTACCGCCTCCTCCGCCGGTACCGCCACCTCCGCCGCCGGAGGGCGCCGTCGGCGTGGCAGTTGTCGTGGCTACGTCACCGGCGCCGGAGGCGTTCTCGGCTCGAACGGCGAAGGTGTACTCTGTGTCGTTCGCGAGCCCGGTAGCGGTGTAGGTCGTCGCCGTGGCTTCGAGGTCCGTCCAGGCATCGCTGTCCGCGAAGGGCAGGTCCGCGGTGGTCTTGAATCGGACCTGGACCTTCGTCAACGTGCCTTCGGGCAGGGTCCAGGAGAGTTCGGCCTGGGCGTCGCCGGCGGACGCGGTGAAGTTCGTCGGCGCGGCGGGCGCCGGTGTCGGCGCTGTCGGCGTCGCCGTGGTCGTCGCCGCGTCACCGGCGCCGGAGGCGTTCTCGGCTCGGACGGCGAAGGTGTACTCCGTGTCGTTCGCGAGCCCGGTAGCGGTGTAGGTCGTCGCCGTGCCGGCGAGGTCCGTCCAGGCATCGCTGTCCGCGAAGGGGAGGTCCGCAGTGGTCTTGAATCGGACCTGGACCTTCGTCAATGTGCCTTCGGGGAGCGTCCAGGAGAGCTCGGCCTGGCCGTTGCCGGCGGCTGCGGTGAGGTTCGTCGGCGCGGCGGGCGCCGGTATTGGCGCTGCGGGGGTCGCCGTGGTCGTCGCCGCGTCACCGACGCCAGAGGCGTTTTCGGCTCGAACGGCGAAGGTGTACTCCGTGTCGTTCGCGAGCCCGGTAGCGGTGTAGGTCGTCGCCGTGGCTTCGAGGTCCGTCCATGCGTCGCTGTCCGCGAAGGGCAGGTCGGCGGTGGTCTTGAATCGGACCTGGACCTTCGTCAAGGTGTCTTCGGGGAGGGTCCAGGAGAGTTCGGCCTGGCCGTTGCCGGCGGCGGCGGTGAGGTTCGTCGGCGCGGCGGGCGCCGGGATTGGCGCTGTGGGGGTCGCCGTAGCCGTTGCTGCGTCACCGGCGCCGGAGGCGTTTTCGGCTCGAACGGCGAAGGTGTACTCCGTGTCGTTCGTGAGTTCAGAGGCGGTGTAGGTCGTCGCCGTGGCTTCGAGGTCCGTCCAGGCGTCGCTGTCCGCGAAGGGCAGGTCCGCAGTGGTCTTGAATCGGACCTGGACCTTCGTCAACGTGCCTTCGGGCAGGGTCCAGGAGAGTTCGGCCTGGGCGTCGCCGGCGGACGCGGTGAAGTTCGTCGGCGCGGCGGGCGCCGGTGTCGGCGCTGTGGGGGTCGCCGTGGTCGTGGCCGCGTCACCGGCGCCGGAGGCGTTTTCGGCTCGGACGGCGAAGGTGTACTCCGTGTCGTTCGTGAGTTCAGAGGCGGTGTAGGTTGTCGCCGTGCCAGCGAGGTCCGTCCAGGCATCGCTGTCCGCGAAGGGGAGGTCCGCAGTGGCCTTGAATCGGACCTGGAGCTTCGTCAATGTGCCTTCGGGGAGCGTCCAGGAGAGATCGACCTGGCCGTCGCCGGCGGAGGCGGCGAAGTTCGTCGGCGCGACGGGCGCCGGGATCGGCGCTGTCGGCGTCGCCGTGGTCGTTGCGGCTTCGCTTGAACCAAGGTCGTTGTCGGCGCGAACGACGAAGGCGTACTCCGTGCCGTTCAAGAGGTCACTACGGTGAAACGTCGTCGACCTGCCTGGCAGGTAATAGCCTGAAGTGCGGTCGGGAGAACTTGTCTGGTACCAAACCACTTCGACGCGTTGTACCGGGCCGGGGGCCAGCGTCCAGTTCAACGTGACTTGACGGTCGCCGGGCGTGGCGATCAGGTTCGCCGGGGCGTCCGGCACGGAGGTGGTTACCTCCGGCGTTGCGATCAGCGTTGCAGCGGCGCCGGCGCCGGCGGCGTTCACGGCACGAACGGCAAAGACGTACTCCGTGCCGTTCGTGAGTCCGGTAGCAGTGTAGGACGTCTCCTTGCCTTCGAGATCCGTCCAGGCGTCGCCGGCCACGAACGGCAGGTCAGCGGCTTCCTTGTAGCGGATCTGGGTTTTCGTCAGGGCGCCCGATGGCGACTTCCAGTAGAAGGTGATGTGGCGGTCACGAGCTCCCGCGGTGAGGTTCGTCGGCGCTGCCGGTACCGGCTTCGGCGCTGTCGGCGTCGCCGTGGTCGTTGCCGCGTCGCCGGCGCCGGAGACGTTCTCGGCTCGGACGGCGAAGGTGTACTCCCTGTCGTTCGTGAGGCCGGTAGCGGCGTAGGCCGTCGCCGTGCCGGCGAGGTCCGTCCAGGCGTCGCCGTCTGCGAAGGGGAGTTCGGCGGTGGCCTTGAATCGGACCTGGACCTTCGTCAGCGTGCCGGCGGGCAGGGTCCAGGAGAGCTCGGCCTTACCGTCGCCGGCGGCCGCGGTGACGTTCGTCGGCGCTGCCGGTACCGGGATCGGTGCCGCCTTCGGCGTCGCCGTGGTCGTTGCCGCGTCGCCGGCGCCGGAGACGTTCTCGGCTCGGACGGCGAAGGTGTACTCCCTGTCGTTCGTGAGCCCGGTAGCGGTGTAGGTCGTCGCCGTATTCTGGAGATCCGTCCAGGCGTCGCCGTCTGCGAAGGGGAGTTCGGCGGTGGCCTTGAATCGGACCTGGACCTTCGTCAACGTGCCGGCGGGCAGGGTCCAGGAGAGCTCGGCCTTACCGTCGCCGGCGGCCGCGGTGAGGTTCGTCGGCGCCGCGGGCGCCGAGTTCGGCGCCGCCGTCGGGGTCGCGACGACGATCGCCGGATGGCCGGGCCCGGATGCCTCTGTCCCTCGGACGGCGAAGGAGTACTCCGACCCGTTCAGGAGTCCCGTGGCGGTGTAGCTTGTCGCCGTACTCGCCAGATTCGTCAGGAACCGGGCGCCAGCACCCGAGGCCTTTCGCCAGCGGACCTCCACACCCGTCAGGGGTTCCGTTGGAAGTGTCCATTCGAGTGCAACCCGTCCATCGTACGCCGAAGCGGTCAAGCTCGTTGGCGCTGGAATCGGCGCCGCCGGAACCGCCGTAACGGTCGCCGCTTCGCCTTTGCCGGATGCGTTCTCGGCCGCTACGGTGAATCTGTACTCCGTTCCGTTCACCATCGGAAATTCGTCCGACGTGTGTTTCACGGTGTAGGTCGTCGGCGCACCTCGAACGTAGGCGCCCCACCAGCGGTTCCGTCGAGGATAGGTCTCTCGCCAGCCGAGGTGTACCCGGGTCACCGGGCCGGGGGGCAGCGTCCAACTCAACGTGATCTGGCTGTCTCCCGCCGTAGCTCTCAGGTTCGTCGGTGCGACCGGCAGTGGCGGTTCGGTCGGTGCTGTCGGCGTCGCAGCCACGGTGGCGAAATCGCTTGACTTGTTCGAAGCGTCCACGACTCGTATCGCGAACGTGTACTCGACGTCGTTCGTCAAGCCGCCGACTCGACGGGACGTGCTGTCGCTCGGGAGCGAGTGCCAGCGGTCCGCTTTGACGAACGGCAGCTCGTCCGTCTCCTTCCAGGCAATCTCAACCGAGTCGATCTCGCCGTTCGGCAGGAGCCAGCCCAGACTCACTTCGTGGTTGCCCGCCGTCGCGCTCAGCCCTGTCGGCGCCGCCGGCACTGTGGCTGGCGTGGCTTTGGTTGTCAGCGCTGCCCCCGCGCCGGAGGCATCGACGACGCGCAGCTCGAAGACGTACTCGGCGCCGTTCAGAAGTCCCGTTGCCGTATAGGTCGTCGCCGTACCGGCCAGATCTGTCCAGGCGTCGCTCGCATCGAACGGCAGGCTGGAAGTTGCCTTCCACCGCACCTGGACTCCGCTCGGCGGCCCTGACGGCGGCTTCCAGCTCAGCCCGATCTGAGTGTTGCCCGGCCATGTCGTCAACCAGCCGGGCGCCGGTCCCACGGTCTCGTTGCTTGCCTTGGAGTAGCCGACGTCGTTGAAGGCAAACACCCGTCTCTGCCGGTGGTTGAAGCGCTTGTCGAACAGGTCGTACTCGGTGGCATCCGCCGGCAAGAGCGCTTCTCTTTGCCACCAGCTTCCGAAGAGTACTTGTACTTCGAAGCCGTTCTCGTCCGAGGAGTTGTCCTGCCAACTCAAGCGCGTCGACCCGACCGCGAGGCGGAGGTCCGACGGTGCCCGGGGACCCTGCCCGATGACGCCTGGAGTGAAGTGCGTTTGCGAGCGAAGGCCTGACTGGCCTTTGTAAGGGTACACGTGGAACGTGTAGCGCCCTCCCGGAACGAGGCCTGAGAACTCTGCCGATCGACTGTCGGCCGGGAGATAGAGCAGCGTGGACCAACCAGGAACGAACGCAAATGCGGCAAAGCCTCTTTCATCTTCGGAGTTATCGGTCCAGTTCAGTCGGATCTGGCCCGGACCAAGAGGCGATGCAACCAGATTCGTGACAGGTGCGGGCAACGACTCGGGCATCGTCCACACGAACGTCGTCTCGCTGCTTTTCGAGTACTCGAGGCCGTGTCTGTGGGCCGCCACGCGGACTGTGTATTCGGCATTCAGCCGGGCGCCGAAACCCGAACTTACGGAACCGTTGAACTGCACCGACCTGGCGTCGGGGCTCCATTGTCTTCGAAGCCAGATGACCTGCCCATCCTCTTCGACGGCGACTTCGAAGCCATCGGCGTCCTCGGAGTCAGAGCTCCAGGTGATCGTTCCCCACGCCGTAGTTGGCGTGTGGAGTCGTACGGCGACGTTCGAGGGTGCTTCGAGCGGTTCGGAACCGGGGATCGCAAGGGTGACGATGCTGCTTCGCAGGGATCGCCTGTCGCTCGTCACCGCCTGGACGGAGAAGCAGTAGACGGCACCCGGATCAAGCAGCGGAAGCTCGATGGACGCCTCGGTCCGAGACTCCACCGGCAGGACTTCGCCCGCAAGGTGCGTCTCGTAGAGAATCGCGCAGCGCGAGCTGTAGGTGACCTCGTAGCCGGTCGCGTCGGGCGCGTTGTCCTCCCAGACGAGTCGGGCGGCGCCGTTGTCGAGGGAGACCTGCAGGTTCGTGGGCTGTGGCGGCGCCTCGTCCACGGATCTGAGGAAATGGCTGTATTGCGCGCCGATCCGAACCGTCTCCTTGAGCGTCCGCTCGTTGTCCCTCGCATCCGCGATGCCGATCACGTGGCCGTGCGGCTTTCGTCTCGAGCTCGAGTAGTAGGGTTCGATCTGGCCGACGTAGCTCATCGCGGTGCCGATCCACGGCACGGAATCGAGGTTCGCGTGACCGAACGCGTAGGGCTTGATGGCGTTTGCCGGTGCGACCGTGTTCGCCGGGTCGTGGTTGGCGCCCAGGCCGTGGCCGATCTCGTGGGTAAACGTGACGGCGTCATCGCCGCAGGTTGGGTGGTTCGAGCTCACGCCGTAGGCGAGCTCGGAGAAGCGGGCTGCCGTCTGACCTCGGGACAGCAAGAAGTGCACGCCGCAGTACCCGAGGGTGAATCGGGAGTCGCCGGTGAAGAGATGGACCATGTCGGCGCCGTGGTCGTTCCGGAGGCGTAATGCGTCACCATCGTAAAGCAGCATCTTCAGCAAGTTGGAATCCGCGAAGCCTCTCCGGTGGCTCACGGCCTGATTCAGCACGGACGATGCCTGCGCTACATGAACGATGTTCGGGGCCACGTCGATCCCGCCGTTCCGAAAGACCATGGCCAGATAGTCGCCGGCCTGTTGGATCGCGGCCCTCGGCTCGTCGCCGCCGTCGGCCCAGTTCTCGGCCGCCTGCGCGGCGTAGAGCACGAGGATGTCGAGCGTCTCTTCCTCGCTCGATGAGCCGACGGCTTGCTGCGGCAGATGAACCGCGTAGGGTCCCGTCGGTTCGTTCGCATCCACGACGTAGGGTCCTTCGGGGTCGCCGTCCACCGGACAGAACGGCGCCTCGCTGTCGCCTTCCGGGCCGATGATCGGCGCCATCTGACCGTAGCCGTCGGGATTCGCGTTCATCCGGTAGAGGGCGCCGCCCGCCTGCCCGAAGCGGCCGGCGAGGCGCCCGTTCTCGACGGTCAGCACGACCGTGTCGTAGCCTGCATCGGGCTGGCCGCCGGACCACATCAGGTCGCCGTTCCCGCGGTCCTCGAAGACGCTGAGTTCCGCATAGAGCACAGTGCCTTCGGGTATGGGCACTTCGAGATACGTCGGTGCGCTTCTCAGCAGATCAAGGTCGACCGCGATTCCCGCCGAGGGCGGTCCGATCCCCGGACCGAGGTCGCCCGTCGAGGATGCTTGGCCGATGCCGGAGACGAGCGTAAGGAGCCGTTGGCCTTCGGCAGCCGTCGTCGGCAGGATCGCGAGAACGGCAAGGACGAGGCCTACCGCGCGACGGCGGGCTCGTGGGGAACGACGTTCTCGCAACGCGGCTCGTGACTCCTTGGTCGTTGACGATGCGGAGCACACTAACCGATCGTCGCCTCCAAGCCCGGCGCACTCCACCCGCTTGGCGCGGACTCGCGTCAGCTGTGAGGGCTCTGCCCAGTCAGGCTAACCGGCGAGGTCCTGGAGTTTCTCCGTCAGGAGCGGCACGACCGCCTTGTAGTCCTCGACGATGCCGAAGCTGCAGTGTTTGAAGATCGGCGCGTCGGCGTCCGTGTTGATCGCCGCGACGACCTTGCTGTCGCCCATGCCGAGGAGGTGCTGGCTGGCGCCGGATATGGCGACGGCGATGTAGAGCTCGGGAGCGACTTTCTTGCCGGTCTGGCCGACCTGCCAGTTGGGGGGTACCCAACCGGCGTCGCAAGCGGCGCGCGATGCGCCCTGCTCGGCGCCGATCGCGTCGGCGAGCTTCTTCAGGTCGTCGAACGGCTCAGGGCCGCCGAGGCCTCGGCCGCCGGAGACGATGATCTGCGCGTCCTCCAGGCGCACTCCGTCCTGCTCGGCAACCTCGCGGCCGGTGATTCGGATCCGCGAAGCGTCGACGGTGCAGGCGACCGGAACCACTTCGGCCGCGCCGCCGTGCGCGGCCGCCGGCTCGAATCCGCGCGCCCGCAGCCAGACGACCGCGGGCCGCAGCTTCAGGCGATAGACGGAGATCGCCTTGCCGCCGTAGGCGGTGCGCTGAGCCATCAGGTGGTCGCCGTCGACGCGGATCGCAGCAACATCGGCCATGGATACTCCACCCAGGCGGTGGGCGAGTCGGGGACCGATCTCCTGGCTGTAGGTGTCGTTGCTGAGCAGGACGGCGGCGTAGTCGCTGCCGCCCTCGGCAACGAGAGCGACGGCCGCCTGGAGCGCCTCTTCCGGTTGGTAGTCGGCCAGCTCGGGCGTGTCGGCCAGGAACACCCTGTCGGCGACGCTCGCCAATCCGGTCGTCCCGTCATCCGGGAGTGGCCCGACGACCAAGGCATGAAGTTCGCCGCCCAGGTCCTCGGCGAGCGCGCGCCCCGCGCCCATCGCACCCTCTGCAGCGCGGTCGTAACCGACGGCTCCCAGAACACAGACTGCCACGTTCGCCATGGTCTCCCTTCCTCTCCTCTCCGGCCTTCAGCCGATCGATGCGACGACGTTGTGAATCCGCTGGGCGAGTCCTTCAACCCGTTCTTCCAGGCTGTCGCCCTCGGCGAGCTCGCACTCGACCTCGGTAGCGGGCACGAAGATCTCCTCGACCTCGAATCCCGTCGCCCCCGCGCGGATGTCGTCGCTGTCGAGTCCGAGATCGGCCAGACTCAGCTTCGTCAGGGGTTTGCGATACGACATCATCACATCGCGCGTCTTGGGTATGCGCGGCACGTTGTCTTCATTGTTCGTGATCGTGGCCAGGAAGGGCGGTTTCGCTTCGGCGATTTCGATGCCGACGTCCGTCTGGCGGCGCAGCACGACCGAGTCGCCCTCGGGGGTCAGGCTCTCGACGAAGCCGAGCGCCGGCAGGTCGAGCTCCTCGGCGAGGACGCCGCCGGTCTGGCCGGTCCCCCAATCTCCCGATTCGCGGCCGACAAGTACGGCGTCGAACGGGCCGCCATCCTGCTCCAGGCGCCGGACCGCGGCTGCCAATACCCGGGCTACGGCTACTGCGTCAGGGTTCGTGGCGCCCTCGCGAACCACCAGGCAGGCTTCGTCGACGGTCATCGCCATCGCTTTGCGCAGGCAGTCCTCGGCCGAGGCCTCGCCGTAGCAGAGCGCTGTGATCGTCGTGTCGCTGCCGGCCGCCTCTCGGAACAGCAGCGCGGTCTCGAGCGCGTTCTCGCAGAAGATGTTCGTCACGAGGTTCGCGCCGCCGCGCTTGGCCTCCTTGGCCGCCGGGTCAATCGCGAAGTCCCGCGCCGGCACGTCGGGATCGAGTATCTGCTTCAGGCAGACGAGCACTCTCATGTTCCATTCTCCTCCTCGGAAACGCTTCCGATATCCCGGCTCAGAACCGCCGAGATCGCCATCCGGGTGACCTCGGCGACGACATCCTCGGCGCGCAACCGGCCGTCGGCTCGATACCACCTGGAGATCCAGAGAATCATGCCGACCAGGCTGAACGCGCCGACCGTCGGGTCGAGACCGACGATGCGTCCGTCGTCGCGAAGCGCCGCCAGGGTGTCGGCGATGAAGTCGACGTAGTCGCGTTGGCGACCGATGATGTCCGCGCGGTCATCCGGCAACAGGCCCTCGAGTTCGTTGACGAGGATGGTCAGCGCAGACGAATCCTGGGTGATCAGGCGGGCGTGACGGGCGACGATGACCTCGAGCCGTCGCTTGGGGTCCTCTTCGCGCTCTGCCGGCTCGACGACCTGTTCGTCGAGCTGGTCCATGGCGAAGCTCATGATGGCGAACAGCAGGTCCTGCTTTCCCTTGATGTAGTAGTAGAGCCCTGCCTTCGTCAGACCGACGGCAGCAGCGATGTCGCTGATCGAGGTCGCGTGGTAGCCCTTGCGGTGGAAGATGCGCGCCGCGCTGTTGTAGATCTCGGCCCGCCGGTCGCGATCGCTGGCCGCTTCGAACTCCCTTGCCGCGGGGCGCAGTGCGGCGTTGTCGAGTGGAGTCATCGGCCAAGCGTTCGAAGCAGGGTCACCCTGCCGAGTCTACCGACCGCCCGGTAGGTCTGCAACAGGAGAGCTTGCCATGCGCTGGGTGGCTAAGGGAGGCTCACGGCGTCCCAAAGCAACTCCGCCACATCCTTGACCTGGACTTCGCGGTCGCCGCGTCGGGCGTTCACGCCGTCGTCGAGCATTGTCGCGCAGAAGGGGCAGCCCACGGCGACGACGTCGGCGCCCGTGTCGACCGCCTCCTGGGCGCGTTCCTGGTTGACCCGCTGGTCGGGCGGCTCGTCGACGAAGGCCATGCCGCCGCCTCCTCCGCAACAGAAGCTCGTGTTCCGGCTCCGTTCCATCTCCACCTGGCGGGCGCCGCCGAGCTGTTTCAGCAGGTTGCGGGGCGCCTCGTACTCGCCGTTGTGACGACCAAGGTAGCAGGGGTCGTGGAAGGTGATCGTCGTGTTGTTCTCGGCGCCGGTCGCCGGACCGCTCTTGTCGAGCCGCCCGGATTCCAGCAGGTCATCGAGGAACTGCGTGTGGTGGTAGACCTCGTAGCTGCCGCCGAACTGGGGATACTCGTTCTTGAACGAATTGAAGCAGTGGGGGCAGGACGTGACGACCTTGCGAACGCCGTAGCGCTTCATCGTCTCGACGTTGCCCTTGGCCAGCATCTCGAAGAGGAACTCGTTGCCGACCCGGCGGGCCGGGTCGCCGGTACAGGATTCCTCACGGCCGAGGATGGCGAACTTGACCCCCGCTTTCTGGAGCAACTTCGCGGTGGCGCGAACGGTGTTCCGATTGCGCTCGACGAGGGCGCCGCCGCAGCCGACCCACATGAGGACCTCGGCCTCGCGTGGATCGTCCATTTCGGCCATCACGTCGATGTCGAGGCCTTCCGTCCAGTCGACCCGACTGAACTGCGTGCCGGCAAACGGATGCTGGCGCGACTCGAGCGAGTTCATCATGTCCATCATCCCGTCCGGGAACTGCGCCTCCTCCATGACGAGGTAGCGGCGCGCGTCGACGATCTTCGGCATCTGCTCGATGTGAACCGGACAGGCTTCCATGCAGGCGGCGCACGTCGTGCATGCGAACAGAGCCTCCGGCGACATCGCCGTGTCCGCGTCGATGACCGGGAGGGTGCTGCCGGCGCCGTTCCCGTTCCCGTTCCCGCCGGCGCTGTCGCCGTTGCCGCCTGCGAGGAGGCTGTCGTCCGCCGTTCTCATCAGCTGCTGCAGGTCGAGAATGATGTCTCGCGGCGAGAGCGTTTTGCCGACCGTGTTCGCCGGGCAGACGGCAGTGCAACGGCCGCATTCCGTGCAGGCGTCGAAGTCGAGCAGGTCCTTCCAGGTGAAGTCGGCCAGGTGGTTCACGCCGAAGCGTTCGGCGGTGTCGAAGTCGATGGACTTGAGACTCGCGCCGTAGCCGTCGAGGTTCGCAGTGAAGATGTTCAGCGGCGCCGTGAAGATGTGAGCCATCTTGCTGAATGGAATCCAGGCGATGAAGCCGAACGCGACGAGCAGGTGGAACCACCAGATGGCGACGTGGCCTTGCTGCATCGCGCGATCGGTCATCAGCCTGTCGGATGCCATCGCGAACAAGTTGCCGATCGGCGACCAGGCGGCCCACGGGTCGTCCGTGACGGCGATCCGCCAACCTTCGACGATGAAGCCGGTCAGCGCCATGACGAAGATGGTGATCAGGATGAGGCTCGCCTCGTCCGTGTAGACCAGCTTGACGGGCTTCGCGATCCACCGGCGGATGGCCGCCAGGGCAACTCCGACGAGCACGAACAGCCCGAAAATGTCGACGATCAGCGATTGGAATACGAGGTAGAAGTGCCCCTTCATGATGTCGAGGGGCGTGTCGTGGTGGATGGCGACGACTGTCGTCGCGATGAACAGGACGACGAAGCCGGTATAGACGAGGCTGTGGAAGAAGCCGGCGTAGCGGCTTTGGATCGTCCTGCCCTGGCCTACGGCGTTTCTCACGAAGAGCGACAGCCGCTCGGGCAGGCGGTCGAACCGCACCGTCGGGCGCCCGACGCGCCAGCGCCGGATCTTCAGCCAGAAGCCCCAGCCGAACACCGCCAGCGTGGGGACCATCAGCACGTACATCAGCCACGAATGGTCGATGTTCCAGAGGACTTCGCGGGTTGCCTGGCTTGGATCCATGGCCGCCAACCTTAGCGCGGACGAGCCCCGGCTCGATGCCGAGCGTTCGCCGTCGGCATCCGGTGATGCGGTCCGCCGTCAGTACCGCCTAACCTCTTGCTTATGAGTGACTTACGGGAAGGCGAGCGAGTGCAACGGATGCGGTGCGGAGTGACCATAAACTGCTGAAAAGAAGGGGTTTACGTAGTGCGCCTAGACGTGTTCTCCGCAGAGTTTTCCGCAGCTTCTGCGGATCGGCGGAGCGTTCGGAGCGGGCGACGATGTCCGTCGGTCGACGGCCGTTGCGGCGTCGGAGCGTCAGGCGCTCCCTGCCGCGGTTCGGCGTGGGTAGCCCAGTTCGGACAGGGTCTGCCGGATCTCCTCCAGGATGGCCGGATCGTCGATTGTTGCCGGCACGGAGTACGGCTCGCCGTCCGCGATTCGACGCATCGTGCCGCGGAGCACCTTGCCGGAGCGCGTCTTCGGCAGCCGGTCGACGATCCCCGCGACCTTGAATGAAGCGACCGGACCGAGCTGTTCGCGCACTTTCGCGACGAGCTCGGGCACGATTTCGGCTTCCGTCCGGTCGGAGTCCGCGTAGGTGACGACGAGGCCCAGGGGGACCTGCCCCTTCAGGGCGTCCGCGACGCCGATGACCGCGCACTCGGCGACATCGGGGTGGGCGGCCAGGATCTCCTCCATGCCGCCGGTCGACAGCCGGTGGCCGGCAACGTTGATCAGATCGTCGGTTCGACTCATGATGTAGAGGTAGCCGTCTTCGTCCAGGTAGCCGGCGTCGCCGGTCTGATAGTGCCCCTCGAACTCGCGGAGGTAGGAGTCGACGTAGCCTCCGTCGTTCTGCCACAGGGTCGGCAGGCAGCCGGGCGGCAGCGGCAGCCGCAGGGCGATCGCGCCCGTCTCGCCGGCCTCGAGTTCGCGGATGAACATCGTTCCGTCACTGCCCTCGTCTCGGTCCAGGATGCGTACGTCGTAGCCGGGCACGACCTTCGTCGGAGAGCCGTGCTTGACCGGCAGCGGGCCCAGGCCGACGCAATTCGCGGCGATCGCCCAGCCGGTCTCGGTCTGCCACCAGTGGTCGATCACTGGCACGCCGAGTTGCCTCTCGGCCCAGACGATCGTGTCCGGGTCGGCGCGTTCGCCGGCCAGGAAGAGCGTCCGGAGCGAGCTCAGGTCGTACTGCTCGAGCAGCCTGCCCTGGGGATCCTCGCGCTTGATCGCCCGGAACGCGGTCGGGGCGCAGAACAGGACGGAGACGCCGTGCTCGGAGATCACCCTCCAGAAGGCGCCGGCATCCGGGGTGCCGACCGGCTTGCCCTCGTAGAGCACCGTCGTGCAGCCGGCGATGAGCGGCGCGTAGACGATGTAGGAATGTCCGACGACCCAACCGATGTCCGAGGCGGCCCAGTAGACCTCGCCGGGGGCGACGCCGTAGACGTTCGTCATGCTCCAGGCGAGTGCGACGAGGTGTCCGCCGTTGTCGCGTACGACGCCCTTCGGTACGCCGGTCGTGCCGGAGGTATAGAGGATGTAGAGCGGATCGGTCGCCTTGACGGGTACGCAGTCGGCAGGCTGGGCCGCCGCGATCGCTTCGTGCCAGTCGAGATCGCCGGGGCCGGGTACGGCCCGGTGCTGTGGACGTTGGAGCAGAACCGTGGCGGCGGGCGTGTGGGAGGACAGGGAGATGGCTTGCTCGAGCAACGGCTGGTACTCGACGATGCGTGCCGTTTCGATACCGCAGGATGCGGTGAGCACGACTGCGGGCTTCGCGTCGTCGAGCCGGGTGGCGAGTTCCTTCGCCGCGAAGCCGCCGAAGACGACCGAGTGGATGGCGCCGATGCGGGCGCAGGCGAGCATGGCGACGACCGCCTCGGGGACCATCGGCATGTAGATGAGGACCCGGTCGCCCTTGACGACGCCGAGGTTGGCCAGCGCGCCGGCGAGCCGGGCCGTCTGCTCCAGGAGCTCCGCGTAGGTCAGCTTCGACCGGGCGCCGGCGACCGGGCTGTCGTAGACCAGCGCCGGTTGGTCGCCGCGGCCGGCCTCGACGTGGCGGTCGACCGCGTTGTAGCAGGTGTTGACGAGGGCGCCGTCGAACCAGCGATAGAAGGGCGGATTCGAGTCGTCGAGGACGCGGTCCCAGCGTTTGAACCAGGAGATGGCCTCGGCGGCCTCGGCCCAGAAACCTCGAGGATCGGTGCGGGCGCGATGGAGGGTCTGTTCGTAGCGGCTGCTCAAGGACGGCCGCTCTCCGTTTCGTTCCAGATGCCGACCTCGAAGCGGCCCAGCGAGTTCGCGGCGCCGCGAAACATCGCGTTCGTGTTGAATTCCATCGCGATCTCGCCGTCCGGGCCGACCGCGATCAGGCCTCCGTCGCCCTGGCGAAGCTTCTCGTCGATGACCCGTCGGGCGGCCTCGCCGACCGAGAGACCGGCGTACTCGATCAGGGCGGACACGTCGTAGGCGACGGTGCGCCGGATGAACTCCTCGCCGCGGCCGGTGCCGGAGACGGCGACGGTGTCGTTGTTCGCGTACGTGCCGGCGCCGATAACCGGCACGTCGCCGACGCGGCCGAGCCGCTTGTACATCGTGCCGCCGGTCGAGGTCGCCGCGGCCAGGTTGCCATAGCGGTCCATCGCGACGGCGCCGACGGTGCCCAGGTGGGAGGCGCCGCCGGCGCTTGCCGTGTCGGACGTGTCGTTCGGCGCGAACGCGTTGCCGGTGTAGTCGCCGGCCTGGTTCGGGGCGCCGTCGCCGCTCGTGGCGGGGCCGTCGCCGGCTCTCCGCTGCGCCCGGATCTCGCGGTAGCGCTCCAACTGCCGTTCCGTCGTGAAGTAGGCCTGCACGTTGCGCCTTACCCCCGAGGTCACGCCGAAGTTGTCCGCGCCAACGCCGGCGAGCAGCACATGCGGGGTGTCTTCCATGACCCGCCGGGCCAGCCGGATCGGATTGCGGACGTTCTTCACGCCGGAGACCGCGCCGCAGGCGAGCGTCCGTCCGTCCATGATTGCGGCGTCGAGTTCGTGGGTGCCGATCGAGGTGAAGACCGAGCCGCGTCCCGCGTTGAAGCGTTCGTCGTCCTCGAGCGCCGCGACGACGTTCTCGACGACCTGGAGGCTCGCTTCACCCGCTTCCAACTGCTCGGCGCCCGCGGCGAGGACTTCGCGCAGAGCCTGGTAGTAGTCCTCCGCGTTCGTCCGGTCGCGGGCGGCGTTGCCGGCGCCGCCGTGAATCGCGAGGGCCCACTCGGGTTCCGGCTGCGGTTCGGGGCTCTGGTTGTCGTTTGGCTGTTCCAAGTTCGTCTGATCTTCCTGGAAGATGGCGCCGTCACTCTGGCTGGTCCAGCCACAGGCGAAGAAGCAGAGAGACAGGAGGGACGAGATGACCGTCCACGGCGCCGCCCGGACCAGCCGTGGCGACGCGCTGAGGTTCCGATGGCGGCTCATCATGGAAGGCTCGTGGGGCACGGCGACAGGTCGGGGATCGTAGCAGTTCAGAGGTCGAAAATCGCTACTCGTCGTCTGCGGAGCCGACGCTCGGGCTGCTGCGCGCCCTGAAGCGGATGGAACGGGAAGACCGGCCGGGCGGTTGCCGATACGGCATAATGCGCTCTCTGTGAGCAGGCCGGCGCGTGACTACCGTGACGAACGGGATATGGAGGTCTTCTGGGAGGCCATCCGGCCCGTCGACGAACCGTTGCGGCACCGCTGGTTTCTGCCGGCTGTGGCGGCCATCCTCGCGGTCAGCGTGCCCTGGTACCTGCCGGACGCGGTCGGCAATCGGCTGATCGGCGGGCTGCCGCTCTGGACCTGGGTGACGGTGATCTGCGGTGCAGCTCTGGCGGGGTTGACCGCCTACGCTTCGCTTCGGCTGTGGCGCGACGGCGGCGACGATGGCGCTGGCGATGTCGAGTCGGCCGCTCGCAACAGCGGTAGCGGATCGTGAGTTCGAACCTCCCCGACGTGAGCTTCGGCCCCGGCGCGCTCGCGGTGCTCGGGGGCTACCTGGCGATCATGCTCGGGTTGGGCTTCCTCGGGCGACTCCACCAGAAGGAGAAGTCGCTCCGGGACTTCTATCTCGGCGGCTCGACCTTCGGGTTCGCGGTCCTCTTCCTGACCTTGTTCGCCACCCAGTACAGCGGGAACACGCTGCTCGGCTTCGCCGGGCGCTCCTACGTGCAGGGGGCAACCTACATCGTCAGCGTGACGTTCATGATCCTCGTCATCACGGTGTTCATGATCTACGCGCCGCGCTTGTTCCGGCTGGCGCGGCGCTTCGGCTACATCACGCCGACGGACTTCGTCTACCACCGGTTCGGGTCCCATCCGCTGCGCATCCTCTGCGTCGTTCTCCTTTGCTGGGGGCTTGCGAACTACGTGCTCGAGCAACTCGTCGCGATGGGTCACGGCGTCGAAGCGATCAGCGGCGGCCGGATGAGCTTCATGCAGGGTGTACTGCTGCTCGTCGGCGTCATGCTGATCTACGAGTCGCTCGGCGGAATGCGGGCGGTCGCCTGGACCGATGCGGTGCAGGGGACGTTGCTGCTCTGCGGCTGCGGGGTGATTCTCTACACGTTGTTCACCGCGGACGGCGGTCTCGCGGCGGCGGCAGAGGGGATTCGCGCGACGGCCCCGGAGAGGCTCGAGGCCCCGGACGCCCGGGGCCTGAGGACCTGGGTGAGTACGCTTCTCATGCTCGGCCTTGGCGTCGCGCTGTACCCCCACGCGATCCAGCGGATCTTCGCGGCGAAGGGCGAGAAGAGCCTGCGGCGTTCGCTGGCGGCGATGGGCTTCATGCCGCTCGGCACGACCCTGCTCGCCTTTCTCATCGGCTTCATCGCGCTGAGCCGGTTCCCGGGCCTCTCGCAGCTTCAGAGCGACAAGGTGACGATCTACGTCCTGGGGGGGTTGATCGACCGCTCGCCGGTGATGTACTGGCTGATCGTCATCGTGTTCGCGGCGGTCGTGGCGGCCATCATGTCGACGGCCGATTCCGCCCTTCTGTCGATCGGGTCCATGTTCACGAAGGACATCTACAAGAACTACTTCCGCCGCGAGGCGTCGGCCCGCGAGATGCTCGTCGTCGGCAAGACCTTCGCCTGGGGCGTGATGGCGTTCCTCATCCTGATGGCCTGGGTGTCGCTCGAGACGGAGAGTTCGATCTGGGTGCTCATCGAACTGAAGCTCGAGTTCATGGTTCAGCTCTCGCCGGTCTTCCTGCTCGGCGTCTACTGGCGACGGATGCCCGCTTCGGCCGTTCTGGTCGGCATGGTACTGGGCACGGTTCTGACCCTGGTCATCTGGTGCGGCGCCGCCTTCGACGTCTTCGCGACCCGCAGCCCGTGGGGGATTGGCGCCGGCGTCTGGGGCCTGCTTGTGAACTACGGCGTCTGCGTCGGCTGGACCGTCCTTCGACCGGCGCAACGGCCGGCGAGGGCGCCGGCGTGAACCGCGCGGTTCCGAGGCGCCGGGTGTTCTCGGGCATTCAACCTTCGTCGAACGACCTGCATCTGGGCAACTACCTCGGCGCCGTGAAGCACTGGGTCGCGCGGCAGGACGAGCGCGAGAGCTTCATCTGCATCGTGGACCTTCACGCGATCACTGTTCGGCAGGAGCCGGAGGACCTTCGCGCGAGCACGCTCACGGTGGGCGCAAGCCTGATTGCCTGCGGCATCGATCCGGGTCGGACGACGCTGTTCGTCCAGAGCCACGTGCCCGCCCATGCGGAGGCGGCGTGGATCCTGGGGTGTACGACTCCGCTCGGCTGGCTCGAACGGATGACGCAGTTCAAGGCGAAGTCGGAACGCCAGGCAGGTCGCGAGCGCATCGGCGTCGGCCTGTTCACCTACCCGGTGCTCCAGGCGGCGGACATTCTGCTCTACGACGCGGACGAGGTGCCGGTGGGGGAGGACCAGAAGCAACACGTGGAACTCGCCCGCGACATTGCCGGCCGCTTCAACCACCGCTCCGGGGAGGACTTCTTCGTCTTGCCGGAGGCGGTCATCCCGACCGCTGGGGCGCGAGTCATGGCGCTCGACGATCCGACCGCGAAGATGTCGAAGAGCGAGAGCGCGGGTCGCGGCCACTCGATCAAGCTGACCGACGAGGACGACGAGATCCGCCGCTCGTTCAAGCGCGCGGTGACGGACTCGGGCAGAGAGATCGCCTTCAGCGCCGATCCGGAACGAGCCGGCGTGAACAACCTGCTCGGGATTTACCGCGCCGTGACGGACAAGAGTCGCGAGCAGGTGCTGGCCGACTTCGCGGACGCTCGCGGCTACGGCGACCTGAAGACGAAGGTTGCGGAGGCGGTGATCGACGTCGTCGCGCCGATCAGGGAGCGCTTCGAGGAGTTGATGCCGCCGCGACGGGCGTGGGACGATCCCGACACGGAGTTGAACAGCCTCCTGGCGAGGGGCGCCGAGAGGGCGAGGGCCGTCTCCGGCCCGAAACTGGAGAAGATGCGGAAGCTGGTCGGCTTCGCCTGACGGCGCTGGCGAGGCTCACCGGGTCCCTGGACCTCACAGCTCTGTGCGGTCGGCTCGGAACGGCAGTCAGGGCTCGACAGCGTCCTTCGTTTGACGACGAGGACTCGCCATCGGCGGCAAGGGTCTGAGTTCGAAGCGGCGCATTCGCCGAATGCGTTTCTCTTCGCCATCGCCCTGTTCCATCGCTTCCTCGACCGCGACGGCGTGTCGACCGTTCGCGCTCACGGAGAGGCTCACCGGGATGCCGGGCTGCCACTCGGAAAGATGACGTTCCGCCAGGTGCTCGATTCGGGGATCCCGCCACGAATGTTCAACCCGGTAGCGACCGTCCGCGACGGCCTTCCTCACGAAACCCCTCGCGGGGTGGGGCTCTCCGCTGGCGCTCTCGTGGCGGAGGAACGGCTCGTCCGGGAAGCCGGAGAGACCCAGATCCCAGAGATCCCAGGCCGTCCATTCCTTGCCATCGTTTCCCCAGAGTACCCGGTCCTCCGCCTGCCATCGGACGAGGAACAGCGGTCCTCCGTAGGCAGCTCGAACGGGCCTCAACTGATCGATGCGGTGGGAGTCTACGCTTAAGTCGGTAAAGCGGAGCAGATAGATGTCGTCGGCATGCGGTGCCAGGAGCAGAGGGCCGTCTGAACTCAGATACAGGAACTCCGGCTCTCCGCGCCCCGGTTCCTCGAACGCCAGGGTTTCCCGACGCTTTACCCTTGTCGATTTCGTCTTGCCGAAGGCGAAGTGCAGCTCGCCTTCGACGCCATCCGCCATGGCGCCCCATGAGGAGCCATCGGGGCTGAAGCCGATGAAGGGCTCACGCTGGACCCAGCGGCTCGTGTCGACGCTCCAGAGACGCCGCAGCCTGCCCTTGCCGGTCAACCTGTATGCCTGATGCACGACCGCGCCGTGGTCGGAGTCGTCCACCTTCATGGCGCCCTTCAGGATGAAGCTGCTCTCTTCCCCGGCCAGGGGCTGGAGATCCTTGAACAGAATGGGGAACTCGCCGCCGTATTCGAGCTCGAGCGTCTTCGTCGTTGCGGCGGTCCAGATGACCAGCCTCGCGCTGAAGCTGGCGTCGCCGTGGGTCAGGCCGAAGACGACGGTCCCATCGTCGTTGATGAAGTGGCCGAAGACTCGGCCGTCTGCCGCTTCAGGGAGTACATCCGACGCCATGCAGACGGCACTCCCCGACGCGAGAACGAGACCCAGAACGAGAATGCGTCGAACCGACATCAGCAGCCCCCCCTGGGATTTCGAAGACGTGCCAAGTCCCGGGCAGGTTGACGGGGGAATCCGTCTGACCGGCGTCGGGATGGCGGTCACGGTGCCGTGTCGCCTGACCCGCTCTTGCCCATGGCCCGGGCGACTCGGTGCGGTCAATCTCGACTTTCAAGATCGGAAAATCCTACCTGGCGAGTAGGATATGCCGCGTGTACTACCCGCGTGCCGTCGAATCCAAGCTGCGTCGTCTGAGCCGGCAGTTTCCGGTGGTGGTTCTGACCGGCGGTCGTCAGGCGGGTAAGACGACGCTTCTGCGGAGGACGTTCCCGGAACACCGGTACGTATCCCTCGACCTGCCCACGGTGGCGGAGCAGGCGGAACGGAATCCCGACCTGTTTCTGGCCGAGCGTCCGCCGCCGTTGATCGTGGACGAGGTCCAATACGCCCCCGGGTTGTTCCGCCACTTGAAGGTCGCGGTCGACCAGGAACGGCACGCCATGGGGCGCTTCCTGTTGACCGGCAGCCAGCACTTCGGGCTGATGAGCGGGGTAA
This sequence comes from Candidatus Multivoraceae bacterium, assembly GCA_965219625.1. Taxonomy (GTDB): domain Bacteria; phylum Acidobacteriota; class Thermoanaerobaculia; order Multivoradales; family Multivoraceae; genus Multivorans. The sequence goes on along the minus strand of OZ244782.1, from coordinate 425,144 downwards.
CGGAGAGTCTGGCCGGACGTTGCGGCCTGATCGAGCTCGAGAATCTCTCCGTGCACGAGATTCGGACTCGAACCGCCATTCAGGACGACACGGACTCGACGGTCCGCCTGCTGGTTCGCGGACAGTTTCCCGAGCTCTGGCGAGTACCGGAGTTGCCGTCGCACGACTTCCATGCCTCCTATCTTGCAACCTACCTGGAGCGGGACGTGCGCGAGATTCTGAGCGTCAGGAGTCTTCGGGACTTCGAGCGCTTCATCCGAGCCCTCGCCGCCCGCTCGGCGACCCAGCTCAACAAGACGAGTCTGGCGCGTGACGTAGGCGTTTCCGCCAAGGCAGTCGGCGACTGGCTGAGCGTGCTCGAAACGTCCGGCCAGATCGCCCTGCTCGAACCGTGGCACGCGAATTTCGGCAAACGTCTGGCCAAGACGCCCAAGGTCTACTTCCGCGACACCGGCCTGCTCTGCTTCCTCCTGAACATCGACGCGGCGTCCTTGCCGCGGTCGCCGTTCCTTGGCGCCGTGTGGGAGACCTTCGTGTTCGCCGAAATGCGGAAGCTCGGCGCCGCCGCGACCAGCCCTGCGTCCCTTTGGACGTACCGCGATCGGGCCGCGCGAGAGGTCGATTTCGCGCTGGACCGCGGCGGCAGGCTTGGCTTCCTCGAATGCAAGTGGAGCGAACGGCCCGGGCGGAGGGAGGCCCGGACCGTCAGGGAGCTGGACCGCGAACTCGAGGCATCCGGCTCACCGTGGCGGCCCGGGCGGCACTACGTGATTGGCCGCCCGGAGGCTCGGTACGACATCGCTCCGGGGGTCATGGCGGCCCGCGTTCGCGATCTTCCCGCGATTCTGACCGATGAGGACCCTCGACCGAACCGCGAGACAGACGGGTGAATTACGCGGGCCTGCCGTAGCGGCCGAACCGCGGTTGTCGGCGTGCGGTCCGAGTTCAGGAACGGGCCCGGATCAGCTTCTCGATCCGCTCCATGCCCCGCTCGAGGGTCTCCATCGACGGACCGAAGCTCAGCCGACAGTAGCTCTGGTAGCGCGCGTTGCGCCGTCGCTGCCCCGGATTCACGTCGAAGAAGATGCCCGGAACGGTGATGACCTGGACCTCGAGCAGCGCCTTGAAGAACGAAAGGCCGTCGTTGAGCGGCGCCGGCAGGCCGGCGAGGTTTCCCCAGACGTAGAAGGCGCCCTGGGGCTCGTGCTCGACCTCGATGCCCAGGCCGCGCAGCCGGTCGACGAGAAACTCGCGCTTGCGCCTGAACTCGGTCTGGATCGCTCGGGTCTCCCGCAGCACGAGCTCGGGTTCGAGGAGCGGCAGGGCGGCTTCCTGGAAGGGGTGGTTGCCGCCTCCGTCCAGGAAGGAGCCGGCGCTGGTGACCCGGTCGATCACGTTCGTCGGCCCGACGATCCACGACACCCGCCAACCCGGATAGCGCCAGTTCTTCGTCAGGCCGTCGACGAGAATGACCGGGTCCTCGTTCACGTCGTCGACGTGTGCGGCCGCCGACACCATCCGGGCGCTGTCGCCGATCTGCGGGCCGGCGACCTGTTCGGACGCTCGGGAGGGCGGCGGCGTGTAGACGTAGTGCGAGTAGAACTCGTCGAGGATGAAGGTGCAGGCGTTGGCGCGGGCCACGTCGACCCACTCGGCCAGGAGATCGCCCTCGACGAGTTGACCCGTCGGGTTGCAGGGATTGCTGCACCAGAGGGCGGAGAGGCCGCGGCCGACGATCTCCTTCTCGAGCAGCCGACGCGAGGCGCGGTACCCGTGGGCCGCGTCGAGCAGGATGGGGATCGGGATGAAGCCCTTGAAAGCGGTCAGGATCTCCTCGTACGCCGTGTAGTCGGGGATGAAGTGGCCGAGGTTCATCTCGCCCATCGCGGCTGCGATTCGGGTCATCGCCGGCCGACCGCCGGGAGCGACGCTCACGTTCTCCCGCGTGTACTGCGAGCGCTTGTCGCGACGGTACAAGAAGTTGTAGAGCTCGGCGACGCGGTCACGCAGCTCGTCGATGCCGTCGATCGGGGCATAGGTCTGCCGCCGCGGGTCGATGTGGAGTTCGTCGCGTCGCGGCGGCGCGCCCGGCAGGGCACCGACTTCCGGGGATCCCTGGCCCAGGTTGTACCAGGTACGGCCGTCGCTCCCGTGGCCGGCGGCAGCCGCCCGGTGCATCACGTAGATGACGCCGGTCCGCGGCACCCGTCGGAAGCCGGGCGTCTCGGAGCCGCTGACGGCAGCGACGGCAGTCGTTGGACCTTCCTCTATCATTCGCCGCCGATGGAGCTTATTCGAGTGCTTCCGAGGTCGCGAAGGGGCGTTGCGGGAGTCGGTCCGTGACTCTCGACCCCTTGCTGGGCTACTTGCTTTCCGTTCGACCGACGCCACTAGCGGCAGGCGACGATCCGGCCGGCTGGTACCGGGCGTTCTGCGAGGAGGCGCTGGCGTCCTGGCGGTCGCGCGTGGACGGCGGCGACTCTCCCGGCCGGGATGACGACGGACGCGCTCACTTCGCCCACGGTCTGCTCGGCGGCTTCGTGGCGGATCGTCCGGCCTGGGCGATGGTGGCGGGGCATCAGGCGGCGGTGAGGCGCTTGGCCTGGCAGCGTGGCGGGCTGGATCTGCTGCCCGACCGCGGCATCGTCGCGCTCTGCGCGAGCGAGGAGGGCGGGGCGCATCCGCGGGCCGTTCACTCGTTGCTCCGGAAGGAGTCTGGCGGCGGGTTCCGGCTCGACGGCCAGAAGCGATGGGCCACGCTCGCGCCCTCCGCGGCCGCGCTTCTGATCGTGGCCTCGGTCGGCCGCTACGGCGACCGGAATCGCCTGCGGGCGCTCTGCGTGCCGTGCGACAGGCCCGGCGTACGGATCGCCCCGATGGACCTCGGCGATCGAAGGCCGTCCCACCCGGAAGTGCGTCACGCCGTCGTCGATCTGGCCGCGGTACCGGTCGCGGCGGAGGAGATGATGGACGGCGACGGCTACGCGGATGCGATCAAGCCCTTCCGTACGATCGAGGACCTGTACATCGGCGCCGCGATGACGGCGTACAACTTGGCCCTCGCTCGGCGCTCGGGATGGCCCGAGGCGGCCGTCGAGGATCTGCTGCTCCTTCTGATGGCCGCCGGCTCTCTTGCCTTCGGGCCTCTCGACGAGCCCGTCGCGCACCTCGGGGTGGCCGCGCTGGCCCGTGCGACGGCTCGCGTTCGCGAGGACCACGCGGATCACTGGACGCTCGTCGACCAGGTCGCGGCCGCGGCCTGGAGACGCGCCGTTGGCGGCGCCGTCGCGGCGCGCGCGAAGGAACTTCGGCGGCAGGGGGCCTGGGCGCGGCTTGCCGCGGCTTCGGACTGAGTCCTCCATGCTCGACCGCATTCGGAGCTTCTTCGGCGAACGGATCGACCCCGAGCGGGCGGCCGACCCGGACGCTCGTCTGCGTCTCGCGGCGGCCGCGCTGATGGTCGAAGTCATGCGCGCCGATTTCGATGCCGCCGAGGAGGAGAAGGAGGCGGTGCTGGCCGGCGTCAGACGTCATCTGAGCCTCTCCGAGGGCCAAACGAGCGAACTCGTTGAGCTTGCCGAATCGGAAACCGAGGGCGCCGTCTGCCTCTACGAGTTCACCCGTCTGGTTCACGAGTCCTTCGACAACGCCCAGAAGGCGCGGCTGGTGGAGGAGCTGTGGCGGGTAGCGTTCGCGGACCGCGTGCTCCAGGCGCAGGAGGAGTACCTCATCCGCAAGGTGGCGAGGCTCCTGCATCTCCCGCACGCGGACTTCATCGCCGCCAAGCAACGGGCACGGGCCCAGGTCGAGGAGGACGTCGGGAATGGCGACGGGACTGCTTGGTAGACTCCGACCGGCCAGGGCGGAACGGGGTTGGGAGCGGGATCCTCCATCGAGCGAGGCTGCCGGTTCTCGAGCGCGACCGGCGCCTGTTGCATCGAGGTATCGCCGTCGGAGCGCGACTGCATGAGATTCCTGTTCGAACGCATCGGCCCAGTGGAGGAGGCGGAGCTCGAGCTTGGCGATCTCACCGTGATCGCCGGCCGCAACAACACCGGCAAGACGTATTTGTCGTACTCCTTGTACGGGTTCCTGCGGCTCTGGAGGGGCTGGCCTGGCGCCCGCGGCTTGGCGAACCGCCGGTCGCGGAGCAGACGCGAGAAGCCCGGTGCTGTGGATCTTCGCGTGCTGACGGAGCAGCTCGCCGAGTCCTCCGAAGCCAGACTCGCCGTGACGCCGGAGGTTCTTGGCGAAGAGCGGCGCCGCCTGCTGGAGGATCTGGCGAAGGACTTCTCCGAGTACATGCCGCAGGCCGTCTTCAGTACGTCTGCGGACGCGATGGCCGACGCGCGCATTAGCGTCAAGATGTCGAACGCTTGGCCAGAGACGTCTGGATCAGACGACTCCTTGGAGTCTCTATCGCCGGCCGGCGGCATGCTATCGATGAACTACGACGGGAAGGAACTGGTTGCTTCCTGGACGAGGACCGGCGACCGGTCGGGAGGCACGGGCGCTCGATCCGACGTCCACCTGCTGCTTGAAGGTCTTTCCCGACTGTACGCTTGGTTCCTCTGTTCGGAACTGCCGGACCCTTTCGTGCTTTCCGCCGAGCGGTTCGGCATCTCGCTCTTCTACAAGGAACTTGACTTCACGAAGAACCAACTCGTCGATCTGCTGCAGAAGCTCGGCGAGGACGAGAACCGCGACCGCGTGTCTCCGTTTCTGCTGATCGACCGGGCGGCGAGCCGCTATGCGCTCCCGATCAAGGACAACATCGACTACACGCGGGAACTTGCGGATCGGCCGGCGGCGACTGGCGGGCTGCTCGCGCCGAACAAGTTCTTCAACGATGTAAAGAACATGCTGGGCGGCTCCTTCAAGTCTTCCGGTGGGGACGTGCGGTTCAGGTCCAAGGCGCGCAAGATCGGGAAGTTCGACATTCCGCTGCATCTCGCGTCTTCGTCTGCGCGCGGCCTCGTGGACCTCTACTTCTTTCTGAGAAGCAGTACGGTGCCGAACCAGCTGCTGATCATCGACGAGCCGGAGAGTCACCTGGATACCCGGAACCAGATCCTGATGGCCCGTTTGTTGGCGCGGTTCGTTCGTGCCGGCCTGAAGGTACTGATCACGACGCACAGCGACTATGTCATCAAGGAACTCAACAACCTGATCATGCTCGCAGGTTTGGAGACGAACGGACGTCCCGACCTGGACGACGACTATCTCCCGGACGACGGCCTGGACGCCGGTTCGGTCCGGGCCTACGTTGCCGAGAAGAATGGCCTGACGCGGGTCGAGGTGGATCAGTTCGGCATGGACATGCCGATGTTCGATGACACGATCGACAGGATCAACAGGACAGCGAACCGTTTGGCGGCGCGCCTTTCGGCGCAGGTGCCCGAGTAGCGGCATCTCATGGGCGCCGGGATCGTCGATGCGGGCGCGCGCCTGCGCAAGCTTCTGCTCTCCGATAGAGCGAAGGAGGCCGACCCGGATGCGCGTAGCCTGATGTTGGAAGAGAAAGGCGAGATGCAGCTTGAGCTCTCGGGCGTCGCGGCGGGGACGGTTGCCTTCCGCTTGGACGCGAAGGGCCATCCGGCGATCGTGCGCGATGGCGAATTGAAGAAGATCTGCGACTACCTGCTGATCGTGCCTCGGGGCGAAAGGCACCACGCGATCTTCGTCGAGCTGAAGAAGACGATCAGGGACGACGTGGCGAAACCGAGTGAGCAGCTTCGTCGGTCCCTTCCCGTTCTCGAGTACCTCCGGTCGGCTTATGCCGTGGAGCACGGCGAGAAGCCGGAGTTCGAGGTGCGGTACCTGCTGGCGGGTGAGAAGATATCGCGGAGGCTCGACAAGCAGAAGACGCGAGTCGATCCGGCGGCTTCGCTGCCTCGCGAGTGTCACCGCGGTATCGAGGTGCGTACCTTCGTCGGCGCACGTCTCCCGGTAGGGAAGTTGACCGAGTGAGTTCGGACGGCACTTCGGCACGGGCCGCCGGTTCCAAACCGGAGCTCCATCCGATCGAGGCGAGCGCGCTGCAGGTCCGGCGGGAACGAGTCTTCCTTGTTCTCGCCGGGCTGTTCCTGGGATCGATGACGATGCTGAACATTCTCGGCGTCACCCGCTTCCTGGACCTGAGCTTCACAGTGTTCGGGATGCGCATTCCGATGCCGCTGGCGGTCGGCGTGCTGCCCTACCCTCTGACCTTCCTCTGCACCGACTTCATCTCCGAGATCTACGGTCGGAAGCGGGCGAACTTCCTCGTCTGGGTCGGCTTCCTGGTCAACGGATGGCTGGCTGTCATCCTCTGGCTGGGCGGCGCTTTGCCGGGATTCGACGCGCCGGTGCCCGGTCCGGACGGTCGCTTGCCGATCTTCTTCGAGATCCGAACGATGACCCTGGGAGTCATCGCGGCGTCGATGATCGCCTACCTGAGCGCGCAGCTCTGCGACGTCTGGGTCTTCCACTTCTGGAAGCGACTGACGAAGGGACGCCACCTCTGGCTTCGCAACAATGGCTCGACCGTTGTCAGTCAGTTCGTCGACTCGTTCTCCGTCATCACGATCACCCACTTTGTCGCGGGCGCGATTCCGGTGGAAGGCGACGAGCCGATCTGGCCGCAGCTGTGGGTCTTCATCGGTACGGCCTACGTGTTCAAGTTCACGGCGGCCGCAGTCGACACCCTGCCCTTCTATCTGGGCACGCGCTGGTTGCGCCGGTATCTCGAGATCGAGGAAGGCTAGCGTCAGCCCGGAAGGCCCAGCGAGCCAGGAGTCGACAGTTGCCGAAGTCGTCGCAGGGTTCGTGACTGTTCCGCAACCGGGAGTCTTCTGAACCAGGGCTTCCCGCAACCAGGGAGGAGCCATCATGCATAGGTGGAACTGGTTTACGTCGTCGTCGCCGGCGCCTCGCGACGACGACGTTCAGCGGGTCGCCGTTGACTTGGGATGCCATTCTCGAGCCTGCCGCTTCGGCTCTCGTGTTCGCTCCGCCGTACAACGAACCCGAACGTGGCGCAGACGAAGCCTGCTCCGGTTGCTGACGCGAACGGTTTCTCCGTTATCCGCACCTCTTCCTCACGCATCCGTCGTACCGGAGTCTCGAACCTCTTCGAGGGTTCGAAGTCATCGGGGGCGAGGGCTTCTTCGTCAGGGAGCATGTCGTGCTCGAGTTGGATCGACTGACGGGGGATTACGTGGCGGTCGACAAGTCGGGTGCTTCGGCGGTGACCGTCGCCGAGGCTCGCGAAGCCGTCGAGGCCGCGACGCCCCGCCGCGCCTTCGCCCCGGACCGCGTGTTGGCGATCAAGGCGGCAAGACACAGGACGGATCAAGACGCCGACCGCCCGGAAGTCACGTTCGAGGGACTTGGCGAGCCGTCATCCGGCGGAGAAGCGGTTCGCGATGGCGACCCTGGGGATGCGGATGCGTTCGTTGACGCTTCGGTCCCGGGCGAAAAGGCGTGGCGATTTACGGCTGCCTTGGACATCCTGGACGCGGTGGGACTTCACCGCCAGGCGGAGGCGCTCTGGGGCGAGCATCACGTGCGGGAGGTGCTGCTTGATCGACTCCTGGACGCGGTTGTCCTGGAAGGCGGCCAGGAACACCGCGTGTTGGTTTACGTTGTGGTCGAGGTCGTTGGCGAGTCGATGGTGGTCGAGCGGTACGAGGCGGTTCGTCCACAGTGCTGCTGCGGCGAGAAGCTCTGCGCCTGGCAGCGTCCGCAGCGATGTCGCTGCGCCGCGCGCACTGCCGGCAGGAGTCAGCTCGCGGGTAGCGTTCCAGGCCGCAAGCACCTAAGATCCCTGCTCATTTCGGGAGCGATCAGCGGATGAGCAGCGCGGCTGACAACTGGAGCTTGACGTCTTGGCAGAGCGCCGAGGTACGGCAGCAGCCAACCTACGCGGACGAGGAGTCGCTTCGGGAGGTTGCCGGCCGGCTCGCCGGGCTGCCTCCGCTCGTCACCTCGTGGGAGGTCGAGAACCTGAGGAGTCAGTTGGCTTCCGCGGCACGTGGCGAGCGCTTCGTGCTGCAGGGCGGCGACTGCGCCGAGAGCTTTGCCGAGTGCACTTCGGATGCGATCACCGCGAAGCTGAAGATCCTGCTGCAGATGAGCCTGGTGCTGACTTACAGCCTGAAGAAGAGGGTCATCCGAATCGGCCGCTTTGCCGGGCAGTACGCGAAGCCGCGCTCGTCGGACACGGAGACTCGCGGCGACCAGACCCTGCCGTCCTATCGCGGCGACCTGGTCAACTCGCTCGAGTTCACCGCCGAGGCCCGGGAACCCGACCCGTTGAATCTGCTCCGCGGCTACCAGCGCTCGGCCTTGACGCTGAACTTCATCCGCGGCCTGATCGACGGCGGCTTTGCCGATCTCCATCACCCGGAGTACTGGAACCTCGATTTCGTCGGTCACTCGCAGAACGCCGCCGAGTACCAGCGCCAAGTCGAGTCGATCGGCGATTCGCTCCGCTTCATGGAATCCCTGTCCGGCGTGGCGGTCGGGCAGATCGACCGGGTGGACTTCTACAGCAGTCACGAGGCGCTCCATCTGGTCTACGAGCAGGCGCAGACGCGGACGGTGCCGCATCGTGATGGCTGGTACAACCTGTCGACCCATCTCCCGTGGATCGGGCTGCGGACGGCGTTCCCGGAGTCGGCCCACATCGAGTACGCGCGCGGCATTCGGAATCCCCTGGGCATGAAGGTGGGAACCGGGATGCGCCCTGCCGATGTGGCTTCCCTGGTCGAAACGTTGAACCCGGATGGCGAAGAAGGGCGCTTGGCCCTGATCCACCGCTGCGGGGCGGAGAGGGTAGCTCGGGAGCTGCCGCCGATCATCCAGGCGGTGGCCCGGACGAACAAGCCGGTGCTGTGGATCTGCGATCCGATGCACGGGAACACGAAGGGGACGAGCAACGGAATGAAGACGCGCGACTTCAACGCGATCTTGTCCGAGCTGGAGCAGGTCTTCGACATCCACGAAGCCCACGGCACCATACTGGGCGGCGTTCACTTCGAGCTGACCGGTGAGGACGTGACGGAGTGCACCGGCGGCGCGCGCGGACTCGATGAGGAGGGGCTCCGCCGCGCCTATCGTTCGCAGGTCGATCCGCGCCTGAACTACGAGCAGGCGCTCGAGATGGCGATGCTCGTCGCGCGCAGGGGTGCGGCTGCCGCCTGACGGGATAGACTGCGGCCAAGGCACTTGCCACTTCGGAGCGCTTGAGCAGATGTCCTCGTCCAATCAGAGTTTCCGCTTCCGGGACGCGCGCCGATTGCTGCGCGAGGCGCCGGTCCGGCTCGTCGTCGGCAGCGATGGGGGCGAGATCGAGGCGCACACGCGGGACATCTCGACCGGTGGGATGTTCGTCGTGGCGGGGGAGCCGCTCGAGGTCGGGACGTCGGCGCGGTTCGTGCTGAGCATCGGGTCGGCCGAGTCGCCGGAGCCGGTCGCCGGCGAGGCGACGGTCATCTGGGTGCGTCCGGAGGGGGGTGGAGCGGATCAGCCTGCCGGCATGGGCATGCAGTTCGGCGCTCTCGATGCGGGCGGCATCGAGGCGTTGGCGCGTCTGTTTGCCCGCTCGTCGGCCGCCGCGGCTGCGGCGTCGTCGGCAGACGACGGGGCGCCGCCTGAATCTGCAGCGCCGCCGGAACCGGAACCAGAACCGGAACCGGAACCGGAACCAGAGTCGGCTGGGCCGGCGCCTGGACCTGCAGGATCACTCGAACCGGAGCCTGGAGCGCCGAGAGAACCGGAACCTGAGTCGGCGTCGGCGGAAGCCGCCGATGAACCGCCGACCCCGCCGCCGAGCGGCGCCGGAGACGGGACGCAGGCGCCGGCTGCGAGTCTGTTCGGTGACTTGACCTCCGACGATCCGGTGTGGATGCAGCCGGAGCCTGAGCGTCCCCCGTGGCTCTGGCCGGCTGTGGCCGGCTTGGCGGTTCTCGTTGCCTTCTTCGTGTTTCGCGGTCCCTTGCTGCGGCTCGTGGGTATCGGCGAAGAGCCGGCTCAAGCTCCGCTGGCGATGGCGGTCGATGGCCCGGGAGACCTCATGCCCGTGGCGGACGCGGTGAGCGAACCGATGCTCGAGTCGGCGCCCGCCTCTGAGCCGTCGCCCGCGGAGTCGCCGGCTGCGGCGCCCCCGCCTGTACCTCCGCCGACAGAGCCGACGCCCGGTCCGCCTGTCGAGCCGCCTCCGGCCGAGCCGACGCCAGGTCCGGAGCCAGCGGCCGAGGCGCCGCCAACCTCACCTCCAGTCTCCGCGCCCGCGCCGGGCCGAAGCGCCGCTGCGGCGCCTTCGCCGGCGCCGCCGGCCCGAAGCGACGCCCAGCCGGCGCTGTCGCCGGCGAATGCGAATGCGATCCGCTCGATTCAGGCGCGGGTCGATGGCGACTCGACGGTGATCGAGATCCAGGGCAACGCGCCCTTCCGACGTCATCATGTGATGCCCCTCGACGCGCCGCCGCGTCTCCTGGTGCGCCTGATCGGCGTGCAGCGCCCAGTCGACGCGGGCGCCGTCAGCGGACCTCGGTTCACCGGGATTCGAAACGCGGTGCACGGTCGGGGAGCGACCCGGAATCTGCACGTCGTGATCGATCTCGCGGCGCCCGGCATCCTGGCGGCGGTCGAGCGGCAGGGCGATCGGGTCGTCGTCCGCCTCTCGGGTTGACCAGCCCGGGACCGGCGGCTGGCCGTAACGAGCCGCGGACCGCAGCTGGCGCTCTGCGGGTAGCTGCGGGGATCTTCACCAGCCGTCTGCTCGGCATGGTCCGGGAGGCGGTCGTCGCGAGCCTCGCCGGCGTCAGCGCGCTGTCCGACGTGATCGCTGTCGCCTTCCGGGCGCCGAACGCGCTCCAGAATCTGCTCGGCGATCAGGCACTCTCGGCATCCTTCATCACGACGTACAGCCGCCTGCTCGCCGCGGACCGACGCCGAGACGCGGGTGCGCTCGCCGGCGCGATCTTCGGGCTGCTGTTCGCCGTCGTGGCCGGAGTCAGCCTGCTCGGCGTCGTCCTCGCACCCTGGCTCGTGCGGGTGCTGGCCCCGGGTTTCGCCGGCGACGCCCAGCTCGTTGCGGCCGGCGCCGCTGTGACCGACCGGCTCGACTTGACGGTGCGGGCGGTTCGGATCACCTTCCCGATGGTGTCGCTCATCACGCTGTCCGCGTGGTGTCTGGGGGTGCTGAACAGCCACCGCCGGTTCTTGTTGCCGTACGTTGCGCCTTGCTTCTGGAACGCGAGCGTGATCGCCGCCCTGTGGTTCGTCGGCGCGCAGGTCGCGGGCGCCGAGGCCGACCGCGTCGAGGAGCTCGCGCTTGCCGCCTGCTGGGGCGGTCTGCTCGGCGGACTGCTTCAGTTCGGAGTCCAGTTGCCGACGGTGCTGCGAGTGACGGAAGGTCTGCGACCCTCCTTCCGACTCCAGGCGCCGGGCGTTCGACGAACTCTTCGCGCTCTGGGCCCGGCGGTGGCTGGCCGGGGCGTCGTCCAACTCGGCGCCTACCTCGACGTCTGGCTGGCTTCCTTTCTGACGGTCGGGGCGGCCACCGCGATCGGTCTCGGCCAACGCCTGTACCTCTTGCCCATTTCGCTGTTCGGCGTGTCCGTCGCGGCGGCGGAGCTACCGGAGCTGTCGCGGATCGAGGGGGATCGGGTCGAGCGGAGCGAGTCCGCGGCGCGAAGGACCGAGAGCTCGTTGGCGCTCATGTCCTTTCTCGTGGCGCCCACCTTCGTCGGCTACGTGGCCCTCGGATTCGGCATCGTGGGCGTCGTCTACCGGCGGGGCGCCTTCGATCTGGCCGACAACTGGCTCGTGTTCCTCGTGCTGGTCGCCTACTCCTTCGGGCTACTCGCGTCGAGCGCTTCGCGCCTCCTGCAGAGCGTGTTCTTCTCGCTGGGCGACACGCGGAATCCGGCCGTCGTCGCGGCGATACGCTTGGCCGTCTCCTTCGGTCTGGGCGCCGCGTTGATCATCTGGTTCGACCGGGTGTCGGTGGCCGAGGTAGTTCCGGCGGGTTGGTTGGACCCGGCCGACCGGGCTGCGGCGGCCGCCTTGGGGTTGGGCGCGGTCGGTCTGGCGTTGGGGTCGATGGTGGGGAGTTGGCTCGAAATCGCCTTGCTGATCGGCGGTCTGCGACGGCACGGCGTGTTGCTCGAGCCGCCGTGGCCCAGATGGCGGCGCCATCTGGGTCTGGCGGCCGCCTGCATCGTGCCCTGGGCATCGTTCCAACTGCTGGAGGGGCCGCTCGTCGTGTCGGGCGTGCTGCCGGTTGTGGGATTCGCGGTGACGTATCTGGTTGCCGCGCGGCTGCTCCGCTTCCGGGAAGCTCTGTTCTTCTGGAGCTGGGCGATCGGCGAAACCCGGCGCTCCGGGTCTTCGTAGTCTGGCAGCAGAGGAGGTCGCACGATGGAGATTCTGCTCAGCGTCGGACTCGGTCTCGGATTGGCCGCGGCCTGCGGTTTCCGCGTGTTTCTCCCGGTGCTCGTCATGGGCATCGCTGCGCGGGCGGGCGCCCTCGAGCTCTCCGACGGTTTCGCCTGGATGGCCGAGACGCCGGCGTTGATCGCCGTCGGCTTCGCGGCGGCATGCGAAATCGGTGCGTACTACATCCCCTGGCTCGACAATCTGCTCGACGGCGTCGCCATGCCGGCAGCGGTGACCGCCGGCATCGTCGTCGCCGCTGCGAACATGGACACTGCGTCGCCGCTCCTGGCCTGGGGCTTCGCAGCAGTCGGCGGCGGCGGAGCGGCGGCGGCGGTACACGTCGGCACGGCGCTCGTTCGCGGCGCATCGACGATGACGACGGCCGGCCTCGGCAACCCGATCGTCGCCACCGGCGAGGCCGGGTCGGCGATCGGAATGTCCGTACTGGCGGTCGCGTTACCGGGCATGGCGTTGGCGGTCGCCTTGCTGCTCGTTGCGGTCGTCTGTGCGCGGCTGGTACGCAGGCGCGTCATCGGCGACCGGGCCGCAGCGGTTCGCGCCGGAGGTTGACGGCGGTTTCCGCCGGCTCGAGCGGACGGCGCTCGGGTCCTCGTGGGCTACGGGCGTAACGCGCGCGAGGAGTTCGGGACGGATTAGGATCGGGAGGAACCGATGGAGGAGCGGACCATCGTGAGGAAGAGAAGGTGGCTGACGGTTGGGATCTTGGCTGCCGGGACGCTCGGCTGTGTCTCAGCCGGGCTTCGACAGGGCGGCGAAGGAGACCTGTCCAGGGAGCTTGCCGCCCGCGGCGTGGGTCGTATCGTCGTTCCGTTCGCCTTGAACGACGAGATGGCGACCTGGGTTGATCGGTCGGTGGCGGAGTCGGCGCGGGAGGACCGCTTCGGCAGTCTCGTCGACGCGGTGATGAACTCGTCCCTCCTGGGCGTCGAGTACGAGGCCGGACGGACCGGATCCGCAGTCGAGGTGTTCGAGAGCAGGAAGGCGAACTGTCTTGCGTTCACCCACATGTTCGTGGGGATGGCGCGGGAACTCGGTCTGCCGGCGTACTTCGTCGAGATGTCCCACGTCGAGAACTTCGAGAGGGAGGGCGACCTGATCGTCATCTCCGACCACGTTGCCGTTGGAATCGGTCCCCGGCACGCGATGCGGGTCGTTGACTTCGGCCTCCGGAACGACGAGCGGGGCTTCCGGGTTTCTCGGATCAGCGATCTCACGGCGACGGCCCTCTACTATTCGAACCGCGGTGCAGAGGCGCTGCGGGCCGAGCGCTTCGAGGAGGCGGTTGAATGGCTCGAGGACGCCGTCCGGATCGACCCGGAACTCGCGTCGGCCTGGGCGAACCTGGGGGTTGCGCAGCGCCGGAGTGGCCGGACCGCCGAGGCGGAGCGAAGCTACCGCCGGGCTCTGGAAGTCGATCCGGGCGCCAGTTCAGCCTTGGTGAACCTCGCCGTGCTGCTGCGGCTTGACGGGCGCTCTGAGGAAGCGGACGAACTCCTCTTGCTGGCGGACGCCAAGCGCAACCGGAACCCGTTCACGTACATCGTCCTCGGCGATCTGAGCCTGCGGTACGGTCGCCTGGACGAGGCGGAGCGGTTCTACACGAGGGCGAGGCGGCTTGGTCCGGACGAGGCGGCCCCCGCGGCGGCTCTGGGCGAGGTCCTGCTTCGCCGGGGCGAGCGGAAGTCGGCCGAGAAACTGCTCCGTCGGGCCCAGCGTCTCGAACCAGGCGGCGACCGGCGGATCGATCGTCTGGCTCGCTTGCTGGCCGGCGCCTGAACGCTCGCGGACCTCCGATCCACCGAGTCTCCCGTCGTGCCGCCCCTTTGGCAGCTCTGGATCGATACCGGCGGCACGTTCACGGACTGCGTGGCTCTTGACCCGGCGGGACAGGTGCGGTGCGTCAAGGTCCTCAGCTCGGCCGCGGTGCGCACCACCATTCTTGCGAACGGATCCCGCGGGTTGCGGCTCGCACCGCCGTTCGATGTTCCCGAGGGCTTCTTTGTCGGCTACAAAGTGCGCCCCCTTGGCGAGGGCAGGCCGGCGTTCGTGGAGGAGTGGGCGAAGGACGGAAGCTGCAGGCTCTTGCCAGCCGAGAAGGGTGCGGAAACTCCCGCGCTCGAGCCTGGCCAGGTGCTGGAACTTCGCTCGCCGGAGAATGCGCCGGTCCTCGCGGCGCGCGTCGCAACCGGCACGGCGCTTGACGAACCGCTGCCTCCATGCGATCTCCGGCTGGCCACGACCCGCGGCACGAACGCCCTGCTCGAGCGTGCCGGGTCGAGGACGGCGCTCTTCGTTACGGAGGGGTTCGCCGACCTGCTGCTGATTGGCGACCAGGCGCGGCCGGACATCTTCGCGCTTGCGATCGAGCGCCCGGCGCCCCTGTACGAACGGTCAATCGAGATCAAGGGGAGGCTTGACGCGGAGGGCCGCGAGCTCGAGCCGCTCGACGAACACGGCCTGGAGACCGTCGCGCGGGCTCTCGTCGACGAGGGCTTCCGCGCCGCGGCCGTCGCGTTCATGCACAGCTACCTGAACTCGGACCACGAGCGACGCGCCGACCGGGTCCTCCGCGACGCCGGGTTCGAGACGGTGTCCTGCTCCGCGGAGTTGGCGCCGCTGATCAAGATCGTGCCGAGGGCGCATACCGCGGTGGTTGATGCCTATCTGGGGCGGGCCGTCGGCGGCTATCTGGAGGCGACCGCGGACGCATTGGCCGCGACGGACCGCGTTGACGGCGGTCGGCCGATCGCGCCGCGGGTGATGACCAGCGCTGGAGGACTCGCCAGCTTCGACAACTACCGACCGAAGGACAGTCTGCTGTCCGGTCCGGCCGGCGGCGTCGTCGGGGCAGCCGCGGCGGGCCGAGAGAGCGGCTTCGAGCACGTCATCGGGTTCGACATGGGGGGGACGAGTACCGATGTCTCGCGCTATGACGGCGACTTCGAGTACAACTTCGAGTTTCGCGTGGGCGACGCAACGATCGTCGCGCCGGCCCTGGCGATCGAGACCGTTGCGGCGGGAGGCGGCTCGATCTGCAGGGTCGATCACGGACAGCTCAAGGTCGGCCCGGAGAGCGCCGGGGCGCAGCCCGGTCCGGCCTGCTACGGCGCCGGCGGCCCGCTGTCGATCACCGACGTGAATCTCCTGCTCGGCCGGATCGACGAGAACGCCTTCGGCTTGCCGATCGACCGCGTCGCTGCCGAGCGGCGCGCCGCCGAAACCCTGGCTGGCGTACCCGGTAACGAGGAGGAGCTTCTGGGCGGTTTTCTGGCCATCGCGAACCTGCGGATGGCGGATGCGATTCGGCGCATCTCGATTTCGCGCGGCTACGATCCGTCGGATTACGCCCTGGTCAGCTTCGGCGGCGCCGGCGGGCAGCACGCCTGCGCGATTGCCGAAGAGCTCGGCATGTCGACGGTCATCGTGCCCCTCGACACGTCGCTGCTCAGCGCCGTCGGCCTTGGCCACGCCGTGCTGGAGCGCTTTGCTCACCGGCAGATTCTCCAACCCCTCGGAGTCGGCGGAGTGGGATCCGTGGTCGAGCGGCTGGAATGCGACGCGCTGAACCGTCTGTTGGAGGAACGCGGCGCGAACCTGGAAGGCGCCGCGGTTCGTCGTCGGATCGTCCGCCTGCGGTTGCTCGGGCAGGAGACGGCGCTCGAAGTGGAACCTGCTTCCGCCGCGGAGGCCGCCTCGACGGACGTCATGGCGAGTCTCTTTGCCGATCGTTACCAGGCGGTCTACGGCTATCCGCCGCCCGAGCATCCCATCGAAGTCGAGTCTGTCCGCGTTCTGGCTTCCACCTCACCCGCGGCGTCGCGGCTTGACCGGAAGAGGGACGTTCCTGCGGGCGGTGTCCGGGAAAGCGAGCACCGAGCCTGGTTCGATGGATGGCGCGGCACTCCGCGTCTTCGCCGCGAGGACCTCGCCGCCGGTTTCGAGCGTCCGGGTCCCTGTCTGGTCCAGGAACGGCACAGCATGACGGTTGTCGAGCCGGGCTGGACCCTCCGCGTCGACCCTGCACGCGCGTTCGTCCTGACTCGGGTCGCCTCGGGTTGACGGATCGGCGCTCGACCGTTGAGCGAAACCCGTTGCTGCGCGGTTCTAGGAAGCGGCCGTCCGCACCGGTAGGATGGCAACGACACAGAGAGGAGCAGCGGTGTACGAACGAATCGAGATGGCGTTCTGGAGTCCGTTCGGCCCCCACGCCGGCGAAGAGCCCGAGCGCATCCTCGGACGAAAGCGCGATGAGATCGAGTCGAACGGCTGGACTCTCTGGTCCTTCGCCGGGGCGAACCTGAAACCATGGCGCGATGAGATCGGCAAGTGGAAGGACGGTCCGTCGGACGGCCGATCAGCCGACGTCTACGCGTTTCTTTCGGACAGCCCGAACGCGAAGGATCCCCTGAGGACGGGATCGGACAAGGAGGTCAGCGACCTCAAGTGCTATCGGAAGGCGGGTGAGGACGAGTGGCGTTCTCCTCCGAGCGGAGTCTGCTCTCCTCATTCCTTCAAGAAGTCGGCCCAGCGTCGTCGCGCTTCCGCTTTCATCGTCAAGTCCATCGTCGATCGCTTAGACCAGAGACCCGATGCGCACGTTGAGTGGTTCAGAAAGCGCGATGAGCAATGGTGCAATTGTCTCGGAGGAAGACAAGATAGGAAGTTGCTGCCTACCCGAGGGGTCTATCTCGTTCGCCGCTGTTCCTGCGGCGTGCCGTTGCGGCCCGTTCGCGCCCTGCTCGTCTTGGAGGCTCCCTACCTGGCTGAGCTGAGGTACTGACCCGCAACGAGTCCACGGCCGCTTCGCGATGCGGCGTTCCGGCCTCAGCTTGAGGTGGCCCTGGGGGAGTCGCAAGGGACGGCCGACCCGACGGCGAGGTGGCTTCGCGTAGAGTTGGCGTCTCGTCGCGGCGTTCCTCGTCGTGCCGTTCGATCGTCATGCGCCACCGCCTTCCTTCGACCGCAGTCATTCGCGGGAGTCTCTCCGCGTCGACCAGGTCTGCGCGGGCTTCAACCTCCCGGTTCCGCCCCAGCTTGCTGGCGGCGTGCGGGATCGCCGCCGTCGCGTTGGGCTGCTCGCACACCAGCGTGCTGGAGCGCATCCCGGAGGTCGCGGCGCCGCCGGCCGCGTTCGACCGGGTGGCTGGCCTGGAGGCCGGCGTCGCGGCGCCTGGGGCCTGTGGAGAACTCGGCGACCGGACGCTTCGGGATCTCCAGGATCGGCTGGCCGGCCAGAGTTTCGACCTGCAGGCCGCGTGGCGCCGGTTCGAGGCGGCCGATGCCCGTGCCCGCGAGAGCGGCGCCTACCTGATGCCTCGCCTCGACGCGACTCTGGCCGGGAACGACCTGACCTTTCCGACGAGTGGACTCGTCAATCCGTTCCTGTTCCAGGGCGCTGCATACGACGCGACCCTGGCGGCGAGCTTCGAGGTCGATCTCTGGGGCCGGCTGCGGAATCGGGAGGCGGCGGCTCTGCTGGAGGCCGAGGCGAGTGTCCAGGATCTTCGCTCCCTGGCGATCAGCCTGTCGTCCGTGCTGGCGGAAGCCTGGTTCGGGATCGTCGCCGAGCGCGAGCTGATCGCACTTCTGGAGAGTCAGCAGGAGACCTCGGAGCGCTTCCTGGAACTGACGCAGCTTCGCTTCGGCCAGGGACTCGGGCCGGCGCAGGACATCGGCCGCCAGCGGGAGCAGCTGCTCGGTCTGCAGGGCCAGATCGAGCTGGCGCGGGGTCGCCTCGAGTCGCTGGAGTTTCAGCTCGCCGTCCTCTTGGGCAGCGCGGAGCGTGAGACGCCGGACAACTCGCAGGGCCTGGGGCCGTTGCTCGCAGGAAGCGAGCAGCCGGAGCTCGGCGAGCCGGCCGCGCTGCTCGAGCGGCGGCCGGACCTGTTGGCGGCGCTCAGACGAGTGGAAGCAGCCGATCGCCGTGCCGCTGCCGCGGTCAAGGAGTGGCTGCCCTCGCTGTCGCTGACCGCCCTCTTGTCAGGGCGCGCGCTTGACGTCACCGACGTGCTGAGCGACCTGGTACGACAGATCGGCGGCAGCGGCGCGCAGACGATCTACGGCGCCGGCGGGCGCCGGGCGCGGATCGACCAGGCCTACGCGGCGGCGGAAGAGGGCCTCTACGCGTATGCGCAGGCGCTCGTCGACGCGGTCGGCGAGGTGCAGACGGCACTCGCTGTCGGCCGCAGCAGCCGCGAGCTCGTCGCCAACCTGGAGGAGCGGCTGGAGGAGGCGCGCCGGGTGCTCCTCTTGACCAGCGAGTCGTATCGGGAAGGGGCCACGGACTATCTGAACGTGCTGACCGCACTCCTGTCTCAGCAGGGTCTGGAGCAGGCTCTGGTCGATGCTCGTCGACAGCATCTCGGGAGCCGCCTCCAACTTTGCCGGGCGCTCGGCTTCTCGCCCGGCACGTCGGTCGAACGACTGGCCGTCGGGCTCGCCGCGGCGCCCGAAACAACGCCCCTCGGCGGAGCGTCCTGAGAAGCGGAAGAAGATGAAGGGTACCGTCATCCGCATCGGCAGCGTGGCGCTCGTCCTGGCGTTCGGCCTGGTGGTTGCCAGGGCGATCATCCAGGCCAGACCGGAGGCCGCCCTCAGATCGCCGGACGATTCGGGCGTGCTGGTGGAAGTGGCCGAGGTCAAACGGCTTCCCCGACGCATCGACATCGAGGCCCAGGGGACCGTGCTGCCGGCCCAGAGGGTCGTCGTCCAGCCTCAGGTGAGCGGCCGCATCGCCTTCGTCATGCCGCAGCTCGCGCCCGGCACGTTACTGCGCGAGGGCGACGTGATCTTCGCGATCGAGGATGCCGACTTCAGGCTGGCGGTCGCCCGCGCCACGGCAGCGGTTGCCGAGGCGGCGGCCCAACTCGAGCTCGAGCAGGGGCGCGGTCGAGTCGCCGAGCGGGAGTGGGAGCTGTTTCGGAACGAACTGGACGTCGAGCAGATGGAGGCGTCTCTCGCGCTTCGGGAGCCCCAGCTGCGCTCCCGGCTCTCGGCTGTCCACACCACCCGCGCCGCCCTGGCCCGGGCCAGGCTGGATCTCGAACGAACCGTCGTGCGCAGCCCGTTCAATGCCGTTGTCCTTGCCGAGTCCATCGAGGTCGGGCAAACGGTCACGCCGCAGAGCCAGGCCGTGAACTTGGCAGGCACGGATGCATTCTGGGTGCGTGCCGCCGTCCGCACTGACGAACTCGAACAACTCCGCGTGCCGGGTCTTCATGGCGATGTGGAGGGTTCGCGAGCGCTCGTGCGGCTCGATCCCGAGACGGACGACGTGCTCCCCGGCCGGGTCGTCCGGCTTCTGGGCGATCTGGATACCGCCGGCCGGATGGCCCGGGTTCTGGTCGAGGTCGAGGATCCGCTCGGGCTGGGTCGTGGCGCTGGCGGCCCCGCCGGGCGAGGGCTTCTGCTTCTGGACAGCTACGTCGACCTCCTGCTCGAGGGCGGCACGATCCGTGATCTCTTCGAGGTGCCGCGGGACTGGCTTCAGGAGGGCGAACATCTCTGGATGTACCAGGGAGACGAACTCGAACGCCGACCGGTCGACGTGGCGTGGCGTTTCGAGGACAGCGTGTTGATCGAAACGGGATTGACGGAGGGAGACCTCGTCGTGACGAGCAGGATCGCCACGCCGATCGAGGGGATGAAACTCCGGCTCGGCTCGGGCGAGCCGCCGGCGGCCGCCGGGGAGTTTCTTGCCGCCTTGAACCGTTGGGACGTCTCGACCTGGGGCGCTGACCCCGCCGGCCGTTCGCGGATGACGCCGGGCGGCGCGAGCGCCGAGTCGGCAGCGCCGGTTGGCGGCGCGGAGGCGGCGCCGGACCCCGCGACCGCCGGTGAGGAGTCCCGATGAGCCTGATGTCCCACGATCACGGCCCGGTCGACCGCAAGGGGCCGATTGCCTGGATGGCGGCGCATCCGGTCGCGGCGAACCTGCTGATGGGAGTCCTCGTCATCGGCGGCATCCTGTTCGCGTTCGGAACGAAGAGGGAGGTCTTCCCGGAAATCGACATGGACATGGTGACCGTGGTCGTTGCCTACCCCGGGGCGTCGCCCCAGGAGGTGGAGGAGGGAGTCGTCCTCGCGATCGAGGACGAAATCAGCAGTCTCGACGGCATCAAGAAGATCAACTCCATCTCGGTCGAGGGCGTCGGTACGGTCATGGCCGAACTCCTGACGAACGCGAACCTGGACCGGACCTACAACGACATCAAGAGCACGGTCGACCGGATCACGTCCTTCCCGCAGGACGCCGAGCGCCCCGTCATCTCGCTCGTGACGAACCGCAGACAGGTGCTTTCGCTGTTGGTTCATGGCGACCTGGATCTGAAGTCGCTCGACCGGCTGGCCGAGGAGATTCGGAACGAGTTGCTTTCGGACGAGCGGATCACCCTGGTGGAGAAGACGGGCATTCCGCCGCCGGAGATCAGCGTCGAGGTTCCCGCGGACAACCTGCGGCGCTACGGCCTCACGCTGCCGCAGATTTCAACGGCCGTGCGAGCGGCTTCGATCGATCTGCCGGGCGGCGCGGTGAAGACGGCGGGCGGCGAGGTGCTGGTCCGTACTACGGAGCGTCGCGACGTCGGCGAGGAGTTTCGCGACATCACGCTGATCGCGCGTGCCGATGGCACGAGGGTCCGGCTGCGCGACGTTGCGACCGTGGTCGACGGCTTCCGGGAGACGGACGAAGAGCTCTACTACAACGGTCAACCGGCGATCGACCTGCAGGTCTACCGGGTCGGTGACGAGGCGCCGCTCCAGGTGTCGTCGGCCGTCTATGACCTGGTTGAGCGCCGCCAGAGCACGTTGCCGAATTCGGTAGGGCTCTCCATCGTGAACGACGAATCGGAGGACTACCGCGATCGGCTCTCGATCCTCGGCCGAAACGGGCTGCTCGGGCTGCTGCTCGTCGTCACGGTGCTGGGCATCTTCCTGCGGCCGGCGGTCGCCTTCTGGGTCAGCCTGGGTATTGCCATCTCGTTCTGCGGATCGTTCTTCCTCATCCCGATACTCGGCGTTTCGCTGAACATGATCTCGCTCTTCGCGTTCATCCTCGTGCTCGGGATCGCGGTGGACGATGCGGTCGTCGTCGGGGAGGCGATCTTCTACCACCGCCGCGGCGACAATCGGCTGGAGGCAGCGATCGTCGGCGCCCGCGAAGTGCTGGCGCCCGTGACCTTCGCCGTGATCACGACGATCATTGCGTTCATCCCTCTGGCCATCGTCCCCGGTATCACCGGGAAGTTCTTCCGGAACATCCCGTTCATCGTCATTCCCGTCCTCATTCTGTCCCTGGTCGAATCCGTGTTCATTCTGCCGGCGCACCTGCGGCACGTGGGACGAACGAAGCTGCGCGGCCGAACGGGCCGCCGTCGGGCGCTGAATCCGTTGAAGAAGCTGGGCGCGGTTCAACTGCGTTTCTCGGAGTGGGTGGAGCGGGTGATCGCGGGGCAGGTTCCGCCCATCGTCCGCCGACTCGTGCGCGACCGCTACTTGACGGTGGCCGTCATGTTCTCGGGCCTGATCGTCGCCGTCAGCTTCGTTGCCGGGGGGCACATCAAGTTCAATTTCTTCCCGCGGATCGAGGGCGAGTTCGCGAATGGCGTGATCGAGTTGCCGTTCGGCGCACCGGTCGCGGACACCCGGCAGGTGGCAGTTCTGATGAGGCGGGCGGCGGAGGATGTCGGCGCCGAACTTCTGGCGGAGGGACGCGTACGGCCGCGTCGCGACGGCTCGATGCCGGAGTCCGTATTCGATGGCATCAAGGCTCGGATCGGGAGCGCCGACACGGGCGCCTTCGGTCCGGGCCAGGGGTTTGCCGCAACCGGTGGACATGTCGGCGTCGTCACGGTCTATCTGATTCCCGACGCAGAGCGCGAGTTCGGCTCGGCGGAGTTCACCGCGCGCTGGCGTGATCGCGTCGGCGAGGTCTCCGGCGTGGACCGGTTGTCCTTCGATTTCAACGACGGCCCCTCGGCCGGGGCGAAGGTCTCCGTCCAGCTGGAGCACACCCAGACGCCGCCGCTCGAGGCGGCGGCGGCGCGGGTCGCCGCGGCCCTCGCGAACTACGATGGCGTGTTCGACGTCGACGATGGATTCAAGGTCGGCAAGCCGCAACTCGACCTCGTGCTGAAACCCGCCGCGAAGGGTCTGGGGCTCACCGAGCGGGCCTTGGCGGCCCAGGTCCGCGGCGCCTTCTTCGGCGCCGAAGCCAGTCGGCAGCAGCGGGGCCGCGACGAGCTGCGGGTGTACGTCCGTCTTCCTCGTGAAGAGCGGGATTCGGTTCATGCGATCGAGAATCTGCTGATCCGGACGCCTGGAGGAGGCGAGATTCCCCTTCATCAGGCGGCGTACGTCCGTCCTGGACGGTCGTTCACCGAGATTCTCCGAGTCGATGGTCGGCGCACCGTCACCGTGACCGCGGACATCGATCCGACGGTGACGACGGGCAACGACATCCGCGCGGCGCTCGCCCGGACCATCCTGCCGGAGGTGGTGGCCGACACCCCCGGCTTGGCCTTCAACTTCAGCGGCGAGCAAGAGGCCCAGGCCGAAGCGGTTGGTTCCCTGATGGGGAGTCTGGTCGTCGCAATGCTCGCGATGTACGCCCTGATGGCGGTCGCCTTCCGCAGCTACCTGCAACCCCTCGTTGTCCTTTCCGCGGTGCCCTTCGGGATGTTCGGTGCGGTCGTCGGCCACCTGATCATGGGTTATGACCTGAGTTTCCTCAGCATCTTCGGACTCGTCGCACTCTCCGGCGTCGTGGTCAACGACTCGCTGGTCCTGATCGACGCGGTGAATCAGCTGCGGAGCGAGGGCAGGAGCGTTCTGGACGCCGTCGTCGGCGGTGTGACGAGGCGCGTCAGGCCGGTCATCCTGACCTCTCTGACGACCTTCTTCGGTCTGATGCCGATCATCCTCGAGCGCTCGAACCAGGCGCAGTGGCTGGTACCGATGGCGCTCAGCCTCGGTTTCGGAGTCCTCTTCGTGACCGGCATCGCCCTCGTTCTCGTGCCCTGTACGTACATGATGGTCGACGACCTGAAGCGTGTCTTGACCTGGCTCGTGCGCGGCGAAGTCGGGGGAGAGGCCGCGGAGCCCGAGCCGGCGCAGTCCTGAGCCCGGTCAGGCCCGTCCGCTCGATGCGCGTAGATGGAGGATCTGGTTCGAGCCTGCGAGCGGCTCTGGCCTCACGGGATCTCCGTCTTCCTCTCTCACGAGGCCCGGTTCCGCAACCCTCTCTCGCCCGTCGACCGGGAAGCCCTCGCTGGCGCGCCGGCGGCAGAGGACCCTGCGGTCTTGGCCATCGTCGCCGCGGAACTTCCGGGGCGCCTCGACCGGCTGGAGAGAGGCACGTACTTCCCGGCGCCGCTGGCGAGGGCGGTTGCCGCCGGAAGGACCTTCGATGACGCGCTCAACTCGTTTCACTACCCGCCGATCGTCGTCGACGCCGACCGACGCTGGTGGTGGAAGGGGCAGACCGTGGCCGAGCGCATCCGGCGTTTCTTCGTGCAGCACATCGGCTTCGAGCCGGCCCTCGGCGTCTGGTTCGTCGAGTACCGCGTGAACGACAGCTGGTGGGACAAGTGCTATCTCGATTGTGCCGTAACTCCGCTCGTCGCCGTCCAGGTCCGTGAAGCAGGCGGTACGGTCCACAGCGAGGTTGTCGCCGATCTGAGCAACGGCCGGAGCGACACCCTCGATCCCGACTCGCTTTTTCTGGACGAACGGGAACGGCTGTTCGTCTCGTCCGCTTGCTACGGGCTCGTCGAGATTGCGGACGCTCCTCGGTTCGCGCTGCTCCGCACCGTGTCCGAGGATTGCCGAACGGTGGAGTTTGCCGGTACGCGGCGGACTCTCCGCTGGCCGAACGGCGGCCAGCCGTAGCCATCGAGCCCTGCGGCGAGCTTACCCTTCGACCGGGTTGCCGTCCGCGTCGAGGAAGCGGATCTCGCCGAAGTCGAGCGCGCGGATCTTCTCTTCGATCCGCACGCGGTCTCCGACGACGATCCAGACGAGGTTGTCCGGCTGCAGAACGCGGTCGGCCTCTGCGCGAACATCGTCCAGGCCGATTCCGCGCACGGTGTCGGCGAAGGTGTCCCAATAGTCCTCCGCCAGGCCGAAGCGGGTCATCTCGACGATGCTCGACATGACCGCCCCGTTCGTCTCCCATCGCCCCGGCAGGGTCAACGTGTTCAGGTCCGTTACCTTGGCCAGCTCTTCGGCAGTCGGCGGTTTGCCGCCGCCGCTGCGGATAGCTCGCAGCTCCTTGTCGATCTCGGCCATCGATTCGGCGGTTCGGTCGGTCTGGACCGGCGCCATGACGAAGTAGGGCCGTTGGCCGGCGGCGTCGAGCAGATTCGTCCGGGCGCCGTAGGACCAGCCCTTGTCCTCGCGCAGGTTCATGTTCATCCGCGATGTGAAGCTGCCTCCCAGCATGTCGTTCATCGCTTCGAGGTGGAGGTTCTGGGGATCTCCCTTGGGCGGCGCCGCCTGGCCGGCGAAGATGATCGACTGGGCGGAGTCGGGTCGGTCGACCAGATAGATGGTCGTCTCGGGCTGGGGCGCCGCTTCGGCGAGGTTCTTCGTCGGCACGTCGGCCGCCTCCCAGGCGCCGAAGCGAGCTTGAATCGCCGGCATGAGATCGTCCATCGTGATGTCGCCGACCGCGATCAGCGTCGCGTTGTTCGGACGGAACCAGGTGTCGTGGAAGGCGTGCATCGAGTCGAGGCTGAGTTCGCTCACCGACCGCTCGGTTCCCGAACCCGTCAGCGGATTGCTGTAGGCATGACCCTCGCCGTAGAGAATGCGGGGAAGCACCCGCAAGGCCATGGTGACCGGCTGGACCTTCTCGCGGCCGATTCCGGCGAGTTGCTGTTGCCGAAGGCGCTCCAGTTCGGTCTCCGGAAAGGAGGGGTTCAGAACGACGTCGGCGAACAGGTCGAGCGAGGCGTCGAGGTTCTCGACGAGAGCGCTCATCGTGACCGTGGAAGCGTCCAGGTTCGAGCCGGCGCCGAGCGTGGCGCCAAGCGTCTCGAGAGTGTCCGAGATCGCGAGGGCATCCCTGGAGGTGGTTCCTTCGTCGAGCATCGACATCGCCATCTGCGCCGTGCCGGGGAGCGCGAACTGGTCCGAGGCGTAGCCGGCGTCGAGCAGGAGGGTGAAGTTGACGACCGGAACCGCGTCGCGCCGGGCGAGGATCACCGTCAGACCGTTGTCGAGTTCGGTCCTTTCGCGCGAGGGAAACAACGCCTCCGGGAACTCGGCGACCTCGGGCGGCCCTGAGGTACGGTCGACCGTGCTCATGCTCGTTGTGTAGGTGCCGTAGGGCCTGACTTCGACCGTCAGGACGCCGTCGTCGAGCCACTCGACTGCGGCGTCGTGGACATCGGAGACCGTCGCGGTCAGGAGGTTCTCCTGTTGCTGCTTGTGCCCGTTCGGGCTGCCGAGATAGACCTCGCTCATCGCGAGCACGTCCGACTTGCCGCCGAAGCCGCCGACCCGCTCGACTCCGCGAATGAAGCTCGCGCGCTGGCTGGCCTGTGCGCGCGCGAGTTCTTCGCCGGTGGGTCCCGAGTCCAGAAAGGCGTGAAGTTCCTCCTCCAGCACGGTCTCCACCTCGGCCAGGTCCTGACCCGGCTGCGCGGTGGCGAAGACGAGAAACAGGCTGCCGTACTCGCGGGCCAGGACGAAGGCGCCGACATCCGTTGCGATCTGGTCTTCGTAGACCATCCGCCGATAGAGGCGGGAGCTCTTGCCGCTGCTCAGGACGTCGCTGGCCAAGGACAGGTGGTCGACGGAGGCGTCCTTGACGGTGGCGACGTTCCAGACCTTGTAGACCCGTCCCTGCGGCACGCGATCCTGGAGGATGATGCGGCTCGGCTCGCTGCGGCGGGCGAGTGAAACGTCCGGCTTGATCAACGGCGGTCCCGACGGGATGTGCCCGAAGTACTTCTCCACCCGTGTCTTCACGTCTTCGGCGTCCACGTCGCCGGCGACGACGAGGACGGCGTTCGCGGCGCCGTACCAGGTGTCGAACCACTCGTGAACGTCCTCGAGCGAGGCTGCGTTCAGGTCTTCCATCGAGCCGATCGTCGAGTGGTCGTAGGGGTGCCCGTGGGGGTAGGTGTTCTCGAAGATCGTCAGGAAGACTCGGCCGTAGGGCTGGTTCTCGCCCTGGCGCTTCTCGTTCTGGACGACCCCCCGCTGCTCGTCCAGCCTTGCCTGGTCGACGGCGGCCCGCATGTGTCCCATGCGGTCGGACTCCATCCACAGCGCCATGTCGAGCGCGGTGGTCGGTACGACCTGGAAGTAGTTCGTGCGGTCCTGGTTCGTCGTGCCGTTCATGCCGGTCGCGCCGACCCGGTCGAACGGCTTGAAGTAGTCGTCGTTCCAGTGCTCGCTGCCGTTGAACATCAGATGCTCGAACAGGTGCGCGAAACCGGTCTTGCCCGGCTTCTCGTCACCGGCGCCGACGTCGTACCAGACGTTGACGGCGACGACTGGGGCCTTGCGGTCTTCGTGGACGATCAGGCGGAGACCGTTGTCGAGCACGTACTTCGTGTAGGGAATGTCGACGAGATCGGCGGCGCCGTTCGATGGGCCGTCCGCGGGAGTGCCGCAGGCGATGAGAAGGGGAAGGGCGAGGCCGGTTCGAAGCAGTTTCACGGCTGTCTCCTGAGTCGGTGGGTTTCTCGAAGATCGTCGGTTGGAGGACTCGCTACCAGGCGACGCCGTAGTCCTCGCCGTAGTCGCTGGCGCCTCCCCACATCGTGCCGTTCTCGCGGTCGAACCAGATCGCGGTGATCGGCCCGGAGGTGCGATCGAGGGCGCGCACTCGGTAGCCCATCGCGCGGAGCTCGCCCCGAACCCAGGGAGGCACGTCGCTGCGGAGGTCGATGTCACCGGGCCGGGACTCGTGCGCTCCGAAGGAACTCTGCATCTGGTGGCTCGTGATGTTCGCGGCCTCGGCGGCCTGCTGAACGTTCATGCCGAACTCGACGACGTTGAGGAAGAACTGGAGCAGGTTCTGGTCCTGCGTGTCGCCGCCCTGAACGGCGAACGACAGGTAGGGCTCGCCGTCT
Source organism: Candidatus Multivoraceae bacterium (assembly GCA_965219625.1). Lineage (GTDB taxonomy): Bacteria > Acidobacteriota > Thermoanaerobaculia > Multivoradales > Multivoraceae > Multivorans. Next base: position 397,614 of record OZ244782.1, on the reverse strand, counting down.
CGGAGCGCCATGCCGGGAGTGAGTGTCGCCCGCGGGCGCTTGCCCGGTTCCGGCAGGTTGTAAGGGTTGAGCCCCGGGTCGAGCACGAAGCTCTGCATTCGTTGGCTCATGCCGATGCCGGTGCGGCCGGCAATGACGGCCGGAATCCAGGCGCCGCTCGGGGTCACCGAGACGACCCAGCCGTCCGCATCGGCGGCCTGGATCGAGGTCGTACCGGCGACGAACGCCTCCTCGTAGGAGATGCCAGGCAATGACCCTCCGCCGGACGAAGCCTGCTGAAAGCCCTCCTCGCCTTCCGCCTCGGCGGCTGGCGGAATCGGCGTCCACTCGTCGAGCAGGTCGAGAAACGGGTTCTCGCCGTCCTGGAACCGGTAGGGGTCGCCGGGCCGGACGCCTTCGTCGTTCGCCGTCCAGTCGATCGACTCGTAGCGGGTTCGGGCGTAGTCCTTCGAGAGCAGACCTTCGAGCGGTTCTTCGGGCGGATAGTACGGGTCGCCGTAGTAGAAGTCGCGGTCCGCGAAGGCGAGGTTCATCGCCTGGTAGAGGGTGTGGATGTAGCGGGCGGAGTTGTAGCCCATCGCCTTCAGGTCGGCGTTTTCGAGGATATTCAGCGCCTGGAGCATGACCGGGCCCTGCACCCACGACGTCAGCTTGTAGACATCGACGCCCCGGTAGTTCGTGCGCACCGGTTCCTCGATGTGGACCTGCCAGCGGTCGAGGTCGGCCATCGTGTGGAGTCCGCCGAGCTCCCGCGATCCTCGCACGAACTCCTCGGCGATGTCGCCCCGGTAGAAGCGGTCGTAGGCGGCTGCCAGAGCCTGTTCTCGGGTCTTGCCCTGCCCGAGGGCGGCGGCTTCCGCAGCGACCAGCTTGCGCAGGGTGTCGAGCAGGTCCGGTTGACGGAAGATCTCTCCGGCTCGCGGCGCGGCGCGGCGATCGCCGCTCTCGGCTGACTCGAGGTGGGGCAGGAACACCCTCGCCGAGTCCGGCCACTGCTGGAGCATCTCCCTGCGGCGCTCCATGTTGTCGGCCTGGGCGCGCTCGATCGGGTAACCGTCCGCCATCTGGATCGCCGGCTCGAGGACCTCCGCCAGGCTCATCGTTCCGTAGTGCGAGAGCATGACGATCAGACCGCCCGGGGTGCCCGGCGTCACCGCCGCGAGCGGACCGTACTCGGGAGGATAGACGTAGCCCCGGTCGCGGTAGAACTCGACGGTTGCGCCGGTCGGCGCGGCGCCGAGCGCGTTGATGCCGACCACCTCGTCGCTCCGCGGGTCGAAGATCAGGGCCTGGGTTTCGCCTCCCCAACCGAGCGTGTCCCACATCGTTGACGTCGCGGCGAGCATGGCGCATGTCGCGTCCACCGCGTTCCCGCCGCGGGCGAAGATGAGGGCGCCGGCGGTGGCGGCGAGAGGCTTGCCGGTGACCGCGACCCAGTGACGGCCGTGGAGCACCGGCTTGACGGTGCGTTGGGCGAGAGCAGGCGCCGCAAGGCAAACGACGGCGACGGTGAACGCGGGGATACGAACGCGGAGACCAGGGGCCGGCGTGATCTTCATGCCGGCAGCTTATCGCCGCCGCGGGGCGACGGAGGACGACGTCCTCTCGCTGATAGCCTGACCGCCTTCACCTGAACTCGAACGAGGACGCCGGGACATGAAAGCAGCCGTATTCCACGAGATCGGGCAACCGCTCGAGATCACCGACGTCGCGATCAGCAAGCCGGGGCCGCACGAGATCCTCATCCGAAGCGCCGTCGTCGGCGTCTGCCACAGCGATCTCCACTTCGTGGACGGCCTGTGGCCGATTCGCACGCCTGCGATCCTCGGCCATGAGGCTTCGGGCATCGTCGAACAGGTCGGTTCCGAGGTGCGCTACGTCAAGCCCGGCGACCATGTGATCACCTGCTTGTCCGTGTTCTGCGGCTACTGCGAGTACTGCATGAGCGGCGAGCCGACGCTCTGCGACAAGCGGGCCACGCGGCGGCCGAGAAGCGAGGAGCCGCGGCTCTCACTGTCGGCGAGCAATGGCGGAGGGCCGCGGCCCGTCTCGCAGTTCGCAGACCTCGCCTCGTTCGCGGAGCAGATGCTCGTTCACGAGAACGCGGTCGTCAAGGTCCGCGACGACATGCCCCTCGACCGGGCGGCGGTGATTGGCTGCGCGGTGACAACGGGCGTCGGCGCGGCGTTTCGGACGGCCGAGGTGGAACCCGGTTCGGCCGTTGCGGTGATCGGTTGCGGCGGTATCGGCCTGTCGACGATCAACGGCGCCGAGTTGGCGGGCGCCGGTCGTGTCATCGCCGTCGACCGGGTCGCGTCGAAGCTCGAGTTGGCGAAGCAGTTCGGCGCGACGGACACGGTCGACGCCTCGGCTGGCGATGCGGTGGAGCAGGTGTTGGAGCTGACCGGCGGCGGCGTGCAGTACGCCTTCGAGGCGATTGGCCTGAAGGCCACCGCCGAGCAGGCCTGGGCGATGCTCCGGCCGGGCGGCACGGCGACCGTCATCGGCATGATTCCCTTTGGCGAGAAGATCGAGATTCCCGGCCACGAGATGCTCCAGGCGAAGTGCATCCAGGGCTGCGTGATGGGATCGAACCGATTCCGAATCGATATGCCGCGACTCGTCGACTTCTACCTGGCCGGGAAGCTCAAGCTGGACGAGTTGATCTCGGACCGGGTCGGGTTCGCTCAGATCAACGAGGCCCTGCAGAACCTGAAGAGCGGCGAGGTCGCCCGCCAGGTCATCGTCTTCGATGCGTAGACGGATCCGAATTCGCGCGGCTGTCTGCGCTCTCCTCCTTCTTCTCCTTCTTCTTCCTCTGGCGTCGATAGCCGGCGACGGGGTGGCGGAGAAGGGAGATCTCGAAGCCGCGGTGGCGGAACGCGCCGATCTCCTCTGGGACGCAGCCCGGAAGATCTGGGACTGGGCCGAGCCGGGTTACCAGGAAGCGAAGTCGTCGGCGCTCCTTGCGTCGATCGTCGAGAAGGAAGGCTTCGAGGTCGAGCGCGGCCCCGCCGGCATCCCGACCAGCTTCGTTGCCTCGTTCGGTTCGGGCCGGCCGGTCATCGCGATCCTCGCGGAGTACGACGCCCTGCCGGGGTTGTCGCAAGAGGCGGTCCCCACCCGTTCTCCGCGCGACGGAGCCGACTGGGGACACGCCTGCGGACACCATCTGTTCGGCGCAGGGTCGCTGGGCGCTGCGCTGGCGGTGGCCGACGGCATTCGTAGCGGAGCGATCCAGGGAACCGTGCGGCTCTACGGCACACCGGCCGAGGAGGGCGGCGGCGCGAAGGCCTTCATGGCTCGGGACGGTCTGTTCGACGACGTGGATGCGGTGCTTCATTGGCATCCCGGCGACTCGAACTCGGCGGGCGATCCGACGAACTTGGCGCGGATGGCGGCCAAGTTCCGTTATCGGGGGCGGGCGGCGCATGCCGCGGCCTCGCCCGAGGCTGGTCGGTCGGCCCTCGACGCGGTGGCGATCCTGAACTACGGCGCAGAGCTCCTGCGGGAACACACGCCGGACCGCACGCGGATCCACCACGTGATCACGGCCGGGGGCGACGCGCCGAACGTGGTGCCCGCCTTCGCCGAGGCGTACTACTACGTTCGTCACCCGGACATCGACGTTGCCCGCTCGATCTATGACCGGCTGGTCCTGGTAGCCGAAGGGGCGGCACACGCCACGGAGACGGAACTTGAGATCGAGTTCCTCGGCGGCATTCACAATCTCCTCCCGAACGACACGCTGTCCAGGGTTTCGCTCCAGAATTTCCGCGCCCTGATCGACATGAGCTACACGGAAGCCGAGAAGGCCTGGGCGACGAAGCTCCAGGAATCTCTGCTCAGGCCGACACCGCTCGCGGCCGTCTCCAGGCTGCGCGATGAGACCGGCGCGACGACCCTCGGTTCGACGGACGTCGGCGACGTCTCGTGGGTCGCGCCGACGACCGGCATCCGTACGGCCTGCTGGGTGCCGGGCACGCCGGCTCATTCCTGGCAGGCGGTTGCCGCCGGCGGCACGACGATCGGCCGGAAGGGGATGATGATGGCCGCCCGCGTCCTCGCCGCGACCGCCTGGGACCTGTTCGCCGATCCCTCGATCGTCGAAGCTGCCCGCGAAGAGCTCGATCACAGGCTGGCCGACCGCCCCTACCGGGCCGCCCTCGAGGAGGGCCAAGCGCCGCCCCTCGACTACCGCAAGCCGCCGGCGCGGTAGCCCGCTCCGGCGGGGGCGACGGCGATAGCCGAGCTTCCGGTCGGGGAACTCCTCGCCGCCGCACAATGGCTGCATCTGGGCAAGGCGACGACCGTGGGGCTTGGTCAGCTGTCCGTCGAGGCGCTTACCGAGGGTGCCGGTCGGAACGAAGACGGATCCCCGCATGCAGGCTGAGGTCGACGGCGGAGCCGTACTTCGCCGTGTTGTTCGTCAGACTTACGTAGGCGGCGCGGTTCAGATTGCCTGTGCCCGGCTTCAGGTTGCGGGTCCAGCCGAGATCGATCAGGGTTGCCGTGACGCCGAGGATCGAGAGGTTCAGTTGGCGGAAGGGACTCTGTTGGTGGCGGAGTTGCAGGACGAGGGAGGACCTGGGGCCGGTCGGGCGTTCGCCGGCGACGGCGACGGTGATCAGGTTCTGCGGCTCGAGCGTCAACAGATCGTGGCTGCCGAGGCGGGTCAAGCCGACGTTGCCGTAGAGCGTCCAGCGTCGCCAGGGGCGGGAGACGAGGTACTGCGCCGCGACGTCGACCGAACCGGTGCCGTAGAAGTCGTCGTCGCTGGCGGTCGGCAGCTTGAGCTGGAACTGGATGCCCTGTCTCACCCTCGCCGATTCCTCGTCGAGGCCGACCTTGAACGAGACGATCGTCTCGCTCAAGCCCGGATCCGGCGTTTCGAAGCGAGCGAAACGGAGCCGCTCCGCGTAGCCGCCGGGTCCGTCGCGCCGGAAGTAGAGGCCGTAGGCGTTCTCGAGGGTCTGAGGCCGCCCGGACTGGCGGAAGCCGAAGAAGTCGTGGAAGCCTTCGATCAGAGGATCCAGGACACCGCCGTCCGCGTTGACGATGCCCGCCTTCAGACCGATCTCGAAGCGTCCGCCGAGGCGTCGCCGGACGCCGAACGTCAGGCGGTGAACCTCGCTGTCCGCGAAGTAGATCCCCTCGAAGCCGGGCCAGGGCGAGATACCGTCGAGTTCTTCGGCGGTCACCGAACCCCGGTAGCGGCGCGCCTCGATGGCCTCCGACACGGCCGGCGAGCGGAGCCAAAAGCTGGAAACGCCCAGTGAAGCGGTGACCTGCCAGCGCCCCGCTTCAGGCGGGCCAACCGTCGGCGCCTCGACGGGCAGGCTGAGGAACCCGGCGCCGCCGCCGAGCCAAGCCTCGCCCACGGGTAACGGGCCGAAACGGCGCTCTGGAGCGGCAGCGACGGAGGCGGCGCCCGCAAACAGGGTCGCCGCGGTCGCAAGAACGGTCAGACGAGGCAGCAGGTGACTACGAAGCCTCGGCCGACTGGATCGCCTGCCAGATGCGCTCCGGTCCCGCCGGCATGTCGATGTTGCGGATGCCGAGCGGCCTGAGGGCGTCGATGATCGCGTTCATCACACAGGGCGTGGCGCCGATCGTGCCGAGTTCGCCGATGCCCTTCGCGCCGAGCGGGTTGACGGGCGTCCGCGTCACGGTGTTGTCGAGCTCGAAACGCGGAAAGTGCTTGGCGCGGGGCACCGCATAGTCCATCAGCGTTCCGCTGAGAAGTTGCCCGCCCTCGTCATAGCGGACTTCTTCCCACAGCGCCTGGCCGATGCCCTGGACGACTCCGCCGATGCGCTGGCCGTCGGCGAGCAGCGGGTTGATCACTTCGCCGAAGTCGTCGATCGCGACGTAGCGCTCGAGCTTCATCCGGCCGCTCTCCGGGTCGATCTCGACCTGACAGAAGTGCGCGCCGAATGGGAACGTCGTCGCCTCGGGTTCGAATCGCGCTACGGCCTCGAGGCCAGGTTCTTCGCCCGGTACGCCGACGTTCCACAGGTGGGCCATCTCGGCGACCTGGCGGAAGCTGAGCTTGCGGTCCGTGCCGCTGACGGTGAACTCGCCGTCGCTGTACTCGACCTGCTCGACCGGCGCGTCGAGGTGGTGAGCGGCAATTCGGGTTGCCTTGTCGTGGACCCTGGTCAGCGCGACATGGAGCGCCGCGCCGCCGACGGCAATCCCGCGGCTGCCGAACGTCCCGACCCCGTGCTGAACCTGGTCCGTGTCGCCGTGCACGACGACAACGTCATCAATGCCGACGCCGAACGCGTCCGAGACCATCTGCGCGAAGGCAGTCTCCTGGCCCTGACCGTGCGGGGAGATCCCCGTGTACACGGTGACGTTGCCGCTCGGTTCGACGCGCACCGTGGCGCTCTCCCAGGTTCCCATGCGTTGCTCTGGCGCGGCGCCGGCGGACGGCCCGATCCCGCATACTTCGGTGAACGTGGCGAGGCCGATGCCCACGAGTCGGCCCTCCGCCCGCGCCCGCTCCTGGGCTGCGCGGGCCTCCGGGTAGCCGGCGCGTTCGAGCATCAGGTCGAGCGTCTTCTCGTAGTCGCCACTGTCGTAGGTGGCGCCTGAGGGAGTGCTGTGCGGGAAGGCGTCCCGGGCGATGAAGTTCAGGCGCCTGACTGCGGCCGCGTCGAGTCCGGTGCGGGCGGCGACCTCGTCCATCACCCGCTCGATGATGTATGCGGCTTCCGGACGCCCGGCGCCCCGATACGCTTCGGTCGCCATCGTGTTCGTGTAGACGACGGTCGTTTCCCAGCCGACCGCCTTGATGTCGTAACAACCGCAGGACATCGTGTGGGTGGAGAGGGCGATGAACGGTCCGTAGAACGATCGGAACGCGCCGAGCTCCGAGATCGTCTGCCCCTTGAGCGCCAACACGCGGCCGTCGTTCTGGAAGGCGACGTCGACCTTCTCGACATGGCCGCGACCGTGGGTCATTCCGAGCAGGTTCTCCGTACGGGTCTCCGCCCACTTGACGGGCCGTCGGAGCGCGCGCGACACCCAGCACAGGAGGGGATCCTCCGGGTAGGTCGGGATCTTCGCGCCGAAACCGCCACCGACCTCGGGCGCGATCGCGCGCACCCGGATCTCGGGGATGCCCAGACACATCGCGACCTGTTGCTTGACGAAGTGCGGCGCCTGGTTCGAGGTCCAGATCGTCAACTTCTGCGGTCCTTCTTCCCAGTGGGCCAGAATCGCGCGCCCCTCCATCGGGAACGGCGCCACGCGTTGGTTGACCAGGCGGATGGAGAGCGTCTGGTCGGCCTGCTCGAACAGCTTGTCGGCCTCCGGGCTCGGCGCCGGGACGTGGATGCAGATGTTGCTCTCGAGTTCGTCGTAGACCTTCGGCGCGTCGGGCGCCATCGCCGCCTCGACGTCGACGACGGCCTTGCGGGGCTCGATGTCCACTCGGACCATGGCCGCTGCGTCGCGTGCCGCGTAGGGGCTCGTTGCAACGACGACGGCGATCGGTTGGCCCACGTAGACCACCCGTCCGTCGGCGAGCAGCGGATGGTCGACCTTGCCCATGCCGGGCATCTCGGCGCCGACCGGGCTCGGTCCGACTTGACCGTGGATGTCGGCGTAGGTGTACACGCCGAGCACATCGCGTTGCGCCGCGGCCGAGGTCGTGTCGATCGATCTGATCGTGCCGGCTGCGAAGTCGCTTCGAACGAACGCGGCGTAGCTCATGCTGGGGAGCTTCACGTCGTCGGTATAGGCGCCGAGTCCTCGGATGAGGCGGGGATCCTCGCGCCGCTTGATCGCCTTGCCGACGGAACCCGGTCTCCACACCGCCATCACGCGCCTCCTTCCCGGGCGACCTCGGCCGCGTGACTGATCGCGTCGACGATCTGCTGGTAGCCGGTGCAGCGGCAGATGTTCCCGTCGATCGCTTCGCGGATTTCCTGGTCGCTGGGCGCCGGGTTGTCGTCGAGAAGCTGCTTGGCCGCCATGATCATCCCGGGCGTGCAGTAGCCGCACTGGAGCCCGTGCTTTTCCCAGAAGCCGGTCTGCAGCGGGTGGAGGTGCTCCACGTCCTCCGCGAGGCCTTCGATTGTCGTGACTTCGGCGCCGTCGGCCTGGACCGCCAGCACGGTGCAGCTCTTCGTCGCCCGTCCGTTCAGATGGACCGTGCAGGCGCCGCACAGCGTGCTCTCGCAGCCGATGTGAACTCCGGTGAGGTCGAGTTCCTCACGGAGGAAGTGCACCAGCAGGGTGCGTGGTTCGATTTCGCGTTCGTACGTGCTGCCGTTGACGGTCACGCGGATGGGGACGGATCGTGGCATCGGACCTCCTGCCGGGGATCGGCGTTGGGTACGAGAGAGTATCGCAGCGGCAGCGCGCTATGATGAGCGTCTACTGCATCAGAATCGCGCTTCAACAGAGGGAGGCCGACATGAAGAAGTCGCTCTACGCTACCGTCGTGCTGGTTGGGCTCGTCGCCGCGTCCGTGGGCGTTGCCGCTCAGGACGGCGTGAAGAGAACTGCCGGTGGCAAGCCGGACTTCACCGGCGTCTACGACATCTCGAGTATCACTCCGTTCGCGCGACCGAAGGAGTTCGGCGACAAGCTGACCCTCACGCCCGAGGAAGCCGCGGCGAACGCGGAGCGGCGCGCCGCGGCGAACGCCGCCCAGGCTGCGCCCAGCGACCCGGAGCGCTCTGCGCCGGCAGAGGGAGGGAACGTCGGCGCCTACAACAACTTCTGGTTCGAGTGGGGCAGCCGGAACTTCATGATCAACGGCAAGTACCGGACCTCGGTCCTGACCGATCCGCCGAACGGTCAGATGCCGGCGATGACGGAAGAAGGCAAGGCGCGCGCCGCCGCGGCGCCGAAGTTCGCCTGGCCGAATCGGGGTTATGCCTGGTGGCTCGAGTCCGGCGACATCCCCTACGACGGTCCGGAGACGAACATCGTCGGCGTGCGCTGCTTGTACCAGCCGACTGCGTCGGTTGCGATCCGTCCGTTGCCCTACAACAACGTGAAGACGATCGTTCAGACGGAAGACCACTTCATGATCATGATCGAGTGGATGCACTGGGCCCGAGTCGTCCGGATCGGCGGCGAGCGCATGCCGGCCGAGTACACCTCCCTCTCCGGCGACTCGATCGGCTGGTGGGAGGGCGACACCCTGGTCGTCGAGACGACGAACTTCCGCGATATGCCCGATCTGCGCGGCGAAGGCGTGCGCATCGTCGAGCGCTTCAGCCCGATCGACGGAGAGAGCCTGCTCTACAGCTTCACCGTGGAGAACCCGGAGTACGAAGCGCCGTACAGCGGCGAGTTGCCGTGGCCGAAGACGACGGAGAAGAGCTACGAGTACGCCTGTCACGAAGGCAACTACGCGATGGGGAACACTCTTCGCGGCGCCCGTCTGCTCGAGTCCGAGTACCGGGGCCAAGAGCAGAGCGGCGGCCAGGAGTAACGTCGGACCGGCGTTGGCTCATCACGCCGTAGCGGCTTGCTATCCTCACGCCTCGCCACGAAGACTGTTGAAGGAGAGACGATCCATGGACTTCCAGGATTCACCGCAGGAGGCCGGCTTCCGTGCGGAGGCGCGCGCCTGGCTCGAGGCGAACGCGGACCCCCTGCCCCCGGGCGGCGTGTCGCGCTTTACGGGTCTCTCCGAACAGGACGGCCTGGCGGCGGTCAAGGACTGGCAGAAGAAGAAGTACGACGCCGGCTGGGCGTGCATTACCTGGCCGGAAGAGCACGGCGGCCGCGGCGCCACGTTCATGGAGGGGGTCATCTGGTCGCAGGAGGAGGAGAGATTCGACGTACCCGCCGGGTATCTGAACATCGGTCACGGTACCTGCGCGCCGGCGATCATGGCTCACGGCACGGAGGAACAGAAGCGGCGCTACCTGCCGAAACTCGCGAGCGGAGAGGAAGTCTGGTGTCAGCTCTTCTCCGAACCTGGCGCCGGCTCGGACCTTGCCGGGCTTCGCACCCGCGCGGAGCGCGATGGCGACGAATGGGTGGTCAACGGCCAGAAGGTGTGGAACTCGGGCGCCCACTTCGCCGATTGGGGCATTCTCGTCACTCGCCACGATCCGACCCTGCCGAAGCACAAGGGGTTGACGTTCTTCGTCGTCGACATGAAGTCCCCCGGAGTCGAACCTCGGCCGATCCGCCAGATCCCGGGCGCCGCCGAGTTCAACGAGGTCTTTCTGCAGAACGTGCGGATCCCGGATCAGAACCGACTCGGGGAGGTCGGCGCCGGCTGGCAGGTTGCCATCACGACGCTGATGAACGAGCGCCACGGCCGCTACCAGATGACGCCGGACTGGAGCGACGCCCTGCGTCTTGCCTCCCAACTCGAGGTCGACGGTGAACCCGCCGCTTCCCTGAGCTCCGTGCGTGAGCGAATCGCCGACTGGTACGTCGAATGTCGCGGCGTGGAGCTGACCTTCATGCGCACCCTGACGGCGATCTCCCAGGGCAAGCAGCCCGGTCCCGAGAACTCGATCTGCAAGGTCGTCACCGCGACCGCCCGCCAGGACATCGCCTCCTTTGCCGCCGACCTGCTCGACTCCGCCGGCGCGGTCAGCGGCGACGAAGCGCCTTCCAAGGGGTTGTTTCACTACGCCTACCTGGCCGCGCCAGGCATGCGTATCGCAGCGGGTACCGACGAGATCCTACGCAACATCATTGCCGAACGCGTCCTCACCCTCCCCGGCGAGATCCGCGTTGACCGGGATCGTCCCTTCAGCGACATTCCGACCGGCGCGAACTGAGCCGCGGCCCGGTCAGGCCTGGATGCGCCCGGCCACGACCCCCCGCCGCTTCAGCTCGCGAATTTCCTCCGAGGCGAGCCCCATCTCGCGGAGCAGTTCGCCGGTGTGTTCCCCGAGATCCGGCGCCGGCCGCGGCTCGGCCTTCTCTTCGCCTTGGATGAACACCGGGCTGTCGATCGTGCGAAGTCGTCCGTAACGGGGGTGATCGAGGTCGCGGAACATGCCGATCGCTTCCAGCTGTTCGTCGTGCACGATGTCTTCGACGTTCGAGACGAGACTGTAGGGGATTTCGTACTCCGAGAGGCGCTCGCTCCACTCCTCGAAGTCGCGCTTGGCGAACTCGGCGTCGAGGAGCGCAACGAAGTCAGGCATGTTCTCGATCCGCTCGGGGGTCTTCCGGTATCGCTTGTCGGCAATCAGGTCTTCGCGGCCGAGCGCGCGGCAGAAGTCCTCCCAGTCGCGGTCCTGCTCGATGATCGATAGCTTGATCAGGCGAGCGTCTCGAGTGCGGTAGTAGAGCTGGCCGAAATTGAATGTCTGCTCGCGTGGACGTTTCGGGTGGAACTCGGCGTCGACGAGGCGGGCCTGGATGGCGCAGGCGTTCGCCCAAACCCCGGCGGCGAGCAGCGAGGTCGTCACATAGGCGCCCCGGCCGGTGCGGTCGCGCTTCATCAGGCCGGCGAGCACGGCGGCAAACAGAGTGACGCCGGTTGGATGGTCGCCCGTTCCGCAGCCCAGCGAGTGGAGGTGCCCCTCGATCGGGAAGAAGGTCGTCACCAGGCCTGAGCGCGTCCAGTAGCAGACTTGGTCGTAGCCGGGCTTCTCGGCTTCCGGACCGGTATGGCCGTAGCCGGTGCCGTGAGCGAAGACGAGCCGAGGATTCACTTCCTGCAACTGCTTCCAGGTCATCTTCAGGTCCTCGAGGACCGAGTTGTGGCAGTTCGTCAGGAACACGTCCGCTGTCCTGATGAGTCGATGGGCGAGCTCCTGCCCGTCTTCCTGCTTCAGATCGAGGACGATGCTCTTCTTGTTCCGCCCGTCAAGCAGGAAGCAATACGGAATCTCCGAGTCCGGCATTCCCGGCAGATCCTGGAAGTAGCGGTAGACATCGCCGCGACCCGGCGCCTCGATCTTGACCACTTCGGCGCCGAAGTCGGACAGGATCGTGCACGCCGAGGGCGCCATGATGACGGTCGCCAACTCGACAACGCGGACGCCGTCGAGGAGCGCCGCGTCGGCGCCGGGCGCCGCGGCCGATGAGTGATTGCGGGTGTTCAGAGTGACGCGGATTCTGGCACAGCCGGAAACGGTCGGCGTTCATCTGCCGAGCGCGAGCAGGATGGCGGGCGACCCCTGGTGCGGCACGAGGGCGGCTGCTCGAGATCATCGTCATCGGGACGCATCGCATCGGCATAGGATCGCCCGACGATGCTCGACTGCCAGCGCCGCCGGTTCCAGCTTCCGACCGATGTCCATTACCTGAATTGCGCCTACATGGCGCCGCTTGCGCGCGACGTCGAGGCAGCGGGAATCGCGGGGATGAGGCGGCGGCGTGATCCGTCGAAGATCGGCACGGATGAGTTCTTTCGCGAGGCGGACGGCCTGCGCGGCCGCTTTGCCCGCCTGATCGGCGCATCGGATCCGCGGCGAGTGGCGATCATCCCGGCCGTCTCCTACGGCGTCGCGATCGCGGCGCGGAACGCCGAGGTGCGACGGGGTCAGAACATCGTCATCCTCGGCGAGCAGTTTCCGAGCAACGTGTACGCCTGGATGCGGAAGGCCGCGGAGTCCGAGGCCGAGCTCCGTACGGTCGACCGGCCGACGGACAATGCGCCTCGTACGGGCGCCCGTTGGAACGAACGCCTGCTCGACGCGGTCGACAGCGAGACGGCGGTCGTCGCCCTGCCGGTCGCCCACTGGGCCGACGGGACGTTGATCGACGTGGCAGCGGTCGGTCGTCGCGCCCGTGAGACGGGCGCGCTGTTCGTCATCGACGGTACGCAGACGATTGGCTCGCTGCCCTTCGAGGTCGAGGTCGTTCGCCCGGATGCGCTTGTCGTCGCCGGGTACAAGACCCTGTTCGGCCCGTACCAGAGCGGTCTGGCCTGGTTCGGCGAGCGCTTCGACGATGGCGTGCCGCTCGAGGAACCTTGGGCAGGCCGCGTGGGAAGCGATGATTTCGTCGCCGGACGGATCGAGTACGTCGCCGACTATCGGCCCGGCGCGGCGCGTTACGACGTGGGGGAACGGAGCAACCAGATTCAGGTGCCGATGCTCTCCGCGGCGCTCGATATGGTCCTCGAGTGGGGGCCGGAACGCATCCAGGAGTACTGCTCGTACCTGCTCGAGCCGTTCGAGGAGGTCTTCCGTGAGGCCGGCTTCGCGCTCGAGGACCGGGCGTGGCGCGGCGCGCATCTCTTCGGCCTTCGTTCCCGGCGCGGGCTCGATGTCGACCGCGCGGCGAGCGCGCTCCGGAGGGCGCGGGTTTTCGTCTCGATGCGCGGTTCAGCGATCCGGGTGTCTCCCCAGGTCTACAACGACAGGTCGGACGTGGAGGCGTTGGCGGACACGCTCCGGCGGCTGGCCTAGCAGCAGCCCGCAGCGACCTCGCTGCGCGCACTGCCAGCCCGGCCGTTCCGCCCGTTCACGGCGTCTCCGTTGCTTTTTTGGGAGATTTGTGATCGCGTTGGTCACAAATGGGCGTCGACCTGAACATCGCCGAGAACTCCGGGGCGACGCTCGATGTTCACGGATCGCCGGCAGAGCTCGATCTCTGCACGTTGGGTTGGGCGGTCGAACTCGAGCCGGCCGCGCCGGATCAAGTGTTGGGTTGGGCGCATGAGCGTTGGGGTCGCGGATTGACTCTGGCGACATCGTTCCAGGCCGAGGGCATGGTTCTGCTCGACATGTGTCATCGCATGAAGCTGCCGGTCCGGGTCGTGACGCTTGATACGGGCCGCCTGCCGGAGGAGACGTACCGTCATATCGACCACGTCCGCTCCCACTACGGCATCCAGGTGGAGATCGTCGCGCCGCGCGCTTCCGAGATTGCCCGATTGGTGCGTCTGGCCGGCCCGAACCTGTTCTACGCCTCGCTCGAGGGCCGTCGACGTTGCTGCAACGCGCGGAAGGTCGAACCGATGCGTCGGGCTCTGGCGAAGACGCCGGCCTGGCTCTCCGGTCTCCGGCGAGACCAGACGCCGACGCGTGACGTGCTGAACAAGATCGAGGTCGACCGGGTGACGACCCGTTCTCAAGGCGGTCTGATCAAGATCTGCCCCCTGCTCGACTGGACCGAGGAGCAGGTGTGGGACTACATCCGTGAGCGGCGCGTTCCGTATCACCCGCTGTACGACCGCGGCTACCGGACGATCGGCTGCGCTCCGTGTACCCGTCCGTCGCGTCCTGGCGAGGGCGCCCGCGGCGGCCGATGGTGGTGGGAATCGCAGACCGGCAAGGAATGCGGACTTCACGTGCTTGAGCCCCGTTGACCTCCGAACCCAGCTCCTACTACCCGGTCTTCCTTTCGCTCGCTGGTCGGCTCGTCGTCGTTGTCGGCGGCGGCGCGATCGCCGAACGCAAGGTGGATGGGCTTCTTCCTTGCCGAGCAAGGGTGCGCGTGATTGCGGAGGAACTGACCGGGGCGCTCGCCCGTCGGGCTGCTCAGGGGGACATCGAGCACTTGGCGCGCCGGTATCGGCCGGGTGATCTCGACGGCGCGATGCTCGCGTTCGCCGAGCCCGGCGATCCAGAGCTTTCCTCGAGCTTCTTTGCCGAGGCGGAGGAGCGGGGCGTCTTTTCCAACGTCGAGGACGACCTCGACCATCTGAGCTTCATCATGCCCTCGATCATCCGGCGTGGCCGCCTCGCGGTTGCGATCTCCACTTCCGGCCGGGCGCCGGCCCTGGCGGTGCGCCTGCGACAGCGGTTCGAACGGGACTTGGGTCCCGAGTACGGAGCGTTTCTCGATCTCGCCGGGCGACTGCGAGGACCGTTGGGACGGGGGGTGCCCGGCTTCGACGAGCGACGCCGACGCTGGTACGAACTCGTTGATTCAGACGTCATCGAGTTGTTGCGGCAGGGCCGGGTCGAGGAGGCACGTGAGCGGGCGGAGGGGATCCTGGGGGTGGTTGCCGACGTGGGAGCCGCGGCGGAAAGCGGATGACCGGGCGGGTCACGCTGATCGGCGCCGGCCCGGGCGCTCCCGACCTGATCACCCGGCGCGGGCTTGACCGCTTGAGGTCTGCCGACGTCGTGCTTTACGACCGGTTGACGGCGCCGGAGCTCTTGGACCATGCGCGGCCGGGCGCCGAGGTCGTCGACGTCGGCAAACGTCCCGGCGCCGACGTGCGGGCGGCGCAGCGTCGGATCGAAGCGCTGATCATCGAGCGTGCCGGGACCGGGGCGCACGTGGTTCGACTCAAAGGAGGCGACCCGGCAGTCTTCGGCCGTGGCGGCGAGGAGATCGAGGCCTGTGCAGCTGCCGGCGTGCCGTGCGAAGTCGTGCCGGGCGTGAGCAGCTTGGTCGCCGCGCCCGCTGCGGCTGGCATCCCGTTGACCCACCGGGACGTTTCCCAGGGCTTCGCCGTCGTTTCGGCGCGGAATGCGAGCGGCGGCGAGCCGAACTGGCAGGGCTTGTCGGGCGCCGAAACCGTCGTTGTGCTGATGGCTGCGCAGAGGCTGGAGCAGGTCGGCCGGGGCCTGATCGCCGCGGGGCGGCAGCCCGCAACGCCGGTGGCCATCGTCGAGCGGGCGAGCATGCCTGCGGAGCGGGTGCTGCGGGCCACCCTGGAGGCGTTGGCGAATGGGGAATGGTCGGGCCGCGTCGACTCGCCGTGCGTCGTCCTGGTTGGCCGCATCGCGGCGAGCCCTGGGGCGAGTTGAGCCCTCGCTAACGGGAGTGGACCGGCGCGAACGGGTCTTTGCCCAGATCGCTCGCCTGACGACCCCTGGAGCGGGACATCTCACGTAGCAGCCAGTCAAGACGATCGTTGCCCCAGAACCTCTCGCCACGGTAGATGAACATCGGCACGCCGAAGGCGCCATCCTGCCGGGTGTGGGCAAAACCCGCGAGTACCCGTTCCTTCCAATCCGCGTCCTCGGCGACCCGGGCCGCCTCGTCTCCGTCGAGCCCTGCGGATTCCGCCGCCGCCTGAATGACCGCGACGTCGCCCAGGTCTCGGCCCTTGCTGAAGCGCGTCCGGTAGGCCTCGCGCGCGTAGTCGACCGCCCGACCCTGCTGTCGTGCCCAGAGGTAGACGGCGTGGCTGGGGAACCAGTCGGGATCCTCACCCTGGGGCCAGTTCAGTTCGAGTCCGTAGGCGGTGGCGAACCGCTCCACATCCTCGCGGATGTAGGACGACTTCGCGCGGCCGGCGGTCGGCTGCGCGCCGCCGTAGGGGAAGATCGGAATCGCGTCCAGGTCGTTCCAGTCGAACACGCCGGACGAGGTGATCCGGTGGAAGGCGAACCACGAGAACGGCGAACGGAACGAGAAGTAGACGCGCAAGTCGTTCGTGGTCATGGCCGCAGGTGCTCCGTGCCGAAGGGTCCGGTCGTCAACGGAAGACGTCGAACAGGTAGCTGTACTTGACGATCACGCTGCGGTCCGGACGCTCGAAGAGACTCCGCCGCCCGAACTCGTCGGTCTCGTTGTAGACGATGAACAGCCCGGTGTTCGCATCCTGCAGCCAGGAGAAGCGCAGATTCGTCGACACGACGTTCGATTGGTCGTTGTACTGAGCGAGCGCCTGGACGAGCATGCGCGGCGTGATCGAGTAGGAGAGCCGCAGCCGGCCCAGGTTGATCTCGAACGAGCCGGAAGGCAGGTTCACGTCGTTGTTCTGCCACGACAGTTCGGAGGTCAGGCGCTCTCCTCGTCGCGCGAGCAGGCTGAACTGCATGGAGTTCCGGTCGCCGCCGAAGAAGCCGCCGTTGATGTTGCGAATTCTCATCGCGACCGGCGCCGCCTGGTTCGTCTCGAACACGAGTTGACTCTCGGCGTGGTCGAACTGTCCGGTCGGCACGACGTACCCGTCGACGATCTCGAACGCTTCCTTCACGCCTTCGGCTGTCAGGTTCATGCCGGTGTGCACGGAGATGCCGTTTCGCCATTCCCAGTGCGCGTCGATGTGGATGTACTGGCTCTCCTTGAAGCCGTCCGGATCCCAGATTGCGCTGTACGAGACATGCGGGCGAATCTCGTGCAGGCCGGCCAGACTCTCCGGCCGAATCACGCGCATGCCGAACGCGGAGGCGTTGCGGAACGCGGTGCGCGAGAGGAAGCCGACTTCCGGGTTGAAGTTCTCGTCCGCCTCGCTGTAGCCGAGGTTGGCGCGCCACTCGGGCTTGCCCAGGCTGTAGCTCAGCGCGAACGAACCGTCGTCGCCGGCGAGCCCGGGCGTATCCGTGCGGGCGACGAACCCCTCGATCGTGTGGTAATCGCCGATGCCCCACCTGCCGTCGACCGCGAAGGTCCGGTTCGTATCGAGGTGCGCCGCCGGGCCGCCCCGTCCCTCTCGACTGATGAAGAGGGCGCCCAGACTCGACCGGTTGCCGAACTCGCGGCTCAGCCGGGCGACCCCGTAGTCGTTGCCAGCCAACTCGCCAACCCGAGCCGTCTGCATGTGAAGCAGACCGACGTTCAATCTGCCGGCCTTGCCCGACAGGCGTCCACCGCCGTCGATGGGGATGAGCTCGCCGCTTGGACCGATGCCGATGCGGCGGCTGAAGAACAGGTCGACCCGCGCCGAGGCCCGGCCGCCACCGGATGATCCGACCGTGAACAGGCCGGCGTTCTCCAGGAAGAACGGCCGTTTCTCCGGGAAGAAGAGGTTGAAGCGGTCGAGGTTGACCTGCTGTTCGTCGACCTCGACCTGGGCGAAGTCCGTGTTGTACGTCAGATCGAGCGTGAGGCTCCTGGTTACGCTGTACTTCACGTCGAGGCCGAACTCCGAGTCCGCGTCGTCGTCCGCATCGAGCGTAGGCGGCTGGCGGTCGAGACCCAGGGCGTACGGCGTGACCTTCAGATTTCGCTGAGCGGGTGGCGAGACGCCCTGGAGGGCGCCGGCGTCGGTCAAGCGGTCCAGATCGTGATTCTGTTCGAGCTCGGACCAGAAGGCCACCTCCCGGTGGCGCGCGATGTTCCGCTGGAAGTTGAGCCCCCAGGTCTGTTCGACCGCCGGCGGATAGCGAAGCGTGCGGAACGGAATCGCGAACTCGGCACTCCAGCCGAAGTCGCCGACCTCCGTAGCCACGTTCCAGGCCGCGTCCCAGTTCAGGTTGAATCCGCTGCTCATGCTCCCGCTGAAACGCCCGCCGCCACCCATGCCGCTGAAGACGCCGGAGCCACCCTGGACGACCTGGCCGTCGTACTCGATGCCGGCCGGGTTCGTGCCGAAGACGAACCCGTTGCGTCCGTCGCGGAACGTGTCGAAGATGACCTGAAAGCTGTCCGTCTCATTCAGAGGGGCGTCGCGGCGGCTGTCGGAGATGACGATTCGTCCGGGCTCGCGGTCGTGGCAGACGACGCCGACGTAGAGCGTGTCCGCGGTGAACGCGAAGCGGACGTCCGTTCGTTCGGTTCCGGGGGCGCCGGCGAAGGGCCGCGTCTGCGTCATTCCGGAGGCGGGCGGGATGGACTGCCAGACCGGATCGCCCAAGACGTTGCCGTCAAGAGCAGGCGCGTGCTCAATGGCGGTTGCGCTCGCGAACGGCCGTTCCGGCTCTTGGGCCGCGACCGTCGCGGAGCACAGCAGCAGAGTGACGGCGGCAGCCGCCGAATTCGACCCGTGTCTCACGGCAGGAGGACTCTACCTGCAATCCGCGTCGACGTGAACGGTCCGCCACCCGGGTACGAATCGTGCCTCCTGTAGCATCCGGGTCTTCAACCAGCGACAACTTGGAGGAGGATGAGACGATGCGGAGAAGGTCACATGCGCGGTGGTTCCGGGGCGTGGTCGCCGCGGTCGTCGGCGGCATCCTGGCCGGGCCGCTTCTGGCCGCCGACGTGGTCGACGTCGACGGCTATCCGACGGTGGTTCGAAAGCCCGTCGAGTTGTGGAGCGACGGTACGCGGCTGGCCGGAGACGTGTTCTATCCGAAGGCGACGGCGCCCGGCGAGAAGCTGCCCGCGATCGTGCTCTGCCATGGCTGGGGCGGAACGAAGGCCCATCTGAACCAGGGGATCGCGCCACGCTTCGCGGCGGCCGGCTACCTCGTCCTCGCGTTCGACTATCGGGGTTGGGGGGAAAGTGACGCGCGTCTGGTCGTCCGCGGCGAGATGCCGAAGCCGGACGAAGACGGCTACGTCACCGTCCGGGCGCAGGCGATCACTCAGCTCGTCGACCCGCTCGACCAGCAGGAGGACATTGATGCGGCGATCTCGTTCGTCGAGGGCGAGCCGCATGCCGACGCCGAGAGGATCGGCATCTGGGGTTCGAGCTTCGGCGGCGGCCACGTGATCTGGCGTGCAGCCGTTGATCGTCGGGTCAAGGCGGTCGCCGCGCAGGTCGGCGCGATGGACCAGCGGAACGGACTCGTCCATGCTCCAGGAGGCCTCGAGGCGGTCCATGCGAACCGTGTCCGCCGCGCGCGGGGTGAGCTCGAACCCGTGCCGGTCGGCGCGGAGCAGCCGGAAGGGCTGACCGGCAGTCCCTACTACGAGCGTTTCGCTCGTTTCTCGCCGGTCGAGCACGCGCATCGGATCACCGCGCCGACGATCATCATCGACGCGAGACAGGAGCACTACTTCGACATCCGCGAGCACGGCGAACGGGTGTACGAGATCCTCTCGGGCCGTGTTCCCGTCGAGTACCACGCGTGGGAAATGAGTCACTACGACATCTACCGTGGCGACTGGCTCGACAAGGCGATGGCCGCTCAGATCGCGTTCTTCGATCGTCACCTGAAGTAGCGGCGCCGAAGGAGCGCCGGCGGCGGGGGAGGAGGCTGCCGGCCGGAAAAGACGCGCCGCACGGGGAAGAACCTGTGCCGGCGCCCGGTTGTTACTATGGCGACCGCGTCGGAGCTTCCTGCCGTCGCCCCTTCGCGGGCGCCGCGCAGTTCAGAACAAGGGAGGCCCTCAGGGATGATCAGATTCGCGACGGATGGATGGAGATTCGTCGGCGTCGCCGTCTTCGTGTCTTCGACGTTGCTCTTTGTCGCTTCAGTCGCGTTCGCCATGCCGACCGGTGGCGCGGATTCGGCGAGCGACGAGGTTGCGGCGCAGAGCACGGTCGCCGGCGATGGCGAGAAGCAGACGAAGGCCGAGAAGAAGAAGGCCGAGCGGGCGGCCAAGCAGCAGAGGAAGGAGGCGGAGCGCGAAGCCAAACAGCGGCGCCGCCGGGGACGGACGGTGCGAGCCGTCGTCGTTCCTTCCACGCCGACCGCCCCGGCCGTAGCGACGGCGCCTGCGGCGTCTGAGCCCGCGCCGACCTCCTCTGGCAAACGGACTCGGACCGCGGCCGCGGAAGCGACAGCCCCCGAGACTGAGAGAGCCCCTGCAGCAACGGATAGCCGGCCGGCCGAGAGGGCCGCGCCGGAGCCGGCGACCGAGCCGCGTTCGATCACGCGGGCGCCGGTCGCGCGATTGGAACGTCCGCGGAACGCGGCGCGAACAACGGCGCCGGCCGACGTGCCGGCCGACCTGGGCGTCAGCGAGAGTATTCGGGTCGCCGAGGTGTTGCTCGACGTGCTGGTTACGGATCGCAAGGGGAATGTCGTCGAGGGGCTCGAGGCCGGAGATTTCGTCGTGCTTCACGATGGCGAGGAGCAAGAGGTCGTCAGCGCTTCGTTCTACGGTGGTCCGAACGAACTTGCGGGAAGCGGAACGGCAGGTTCGACCCGGGCTGATCGCTACTTCATCCTCCTGTTCCACGACCAACGGTTTCAGTTGCCGGCCCTGACCGGTCCGCAGATGGACAACGCGCGCTGGCTCAGGCGTTGGGTCGAACAAGAGCTGCAGCCGAACGACCAGGTCGCGGTGTTCGCCTACCAGGCGAGGCTCAAGTTCTACCTCGACTTCAGCCGCGACCGGGACGCGATCCTGGCAGCAGTCGATGCGGCGGCGAGCGGAAAGAAGGACCTGGATCGTTGGCTCACGCGCTCGGCGCCGGAGTTCGACCCGAACTCGCCGTCGCTCGGCGTCAACCTGCCGAACGGCAAGGAGATGGCGCGTCGGAGCCGCAAGTTGCAGCAGGCGCTGGAGCTCCTTGGCGAGGCCGCGGAGGGCATCGCCGGCCGGAAGAACCTGGTCATGTTCAGCTTGGGCTTCGGCGAGATCGGGCAGTTCGGCAGGTACACGCCGGATGCCCGCTACTACCCGCCGATGCGGGAGGCACTGAACGCCGGTAACGTTGCGGTCTACTCGATCGATACGATGGGAAATCGTCGCGGCGTCTTGAACGACTCGCTGAGTCTGCTCTCGAGCGAGACCGGTGGGCACTACTACTCGAACTTCACGAACGTGATGACGCCGATGCGCCAGGTTTCAGAGGAGAACCAGGGGTACTACCTCGTCAGTTTCCGCTCCGAGTACGAAGCCGGTACGGAAGGCTACCGGGGGATCAAGGTGAGGATCCGAGACCGTGAAGAGGACAGCGACGAGCGCGTCCGGCGCCGCAAGTACAAGGTGCGCTCGCGGACCGGTTTTCGCTTCGGCGAGGCTTCGGGGCCCTGACTGGACTCTGCCGCGGCTCGGCTCGCCGGGTGTCTGGGTCGGTTGGCGAGTGGATCTGCAGAGAATGAGAGGAAGTCCGGATGAGCTCGGCTGACGCGCGCTACCAGAAGAAGAGGATTGCCGTTCACGGTCTGGACATGGCCTACGTGGACCACGGTGAGGGCGCACCGATCGTCTTCCTGCACGGCAATCCGACCTCCTCCTACCTTTGGCGCAACGTGATGCCGCATCTCGAGGGCCGCGGCCGGTTGGTGGCCCCGGACCTGATCGGTATGGGCGATTCCGCGAAGCTCCCCGAGAGCGGCCCGGACAGCTACCGGTTCGTCGAACATCGCCGCTACCTCGATTCACTCCTCGCTGCGATCGGTGTGACGGACAACGTCACGTTCGTCATCCACGACTGGGGTTCGGCCCTGGGTTTCGACTGGGCGAACCGCAACCGCGACGCGGTCCGAGGCATCGCCTACATGGAAGCCCTCGTCGCGCCGGTCCCGGATTGGAACGGATGGCCGGAGGCGGCTCGCCGCGTATTCCAGGGCTTCCGCTCGGAAGCCGGGGATGGCATGGTGCTGGAGAACAACGTCTTCGTCGAACGGGTTCTGCCCGGTTCCGTGCTTCGCAAGCTGAGCGACGAGGAGATGGCCGTCTATCGCCGCCCGTATCTGGAGCCCGGAGAGGACCGGCGACCTACCCTGACCTGGCCGCGCCAGATTCCCATCGCCGGCGAACCGACCGACGTCGTGGCGATTGTCCAGTCCTACGCGGACTGGCTGGCGGAGTCCGACGTACCCAAGCTGTTCATCAACGCCGAGCCGGGAGCGATCCTCACCGGCGCGATGCGCGACCTCTGCCGAACGTGGCCCAACCAGAAGGAGCTGACGGTCAGAGGCTCCCATTTCCTCCAGGAGGACTCACCCGACGAGATCGGCCAGGCCATCTCGGAGTGGCTTCCGGGTTAGACGACGTCGTCTTCCTTGACGACCCCTGGTTGGACAGAACGTCGGGGCAGCCGCAGAGGTCGAGATCGCGGAGTCTTCGCGGCTCTGTCTTGGGCCGCTCAGCTTGCCTGCGGCCCACGGAAGAGACAGGTTGGTCCAGACGCCTGGATGAGCTTCCGGTCGAGAGTCGCCAGCGGACAGTTGAACGCCTCGGCTATGGCCACGTACCAGGCGTCGTAGCTGGTCAGGTTGTTCCGCAGTTCCCAGATCCGCTCGGCGAACGGTGCGAAGGGCAGCAGTTCGAGGTCCAGAAGTAGGAGATCTCGGAATGCGCTTGCTGCCTCGAACCGCTCGAGCGTGCCCGCTGCCTCGAGCCGCCGAAGAGTATTCGCCGTCTCGGCGAGAAGGAGCTCGGGCGCCAGCAGCGGACCGCTTGCCGTGACCTGGTCGGCCCAGTCGCCTTCCTTCCCGGAGTCCACGAGTGCGGCGACCAGGGCGGAAGCGTCGATGACGACGGTCACTTCCGGTCCGCGTCGCGGGCCTGGAGGATTGTCTCGGTGTCCACTCGGGTTTCCGCGGCGGCCTTGCGTTCCCTCACGGTCCGGCGCCACGCCTCGAGCGAGGGGCGCGACGCGATCCTCTCCAACTCGCCGCGAAGAAACTCCTGCATGGACTTGCGCTGGAGCGCTGCCCGCGCGGCGAGCTCGTCGCGCACTCTGTCGGGAACGTCACGAATTGTCAGTTGAACCGGCATGTAGCAAGAATGACATCACAGACAGCATCTTGCAAGCACGCCCCCGTTGTCCAGTCGCCGCGCAGAGTCTCACACCGAGACCGAGGAACCGACGGCTACGGCGACTCAGATCGGAAGATGCATGCCGATGTAGCCGATTTCGACGAGACGTTCCCGGGCTTCGAAGCGCAGGTGGATTCGTCCGCTGTTGCCGAAACGGGCGTGCCACTCGAAGAGCTCGCGGTTCCCGTTGACGGAACGGAAGCACCGAGCGCGGCGGCGCTTCGCGTTGCTCATCGTGCTCTCGCTCTCCGGCGTGACCCTGCACGGCCAGTCAGGCGCGGGCCCTGTCTCCCACTGGTCCGCAGCTTCGTCAAGATGCCGGAGCCTCTTCAGCACGACGAACAACAAGCCCGCATCCAGTTGATCCAGGTTGGCCTCCACGTCGGGACCGAAGAGAAGATGGGGATAGAGCGACCGGCGCTGAGCCCAAAGCTCTCGACCGCTACGACAGCTGTCAGTGAGGCTCGCGCGATGTCTCTCGAGGATGGGCTGCGCATGGCCGGATCGCGCGACGTTGTCGATCTTCTCCTCAGCCTCGTGGAGCTTCTCGTTGGGAAGAAGCTCCTGGAATCGGACCGTGAGGAAGTCTCGGTCCCAGATCGGTTCGGACGGGAAACTGACGGCAACGCCGTCGCTTACGGCACACAGCAGGAGCGGCTTGCCTTCCGAGGTCGAAAGGCCGCGATCAACGCAGTCGCGGGCCTCGCAGGCGAGGAACCGGCTCTTGGTCCTTTCGGCAACGTCGCTAAGCAGGGGCGTCTTGGAGGCCAACCGAAGGACGAACGTGCCCTCTTCCCGCATGCCGTCGACCCGATTGAGTCCCAGGTAGGCGTCGAAGAGCGACCATTCTCCCGGTGAGCGTAGTTCTGTCGGCGCATCGAACGTCCGCAGGGACGGTTCGACGACCCCCGCATCGACGAGAGCGGCCATGCCTCGAGCCATTTCGCCTAGCCATTGGATCGTCTCCCGTAGCGAACCGTCGAGGCTCGCGTGATTCAAGACCATCTGGCGCACGTCAGGACCGGGGCGCCAGCAGCCGGGCGAGATTCTCCTCGTGCTGATCGAAGAACCCCTGCGGCCAGTGTGACAGCCGCCCGTCCGCGTCAAGTTGCGGCGAGGAGACGACTGTGCGCCCCTCGGGCCGTTCGAAGTAGTGAACCGCGACATCGGACGGCGAAATCAGGCCGTCGCGAACCGCGATGCGGACGCCATCCAGGAAGTGGTCGCTGTGGGTCTCGATGAACACCTGAAGTCCCGCGTTCGTTGCGCGAACCGCAAGCTCCGCCAGTCTCGTCTGGCCCCGGGGATGAAGATGCGCTTCGGGATTTTCGATCAAACTCAGCGTTCCGGGCGGCATGAGGAGAGCCAACACGACCGGAAACGCGTAGGACAAACCGAAACCGACGTTCGTAGCACGATGCCGTCGGGAGGCCACGTCGCCGGGCCGGTCGAACGTAAAGCCGGCAAGGACGGCATCCGCGGCAGGCACCGGTTCGAGATGGAGATGGGCGCCGGGCGTGACTTCTTGAAGCCATTCGTTGACTGCTTCGGCCAGCCTGGTCGCTTCACTATCTCCGCGGCGCCGCGGATCCGAAGCCTCAAGGAGGTCATCCTGATGGTCACGCAGGTAGTTCCAGGCGTATTCGCCCCTGCCGCCCAGATTCCGGCGCCTCGCCTGGACCTCGGAGAGCGGATAGAACTTGCGTGGACCGAGCCGCTCCGCCTCCACGTTGGCGAAGTCCCCACCGAACGGAGGCCTCTCCTTCCACGCCAAGGGCACGATGTCGCCCGCGCTCGAGTCGACCGCCGAGAGGCGGTCCCTGGCATGGGAGTACGCGAAAGCGTGAGTCCAGGTGTGGATGCCATCGCGGTCCTCGTGGTGCAGCTCGAAACCGATGGACTCCTCCTCCGCGTCCTCGAACAGTACGTCGGAACCGGCGCCAAGATCCGTCCGGTCGCCGCCGAGAACCAGGTTTCCAGCCACGAGCTCACCGGACTCGAAAGACTGCCTCAGCACGAGGAGAGACTGGATCACGCTGCTCTTCCCCATGCCGTTCAAGCCGCTAAGCAGGTTGAGCGGCGCGCATTGCAGCTTGAGTGCTTCAAAGCACTTGAAGTTCGTCAGGCCGATGAACTTCAACATCCAAGGACCTCCAGGACCACGTCGCGGACCGCGGCAAAACGCTTCTTGATCCGTTCCTTCGTGCCGGTTCCGAGCGAGATCGCCTTCTCGAATTCCGGGTCATCCGTCAGCAACGCGATCGAGCGCTCCTGAAGCACTTGGCGTTTCTCGACAAGAGCCTCGTTCTCCCTGATGGAACAACGCGCGAGTTGCACGCTCCAACTTTCAAACAGGGCCATGTTGATCGGCCGGCGAGGTGAGTTGTCGCTGTCGGTCTTGTAGCGCTTGCGGAACGCATTCTCCTCGAAGATCCTCTTGGCGGTGCGCATCGCCCGCAGAAAGTCGTCTTCGAGTGCATCGCGCCGTTGGGTCGGCCCTTCATTGAGGCGTGCCATCGCGGCATTCAAATGACTGTCGAGAGAAGTGGCGGAGTACTCCTCCCAAGGCTCCATGTGGAAGGCCATGAAACGCAGGACACACTCTCGATCCTTCATCCTCTTCGGGCTGATAGCGCGGTTTGTGGCGTCCAGGAACTCGGCGGATCCTGAGAGCTTCTCCAAATATTTGCGAACTGGCCCGGGGTTGAGAGCGTGTCGGATCTCCGGCTTCTTCAGGACGAGCCCGCCGGTGTTGATCCGATGGAAGATGTTGAACATGACATCTTGGGGGGTGCCTGGTTCGATCACATTTACGATGAACTCGGTCTCCCTGATTCTGCGTTGCATTTTGCGTGGCAACTCGTCGTAACGCATGCCGTTGTACTCGGCCAGATACTCGAGTTTCGTCAGTGCGAATTTGCCATTGAGAAAGTTGGCGATCGTCGAGATGCGTTGAACGCCGTCGACCACCTTCCAGTTTTCCCGTTCGTCGGCAGCGAAGTAGAAGATGGGTATCGGTATGCGCAAGAGGAGCGACTCGACTAGTCGGCTCTTGTCTGCTTCCTTCCAGATGTCGGTCAGGCGCTGGAAGTCGGGAGACAGATCGATTTCATCGTGTTCTATGCGGGACATGAGCAGGTCCACGAGAACCTGGGTCGTGCGGACGCGAATCTTGGCAGGGTCGAACGGGCCTTCGAGGTGGTCGGGATCTTCTCGCTCCACTCCGTCGTCGTCGTCAGCGTCGTCGCCGATTACACGGAAGAACTCGTCCCGTTGGCTGACAGCGAAGACGGTCCGGAGCGACCCGAGGGTGTTCTGCAGGGACTCCGACAGACCGTGCCGCTTGAGCGGCTGGGGCTCCCACGAGACGGGGCGGCGGTTTCGGTAGGGGCAGTC
This sequence comes from Candidatus Multivoraceae bacterium, assembly GCA_965219625.1. Classification (GTDB taxonomy): domain Bacteria; phylum Acidobacteriota; class Thermoanaerobaculia; order Multivoradales; family Multivoraceae; genus Multivorans. Next base: position 371,037 of record OZ244782.1, on the reverse strand, counting down.
GTCATCTGCGCCGGCGAAGAAGCAGGGGCCGGCAACGCGGCCGTATCGGAGCCACCTCGTGTCGGATTCAGGAGCGATCACATAGTCGCCCGTCTTCATCTTCATGAAGCTCTCCAGTTGCGAGACTGCGGTGCTGGCCTGATGGGGGTTCGCTTCCGGGTGGTTGTCCTTATAGAGCGAGCGGAGCTTTTGCGCCTCGGTCAGGGTGGAGAGGTCGACTGGCGAGTCGATAGCCGCGTAGCCCCCAGCGACGAAGTCGTTCACGTAGCGGCCACCGTCCGCTCGTACGACCCAGACGTGAGGACGCGCGCCAAGTGACATCCGGAGATCCTAACGCCAAGCTCGGCGCGCCCGATGGGCGCGGTCGGAACCCGCGGGCGATTCCTGGGATGCGGCCTGATGCCGCTTCGCGTCCTACTTGCTGCCGGTGACCGGCCACTTGGCCGGGTCGTGGTGCCGGAGATAGTCCTTGCGGTCGATCCAGCCGAGGATCATCGACCAGGTCATCCAACGCTTCTCGGGGAGGATGGCGAAGTAGACGTGCGCGACCGTCAGCGTGACGAGGACGACTCCGCCGACTCCGTGGAGGACGTAGACCCAGCCCCAGCCGGCGTCGCCGAAGAACTTGTAGTCGTCCTGGGCCCAGAGCGGCTGTTCGATGCGCCACATCATCAGGATGCCGGTGACGATGGCGGCCATGCCGGCCAGGGTCGCGACGTGATGGAACATCTTCTGAGCCGCCGGGTACTTGCCGGGCTTTGCGGGCGGTTCGCCGCCGGCGACGGCTCTTCGCATCTCGCGGATCATGTCGCCAAGGTCCCTCATGCCGACCCAGACGTTGCGGAGGCTCTGGAAGAACGTCGCGTGGACGATGTGGAAGATGATCGACGCAGTCAGGATGAGACCGGTGATCCAGTGGATCTGGAGCCACGCGAACTCCAGGCCAACCTTCGGCAGGAAGCCGGTGATGAGCAGGAGGATCATCGAAATCCCCATGACCGCGTGAAACAGGCGGGACGCGAGGCTGTGCCGCTCGATTCGTTGGGGCAGACCGGGATCGTCCGCGGCAGCCGCATCGGCCTTCTTCTCCTCGCCGATCCAGCGGCGGCGAAGCGCCAAGTGGAGGATGAGGAAGACGCCGCCCGCGATGAGCGCGATCCAGAAGAGGCTCCAGTCGATGCCGATGACGACACTCTGGCCCCAGGGGTTCGTGGCTCTCTCCAGGAACTCCATCTGACGAGACCTAGACCGGCGCCTGGCCGCGGATGGCGCGACGGATCAGGTTTCTCATCAACGGCACTTTGTAGCCGTTATGGCGGAGCGGAGTCGCGCCGACGACGGCCAACTCCGCGACGCGGGTCGCCGTCTCCTCGGTGATCCGCTCGCCGCGAAGGAGTTCCTCGCAACGGTCCATCCGCAGCGGCACGGGGGAGACCGCGCCGACCGACAGCCGGACGTCCTCGACGACGCCGTCCACGATGCGCATGGCCGAAGCGACGTTGACCAGGGGGAAGTCCCAGGCGTTTCGGTCGCGCACCTTCTCGAAGTAGAAGTCGGCGCCCGCCCAGGTGTCCGGCAATTCAACGGAGTGGAGAATCTCGTTTGGCTGGAGCACCGTCATCCGCGTGATGTCGATCGCCGGGCCGAGGAAGAAGTCCTCCGCGTCGACGATGCGCTCGCCGCGGCGGCCGCGAATGACCATCTTCGCGTCGAGCGCGATGAGCGCCGGCGCGGTGTCCGACGGGCTGACCGCGACGCACCGAGAGGCGTCGAAGATGCAGTGCTCGCGGTTCATCGACTCGGGCGTGTCCGCGTAGCAGATGTTGCCGCCGGCTCGATAGCAGGGCCAACCGGCGCGGTAGTACCAGCAGCGCGTGTCCTGAACGAGGTTCCCGCCGAGGGTTCCCTGGTTCCGTATCTGCGGCGTTGCGACGGTCTCCGCGGCTTCGGCAAGAATGCTGTAGCGCTCCTGGATCAAGGCGCTCTCGACGACGTCCGTGAGCGGCGTCATCGCGCCGATCGTCAAACCGTCGCCGGTCTCCTCAATGCCCGAGAGTTCCGAGATGGCGCCCAGGTCGACGACGGCGTCGGGGCGTTTCACCCGGTCCTTGAACCAGTCGAAGCTGTCCATTCCGCCGGCCAGCACCCAGGCCCGGTCGCGGTGGCGGTCGAGGACTTCGAGCGCGCCGGCCAGATTCTCGGGCTGGTAGAGCTCGAAGTCGGGGATCATGTCGTGGATGACGGCCATGTGATGTGTTCCTCCGTTTCGCTGAGCAGGTCGTTGCGCGTCCGAGCTCCGATCAGGTGTGCGCGGCCAGGAACTCGGCGTCCTGCTCGCGGCCCTCGAGCTGGTTGATGATGTGGTCGGTCATCAGCGGCAGATAGGCCACCGTGTCCTCGCCCAACGCGTCCTGGATGGCGCAGAGCAGAGCGGCGCAGCCGGCGCCCATCGGCGGCTCGCCGATGCCCTTCGCGCCAACCGGACTGTTCGTATCCGGCTCGTTCACGGCGTCCCACCCCATTTCGAGCGGTACGTCGAGGATCGTCGCCGGCCGTGCCGTGTAGAAGCGATTCGCGAATGGAATGCCCCACTGCGGGTCGTAGACCCATTTCTGGCCCACCGCGCAGCCGAAGCCCTGGACGGCGCCGCCGTGGAGCTGGGCGCCCAGGCTGCGGGGGTTCAGCACCGTGCCGCAGTCGGTTACCGCCTGATAGTCCTTCATCGCGATGACGCCGGTTTCCTTGTCGAGCTCGACCTCGGCGAACGCGACGACCCACGAGTAGACGTCGCCGGCGCGTTCGTAGTTGTCCTTCGCCGCCGCGAGCAGACCCCGTCCGCGGAGCACCGCCGCACCGCCCAGGGTGATCGGGCTCAGGCCTTCGTTCAACTCCGTGCCGTCGTAGCGACCCCCCATCTCGATCGCCTTCGCTGCCGCCTGGGCGAAGGTCAGCCCGGCGGAGCGGTTGCCCCGGCGGTAGACCCGCTCCCCGGCGACGACGTACTCCGAGGCCGAACCGCCGTGGGTCGCGGCAGCGATCTCCTGCAGCTTCTGCTTCATGTCCGTCGCCGCAGCGTGGACCGCGCGAGTGATCGCGTGGGTCGTCTGACTGCCGGCCTGTACGCACGTATGCGGCACGCCCTTGCCGGTGTCGCCCCACACCATGTCCACCTTGTCCCAGGAGACGTCGAGCAGGTCGGCGGCGACGCGGGCGGTATCCGAGTAGGAGTGCGTGCCCAGATTTCCGACGCCGCTGTGGATTTCAAGCCGCCCTTCGGGGGTGATCAGCATGAGTCCGTCGAAGCCGCTCGAACCAGCGGTGTAGGTCGAACTCGCGATGCCGATTCCGGTGACCTTCGAGCCGTTCACCTCGCCGCTGCGGGCCTTCGCGCTCTGCCAGTCGACCATTTCGTCCAGCCTGGACCAGGCCTCGTCCACGTATGCGGTCGTCACGTTGCGGTTCTCCGCGTCGCCGAACCTCGCGCCGTTCTTTGCGATGTTCAGGCGCCGGATTTCCAGGCGATCGATGCCGAGATGGTCGGCGGCGCGATCGAGCAGCGGCTCGACCATGGCCGACATCTGCACCCCGCCAGGCGCCCGCTGGGGCGCCCGCGGCGGCGTGTTCGTGGCGATCGAGACGCCGCGGTGGCGCATGTTCTCGGGCTGGTAGGTCAGGGATACCATGTTGCCCGACGTGCCGAGATCGCTCTGGCGGCCGTAAGGACCGTTGTCCTGGACAATCGCCCAGTCGAAGGCGGAGATGCGGCCGTTCTTCTTGAAGCCGATCTTCGCCCAGCCCTGGAAACCGGGCCTTGCGCGGCCGATGTAGTTCTCCTCGTAGCGAGTGACCCGATGCATCACCGGCTTGCCCGTTTTCTTCGCGAGATAGACCGGCACCGCCATGTTGCTTGAGCCGACGATCTTGCTGCCGAAACCGCCACCGGTGTACTCCGCGTGGACGATCACGTTCTGCGGCGGCACGCCGACCGTTCCCTGGGCCGCCAGCAGCGTGAACGCAACACTCTGCGTCGACGGGTAGAGGTGGAGCATGTCGCCTTCCCAGTGCGCCATGCAGCTCCGCGGCTCCATCGGATGATGGGTCACGGACTGGAAGAAGAGCGGTTCGTCGATGATGTACTCGGCTTCGGCGAAGCCCTTCTCGATGTCGCCGTTCATCCACTCGTCCTGGAACACGCCTTCGGGCATCCTGCCCTTCTCGCCGTCCGAACCGCGTCCGACGGCGAGATCTTCGGCCGTCCACTCGACGCGCTCGACGACCGTCTCGACTCCGGTATCCGTGCGTTGCCGGTTGATCGAGTTACCGTCCGGGAGGGAGTTCGGACCGCCCGGCGCGATGGAATCCAGCGGATCGAGGGCGAAAGGCAGCGGCTCGAAGTCGACCTGGATCTTCTCGATCGCGTCGGCCGCGATCTTCTCGCTGATCGCGGCGACGGCGAGCACGGGCTCGCCCTCGTACTTCGGGTGGTTCGTCAGCGCGCGCTCGTCGAGCGGTCCCGCTTCGCCCATGTACTCGGCGAGATCGTCCGCAGTGAGGACCGCTTCCACGCCCTCCATCGCAAGCGCCGCCGAGGCGTCGATGTTGCGCACCCGGGCGTGGGGCATCGGCGAGAGCAGTTGCTTGGCGAACAGCATGCCCTCGGCGCGCCAATCTTCTGCGTACCGGGCGCGTCCGGTGATCTTCTCGATCAGATCGGGTGGCACGTAGTTCGTGCCGACAAGGGTGTTGGCCATGCTCTGACTCCTCGGCTCAGGCCATCCGCGCGTTCTCGAGCGCGCGCATGGCGGTGTTCAGGATCTTGTTGTAGTCGCCGCAGCGGCAGATGTGGCCGGCCAGCCATTTCGCCGCCTGCTCCCGGCTCGCGTTCGGGTTCGCCTGGACCAGCCCGGCCATGCTCATGATGAAGCCGGGCGCGCAGAACGCGCATTGGAAGCCCATCTCGTCAAGCACGGCCTGCTGCACCGGGTGGAGGACGCCGTCTTCCTCGAGGCCCTCGACGGTGGTCACCTCCCGGCCGCGTACCTGATGGACGAGGATCGAGCATCCGTAGTGCGGCACGCCGTCGATCAGCACTGTGCAGGCGCCGCACTCGGCGCGGTCGCAACCGAGCTTCGTGCCCGTCAAGTCCAGCTTGTAGCGAAGCGCCATGGCCAGAGTGTCCTGGGGCTCGACGTCGAGCTCGTGGCTTTCGCCGTTCACGTTCAAGGTGACCGAGCGTCCGACAGGTTGAACGGCGGCGTGGAGGACCTCCGGCTGGAGCAGGTTGCCGCCCGCGATGGACACCGCGGCGCCCGTGGCGACCGAACCCTGGATGAAGGTCCTCCGGGTGACGTTCGGCTGATCGTCGCCCGAAGCGTCCTCCGCGAACTCCGGGTTCTCCTCGCTGAGGCCCTCAAGCAACTCGTCCTGCAGGAAGGCGTCTTCTCTCAGTTCATCCATCGTCTCCAACCTCCGTTGGGGTGGGTGCGCCACAGGCGCTCCAGGTGGACTCTTAGCTGTCTGTGCGGTGGAGCATACACGATAACCAAGGCGTCGTCGTCCGCCGACCCTACGCTTCCGGGACGCTTGGGGTAAGCTGGCGAGGATGTCGAGGACTTCGCGGTCACTGTCCGCAGCCGTCGTTCTGCTTGTGCTCGCCGCACCGGTCGCCGGTTGGTGCGCGTCGCTGCTCGAGCCGGCCGTTCCTTGCGCGATGGCGCCGGCGCCGGAAATGACCGACTGCGATGATCGCGCCGACGCCGTGCTCGAGGGTTGCTGTTCGTTGGCCGGAGTCAGCCTGCCGGCGGACGCGATTCTCCTCCGCTTTGACGAAGACGCGGAGGAGACGGCAGAGACGGTCGCGGAACCGCTCGCGGCGGTCGCCGCCGGATTCGTTTCGGCAGGGCAGATCCGCGCCCTGAACGCCGATCCGCCGCCGGTCGTTCCGGTCTACATCCTGCACGCCGCGTTCCTGCTCTGAGCTTCCGCTGAAGCGATTCGGAGCGCTTGGCCTCCCGGTGAGGCCATGCGTTCACGTCCACGTTTCTTCGGAGGTTCGGCATGCAACAGGCCTTGTCATACGTCTTCGTCGCCGTCTTTGCGACGTCAACTGCCATCCAGGCTGATTCCAACCCGGTTGCGACCGGAGGGAGATCGGCGGCGCCGGGTCCGGGCTCGGTTGCCGACGTCGTTCTGGCAGGCATCGGGTCGCCGGAACTGCGGGACCTGGTCGCCGAGGCGCTCGAGCGGAACCCCGGCATTCGGGCGGGCCTCGCGCGAGCGCGAGCTGCCGCGCAGAGGGCGCCGCAGGTTCGCGCGCTCCCGGATCCCACCGCCGAGGCGACGGCGTTTCTGCTTCCGCCGGAGACCCGCGTCGGCGCGCAGCGGTTCATCGTGGGCCTGCATCAGCCGTTGCCTTGGCTGGCCAAGCTCGACCTGCGGAAATCGGCCGCAGTCTGGGAGGCGCTTGCCGAGGAGCGCGGCGTGGAGTCCGAGCGTCTCTCGTTGATCACCGAAGTGCGTCGGATCTACTTCGAGTTGTTGTTCGTCGACAGCTCCCGGTCGACGACGAACCGCCTGCTCGAGGACTTGGCCCGTTACGAAGAGGTCGCCCTGACTCGGTACGCCACCGGCGTCGGATCGACCCAGGCGGTGCTCAAGCTTCAGGCGGAGATCACCCGCGGCCGGAGCGACCTCGTCGATCTGATGACCCGCGAGTCGACGCTTCGCGCTCGACTGAATGCGCTGCGGGATCGCCCCGTCAGGACGCCGGCGGCTCGCGGCGGGATACCCGTGGCGATTGGTCAAGCGCTCTTCGACTCGGAGGCGTTGCTCGACCAGGCTCGGAGCTCTCGTCCCGAGATCCAGGCCGCCGCCGCCCGCCTCGAACAAGCCGAAGCCATCGAACGGCTCGCGCGGATGGCGCGTCGCCCGGACTTCAGCGTCGGCCTGACCTGGACGTTCGTCACGGCCCGTGACGACCCGGCTGCGCGTGTCATGCCGCCGCCCGACAACGGACGGGACGTGTTCGGGCTCCGCGGCGGCGTCACGCTGCCGCTTGCGCGTCGGAGTCGTTCGGCGGCGATCGCTGAAGCCCTCGAACACCGTACAGGCGCCGTCGACGCTCGACGGGCCGCTGAACTGGCCGTCGAATCGGAGGTCGGCGAGTTGGTCGAGCGCTTGCCGCAGGCATGGACCCGCTTGCGGCTCTTGGAAGACCTGCTGCTCGTCCAGGCGGAAGAGGGTCACCAGGCGGCCGAGGCGGGCTACCTGGCCGGCACGTTCGCGATCCTCGACCTGATCGACGTCGAGCGCCTCCTGCGCGAGTCGCAAACGGCTCTCGATCGCGCGAGGGTCGACTATCTGATCGGTCTTGCGGAGCTCGAGGGCGCGGTGGGCGCGCCCCTGGCAGCAAGCGCCTCGGACAGGGGAGGCGAGCGATGAGCAGGACGACCTCGGGCGGCGGCCCCGACCACAGACTGCGGACCGTGCTTCGTGGGCCGGCTTGGGTCGCTGGGAGCTTCGCCGTCTTCTACCTGCTGTTCTTCGATCCTCTCGATGCTCACCCCGCGGACAGTTGGCTGCAGCGGGCGTTCGGCTACTACCTGGGCGCCGGAACCGCGGATGGACCGAGTGCCTTGGAGCGGGCTGGCCTGTCATCCTCCGAACGGGCGGCGTCCGAGATTCTGTTCTATCGGAATCCCATGGATCCGACGATCACGTCTCCGGTGCCGGCAAAGGACTCGATGGGCATGGACTACGTGCCGGTCTACGCCGACGAGGCTGCCGGCGCCATCGGCGCCGGGTCCACGGTGGTCGTTCATCCAGTCACGGTTCAGAACATGAACGTGCGCACGCAGCGCGTCGAGAGGGGCGATCTCCGGCAGGAGATCCGTACCGTCGGCTATCTCGAGTACGACCAGGACCGGATGGTCACCGTCACGACGAAGTACAGCGGCTGGGTGGAGCAGGTGTACGTGAACCACGTCGGTCAGCCGGTGGCGAAGGGCGACCCTCTGTTCGAGGTCTACTCGCCGGAACTGGTTCAAACGGAGCAGGAACTCCTCGCGGCCATCCGCTACGCCGAGCGGCTGGCCGAGGCGCCGGAGGCGGACCGTCGCCGGGCGGAGGCGTTGGTCACGGCGGCGCGCAGCCGGCTCGCGTTCTGGGACATCTCGGAGGAGCAGGTCAGACGACTCGAGGAGACCGGGGCGGTCTTCCGGACGCTGACCGTGACCGCACCGGCGAGCGGACTCGTCATGCGGCGAATGGCCGGCCTCGAGGGAATGGCGGTCACCCCGGGGCTCGAAGCGTTTCACATCGCCGACATCGCTTCGCTGTGGCTCTCGGTCGAGGTGTTCGAGGACCAGGTCCGTTCGATTCGGCCCGGCGCCGAAGCGCGGATCGTCTTCGACTACTTTCCGGGCGAGACGACCCGAGGCACGGTTCAGTTCATCGAACCCGAGCTCTCCGAGCGCACCCGCACGCTGACGATGAAGGTCGCCGTTCCGAATCCGGATGGCCGGCTGCGGGCGGGGATGTTCGCCACCGTCGTTTTCGATCCGGTGCTGGTCGAAGGCGCCGTGCTCGCGCCGAGCGAGGCGGTGCTTCGGACCGGGCGTCGCACGGTGGCGATCGCGGCTCTCGGCGCCGGCCGCTTCGAGGCCCGCGAGATCGAGATCGGCCGGTCCTCGCAGGGCCTGGTCGAGGTGCGTTCAGGGCTCGCTCCGGGCGACATGGTCGTTGTGTCGTCCCAGTTCCTGCTCGATTCCGAGTCGCGGCTTCAGGAGGCCGTCCAGCGCATGCTGACCGCCGCGCCGTCCTCCGCCGCACATGTCCATCCCGGGTCCGACGAGGCCCCGGACGCTCCGGCGGACGAGATGGACCACTCTGCGCATGGCGCGGATGAAGGGCCTCGCGATCATCTGGATCACGGCGATCATGCGGAGCATCTCCTCGAAGGTGGCCGCGGGGGCGGGCACGGGGACTGAAACGGATGCTCGATCGCCTCATCCCCTGGTGCCTGAAGAACCAGTTGGTCGTTCTGGCCGGCGTCGTTGCTGCGGTCATCGCGGGGATCTGGTCGGTGGGCACGATGCGGGTCGACGCGATTCCCGACCTCTCCGACGTGCAGGTCATCCTCTACACGGAGTTCCCGGGCCAGGCGCCCCAGGTCGTCGAGGATCAGGTGACGTATCCGATCACCTCGACCATGCTGTCGGTTCCCTACGCGAAGGTCGTCCGCGGCTACTCGTACTTCGGGGTCTCGTTCGTCTACGTGATCTTCGAAGACGGCACGGACTTGTACTGGGCGCGCTCGCGAGTGCTCGAGGCGATGGCGAGTCTCGAGGCGAGATTGCCTCGGGGCGTATCGCCGCAGCTCGGGCCGGACGCGACGGGCGTGGGCTGGGCGTTCATCTACGTGCTGAATTCCGCGTCGCAGTCGCTGGCCGAACTCCGCTCGCTCCAGGACTGGTACCTGAAGTTCGGCCTGATGACCGTTCAAGGGGTGGCCGAGGTCGCCTCGATCGGCGGTTTCGTTCGCCAGTACCAGGTCGAAGTCGATCCGGTCCGCCTTCGCGCCTACGACGTTTCGCTCCAGGTCGTGCGGCAGGCGATCGAGGAGTCGAACGCGGATGTCGGCGGGCGACTCATCGAGATGGCGGAGCGCGAGTACATGGTGCGCGGCCGCGGCTACGTGCGCGAGTTGGAGGATCTCGAGACGATCGTCCTGCGCGCCGGCGTCGGCGGCGTGCCGGTTCTGCTGCGTGATGTGGCGAACGTCACGATCGGACCGGAGATCCGCCGCGGCCTCGCGGATTGGAACGGCGAAGGCGAGACAGTCGGGGGCATCGTCGTCGTCCGCTCGGGCGCCGACACCCGGGCCACGATCGACCGGGTCCGCGAGCGGCTTGCCGAACTCGAGGCGGGCCTGCCGGACGACGTGGAGATCTCGATCGCCTACGACCGGAGCGGCTTGATCGACCGCGCGGTGGCGACCCTGACCGAGACCCTGATCGTCGAGTCCATCGTCGTGGCCGCTGTGTGCCTCGTCTTTCTCTTCCATCTTCGTTCCGCTCTGGTGCCCATCCTGGCGATTCCGGTCTCTGTCCTCCTCGCCCTCGTCGCGATGAGGCTCCAGGGCCTGGGTTCGAACATCATGTCGCTCGGCGGCATTGCCATTTCGATCGGCGTGCTGGTCGACGCATCGATCGTGATGGTCGAGAACGCCCACCGGCGTCTAGAGAAAGAGGGCGGTCGGCGGCCGCGGTTCGAGATCGTCCGCGACGCGGCTCAGGAGGTGGGGCCGACCCTGTTCTTCACCTTGTTGGTCGTCACCGTGTCCTTCCTGCCGGTTTTTGCACTCGAAGACCAGGAGGGACGCCTGTTCCGGCCGCTCGCGTCGACGAAGACCTACGCGATGGCGATGGCGTCGATCGTCGCGGTGACTGTCGCGCCGGTTCTCACGTACTGGTTCGTGCGCGGCCGGATCGTGGCGGCCAGGAAGAACCCGTTGACGCGCCTGCTCTCCTTCGCCTGGCGCCCTCTGGTGGAGCTGGCGGTGCGCGGGCGTTGGCTGGTCCTGGCGCTCGCCCTGGCGGCCTTGGCGTCTGTCAGCGCACCGATCAAGCGGATCGGGTCGGAGTTCATGCCGCCGCTTTGGGAGGGCGATCTTCTCTACATGCCGACGACGCTGCCGGGCGTCTCGATCGCCCGAGCGCGGGAACTCCTCCAGCAGACGGATCGGATCATCCGCAGCTTCCCCGAAGTCGAGTCCGTGTTCGGCAAGGTCGGGCGCGCGGAGACGGCGACCGATCCGGCGCCGCTCTCGATGCTCGAGACGACGATCACGCTGAAGGCCCCCGAGCACTGGAGGCCCGGTCTCAGCCACGACGACCTGATCGCCGAACTCGATCGCGCGCTTGCCTTTCCCGGGGTGACGAATTCGTGGACGATGCCGATCCGGACGCGGATCGACATGCTATCCACGGGGATCAGAACACCCGTCGGCGTGAAGATCGGCGGGCCGGATCTCGCCACGCTGGAACGACTGGCGGAGGAGGTCGAGGCGATCGTCCAGGCGTTGCCCGGCACGCTTTCCGCCTACGCCGAACGAGTCCTCGGAGGGGCGTACCTCGACTTCGACATCGACCGGGAGGCCGCTGCGCGCTACGGCCTGCGGGTGGCCGATATCCAGAACACGATCCAGTCCGCGGTGGGCGGGATGAACGTGTCCTGGACGGTCGAGGGGCTTGAGCGTTACCCGATCAACGTTCGTTATCCGCGCGAACTGCGGGACGATCCGCAAGCCCTCGAGCAGATCCTCGTCACCGCACCGGGCGGCGCCCTGGTTCCGCTGGGTCAGGTGACGACGATTACCCTGCGTGACGGCCCGCCGATGATCAAGTCGGAAGGTGCAAGGCCGAATGCCTGGGTGTACGTGGACCTGGCCGACACGGACATTGGCGCCTGGATGCGGCGGGCGCAGCGGGAGGTCGCGGAACGCATCGCGCTCCCCGAGGGCTACTCGCTCCTCTGGTCGGGCCAGTACGAGTACATGGCGCGGGCTCGCGAGCGTTTCGGCTACATCGCTCCGCTCACCCTCGTCCTCATCGTCGGTCTCCTCTACTTGAGTACGCGTTCGGTGACGAAGACGTTGATTACCCTCTCCGCAGTGCCGTTGGCCCTGGTCGGCTCGATCTGGTTGCTTGACGGGCTTGACTACAACTGGTCGGTCGCCGTGTGGGTCGGGATGATCGCTCTGGCCGGTCTCGCGGCCGAGACCGGAGCGGTCATGCTGCTCTACCTCGATCTGGCCTGGGACGAGGCGCGAGGCGCCAACGCCGCGCCCAGCCTCGATCGGCTGCGCGACGCGGTGGTCCGCGCCGCTACCGCCCGGGCTCGTCCGATCACGATGACCGTGGCGACGACCTTCCTGGCGCTCACGCCGCTCCTCTGGTCGACCGGGGCTGGCGCCGACGTGATGAAGCGGATTGCGGCGCCGATGGTCGGCGGCCTGGTCACGACGTACCTGGCCGTCATGCTCGTCTTTCCCGCGGTGTACTTCGTCTGGCGTTCGCTCGGCGCGCGGAGGGCCGGAGGCCTCGCCGCGGACTGACGCCGGCGGACGCCCGGTCAGATGCGGCCGCCGATGATCATGTCGAGGAGCCGGGGCCCCCCGGCGGCAACCGCCTCCCCGAGCGCGTCGGCGATGTCGGCCGGGTCCTCGATCGTCTTCGCCGGCACGCCCATTCCCCTTGCCATCTCGCTGAAGCCGAGTTCGGGCTCCGTGAGATTCATGTGCGGGTAGGGCCGGTCGGCCGGAATGCCGAAACGCTCGCGGTAGATGTCCATGTTGATCTTCAAGATCTTGTACTCGCGGTTGTGCAGGATGAGGAAGACGATCGGCAGGTCGTAGTGCGCGGCGGTCCACAGGGCCTGGATCGAGTACATCGCCGAGCCGTCGCCGGAGAAGACGACGACCGGGCGATCCGGGTGGGCCAGGGAGGCGCCGATACCGCCGACCAGCCCCTGGCCGATGCCGCCGCCCCGGGTGCCGCAGTAGCGGCCAGGATCGTCGATGGGGAGGAAGCCGAGCAGGTCGCCGCCGGCGGTGATCGACTCGTTCACGACGACCGCATCGTCGGGAAGTGCCTTTGCCACTTCGGACATGAGCCGCGCGGTCGACATCGGCCGGTCGTCGAAATGCGCTTCAAGACGTCGCTGACGCGCCGCGCGGGCGCCCGCCGCGGCGCCGCGGAGCGCCTCCATGCGTTCTGCGGCGCCGGCCCGGAACGCGTCGTCGGCGTCGGCGTCGACCGCGTCGGTCAGGGCCGCGAGCGCGGCGCGGGGGTCGGCGAGGACCCCGATGTCCACCGCGAAGTTGCAGGCAAGGCGGCTTGGCGCATCCTCGATCTGGAGGATCGTCGCCGTGGGCGCGAAGGGGGGCTCTGGATCGAACCAGACCTCCTCGAAGAACGAACCGCCGACGAGCAGCACGACGTCCGGATCCCCGGTTGCCTGGCGGATCGCGGCGTGGTTCAGCGGCATCCGGGGCCTGAAGCAGGGATGGCTCTGCGGGAAGTTCACCTGCTGCACCAGGCCCTCGGGGTAGACGGCGGCGCCGAGCCGCTCGGCAAGAGCAACGAGCGCTTCCTGACCTCCGCTTCGAGCGACGCCGTCGCCGACGATGATCGCCGGTTTCCTCGCACCGAGGAGCGCCCGGGCGAGCTCCGCCACGCCAGCCGCATCCGGCTGCGGCGCCCGGTGGAGCGAGCCCGGAGGCCTCACCCCCTCCATCGTCTCCTCTTCCAGGACATTCAACGGCAGGGCAACGAACACCGGGCCGGTCGGCGGATCGTGGGCGACCTTGAACGCGCGGTGGAGCACCGGGGCGAACTCGTCCGCGCGTTCGACCTGCACGCTCCATTTGACGAGCGGCGCCGCCATCGCCACCAGGTCGTGGCCCAGCAGCGGCTCTCGCAGCCTGGAGCGCGTGTCCTGCTGGCCGGCGGTGATCACCATCGGGGTGTTCGCTTCCCAGGCGTTGTAGAGCATGCCCAAGCCGTTGCCAAGGCCCGGCGCCACGTGCAGGTTGACGACACCCGTGACCCCCGATGCCTGTGCGTAGTAGTGCGCCGCTCCCAGCGCCACGGATTCGTGGAGCGCCAACACGTAGCGAAGTTCCGGGCGATCTCCGAGGCGGTCCATCAGCGGGCTCTCCGTCGTGCCCGGGTTGCCGAACAGGTAGGGCACCCCGTACTCGATCAGAGCCTGGAGCAGCACGTCGCCGCCGCGGAGCGGCGGCCCTTCAGGGGAAGTCGCTGAAACGCTCATCGCGGCGGAGTCTAGCCCGCCTGTTCCGCCGAGGTCCGCAGCGAGGGCGCTACTCGTGGATGAGGAGCTCGACCTGGCCGCCTGGCAGCAGTCGAATCCCTCGAGGGGAACGACCTCCTTCCTCGACTTGGAGCATCCACTCGCCTGCCGGGACGCGCCCGAAATCGAAGCGACCGGATGCGTCCGTCCATGACGTCCAGGTCAGGCCGAGGGTTTCCGCCTGGTCTCGGTTCGCCGCCGCCGGCCAGAGTCCGACCGAAGCGGCGACGACCGGTCGCGCCGTGTCCGGGTCGACGACGACGCCCCGAATCCGGCCGCCGAGAAGGCGTATTTCCGTCCGTTCGGCGCCCGGAACGCGGACGGATTCCGACGAGGCGCCAACGGCGACGGTGTAGCGGCCCGCCTCGAGGTCGCGGAAGGCGAAGGCGCCGTCATGGCGCGTGAACTGGCGGCGAGCGCTCTGCAGAACCTCGCCTCGCATCGCGAGGACCTGGGCGCCGTCCAGGGGGATGCCGTCGAGCAGGACGACTCCAGTCAGGTCGTGGCCGCGCTCGAACGTCAGGTCGGCATGGACGTCGCCCCCGCGCACGTCGACTCGATGAGTCGTTCGACGGTTCGAGGCGCCGACTTCCGCGACGATCGTCCACGTTCCCGGGTCGAGCCGGGCGACGACGAACCTGCCGGTCGCGTCGAAGTCGGCTTCGTGCCGAGTGAAGTCCTCGCCGACGGCCTCGATCCGAAGAGAGTCGAGTTCGCTCTGCTCGAGGCCGAGGAGGCGACCGACGATCCGCCCGCGCGGCGCCCCGCGGACGCGGATGACGGCGCCCGCGCGGTCTCCGCGAACGACGAAGCTCTCCGCGGCTCTCAGGCGGGCGCCGGCCAGGTCGAGGTCCACCTCGTGGCGGCCGCGTCGAAGCTCCGCCTCGAAGCGTCCGTCGTCCGCCAGCGTCACCGTTGTCGTCGGCACGGAGAGCCTCCCGGTCGAGAGCGTCGGGGGTGGCGAGAAGGTCAGCGCCGCGCCGGTCAGGGCGCCGAGTCCCGCCTCGGCCACGACCCGGCCCGAGACGCGGTAGCGGCCGAAGTCGAAGTCCACGCGGCGCGGCCCCCGATTCACTCGAACGTGCTTCCGTTCTGACGGAACGCCGGCGGGAGCCGCTTCGAGAACGAAGCTGCCCATCGGCACGTTGGGGAAGGAGAATCGACCGTTGGCGTCGGTGACGACGCGCTCGATGCGGCCGAATCGCACCTCGACTCCAGGCATTCCAACGCCTCTCTCTCTGACGCGGCCGACGATCTCCCCCGAACCGTTGCCGATTTCCACGTCCACCCGCTTCTCTTCGTTCTCGGCAATCTGCACGACCAGCCGCTCGTCGCCGCGGGGCGTCTGGACGAGCAGCCGGTAACGACCGGCCCTCAAGCCTGGAATTCTGAAGCTGCCGTCCGCCGGAATGACGCCGGCGGCGACGAAGCTCCGGTCGCCCGTTAGTACGTCCGGGGCGTGGCGCTGGGAGGATCCGGACAGTTCGAACGTTCCCGCCGTCGGTTCACCGTTCCGCGTCACCCGCCCCGCGAGCACGGACCCAGGCCTCAGCTTGATCGTGAAGGGCTCTGTCGGCGGCGGGAGGGCGACGCCTTCGAGCCGCCGGGAGGCGTACCCGTCAGCCGCAACTCCGAGATCGACGCGCATCGTCGAAGCGAGTCCCGGAATCCGGAACGAGCCGTCGGCGCCGGTCTCGAGGATGAGCCCGTCCCCGAAGTCGCCCACCGTCGCTTGGCCGAACGCGTCGGGCGTGCGGGTGACCGCCGCGTTCACCCTGGCACCGGCGATGGGCCTCGACTCGTCGTCGACGACCCGTCCGACGAAGACGGACGCCGGTTCGAGGAAGATTGCTCCCAGCTCGAGCCCGTCTTCTTCGACCTGGATGCCCCGGACGATTCGGAAGGCGTACGTCTCTGTCCTGAGTGCAAGGTCGAAGCGTCCCGGCGGCGTCCGAAGAGCGAACCTCCCGGTTCGGTTCGTCCGCGTCGCGCGGATTCCGGATCTGCGCAGACCGGAGAGGTCGCCCAGCACGCCGACGGTCCCGTCCGCGCTGATCGGGCCGACGCCGACCTCCACATCGGCCAGAGCGCGTCCGGAACTGCGGTCGAACACCGCTCCGCTGACGACGGCGCCGCGCTTCATCTCGATGATGCACTCGCGGTCATCGTTGCAGTAGCCGTCAATCGCCGGGGAGAGGACCGGCAGGAAGTCGGGGTGGCGGATGGAGACCGCGACAAGATCGAACAAGCCGGTGGAGGGCGGAAACCGATCACTCGTGAAGGCGCCGTCGCTGCCCGTTCGCAGGAATTGCCTCAAGGTCGGCGCGCGCGGTCGGGGGCTCTTGGTGGACAACTCGATTTCCGCATCCCGCACGGGGGCCCCGGTTTCATCCAGCACGTGCCCCCGGATCCGGACGGCGGGTCTAGGGTAAGGACAGGCAGGACTTCCGATCTCCTCCGAAGAGCACGAGTCGTAGGCGAAACCCGGCGCCGCGAACCAGGCCCGGTCGCCGGGCAACATGTTGAATTCGAACGCGCCGGTCGCTGCCGCCCGCTGAATGAAGGACCGCTCGTTGTGGAAGCCGAAGGCGGGGCGGTGAGCGGCATGGACCCAGTAGCTGTACGCCGGCAGTTCGGGTCTTGAACCCGTGGCGGCGTTGCCGGCTGTCGAGGTGACTTCCGTTCGGCTGGCGACGGCGATGAGCCGGGAACCGGGACCGGGTCCTGACGGCTTCGCTTCGGCGGCCCCGTCCGGCGGCTCGGCATCGTGAATTCGTCCGCTCCTTTCTTCGAGCCACCAGCCGCGCGGATCGTTCGGGAGGCGGACGCGCCCCTGCTCGTCGGTCAGCCCGACCGCCCAGCCGTCGCGGTCGCGAACCAGAGCGCCGGCGAGCGGGGCGCCGCCGTCCGAGACGAAGGCGATGTCCGAGGGGGCGCCGTCCCGCTCGAGAACCACGTTCGCGGCAGGCATTGGAGAGCCGCCGGGACCAGGCGCCTCACAGACGGCCCGTGCCGCACGATAGCCGGCCGCGCGGACTCGAACGGTGATGTCGGCGTCCGCGGGCGCCTGGATCCTCGCGGCGCCTTGCGGGGAGGTGACGACGGGCGGCATCCAGGGCCGCCACGGCTCTACGCCGGAGACGAACCGGTCGCCGTCTTCGAGAGCCGGGGCCGTCGCGACGACGAGCGCGCCGCCGATTGGCGCGCCGTCCTCACGCGAACGAACCGAAATCGTGCAGCTCCGCCCGGCAAGCCGCGGGGCGGGCGGAAGATCGTCACCGCCGATTCCTCGTCGCCACAGGCGAGCTACGGGAAGACCGCCGCCGTCGACGACGATCCACCAGGCTTCATCCCCCGCGCCGCCCGGAGAACTCCCGCCTTGCCGAAGGCGTTCCAGGGGGACACGGAAGCGGCCCGTGCCCGCGAAGGCGGAGCTCCAGAGTGGGGCGTTCTCGACATTGCCGTCGAGCATCCGAACTCCACACGCGAACGAAGAGCACGGAGCATGGATCCGGATGGACGCCTCGCCGCCTTCGAGCGAGCCCGTTTCGGCTTCAAGCCGGACGGAGAACTCCGAGGCGTCTTCTTCCTGGGCGCCGACCGCGGTCGGGAAGACCGTCGGGGCTGCCAGGGAACAGGCTGCGGCGAACAGGAAGAACCGAGCCGCGGCGCGGTCAGCCACAACCGATCTCCGTCTCCTGGCTCGTCCTTCGTGTGGGCATCAGATAACCCGTGCGCTGGGTCAAATCGCGATCGCGCGGCAGACCGCCCGCTTCCGTAGGGCTCCGGTGCGCGTCGCGGCAGCGCCGACGCTTCCGCCACTCTACTCCCTTCCCTCGTCGCGGGCGCAGGGAGTTGTCGCTTGACGCGGCGCTCCGGTGTTACGGTTGGCCTCTTCGGAGCCGCCCGGGGCTCTTGACAAGCGGACGGAGATGACGGCGATGGCTGGCGGCGAGGCGGGGAACAAGGAAACGGTCAACGAAGCGTTCAGGCGGCAGACTCGGGCGGCGGCGGAGTTCATCCGCGCGGATCGCTTCGCCGGCATCCGGCGGCTCCATACCGCGCGTGAGGTGGCGGAGCAGCGGGGCAGCATTCCGCAGGAGTACACGGTCGCTCGGGAGGCGGCCGAGGCGTTCCATGCTCGCCTGCGCGCCTTGTTTGGTGCCGGGCGGTCGATCACCACGTTCGGTCCCTATTCGCCTGGCCAGGCGGTGGCGATGAAGCGGCGGGGGATCGAGGGCATCTACCTGGGCGGCTGGGCGACCTCGGCGAAGGGGTCGATGAACGAGGATCCGGGACCGGATCTGGCGAGCTATCCGCTGTCCCAGGTGCCCGACGAGGCGGCGCCGATCGTGCGCGCTCTGCTCACCGCGGACAAGAACCAGACGTTCAGCCGTCTGCGGATGAGCGACGAAGAGCGGGCGGCGAGCCCGCCGACCGACTTTCGTCCCTTCATCATCGCCGACGCGGACACCGGCCACGGCGGCGAGGCCCACGTGCGGAACCTGATCCGGCGTTTCGTCGAGGTCGGCGTACCCGGTTACCACATCGAGGACCAGAAGCCCGGGGTCAAGAAGTGCGGGCACCAGTCGGGCAAGGTGCTCGTGCCCCAGGACGAGCAGAACAAGCGCCTGAACGCGGCGCGCTTTCAGTTGGACGTGATGGGCGTCCCGGGAATCATCGTCGCCCGCACGGATGCCGAGTCGGCGACGTTTCTCGACGGCAACGGCGACGAGCGCGATCATCCGTTCCTGCTCGGCGTCACGAAGCTCGATCTGCCGAACTACAAGACGGCGACGCTGGCGATCCTCCGGCAGCTTGCCGGTCTGGGCGCCGCGGAGGTTCGCGGCCACGAGCTCTACCGGATCTCCGAGGCCGCATATCGGCAGGCGGATGCGTGGCTCGAACAGTTCGGCATCGTCAAGCTCCTCGAGGACGCGTACGAGGAGCGCGTCGCGTCCGGCGGATCGGGCGTGGAGGCGGTACTCGATCTCGTGATGAACCGCTTCCTCGAGGTCTGGCAGGCCGAAGCCGGGCTGAAGACCTATCCGCAGGCGGTGGCCGACGAGATGGCTTTTCGGCTCGAGGAGGGCGCGGTCTTCGACCTCTCCGTCGACGACTGGCTGGAATTCGCCCACTCGGCGTCCGTGGCCGAAGCGGCCGCCCGCGCCCGGAAGATGGGCATCAACCTGGTCTGGAATGCCGAGATGGCGCGTACGCCGGAGGGCTATTACCAGATCCGCGGAGGTATCGACTACGCCACCTCGCGGTCGCTTCACGCCGCTCCCTATGCCGACCTCCTCTGGATGGAGACGAAGACGGCGAACCTCGACGACGCGCGGCAGTTCGCGGAGGCCGTTCACGCGGCGTATCCCGACCAGCTGCTCGCCTACAACCTGTCTCCATCGTTCAACTGGGATACGACCGGCATGTCGGATGACGAGATGCGGCAGTTCCCCGACGAACTGGGGAAACTCGGTTTCGTCTTCAACTTCATCACCTACGGCGGACACCAGATCGACGGACTCGCGGCGGAGGATCTCGCGACCGCCTTGTTGGAGGACGGCATGCTCGCGCTTGCTCGGCTGCAGCGGAAGCTCCGGCTGGTCGGCTCCCCGTACAGGACGCCGCAGAGTCTGGTCGGCGGCGCGCGGCTCGACGGTGCGCTGTCGGCTTCGACCGGACACACGGCGACGACGAAGGCGATGGGGAAGGGCTCCACGCGGTTCCAGCATCTTGTGCAGACCGAGGTGCCGCCCGGGCTGCTCGAGGCATGGCTCGAGTCGTGGCGGAGCAAGTACGAGATGGATGACCGGCTGCGGGTGGAGCTCAGGCCCCACGTGGCCGGTTCCGAGCTTCTCGAACTGAACGTCCTGACGCGGAACGGTCGTGGCGAGCGAAAGGCCGCGAACGTGGTCTTCGCCCCGATTAGGGACCGGCGCGAGCGGATGATCCTCTCCGTCCGCGACCAGAACACGTTCGACACGGATCTCAGACGCCGTCGACTCATGGCGCTGATCCACATCTTCCTGATCCACCGCTATCGCGCGAACTGGGTCCACTATGTGAGTCCGACGGACGACAACGAGCGCCAGACGCGCCGGATGATCGAACTCGGCATCTTCGAGGACGCGAAGACCGAAGTGGGCGAGATCATCGTCGCGCTGGTCAACCGGGAGCGCATGCGCGCCCTGGTCGAACCGGAGGGGGACGCATTGAATGCTCTGATTCAGAAGACGGAGTTCACGCCGGATCGGGCGGCTTCGTGACCGTTCGCCGCAGGTCCGCCGCGTTGCTGGCCGCTTTGTTCGGCGGCCTGTCGGCCGTCGCGCCGGCGATTGCCCAGAACGCTTCCGCCGACTCGGAGCCGGTCGGGCTGCCAGGCATTCAGGAGACGGTCCAAGGCTTGGAGTACCTGCCCGGCTTTCTCGATCTCTACTGGGACGCCCGCGGCGGTCGGCTGTTCGTCCTCGTCGACGAGTGGGAGAGCGACCTGATCTACATCGAGGCTCTGTCTGCAGGAGTCGGCTCGAACGACATCGGGCTCGACCGCGGTCAGCTCGGACGTACCCATCTGGCGCGCTTCGAGCGGGTGGGGCCGAAGGTCCTGCTCGTCGAGCAGAACACCCGCTATCGCGCCGAGAGCGACAACGCGGACGAGCGTCTGGCGGTTGCCGACGCCTTCGCTCGCTCCGTCCTCTGGGGTTTCGAAGCGAAGGCCGAAGGCGACGGTGGCGCCGTACTCGTCGACGCGACGGACTTCGTGCTGCGCGACGCGCACGGCGTCGCGGCGCGGCTCGCCATGTCCGGTCAGGGCAGCTACCAGCTGGAGGCTTCCCGCTCGGCGGTTCATCGCCCAGGAGTCGCCGCCTTTCCGCGGAATGCGGAACTCGAAGGCACGCTGACCTTCGTTCTCAGGTCGACCGAGCGCCCGCCGGGCGCCTGGATTCGGCAGGTTGCGCCGTCACCCGAGGCGGTCACGGTTCGGATCCGTCACTCCTTTGTCGCCTTGCCCGAGCCGGGTTACGAGCCGAGGCGGGCCGACCCCCGTTCGGGCTACATCACGACGAGCCACTTCGACTACGCGAAGCCGATCGACGAACCGCTCGAGACGAGCTACATCGTGCGCCACCGACTCGAGAAGCGGAACCCCGGCGCCGAGCGGAGCGAGCCGGTCGAGCCGATCGTCTACTACCTCGATCGGGGCGCTCCAGAGCCTGTCCGCTCGGCTCTGCTCGACGGCGCGCGGTGGTGGGCCGAGGCGTTCGAGGCGGCCGGCTTCATCAACGGCTTCCGGGTCGAGTTGATGCCCGAGGGCGCGGACCTCCTCGACGTCCGCTACAACGTGATCCAGTGGGTCCATCGGTCGACTCGCGGTTGGTCGTATGGCAGCTCGGTCATGGATCCGCGAACGGGCGAGATCCTGAAGGGGCACGTGACGCTCGGTTCGCTGCGCGTACGGCAGGACTTCCTCATCGCTCAGGGGCTCCTGTCGCCGTTCGAGGACGCCGACTCGTCGACCGATGCCCTGTTGCAGATGGCGCTTGCGCGGCTGCGACAGCTCTCGGCGCACGAAGTAGGGCACACCTTGGGCCTGGTCCACAATTTCGCGTCGTCCGTCGACGGTCCGAACGGGCGCGAGTCGGTGATGGACTACCCCCATCCGCTCGCTCTGTTGAACGACGACGGCTCGGTCGACCTCAGCGGGGCGTACGATGTGGGCGTCGGCGCCTGGGACGAGCGGGCAATCGTCTACGGCTATGCCGAGTTCGCCGACGGCGCGGACGAGGAGGCGACGCTCGACGGCATTCTGCGCGAGACGATCGCACAGGGGCTCCAGTTCATCACGGACGGGGATGCTCGGCCGGTCGGCGGCGCGCATCCCGAGGCGCATCTCTGGGACAACGGCCGCTCGGCGACGGCCGAACTCGAGAGGGTCCTTGACGTCCGGCGGGCGGCACTCGAGCGTTTTTCCGAGCGGAGTGTCCGCCTGGGCGAGCCGCTCTCGGCGCTGGAGGACGTGTTGGCGCCTCTCTATCTGGCGCATCGCTACCAGCTCGAAGCGGCGGTCAAACTGCTGGGCGGTCTGGATTACAGCTACGCCGTGCGGGGCGATGGCCAGGAACCGGTCGCGCTGCTTGGGCCGGAGGTACAGGAGGCGGCGCTCGACGCACTGCTCCGGGCCGTGGATCCGGTGGAGCTCACGCTGCCGCCGCGGGTTCTCGATCTGATTCCGCCGCCCGCCCCGGGCCGCGGCCGCGGCCGCGAGCAGCTTCCTTCGCGGGCCGGGCCGGCGTTCGATCCCGTGGCAGCGGCCGAGATGGCCGCCGACCTCGCGTTCGGCCTGATTCTGGATGGCGCGCGGGCGACGCGGCTGCTCGACCATGCGGCTCGCGACGGTGCGCAGCCGGGCCTTGCCTCCGTGATCGATCGCCTGGTCGGCGCGACCTGGCGCGCGGACCCCCTGCCCGGTCTGGAAGGCGAGGTGGGCCGTGCGATTGACGCTGCGTTGCTCGGGCGGCTCTACGCGTTGGCCGCGGGGCGTCCGTCGGGCGGAGCGCCTTCGGCGGTACCGACGAATCTCCTGGCTGCCGGCCCCGCCGCGTCGT
The DNA here is from genome assembly GCA_965219625.1 of Candidatus Multivoraceae bacterium. GTDB lineage: Bacteria > Acidobacteriota > Thermoanaerobaculia > Multivoradales > Multivoraceae > Multivorans. The sequence goes on along the minus strand of OZ244782.1, from coordinate 348,556 downwards.
CCGTACCTCGCCAGGTGCGCGCGGTCGCTTGGGCCGCACTCAGGGATCTGCGGGAGTGGCTCGAGGCGAACTCCTCGCCGGTTGATGGCCCGCCTGCCGGCGAGGAGGACCATCGCGCCTTCGCCTTGTGGCAGATCGATCGGTTCCTCGACGATCCCGCATCGGTTGCCGTGCCGCGGCCGCTCCGCGCCCCGGACGGTTCGCCGATCGGCTGCGGGGTCGGTCACGGCACACCGCGGTTCCCTCCGTTAGCGGCACCGTCTGCCGCGGCGTTCATGGGGGCCGCGCCGCTTCGATGACCGGCGACCCACCGTCGCTTCGACTCCCGACCGCCGTCGCCGACCTCTATCGTCCCGAGGCGGTCGCCGCGTTGGTGTCGCTTCGCCGTGACTTGCATGCTCACCCCGAGTTGTCGCGCGAGGAGGAACGCACCGGCGCTCGGCTCGAACGCGAGCTCCAACAGCTCGGGGTCGCCGACGTGGCCCGCGTCGCCGGCACCGGGGTGGTCGGCCGCGTTCCCGGCACGGACGCCTCCGCTCCGGTTGTCGCCTTGCGCGGCGACATCGACGCGCTGCCGATCGCCGAGAACACCGGCCTGCCGTTCGCCTCGCGAAACGAGGGTGTGATGCATGCCTGCGGGCACGACATTCACGCCTCCTGGACGATCGGCGCGGCACTTCTGCTGAGCGCTCGTCCGGCAGCGGGCGATGTGCTCGTCGTGCTGCAGCCGGCGGAGGAGACCGGCGAGGGCGCCCCGGCGGTGCTCGAATCCGGGGCGTTGGACGAGGCCGCGGCGATCTTCGGCGCCCATGTGGATCTCACCTTCGAGATCGGCGAAGCGATGGTCCAGGCCGGCGCGGTGGGGGCTGCGGCGGACCGCTTCGAGATCGAGATCGTGGGCCGCGGTGCGCACGGGGCGAGACCGCATCAGGGGGTGGATCCGATCGTTGGCGCGGCGCATGTGATCACTGCCCTGCAGACGATCGTGTCTCGGCGCGTACCGCCCGATCAGCCGGCAGTCGTCACCGTCGGCATCGTCGAGGCCGGCACGGCGCATAACGTGATACCGGATCGCGCGGTCGTCGCGGGCACGATGCGCTCGCTCGATCCGGAGATCCGCGAGCTGCTGGCCGACGAAGTGCGTCACGTCGCCGAGTCGACCGCCTCGGCCTGCCGGCTCGAGGCCCGGTTCCGACGCCTTCAGGGGACGCCCGCGGTGCTGAATGACGAGCGGGCAGCGCGCTGGGCACACGACGCGGCGTCCCGGGTGCTCGGCCCTGGAGCGGTCCATCCGCTCCCCGTCGCGAACATGGGCGGCGAGGACTTCGCGTTCTACCAGGAACGCATTCCGGGCTGCTTCATTCGCGTCGGCGCGCGCGTCCCTGGCGATCCGATCGTCGGCGCTCACACGCCGGGCTTTGCGCCGGCGGAAGAGGCGATCTTCATCGGTGGGGCCCTCCTCGCCGCCTCCGCGCGTCGGGCATCGGCGGAACTTGCGCGCACGTAGTTGCTGGACGGCGCGATCAGAACGCGAACACCAGGCCTGCGGTCACGAAAGCCTGCAGCAGATCCTCCGCGTTCTCGTCGTAGCAGCAGCCGTAGCAGCACGCGTCGCTCACCGTGTCCGTCACGAGCAGACGGAGATCGAGACGCAAGCCCAGTCGTTCGGTCCAGAAGATCTTCACGCCGCCGCCGAAACCCGCCGAGAACTCGCTCTCCGTGTCGAGCAGGAAGTCGCCGGACGGGTCGAGCTCGGTGATGCCTGCGCTGACCAGGAAGAACGGCCGCACCTGCCCGAGGGGCATCGTCCAGGAGTAGCCGACGTGGTAGTAGGCGACGTCCATGCCGCCGAGGTCGTCAATCGGCAGGAACGGACCGCTGTCGAATCCAAACGTCGTGGCCTGTTCGGCCCAGAACAACTCGATGTGAGAGCGCTTCCCGATCGGTATGCCGATCGCGAGGCCCTCGATCGAGGCGTCCTCGAGTTCCAGATCGAGTCGGCCGAACTCGTAGTCGTCGATGCCGAAACCGCCGAGGAAGCTCTGGCCGTAGACCGGCGTGAGCTCGAAACGGTTCTCCTGGGCAAGAGCGGGTTCTGCGGTAGCTGTCAGCAGGACCGTTGCCGCGAGAATGGCGGCGGTTCCAAGCGTCCTCGTCTTCATCGGTTGGCCTCTCCCGGTTGTTCTGGGATTCCGTCTAGCAAGTTCCGCGCCGACGAGGCGATTGCCGCCGACCAGTCGTCGTCGACAAAGGGCGGGGCGAAACGGGGCGGGGCGAAACGCCTTGCTGTCCACTGGGGAGGTAGTCAGTCGACGCTGCACGAGGAGGTAGCGAATCGCCCTGCCCCGCCCGTTCTTTACGCAGGACTCGGGGCAATGTTGCGCCCACTCCCGGGGACGCCGGGCTGCTCGCCGCTGTCGGTCTAACCCGAACTCGCCGCCCGGTCCGGATTCCGCATCGCGGTCACGTTGAAACCCGAGTCGACGAAGTGGATGCCGCCGGTTGTACCGGCGGAGAGATCCGAGAGCAGGTACGCGGCAGTGGCGCCGACGTCGTCGACCGTGATGTTCCGGCCCAGCGGGGCGCGCTCGGGCATCGTCTTCAGCATGTGACGCATCCCGGACACTCCGGCTGCCGCGAGCGTCTTGACGGGTCCGGCCGAGATACCGTGGACGCGGATGCCCGATGGGCCGAGATCGACCGCCAGGTATCGGATGGCCGCCTCGAGGGCGGCCTTGGCGATTCCCATCACGTTGTAGTTCGGGGTCGCCTTGCTGGCCCCGTAGTACGTCATCGCGATGATGCTTCCGCCGCTCGTCATCAGCGGTTCGGCGCCGCGCGCGAGGGCGATGAGCGAGTAGCAACTGATGTCGAGCGCCGTGGCGAAACCGTTCCGGGAGGTGTCGACCGTGCGGCCGAGAAGGTCCTCCCGGTTCGCGTAGGCGACGGAATGGACGAGAAAGTCGAGACGCCCCCAGCGCTCGGCGAGGGTTCCGAACACCGCTTCGACCTGGTCGTCGTCCGTCACGTCGAGCGGCTCGACGATCTCGGCGCCGACGCTCGCGGCGAGAGGCCGCACGCGACGCTCGAGCGCATCGCCCTGAAAGGTGAACGCGAGTTCGGCGCCCTCGAGACTCGCGCGCCGGGCGATGCCCCAGGCGAGCGAGCGCTTGTTCGCGACGCCGACGACGAGCCCGCGCCGGCCGGCAAGCAGGCCGTGACCGGCGTCCTCGGAGGTTCCAGCGGGTATGGCCACGACGCGCCATCCTACACCGTCCACAGCCCCGCCCGGCGGGCCGCGCATCCCGGCATCGGCCGGTGACCGTTCCGGCGTAAACTCCTCGGTTGGCGCATGGTCTCGCTCGTCGGCATCGTCCTCGTCGTCGGCGCGACGCTCTGCTTCTCGCTGTTCGACCTGCTGCGCAAGAAACTGACCGGACGGCTTTCCGATGCCTACCTGGTCATGTTGCTGGCGCTGGGAGCGGTGCCCCTCTACGTCGTCTGGGTGGCGCTCATGCCGCCGGCAAGCGTCAGTGCGGCGTACGTCTGGCCCGGACTCGGTTCGATTGCGCTCAACCTGGGCGCGAACTACGGGTTCCTCCGCTCGGTGCGCCTGGCCGGACTCAGCGCGGTCATTCCGCTCCTCTCCCTGACGCCCGTGTTCACCTCGCTGCTCGCGATCCCCCTCTTGGGCGAACTGCCCGGGCCTCGGGAATGGCTGGGGATCGCAATGGTCGTCGTCGGGGCGTTGGCGCTCCAGCGCGGCGAACGCGCCGCTCGACGGGAGCGCCCGTGGATGCTGGGCGCGGGGGCGTGGTGGATGATCGCCGTCGCCCTTCTGTGGGCGGCGGCGCTGCCCCTCGACAAGCTGGCCATCGAGGCATCAAGCGCTGCCTTCCACGGTCTTCTGCTTCACCTCGGCGTGGGGCTCGTCGTCGCCGCGCTGGCGGCGCGGAGTTTCCGCGCAGCTGCCGGTGGGGGAGCGAGGCGTCGACGGGAGGCAAGCGGCACGGCCCGCGGCACGTGGTTGCTGCTGATTGCCGCCGTCGGGCTCGGGGCGGCGGCCCAGGCCCTCCAGCTGCTCTCGCTGCAGCACGCCTGGGTCGGTTTCGTCGAAACGGTGAAGCGCGGCATCGGTTCGTCGCTTGCGCTGGTCCTCGGCAGGTTCTTCTTTGCCGAGGCGTTGACGCTCCGCAAGGTCCTCGCCGTCGCCGGAATTGCCTCCGGGGTCGCCGTGATGCTCTGGTAGCCGCTCGTCGGCACGCCGGGAACAGCACGGGTCTTCTCCGCCGCTCTGTTAGATTCCCGACAGTGGACTGCCCAGATTCCGATCGCTTGTCGCCTGTCCTCGTTCGCGGGCTGCCGCCTTTGCTTCTCGTCGTGGCAGCGAGTGGCGGCGCCCACGAGTCTGCTTTCGCGGCGCCGGTCGAGTTCAGAGCCGAGCGTTCGAACGCGGGACGATCCGCCCTCGACGCGGAGACCGACAGGCCGGACGAGCCGCCCCTTCACGGGATCGCCGCCGCAGCGGAGGACGAGACGGGCGTACCTTGTCGGTCGGACCGCCTGACCCTCTGTCTGCAGGACGATCGCTACGAAGTGCGCGCCGAGTGGTGGAGCGGCGACGGGCAGTCCGGACCGGCCTACGCCGTTCGCGAGCGTACGGACGAGTCCGGCCTGTTCCAGTTCTTTGGACCCCAGAACTGGGAGGTCCTGATCAAGGTGCTTGATGCCTGCGCCGTGAATCGGCATGTGTGGGTGTACGCCGCTTCAAGCACAGACCTCGGCTACAGGATCGTCGTGCGGGACACGAGGACAGGCGCAGTCGTCGAATACGGCAACGAAGCCGGCCGCCCCGCCCCCGCGATCACCGACAGCAGCGCGTTCCCCGACAGCTGCAGTTCTTGAGTTCCAGGAATGCCGGCACGCCTGGGCGCCGCGCCGCGAATCTGCGGTCAGCCCCGGCCTCTCGGCTGCCAGCGACGACGAAGTCCACAACGACCTCTACCCCCGGAGACCGAGCCATGTCCCACTCCACGTTCGCTTCCTCCCGCCGCTTCGCGCGATTCGTCCTGGTCGGCGCCCTGGCGGTCCTGCCGGCTGCCGGAGGGGCTCTCCCGGCCGACGACGACGTGCGGCTCGATCTGATCGAGCTGCCGGCCGGATTCTCGATCGACCTCTACGCGACCAGGATCGCCAGCGCGCGGTCGCTCGCGCAGGGTCCGTCGGGCACGGTGTTCGTCGGGACCGGTCGTCGTGGCGGCGGCGTCGTCCACGCCCTCCGCGACAGCGACGGCGACGGCAGTGCGGACAAGCGCTACGTGATTGCCGAGAACCTGAACTGGCCGAACGGCGTCGCCTTCCACGACGGCGACCTCTACGTAGCCGAGATCAGCCGCATCCTGCGCTACGACGAGATCGAGGGTCAGCTCTCCTCGCCGCCTCGGGAGGTCGTCGTCACGGATGGACTGCCGACCGAGACGCACCACGGCTGGAAGTTCATCCGCTTTGGTCCGGACGGCCGCCTCTACGTGCCGGTCGGGGCGCCCTGCAACGTCTGCGACGAGGGCGATCCGTACGCCGCGATTCTGCGGCTCGACGCAAGCGGCAGCCACGAGGTCGTCGCGCGCGGAGTGCGAAACACGGTCGGCTTCGATTGGCGCCCGGGCACGGACGAACTCTGGTTCACCGACAACGGGCGGGACATGATGGGCGACGACCTGCCGCCGGACGAACTGAACGTGCTGACCGAGAACGGCCAGCATTTCGGTTTCCCCTACTGTCACGGTCAGGACATCGCAGATCCCGAATTCGGCGCCGAGCGGTCATGTGACGAGCTCTTGCCGCCGGCGCTCGATCTCGACCCGCATGTGGCGGCGGTGGGCATGCGGTTCTACCGGGGGAGCGCGTTCCCGGAGCGCTACCGAGGCGAGATCTTCATCGCCGAGCACGGTTCGTGGAATCGTAGAGATCCGATCGGCTATCGGGTCGTCGTCGTCCATCTGGATGCGACGGGCAGGCCGACCGAGTACGAGAAGTTCGCCACCGGTTGGCTCCAGGACGGTTCCGCTTGGGGCCGGCCGGCTGACGTGATGGAGCTTCCCGACGGCTCGCTCCTCGTGTCCGACGATCTGCGCGGCGTGATCTACCGGATCGCCTACGACGCGGCGGACGGGTCGAAGGCGGCTGCGGCGGCGGAGTAGGGCGGTGGTCGCGGCAACGCTCGACTCCAGCGTCGTCGAGGCGGCGCGTACGCGCTACGAGGCGGCTCGCGCCGAGGGACTTGGGCTCGACATGACGCGTGGCAAGCCGTCGCCGGACCAGCTCGCGCGCGCCCATGGCCTGCTCCGTTCGGTCGAACGGGAAGACAGCCGGGCGGCAGACGGAACCGATTGTCGGAACTACGGCGGGGATCCGCGCGGGTTGGCCGAAATGCGATCCATCTTCGCCGACATCCTGGACGTCGATAGCGACCTCGTCTTCGTTGGCGGCAACGCGAGCCTTCAGTGGATGCACGACCTCGTCGTCCAGGCGATGCTCGTAGGCGTCCCCGGCGGCGACCCCTGGGGCGGGCCGAAGCGGAAGACGCCGGTGAAGTTCCTTTGCCCCTCCCCCGGTTACGACCGGCACTTCGCGCTGCTTGAGCGGTACGGCATCGAGATGGTGAACATCGCGATGGGTGACGTGGGCCCGGATGTCGACGAGGCGGCGCGGATCGCGGGCGCCGACCCGAACGTGAAGGGCATGTTCTGCGTCCCCCGCTACAGCAACCCGACGGGCGTCACGTACAGCGACGATGTGGTCGAGGCGATCGCTCGGATGGAGACGGCGGCCCCTGATTTCCGCGTGATCTGGGACGACGCCTACGCACTCCACTCCTTCGATGGCGAGCCGGATCGTCTGGCGAACCTGTACGAACGCTGCGCTGCCTGCGGCAACGAGGACCGGGCCTGGATCGTCAGCTCGTTCTCGAAGGTCACGTTCGGCGGTTCCGGCCTCGCGGCCGTCGCCGCCAGCCCGCGGAACGGCGACTGGATCCGGAGCTTTCGGTCGATTCAGACGATCGGCCCGAACAAGCTCCATCAACTGGCCCACGCCCGCTTCTTCGACGGCGGAATCGAGGCGGTTCGAGAGCACATGCGCGGTCACGCGGAACTCATCCGTCCGAAGTTCGAGGCTGTTCAGCGGGTCCTCGACGAGTCCCTGGGCGGTCTCGGCGTCGCCACGTGGAGCCGCCCTCGCGGTGGCTATTTCGTCAGCCTGGACACCGAACCCGGCTGCGCCCGCGCCGTCGTCGAGATGGCGGGCGAGGCCGGCGTCAAGCTGACCCCGGCTGGCGCGACGTTCCCCTATGGACTGGATCCGGATGACCGAAACGTCCGGATCGCCCCGACGCTGCCGTCAGTGGGCGAGATCGAGACCGCGATGCGCGTCCTCGCGGACTGCGTTCTGCTGGTAACGGCCGGATAGTCGTGTCGGCGCCTGGGCCGGAAGCGTCGCGCAGGGGCTCAGTCGTCGATGTACCCCAGGCTCTTCAACTGGCGGAGATCGTCCTCGCTGAGCACCGTCTCGCTCTTCGCCTCGTACTTCGGCAGAGCGCGATACCAGTTCACCAGACGCCGACCGAGCGGCGGGACGAGTTCGATGGGCGGTCCGTCCAGGGGGCGCTCCTCTCGCGGATCCGCGGTCAGGTCGAAGTAGACGGTGCGGCGCGCCTGGAAGTCGTGGAGGACCTTCGCGCCCTGGAACTCCAGGCTGATCTGGAGCGGATTCGCGTAGGGGGCGTTGCGGCGGGCCTTGTTCAGCACGGCGCTGTGGCGGTCGCCGATGACGTAGCGGGGGCGCGCTTCGTCGTTGCCGGATTCGCCGCCGAGCGCGAGCGGGACCAGGGTCCTGCCCTCGGCGCCTGGGAGGGCATCGAGGTCGAGTAGATCGAGGAGTGTGGGCAGGACATCGATGATGCCGACTCCGGTCGGAATACGGCGTCCCTCGGGAAGGCCGGGGCCGGCGAGAATGAACGGAATCTGCGCGTTGGGCCAGTGGGAATTCTTGCCGTGGCCCCAGTAGCCGTGCTCGCCCATGCTCTCGCCGTGGTCGCTCAGGAACAGGGTGAAGCGAGGTCCCGGCAGGAAGTCGTCGATGGCCGAGGTGAGGCGGCCGATCCAGTGGTCGGTGTAGTTCACCTCGGACTGGTAGCGCCAGCGACGCTGCCAGCCGGCCGTCCGTTCCTCGGGAGGAGGCGGTTCCGGGGTGAAGCCGGTCCGCTCCAGGTAGGGGCTGTGCGGGTCAGAGTAGTGGACCCACAGGAACAGCGGCCGGTCGGCTCGAGTCGCGTCCTCGCTTCGGCGGCGTAGCCAGCGTTCGGCGGCGCCAGTGACGCTGTCTGCGTGTCGCTCCATGACGCCGGCGGCGTTCCGGGAGCGATCGAAGCTCTCATCGTAGTGGTCGAAGCCGCGGTCGAGGCCGACCAGGTCGGAACGGAGCGTCCAGTTCGAGATGAAGGCCGCGGTCTCGTAGCCGGCGTCGGCCAGGAGTTCGGCAAGCACCGGGATGTCCGTCCGCATACGCTGCGCGTTCCGACGGGCGCCGTGGGTCGGGGGATAGAGCGAGGTGAAGGCGGAGGCGAACGCGGGGCCGGTCTTGCCGATCGTCGTCTGGGCGTCCTCGAACAGCACGCCGACTGCGGCGAGTGCGTCGATCCTTGGCGTCGCCGCGCCCGCGTTGCCGTAGCTCCCCAGCGCATCGGCGCGGAGCGTGTCGACCGAGAGCAGCGCCAGGTTCGTCTGCTCGGCTGCCGCCGGCGCCCAGAGCGCGGCCGCGAGGATCGCTGGACCGACTGCCCGTGCACGGAAGCTGCTCATGCGGTGACCGCTCCAAACGCGACGGCTTCCTCCTGGGTGTCGATGTCGCGAGCGAGCGACATCGCTTCGACGACCGGCATCCGCACTCCCTTCCCGGGGTGACTCCGTCGATGGCGCCGGCGGATGAACATGCGACGAAGAGCGAGTTCGAGTTCGGACTGGTCGATCACGCGCTCCTTCAGCCGTCGTGCCGCCCGGGCGCCCGACAGGGCCGTGTCCCAGGTGAAGGTCGGCAATCGCAGGTTGAGGATGTGGATCAGATCCTGGATCAGCATCATCCACAGCAGTCTCCGGATCATGTAGGAGCGGCGATAGAGGATCGGCCGGTTACGCGTGCGATAGCCGAGATCCATCAGCCGGTAGACGAACTGCCACCGGAGCGCCGCGGAGTCGCAGATGACCAGGTGGCTGGGCAGCACCGGTACCGGCTCGTCGCCGGTTTCGGGTTGCACGTGGTACTGCGGCTTCCACTTGGAGGCGCCCAGGCGGTCCGGATCGCGCGGCGCGACGATCATCGGGAAGAAGAACTCGAGCGGAGCGTGGCGCCGGTAATCCTCGACGACCGTCTTCAGCTCGTCCGGTTCGGGAACGATGTCGCAGGTGACGAAGCCGAGCGGACCGTCGCCGTGCAGGCGGCGAACAGTCTCCGTGGCGACCTGGATGTTCCGACCGAAACCGCCGTCCGTGTCGATGGAGATGCCGTCCGGCAGGGACCGGTAGGCGGCGCCCGGGCCGGCGACGTAGATCGGATCGAAGTCGCCGACCCCGCGGATCCGCTCGATGACCAGCTCGATCAGGGGCCGTCCGCCGATCTTCACGTCGACGCCCTTGATGCCGGCCAGGGGGTGCTTCGAACGGCCGGCGGGCGGCATGTACGCGGGTCTCCGGTCGCTTCCGCCGAGCACGATGAGCGGTACGGAACGGGTAGTCATTGTCGGGATCGGGGCGGGGACGGCGGGGCGGGCGGGATTCTACGTCGGGACCGCGCTGGGCCCCAACTGTCGGCGCCGAATCGTACCGGCCGCGACATGCGGGTTAGCATGGCGTCCTTCCGCGGTCGGCCTTCGTCGTCGGTCGTCGTTTGCCGTCGTCATGCGCCTCCCGGAACCGCCAGCCCCCGAGGTCGTCGATCGTACCGACCGACTCGCCGACCTCGCCCAGGGATGGCTGCGGGAAGATGCGGTGGGTCTCGATACGGAGTTCGTCCGGGAACGGACGTTCTTCGCCCGCCTGGGACTCATCCAGGTCGCCGATTCGACGGGCTGCTATCTGGTCGACACGGTGGCGATCCAGGACCTGTCGCCATTGGAGGAGCTCCTGCGGGCGGACTCCATTGTCAAGGTGTTCCATTCACCCGGCGAGGATCTCGAGATCTTCCACCACGTCTTCGGCTTCGCGCCGCAGCGTCTGTTCGACACCCAGCTTGCTGCCGCTCTTTGCGGTTTGGGTGGGTCGCTCGGCTACGTCGATCTCGTGTCGCGCATGTTCGAGGTCGAGCTGGGCAAGGGAGAGCAACGTTCGAACTGGCTCAGGCGGCCGCTGAGCGAGGAGCAGCTGCTCTACGCCGGGCTCGACGTTGCATACCTCCTGCCGGCCTGGGAAGCACTCGAGACGGAGCTTCGGACGCGAGGGCGCCGAGCCTGGGCGGAAGAGGAGTTCGAGCGGCTCCTCGCTGCCGCAGAGGCTCGGATCCGCTCCGACTGGAGCTATCGGCGGCTCCGTCGCCCGGGGATGTCTGCGCGTCAGCTTGCGGCTCTCGAAGAGGTTTGCGCATGGCGCGAGGAGCGCGCGCGCCGCCGCGACGTGCCTCGGGGCTTCGTTCTGAAGGACGAGACGGTCGTCGATGTGGCGAGGCGGTTGCCGCGTTCGGGCGAGGGCCTCGCCGCGGTGAAGGGGCTTGGCCGGGGACAGGCGGAGCGGCACGGCCGGGCTTTGCTGGGCGCCGTCAAGTCCGCGCGGCGACGGCCGGAGGAGGAGCTTCCCGAGCGGGTCGAACGCTCCGGTCGCCGTTCGTCGAGCCGGGTCGTCGACGTGTTGCGCAAGGTCGTCGCGGCGGCTGCGGAGGAACTCGGCGTACCGTCCGAGTTCGTGGCGCCGCGCCGTACCGTCGAAACCTGGGCGGCGCAGAGCCTGGAGCGCGGCCGTTGGGTGTGGCCGGGCGAGCTCGCGGGCTGGCGGCGCCACGTCCTCGAGCCACGGCTCGTCGGCCTGAGGCCGCTGGAGGCCGACGGCGCCTGAGGCCGACGGCGCGGAGGCGGCTTCAGGCGCGTTCGATGGGGAAGGCGATCAGCTCGTCGATCCGGTCGGCGGCGAGGTCGAGCGCGAGCAGCCGGTCGAAACCCAGCGCGACGCCGGCGCACGACGGCAGCCCCGCTTCGAGCGCAGCGAGAAACCGCGACGGCATGGACGGCAATGCGCGGCCCGTCCGGCGGCGGAATTGGAGATCCCGGGCGCAGCGCTCCCTCTGTTCGGCGGCGTCGCTCAACTCTCCGTAGCCGTTCGCGAGCTCGACGGGGCCGACGTAGGCCTCGAAACGCTGGGCGATCCGCGGGTCTTCCGGCTCGATACGCGCCATCGCCGCCTGGGACGCGGGATAGCCGTGAACGACGGTCACCCGGCGGGACGGGAGTGCTGGCTCCACCTGTTCGCTGAACAGGCAGGACAGGAGATCGTCCCGGCCGAGGCCGGCGGCGTCGATCGCTGTGCCCGACTGCTCGGCGGCGCGTCGGAGCTCGTCGGTGGAGGCGACATGGGGATCGAGGCCGGCGTGCCGTTCGAAGAGCTCCGCATAGCTCACGAACTCCGCCGGCGCCAGGCCGCGGGTTGGGGCGAGGAGCGTCTCGATCAAGCTCGCGACCTCGCGCATCAGCCGGCGATGGTCCCAGCCGACGCGATACCACTCGACGATCGTGAACTCGGGATTGTGCCAGCGGCCGCGTTCGCCGGAGCGGAACGCCTTGCACACCTGGTAGATCGAGCCGGCGCCGGCGGCGAGAAGTCGCTTCATCGCCAACTCCGGCGAGGTCTGGAGGTACATGCGGCGACGACTCGAGCCGGGCGCCTCGATCTCGAGCGTTGGGCTCTCCAGGTGGACGTCCAGAGTCGTCTCCGCGGACAAGAGGGGCGTTTCGACCTCGAGGACTCCGCGCTCGGCGAAGAAACCGCGGAGCTCGGCGAGCATCCCTGCGCGCCTTCTGAGCGCGGTCGTCGTGGCGGTGGGCCGCCACTCCGCCACCGCGCTACTCCTTCGCGCGCGATACGTACTCGCCGGTTCGCGTGTCGACCCGAATCGTCTCGCCGGTCTGGATGAACAGGGGGACCTTGACGACCGCGCCCGTCTCGAGCGTTGCCGGCTTGCTGCCGCCGCTCGAGGTGTCGCCCTTGAGCCCCGGATCGGTTTCGACGATCTCCCGGATGACGAAGTTCGGCGCCTTCACCTGGATCGGGTGTCCGTTCCACAACGTGACGTTGCAGACGTCCTCCTCCTGGATCCACTGCTCGGCGCCCGCCAATGCCTGCGCGTCGGCCTGGACCTGGTCATACGTGGCGGGGTTCATGAAGAACCAGTATTCGCCGTCGCCGTACAGGTAGAGCATGTCCGTCTCGACGACGTCGGCGCCCTCGAGCAGGTCGCCTGGCTTGTACGTCTTCTCGTTTACCCTGCCGTTCAGGAGGTTCTTCATCTTGACCCGGGTGAAGGCCTGGCCCTTGCCTGGCTTGATGAAATCGCAGGCGACGATCACGTTCGGCTCGCCGCCTTCGAGCACCTTGAGCCCGGTCCGAACCTGGTTCATGTTGTAGCTGGCCATCGTTGGGGAGAGTCCTCCTGTTCGTCGAGAGACTACCAACGTCGACCGTGGGCGAAGAAACACCGGCCAGCCGAGTGAAACACGGCGTCCTCGTCTGCGTTGTGTAACTGGACGACGACCGGCTCCGGACGTTCCGGGCCCCGACTCAGGAGACAGCGATGAGATGGCGACTCGACATTGTCCTTGCCCACGTTTCGTTCGGACGATTGCGGGCTTTGGCCCTCGGGGCCGCGGCGGCCCTGCTCGCCGCTCCCGCCGCCGGCGAGTTCGAAGAGAGCCACCGCTTCGACGCCCGGTCCCTGACGGTGACGAACCTGATCGGGAGGGTCCAGATCGGCCCGGCTGCGGGCGACGAGTTCGAGGTCGAGGTGGCGGTCCGCGGCAGCGACGGCGTGCCGAGGAACATCAGCATCGAGGAACGTCCGGGCTCGAGGGCCTCGCTTGACGTCGTCTTTCCGGTCGACGAGGAGCGCCGTTTCGTCTATCCCGAGTTCAGCCGCCGCCGGGCCAGCCTGTGGTCGCCGCGCAAGGGATCGAGCAGTCTTCTGGGCGAGATCCTCGGCGCTGTCTCGGGCCGCCGCATCCGCGTCGAACAGCGCGGAGCGGGAATGGAAGTCTGGGCTGACCTGACGATTCGCGTACCCGCCGGCTCGACCCTCGAGGTCGAGCTCGGCGCCGGCGACGTGACGGTCTCCGACCTCGAGGCAGATCTCGAGGTCGACGTGAACGCCGGTGTCACGGAACTGGACGGCCTGGATGGCGACGCTTCGCTCGGCACCGGAAGCGGCCGCCTGACGGTTCAGAACGTCCGCGGGGACCTGAACCTCGATTCGGGCAGCGGCGGCGTCCGGGTGGACGGAGTCGAGGGCGACAGCCTGATGATCGACACGGGCAGCGGCTCGGTGGACGTCGCTCGCGTGCGGACCAGATCCCTCGATGTCGATACGGGCTCGGGAGGGGTTCGTCTCGACCAGGTCGAAGCCGGGGAGATCGTCATCGACACCGGCAGCGGCGGCGTTCGGGCCGCGTCGCTCGACGCCGACTCGGTCGCCATCGACACCGGCTCGGGCAGCGTACGGCTCGCGTTCAGCCGCATGGGCGGCGGCAACTTCGAAGTCGACACCGGCTCCGGCGGTATCGTTCTCCTCGTGCCGGATGAAGCGTCGGCCCGGTTCGACATCGACACCGGCTCCGGCGGTATCGACGTCGAGGTGCCGATCGCGAGGACCCTGCACAAGACCCGCAGCGAGATCCGGTTCGTGAGCGGCGAGGGGGCCGCCAGGGTCGTTCTGGACAGTGGCAGCGGCAGCGTCCGAGTCGGCCCGTCGAACTCGTAGGCCGGTAGCGTCGGGCTAGCCGTCGACCCCCGCCATCGCGCAGACGATCCGCCACTCGCGTTCCGTTACCGGCTGCACGGACAGGCGCTGACCGCGGCGGAGCAGCGCCATCCCTTCGAGCTCCGGATTCGCGCGCATCTCCGGCAGCGGCACGGGCCGCTCGAACTTGTCGAGGAACTCGATGTCGACCAGGTGCCAGCGAGGGTTGTCGGGGTCGGACTTCGGATCGTAGTGGGAGTCATCCGGGTCGAACTGGGTGGGGTCGGGATACGACTCGCTGCACACGCGGGCGCGTCCAACCACCGCCGGCGGCTTGGCGTTCGAGTGGTAGTAGAGAACCCCGTCGCCGACGCGCATGCGGTCACGCATCAGGTTGCGGGCCTGGTAGTTGCGGACTCCGTCCCAGTAGGTCAACCGGTCGCGGGCGAGATCGTCGATCGAGTAGTCGCCGGGTTCGCTCTTCATCAGCCAGTACTGACGGGGGGTCGCGGTCATCGTCGGTCTCCGAGGTGGTTCACGGCCCCAGGATCGTGCGGCCGAAGAGGGAACAGATGAGGTCGAGAGCAAGCTTCGCGGTCTGGTTGCGGGTATCCAGGATGGGATTCACCTCGACGACGTCCACCGAGCCGAGACTGCCCTGCTCGGAGATGAGCTCCATCAGGAGGTGACTCTCTCGGTAGGTCAGGCCGCCGGGCGCTGCCGTGCCGACGCCGGGCGCCTCCCGAGGATCGATCGCGTCGAGGTCGAGGCTGACGTGGAGTCGGTCCGTTGCCCGCAGTCGTTCGAGCGCCTCCGCGGCGAGCGGGCCGATCCCGCGTTCGTCGATCTCGCGCATCGTGTACGCCGTGACGCCGACTTCGCGAATGAGCTCCCGCTCTCCCGGGTCGAGCGAACGGACTCCGAAGAGGACGACGTCCTCGGGCTTTACCTTCGGTCCCGCGCGGCCGAGGTCGACCATCTCGGCCGCACCGCGGCCGCAGAGCGCCGCGAGCGGCATGCCGTGCAGGTTCCCGGTGGGTGAGGTGGTCGGCGTATTGAAGTCACCGTGGGCGTCCACCCACAGCACGCCGACGCGGTGGTCGTGCGAGGCGCCGCCGACAGTGCCCAGGGCGATCGAGTGGTCCCCGCCGAGTACGAGCGGTATCGCCCCGTCGGCGACGGCCTCGCGGCTGGCCTGGTAGATCCGCGCGCAGGCGTCGACCACCGGTTCGAGGAAGGCAACGCCCGACTCCTCGGCAAGCGTGTCCCGTTCGACGGTTTCGATGTTGCCGCGGTCGTCGACCGCGTAACCGAGTCGGATGAGGGCCTGCTTCAGACCGGCGTAGCGGAGCGCGGTCGGTCCCAGGTCGACGCCGCGTCTGGATTGGCCCAGATCGAGCGGGGCGCCGAGAACCCGAATCGCGCCGCGCGTTGCGGTGACGCTCGTCATGGCGCGACGTTAGCAATCGGCGGCGCGCCTGGAGAGCGGGGAGCGGGGCGCCGGCCAGGGCGTCGGCGGAATAGGATGCGGGACGAAGATGTCGGTTCGGAACTTCTGCATCATCGCCCACGTCGATCACGGCAAGTCGACGCTTGCCGATCGGCTGATTCAGCACTGCGGGGCAGTGGAGGAGCGCGAGTTTCGCGACCAGATCCTCGACTCGTTGGAGATCGAGCGCGAGCGCGGGATCACGATCAAGAGCAACACGGTCACGCTGCTCCATCGCGACGCCGAGGGCAGAGAGTGTCGTCTGAACCTGATCGACACGCCCGGCCACGTCGACTTCTCCCACGAGGTGCGGCGCTCGCTGATGTCCTGCGAAGGCGCGCTGCTCCTCATCGACGCGTCCCAAGGCGTCGAGGCCCAGACGGTCGCCAACCTGTACCTGGCGATGGAGTACGACCTTGCCGTCATTCCGGTGATCAACAAGATCGATCTGCCGTCCGCCGACGTCGACCGGGTGCGCGAAGAGATCGACAGCGATCTCGGCCTCGACCCGTTCGAGGCTGTTCTTTGTTCGGCGAAGACCGGCGAGGGGGTGGAGGAGGTGCTCGACGCGATCGTCGAACGCCTCCCGGCCCCGGCGGTCGACGCGGAAGCGCCGCTCAGGGCCTTGGTGTTCGATGCCCAGTACGACCCGTATCGGGGCGTCGTCATGCTGGTTCGCGTGTGCGACGGCGCCCTCGAGCCGAAGCAGAGGATCCTGCTCATGCACACCGGCAGCGAGCGCGATGTGGAGGAGGTCGGAACTCTGCTCCTCTCCCGTCGGCCGAGTGAGCGGCTCGAGTCCGGCGCGGTGGGCTACGTGATTGCCGGGATCCGGAACATCGGCGATCTCGCTATCGGCGACACGATCACCACCGCGCGGGATGGCGCCGAGGAACCGATTCCTGGCTATCGGGAGGCGAAGCCGGTCGTCTTCTCGTCGATCTACCCTGTCTCGAGCAACGACTACGAGGAACTGCTCAAGGCGATCGAAAAGCTGTCGCTGAACGACGCCTCGCTGACCTGGACGAAGGACTCGTCCTCGGCCCTCGGCTTCGGCTTCCGCTGCGGCTTCCTTGGTCTGCTCCATCTGGATGTCGTCCAGGAGCGGCTCGAACGCGAGTATGGACTGTCCCTGGTTCTCTCCGCGCCGTCCGTTCGCTATCGGGTGGCGCTGGCAGACGGAAGGGAGCGGATGATCGACAATCCGGCGGCGTATCCCGACCCGTCCGAGATCGAGCGCGTGGAGGAGCCCTTCATCAAGGCTTCCGTCATGCTGCCGGAGCGTTATCTGGGGGCCGTGATGGAGCTCTGCCTCGAGCGTCGAGGCGGCAACACGAACATCCACTATCTCGCGGTAGGCCGGGTCGAACTCACCTGTGAACTCCCCCTTGCGGAGGTGCTCTTCGACTTCTACGATCGGCTGAAGACCGTGACCCAGGGCTACGGCTCCTTCGACTACGAGCTGATCGGCCGGCGCGTCACCGACCTGGTCAAGGTCGACATCCTCGTCAACGGCGAGCGGGTCGACGCCCTGTCCCAGCTCGTTCACCGGGACAAGGCCCGCCGCCGCGCTCTCCGCTACTGCGAGCGTCTGAAGGACACGATTCCACGGCAGCAGTTCAAGATCGCCATCCAGGGCGCGATCGGCGGCCAGATCATCGCCCGGACGACGATCAGCGCCTTTCGCAAGGACGTCACCGCGAAGTGCTACGGCGGCGATATCACGCGCAAGCGCAAGCTGCTCGAAAAGCAGCGCGAGGGGAAGAAGCGGATGAAGCGGGTCGGCTCCGTCGACATCCCGCAGGAAGCCTTCGTCTCCGTTCTGCGGAGCGATGGATGATTGCCGTGACCGAGCAGGCCTGGATTCAGCCCTGCTCTCCGGTGTAGAAGGCGGCGGTGCGGCCCGCGGCGGCGTGGGCGGCATCCGGGTCTTCGCCAGCTGCGATGCCGGCTTCTCCCCAGGCCTTCGCGCTTCCCTTGATCAGGGCCTTGCCCTGGGGTGACGCGGCGAAGATGGCTTCATCCGGCTTTGGCGCGTGGGGTTCCGTGAGGTGGAGCGCCAGTCCCAACAGGCCGAGCTCCCAGCCGACGCCGGTTGCGCCGGGGCCGTACTCGTCCCAATGCGGGGAATGGAGCATGGTGTGCCGGAGTTCGAGCCGGGCGCCGGCTTCGTCGTCTTCGGCGCAACGGACCTCCACCCAACTCGTGTCTCCGGCGAACTCCCAGGTGACGGCGTAGCGCGAGGGAGGTTCGCAGGCGGTGATCGCGCCGCCTGCGTTTCCTTCGAGTTGGTAGCGGCCGCCGAGCGTCAGTTCGCCGGTGATGGGCAGGAACCAACTCGGGATGCGGGCGCCGTTCGTCATCGCGTCCCAGAGGTCCTCCAGGGCAACGGAGAAGTTGCGGCGAAGCGTGATCGTTCGAGCGGACTGGCCGTCGCGTTCGAGCGACGACACGGCGCGTTCGACGGCACTCAGGTGGCATGGGACGTCGAGATTCACCGTTGTTTGGCGAGAGTGACTTCGCGTTCCGAGGGCAGGCGTCTCGACGGCGGCTGGTGCGCGCCGGCGCGAGAGGGTCTCGGCTACTCCGGGGTATACCAGATCGGCGACGACCAGGCCCGTTCCTGGATCGTCGGCGACACGTCGCGTCGCGGCTCGACGCCTTCGCGCAGGGCGTCCCAGGTCGACCAGCGGCAGGTCGGGTTCTCGAGGACGCGGACGTAGTAGACGGCGCGGGCGGAGGCGTCGAAGTCCGGGTCCGTCCAGACCGCCTTCAGCTCGTCGGCCCCCGAGTCGTCGCTCACTCTGCAAGTCGAGAGATCGACCGTGGCGCCGTTGTCCGGGCAGCGATGAGTGGCCGGGTCGACGTCGGCGCCGTCGGAACAGGCCACGTCGTAGACCGTCTCGGCGCCCCGACCGTTGTTCGACCATCCCTTGATCACCTGCAGCCGGTCGAGTGGCGCGGCCATCGCGTCGCGCATCGCCCAGACGGCGAAGGTGGGCGCTGTTCCGACGTCCGCTGCCAGGAGATCGCCGCCCATCGGCGTCCCGTCGGCGTAGGCACGGGTCAGGAAGTC
The DNA here is from genome assembly GCA_965219625.1 of Candidatus Multivoraceae bacterium. Classification (GTDB taxonomy): domain Bacteria; phylum Acidobacteriota; class Thermoanaerobaculia; order Multivoradales; family Multivoraceae; genus Multivorans. Next base: position 330,008 of record OZ244782.1, on the reverse strand, counting down.
GGAGTCGTCCAGATCCTCGGCTGCGAAACTGCCGGCGAAGAACCGAACCCGCATCCGGGGCCCGGAGGTGGCGAACGTCTCCCTGCGGCGCATCGCATCGAAGATCGCCTCGCGGGTGTTCTCCTCCGCCCACACGCCGGCGAGGCCGGAAGCGCCCCAGGTGTAGTAGTACGTATCGCGGAAGGTGCGGCCGGAACCGTCTTCCGTGCGCATCGAAGAGTCCGATTGCTGGGCGGGGTCGCCGGTGCTCTGATTCGCGCCGCCGCCGGGAACGGATCCTCGCAGGTGGGGCTCGGCGTCCAGGATGCCCACCTTCGACCAATAGTCGTCTTCCTTGAACGATCCGCCCGACACGTGGGTATCGCTGGCGCCGACGAGCCCGAACTTGTACGGATTCGTCAGGCCGCCGTCGGCGAGCCGGAGGCCGCGGATCAGGGCGTCGCGGACGTAGCTGCCTTCCGGTTCGCTGATGATCGTCGTTGCGATCTTGTAGGGCATGATCTCGAAGTCGGCCCACTCGTCGTTCGGAGACAGCGCCGGATGGGTATCCGAGGTGCCCTTGACCTGGGTCATCTCGACGATCGGCTCGTTCCGCCTCCTCACCTCGACATAGTCCTCGTCCAGAGGATCGCCGTAGAACTTGGCCATCTCGAACATGCGGCCGCCGGAGCCGTTCGGGTTGTGGGGGATCGCGAGCGCGTCGATGCCCTGTTCCCGCCACTCGTCCATCGCGGCCCAGAGATCTTCGGGATTCTGTGAATCGAGACGGCTGAAGGGCGCTTCCGGATGCTCCGAACCGCGGAAGATCACGTTGCGATGCAGGTTGTCCCGTTCGTAGCCGGACGAGGTGTACTCGTAGGCGATGAATGTCGTGAAGTTGCCCGGGTCGTTGTGCGCCTCTGCCGCCTCGACGATTCTGGACCAGGCGCCGCGGACGATGTTCATGTCCAGGTGCTCGTCCGTCCCGGACGCGGCGCTCAGGTAGGGGCCCATGCCGACGAAGATTCCACGCCGCTCGTCGGCCTCCTCGGCGGCCCGCAGGTCGGCTGCGACCGGGTGGTCGTAGGCCGCCGAGCCCTCTTCGGTCATCGCCGGCAGCATGCCCAGGTACATGCCGTGGTCCGTCACGCCCTGAAAGTCGAGCGGCCGGTCGAGCTTCATGTCGAAGCCGGCCGGGTGCTTGATCGTCCCGCCCTTCGCGAATTCGTAGGCGTCGTTCGGGTCCGTCGTCGTGCCGAAGATGAACGCGTCGAACGAGTAGCGGGTGTGGACGTGAAGATCGCCGAAGTAGGCATTCCGATTCGGATTCGGAGCCGGCCGCGTGCCCGCCGCGGCGGCATCTCCGCCGTCCGCGGCATCGTCGCCCGGGGCGCATGCAGAGACGGCGGCGCAGGCGGTCAGGACGGTCAGCGCTCCGACCGTGGTCAGCTTCCTCATCGGTTCCTCCTCGGGTGAGTGAACGGACTCTACTATCGTACGTTTCGTTTCCGTTCCAGAGAGAAACGAGAGTTCGGAGGAGGTCGAGATGCGTGAGCGCGGCCCGGTTGTCATCCTTGTCACGGTTCTCTGCCTGCTGGCATGCCCGGCCGCAGGCTGGGAGCTCGACTCCGAGCTCCGTGCCCGAGTCGAGAGGCTGGTCCTTGACGTCGAGAGCGGTCCGACCACCTCGGCGAACATCGCCGAGCGGATGGCGACGCTTTGGGCCTGGGCGAACGAGGTGTCTCGGCAGGGCGCCTTCGTGCCGAAGAACCTGCCGCTCGTTGCGGCCTTCGGTCCGAACCCGCGCCCCGGCAGCGAGGCGCCGCTCCGGCAGTTGGAGGCGGTCGACGACTACGTACGGCAGCTGGCCTGGCTCGATGCCGATCCGCAGGCTCTGGGGACGATCGGACGGAGCGGCGACGAAGTGTTCGAGGCCCGCAGCTGGGCGACTCTTGAGGTTGTCTACACGGTCGGATCCCTCGGTATGGAGGAAGGCGGCGGCATCGTCGTCTCGACGCAGGGCGCGGGCGGCTACGGGCGGCTGCAGACGACGAATGCCGGCGCGGACAACTACGTCTCGGCAGAGGTCAGCCGTCCAGGCATCGGTCTGGAACACGACACGCATCCGATCTGGGGTCCCTACGGCGGTTTTCGCCGTCCGGCCGGTTTCCCCACGTTCCGCGTTCGCGGCGGGAGTCTCGAAGCCGGGGACACGATCACCCTGACCTACGGCGACAAGTCGGCCGGCGGCCGCGGTCTACGTGTCGGCGAGTTCAGCAACGATCGGATTGCCCTGCCGATTCACGTCGACCCGGGCGACGGCAGGGTCTACGAGATGCCGCCCGCGACGTTCGAGGTCGTGGGCGGCGCGGCGGAACGGGTTCACGGCTTCGCTCCGTCGATCGTCGGCACGGGCGAGACGTTCGTCATCTCGGTGCGCGCCGAGGACCGCGCCTACAACCGGGCGACCCGGGACATCCCCGGCCTCCAGGTGTTCCGGGACGGCGAGGTGGTCGCCGAACGCCCGCCCGGCCGGGCGATCCACCTCATCGAGTTGACGGCGGATACGGAAGGAGTCCACCGCTACACGTTCCGCAGTCCGGACGGCGAAGTGACCGGCGCCGCGAATCCCGTCTGGGTTCAAGCGGACCCCGAACGTCGTCTCTACTGGGGCGAGACGCACGGCCACTCCGGCTTCGCCGAGGGCCAGGGCACGCCGGAGGGCTACTTCGAGTTCGCCCGCGACGACGCCCGCCTCGACTTCGTCACGTTGAGCGAGCACGACATCTGGTTGACCGACGGTCTCTGGGAGGAATTGAACGGGGCGGTCCGGGCGTATCACCGCGAAGGCGAGCTCCTCGTCTTTGCCGGCTACGAGTGGACGTCGCCCCGCCAGCGCGGAGGTCACCACAACGTGTTCTTCCGGAACGTCGGGATGGAGCGGGTCGGCGTCCAGTCGGCGCCGAACCTCTCCGACCTCTATCGAGGCCTGCGTGCCGAGTACGACACGGACGACGTGTTGATCATCCCTCACGCGCATCAGAACGGGGACTGGCGGCAGACCGACTTCCAGATGGAGAACCTGATCGAGATCATGTCGGGCCATGGCACGTTCGAGTGGTTCGGCAGCCGCTATCTCGAGCAGGGCTTTCGGGTCGGCTTCGTGTCCGCGTCGGACGACCATCGGGGCCATCCCGGGTACTCGCCCGGTCATCAGGCCGCCGCCTCGGGGCGACGATCGAACATCTTCCAGTTCGGCGGCCTGGCCGCTGCCTGGGCCTCGGCGCGGACGACCGATGCCGTCTTCGGCGCGTTGAAGGCGCGTCGCGCCTACGCGACGACTGGAGCGCAGCGGATGATCCTCGACGCCCGGCTCCACGGTGCGTCGATGGGCAGCGAACTCGACCAGACAGAGCGCCGCGTGCTGGAGGGGCGGGTCATCGGCACGGCGCCGGTCCGCCGGGTCGACCTGATCCGCAACGGCGAGGTTGTGGCGACCTTCGACACGCGGGGAAGCGGCGGGTCGGCCCTGCCGGAGGGCCAGTTCGAGGCGCTCGTCAGCTTCTTCTCCGAGAGCTGGGTCGACATCCGGGACAACCCACGCGGCCAGCGTCCTTGGCGAGGTACGGTAACGGTCGAAGGCGCGGAACTCGTCGGCGGCCGTCTGACGGGGACGCCGCTCCCCGCGGATCGTTTCGGAGTGGACGGCGCCACGGCCAGCTTCGACTTGACGACCCGGGGCTCGCGCCGCTCCTTCGCGCTGATCCTCGAAGGCGACCCGGCGGCGGTCCGCCTCGACGTCGAGATCGCGGCCGCCGTCGAGTACGGCACGGCGCCGGTTCAGGTGCGCACGCCGCAGCGCTTCGCCGCGGCGGAGTTCACGCTCGCCCTGCCCGCCGCGCCGAGGACGTCCGTCGTCGTCCGGGGCGGCAACGAGCACGTCTTCCGCGAGGGGAAGTACCGGGACAGCATTCGTGTTGATCTCGTCGAGGGGCTCCGCGACGACGTGACCTTCCGCTTCACCGACTTCGGCGAGGACGAGGACTGGTATTACCTCCGCGCGGAGCAGATCGACGGCCACCTCGCCTGGTCCAGCCCCTGGTGGGTCGGCGGCGAAAAGCCGCGTTAGCGTCAGCCGGGCGCCGGCCTGACCGTGACGGTGACCGGAGTTTCCTCAGGCCCCGGATCGAGTTCGAATTCTGCGTCCCATCGACGCCCATCCGTCCAAAGCGAGACGCTGTAGGAGCCCGGTGTCAGGCAGCCCAGGCCGACACGGCCGTCGTCCGAGAAGGTCGTACCGGGCAATGCCCCCGTCAGGTGATGAGCGAGCTTGACGCCTGCTTCGTTGGTCAACCGGATTAGAGAGAGAGGTTCGCCCGCGCATCTCCCCTCGGAACACCGGAGTTCGAGCAGGCGTCCCAGCTGCAGGGTCCGATCCAGTCGAGCCGACCGGCCCGCTTCCAGCGTGACCTTGTCGGCGCCCACACAGGCGGCGCTGTGGTCCCAGAGGACAGTTACCTCTCCCGCCGGCACCCTTTCGGAGTTGAAGACTCCGTCTTCGACTACGAGTCGGCTGGCGGCCAGCGTCTCGTTCGGACCCAGCACGTGCAACCACGCGCCGACCATCGGAGCGCCCGGAGTCGCCAGCCGGACCTCGACTTCGCCGAACGTGTCCTCGTCAGCCTGCAGAACCTGGAACGGCGCCGCTGCGTTTGCAGTCAGGAGGACTTCCGCCGTGGCCATTCCCGCTCCGGTGTTTGCCACCAGACGATAGTGGCCCGGTGGTACCGGGGGCAGGACGAAGGTCCCGTTCTCCGTGGTGGAGGCCCCTGCGGCTTCGAGACCAAGGTCGCCGATCAGAACTACGGTGGCTTGTGTCGGGACTCGGTCTGCCGGCAGCCTCAGTTCGCCGGTGACCACCGAGGTTCCGCCCAAGTCGAACCGGGAGAGCGGTTGATCGGGCCAGATTCGACCGACCCGGCCTTGCCCGCCCGGGGCGAACCACGTCATCCACAGGAACTCGTCGGGCGCTCCCGGCACCGTGAAGGAACCGTCCGTCGCCACCTCAGCCTGGTGCACGGACGCGTGGCCTGGGCGCAGCATCGTCGTGTGCGTTACCGTGTCGCCTCGCTGAGCGTCCATCTGGATGACTCCTGCACCCGCCCGCGACCCGAGAATCCGCTCGAAACGGACGAATCCGCCGCTCACCGGGAGTCCGTCCAAGGTCAGCACGCTCTCGATGGTGCGGCGTCGATACTCCACGTCCACTTCGACCACGTCGGAGGGACCGTAGGCATCGACCTGAACTTCTTTGGACGCTACGAGTTCGTCGGTGGAGTCGCGAAGATCGATCCGGTAGCGACCGGGCGCCAGATGGACCTCCGCGAAGGAAGGGCCTTCGCCGTTCTCCCTGCCTGTCGATTGGAGGAGAGCCGTTGCCAGAGGAGTTTCCAACTCGCGGAAGCGGTCCATAACCTGTACTGTGCCTTTTCCCGCTCCGTAGGCTCGCATCAGGACGGTCCGCGGCGCGGGCAACCAGAGCTCCCCGAGGTCTACGTGTTCCGAGTCGTCGAGGGCGACAAGCCTGGCAGTGGGGGGTCCCGTTCTGCACTCTGTTCGAAGGTAGTATCTCCCTTCGGTTAGTCCGCCGAGCCGAAAGGCGCCTGCGTCGTTCGAGATCGCGATGTGCTGCTCGCCCCGCAGGCGGTGCAAGATCTTCCCGTTTCCGGCCGGCGCCAGCTCAAGGACGCAGCCAGCGATCGCTTGAGAGCCGACGGCGTCGAACAAGCGTCCCGTGACCATGGCGCCCGGATCCAAATGGACGATGCCCAGGTCCGTGACGCGCCCCGGATTCGGGTGCAGACGGTAGGCCTCCGACATGATGTGGTTGTCCGCCCGGAAGTGAACCTGCAGGAGATCTCCCTGGCCAACGTCGCCGGGAATCGGGATGATCACGGGAGCCGTCCCCTGTTCGGCTTCCTGACGAAAGACGGAGTGCGAGCCGGGTCGCTTGACCAGGACCCGCATCTTGAATCGCTCTATCGGAATTCCGGCGGCGGAGAGGAGTTGAACGCGGATGCTGCCCGAACTGTCGTTTCGGGACGACGCTCCATGTTCGGTTGCTTCCTGTATCAGTTCGAGGAGAATCGGCTGTTCGGGCAGAGGGGCGCCGCCTATGTCGAGAACGGCTTGCCCATGCTCCTCGAGGGCGGCCGTGACCTCGCCCTCAGCGAACGAGGACAGGCCGGGCACTGCAAACCGACCGTCGTCGTCGGAAGCCGTGCATCGGCGCACGTTGTCCTCCGGGGCCGGCGCACTCTCGTCTTGCCAAGCCACGCATACGGTGGCTCCCGGCATCTCGCTACCCTTCGACCCAACGACCTTCCCTTTCAGGAGTCCGCCCGGTCCGAGCCGGATGGTCGCCGGCAGGCGTCCATCGCCGTAAGTACCGAGGAACCGCTCGAAGCGAGGATGATCGACAAGGACGATCATCCCACGAACACTCGGAAGCGCATCCTCCGTTGCACCGCTGCTGGAAGTACGGCTGCGAGCGAGAACCACGGCATCCGGGCGTAGGGCGCCCGGATGCGCGAGTCGCAGTACCTGGACGGTGGCGCCCGCGACGGCACGTCCTTCGCCGTCGACCACCGAGATGGCGGCCGGGGGCTTGGGAGCGTCCTGTGCGAAACCCACGCCGGAGGCAAACGCGTGCGCAAGAGTCAGAATGGCCAGAGCCAATCCCGTTCCGCGAGCCAGTTGACCTCCGGGACGGCCCCGGAGGTCAACTGCAGGGGAGCTCTTCACCGTTGCGAATGGCCTCCGCGTCGAGGACAAGCAGACGCTTCGGTTTCCGCATCTTGTGCTCCGCGAAGCTCGATGCTTCGAGTAGCGCCCAATGTTCGGATCCAGGCACCAAGGAAACGTGCGCGGCGCCTGTGGGCAAGCGAACGACATGCAACAGGGACTCTGCCACCGGGTCGATTGCGTGCAGTTTCCATTCCGGCCCGTCCGTCGTTGCCACCCGCACGAGTACATAGAGCAGGTGCCCTTCAGCGTAGAGACCGGCCGGAAAGCTCGACTCTTCGACTGTCTGATACCACAACGAGTAGTGTTCCATTGCGCTCACGGGAGGAAGGTCCGGCATGGGACCGGGCCAATCGGGGAAGACCTTCAGGCGTTCGCCGCGGCCTTCCAGACGCTGGATGAAGGGGGTTTCGTCAACGCGGAGTGCGTAGGCATTCGCGTTGTCGCCGACGGTCGCCGCCAAGCGGGACGGCGTGAGCGGTACCCGTGGATGAACCTCGGTTGGCATCTGGCGCCAAGAGCCGATGGGCGTCACGGGTGCATTCGGACCGTCGGCGGATACCCTGAAGCGCATGGCGCCGTCGCGCCCCGCGCCTGGTGCGAAGTAGAGCCATGCCACGAAGCCGTCCGGAGTGGCCTCGATCTCATCGACCATGGTAGGGAGGCCCGAACCTCTGTCATGGACATGGGTGTCGTTGCCCCAGTCTCGAGGCCAAGAGTACTCGGCAGCCAGGGTCAAGTTCGAGTCAAACTGAGGTTGACCCGGTTTCGTGGACATTACATCCTTGGAGAAGGAGGTATCCACGATGGGAAGATCGAGACCTCGGTACCCGGCAGAGTACCGGCGGCAGATGGTGGAACTGGTCCGGTCCGGGCGTAGCCCGGACGATTTAGCCAGGGAGTTCGAGCCGTCGGCTCAGTCCATCCGCAACTGGGTCAGTCAGGCCGACCGTGATGAGGGCCGCCGGAGTGACGGCAGCACGACAGCGGAGCGGGAGGAGCTGCGCCGGCTGCGACGTGAGGTCCGTCGGCTGCGCGAGGAGCGTGCGATTCTGGCAAAAGCCACGGCCTGGTTCGCCCGGGGGACGGGCCTGAAGGGGTCTTCAGGTTCATGAGGGCGCATCAGGCCGAGTTCCGTGTTACGACGATGGCCCGAGTGCTCGGTGTCTCCACGAGCGGGTACTACGCTTGGCTTAGGCGCCCCGAGTCGGCGAGGGAGAAGTCAGACGCCGCTCTCGCGGAGCGTGTGCGAGCGATTCACGAGCGCAGCCGGGGGACTTACGGGGCGCCACGGATTCAGGCTGAACTGGCAGACGAAGGCCTCCCAGTGGGGCGCAAGCGGGTAGCAAGACTCCTGAGGGAATCGGGTTTGTCGGGTGTCAGCCGCCGCAAGAAGCCAAGTACAACGCGGCGGGCCAAGACGGCCCGGCCAGCTCCCGACCTGGTCGTCCGGGAGTTCGCGGCGGAGGCCCCTGACCGGCTGTGGGTCGCGGACATCACGTACGTGCCGACTCTCGGGGGTTTCCTCTACCTGGCGATCGTACTGGACGTGTTCAGCCGGAGAATCGTCGGTTGGTCCATGGACCGGTCGATGGCGACGGACCTCGTCCTGGGGGCCTTGGAGATGGCCATCGCCCAGCGGCGCCCCGATGAGGTGGTCCACCACTCGGATCAGGGCAGTCAGTACACTTCACTGGCCTTCGGCGAGCGCTGCAGCGACGCCGGGATCGCCCTCTCGATGGGTTCGATCGGAGATTGCTATGACAACGCGATGGCCGAGAGCTTCTTTGCCAGCTTGGAATGCGAACTGCTAGCCCGAACCACCTTCCGCACTCACTCCGAGGCGAAGGCCGAGCTCTTCCGGTACATCGAGGGCTGGTACAACACCCATCGGAGACACTCCGCGATCGGACACCTGTCGCCCGCCAATTTCGAAAGACGATACCGAGAGGCTGCTTGATTACCTAAACACAAACTGTCCACTAAACCGGGGCAACTCCAAACCGCAGGACGAAAGACCCATTTTGGAACCTGTTCGGGTTCTGGTACATGCTTCCCATCAGGAATCCATCGCGTACGGAAGCCGCATCCAGGATCCGGAGCGGGCCATGGCCGCTCGCTCGCGGCACGACGCCGCGGACCTTGCCGCCGTCGAGCGCGTAAACAAGAAACCTCTCTTCCTGGACATCCGTCAGGGCGACCCTGGAGGACGTCAACCAAACGCCGCCGAGTCCACCGATCAGGGGTAACTCAGAGGCGTCGAGTTGGCGACAGGTCTCTGCGCTGACGACACTTGCAGCAGACCGCAGGATGAGGACCAGGACGACTGCAGAACGCGTTCGCATCAGAGCGGCCTTGGGCCAGCTCCTAGTAGCAGAATTTGCAGATCTGACACCACACTGCCCCGCCGGCACCGCACCTGAAGCCACGAGCGGGGTCGTAGGTGGAATCCACGCATCCTGAGGTGCAAGCCACGGACTCGGTCGGTATCGCAACTACGGCGACAACGAACGCCACGGCGACTACGGCAGCAACAAGCAACCCTCGAGAGTAAGAGGCAGTCTTCATTGGAGGACCTCCGGTTGTGGAGGACCTCCGGTTGTGGAGGACCTCCGGTTGTGGAGGACCTCCGGTTGTGGAGGACCTCCGGTGTAGGAGGACCTCCGGTGTAGGTTGTTGTGATTACCACAGTAGGTTCCGCTCTGTCAACCATGGAGGTCCGTCAGAACGCGTTTGCCAACCGTCTCAGCGATAGCGTGTCGCATCGCGCGGGTAGGGTCCGTTCGGGGAACGTCATGGCGGAAACGGCTGGTCTCTACGTCCACATCCCGTTCTGTTCGGCGATCTGCCCTTATTGCGACTTCGCCGTGGCGCGGGGAGACGCGGAGGAACGCGGGCGTTTCGTCGCCTCTCTGACTACGGAGATGAAGATATGGAGCGCGGCCGCGGCAGAGCGGAGAACGCCCGCGGAGGCGGAGGCAGAGCTGTGGAGAGCGGGCGCCTTCGACACGGTGTACTTCGGCGGGGGCACGCCGTCGGCGCTCGGCCTGGACCAGCTTGAGACCGTTCGCGGTCGGATCGAAGCGGAGCTCTCGGTCGAGGCCGAGGCCGAGTGGACGATCGAGGCGAATCCTGAGGATGCTTCGCCTGAGTCGCTCGCCGGCTGGCGGGAACTCGGCTTCGACCGGATCAGTCTCGGGCTGCAGGCGCTGGACGACCGGGCGCTTCGGTTCCTCGGTCGGCGCCACAACGCCGCGGAGGCGCGAGCGAGCGTCGCTCGGGCTCGTGCAGCGGGCTTCCGGTCCGTGTCGGTCGACCTGATCTACTCGCTGCCCGGCTTCGACGCGGGTTCCTGGCTTCGAACGTTGGACGAGGTTGCGGCTCTCGGGCCGGATCACGTCTCCTGTTACGAACTGACCGTGCACGACGGGACGCCCTTCGGCCGTCGGCGGGATGCGGGCAGGCTGCTCGAGGCGGGCGAGGACGAGCGGGCCGCGAGCTTCGTCGCCACGCATCGGCGCCTCGCGGAACTTGGCTACGAGGGATACGAGGTCTCGAACTTCGCCCGCGGCGACGACCACAGGAGTCGGCACAACCGGAAGTACTGGCGGCATCGCCCGTACCTTGGATTGGGACCCTCGTCGCATTCGTACGCCGGTCGTCGCCGGTGGTGGAACGTCCCCTCCTGGAAGGACTGGAGTTCCGCAGTGGAGCGCGGCGTCTCGCCGGTAGGCGGTCGCGAGGAGTTGACCGAGGAGCAACTCGTGCTGGAAGCCGTGATGATGGGCCTTCGCCAGCGTTCCGGGATCGACTGCGCCAGCGTCGAGCGGCGATTCGGGATCGACCCGGCCGCCGGGAACGCCGGACAGATCGAAGCCTGGGAGAAGTCGGGCTGGCTCCGGGTTCGGGGTCGTCTCCTGGCGCCGACGCTCGAAGGCATGGCCCGCGCCGATCGCCTGGCGAGCGAGTGGCGTTCTCCCGTCCGCTGAAGCGAACTCGGCGCTGTCTCTAACGGAAGACGGATGCGTCGAGTTCGACGTCGGCGCTCTGCCACGCCTCGGCGAAGCGGCGCTCTGTTTCGTCGGCCTCTTCGTCGCGCTCCTGAGCGCGCAGCGCCTCCGTCAAGCCGAACAAGGACCAGCCGTTGTGCGGGTTGTGTTCCAGGTCGCGGCGGTAGACGGCTTCCGCCTCGGCGGCGCGTCCGGCCTCGAGAAGCACTGCGCCCAACGACTGGCGAACAGGATAGTGGAAGGACGGCGGTTCGGCGTAACGGAAACTGTCCTGAAGCGCCACCGCCGAGCGCATCTCGTTGATCGCCCGCCGCAACCGACCCCGGGCCGCCTGGATCTCGCCGGCCAGCAGGCGTTCGGCCAAGCGGACGAGGTCGGACCCCGTCGCGAAGGAGATGCGGAGGTCGGAGAGCTCCGGACGTCGCCGCAGCTTGGCGAGTTCCTTCAGGTGACGACTCGCGCCTCGCGGGTCACCGGTCGCCGCGAGGGCCAAGCCTTGGGCGTAGCGCCACATCGCCTCCTGGAAGGTCTGGCCGGTCGGCGGCGCCGGGGCGTCGAGTACCTCCTGCCAGCGGCCGAAACGCACCCGGGCGAAGAGCGGCGTTGCCAGGTAGTTCTGGAGGAAGGCGAGAGCCGGCGCGAGTTCGGAGGGGACTTCCCTCGCCAAGTTGTCCGCGCTCTCGATCGCCAGCTGCGAGCGGCCGCCGAAGGTGGCAGCGGCCCACAGGAAGTGAATGTTGTGGGGGTAGTAGGCCACCGGGTACAGACCTTGGGCGTTGCACTGGGTGATGTAGTCCAGGTCGGCGGCGATCGCGCGTTCGTTCGATTCCACGGCGTCGTCGTAGCGTCCGACGCGGATGTAGATGTGAGCGGGCATGTGGACCATATGCCCGGCGGAGGGCATGAGTTTGCCGAGGGCGTCCGCGCTGGGTTCGGCGAGCTCGGGGTCCCGGGCCTCCATCAGGTGGATGTAGTAGTGGTGCGCGCCGGGATGGTCGGGGTGTGTGGCGATCACACGTTCGAGAACGCCCTTCGCCTCGATCGTCCCCGGCCGTGGCTTGCCGTCGCGCCAGTAGTCCCAGGGCATCGTGTTCATGATCGCCGCCGCGTGCAGAGTGGCGGCTTCCGGGTCGTCCGGGAATCGGCCGGCGACACCGGCGATCGCGTCGACCCAGGCCGCGTCGAAGGCGCCGCGGTCGGCATCCTCGTCGGCGGAGTAGCGGTGGGCCAGCGCGTCAATCAACGCCTGTTCGCGTTCCGTGGCTTCGGCCTTCCGTTCGCGAGCCTGCTCGAGACTGGCCAGCGCCTCGAGTTCGCGTTCTCGCGGCATCGAGTCGTTCAGGTTGCGGCCGAGCGCCAGGGCCTTGCCCCAGTACGGCATGGGCGCTTCCGGGTCGAGCCGCGACGCTTCGTCGAAGGCCCGCACGGCCTCGGCGTGGTTGAACGCGTAGACGAGGCGGAGCCCCTGATCGAAGAAGCGCTGCGTCGCGTCCGACGACGTCGTGATCGGGTAGTGCAGGTCGCCCAGGCCATGGAGCGTCGGTGCGAGCGGTTCGCCGGCCTCGTCGGCTCCGATCGCGGAGACGCCGATCGCCGGAATCGTCAACGCGACGATGGCGGTTCGCAGGATGCGTGTGCTCGTCCTCATGGCGTTCAGAGTAACAGTGGAGGGCGAGCGGCTGTAGCATCCCCTCCCGGTGGGCAAGGCATGGCGCGAATCGCAGTTCTGACGGGAGGATCGACGCCGGAGAGGACAGTTGCACTGGCCGGTGCGGCGAAGGTCTCCGCTGCACTCCGCGCCCGAGACTACGACGTCGCCGTCTTCGACACGATCGAGCCGGGGCCTTTGGACGTCGAAGCGGAACAGCGGCGTCTGGGTCGGGCCGTCGGCGCCCGGCCACCCTCGCTGGCGGAGCTCCGCGAGTTGCAGACGAGGGAAGATCTGCCGGCGCTCGCGAGCGGCGACCTTCGGCGCGCGGACGCGATCTTCCTCGTGCTCCACGGCCGCCAGGGCGAAGGGGGCGAAGTTCAGGAGCTGCTGGAGGCCGCCGGTCTCGCCTTCACCGGCAGCGACTCCCGCGGCAGCCGGCTGGCGATGGACAAGAACGCGAGCAAGAGCCGACTCCGCGAAGCCGGGATTCCCACCCCGGATTGGGCCTGCTGGCCGGCCAGCCAGACGGAGATCGAGCAACTCGGTGTGCCTCTGATCGTCAAGCCCTCACGGGTTGGATCGACGGTCGGCCTTTCTCTGGTGTCCGATCCGACCGATCTGGACGGTGCGGTAGGCCAAGCGCTGACCTTCGACGACGAGGTGATTCTCGAGCGGTTCCTGCCGGGACGGGAGTACACCGTCGGGGTGGTCGAAGACCGCGCGCTGGGCGTCGGGGAGATCATCTCGCCGGGCGTGATCTTCGACTTCCACAGCAAGTACACGCCGGGCCGCGCGAGCGAGCTGTTCCCGGCCGAGATCGCCGAGGACCTCGAGGACCGGCTTCGCGAGCTTGCCCGCGCCGCTCACGAGGCCCTGGGCCTTCGCGATTTCTCCCGCGTCGATTTCCGCCTGGACGCCACGGGTTCGCCCTGCTGTCTCGAAGTGAACACCCTGCCGGGCATGACGCCGACCAGCCTCCTTCCCCAGTCGGCCGGAGTCTTCGGGATCTCCTTCGAGGACCTCTGCGACCGGATGATCCGCCTCGCGCTTTGCCGCGTACAGTTCGAGCGAGGGGCTTGAGGCGACGCGACGGGCGGAATCACCTGGCCGCAGCGGACGCGGCGGACCTGGGCCGCGGAACGACGCGGTCGAGAGCGAGGCGCAGGTCGTTCACGAGGTCGTCCGCGTTCTCGATGCCGATGGAGAGCCGCAGAAGCTGGTCGCCGATTCCGGCCGTGGCCCTTGCCTCCGCCGTCATCGAGGCGTGGGACATGGTTGCCGGGTGGGATATCAGGCTCTCGACGCCGCCCAGGGATTCGGCGAGCGAGAGGCAGGCGAGGTTCGAGACGACGACCGCCGCGTCCTCTGCGTCCCCTGCGACGTCGAAGCTGACCATTGCGCCGAAGCCGTCCTGCTGGCGGCGCGCGATGCTGTGGCCGGGATGATCCGGCAGGCTTGGATGGTAGACCCGCTCGACGGCGGGATGCTCGGCGAGCATCTCGACGACGGCCAGCGCGTTCTCCTCGTGGCAGCGTAGACGACTGTGCAGAGTGCGAAGCCCGCGCAGAGTCAGGTAGCTGTCGAAGGGCGCCCCGGTTACGCCCATCATGTTCGCCCAATCGTCGAAGAACTCGTGGAGTTCGGGAGTCGCCGCGACGACCGCGCCGCCGATCACGTCGCTATGGCCGTTCAGGTACTTCGTCGTCGAGTGGATCGTCAGATCGGCGCCCCACTCGATCGGGCGCTGGAGTGCCGGCGACATGAACGTGTTGTCGGCTGCGACGAGTGCGCCGGCCTGTTTCGCGTGCCGGCACACGGCTTCCAGATCGGTGATCCGGAGCAGCGGGTTGCTCGGCGTCTCGACGAGGACGAGCTTCGGACGGGAAGCCATCGCCGCAGCCATCGCCTCCCGGTTCGTCAGGTCGACGAAGTCGACGTCGAGGAGGCCGCGCTGTCGAAAGCGGTCCAGGAGCCGGAATGTACCGCCGTAGCAGTCGTGGGCCGCGACGATCCGGTCCCCCGGGTCGAGCAGTTGGCAGGTCAGGGTCACAGCTGCCATGCCGGAGGCGGTAACGATCGCGCCGTGACCGCCTTCGGCCTCGGCGAGAGCATCGGCGAGAGCCGAGCGGGTTGGATTGCCGGAGCGCGTGTAGTCATAGGGACGTTTGCCTTCGAGTCCGGCGAAGGTGAAGTTGGCCGACAGGTAGATCGGTGGAACGACCGCGCCGTGCTGGGTGTCGGTGGCGAGCGCCGCGCGCGCCGCGCGTGTCTGAGCGTGCTGCTTCTGTGTCATCGGAGTCTCCGGTCGAGAAGGGTTGAGTGGCCCGCGGGAGCGGGAACCGGTGGAACGGTCTCCCGAGGAAACTTCTACGGAGACTCAACCGGAGGAGGCGCCGAGACAGCGCTTGAGCGTCCCGTTGACTCATCTCTCGGCAAGCCCGCTCGCGCGGAGCTTCCGTAGGAGTTGGCACCTTCCCCGGGGTTGCGACGCCCTGGTGGTTGCCCCGGCTTCAACGGGCCCAATCCCTCGGCCGGTCTCGATGAGTGCTCGGCGGAGCATCCTCCGGCCGGGCAGCCAGGAGGCTACCAGATCGACGGAGGTGGATGGGGTTCAGCGGATCGGATGGAGCGGACTCCCCAAGGGTGCTATTCTCCCGCCCGGACCAATGACAGTCAGTTCGTGGACGGGTTCCCGCCGTTCGCCGACTCTGGCATGAAGCCCTGCGTCTCTGGATTCGGACACAGGTCGAAAGGAGGCCTTGAATGAAGAACCCGCTTCGTCGAACTTGGCGCTTTGCCGCTGTCTCGTTCGTGCTCGCGCTCTCTGCGGCGGTTGCCTTCGGGCAGGCGACGGGCCAGTTGAGCGGTTTCGTGACGAACGACGAGGGAGGCGCTCTGCCGGGCGCGAACGTCACGATCACGAACATCGCGACGAACCAGACCCGGTTGGTGATGACCGGCGAGGACGGCTACTTCGCGGCGCCGCTGCTGCCTCCCGGCGACTACACCGTGACCGCGGCAGTCGAGGGCTTCATGCAGCTGACCCGAGAAGGGGTCCGCGTCACGGCCGCCGAGACCGCGCGGATCAGCATGGCGCTGGCCGTGGGCGAGTTCTCCGAGACGATGACGGTGACCGGCGAGGTACCCCTGATCGAGACCTCGAATGCCACCCTGGGAGTCGTCGTCGACGAAGTGAAGATCGTCCAGTTGCCCCTGAACGGACGGAACTTCACGCAGCTGGGCACACTCATTCCGGGCGTCGTCGAGCCGCCGGCACGTCTCGGCGGCGCGCAGGGCGACGCGGACGCCGGCATCAACGGCTTCGGCGCGGTGACGGCCGGCTTCAGCGTGAACGGCGTGCGGAACCAGTCGAACAACTTCCTGCTCGACGGCGCCGCGAACAACGACACGTTCAACACCGGTTTCGTCCTGCGCCCGCCGCCGGACGCGATCGAGGAATTCAAGATCCTGACTCACTCGTACACCGCCGAGTTCGGCCGCAACGCCGGTTCGATCGTCAACGTCGTGACGAAGTCGGGAGGCAACAGCTTGCGCGGCAGCGTCTGGGAGTTCAACCGCGACGACTCGCTCGAATCGCGGAACTACTTCTCTCCGCCCGACCAGGACAAGCCGACTCTCGAGCAGGATCAGTTCGGCGGCAGCATCGGCGGCCCGATGGTCACCGACCGACTGTTCGGCTTCGGCTACTACGAGGGATTCCGCAACACTCGCGGGACGACCCAGAACATCGGCGTGATGAGCGCCGCCGAGCGGATGGGTGACTTCTCGGGCAGCGGCACGATCATTGATCCGCTGACCGGCGCGCCGTTCCCGGGCAACGTGATTCCGTCTGATCGGCTCGATCCGATTGCGGTGCGGTTGATCAACGACTTCATGCCGTTGCCGAACGCGGGCGGGCGCTACATCGTGTCGCCGGACGTGACGGACGACCGGGATCAGTTCGGGTTGCGCCTCGACTATCGGCTGAGCGACTCGCAGAACCTCCTCGTGCGCGCGCTGCGCTCGAGTTCGGACCGCTTCGAGCCGCCTACCGTTCGACCGATCGGCAACACGGCGGCGTCGACGCTCGATGACTACATGGTCTCGCACACCGCGGCCATCGGTTCGAACGCGTTCAATCAGGTACGCGTGATGTCGAGTGCCATCGATGCCGAGCCGGTCGTCACGAGCGGCATTACGAACTCCGAGTACGGAATCAACCTGCCGAACATCAACGAACTGGCGGTCGGCCTGCCGCAGTTCACGATTTCGGGCTATCCGAGCATGGGTGACCGGAATCAGCCCTTCGTCAAGCGCGAGAACGAGGTCCAGCAGTTCACGGAGGACTTGACCATCCTCCGTGGGCGCCACTCGATCAAGGCCGGGATTGACGTTCGGAACGAGAAGATGTTCATCGGGTTCATCAACCGGCCGAACGGCGACTTCACGTTCAACGGCGTTCATACCGGCAACGCGGCGGCGGACTTCCTGCTCGGCATGCCGTCCCGGATCCGTACGGCGGTTCCGGGCGCGGACTCGATCAACGAGGGCGACGGTTGGCTCTACGCCGGCTACATCCAGGACGAGTTCCGGCTCTCGCCGCGGCTCACGCTGAACCTGGGGCTTCGCTACGAGGTGGCGACGCCATTCGAGGATACCGACGACGCGCTGAACAGCTTCCGTCCTGGCGAGCAATCGACGCGCTTCCCCGACGCCCCGACGGGTCTCGTCTATCCGGGTGACGCGGGCGTTCCGAAGG
This sequence comes from Candidatus Multivoraceae bacterium, assembly GCA_965219625.1. GTDB lineage: Bacteria > Acidobacteriota > Thermoanaerobaculia > Multivoradales > Multivoraceae > Multivorans. The sequence continues at coordinate 312,805 of OZ244782.1, read as the reverse complement.
GCACCTATGAGACGGACCGGAACAACTTCGCGCCGCGTTTGGCGGCCGTCTGGGATCCTCAAGGCGACGGCCGTACGAGCGTTCGCGCCGGTTGGGGCATCTTCCACGACAGCATTCCCGGCCAGGGCGACTTCTTCCAGAACTCGGTGCTCGCGCCGCCGTTCAACCCTCTGGTTCAGCTGGACGCACCGCCCGCGGTCGTTCCGCTCGTCGACCCCCTGGTCAACCTGGAGGGAGGCCCGACGCGGTTCCCGCCGGGGATCATCTTCATCGGCTGGGGCTCGGAGTTCACCACCCCGAACTACCAGCACTACAACCTGACCGTCCAGCGTCAGATCGGGGAGAACATCGGGGTCGAGGTGGGCTACGTCGGCTCCCGCGGCCGGAACCTGCCGATCTTCATGGAAGTCAATCCGAGAGTCGTCGAGCCCGAGCAGACGACCCTCGGCCCGCGTCTGTTCCCGGCGTTCAGCCTCGTGCGCCCGACGTTCACCGTTGCCAAGTCCCGCTACGAGGCGTGGCAGGGCAGCGTCCGGATGCGGCCGACGAACGGTCTGAACTTCCTGTTGTCCTATACCTACGGTCATGCTCAGGATCACGTTTCCGGGCTGAACATCGGTGGCGAGGAACGGCCGATCGTTCCGATCGATCTCGAGCGCCTGAGCACGATCGACCGGGCGCTCGAACGGGAATGGGGAGACGCTCTGTTCGATGTTCGGCACCGGGTCGTCTTCAGCTTCGGCTGGGACCTGCCGGATCTTTCCGGCAGCAGCCCAGGCGTCCGAGCGATCTTCGGCAACTGGCAGGTGAACGGCATCATCCAGTATCAGACCGGCTATCCGTTCCCGATTCGGGTACGCGGGGACGACATCTATGGGCTCACGTCGCGTCCGGACCAGGTCTGCGATCCGAACAATCGGGCGCCGAACACGGTCGACAAGTGGTTCAATACGGAGTGCTTCGTGCCCCGGACCCTGGCCGAAACGGCGATCAGGCGGGGCAATGCCGGCCGGAACATCATCCGCGGGCCGGACTTCGAGCGGGTCGACCTGTCGTTGATCAAGAACGTCCCGATGGGCGCCGACCGTTCGCTGCAGCTTCGTATCGAGGCCTTCAATGCGTTCAACCGGATCAACTTCGCTCAGCCGGGCAACCGGATCGGGGACTCGGACTACGGCGTGATCACAGCGACGAACGGTGACGGCCGGATCGTCCAGCTAGGCGTCAAGTACAACTTCTGAGGACGGGCGAGAACCCGCTGACCGGGGACGCCGGGAGTCGCGCATTCGAGACTCCCGGCGGTCCTCGACCTCGGATCGCCAACGGGGCGAAGGTGGGGAAGGCGCCGTTCGAGTCGTGTGAGTGCTTCCTACGCTGCTAAGGTCCCGGCAGCGCCTGGGACAGGGCAACCGATGCCGACATGCCGCCGCAGCTCTCGATCGTAGCCCCGGTCTTCAACGAGGCGGGCAACCTGGAACGCCTGGCGCGAGAGATCGCCGAAGCGATGGCCCGTGCCGAGTTGGACTACGAGCTGGTTCTGGTGGACGACATGAGCAGTGACGGCAGCCGCGAAGAACTCGAGCGGTTGATGTCGGTCGATGCGAGAGCGAGGGTCCTCGGCCTCGAGCGACACGCCGGCCAGTCGGCGGCAGTTCTTGCTGGAATCCGGGCTGCTCGAGCGCCGATCGTGGTGACCATCGACGCCGACCTGCAGAACGAACCGGCGGATATTCCGACCTTGGTCCAGCTGCTGGAAGAGCACGATGTCGTCTCGGGAGTACGAGTCGCGCGCCGCGACACGCTGATCCGCCGTCTGGCGAGCCGCGTCTCGAACCGAGCCCGACGACTCGTCCTGGGCGACCCATGTACGGACATTGGCTGCGCCCTCAAGGCGTATCGGGCGGACGCGCTTCGTGACCTGCCGGCCTTCGACGGGCTGCACCGCTTCCTGCCGGTGCTCGCGCTCAGAAACGGCGGCAGCTACGTCGAGCTCCCCGTCCGGCATCGACCGCGCATTCGCGGCAGCAGCAAGTACAACCTCCGGGGCCGCTTCCTTCGCGGCATCCTGGACCTCTTCGGCGTCGCCTGGTACCGCCGCCGCGCGGTGTCGGCGACCGCTCGAGCATTGGAGCGCACGCCATGCCAACCGCCATCTCTCCCGAAGTCATCTGGGTCGCCATAGGTTACGGAGGCCAGGCTCTCTTCGCTTCCAGGTTCCTCGTTCAGTGGATTGCCACGGAACGGAAGAGGGCGAGCGTCGTGCCGACCGTCTTCTGGTATCTGAGCATGGGCGGCAGCATGATGTTGCTGTCCTACGCGCTTTGGCGCGGAGACGGGGTGTTCATCCTCGGTCAGAGCTTCGGCATTCTGGTGTACTCGCGGAACCTCTGGTTCGTTCATCGTCAGGCAGGAGCCACGGAGCGCTGATACCCTGCGCGCCGTGCTCCTCCTCGTCCGTCACGGTGAGACGGCGTCGAACGCGGCTCGGATCGTGCAGACGCCGGAGACGCCGCTGAACGCCCGCGGCGCTGCGCAGGCGGAGCGGCTGGCGGTGCGGTTGGTCGAGCACCACCGTCGGCGGCCGATCGGGTGCATCGTCGCCAGCAGCCATCGCCGCGCAGAGATGACGGCGGAACCGGTCGCGGTTGCCCTCGAACTGCCGCTGGTCGTCGAGCCGCTGCTCTGCGAGCGGAACTTCGGCGACCTGCGCGGGCGCGCTTACGCCGACATCGGGCTCGACATCATGGCGGCCGGCTACGAGCCGCCGGCGGGGGAGGACTGGCCGATGTTCGACCAGCGGGTCGACGAGGCGTGGCAACGAATTCGCGAACTGGCGGGGAGCGCGGTCGGCGACAGCGTCTTCGTGACGCACGGTCTCGTCTGCCACTCGCTGGCGTCGCGTCACCTGCGGCTGGGCGACGGGATCGAGGCGCCGACCAGATGGGGCAACACCTCGGTCACCGAGGTCGAGGGTCAGGCGCCGTGGACGGCGCTTCGCTTGAACTGCTGTGAGCATCTCGACGACGAAACGGCGGACGGCGGTCAGCTCTCGGGGCTGTGAAGGCCGGCGGCCGGGCGTTCGAGTGTTCGTTCTCGGGCGGGAATCCTGCGTGCTCGGATAGAGTTTCCGGCTGCAGCGGGTGACGTGTGCCCTTGAGAGGCGACCACATGGAACCGTCCGGGATGACCATGGACCAGAGCGAGAACGTACCCTCCGAACCGCTGGCGGCGTCTCCGTTGACGTCGTCGTCCGAGTCCGTCTCCGCCGGGACGAGCCCGGAACTCCTGGCTGAGATCCGCTCTCAGGCGAATCTGCTCGATCAGGTGCGCGCCGAGGTGGCGAAGGTGATGGTCGGCCAGAGCTACATGATCGACCGGTTGCTGATGGCTCTGATCGCGGACGGTCATGTTCTGGTCGAGGGCATCCCCGGTCTCGCGAAGACGACGGCGATCAAGACCTTGGCTCAGGCCGTCCATACCGGTTTCTCGCGGATTCAGTTCACACCGGATCTCCTTCCGGCGGATCTGCTGGGTACGCAGATCTACCGAGCGGATACCCACGACTTCCAGGTCAAGCAGGGACCGATCTTCACGAACCTCCTGCTTGCCGACGAGATCAACCGAGCGCCCGCCAAGGTCCAAAGCGCGCTGCTCGAGGCGATGCAGGAGCGCCAAGTCACCCTGGGCGATCGGACGTTCGAGTTGCCCGCCCCGTTTCTCGTGCTGGCGACCCAGAATCCGATCGAACAGGAGGGCACGTATCCACTGCCGGAGGCGCAGGTCGACCGGTTCATGCTGAAGCTCAAGGTGGGCTATCCGGATCGGCAGGAAGAGCGGGAGATCATGCGGCGGATGGCCCGGCGCGAGCCCCCGGAAGTCCATGCCGTGGTCAAACCGGACGACGTCCGCCGCGCCCGCAAGGTGGCCGATGCGATGTACCTCGATCCGAAGGTAGAGGAGTACATCGTCGACCTGGTGTTCGCGACCCGGGAACCGGCGGGAGTCGGCCTCGAGCGGCTCGAGCCGCTGATCGAGTACGGGGCATCGCCGCGGGCGACGATCTTCCTCGCCGCCGCGTCCCGGGTTCACGCTCTGATGTCGGGTCGTGCCTACGTGACGCCTCAGGACGTGAAGACGGTTGCGCCCGACGTTCTGCGGCACCGCGTGCTCGTCTCTTACGAGGCGGAGGCCCGTGACCTGACCTCCGACGATCTGATCTCGGAGCTCCTCGGCGCCGTCGACGTGCCCTGACGGCATAGCAGCCGCCGCGAAGCGATGTTCCTGTTCAGGAGTCCGCGGGTCGAGCATGGGGTCGAGCGGCGGACGACGCTTTCGCCGGAGCTTCTGGCGCGGATCAAGTCCATCCAGATCCGCACCCAGCGACTCGTCACCGACGCGCTCGCCGGTGAGTACCACAGCGCCTTCAAGGGGCGCGGGATGGAGTTCGAGCAGGTGCGCGAGTACACCCCCGGTGACGACATCCGCCATATCGACTGGAACGTCACCGCGCGCATGTCGAGTCCCTTCGTCAAGGAGCACCGCGAAGAGCGCGAACTGACCGTCATGCTGATCGTCGACGTCAGCTCGTCGGGCGCCTTCGGCACCGCCGGGAAGCAGAAGCGCGAGGTGGTGGCGGAGCTCGCCGCGGTGTTGGCCTACCTCGCGATTCAGAACAACGACCGGGTGGGGATGATCATCTTCTCGGACCGGATCGAGCGCTTCATCCCGCCGAAGAAGGGCCGTTCCCACGTCTGGCGGGTGATCCGCGAGGTCTTGAGCTTCCGGCCGACGGGCCGCGGCACGGATCTCGACGCCGCACTCGAGTACCTGGGTCGGGTCGTGCGGCGTCGCTCGGTCGGCTTTGTCATCTCGGACTTCCTCGACGTCGGCTTCGCCGAGCGTTTGCGGGTGGCGGCGCGGCGCCACGACCTGACCGCGATTCGCGTGCTCGACCGTCGCGAGGTCGAGCTGCCGCGCCTGGGGCTCGTCGAGTTCGAGGACGCCGAGACCGGCGAGACACTGGTTGTCGATACGGCGAGCCGGCGCGTGTCGGAGCGCTTCGTCCGACTCGCGCGCGAGGATCTCGACCGCCGCTCGGAGGAGTTCCGGTCGGCTGGCGTAGGCGAGGTCCAGGTGTGGGCGGATCGGCCGTGGATCGAGCCCTTGGTGCGCTTCCTGAGGGCGCGCGAACAATCGGTGCGAGTATGAGGCGTTCTGTTCTGTTCCCGGGGTTCGGGCGGCCGGCGTTGCTGTCGGGTCTCGTCGCCGGTCTCGCCGCGGCCATCGCGGGTGCCTGCAGTGCGCCGGAGACCGAGGACTCTGTCGGTGAGCGACTGCCTCCGGCTGAACTCCGCGCCGCGGTCGATCGAGCGACGGCCACCACCGGCGACCTGATCACGTATCGGATCGAACTCGAGCGTGACCCGGACGTCGAGGCGGAGCTTCCGGATCCCGGGGCGGGAATTCCCGGCTTCCGAATCGTCGATCTGGGAATCGATGATCCAGAGACGCTGCGTTCCGGCCGCGTGCTCGAGGGACGGTGGTTTGAACTCCGCGCGGATCTCGTCGGCAGGTTCGTCCTGCCGCCGCTGTCCACGTCCTACCGGGAGCCGGACGGCACAAGTCGAGTGATCGGGACGCCGGAGATCCCGGTCGAGGTCGAGTCGGTTCTGCCTGAAGACCCCGGAGCGGTGACGGATATTCGGGACATCAAGCCGCTTCGCCGGGTGGAGGTCGCCGGGACGTGGCGATGGTGGCTTGCCGGCGGCGTCCTCCTCGTTCTGATCGCCTGCGCTTGGTGGTCGTGGCGTCGCCGACGGCTCCGGAACGCAGACGGAGGCTCGATCGCGCCGGGCGTGCCGCCGTACGAACTCGCGATCGACGAACTCGAGCGCCTGCGCCGAACGGACTTCTCGAATCTCCGAGAGCTCCGCCGTTACTACTTCGCGATCTCGTCCGTCGTGCGGGCCTACATCGAGGGCCGCTTCGGGCTGAATGCGACCGACCTGACGACCGAGGAGATTCTCGGACGGCTGGGCGAGTTGGCCCGGATCGAACCGGTGCAGGCACAGAGCTTGGAGCGGTTCCTCGTCGCGACGGACCAAGTCAAGTTTGCCGCCCATCTGCCGCTGCCGGACGAAGTGGATCGGACATTCGAGCGAGCTCGGGTCTTCGTCGAGTCGACGAAGCCCGGTCAGGACGCGAGCGGGGCCGAGGCCGCGTGATGGAGCAGTTCCTGTTTGCCGACGCGCGCTGGTCTTGGATTCTCCTGCCGGTCTACCTGTCCTGGGCGCTCCTCTGGTGGCTTCGGCCGCGGCTGGTTGAATTCGTCGCTCGCCGCCGTGCCGAGCGGCGCACTTCCAGCGCGAAGGTACCAGCGGGCGCGGCCGGCGCGGCCCTGTCCTACTCGTCCCTGGCCTATCCGAAGCGGGCCGGGCGCTCTGGCGCCGTGGTTGCGCGCAGGCTCGTCTCTGCTCTCCGACTCATCGTTGTTGCCCTCGTCCTGCTCGCGGTCATGCGGCCGCAGACCGGTCGGGCGTTGACCGAGGTCAGCACGGAGGGCATCGACATCGTCTTGATCATCGATACGTCCGGCTCGATGCGTGCACTCGACCTCGACGCGCAGGAGCGCTCGCTCAGCCGGCGTCGCGATCGTCTGGAGGTATCGAAGGACGTCGTCGAGACGTTCGTTGCCGCGCGTCCGAACGACCGTATCGGCCTTGTCGTGTTCGGCGGGGAAGCCTTCACGCAGTGTCCCTTGACGCTCGATCACGGGATCGCAACGACCTTCCTCGATCAGTTGGAGATCGGCATGGCCGGCGATGCGACGGCCATCGGCTCGGCGGTTGGCGTCGCGACGCGCCGACTCAAGGACTCCGAGGCGGAATCGAAGGTGGCCATTCTCCTGACGGATGGCCGGAGCAATGCGGGCGCTCTGGCCCCGCTGCGGGCGGCGGAAGCGGCGGCGGCGCTTGGCGTCAAGCTCTACGCGATCGGCGTCGGCACTCGCGGCCAGGCGCCGTTCATCGTCGAGAGCCGGCGCGGCCCGCGTGTCGTCTATCAGGACGTCGAAATCGACGAGGACACTCTGCGGCGGATGGCGACAACGACGGGCGGCGCTTACTTCCGCGCCGAGGATGTGGACGGCCTCAAGCAGATCTACGATGAGATCGACGAGCTCGAGAAGACGGAGATCACCCAGGAGTCCTACATGGAATACGAAGAGAGGTTCGCCTGGTTGGTTGGTCCTGCCGTACTCCTGCTCCTGCTTGAGGTCGTGCTGCTCGACACCCGACTGAGGAAGTTGCCGTGAACCGATCGGACCGCCAGGCCACCGGGAAGCCCGGGGGACCAGCCGGGAGCCCGCTGTCACTTCTGCTCGGTCTCGCCGCGCTCGCCGGGTGCGAGGTGCGCACCGGGCAGCCGGACGCCCTGTGGTTGTTCTGGTTGGCCCCGGGGTTGCTCCTGTTCTACGTTCACGCATTTCGCACCCGCGACCGGCTGCTGTCGCGGTTCGCCTCGCCGCAGATGCTGCCCGGTCTGCTCGCCGGCCTCAGCCGACCGCGGCGACGTCTCAAGGCGTTTCTCGTGCTCCTCGCGGTGCTGGCTCTGCTCGGGTCGCTCGCCCAGCCGCGTTGGGGCTTCACGTGGGAGGAGGTCCGCCGCGAGGGCGTGGACATCGTCATCGCGCTCGATGTGTCCGATTCGATGCTCGTCCGCGATGCCGAGACGGGCGGCGAACTGTCCCGCCTGGAGCGCGCAAAACGTGAGATCGCGGACCTCCTCCAACAGCTCGAGGGAGACCGTATCGCTCTCGTCGCGTTCGCCGGCACGGCCTTCCTCGAACTGCCGCTCACCCTCGACTACTCCGCGGCGGCGTTGTTCCTCGAGGCGATGGAACCGGACCTCATTCCGGTCAAGGGAACCGCGATCGGCGAGGCGCTCCGGGTGTCCCTCGGCGCCTTCGAGCGGGTGGCTTCGGTCGGTTCGCGAGCGTCGCGCGCCGTGATTCTGATCACCGACGGCGAGGATCATCTCGGCAAGGCACAGGAAGTTGCGGAGGAGGCGGCTCAGTCCGGCGTGCGGGTGTTTGCGATCGGCATCGGACGCGACGAGGGAGCGCCGATTCCTCGTGATGGCGGCGGATTTCGCACCGACCGCCGGGGCGAGATCATCATGAGCCGGCTCGACGAAGCCGTGCTGCAGCGGATTGCCCTGACGACCGGCGGCCGCTATGTGCGGTCGGTGACGGGTGACGTCGACCTGGAGCAGATCTATGCGCAGGGCATCAAGGCGACGCTGGAAGACCAGGAACTCGGCTCGAGTCGCAGGCAGCGCTGGGAGGAGCGCTTCCAGTGGCTGCTCGTCGTCGCCCTGATCGCGCTGATGCTCGAACCGTTCATCGGCGACCGGCAGCGGCGTCGTCCAGCCGCGGTTCGGCCGGCTCTCCTGCTCCTCGGATGCGCGCTCCTGCTGCCGGGCGCCGCCAAGTCTCAGCAGTCCCCGGCGCCCTCGCCCGCTACCACGGCGACGGCGCCGACCGAGACTCCGCCGCTCGCGGAGTACTCCTCGCCGTACGCCGCCTTCGATGCCGGCGCCTACGACCAGGCGCTCGAGCGCTTCGCCGATGCGCAGACGAAGCGCCCGGACGATCCGGAGCTCAGCCTGAATCTCGGCGCCACCCTTTACAGATTGAACGACTTCGAAGCCGCCGACGCAGCGTTCTTCAGGGCGTCGGCCATCGGCGACGAGGAGCTTCGAGCGCAGGCTCTCTACAACTTGGGCAACAGCGCCTACCGGCAGGGGAAGCTGAGCGACGCGGTCGACTTCTACATGGCGTCGCTTGAGGCGAATCCCGACGATCACGACGCCAAGTTCAACCTCGAGTTCGTCCGCGAGGAGATGAAGCGGCGGCAACAGAATGAGAACCAGGGAGACGCGGATCCGCAGGAGGGGGACCGGAGCGGCGACCAGAGCGAGGGAGAATCGGGGCGTTCGGACGAGGGCGAGGACGGCCGACCGTCGGAGGACGAGGAACCGTCCGCCGACCGCGGCGCCGACGCGGACAACGATGGCCTGAGCGATCATCTCGAGCGGAACGCATCGAATCCGACGGATCCGGAGAACCCGGACAGCGACGCGGACGGGGTGCCGGATGGGCAGGAGGATCGCAACCGGAACGGTCGGGTCGACCCGGGGGAGACGGATCCGAATCGGCAGGACAGCGACGGCGACGGCATCCCCGACGCGCAGGACGAAGCGGCTGAAGATGGCGGGTCGGGGCTGCGCAGCCAGAGCGGGCCGCAGGAGCTGCCGGAGGGCATGACCCCCGAGGAAGCGGAACGCTACCTCCAGGCCTTACAGGAAGGACGTCCCGACCCGGCTCGCCGCGGCGCGCGTGGTCGGTCCAGCCGCCAGGCGAGAGACTGGTGATCTTCCCATGCGCGGAACTCCTCAAGCGTCTGATGTCGACCGGCAACGAGCCCCGCGGATCCGCGCTCGGGCCGGGGCCTGCCCCTTCGCGTGGACGGCGCTGGGGCTCGTCGTCGCCGTCCTCGGACAACCAGCTGCTGTTGCCGAGGCTCAGGGCGCCGACAGAATCCAGGTCACCGTCGATCGGAACCAGGTCACCCTGCGCGATCAGATCTACCTGACGATCCGTATCGAGGGGTCACCGGACGAACCGCCCCGGCTGCCGGAACTGCCCGACTTCCGGGTCGTCTCCCGCGGCCAGCAGCAGCAGACCCAGATGGTGAACTTCCGGGTCAGCCACAGCGTTTCGTACAACTACCTTCTTATCCCGTTGCGCCCCGGTTCCTTCGAGATCGGCCCTGCGACTGCCAGGATCGACGGCGAGGACGTCAGAAGTCGCCCCTTCGTCATCCAGGTGGCGGATGCCGAGGCCGACGACGGCCAGCGGAACCGCGACCTGTTCGTCACCGCGTCCGTATCGACCGACCGACCCTGGCAGGGCCAGCAGGTCATCTACACTTGGCGATTCTTGAGTCGGGTGCCGGTCGGCCAGGGGTCGATCGAGTCGATGGAGTTCGGCAGTGACGTGGTTGCCGAGGACCTCGGCGAAGTTCGCCAGTACACGACCGCGGTCGATGGCGTGCAGTATCAGGTCAACGAGTTGACGAAGGCCATTTTTCCCCAGCGGGTGGGCGAGATCGTGCTGCCGCCCAGCCAGCTCCGGGTTGAAGTGCAGGTGGCGGAGCAGCGCAGGTCCGCTCGGCGCAGGAGCATTTTCGATGACTTCGACGATCTTCTCGGTCGCGGCGGAAGCTGGCAGACGAAGTACCTGGTCTCGGCGCCCCTGGTACTCGACGTCCAACCGTTGCCCCCTCCTCCCGAGGATTGGAGCGGCCTGATCGGCGAGTTCGAGATGAGTGCATCGCTCAGCCGGCGGGAGCTGATGGTGGGGCAGTCGGCGACGCTTCAAGTCGCGGTCAGGGGCGTCGGCAACGTCCAGTTTCTGGCTGAGCCGCGGTTTCCGGAACTGCCGGCGTTCAAGGTCTACCCGGATCAACCGACCGCGAACGTCGACCGAGGCGGCGACCAGCTCGCCGGGAGCAAGGTGTTCCGGCGCGCCCTGGTGCCGCTCGTCTCCGGCGCCCTCTCCATCCCGCCGCTCGATCTCGTGTACTTCGATCCCGAGCAGGGCGCGTACGTCACCCGTTCGACCGACCGTGTCGACCTCGAGGTGAGCCCGGCCGACGGCGAGGAGGAGCTGATGCTGACCGAATCGCTCGCGCCGACAACCGGCAAGGTCGCCGTTCGGATTCTCGCGGACGACATCCTGCCGATCCGGCGCACCGCGGAGGGCATCGTTTCGGCAGCTCCATCCGGGTGGCGAGCCTGGACCTGGCGGTTCGCCGGCGGTCTCCCGCCGCTGATCTACCTGGCTCTGTTCGGCTACCGGCGCCGCGAACGGCGCTACGCCTCCGACCGGACGCTCCGACGTCGCGAGCGCGCACTCCGGCGGGCGTTCGCGGCGACGAAGAGGTTGCCGGCGGAACTTGGAGCGGCAGATGCCGCGGAAGCTTCGCGGGCGCTTCGCTGCTATGTCGGCGACAAGCTGGGGCTCGAGGGCGCGGCGCTGACGCCGGCCGAGGCGGAGCAGGCTCTGTTGGACGCCGGAGTCGATACGGAAGCGGTTCGCAGCTGCCGTCGAGAACTCGAGCGTCTGGAGGCGGCACAGTTCGGCGCCTCGGCCTCCACCATCCCGGCAGGCGGACTGAGCGACCTGATCCGCATGCTCGATCGGCGCCTGGGGCAGCGCCGGACGCGGCTTGCGGTTCCTGCGGGACCCCGGGGGCGGACAGCATGACGAGGCACCCAGCCTCGCTCGTCCTCGCCTTGACCGTGTGCCTGACCGGTGCGAAGGCCTGGGCCGCGTCAGCAGAGGGTCTGGAAGACACGCTACCGATCGCTGTTCAAGCTCCAGCGGCGGAAAGGCAGCCGGCGGTCGTCGAGGCTTCTCCGGTTCAGGCCGGCGAGTCGGTCGCCGAACCGGTCGAGGCGCCGGAACCGGCCGAACTGTGGGTGAACGGCAACGCCGCGTATGAAGCCGGCGAGTTCGCACGCGCTGTCGCTTACTACCGGCAGCTCGACGACCTGGGGGTCGAGAACGGCCACCTTCACTACAACCTTGGCAACGCGTATCTCCGCTCCGGCGAGTTGGGGCGCGCGATCGCCTCCTATCGCCGGGCGCTTCGATTGCTGCCTCGCGACGAGGACGCCCAGGCGAATCTCGACTTCGCGCGGCAGAGCGCCCGGGACGAGATCGCCCCGGCCGAACCGTCGGCGCTTCTTCGCACGCTGCTGTTCTGGCACTACGGCCTGGCGCCCGACGAGACCCTCCGTGCCGCCGTCTTCATCGGCATCGGTTTCTGGATCGTGCTCGCCGTCCGTCTCTACCGTCCGTCGTCCGAGGTGCTCCGCTGGGTCACCGTCTGCCTGCTCGTCCTGGGACTGGCTCTCGGCGGCTCGCTGGTCGCCCACGCCGCTTTCGGCGCCGTCGTTGCCGTCGTCGTGCCGCCGCAGATCGACATCCACGCTGCCGCCGGCGAAGGCTCCGTGGTCCGTTTCCGGCTCCACGCCGGCACGGAGATCCGCGTCATCGAACAACGGCCCGAGTGGATTCGCATCGAACTCCCGGACGGCCAGCGCGGCTGGTCCAAACGGGAGTACCTGGACCTGGTCGACTGAATCCGCCGGCAGTCAGCGGTCGGCCGGGAAGGCGCGGTTCAACCTCGCGAAGAAGCGAGAGAGGAACCGGAGCGTGAGTCCCCAGACGACATGTCGCTCTCGGTCGCCGATGACGACGCCGGCGAAGCTGACGCCGGGGTACGGAGGGTGCCGGTAGTCGATCACGCGCCCGGGGTCCTCGAACCAGGGAAGCGGCGCCCACAGGGCAGCTTCGACCTCGTGGTTGAGGGTCGTTTCGGACCCGAAGTCCGCCTCGGCCTCGTAGACGAAGGCCGCAATCCGCAACTGCCGTCCTTCGCCGGCCCGTTGACCGGTCTGATCGTCCAGGCGGCCGATCAACCTGGCCCCATCGAGCGACAGGCCGACCTCTTCCTTCGTCTCTCGTTCGGCGGTCTGCCGCAGATCGCCGTCCCCGCTTTCGAAACGCCCGCCCGGGAAGGCCATTTGCCCTGACCAAGGGTCGCCGTCCTTCCTGGCCCGCTCGATGAACAGCGCCTCCGGCCCACGGCCCGACGGGCGCAGGACGACCGCCACGCCGGCCTGGGACGCCGTTCGCGGCAGAACGAGCGGCTCGCGCACGGCGAGTCGCTCGCGAATCTCGGCGAGACCGAGCAGCGGTTCGGTACCGCCTCTTGCACCGTCGACACGACTCTCCGGGGGGGCTTTCTGATCCTCCACGAGCTACGCGCTGAACGTCGCCTCGAGCCAGTCGACGAGAACACGGTTGAACTCCTCCGGCTGCTCCTGCTGCGTCCAGTGGCCGCAGTCCTTGATCGTGTGTTTGGCGATGTTCGGCACGAGGGCCTCGATGCCGTCCGCCGAGGAAGGCGGGAGGACGACGTCATTCTCGGCGCCGATGTAGAGGCAGGGCTGCTCGATCGTCTGATCGATTCCCTTCATCAACTCCCAGTTGCGGTCGATGTTCCGATACCAGTTCACGCCGCCGGTGAAGCCGGTCCGCTCGTAGACGGCGACGAAGTGAGCGAGTTCCGCGTCGGTCAGCAGCAGCTCGCCACGCAGCGTCTCCGGCGAACCATGCTTGATGATCTCGAGCAACTGGAACTTGCGTTCCGGGGCGTCGGCAGGGAGCTTGTTGAATTCCTCCGCGTCCCAGCTGCCGCGCCGCATGAACGTGCGGAAGGACTTCTCGGTGTCCGCCTCGAGCACCTCCTCCGCCTTGTACGGCTCCTGGAAGGCGACGACGTAGTTGTCTTCGCCGCGGACGCGGCGGAGGATCTCGACGGGCGGTTGCGGTGGCTGGGGGCCGGTCGGGGTGTTCACGCCGACGACGCCGAGTACGCGGTCCGCGTGCAGCCGGGGCATCGCCCAGACGACGCCACCGCCCCAGTCGTGGCCGACGAACACTGCCTTCTCGATTCCGCGCGCATCGAGAAGACCGACGAGGTCGCCGCAAAGTTCCGCAATGTTGTACGCCTCGATAGCCAATGGTCGCTGGGTGTGGCCGTAGCCCCGCTGATCCGGCGCCAGAACCCGGAAGCCGGCTCTTGACAAGGCGGGCAACTGATGGCGCCAGGAGTAGGCGAGCTCGGGGAAGCCGTGGCTGAGGACGATGGGCACGCCGTCCGCGCCAGCCTCGTAGACGGCCATTCGGAGGCCGCCGTTCGTCCGAACGTAGTTCGGTGCGGGCCAGGTCGGCTCCTCCTGCTCGGTGGACTTCGCTCTGCTTGCGTTTGCGGTGAGGACGGCGGCGGCTGAGCCGCCGAGCAGGGCGCGGCGGGTCATCGGGACGTCTGAGTCGCTCGAGTCGTCGTGTGTCGTCATGTGGAGAATCGTAGCCGAGGCGTACCGCAACCGATGGTCAGAGCGGCGGGTCTTCGGGCCACGGCTTCGTGCGGATGACGCGTCCGACGTCGCCGGGTTCGGCAAGCGAGTGCTGGTGCGAGAGGACTTCGCCCATCCGTTGGTGGATGCCGGGAGGGAACGGTGTGCTTCGTCGCGTGTCCAGGTCGATGTGGATGCTCAGCAATTCGTGGGTGGCGGCGACGTAGCCCTCCTCGGCATGCAGCATTCGCATGAACGTGTGGTACTTCTTGTCGTCGAAGCCCAGGAGTTCGGCTTGAACCACGATCGGCGCGCCTTCCGGCAGTTCCCTCCGCCAGGTGAGATGGCTGTCGATCGAGAAGGTGGAGCGCCGCTTCGCCTTGCGGTACGTTCGGTCGATGCCGAGGAAGGCCGTCCATGGACCCGTTGCGTCGTCGAACACGACGAGGTAGTAGCCGGCATTCATGTGGCCGTTGTGATCGATCCACTCCGGCAGGACCTTGCCGCTCCAGATCTGCTGCGGGTCGATCAAGCGTGGGATTCTAGCTGGCCCTCGCGACGAACCTCGGTGAAACACGCGGGCGAGCTGGAGCAGACCAAGAGAACGAGTCGCTCCTGAGGTTCGCGTGCCCCTGCTACGATCTCGCGCCGTCTCTCGTCGGTAGAGGAGCAGATTGATGGCCTCCCACCCAGCGATCATCGAATCGACTCTGCGCGAGGGCGAGCAGTTCGCGAACGCCTTCTTCGACAGCGAGCAGAAGGTGGAGATTGCGCGCATGCTCGACGCATTCGGGGTGGAGTACCTGGAGCTGACCTCGCCGGCGGCCAGCCGCCGGAGCCGGACCGATTGCGAGCGGGTGGCCGGGCTCGGGCTGCGGGCCAAGGTGCTCACCCACACCCGCTGTCATCTCGAGGACGCCAGGCTGGCGCTCGAGACGGGCGTCGACGGGATCGACGTCGTGTTCGGCACCTCCAGGTACCTCCGCGAATACTCCCACGGCAAGAGCATGGAGCAGGTCATCGAGACGGCGGTCGAGGTCGTCGAGTACATCCGGTCGCATGCCGTCGAGGTGCGGTTCAGCACGGAGGACTCCTTTCGCAGCGATCTGGACGATCTGATCCGCGCCTACCGTGCGGTGAATGCTGTCGGCGTGAATCGGGTGGGCGTCGCGGACACCGTCGGGGTCGCGAGTCCCCGACAGGTCTACGATCTGGTGCGGCGGCTCCGCCGTGAAGTCGATTGCGACATCGAGTTTCACGGCCACAACGACACGGGCTGCGCGGTCGCCAACGCGTTCTGCGCGCTGGAGGCGGGTGCCACCCATGTGGACACGTCGGTCCTGGGAATTGGCGAACGGAACGGGATCACGCCGCTCGGCGGGCTGGTCGCTCGTCTCTACGCAGAAGATCCCGAGGGCGTCCGTTCGCGCTACGACCTGCCCTTGCTGCGCGAGCTCGAGAACCACGTCGCTTCCCTGGTCCAGGTCGACGTGCCGTTCAACAACTACATCACGGGGTACACGGCGTTCACGCACAAGGCGGGCATTCACGCGAAGGCGATCCTCAACGATCCGTCGAGTTACGAGATCCTCGACCCGGCGGACTTCGGTCTCGACCGCTACGTCCACGTCGCGCATCGGCTGACCGGTTGGAACGCGATCAAGTCCCGCGCCGAGCAACTGCGGCTCGATTTGAGCGATGCGCAGATCAAGGCGATCACGGCCCACATCAAGGCGCTGGCCGATGAGAAGCCGCTCAGCCTGTCGGACGTGGACACCCTCTTGCGCGAGTTTCACGCGGCGGAGCTGCAGCCGGCGGTTGCCGAGGCTGTCGGTTGAACGAATCTCGTCGGTCGACATGCCGCTGACCTTTGCTCAGAAGGCCCTGGCGAGAGCTGCCGGCCAAGAGGTCGTCGACGTCGGAGAGATCGTCGACGCCCGGCCGGACATCGCCCTGAGTCATGACAACACGGCAGCGATCGCCGAGATCTGGCGGGAGTTCGGCAAGGACCGCGTGGCGATCCCGGAACGGATAGCCGTCACCCTTGACCATGCGGCGCCGGCGCCGACCGTCCGGCACGCCCAGAACCACGCGGCAGTCCGTCTGTTCGTCGCCGAGCAGGGCATCCGGCATTTCTTCGAAGTGGGCCGCGGCATCTGCCACCAGGTTCTGAGCGAAGAGGCGATCGCGCTGCCGGGAGACCTGATTCTGGGCGCCGATTCCCACACGCCGCACTTCGGCTGGCTGGGTGCGTTCGGCGCCGGCGTTGGTCGGAGCGAAATGGCGGTCATCTGGGCCACCGGCGAGCTCTGGTTGCGAGTACCCGAGTCCATTCGGATCCGGCTCGAAGGCGCGCTCGGCGAGTGGACGACGACGAAGGACGCGGCGCTGACCCTGATCGGCGACCTGGGCGCCGACGGCGGGCTCTACCGGAGCGTCGAGTTCGCCGGGCCGGCGATCGCGACGCTGAGCCTCGACTCGCGAGCGGCGCTGGTCAACATGATGGCCGAGATGGGGGCGAAGAACGCATACCTGCCACCGGACGAGGAGGTCTTCCGCTACCTGGCCGAACGGTTGCTCGTGCGGCCGAGTCGCGGGGCAGAGCCAGGCGGGACGGTCGAAGAGGCCGCCGACCGGCTCCGGGAGCGGGCTATCCACCCGGACGCCGGCGCCGAGTACGCGGCGGAACATCTGCTCGACCTCTCGTCGGTCGAGCCGCAGATCGCTCGGCCGCACCAGGTCGACGACACGGTCGATGTGGGAGAGCTCGATGCCGTGCGGGTTGATCAGGCGTTCATCGGCACCTGCACGAACGGCCGGCTGGAGGACCTCGGCGCGGTTCATCGGGTGATGGCGGGTCGGGTCACCGCGCCGGGCACCCGGATGGTCATCGTGCCGGCGTCAAGCGAGGTCTGGAGCGAGGCCTTGGCTAGAGGTTGGGTGGCCGACCTTGCGGCTGCCGGCGCGGTCTTCGGAACTCCGGGCTGCGGCCCCTGCATGGGCAACCATCTTGGCGTGCTGGCGCCCGGCGAGGTCTGCATCTCCAGCGCGAACCGGAACTTCCAGGGCCGGATGGGAGATCGCGGCGCCGAGATCTACCTCGCGTCGCCTGCGGTCGTTGCGGCGAGCGCGGTCGCCGGCCGGATCGTCCATCCCCGGGAGGTCGTCACGTGAAGGGCGCCGTGCGGCCGGTTGACGTCTCCCGGCCATTTCGCGGCCGGGTCTTCCGCTACGGCGACCATGTGAACACGGACGTCATCTTCCCCGGTCGCTACACCTACACGAAGAGCCGTCCGGAGGAGGTTGCTCCGCACGCCTTGGAGGATCTCGATCCGACGTTCGCCGAGCGCGTGCGTCCTGGCGACGTGATCGTCGCCGGCTCGAACTGGGGCTGCGGCTCGAGCCGCGAGCAGGCGGCGGTCTGTCTGCGCTACGCCGGCGTCGGCGCGGTCATCGCGCGCAGCTTCGGCCGGATCTTCTACCGGAACGCGTTGAACAACGGCCTGCTCGCCATCGTCTGCCCCGAGGCGGTCGACGCGCTCGGCGAGGGCGTTCGGGTGGAGGTCGATCTCGAGGCGGCGACGATTCGCCGTGACGGCGCGAGCTACGGCTTCTCGCCGTTCAGCGCGGCCGTCCGCTCGATGATCGCGGCCGGCGGTCTGGTCGAGCAGACGAAGCGTCACTTGGCGCCCGGGTAGACGTGGCGTGACGGAGAGCCGCGACGAGTCGGCAGCGCCGGTGCGTCTCGCTCGCATCGAGGGAGACGGCATCGGGCCGGAAGTCGTCGCCGCCGCCGTCCGGATCGTCGACGCGGTCTGCGGCGACCGGTTGGAGTGGGTCGAGGCGGAGATGGGCTGGGGGACCTTCGAGCGGACCGGCAGGGCGTTGCCCGAGGCGACGGTCGAAACCCTGGAGAGCTCTGCCGGGGCCCTGTTCGGCGCGGTCTCTTCGCCGAGCCGGGCCGTAGCCGGCTACCAAAGCCCGATCGTCGAACTGCGGCGGCGCCTCGACCTCTACGCGAACGTGCGGCCCTTGCAGAGCGGCGAGGTCGATGCCGTCGTCGTGCGGGAGAACACGGAAGGCCTCTACGCCGGCCGGGAGCACTGGGAGAGAGACGGCGAGGTGGCAATCGCCGAGCGAGTCATCAGCCGCCGGGCGACCGCACGGGTCGTCCGCTTCGCTTGTGATTTGGCGCTGTCGCGCGCGGCTCGGCGCGGGAGGACGCCGCGGCTCACGGTGGTCCACAAGGCGAACGTCCTCCGCGTGAGCGACGGCTTGTTCCGGGAGACGGCGTACGACGTCGCGGCAGGCTTTCCGGAGATGGAGATCGAGGAGCAGCTCGTCGACTCGATGGTCTATCGGCTCATCCTGGAGCCGGAACGATACGACGTGATCGTCGCGCCGAACCTCTATGGCGACATCCTGAGCGACGCCGGCGCAGCGCTGGTCGGCGGTCTGGGCGTCGTCGGGTCGGCCAACTGCGGCGAGCGCTTCTGCCTCGCCGAACCGGTCCACGGCAGCGCCCCGGACATCGCGGGGCAAGGGATCGCGAATCCGGTCGCCGCCGTGTCCGCCGCCGCGCTTCTGTTGGAACGAGTCGGCTTGCCCGAGGAGGCCGGCCGTGTGCGTGAGGTCGTCGCCGAGCACCGGGACGACGGCCCTCGAACCCCCGACCGCGGCGGCGCGGCGACGACGGAGGAGGCGGTGAACGACCTGCTGGCTCGCCTTTGATCCAAGGACGGGTGCCTAGGTCCTAGGCGGCGGGGAAAGGCCTGAGACCGGTCGGCATTGCGCGCTTCGGTATCGTCGGCAGTCGCCAACAAGTCACGATCTTGTACGGAGGGAAGCCCTTGAGCACGCTGCAGCGCGTCTGCGCGACGATCGAGAAGGTCTGCCGACACCTCGAGGGGGGCCGGATTCAGAGTGAGGCGGATGTACGTTCGTACATCCTGTCTCCACTGCTTCGTGAACTCGGCTGGAACCCGGCAGATCCGGGAAGCGTCCGGCGGGAATACGCGGTGACTGGCGGGAAGAGCTACTTCTTCGACTACGCGCTCCTTGGAGACGGCGGCACCGTTGCGTTCGTCATCGAGGCGAAGGCGCCGGGCAAACTCGACGACACGGCCAGGGATCAGCTCCTTCTCTACGCGATGAAAACGAAGACTCGGCTTGGTTTGACGACGGACGGCAAGACGTGGTCGTTCTACCTGCCGCTTGCAGGGGGGACTCAGGAAGAGCGGCACGTGCGTACCGTGGCGTTCGGGACCGAGGCGCCCGAGAACGCCGCCAGCGCTCTGGAGCGCTACCTTTCTCGCGACCGGGTGCTGTCGGGCCAGGCGCTGCGCGACGCCGACGAGGATCGAGCACGGTTCGCTCTTCGGAGCGTCATTCGGTCCGGCTGGGAGAATCTCATTGCTGGTCCAGACCAGAAACTCGTTCGGACCGTCGCAAGTGCGGCCAGAGCGGAGGCCTCTGTGAGCGGCGCGAAGCCTCCTTCGGGTCCCGTCCTGAACGAAGCGGTCCGGGCCTTCATTCGGAGCGGGTTCCGTTTCCCCGACGAATCGTCCACCGCGACGGCCGAGTTGACGGATCGGAAAGCTCGGAAGATGCGCAAGGCGCCGATGGGACATTCGGAGATTCGGATGCCGGTTGTCCGTGGCCGGGTCGCGTGGACCTGGCGGGGCAAGCGGCGAATCGAGAAGAACGTGACGGAGATGTACGTGGCGATCATCGGCCAGCTCTACGAGGACTGTGGCGGACCGGGCTTCTACAGGCGGCTGATGAAGGAACTTCGCGGCAGAAAACGAGTACTCATCGCACCCTCGCGCGCCGAGACGGGGTTGCAGCCCGAGCACTTCAAGCACCTCAAGGAGCTCCCAGGCGGCTGGTGCCTGAACACGAATCTGTCCACTCAGGACAAGATGAGGAAGTTGCGGCGTGCCTGCGATGCCGCCGACATCCGTTTCGGCTCGGACCTGCTGATCGAGGCGCCGCTGGACACGCCGGAGTAGGCCGATCGGCTGAGGTTTTCGCGGCGGCGCCTACCGCTGGAACCAGAACGGTTTGCGCTGCCGCTTCTCGCCGGCGATCTCGTTCATCGACAGGGCGTCGAAGATGCGGCCGCCGACCATGACATAGCGGACGAGTTCGGAGCTTTGCAGGTCTTCGAGGGGGTTCTCGTCGAGGACGATCAGGTCGGCGAGCTTGCCTGCTTCGAGGGAACCGAGGTCGGCTTCCATCCCGATGTAGCGCGCCCCGTTCATCGTGCCGGCGATCAGCGCTCGGTGCGGGCTCATGCCGCCCTGCTCGAACATCCACAGCTCCCAGTGGGCGGCGAGGCCTTCCCGCTGGCCGTGGGCGCCCAGCATGATCGGCACGCCGGCCCGGTCGAGAGCGTTGACGACTCGCGCGGCGAGGACGTGGTTGTACTCTTCTTCGGGCGCCTTCTGGCGGCGGCGAGAGCGAGCGTCGATCAGGTCCCGGGGCACGTAGTTCAAGAGCCGCTCGTTCTTCCATACGTCCGTGTGTTCGTACCAGTAGTCCTCGCCCTGGATGCCACCGAAGGCGACGCCCAAGGTGGGCGTGTTGCCGGTGCGGCTCTTGCCCCAGAACTGGATGACGTCGTCGTAGATCGCGCCGACCGACAGCGAGTGCTCAATGCCGGTGTGGCCGTCCGCGATCATCGTCATGTTGTGCTGGAACAGGGCGCCGCCTTCGTTGACGACGAGCATGCCGAGGTCCCGGGCCGCAGCGACGATCTTCTGCCGTTGGTCGCGCCGTGGCTGGTTGTAGCTCTTCACGCTGAAGGCGCCGACCTTCTGCAGCCGCCGCAGGTGCTGGACCGCGTCGTCCGGCGTCTCGACGATCGCCCGGAAGGCGCCGAACGCTCCGTAGAGGATCGTGCCGGTGGCGTAGAGGCGCGGGCCGATGATCTTCCCGGCCTGCTGCATCTCGCTGGCGGCGAAGAACGTACTCGTATCCGTCGAAGGGTCGTGAGCCGTCGTCACGCCGAAGGCGAGGGTTCCGTAGAGCTCGGAGTTCTGCTGCGGGATGATCTCCTGGCTGCCCTGGGGCCCGTGCCAGTGGACGTCGATGAGTCCCGGCATGACGGTGAGGCCCGCGCCGTCGATGACCGTGGCGTCGGGCGGTACGTCGACTTGGCGCGAGGGGCCCACCGCCGTGATCCGGTCGCCATCGACGACCACTGTGCCGCGGCGGATGATCTCCATCCCATCTTCTCCGGCCATCGTGATGAGCCGCGCGTTGACGATCGCGACTCGGCCCTCAGGACGGTGGGCGGTGACGTCGAAGCCGAGGTCGAGGCCGGTGGGCGGCGCCCTCGTCTCCGCGTCATCTCCGTTTGCCGCTTCCTCGTCATCCGGCGCGAAGGCGTCATCGAGCCGTCGCTCGAACAGCTCGGGTCCAAGGGACCAGTAGAGCGTCGAGCTGTCACCCGAAAAGTGGAGGTAGGCGCCGTCGTCGGTCGAGACGTTCCGCACCGGCAGACCGGGCGTCCTCGGCCCGACCTCGATCGGCTTGGACGCCGGGGCGAACGGCACGACGTGGGCGTCGAAGCGTTCGGCGAAGGCCAGCCATTGTCCGTCCGGAGAGACGATCATCTCCGTCGCGACCTTGCTGCTCGCGTGGTCGCGGATCTGAGCCTCGCCGTCGCTCTCGAGCAAGACGCTTTGGAGGAGCCGTCGGTCCCATCTCTCGCTCGCGGTGAAGTAGACGCGGTCGGGGTTTGCGCCGAAATGCGGGCCCGTGCCGCGACGGGCGATCCGCACCGGCGGACCGTTGCCGGCGGCGTCGATTCGGTAGATCCCCGGGTCCTTCGACCACAGCGGACTCAGGATGCCTCCGCTCCGACTCTTGCGGTACACGATCGTGTCGCCGTCGGGCGAGAAGACGGGTTCGACGTAGAGGCCCGGATCCGGGGTGACCCTGCGGCCCTCGCCCCCGGAAGCAGGGGCGATCCGGACAGCGCCGAGGTCGTCGTCGTGCCAGCTCGCGTAGACGATCGACTTCCCATCGCGCGACCACGACGGGTAGAACTCGAAGTGCTCGTCCTGACCCGTCAGTCGGCGCGCTTCGCCGACGGCGCCGGTCTCGGGGTTGCGGCTTCGCGTCCACAATTTGCCCAGTGCCTGGAACACGATGCCGTCGCCGGTGGGCGATACCTGGGTCCAGCGGAGCATCTTCGTGCGGAAGGTGTCCGGCGCTGCCTCGAAGTCGAAGGCGAGCGCCTCCTGCATCCGGTGGGTGGCGCGGACGCGGAAGGGAATCTCACTGACCTCGCGGGTCTCCGTGTCGATCCGATGGAGGCCGCCTCGAGCCCAGAAGACGATCGAGCGGCTGTCCGGCGTCCAGGCGATGCCCGGATAGACCCCGTGGACTGCCCAGATTTCCTGCATGTCCCGGTCGAGCGCATCGTAGATCGGCGTGTTCTCGCCGCTCTGGAGATCGTGGAGGAACAGGTGGCTCTGAAAGCGGATTCGACGCACAAACGCGAGCTGGCGGCCGTCGGGAGACGGCGTCGGCCGCACCGCGCCGCCAGGACCCGCGATGACCGTCTCGATCTCTCCCGTATTCCGGTCGATTCGTCGGATCGAGTAGATCCCTTGAGCCGCGTTCCGCCCGTACTCGTAGACACCGCCCGGCGTCGTATCCTGGCTGAAATAGACGTGGCGGCCGTCTGGCGAGAATGCCGGTTCGCCGAGGTCCTTCTGCTCGTTCGGCTTCTCGTTCAGTTGGAGGCCCGAGCCCTCGCCACTCGCGTGGTAGAGCCAGATCTCGCCGCTGCCGATGGAGCGGGTCGACACGAAGTGCTTGCGGGCCGCGATGAAGCGTCCATCCGGACTCCAGACGGGGTTGTTGACCAGCCGAAAGTCCTCGCGGGTGATCTGTTCGGGTTCACCGCCGGCAGTCGGGATCGTCCAGACGTTGTCGCCGCCGCTCCTGTCGCTGATGAACGCAATACGCTCCCCGTCCGGGCTGAAGCGCGGCATCATCTCCCACGCCATTCCGTTCGTCAGAGCTTCCGCGTCGCCGCCGCGGATTGGCAAGAGGTAGAGGTCGCCCAGCAGGTCGAAGACGATCTGTTCGCCGCCCGGCGAGACATCGAGGCCCATCCAGGTGCCTTCCGTCGTGTCGACCTCGAATTCGACTTCGTCCCCGGGCGGGTCGTTCACGTTCCACTTCGCATCGTCGCGAGCGGTCAGCGCGGGAGCGGAAATCGGAGCAAGAAGGACTGCGGCGGCGACCGTCGCCGAGGGGGCGCGAAGACCCGGACGAACTGCGGGGCGAGGGGTGAGTTCGTGTCTCATCGGGCTGCTAGACGCTCTTCGTTCGCTGGTCGGCCAAACTGAACTCCTGGTGCCAGGTCGAGTCGCCGCCGTCGCCCTTCCGGTCGACAACGACATCGATCAGAAACGGCTCGCCGGCCCGGGTGGCTTCGATGCCGCGGCGGATCGCGGGCCGCAGCTCGGCCGCCGACTCCACGGTGACGCCCTCGACGCCCTGACTTCGGGCCAAGCCGGCGAAGTCGATATCCGGATCGCCGAGGTGCATCCCCGTGTAGCGGTTCGTCGCCTTCATCCGGCCATCGTAGCGGGCATAGGCGAGACGGACGGTCTGATAGTTCCGGTTGTTCGTGACGACGGTCAGCACCGGCACGCCGTAGCGAGCCTGCGACCAGAAACCGGAGGCGCTGTACATGACCGAGCCATCACCAATGTTGCAGACGACCTGACGGTCGGGTTGGCCGAGCTTTGCGCCGGTGGCGGCGCCGATGCCCCAACCGAGGCCGGCGCCCGAGGTGGCGAGCCAGAGCTTCTCGCCGTCGCGGTGGCCGGTGGAGAAGAACTGGTTCGAGCCGCTCAGGTTTTCGCTGACGATGATCGCGTCCGCGTCGAGTTCGGCTTCGAGCGCGTGGCCGAGTTCGTCGGCGTGGATGGGGCTTCGCCCGACGTTCGCCGGGTCGAGTTCGGGCGGCTTCCGCGCGTGCTCGGACCGGGATGCGCGAATTGACGCTCGGCGCTCCTCGGTGGTCAGCGAGCGCACCGCCTCGACGAGCGCCTCCGCGGCCAGCCTGGTGTTCGCCACGACGGCATGTCCGAACGGCCGGTCGCCGCCGATCGCGCCGGTGTCGAGTCCGATCCAGGCGGTCCGTGCGCCCTCCGCGTCCGGGCCGGCCGCCGCGGTTCCGCCAATGTCGCCGACGCCGATGCGGAGGACAAGATCTCGGCCGCGACTGCCGTAGCCGCCGGCGAAAAGCCGGTGCATGCGCGGGAAGTTGTGGTAGGGCCAGTTCGCGTCGGCAACGGGAATCTCGAGCAACTCGGCCAGCTCGAGAACCGCCTGTTCCCCGCTCGCCTTGCTGATCTCGTCGCCGACGTGGAGGATGGGCGCTTCGGCCTCGATGAGAAGGCGCGCGATCGCGTCGATGTCCTCGTCGCGGGCGGGGATGTCGTCCGGGATGATGAAGGACGCCCGGTCGTGGATCGCCGCGGAAACACCGTCCGCCTCGAGCGCATGGTTCGCGAGGGCCAGGTAGGTCGGCCCGCCCGGCGCGGTCGTGGCTACCTTGAAGGCTCGTCGCAGCATGACCGGAATCGACTCCGGATCCCGGGTCTCCCAGGACATCTTCGTGAACTGCCGGTTGACGTCCTTCTGGTCGAAGCCGGGTCGCGCCGCCAGCAACAGGTTGTCATCCTGCATCTCGTTGTCGAGCAGGCCGGCCGTGACGATCAGGGCGGAGCCGTCCCGGCTCGAGTTGTAGAGCTGACCGGCCGATTGCGCGGTGCCGGCGATCACGTGGACGTTGACGAAGGCGGGTTCGCCCGTCGCCTTGTGGTAGCCGTCAGCCATCGAGATGACGATGCCCTCGTGCAGCCCGATGATGAGCTGCATCTTCGGACGGTCGAGGAAGGCGTCGAAGAGGCCGACTTCGAAGGAACCTGGGTTCGTGAACAGGAAACGGACGCCGGCCGCTTCCATCTGTTCGACCATCAGTTTGCCGCCGGTGCCGTACGCGGTGCGGCCGTTGGCATCCGGGTCGGCGTTTGCGGCGGACTCGGCGGCGCGAGCGGTCGACTCGGCGAACGCGCTCGAGACGCCAAGCGCCGTCAGGGCCTGGATGAAGCCTCGGCGGGAGAGGTCGTTCTGGAGGAAGCGATAGACGAGTTCGTTCACGGTGGTTCCTCCATGACCGTCGAGCGGTTTGGGGGCCGGTGGTCGAGTGGTCTGTCGAGGGTAGCAGTCTGCCGCGTCGCTGCCGCCGGTACCGGTTCGCTGCTATGATCCCGCATCGAACGAAAGCGGTGCGGCGTCCCGGCCAGGCCACCGCGTCGATGGAGTATCAAGCATGCCCAGAACGTGCCGGATCACCGGCAAGAAGCCGCTGAGCGGCCATAACATCTCCCACGCGCACAACGTCACGAACAAGTGGCAGCGGCCGAACATCCAGACGAAGCGGATCTACGTCCCCGAGCTGAAGCGCACGATCAAGCTCAAGCTGTCGACCCGGGCGCTCCGCACGATCGACAAGAAGGGCCTGCTCCGGTACCTGAAGAGTCAGGGCCTGACGCTCCGCGACGTCACGTAGCGCTGCCGCGCCCAGCCGTGGAACCGTCCCGCGGCGCCGGTTCCTGGGCGTCTCACGGCTCGGGGTCGGACTCCGGTTCCGCGCCCCCGGCCGGTTCGGCGTCCTCGCGGCTGCCCAGATACTCGGGCAGCTTGACGCCGACGTTCTTCGTCAGTTCGTGGAGCGGCGGCAGGGCGCCGACGAGGCCGGAGACGAAGTCCGCCGTGGCGGTCTTCGCGTTCTCACCGCGTCCTGAGTCCCAGACCGTCACGTTGTCGATCTTCAGGCCGGCGATGGCCTTGACCTGCTCTTCGACCAGCTTCGGCAGTTGTTCCGTGGCGAGGAGCAATGCCGCGTTCTCCGCGCCGCCGATTGCGTCGACGATCCGGTCGAAGCCCTCGGCCTTCTTCTTGAGCACTGCCTCGATGCCCTCCGCTTCGGCTTCCTGGAGCCGCTGAATGCGGTCGGCGTCGGCCTCCGTCAGCGACCGGATGCCGTCGGCCTCGCCGCGCTTCAGGCGGCGGTTGCGTTCCGCTTCGGCTTCGGCGAGGGTGGCGATCTCTTCCTTCTTGATCTCGGCAGGGACGACGACGTCCGCTCGTTGCGTCGCCTGTTCCCTGCTGGCGCGAGCGACCTCCGACTCCTCTTCGGCAGCGTAGGCTTCCTGGAGCGCCTGGGCGGCCTTCACCTTCTCGGCGGCCGAGGCGTCGCGCTCCGCTTCCGCCTCTTCGACCCGGCGAGCGGAGTCGGATTGCGCTACGCGTACGGCGGACTCGTTCTCGCCTTCCTGGGCCGTCGCCCGGGCCTCGGCGACCTGGATGCGTCGATCCCGCTCCGCGGCCGCGGCGCCGACCTCGCCGTCGCGCTCCTGCTCGGCGACCTTGACCTTCGCCTCGTTGATCGCCCGCGCCGCGGCCTCCTTGCCGAGCGCGTCGATGTAGCCGGACTCGTCCGTGATGTCCTGAATGTTCACGTTGATCAGCCGGAGCCCCACCTTCTTCAGCTCGACTTCGACGCCGTTCGAGATGTTCTCGATCAGCTTGTCGCGGTCGGCATTGATCTCCTCGATCGGCATCGTGGCGAGGACCACGCGCATCTGGCCGAAGATGATGTCGCGGGCGAGAGCCGACACCCGGTCCATCTGCATGCCGAGCAGGCGTTCTGCGGCGTTCTCCATCACCCCGGACTCCGTCGAGATGCCGACGGTGAACGTCGACGGGCAGTTCACGCGGATGTTCTGCTTGGACAGCGCGCCGGTCAGGTTGATGTCCATCGTCATCGGTTCGAGATCGAGGAACTGGTGGGCCTGGAGGATCGGAATGATGAAGGCGGCGCCGCCGTGGTAGCACTTCGCCGAGCCGGAGCCGCCGATCTTCCCGTAGACGACGAGAATGCGATCCGACGGACACCGGCGATAGCGGCTCGACAGCGAGAAGACGAGGATGAGGACCGCCGCCAGGGCGGAGAGAATGAGGATGATCAGGTCCACGTACTGGTTCTCCTGGCGATTACCGAGCGTCGCTCGGGTCGTCGACCTCCGCGGCCAGAGGAGCGACGAGGAGGGTGTTCGAATCGAGAGTGTCGACCACGCGGACGCGGGTCAGGGTGGGCAGGTCCTCGTCGTGCCGCGTCATCGCGGCGACCGTCCGCAGGCGGCCTTGGACGAGGACTTCGACCTGGCCGGGCTTCTCGAGGCTGCCGCCGATCGGCGCGTAGACCTTGCCGGCTACGCCGACCGCATTCCGGTAGTCGATCGTGCCGCTGTGGCGCAGGCCCATCAGCACGCGCATGATGATGAACAGGGTGCCGGCGAAGAGAAGACCGACCACGGCGCCGCTGATCGACGCCGCCAGGGTGGAGTAGCCGGCTCGCATCAAGACGACGCCGGTCCAGCCGAAACCGGCGAGGAAGCCGCTCACGGTGCGCATCGAGAGGAGGGACGCGCCTTCGTCGTCGACGGCATCGAGCAGGTCGTCGAGGCCGAAGACGCCGAGGATGACCTGGACGATCAGCGCGAGGGCGGAGACGATGCCGAGCGCGTAGAAGACGCGGTACGCCCCATCGAGAGAACCCCACCAGTTGTCTACCGCTTCCATCGCTCCTCCCTTGTCCTGTTACGTGATCGGATCGTGCGGGGTTCTTGGCGGCGCGGCGAACCGAGCTTCCGGGCCGCCGTCAGTCCTCCCTCCGCGCCCGCTCCAAGCCGCGCGCCTCGTTGACCGAAAGGAGGACGAGCCCGCCGACGAGGAAGAAGACGAGCACGATCCCGATGCCGGCTCGTTGACCCCAGACAGCGGTGAGCGCGCCGAGGAGCGCCGGCCCCAGGAAGGCCGTCGCCTTGCCGGAGAAGGCAAAGAAACCGAAGAACTCGGATTCGTAGCGGTTTGGCGTGAAGCGGGCCATCAGCGAACGGCTGGCGGATTGAGTCGGCCCCATGAACAACCCGAGAACGAGCGCCGCCACCCAGAACCAGGCCCGATTCGGCGCCGCGACCGCGACGAGGGAGCAGACGAAGAGGCCGACGAGACTGTAGAGGACGGTGGCGCGGCCGCCGACACGATCGTCGATGCAGCCGAACAGGAAGGCGCCGAGGCCGGCCGTCACGTTCAGCGCGATGCCGAACACGATGACTTCGTCGGTGGCCATGCCGAAGGTGCCCGCAGCGTACACTCCGCCGAAGGCGAAGACAGTGATCAGACCGTCGTTGTAGATCAAGCGGGCGACGAGGAAGCGGACCATGTCCGGGAACCCGCGAAGCGTCGTCCAGGTGCGCCGCGAGTCGGCGACGACTCTTCGGATTGCGGCGGCCACCTCGAGCGCATCGCCGTAGCGAGAGGCGACTGGCTCGCGGAGCAGCAGGAGCGCCGGCAGGCTGAACAGAAGGAACCAGCCTGCAACGAGGAGGTTCGAGGCGCGGACGTTCAAGCCGTCCTCGGTAGGGAGCGGGAGCCAGGGCGCGCCCCCGCCGAGACCGATCAGGCCGAACAGGGCAACGAGCAGGCATGCGAGTCCGCCGGCGTAGCCGACTCCCCAGGCGACGCCGGAGATGCGGCCGATCGTCTCGGGGGTCGACACCGCGGGAAGGAACGAGTTGTAGAACACCATGCCGAGCTCGAAGCCGACATTCGCGACGATGAACAGCGTCAGGGCCTGCCAGACCGCGCCCGGTTCGCCCGGTACGACGAAGGCGAGCCAGGCGGTTGCCGTCGCCGATGCGAGCGTGGCGAGAACGAGGAATCGGCGCCGTAGCCCGGAACGGTCGGCAATCGCGCCGAGGACCGGCGAGGCGAACGCGATGAGAAGCGAACTCATCCAGATGCCCCGCGACCACAGGACGGTGCCGCGGTCCACGTCGTCAGCGAAGGTCTGCGAGAAGTAGGTGGCATAGACGAACGTGACGACCAGGGTGGTGAAGGCGGAGTTCGCCCAGTCGTAGAGGCACCAGGACGCCGCTGCCCGACGACGTGCGCGGGTTTCCGGGGCGTTTCCGGTTGACGGGCCTCCGGCGCCAGGACTCAGAAGCCCTCCTCCTCCCACCAGGGGAAGTAGGCCGGCAGGTCCTTGCTGACTCGAAGCGGAAAGCGGGCGGGCCGCTTTTCGAGAAACGCAGTGACGCCCTCCGCCGCGTCGGCGCTCCGACCGCGGGTGTAGATGCCCTTCGACTCCACCCGGTGTGCCGCCATCGGCGAGTTCGCATCAAGCCCCTTCCAGAGCATGTGCCGAGTCAGCGCGACGGACACGGGCGAGGTATGGGCGGCGATTTCGGCGGCAAGTTCGCGTGCCGCGGGCAGGAGCTCATCGGGCGGCAGGAGGCGGTTGACGAGTCCGGCTTCGAGCGCCTCTTCGGCCGGGAAGACGCGGCCGGTCAACGTCCACTCGGAGGCCCGCCCCATTCCCACCAGACGCGGCAGGAAGTAGCTGCTGCAGGCTTCCGGCACCATGCCGCGGCGGACGAACACGAAACCCATCCGTGACTCGGTCGAGGCGAGGCGCACGTCCATCGGCAGCGTCATCGTGATCCCGACGCCGACCGCGGGCCCGTTGATCGCGGCGATGATCGGCTTCTTCAGGTCGTAGATCGCGAGTGACAGGACGCCGCCGCCGTCGCGATACTCGTCGAGCGAGGCGTCGGAGCGGGCGAACGTATCGCCGCCCGAGGACAGGTCGGCGCCGGCACAGAAGCCGCGCCCGGCGCCGGTGACGATCACGGCGCGGACTGTGTCGTCGTTGTCCGCGCGGTCGAAGGCGTCCATCATTTCGGCCATCATCTGACCGTTGAACGCGTTGAGTCTGTCGGGCCGGTCGAGCGTGATCGTCAGCACGCCGTCGTCCAGATCCCAACGGATCGCCTCGTAACTCGGTCGCTCGCTCATCGCGTGTCCTCGTTTCCTCGTTCAGTCCGTTCGTTTCTGCTCTTGTTTTGCGCCTGCAGCGTCCACGCCCGGTACCGGGAAGCGGAGGCAGAACCGTTCGATGTCTCGGCGCATCGCCTCCAGGAGCTCGTCGTCCCCGTGGCGTTTCAAGGCGGCCATCATCCACTCGGCGAGGAGCTTCATTTCGGCCGTCTCCATACCGCGAGTCGTGGCTGCCGGGCTGCCCAGACGGATGCCGCTGGGACGGAGCGGCGGCAACGGATCGTCGGGAATCAGCTGCTTGTTCACCGTGATGGACACCTTGTCGAGCGTTTCCTCGGCGACCCGACCGTCGATTCCGAGGGTCTTCCGGGTGTCGAGGACCATCATGTGATTCTCCGTGCCGCCGGTGACGAGCGAAGCTCCTCGGTCGATCAACTCGTTGGCCAGGACCTTCGCGTTGCGAAGCACCTGGCGGGCGTAGACGGCGAACTCCGGCTCCAGCGCCTTGCCCAGGGTGATCGCGAGCGCCGCCACCGCGTTCATGTGGGGTCCACCCTGGAGTCCCGGGAAGACCGCCTTGTCGACCTTCCGGCGGTGTTCCCCGCGGCAGAGGATGAGGCCGCTGCGCGGGCCGCGGAGTGTCTTGTGGCCGGTCGTCGTCATCACATCGAAGCCGTGGTCCAGCGGGTTCGCCATCGCGTTGCCGGCGATCAGACCGCCGATATGGGAGACGTCGGCCATTGTCAGCGCTCCTACCTCGTCGGCGACCCGCTTGAACTCGCGGTAGTCGACGTCGCGGGGATAGGACGAATAGCCGCAGAGGATCATCTTCGGACGGTGTTCGCGCGCCTGGGCGAGGATCGCGTCGAAGTCGATCGCCCCCTCGTTCGCCGGGTCCGTCTTGTAACGGATGAAGTTGAACACCCTGCCCATGTGCGAGACGGGCGCGCCGTGGGTCAGGTGGCCGCCATGGGACAGGTCCATTGCGAGCACCGTGTCGCCAGGCTGCAGAAAGGCGAAGTAGACAGCCTGGTTCATCGGGGACCCGGAGAGCGGCTGCACGTTCGCGTGCTCCGACCGAAACACCCTGCAGGCGCGTTCGATGGCGAGCCGCTCGACGCTGTCGGTGAACTCCTGGCCGCCGTAGTAGCGCCGACCCGGATAGCCCTCGGCGTACTTGTTCGTCAGCACGGATCCATTCGCGGCAAGAACCTCCGGGTAGGTGTAGTTCTCGGACGGAATGAGCTCGATGCCGCGTCGTTCACGGTCCTCTTCGCCGACGATCGCCGCCCAGACAGCGGGATCGTTGCGGGCCAACTCCTGACGGTTGGAGATCAATGGCGTAAGACGGCGACGCGATCGCGCCGCGCGGCATTCGGGGCCGGATTCCGGCCGAGGAACGCTACTCGAGCGCCGCCTTGGCGGCCGCGAGCAGAACGGTCTCCGGGAGGCGGACCCGATAGTCCGGGTTGACGTAGTGATAGGCGATTCGCCCGTTCGTGTCCAGCACGAACACGGCCGGCACGGGCAGCATGCCGTGATCCTCTCCGGCGTGCTTCGCCAGATCGAGGCCGTACTGCTCCTTGTACGTCTTGACCATCGATTCGTCGCGAAACGCGATGCCGAATGCCTGGGAGGCTTGCATTCCGCGGTCCGAGAGCAGGCGGTAGTTCAGCTCGTTCTGGTCGACTGTGCCTTGGAGGCGGTCCGCGGTGTCCGGCGACACGGCGAAGAGCTGGTAGCCGAGACCGATGAGGTCCGGCTCGATCGATTGCAACTGACCCAGCTGCGTATTGCAGTACGGTCACCAACCGCCGCGGTAGAAGATGAGTACCGTCGGCTTCGTCCTCGCCGCGGCGAGCAGGTCGACCTCGCCGCCGTCGGCCGCGGGCAGGGTGACGTCCGGGACGGCGCTGCCGACGAGGAGCGGCCGGATCTCGTCGGCAGACGAGGGCACTTCGGCGGCGGAGGCGCCTGAAGCTGCGGCGCAGAGCAGAGCTGCGCCGGAAACGAGACTCGAAATTCGCATGGCTCGCCACGGTATCACGGCGCTTTCGACGGCCGAGGTCGCGAGGGCGGTCGCGATGGTAGGCTCGTCTTCATGCAACAACAACGGATAGGAAGACGCTGCGCGGTACCTTGGACGCTCGCCGTCGTTGCCTCCGTTTCGTTTCTGGTTTCGGCGCCCGCCGCCGGCCAGCGCTTGTTGAGCCTGGTGATGAGCGACGGTCAACCGATCGTCGTCGGCGCGCCGAGTTCGCTGCCGCGACCGGAGGAGATCGCCGTTCAAGTCGACCTCGACCTGCTCCGCGGCGCGCCTGCGCGACTCGAGTTGCCGACTCCCGACGGTCGGATGATCGACGCGGAGTTGAGCGTCTTCGAAGATCGCGGCGACGGCGATCTGATGTGGGCGGGCGGCCAGCGCGGCGCCGGCTACGAGACGGTCGTTCTCACCGTCGAGGGCGGGCGCATGGCGGGGCGGTTCGGCGAGGCAGGCGGGGCGGTCTATCGGATCGGCGCCGGCGCGACCGGAAGCGGCCGGATGGCCATGCTGGCCGGCCCGGGGCTCGACGCGCCCGCGCCGTACTGCTCCGTCGACGGCATGACGGATGCGCTGCCGCCTCGTCCTCGAGGAGCAGGCACCGTTGTTCGGAGCGTCGACATCGAGCAGCGCGTCGCCGGTGCGCAGGAACACGAAACCCTGGACATCGTCGTCCTCTATACCGCGGATGCGGCCGCCTTCTGGGCCGAACGCGGCGGCGCCGAAGCGTCGATTCGGAATGCCGGCGACTACCTGAACATGACGCTCCGCAACGGCGGCATCGCGACCCCGGGCAGGATCGTCCACATGGCGGAGGCGCCCCCCGAACTCAACCGCGTCGGCCGGGACGGCCTCGGCGAGTACGCCACCGAGCTGAACCTCCGAACGTACTGGAACGGCGAGGCGCTGAGGCTCCGAAGCGAGCACCGCGCGGACATCGTCCACATCTTCAGCGGCGAGCGGCCGCAAATGCTCGACGCCTGCGGCCGCGCCTACCTGCTGACGCGGGGACTCACGGCGGAGGACTTTGGCCCGTTTGCCTACAGTTGGACGACGAGTCACCCGAGCTGCGGCGACGATGCGGCGATCTTCGCTCACGAGATCGGCCACAACCTCGGCGCGAACCACGACCCTGCGAACGTTCAGCAGCCGAGCGTTGCCGTCCATCCGTATGCCTTCGGCCACGCGAATTTCGACCGGATTCCGAACATCGGCACCGTGATGAGTTACCTCGGACAGGTGGAGCCGTACCTGTCGAGCTCCAGGATCACGATCCACGGCCGGACGATCGGCATCGCCGACGAGCGGGACAACGAGCGTGCCTTGCGCGAGACGATCGAGATCGGCGTGGAGTACAGCGACTGGGTGCCCTCTCTCGATGGCCGGCCGGCGCAGCCGACGGGGCTCGGAATCGACGTCAGCGGCGAGTCCCTGGTCGTTACGTGGGAGGACAACGCGCCTGAGGCGGACGGTTACGTCGTTTCATACCAGCAGGAGGACGAGGACGAGCCGACCACGGTGAGCGCGACGGACCGCACGGAGGCGACGATCGGGTTCGACTGGGCCGAACCCGGCTCGCGTTACTTCTTCTGGGTCTACGCGCTCGAAGGCGAAGTCCAGTCGCTCCGCAGCAGCTTCGTCGAGTTCATCGTGCCCGGGGCGGCGCCCGAGGCGCCGACGGACGTTTCGCTTGAGGCCTGGTTCTCCTCGACGGACTTCCTCCTGATCAGCTGGACGGACAACTCGGAGAACGAGGACGGTTTCGAGATCCGCGTCTTCGCCGGAGAAGATGGGGTCGCACGCGGCACCCTTCCGGCGGATTCCACCGGAGCGCTGGCCACTGACCTGACGCCCGGGGTCGAGTACAGCGCCCGCATCTACGCCTTCAACGACGGCGGTTACTCCGAACCCGCGGAGAGCGAAGCCGCGGCCGCCCTGCCGCCGTCGCCCGGTCCGGTGGCCGTCAGCGGTCTCGTCGCAACCGCTACCGGCCCCACCTCGGTACGCCTCGAGTGGACGGACAATGCGGACGACGAAGAGGTCTACATCGCCTCGGCCTTCGTTCCCGGTTGGTACAGCTCGTTTGCCGCCGTCGCCGATGCCGAGTCGTTCGACATGGAAGGGCTTGCACGCGGCGGCCGCTACGTGTTCACCGTGACGCCCTACAACAACGACGATGGCTTTGGCCGAGGCGTCAGCACCGGCCTGACGCTCGGCAGTCTGGACGCCGGTCCGGACGCGCCGACGAATCTGCGCTGGGACGTGACGCGCGAGGGCGCTCTCCTGGCCTGGGACGACAACGCGTCGAGCGCGGCGGGCTTCGAGCTCCAGAGCCGTTTCCCGGTGCCGTTCGAGAGGTTCCCGTGGTCCCGGGTGGCGCTTCTGCCGGCGGGCGCTACATCGTCCGAGGTCGACCGGCGGCAGACCCTCGAGTATCGCGTCTTCGCCTACGATGAGCGGGGGTTCTCTCGCAGCAGCAATCGGCTTTCCTGGCGTCCGTTCGAACGTGGCGCTCTGACTGCGGTGCCCTTCGGAGCGAGCGGAGTCGAGTTGCTGTGGACGGATGCCTGGGCGGATACGGAGTCCGACGTGCTGGTTGTCGAAGCCCGGAATCCGGCGAGTTACGGCTGGGTCGAGCTCGAGTCGATCCAGGCGGCCGACGGGCGCCGCGTTCTCGATGCCCTCGATGCGGATACGCCGTACACCTTCCGGCTGCGGCGAGACGGCGAGGACGGCGCGTTCGAGTATTCGGACGAGGCGAGCATGACGACCGGCGGTCACGCTGGCGTCTGCCGCGACGGCGAGGCGTACTTGTGCCTCCAGAACGGGCGCTTCGAACTCCAGGCTCATTGGAGCAACCCGGACGTAGCTGGCGACTACGGCGGTGGATCGGCGGCGCCGGTCGAGATTTCGGACGAGTCCGGGCTCTTCTGGTTCTTCGAGCCGGAGAACATCGAACTCGTCGTCAAGGTCCTCGATGGGGCCGGCATCAACGGGAACTACTGGGTCTTCTTCGGCGCCCTGTCCGACGTGGAGTACTGGCTGACCGTCACGGATACCGTTTCGCTCGAGCGGCGGACCTACCACAATCAACCGAAGCAGGTCTGTGGACAGAAGGACCTTGCCGCGTTTCGGAGCGCCGCTGCGGCGACGGCGGGTTCGGGCCTTCTGAGCGCTGGCGACCTCCTCGAGGCCGGGTCTGCGGGTACGGGGATCGGCCCACCGGGTTTCGAGTTCGTCGGGCTGCGGGCGGTACCTCTCGAGCCGACGAGCGTTCGCGGTGCGAGCGTCGGCGAAGGCGGTTGCGAACCGGCCGAGGATCGGCTGTGCCTGCTCGACGGCGACTTCTCCGTCGAGGTCGGCTTCGTTGATCCGAACACGGAGCTCCCGGAAGCGGGCGAGGAGCAGCCGGCCAAGGTCATTTCGTCGCTCACAACCGGCAAGACCGGCTTCTTCTGGTTCTTCAATTCGTCGAACATCGAGCTTGCGGTCAAGCTGCTTGACGGGCGGGCCCTGAACGACAAGTACTGGTTCCTCTACGGGGGCCTCTCGGATGTCGAGTACACGATCACGGTGACGAACACGATGACCGGCGACAGCAGGCTCTACACGAACGAGGCGGGGAGCGTCTGCGGCGCCATCGATACCGGCGCGTTCTAGCTGGCAAGCGAGATCGTTGCGGACGCTGCGAGCCCGACCGGCATCGCGAAGTCCTCGTCTGGCGCTGATGCCAGGAAACGGGTCGTCCGCTTGAGAGCCGCCCCAGCCGAATGAACAGGAGCACGTACAGGAACCTGATCGGCCGCTTCGCCACGGGCGTTACGGTGGTGACGACGAACGTCGAAGAGCGGCTCCACGGCATGACCGCGAACGCCGTCTGCTCCTTGTCGCTCGATCCGCTGCAGCTTCTCGTATGCGTCGATCGGGAGTCGAACTGCCACGCTCAGATCCAGGCGGCCGAGGCCTTCGGCCTGAGTATCCTCGCCGCCGACCAGGAGGCGATCTCGGACCTGTTCGCCCGGACGACGGAACCCGCGAGGGGCTCGTTGCAGGGGGTGGAGCACTGCCCGGGCCACTTCGGCGAACCCCTGATCGAAGGCGCGATCGCCCACCTCTCCTGTCGGATCGCCGATCGTCTGGATGGCGGCGACCACATCATCGTCATCGGCGACGTCGTCGACGGCTCTCTGGTGCGCGACGAGGCGCCGTTGCTGTTCTACGCCGGTCGCTACGCGCGACTCGGTTGACCGGGACGGCCGCGGGCCTCAAGCGACGAGCGGGCAGCTCGGGTCGAACTCGCGGTCGAGGATCGCGAGTTCGACGATCGCCTCGCGGATCACCTCGGTCGGAGTCTGACCCTGATCGATCCGGCGAAGCCAACGCATGGCCGGGTTGCCGTCCTCGAGCACGTCGTCGAGCGGTAGAAGGAGCTCTCCGAATCCGTGGTCATCGGCGCTCTTCGAGGCGCCGTCGATCGTCTTTGCCGCCCAGGCGCGGAAGGTGAGTGTTCGCCCGCTCTGCCAGTCGACGGCGAATGCGTCGAGGCTGCGGGTGGCGGCAGCCCGTTCGTTCGCCGCGGCGAGCGCTTCGAGTTCTTCGGATCGGTGGTCCTTGAGCGGGTCGAGACCTGGGTCTTCGAGAACCTGCCACACCCGCGCCTCATAGAGAGCGGTCACCGCCTGGAGCAGATACGGCTCGCTGATCCGGTCGCAGATTCGGAGTTCGAGCCGGTCGAGGACGTCTGGCGTGTCCGGGCCGTTCGGCCGGATGCCGAGCCAGAGGTGACGCGCGTTCTGCATCGTTCCGGCAGCGATCTGCCGCTTCATCCAGGCACGAAACCAGGCGTGATCGGAAAAGAACGGAACCCGCTCCGGGGTCAATGGGAAACGCACCCAACGGGTCGAGTGGTTGCCCGTGACGCGGCCGAACAGGAAGGGCGACGCTGCCGTCAGGGCCAGGAACAGCGAGGCCTCGAGCCGCAGAACCCGGTAGGCGCGCAGCAACTCCTCGGGATCGTCGATGCCGAGGTTGATGTGGGTCGAGGCGGTGACGACACGGTTGCCGTACGTTTCTCGGATGTAGCGGTAGTACGAGTTGTGCGGGTCCGAGATGTGGAACGAGTCGGACTCCGCGAGGGACAGGCAGCCTCCCGGCACCAGGGTCGCTCCGTGTTCGGCCTCGAGGAAACGTCTGAGTGCGCAGCGCTTCGCCATCAGCCGGTCGGTCAGGGTCCGGTAGCTGCGATACGGAGCTGTCGTGAACTCGACGTTGCGGCCGTCCGGCTCGGTCGTGTAGCCGTCCAGATGGGCCTTGACCTCCGGCGACAGCGGAATGACCGTGCCGTCGGCCGTACCGGTGTAGACCTCTTCTTCGAGGCCCTTCAGCAACTCATCGTGCTGCAGGTGGCGATGGAGGGTCATGTGGAACTCGGGCTCGGCACGAGCTGCTGTCGTTCGATGAAGCGCTGGGCGGCGGCGGCCGGTTCGATCCTCAGTCTACAACGCGGCGCCGACCGCCAGGCGTTATCGGCGCCCAGACAGACGCGCTCCCGGCGGGTCGCTGATCCACGCCGCGCCTTCGCCCCAGCGGTCGTCGAACACCGTGTGTCGGATCGGGCGGCGGCGGAGAGGTCCGTGTCTGCCGAGCGGGCGGCCGATCGTGATCGTCAGCGACAGCTCGACTTCGTCGGGGATGTCGAGGATCTGCCGCAGGTCGTCCGCGACGGCGTGGTGCCAGCCGCTGAAACAGGCGCCGTAGCCGAGCGCTCGCGCCATGAGGAACAGGTTCTGGCAGGCGGGAAAGATGGACGCGCCTTCCGAGTGCGTGAGCGGCCGATAGCGGACGAAGCAGGCAATGACGACGACCGGGATCTGCTCGAAGTGGTCGACGTAGTGCTGAATCGCGCGGTTGGAACGGGACTTGGGAGAGTTCGGGTCGGCGGCTGAGCCGCGATCCCAGCCCTCCTCGCGGACCTTCTGCGCCCAGCCCCGGCGGAAGGACTCGCCGAGCAGCCGCCGGGCGCGGGTTGCCCGTGGTCCATTGCGAAGGACGACGAACCGGAACGGCTGTCGGTTCGTTCCCGAGGGGGCCCGGCTCGCGGCGTAGAGCATGCGGGCCACGTCCTGGTCGGGAATTCGCGCTGGGCTGTACCGCCGGATGGAGCGGGCGGACGAAAGGAGATCGAAGAACCTGTCGGCGTCCATGCCCCGCACGTTTCCTCAGCCGGGCTCTTTCGTCAAGCTCCAGGCGGCCTGTCTCGCGCGGGAGGGTAAGATCCGCCCGTCCTCACACCCGTCTACCGCTCGGCCCGGAACTGGCCGCGGCGACCGATCCCGGAGGTACCGACAATGCAGAGATTCGCCCAACATCATCTGACCCTCGCCCTGCTGTTCCTGGTGGCTTCCGGCGCGGCCGCCCAGCGGAGCCAGCTCGATCTGAAGGTGGTCGACATGGACGGGAAGGAGATCGGTCCGGTGAACGTGACGCTGACCTCGCCCGCCGGCGAAGTGACTCAGGTCACCACTCGAAAGAACGGTCGGATCAAGGTCCGGCTCGAGCCGGCGGACGCTCCCTACAAGGTGGTGCTGCAGATGGCAGGACACCCGGACCGCGAGGCGGAGGTCATGATCAACGCGGGCCGCGACACCTCGAGTACCCTGCAGCTCTGGGACGAGGCGGCCGCACTCCAGCAGCAGGCGGTCGATGCCTTCAACGATGCGGTCCGCGCGATTCAGGGCGGCGATGCGGACACCGCTCTGCCGCTGTTCCAGAAGGCCGTGGAGATCGATCCCACGATTGCCGCCGCGCATCGGATGGTCGCTGCGATCCTGCACACCCGCAGAGACTTCGAAGGCGCGGCCGTGGCACTCGACAAGTACATGGAGCTGGAGCAGCTGATGCCCGAACTCTCCTCGATGGCGTTCGAGATCTTCCTCGCCACCGGGGACCCACGGACCGCTGAAGCGAAGCAGTGGGCGCTCGACGCCGGCCAGCAGGAGGATCTCGCGCCGATGGTCTTTCGCCAGGGGGTCGAGGCGGTGCGAGCCGACGACGACGAGCGCGCGATCGAGCTGTTCGTCGAGGCGACGACGCTCGATCCCGGTCTGTACCAGGCCCACCGGAACATCGGCACGATCCACTTCAACCGGCAGGACTTCGAGGAGGCCCTGGTTGCCCTCGACCGCGCGCTGGAACTCGATCCTCGGAACTCCGAGGCTCTGCGCATGAAGTTCTTCAGCCATGCCGGCCTGGGTCGCCTGGACGAATCGATCGAGGCCGGCAAGGCTTGGCTCGAGGTCAACCCGACCGCCGGCCGGCAGGTGCAGCACCAGGCGGAGCAGTTGTTCCAGGAGGAGGCCTTCGGGAACGCCAGGCTCTTCGACCAATCGCTGATCGCCTGGGACGACAACCACCCGCGCGCCCATTTCCGGCTCGGCGTGGTCTATCGCCGAAGCGCGGACTCCGCCTTGGCGAAGGAACACCTGACGAGGTATCTGAGCTCGGCGTCGGAGAACGAAAACCCAGCGGACCTCGCGAGAGCCCACTACGAGCTCGGCATGCTCGCAGTGAACGCGAGCGACGAGGACGGCGCAAGCGAGCATCTGACGAAGTACCTGGAAATGGCCCCGGACGGCGAATTCGCCGACGTGGCGCGCTCGGCGCTCGGTCAGCCCGGATCCTGAGCAGGCCGGAGACGACTTGCCGGCCAGCCGTACCGGCGGGCTGCTAGGCGTTCGGCAACGCGTACGCGACGAGCGAGTGGGCCTCTCCTCGGTCGCCCACGGGGACGACGATGTACTGGCGGCCTCCGACCACGTAGGTCATCGGCCCGCCGCCGGGAGTGGCAGGCAGTTCGGTGCGCCAGACCTCGGCGCCGCTCGCTTTGTCGTAGGCGTACAGAAAGCCGGTCGACGGCCCCCATCGTTGGGTCACGCCGGGCTTCGCCTGGCTGAGTGCGACGAAGACGAGGGACTTCGTCACGATCGGCCAACCGGGCGTCAGGCCGCCAAGGGGCCAGGCGCCGAGCGGGCCGAGCTCGAGCTCGACGAGGGCGGGGTGATCGATCGGGCCGTCGCCGATCGGCTCTTGCCAGACGATCTCCCCCCGGTTCAGGTCGATCGCGGTGAGGCGGGTCCAGGGCGGTTTGAT
This sequence comes from Candidatus Multivoraceae bacterium, assembly GCA_965219625.1. Lineage (GTDB taxonomy): Bacteria > Acidobacteriota > Thermoanaerobaculia > Multivoradales > Multivoraceae > Multivorans. The sequence continues at coordinate 272,685 of OZ244782.1, read as the reverse complement.
CAGGGGCAGACCCTGCGGTCCGGGCGGAAACGTGAACGCGGGCAGATAGTCGCGGTCGGAAGGCTGGCGGGCCGTCGGCGGACTGAGCGACGTCGTGCCGAGCCGCGTCTGGGAAGGTACGAACAGCCAGCCGGTCTCCGGATCGACTGCGGCGCCGCCCCAGTTCGCGCCGCCTGCCTGACCGGGTAGCTGCGCCATCGTTGCCTTGCCGTTGTTCCCGGCGACGATGGGGGGCGTGAACAGCGGACCGCCAAGGAGCTGCTCCCGGTAGATGGCGAGCGCCTCCGCATACAGCTCGGGCGTCAGGTCGATCAGGTCGCTCTCGCGAACACCCTGGCGATCGAACGGCGGCGGTTTGCTGGGGAAGGGCTGGGTCGGGGCCGTCCATTCGCCGGGCACCGTGCTTTCGGGCACCTTGCGGTCGACGATCGGCCACACTTCTCGACCGGTATGGCGGTCGAATACGTAGGTGAAGGCCTGTTTGCTCACCTGGGCGACGGCCTCGATTCGCTGCCCGCCAACCTCGATGTCGAGCAGGATCGGCGCGCTCGGGAAGTCGTAGTCCCACAGACCGTGACGAACTGCCTGGAAGTGCCACTTCTTCTCGCCGGTCGCCGCGTCGATCGCGATCAGGCTCTCGGCGTAGAGATTCTCGCCGTGGCGGTGGCCGCCGTAGTAGTCGCTGGTCGGCGTACCCGTTCCCATGTAGACCCAACCGGTGTTCTCGTCGCAGCTCATCCACGACCAGACGTTGCTGTTCCCGGAGTAGCGCCAGGACTCGTCGTGCCAGGTCTCGGCGCCCGGCTCGTCGCCCTGGGGCACGGTGTGGAAGACCCACTTTTTCTCGCCGGTGCGGATGTCGTAACCACGGATGTGGCCGGCCGGCATCTCCTTCGTCAACGCGAAGTCGGCGATCGTCATGCCCATCAGGATCGTCTCGCCGCAGACGATGGCAGGTGAGTTCGCGCCAGTGTCGCGCATCTGCTCGGGGGGGCCGATGTCGCCCCGCATGTCGACCATGCCGGCTTCGCCGAACTCGAGGTCGGGCAAACCCGTCTTCGCATGGAGCGAGACGAGCTGGTGGGTGCCGGTGACGAGCACGATGCGACGCGTTTGCCGGTCCTCCCAGAACTCGATGCCCCGCTGGGTGAAGCCGCCGTGGGTTGGCGTGCCCCGCTCGTAGGCTCTGGGATCGTAGACCCACAGTTCCTCGCCGGTCACCGGGTCGACCGCACTGACCAGGTTGAGCGCCGAAACTGCGTAGAGTGTGCCATCGACGAGGAGCGGCGTTCCTTTCATGTCGCCGTGGAGTGCCTGGGCTTCGACGTGTTCGTCGGGCGTGGCGTATGTCCAGGCAATCTCGAGTTGGCCGATGTTCGACGCGTCGATCTGGTCGGCAGGCGAGTACTTCGTGCTCGCGCGGTCGGCTGCATAGTGTCGCCACTCGATCGTGTCCTGCGCCTGGGCGCCGGCGGGGACGGCAGCCGGAAGAAAGACGAAGATCAGGGTCCAGAGCGACATTCGTTCCGGGGCTCTGGGCGAGCGGGGCGCTGTCGACGGTCGTCGGCGGCTTGCGTGCATGTGAGGGACTCCTCGGACGAGTGCCGGGTGGAAGCCGGCAGGTTACCAGCGCCCGACGGTCGGCTCGGCGGCGTCGTGATCAGCGGCCCTTGAACTCGGCCGGACGCTTCTCCAGGAACGCGAGAACGCCTTCCCGCGAGTCCTCCGTCGCGCTTGCCTCGGCCTGCAGCGTGGCCTCCAGGTCGAGCTGTTGCTCGTACACGTTCTGCCAGGTGGCCCAGTAGGCGCGTCGAATCAACGCGAGCGACCGGGGTCCGTTCGCGAGGCGCCGTGCGAGTGCCGTTGCGCCCTCGAGCAGCGATTCCTGGTCGTCGTACAGGCGGTTGACGAGCCCCCATTCGTAGGCCTTCTCGGCCGGCAGGCGCTCCGCCAGCAGGGACAGTTCGACCGCCCGACCCCAGCCGATCAGGCGCGGCAGCATGAACGTCGCGCCACCGTCGGGCACGAGGCCGATCCGGGCGAACGCCTGGAGGAAGAACGCCTGCCGCGAAGCGCAGACGAGATCGCCGAGCAGGGCGAAGCTCATCCCGACGCCGGCCGCGGCGCCGTGGACGGCGGTGACGATCGGCATCTCGAGATCGCGCAGGGCGAGGAGCAGCGGATGGTAGTTGTCGCGCAGGTTCTCGCGGGCGGTGGGGGTGACGGCGGACTCGGGATGGTCGCCGCGGCCGGAGAGATTCGCGCCGGAACAGAACGCTCGACCGACTCCCGTAAGCAGCAGGGCGCGGGCGCGGCTGTCCGGCGCGCGCAGGTGGAGGACGGCGTCCTTCAGTTCGCCGACCATCTGGGGATCCGTGGCGTTCAGAACTTCCGGGTGGTTCAGCCGGATGATCGCGAGATTGTCGTCCTGCTCCAGCAGAATTCGTTCGTAGCTCATCGGTTCTCCAGAGCGGCGCCCGGGCGGCCGCGTCGCGAGCGGGCGGCAAGGGCGTTCTCGTCGGTCATCGTGGCTCGGACGGAGTCCTCTACTCTGGATAACGTTCCCGCATCGTCTCGAGCGAGCTCTCGACGATCTCCGCCAACACGGCCATGTCGACGTCGGCCAGCTTGTTGATGTAGAGGCAGGACCGTCCGGTGCGGTGTTTGCCCAGTCGACCAAGCAGCTCTTCGCGGTTGGAGAAGCCGGGCATTGCGTAGATCGTCAGGCTCTGCTTGCGAGGCGAGAAGCCGACCCGCGGCCAGGCGCCGGTGCGGCCGGATGCGTAGCGGTACTCGTAGGTCCCGAAGCCGATGATCGAGGAACCCCACATCTTCGGCGGCTCGCCGGTCAACCGCTTGAACAGGTCGAGGAGGGCGAGGCTGTCCTCCCGGCGGCGATCATGGGCGACGCCGGCGAGAAAGTCCTCGACGCTCGCGTCGTTCTGCTTCGTCTTGAGCTCGGCCAGGGTCGGATTCTCCACGGGCTGCGGGCGGTGTGGCGATGTACCGTAGCAGACCGCCAGGACGTTGCGGGGCCGGCGCGTGCCTTATGCTCCACCCGCGGTGAACTCGAACGGCCATATCTGCGTCATGGGTATCGGCGACATGGGGTTTCACATCGCCGAGGCGTTTGGCCGCGAGGGGCGCAGCCTGACCCTGATCGATGTCGATCCGGACCTGGCCGAACGGATCGAGGATGAACTCGATGCCGCCTTCGTCGTCGGCAACGGCGCGCATCAGGCGGTGCTGGAGCGGGCCCGCGCCGGTCAAGCGGAGTTGTTCATCGCCGCATCGGCGTCGGAGGAGGCGAACCTGGTCGCGTCCGTCATTGCGCGGAGCCTGGGCGCCAGGCGGTCCGTCGTGCGCCTGGACACCTCGGAAGATCTGACGACCTACCGCCGCTCCTACGAACGGCTGTTCACCGCGGATCTGCTGCTGTCGCCGCAGAGCCTGGCGACAAACGCGATCCTGAATCTCGTGCTCGGCCACCACACGCACGAAGTCGACTACTTGGCGAAGGGCCGCTTCCAGCTGCGGACGATTCAGGTCGAGAGGGGCAGCGCGGCCACCCGAAGGCCGTTGGCGAGTGTCGCGCTGCCGGACGGCGCTCGGATCGTCGGCTACTTCGACGGTGAGCACGAACTCTCCATCCCGGAGCCCGACCTGTACGCCGCCGACGGCGGCTTGGCCATGGTTCTGTGCCGTACCGAGTCGACCCGGGAGGTCGAGGGGTTGTTCGCGTCGAATCTCCAGCAACCGCGCACCGTTGCCGTCGCCGGAGGCAGTCCGGCGGCGGTGGCGGTCGTCAGAGCGTTGAAGAGTCAGGTGCGACGGGTGCGGTGGATGGAACGGGACCGGCGCCGGGCCGAGTTCCTGGCACGTTCGTTCCCGGATGTCGAGGTGCTCCACGGCGACCCGATCGACGCCGCGACGGTGGAGAGCGAGGGGCTTGCCAGCGTGGATGCGTTGATCGCCGCGACGAGTCACGACGACAGCAACGTGGTTGCCGGCCTGATCGCCCAGGAGATCGGGGTCAAGCAGGTCATTGCACTCATCCACCACACGACGAGTCGGCTTTGGCAGCGCGTCGGCGAAGTCGAGCTCGTGTCGCCGCACTCGTTGGCGATCGACCACGTGAAGAACTTCGTCGCGAACGGCTACAAGCCGAACCTCGTCACCCTTGCCGACGGCAACCTGCAGGTCGTCCAGAGGGTGCTCCACGAAGCGAGCCCGGCTTCCGGCGCGACGCTGGCCGATCTTCAGGCGCCGCGTGGCCTGATCGTCGGCGCGGTGGTCCGCGGCGAGCGCGTCTTCATGCCCGAGCGCGGCAACATGCTCCGTCCGAACGACGAAGTCGTCCTCATCGTCCACCGGTCGCAGACACAGATGGCTCGATTGCTGTTTCCGGGCGCCGAGAGCGAAGTCGCGAGCTGAATGCCGCGGTCGACCCGGCTGGTCGCTACGCCGTTTGCGCCTGACGAGTCGCGCGTTCGACGAGTCTTGGCATCGCCTCGTGGGCTTCCGGCGGCAGGCGGAAGGTCGTCATCCAGGACAACGCGGACAGATCAGCGACCTCGACATGGTCGCGCCCGGCGAGGAGCGCCGCCCCGCGCAGGATCTTGATCGCCTTGACCAGAAACGTACGGTCCGTGAGCAGCGAGTTCGTCTCGTTGCACTCGAACTCGAGCACGAGCGCGCGGAGGACATCGAGCAGCGCCGCGCAAACGACCGGGCCGACCTCGACCCGGTACATGCGTTCGTTCAGCGCGTCGAGCGTTCGGCGATCGGTGACCGGATCGGGCGTCGGCTGTTCGACGACCGAGCCGGCGGCGAAGCGGTCGATCAGCGTGCGCGCTTCGTCGACGCCGCTCTGGATGAGCCCGGAGACCCGGAGCTGGAGGGCGAAACGGTCAAGGTTCGCCGGGTCGAGAGGCTCGTTGTAGTACTCGTCGTCCATCGGATTGCCGGTCGCGATGGCGACCATCAGTGGAATCCGCTCGGCGCCGAAGCGACGTTCGTTCAGGATCCGCAGGAGCACGTTCAGCGCTTCGCCGGGGGCCCGCGAGATGTCGTCGAGCACGGCGACCTCCGCGACGAGCAGCCCGCCGGGCTCGATCCGCTGGTGAATTCGTTCGGCTTCGCCGCCGGCGCCGGGCTTTGCGGGGTCTGGCTCGACGCGCCGGCGTTCGAGCACGATGTCTCCCACGAGTTCCGCCAAGCGGGTGTCGCGATGCAATTGGTAGAAGAAGAAGTCGAGCTCGGAGCCGCTCGCTGCGACCTCGGCGAGGCGGGTCTTCGCGGTGCCGGGCGGCCCCTCGACGTAGATGTGCTCCCGGGTGATCAGCGCGAGCAGGAGCGCCGTCTTCACCTCGTCGTGCCCCACGACGTGGTGATCGAGAAGATCGCGGAGGGGTGAGAGATCGTTCACGAAGCGCGAGACTCTATCGCTCTTCGAGCCGCAGGCCGCCGGCCGCCAAGGGGCGGCCGCGGAAGCGGAGGCCCCCTGTTTCGAGCGAGATGTCGTCAAGCACCGGCGGGCAATCGCCGTTGCCCAGGAACACCGTGTGGAGGGCGACACCGAGCCGGCGCGCCAACTGCCGCTCGCGAGCCACGGTCGTGTCGCCAATGATCGGCAGGCCGTCGGTCAGCAGGACGACGTGGCGGTTGCGGCCCGAACCACCGCGCAGACCCTCGAGGGCCGCGCGGAGCGGGGCCTCGTAGTTCGTCTGACCGACCGCCTTCGCTTGGCCTGCTTGCTCGGCGAGCAGGGAGTAGGAGCGATGCAGCAACCGGCCGCTGACGTGGTGGGGCAGGGCGCGGTGGTGGAACTCGACGTAGCCGACCCGCATCCGACGGCGGGCGGCGACGCGAAGGATGCCGAGCACCACCTGGCTGGACCACACCGTGAGGCGTCCGGCCATCGAAGCCGAGATGTCGCGCAGAACGGCAACCGCTCCACCGGCGCTCCGCCGCTTGCGTTCAAAGGTGCGCGGCGCCCCCGGGAGTCGGCCCTCGGCGAAGAGGGTCGCCTCGATCAGGTCGGCGTCGATCAACTCGTCCAGATCGCGGAGCGGCCGGTAGCCCCGAGGCTGGCCGCCGGGGTCCGTGTCCGGATCGATGCGGCCGCGCTCGATGCGGCCTACCAGCGCGCGCAGGAGGAGCTCGACCTGCGCGGGCGGCGGCGGCGGAGCGAACAGGGAGGGCGGCGCCGGGACTTCGGCCTGGTCGTCGATCCACGCATTCGAGGCGGGCGTAGCCTGGGGCGCGGCATCCGCATCGTCGCCGTCGGTCTGCGCGCCGGGCATCTGGGCGCCGGTCTCGGCCAGCGAGACATGAGGCGGGTCGCCCAGGAGATCCTCCAGAATGTGGTCGAAGTCCTCCTGCAGATCCTCCGGCAGCCGGTGGGCGACCATGTAGCGAATCGCGCCGAGATCCCTTGGCGCTGCGGTCGACGCGCCGCGCAGGAAGGCGTGGGCCCGCACGAGACGCAAGGCGGCTGAACTGAAGGAACGGTCCGACAGGAGGCTGTTCCCCTCGCTCGGCCCGTTGGCGCCCTGCCGGCGCAGACGTTCGAGCAGACGGTGGTACGCGTCGATGGTGCGCGGTTCGATGACGACGCCGGCGGCCGCCCGTTGGGCCGCCCGGCGGTCGGACGTCGTCATCACCGCGCCGGGCGCCGGGCGCGGCGCGGGATGGGCGGCCGTTCGTTCGAGCAATCGGCCGGCCTCGTTGAACAGGCCGCCGAGGAGCAGGCCGTTCAGCCTGAGCTGAACCGCGAATCTGTCGAGCTGACCCGGCTCGAGCGGGTCGATCGGCGCCTCCGCCCGCTCGAGCGGTCCGGTCGCTATCGCCGACTCGAGCGGCAGCTGACTCCCGAGCGCTCGTCGCTCGGCCAGAATTCGCAGGAGCGGGCCGAGGGCTTCGCCTGGAGAACGCGGCAGGTCCTCGAGCAGGGCAATCTCCGCCCCGAGGAGCGGTCCGGGAATGAGCTCTCTTCGCAGGCGTTCGTGGCTCGCGCGGCGGCGCCGGGAGAGGAGTACATCGCCGAGCAGGTCCGTCTCACGGATATCGCGATGGAAGACGACCGTATGCGTGCGTGCGCCGGAGAGAGCCGCCAGGGCAGCGCTCAGTTGAGACTTCCCGCAGCCGGGCGGCCCCTCGACGTAGGCGTGTTGTTCGGCCAGCAGGGCGAGGGTCAGGCCGGTGGCGGCGTTGTCCTGACCCACCAGAACGCGTCCCAACGCAGTTCTGAGCTGGACGAAGAGGTGGACGAGTTCCGCATGTCGAGGGGAGGGGAGCGGTATCGTCACGGCGGCGCGATGTTATGGCTTCGTTCACCGTCTCGCCGCCCGAAGGCGCGGCCGGACCTCGAGATAGACGGCGTCCATTCACGCCGTCAGGCGGCTGACTCCGCCGCCTGACGCCGACGCCCGTCGCGGGCAACGCGGGCCGTCCGCCGCTCGGATTCCGGACGCGCGTCAGGCGGCTCGCCGGCCGAACAGCCCGATCGTCAATACGGCGGGAATCAGGAACAGCAACGTCCGGAGCCAGCCCGGCATGTCCGTGAGAATCAGGATGAGTCCGAGCGGGACCCAGAACACGAGCCACATCCACATCGGTATCATCCGCGGCGTCGACGGCTCCGTTCTTGCCCCTTCGGCGATGACGATCACCGTCAGGATCCCGGCCCCGGCGCCGAGCAGGCCGGCGATCAGGCCTCCGGCAGGGTAGGCGGCGGCTGCAACGATTGGCAGGAGGTCCATCATCGGGCGGTCTCGGGTCGTCGTGTCTTGTTCATGGCGAGGATCGTAACAGCCCGACGCGTCGCTGTGAACGGGGCCGGAGGCACGACCTAGGGACGAGCCGGAAGGAGGTTCAGGGGATGAGGGTGAGTATCTCGGTGCAGAGCGCGTACAACGTGGAGGACGTCCGTGAGGGGGCGCGGCGGATGGTGGATCGGGCGAGGGCAGCGGAGGCGGCCGGCCTCGACGCACTCTTCGTTGGCGATCACCACGCGACGAGGTTGCCCTACTACCAGAACACCGCGATCCTCGGCCGCATGCTGGCCGAATGGGGCGACCGCCCGGCGGGGGCGCTCTATCTGCTTCCGCTGTGGAATCCGCTCGTCGTTGCTGAACAGGTGGGAACCCTGGCGTGCCTGATCGAGGGCCGCTTCATCCTCCAGTGCGCCATCGGTCCGGATGACGAGCAGTTTCCGGCGATGGGCATCCGGGCGCGCCAGCGCCCGTCCCGCTTCGAGCAGTCCCTCGACATCCTCCGTCGGCTTTGGGCCGGCGAGGAGGTGACGACAAGCGGTGAGGACGATCGCTTCGGGCTGACGAACGCCCGTGCGTCGCCGTGTCCGCCGGAGCCGGTCGAGGTCTGGGTCGGTGCGTCCGCTCCGTCGGCGATCGACCGCGCCGCCCGTCTGGGCGATGGCTGGCTTGCGGCGCCTTGGGCCGTCCCGAAGGAGGCCGCTCGGCAGTTGGAGCTCTATCGGGAGGCCTGCCGGCGTCACGGTCGGGCGGTCGGCGTCTCTGCGATTCGGCGCGACGTCTATGTCGGCGAGACCTCGGCGGAGGCGGAGGCGACGGCCGGACCGACGATCGCCCGCGGCTATCGCGGGTTCTCGCCGGAAGCGCTGATCGTCGGCGATCCCTCGAATGTGGCTGCCGCCTTGAACGAACTCGGCGAGATCGGCTACGACGAGGTCGTCGTCCGCCACCTGGTTCAGGATCAGGAGAAGGTCCTCGCTTCAATCGACCGGCTGGCCGAGGTTCGGGCGGCGCTTGCTTGACGGCCCGTCGGCTGCTAACGCTAGCGCTAACGCCGGGGCACGGGCACGTCCTCCGGGAAGGACTCGAGCCCCTCGTCGAGCTCCACGCCGATGCTCTTGAGCGCCATCGACACCATCCGGTATTGGCCGACGGTGAAGATCAGATCGATCATCTGCTGATCGCTGTAGCGGGCCTTCAGGAAGGCCCAGGTCCGTTCGGATATCGCCGACCGCCGGTGGAGTTCGGTCGCCGCGCGCAGCAGGTAACGCTCGAAGCTGCTCCACGGACCCGCGTTCTCGCCGACGGCGACGTTGCGAATCTCCTCGTCCGTCATGCCGGCCGCCCTTGCCGCCCGCGCATGATGGCCCCACTCGTACTCGGCCTCGTTGAGCCAGGCGGTGCGCAGGATGACCATCTCCCGGTCGCGGTCAGGAAGGGTGCTGCCGCGCAGGATGTAGCCGCCGAACGGGCCCCACGCCTCCATCAGCGGCGGATGATGGGAGAGAGTGCGGATCAGGTTGATGCTCTCCACGTCTTCGACCGGTGGAATCCTGGGTCCGGTCTCGCGTCTCTGCCACTGCGCCGAGAGCGCACTCGCGGCCAGGACGAGACAGATGGCGGCCGCGGCTGTTCTGCGGAACGTCTGCGTCTTCATGGTCGGTCCTCCTTGTCGCCTGTCACTCTATAGCCCGGCACGTTCTCGCCAGGGGCGATCAGCCTCGCCAGGAGCGATCAGCGCGTGTCGAGCTCTCCGGCGCCGCGCTCCGCGCTCGTCGTACGACGAGCGGCTGCGGTCTTGAATCCCGAGTACTTCGGCTGGTCGATCGCGATCTGATTCACGACGGTGGCGCGCAGGTGGTCGTGGAGCTTCGGGTCGTCGAGCGGGATCCGGCCGTCGCGGATCGCGTGGACGAGTTGCCATCGCAGATGAGAGAGCGAGCCGTCCGCGTCGAGCAGGCGTCGGAGGCGTTCCTGCTCGCGGCGGCGGTGCTCGCTTCCGCAGAGCAGGTCGCGATAGACGATATCGAGGGCGTTGCCGGCAACGAGAGCGTGAAAACGCGTCCGTCCAGCCGTTGCCTCCCGCACCTGACCGTGCAGGAAATCGCGGGTCGCTCCGACGAGTTCCTCGAGCCGCGGCATGTCCGGGTCGGGGCGCTCCTCGGGGGCCGCGACGAGTTCGACCGGACCCGGGATGAGGAGATTCACGCAGTCGACCTGACACTCCGTCGTGCGGCGCCCGATCGTCACCCGCTCGACCGAACGATCCAGGCCCTGACGGTAGTGCTGGGTCATGCCGAGGGTGGAAACCGCCCACCAGAACGAGCCGAACACCTCCCAGTACCGCACGCGCTCGAGATCGACTCGACGTCCGCTCGTCGCCTCGTAGCCGGCGAAGAGGTCCTCGTACGTGCCGAAACCGCCGACCGGCAGCTCGGGTCCGGCGCCGTAGCGCCAGGAGTTCGTGCAGATCCAGCCCAGGTCGCGCATCGGGTCGCCGATGTGGGCAATCTCCCAGTCGAGCACGGCGATCACGCCGGTCCGGTCGACCATCAGGTTGCCATTGCGGAAGTCGTTGTGGACCAGGGTCCGCTTCGGCGAATCCGGCAGGTTCTCCATCAGCCAGCGCGCGGTGAAGTCGATCATCGGTTGTGGCGTGTCGAGCGCCTCGTAGCGGCGACGGGTCTGCTCGATGAAGTCGACTGCGCTCAGGCTCGCGAGATCCTGGTCGAGACCGTGGCCCTCGAGGTCGATCGTGTGCAGGCGGCCCAGGATCTCGCCGCATTGCCGGGCCAGCATCGGGCGGGTTTCGGCGAGGTCGGGGGAGCGCACGATCCGCGCGCCCAGGGCAACGCCGTCGAGCCACTCCATGACGAAGCCGGCCCCGAGCTCGTCACCGGGTTCGAGCACGTAGAACACCTCGGGCTCGGGGATGCCGTTCTCCCGGGCGACCTGCATGAGCTTCGCTTCGATGCGCAGGCCCGGCGCGCTCCGCTCGACCGCTCTGGCTTCTTCGCCCTTGCCGCCCTGGGATCGTCGGAGCGCGAGCGTGCGGAGGCCAGCGGACGTCTTGATCTCGAGTCGGTAGGTTTCCTGACTTGCGCCGCCGGAGAGCCGCTCGACGCCGACCAGCCTCTCACAGTCGTTGAGTTCCCGGTGGAGAACCCGTTCGAGCCTCGCCTCGAAGCTCTTCGGCGCCCAGGTAGCGCCGCCGCCACCGGCGACGGGAGCGAGAAGGTAGATCTCGTCACCGTCTTCGAGCGGTCGGTCGCGATGACTCTCGAGCGGGCAGCGCTCGCCGTTGATCATCAGCGTGTCGCGCAGGTGAGGCGAGTTCGAGATCGCCTCGGACAGCGGAACGCCGGCCCGGTCGGCCGCCGGCAGGAGCTCGGCAAGGGTTGCGCCGGGGGTCAGCCGGAAGGTGCGGTCGACGTCGTGCCAGCCGGCCCCGATGCGGCCGCGGATCAGCACGCGGACCCTGATGGCGGGGTGGGAGCGGGGGCCGATCAGATTGCGCAGAAGGCCCATCGACGCGGCGGTTCCGGTTCCGATCAGCTCCGACGGCAGCTCAGGCGCCCTTCAGGAGCTCCGTCATGCCGAGCTGCTCGGCCCGCTCTGGACTCAGCCGGCCGGTGTCCGGATTCCAGCTCATCGCCTCGTAGTAGTCACGCTTCAGCTGGTCGAGCGGCGCGGTCACGCCGGCGAGCGGCCCGCTGCCGAGCCGGCCGTCGCCTTCGCCCTTCATCCGCGGATGGGGCGTGAAGTCACCCGGCACGATCCCCTCGCGCACGTTGAACGCGTTCCGCAGGTTCTGGATCCGCTCGCCGCAGCGGAGGAGTTCCTTCTCGTCGACGTCCCAGCCGGTCAGGGCGTTCACCATGTCGACCCAGGGCAAACCGCCGGTAAGCCCGGTGAACATGCAGAGCCCGAGTCCATTCAACACCTGGTGAGCGTTGCTGTAGTGCGCCTGAGCGACTCCCTTGTTCTTCGTCCCCTTCCAGGCAATCGTCACTTCGTCCTTGTCGACCGCCTCCGGCAGCGGGAAGGCGGCGCCGAAGGTCTCGTTCCAGGAGGCGGAACCGGCGGTGTGCCGGCCCGGTGTGGGATCCGAGACGTACGTGACGCCCATCAGCGAGGTGAAGCGCGGGTCGTGGTATGCAGGTTCCTGGCCGCCGACATGGACCGCATAGGACTCCGTGCCGCGCCCGATATGGCGGGACGCCGAGGCGAGGCCGTGGCGCAGCCATTCGCCGCAACCCTCGCCTTCGCCCATCTTGATCGTGAGGGCGAGGGCGGCTTCGCCGTTGCCCCAGCGCATGTCGACCCCGTCGAGGTCCTCGGCGGTCATGTCGCCGCGCTCGACCGCCTCGCACACCCAGGCGATCGTCGCGCTCGAGCTGACCGCGTCCATTCCGTATCGGTTGCAGGCGTCGTGGCAGGCGGTGACGAGCTCCAGGTCGTCGTTCAGGATGTTCGCGCCGAAACCGACGATCGTCTCGTAGTCCGGGCGGCGCACGTCGGACAGGCCGCGGCTCTTCACGCCGACGATCCCCTTGCACGGCGCCGGGCAGTCGCCGCAGGAGAGCTTCTTCGTGATCAGCTTGTCGACTTCCGCGCCGTCGAGCTTCCAGCCCTTCTTCGCGAGCGGGAAGTCGCGGGCGCCGACTCCCGTCCAGTTCTTGAGCGGCGCGTCGCCGTTCTCGACGGACAGGGCGACCGCAGCGGTCGTGCCGCGATCCGCCCAGAGCTGACGCATCGCCGGCTGCGGCGACTCGATCTTCATCCCCAGCTTCGCGAACATCCGGTAGAGAAAGCCGAGGTGCTTTTTCGGCGTCGCCATCTTGACGACGAGCCGCATCGGCAGGCTGATGTCGCTGCGGTACTCGCGGTTCACGCCGTCGCAGAGCGCGCGGAACCGCTCCTCGTCGCGGATCGGCACGCGGGTTCCCGTGTTTTCGCCGCCATCGACGACGATCGCCTTCAGGTTCTTCGATCCGAAGATCGCGCCGAAACCCTGGCGCCCGAACGCGTGGTAGCGATCGTTCATCACGGATGCGATGCGCGCGCCGCGCTCACCCGCGGGTCCGATCGCGGAGACGCCGACCCGGAACTTCGTGCCGTGCCGTTCCTGCAGGGCGTCGAAGGCCTCGGGGATCTCCGTACCCCAGAGATCGCCGGCGGGCTCGAGCGCGACCTCGCCGCGGCGAACGACGAGCACGCCTGGTTCGGCCGCGCGCCCGCGGACGACCAGCGCGTCGTAGCCGGCGTGCCGCAGGTGGATCGCCGTGCTGCCGCCGGAGTTCGAGTCGGCCCAGGTGCCGGTCAGCGGCGACTTGCCGACGATCTGGATGCGTCCGGAGAACGGCGTGCGGAGCCCCGTGAGCAGGCCCGAGACGAGGGCGAAGCAGGCCTCCGGAGCAGTCGCCTCGGCCCCGGCGGGGAAGTGCTTCCACATCAGCCAGGCGCCGAGACCGTAGCCGCCCAGGTACTGCCGATAGACGTCGCCCGGGATCGTCTCGACCTGATGTTCGCCGGTCGAGAGATCGACGACGAGGGCGCGGCCGTGGGCGCCGTAGAGGCCGTTGCCGCCGTGGCCGTTTCCGTTCATCGTGTTCTCCTCGGGTTCGTGCGGTCGGCAGGCATCGCGCGGCGAAGTGTACCCGCCGTGGGCGACATGGCGTGAGGTTGCCGTCGAATGCTGGTCAGCTGCCGTTGGCCGTCAGGCACTCGATGCCCTCCGCCCGGGCGGCTCCGATGAGACGGTCGTCGAAGGCGACCAGGCGCGCCTCGCCGAGTTCGTCGGCCAGCAGCATGCAGGAGGCAAGCTGTACCGAATCGCTCGCCCGCAGCGGGTACCGGCGGAGCAGCGTTGCGGCCCTCGCCGTGATCTCCTCCGTGTGCTCGACGACGTGGAAGGCCGAGCGCTCGGCGTCCAGAGCAAGCATGGCGGCTTCGCGCTGTTCGATCCGGATGTCGCCTTCCCGGCAGCGCCGGCAGAGCGCCGAGACGACCTCGGTCGCCGACAATCGGCTGATGGCAGTGGGCTGTTCGGCCATCGCATCGAGGACGAAAGACGAACCGTCTTCCTCGACGTATCGCTTGACGAGAGCGCTTGCGTCGAGAAACAGCATCAGAACCTGTCGTCTCGTTCCTCGATGATCGTGTCAGCGACCGATGCGCCCCGCGTACGGATCGGTTCATTGGACTGTGTGAGACTCGCCGTCGCCAGGGTCACGAGGCCCTTCGCCGCGAGGTCGATGAGCTTCCTCTCATCATCCAACGCTGCTTTCGGCAGGGGCCTGAGTTCGGCGACAGGTCGACCTCGTTCCGTCACGAGAATCACCGAACCCTCCTTCACTCTCCGGAGGTAGGTGCCCAACCGTGTCTTGAGTTCTCTTGCTCCGACCGTCACCATGTGACCATTGTAGGCACAAGCGCGGGGCTCGGGCAAGCGCAACCTGCGCCGTCCGTTTCTCTGGGGCGCTTCAGCCGTCGACGATGTCCGGCGTGCTTCGCGTATCCTCGCGGGCGATGCCGGAAGACACCTCTTCGTCCCAGAGCCTGCGCATGCCCGGAGCGGGCGCCGTCGAACTCCAGATCTACGACTACGGCAACGTCGGCGCGCCGCCTCTCGTTCTGCTCCATGGGATGCAGGACCTGGCGATGGCCTTCGAGCCGCTGGCGAACCGCTTCCGCGACCGCTATCGAGTCGTTTCCTTCGACCTGCGAGGGCACGGGGACAGCGGCAAGCCGGGCGTCTACGCGCTGCCGCACTTCATCGCCGATCTTCACGCCGTCATCTTCCAGCTCGAGCTGGAGCGGCCGGTTCTCGTCGGCCACAGCCTGGGCGGGCAGATCGTCAGCCACTACGCCGCCGTGTTCAGCGACGTACCGAGCGTCATCGTGAACATCGACGGTATCGGCGCGCCGTTTCGGGAGGGCGACATGCCGGTGGAGAACCGGCGGTTCCGCCTGCAGAACGGGCACACGAGCCTGCTCAGGCCTGGGGGTCACAAGCGACCGATGATCGACCTGGACGACGCTTGGCGACTCTACTGCCGGTTCCATCCGGGTCTCGATGAAGAGCTGGCTCGGCGCCTGGTGGAGACCGGCACGACGGAACACCCCTACGGCGGCCTTCAGTGGAAGTGGGATCCACAGGTCGAGACGACGGGACTCACGATGTCGAGCCGGCTCGCCGAGGAACGCTGGCCCTGGGTGACCTGCCCCGTGCTGGTGGTAACCGGCGGCCGGTCGGCCGACTTCTACCGCGGCCGCGGCGGGGTCGACCACGAGACGCCGGCGGCGCCGGACGAGGTCGAGCGCCGAGCGCGCCTGTTCCGCAACGTTCATCACGTCGAGATCCCCGAGGCGGGTCACATGGTCCACTTCGACGCGCCGGATCGGCTCGGCGAGATCATCGACGACTATCTGGAAGCCGGCTAAGGGAGGAACATGGACTTCGAGATTCCCCAGGGCGTCAAGGACAAACTGGCCGAGCTGGACGACTTCATCGAGCGGGAGATCAAGCCGCTCGAGCAGCAGGACGACAACGTCCGGTTCTTCGATCAGCGCCGGGAGTGGGCGCGGACCGACTTCGAGAACGACGGCAAGCCGCGGGCGGAGTGGGAGGCGCTGCTGCGGGAGATGAGGCGCCGGGCCGACGCCGCGGGCCATCTGCGCTTCGGCTTGCCCCGCGAGCTCGGCGGCCAGGGCGGCTCGAACTTGGCGATGGCGGTCATCCGGGAGCATCTGGCCGCCAAGGGACTCGGCCTCCACAACGACCTGCAGAACGAGTCGTCGATCGTCGGCAACTTCCCGACCGTGATCATGATGCATCGTTTCGGTACGCCCGCCCAGAAGGAGCGGTTCATGGAGGGCATGATGACCGGCGCGGTGAGAATGGGCTTCGGCCTGACGGAACCGAACCACGGCTCGGACGCAACCTGGCTCGAGACTTCCGGGGTTCGGGACGGGGACGACTGGGTGATCAATGGCGCGAAGCGGTTCAACTCGGGCCTGCACGCTGCCACCCACGACCTGATCTTCGCCCGCACCTCGGGCGACCCGGGGAAGGCGGACGGCGTGACATGCTTCATCGTTCCGACGGACTCGCCCGGCTTCGAGGTTCCCTTCATGTGGTGGACCTTCAACATGCCGACGGATCACGCGGAGGTGGTCCTGGACGACGTCCGCGTGCCGAACGAAGCGATCCTCGGCGAGGAGGGGCGCGGCCTTGCGCTGGCCCAGACCTTCGTCCACGAGAACCGGATCCGCCAGGCCGCCTCCGGCGTCGGCGCCGCGCAGTTCTGCATCGACGAGAGCGTGAAGTACGCCCGCGAGCGGAAGGTGTTCGGCAAGCCGCTATGGCTGAACCAGGCGATCCAGTTCCCGCTCGCCGAACTCCAGACGGAGTGCGAAATGGTGCGCAATCTCGTCTACAAGACGGCCTGGGAACTCGACCAGCAGCACCACATGGAGGTGACCGACAAGGTCTCCATGTGCAACTACCGCGCGAACCGCCTCGTCTGCAACGCGGCCGACCGGGCGATTCAGACCCACGGCGGCATCGGCTACACCCGCCACCTGCCGTTCGAGCACATCTACCGCCACCACCGGCGCTACCGGATCACCGAAGGCTCCGAAGAGATCCAGATCCGCCGCGTCGCCGGGATCCTGTTCGGCAAACGCGCGAAGCGGTAGCTGCCGGCCGCCTCAAGTGTCGGTGATCGGGAGTTTGCTTCGGTCGCCCCTGGTCACCCTGACCGCCTCCGCCGGCTACGACGCCGGCTCGAGGATCGCCTGGTAGGTCAGCCGGCGGCTGAGCGAACGGACGTCCGGCCGGCGCGGTCCGAAGTGCTGGATCATGCCGACGAAGACGAGGTCTTCCTTCGGGTCGATCCAGAACCAGGTGCCGGCGGCGCCGCCCCAGTAGTACTCGCCCTTCGAGATCCCGTCGGCGGCGACCGGGTCAAGCACGACGGCGAAGTTCAGGCCGAAGCCGGTGCCCGGCGACATCTCCTTCACCTCGCGGGGCAGGTGGTTCAGGTGCATGAGTTCTACGCTGGAGGGGGCGAGGATGCGGACGCCGTCCAACTCGCCGCCGTTCAGCAGCATCTGCGAGAAACGCATGTAGTCCATCGTCGTCGACACGAGGCCGCCGCCCCCCGAGAGGAAGTTCGGCGGGTCGAAGTAGCTGCGGGTTCCGCCGAAGCCCTCCTGAGGAGTCAGGTTGCCGTCCTCGTCGTGCGTGTAGACCTGGGCGAATCGGTCCGCCTTGTCCTCGGAGACGTGGAAGGCGGTGTCCGTCATCCCCAACGGATCGAACAGGCGTTCCTGCAGGAACTCGTCGAAGCGTTGCCCGGAGAGGACCTCGACCAGATAGCCCTGGACATCGACCGCGACGCTGTAGTGCCACATCGAGCCGGGCTGTTGGCGAAGCGGGATCTTCGACAGCTTGTCGATCATGTCCTGGAGCGTCGAGTCGTTGTCGAGGACGCTCGCTTCGTTGTAGAGCGTGTCGACCTGGGACTGCGAGAAGATGCCGTAGGAGAGGCCGGCGGTGTGGGCCATCAGCTCGCGGATGGTCATCGGGTGGTCCGCCGGCTCGGTGATCGGCTGACCGTTCGGTCCGTCCTCCTTCGCGACGACGAGTCCCTCGAACTCCGGGATGTAGCGGTGGACCGGGTCGGAGAGGCGGAACTTGCCTTCCTCGTAGAGGATCATCAGCGCCACGCCGGTGATCGGCTTGGTCATCGAGTAGATGCGGAAGATGACGTCCTCGCTCATCTCTGAGCCGGCCTCGATGTCGCGATGGCCGAAGGTGCCGAAGTGGGCGATCTTGCCGTGGCGCGAGATCATCGTCGTGATGCCGGAGAGCAGGCCCTCGTCGACGAGTCCCTGCATGGCAGCGTCCAGGCGTTCGAGGCGATCGCTCGACATGCCGACGTCTTCGGGCGCGACCCTGGCAAGGTCGCGGGGACCCTGCATCGGCGTGTCGGCCCGCGACTCGTCGCAGGCGACCAGACCGAGGCTTAGAAGTGCGACCGCCAGGAGCGCGGCGGCGAGGCGGGACAACTGGACGGTACGAGTCATCGAACTCTCCCTGGGAAGGCAGTGGACTGGACTGGCTGAAGCATGAGTCTAGCAGCGTCCGCGGCGCGGTCGCTGCGCTGTCGCGCAGGGAGCAAACGCGGCTGCTCCATCCAGGCCCGGATCCTGACGCCCGGCGCCCCGTCGCACGCGCTGGTACGATGAGCGCCTTCCTGATGGAGAAGACGATCGACAGGCCGAAGCTCGCCAAGGACGTCATGGTGACGAAGCTCGTCACCGTACACCCGCGGACGCACGTCTACGACGGGATCAGCGCGCTCCTTCGTCATCGGATCACCGGGGCGCCGGTCATCGGCCGACAGCGACGGTACCTTGGCATGTTGTCCGAGAAGAGCTGCCTCGCGGTGCTCACCGTGACCGCGCGGGCAGCCGACGAGCGAGGGCTGGCTGCGAGCCGCCGGACCCGGGCGCGTGACTTCATGGCGAAGCGGCTCGTCACGCTCGAGGCCGGCATGTCGGCGCTCGACGCGATCGCCCTGCTGCTCAGAAACCGCATTTCCGGCGCCCCCGTCGTGGATGCCGATGGGCGTCTCATTGGCGTGTTCTCGGAGAAGTTCTCGATGGACGTGCTGCTCGGCCTGGCCTATGACCAGTTGCCGGCGGCGCCGGTCGACGCGTTCATGAACACGGATTTCGGCCGCGTCATCGACGGCTCGGAACCACTCCTCGAGATCGCTCAGCGCTTTCTCGACACGCCGTATCGCCGCCTGCCGGTGGTCGAGGAGGGCCGTCTCGCCGGGCAGGTCAGCCGGCGCGACGTGCTGAACGCCTCCCACCATCTGACCGCGGCGCTCCAGGGCCGCCGCGCAATGCTGCGCGAGCGAAGCGCGGAACTCGGGCTTGAAGACCTGGCCGATGCGGAGGAGGAGCGCGCCGAAGGCGACTTCGAGCTCGACTCGACGGACGCCGCGGCCTTCATGGACCGCAAGGCCCGTACGATCTCGGAAGAGACGGACCTCCTGAGCATCGCCCGGATCTTCAAGAGTACGCCGTATCGCCGTCTGCCCGTGCTCCGGGGCCCGAGGCTGGTCGGCCAGGTCAGCCGGCGGGACGTGCTCGCCGCGACTCACGGCTTGCTCGTCCGGGCGCCGCAGCCGGGCCAGGCCCTGCTCTACCTGAGCGCCGTCGTCGATTCCGGCGAGCGCCCGTCCCTGTCCCGAACCCGTCCCTCGTGAAGCGAGTTCGTCGCAACGTTCCAACCGGAGGAGGAATCATGTTCCAGCCGCCCTTCGAATCGTCGAGGCCGGCCCGCTGGGGTCTGTCCGTATCGCTTGGCCTTGCGGTCACGTTTCTGTCGGGTGCACCGCTCGCCGCAGCAGCGGCCGACGAGGACGATGAGCCGAAGCTCGTCGCGCCGGCGCCTCCGCGCCCGGACGGGGAAGGCGAAGGTCCCTTCGATCGACTCATTCTGCGCGGCGTCACAGTGATCGACGGAACCGGCGCGCCGCCGAGGGGTCCGGTCGACATCGTCGTCGCGGGCAACCGGATCGAGGAGGTGAAGAGCCTTGGCATGGCGAAGACGGAGATCGACGAGAGCAGGCGCCCGAAGGACGCGGACTACGAACTCGATCTCAGCGGATCCTGGGTGTTGCCCGGCCTCGTCGACCTCCATGTCCACACCGGCGGCGTGCCGAAGGCGCCGAGAGCGGACTACGTGTACAAGCTCTGGCTGGCGCATGGGATCACGACGGCGCGCGGCGTGCCGACGGGGCCGCTCGAGTGGGATCTGAGCGAGAAGGAACGAAGCCGCACGAACGAGATCACCGCCCCGCGGCTCGTGTCCTATCAGCGTCCGGGCAGCGGCAAGGAGTGGGAGGACCGGGACATCCGTACCCCCGAAGATGCCCGGGACTGGGTGCGGTACGCCCGCGAGAAGGGCGTCGACGGCCTGAAGCTCGGTGCGTTCCCGCCGAAGATCATGGAGGCTCTCCTCGACGAGTCGCGGCGCCTGGGCATGGGCTCGACGGCCCACCTCGACCAGATGGGAGTCGCGAACATGAACGCTCTCGACGCGGCGAGGCTCGGGCTGGTCGGGATGACCCACTTCTATGGCCTGTTCGAAGCGATGTACGAGGGCGCCGACGTGCAGCCCTGGCCGGCCGAGATGAACTACATGGACGAGCAGTTCCGGTTCGGCCAGGTGGCGCGGCAGTGGAGCATGGTCGAGCCCGGCGGCGAACGCTGGAACGCTCTGCTCGAGGAGTTTCTGGAGCTCGACTTCTTCATCAACCCGACGATGACGATCTACTCTGCCGGCCGTGACGTCATGCGGGCGCGGAACGCGGACTGGCACGCGGACTACACGTTGCCGAGCCTCGCCGAGTTCTACGCGCCGAGCCGCCTGGACCACGGGTCCTACTGGTTCTACTGGACGACCTGGGACGAGGTGGCGTGGAAGAACTTCTACCGCGTCTGGATGCAGTTCCTGAACGAGTACAAGAATCGCGGCGGCCGTGTCACGGTGGGCTCGGACTCCGGGTTCATCTACCAGACGTATGGCTTCGGCACGATCCTCGAGCTCGAGATGTTGCAGGAGGCGGGCTTTCATCCGCTCGAGGTGATCCGCTCGGCGACGATGCACGGCGCGGAGGAACTCGCGAAGGCGGGCGGCGAGGACATGGAGTTCGGGATCGTGCGGGAAGGAATGCTCGCCGACCTCCTCGTCGTCGACGAGAATCCGCTCGCCAATCTGAAGGTGCTCTACGGCACGGGCGCCGTCCGGTTGAACGACGACACGGGCCGCCCCGAGCGGGTCGGCGGTGTCCGCTACACGATCAAGGACGGCATCGTATTCGACGCGAAGAGACTTCTCGCGGACGTTGCGGATATGGTTGCTGCCGAACGGAACACGTTTGGAACGCCGCCGCAGGAGACGACAGGGGGCGCTCGCCCCTGAGGCGCTCGCGCTTGCCTCACGCGCCGGCGCGAACGCGCGGAAGAAGAACGCGCAAGCGACAGGAGATTCCAGAATGAAGAACGCACTCGCAGTCCTGACGGTCACCCTCTTCCTCGCGGCGCCGCTTGCGGCCGGCTCGGCGCCCGAGGTCCACGCGGATGTCGTCTACGGCCACAAGATGGGCATGGCTCTGACGTTCGATGCTCTGGTGCCCGAGGAGCAGAACGGCGCCGCGGTCCTCTTCATGGTCAGCGGCGGCTGGTTCTCGAACTGGTCGGATCCCCACCAGATCGCCGCCGGCGAAGGTCGTCAGTTCGGCCCCTTCAGCGAGCTGCTCGGGAACGGCTACGCCGTGTTCATGGTTCGACACGGCTCGGCGCCTCTGTTCAAGGTGCCGGACGCGGTCGCCGACGTGCGGCGGGCGGTGCGCTATATCCGTCTGAACGCGGACGACTTCGGCATCGAAGCGGATCGCCTGGGCGTCTTCGGCGGCAGCGCCGGAGGCCATCTGTCGCTCATGCTGGGCAATGCCTCCGACGAGGGCGACGAGAGCAGCAAGGATCCGATCGAGCAGACGGGCAACCGGGTCGCCGCCGTCGTCGCCTACTTCCCGCCGGTCGACCTGCAGGGAATCGTCGGCCCGAACGACCGATTCCCGGCGCTCGACTTCGATCCGGCGAGGGCCGCGGACATTTCGCCGCTCCTCTTCGCGAGCGACGACGATCCGCCGACGCTGCTCGTCCACGGCGACGCGGACGAGCTCGTGCCGCTCTCCCACAGCGAGCGGATGAAGGCCGCCTTCGACGAGGCGAACGTCACCGCCGAGCTGATCGTCATCGAAGGCGCCGGCCACGGTTTCCGCGGCGAGGACGGCCAGCGCGCATCGAGCGCGCTCGTCGCCTGGTTCAACGAGCACCTGGGGGTGTCGACGGACTGAGCCGGGGCGTCACGGAGTCAGGATCTCCAGGTCCCCGCCCGCGTAGCGCGCGCGGAGCACCTTCTTGTCGAACTTGCCGACGCTCGTCTTCGGCACCTCGTCGATGAAGGTCCAGCGCTCGGGCAGCCACCAGCGGGCGACGCGGTCGGCGAGGTAGCTGCGGAGTTCACCCGGGTCGGCGTCGGCGCCGTCGGCGAGGACGACGCAGGCGAGCGGCCGCTCGTCCCAGCGGTCGTCGGGAACCCCGACGACGGCGGCCTCGGCGACGGCGGGGTGCCCCATCAGCTCGTTCTCGAGATCGACGGAGGAGATCCACTCGCCGCCGGACTTGATCACGTCCTTCGCGCGGTCGGTGATCTGGAGGAAACCCAGTTCATCGATCGAGGCGACGTCGCCGGTCCTGAGCCAGCCGTCGTGGAACTTCTCGGGGTCGTCGTCCAGGTAGTAGGAGCCGGTGATCCACGGCCCGCGGATCTCGATCTCGCCGACCGCTTCGCCGTCCCAGGGCATCTCCTCGCCGTCGTCGTTGCAGATTCGGATCTCGACGCCGGAGATGATGCGGCCGGTCTTTACTCGCCAGTCGATCTCCTCCTCGCGCGGCGTGCCGCGGGGTGGGATCGCCATCGCCGCGAGCGGGGAGGTCTCCGTCATGCCCCAGCCCTGGATGATGTCCACGCCGAAGCGGTCCCGGAACCCCTCGATCAGCGAGCGAGGTACCGCCGAGCCGCCGCAGAGGACGGCGCGGAAGGAGGAGAAGTCGACGTCCCGGTTCTCCGCGTAGCGAAGCACCTCGTTCCAGATCGTCGGCACTGCGCCGGACAGCGTAGGGCGGTGCTCGGCGATGATCCGGCAGAGCGGCTCCGCCTGGAGGAAACGGTCGGGCATGACGAAGTCGGCGCCGGTGAACCAGCCGACGTGGGGAAGGCCCCAGGCGTTCGCGTGGAACATCGGCACGATGGCGAGGATGCTGTCCGCCTGGCTGATGCCCAGGGCGCCGCCGGACGCGACTCCCAGGGCGTGCAGGAAGGACGACCGGTGGCTGTAGGCGACGCCCTTCGGGTTGCCTGTCGTGCCGCTCGTATAGCACATGGCGCAGGCGGCGCGTTCGTCGATCTCGGGCCAGTCGAACTCGGGGGGACGGCCCTCGACCAACTCATCGTAACGGTGGACCTCCGCGCTGCCGACCTCGAGCGGGGAGGCGTCGCCGTCGCCGACGACGATGAAGTGCTCGACGGTCGAAAGCTCGGCCGCGACCTGCCCGATGAGCGGCACGAGCGAGTCGTCCACGATGACCACGCGGTCCGCCGCGTGGTTCGTGACGTAGGTCAGCTGCTCGGGGAACAGGCGGATGTTCAGGGTGTGAAGCACCGCGCCCATGCACGGGATGGCGAAGTAGGCCTCCAGGTGTTCCTGGTTGTTCCAGGCGAACGTGCCGACCCGATCGCCCGGCTCGATACCAAGATCCTTGAGCGCGTGGGCGAGTTGGGCGCTGTGTTCGGCGACCTCGGCGTACGAGCCGATACGAGCGCCGTCGGCCTGGCAGGTGATGACCCGGCTGTCCCTGTACACCCTCCGGCCGTGATCGAAGATCATCCGAATCGTCAGCGGGAAGTCCATCATCGTGCTGCGTGTCATCTTGGCGCTCCAGGGTTTCGGGGCTCTGCGGTCGGTTGACGTCGGGGCGGTACCTTAGCGAGTTGCAAGACGCGCGCGCGTAGACTGCGCGAATGGACCCCGTCCGGCTCGAGTTGTTCTCCAATCGCTTCGCCGCGGTCGCTTCCGAAATGGGCGTCATGCTCAAGCGGACGGCGATGTCGGTCAACGTGAAGGAGCGCCTGGACTTCTCCTGCGGGCTGCTCGACGCGGACGGTCGGTTGCTGGTCAACGCGCCGCACATTCCGGTCCACCTCGGGGCGTTGGGCGAATGCGTGCGCCGGGTCGCCGCGGAACTCGAGTTCCGCGCCGGCGACGTCGTCGTGACGAATCACCCGGGCTTCGGCGGTTCCCATCTGCCCGACATCACGGTCATCTCCCCCGTCTTCGCACCGGGTGGGCTTCTCGGGTACGTCGCGAACCGGGCGCACCACGCCGAGCTGGGCGGCATCCGGCCCGGTTCGATGCCGCCCGAGGCGCGGAACCTGGAGGAGGAGGGCGTCGTCATCGCGCCCCAGTACCTTGTGCGAGGAGGGGCGCCGCAGTGGCGGACGATCGAGGCGCTGCTCAGCGGGGGGCCTGCGCCGTCCCGCTCGGTGGCCGAGAACCTGGCCGACCTGGGGGCCGCGGTCGCGGCGAACCGACGCGGGGCAGCGGCTCTGCGGCAACTCGCCGTGGCCAGCGGCGAAGAGGACGTACGACGTTACATGTCCGCGCTCTACTCGCGCGCCGCGGACCGGATGCGGGTCGCTCTCGAGGAACATGTGCGGGCGACCGGCCGGCAAGCGTTTTCCGCTCGGGAACTTCTGGACGACGGTTCGCCGATCGAGGTCGAGGTGACGGTGGATCACGGTTCGGCGCGGGTGGACTTCACGGGCAGCGCGCCGGTCCACTCCGGCAATCTGAACGCGACGCCGGCGATTGTCCGGAGCGCTGCGATCTACGTGCTCAGACTGCTGATCGGGACGCCGCTCCAGCTGAACGAAGGGCTGCTCGAGCCGGTGGAGATCGAGATCCCCGGCGGCATGCTGAACCCGGACTTTCCGACCGACCCGAGGCGCTGTCCGGCGGTCGTCGGCGGCAACGTCGAGACGAGTCAGCGGGTGGTCGACACCTTGATCAAGGCGCTCGGACTCTGCGCCTGCGGGCAGGGCACGATGAACAACACCCTGTTCGGCGACGCGTCGTTCGGCTACTACGAGACGGTCGGCGGCGGGGCCGGCGCCGGCCCGGGATTCGCGGGCGCGAGCGGCGTGCACACCCACATGACGAACACGAGGATCACGGATCCCGAGGTGCTGGAGCGCCGGTATCCGGTGCGGCTCGAGCGTTTCGAACTCCGCCGCGGTTCGGGCGGCGCGGGGCGCTGGCGCGGCGGGGATGGACTTCGGCGCGAGCTGCGGTTCCTGTCGAAGCAGGAGGTGTCCGTACTCGGTCAGCACCGGGTGGAGACTCCCTACGGCGCCGGCGGCGGCGACCCGGGCGCCCGGGGCCGCTCGCGCATCGAGAGGGCTGCAGGCGGGGTACGCGAACTCGCCTCGGTTGATCAGGCCGACGTCGAGCCGGGAGACTTGCTCGTCCTCGAGACGCCTGGCGGCGGTGGTTGGGGTTCCGTCTGACCGCCGCCTCTGCAGCGTGCCGGAACGGCGGATAGAGTAGGCGCCAGTCCCGAACCGAGCGGTCCCTCTTCGGGACGTCCGCCGGTGCGAGGACTGCGCGATATCTGTCCTGAGCCCTGAGAGGAGCCGAGTCGATGAGCCAAAGCCAGGTTCAAGTGAGCGAGGAGAAGGCCCGCGCGGTCGCCGAGGAATCGCGCCAGAAGGAGTGGAAGAACCCATCCTTCATGAAGGAGATGTTCCTGGGCAACTTCCGCTTCGACCTGATCTGTCCGTACCCGAGCCGCGACGAGTGGCGACCGGAGTTCGCGTCGTTCTACTCCGCGCTGTCCGACTTCCTCCGCGACGAGGTCGACCCGGTCGAGATCGACGAGTCGGAGGATTATCCGGAACATGTGCTGAACGGTCTCGCCAGGCTCGGCGCCTTCGGCATGAAGATCCCGACGGAGTACGGAGGTCTTGGTTTCGACCAGGTCGAGTACGCGCAGGTGATGGAACTCGTCGGCGCCTACGATGGCAACCTGACCGCGCTGCTCTCGGCGCATCAGTCGATCGGCGTGCCCCAGCCGCTGAATCTCTTCGGTACGGAGCAGTTGAAGCGGAAGTACTTGCCGCGCTGCGCCGCCGGCGAGATCTCCGCCTTCGCGCTGACGGAACCGGAGGTCGGCTCCGACCCGGCACGCCTGTCGACGACTGCCGTGCTCGACGGCGACTTCTACGTCCTGAACGGGACGAAGCTGTGGTGCACGAACGGGACGAAGGCGAAGCTCCTCGTCGTCATGGCGATGGACCCGGCGACGGAGAAGATCAGTTCCTTCGTCGTCGAGACGGACTGGGAGGGCGTGACGGTCGATCGTCGCTGTCATTTCATGGGACTCAAGGCGCTCGCCAACGGGATCATCCTGTTCGACAACGTGAAGGTGCCGAAGGAGAACCTGATCGGCAAGGAGGGCAAGGGGCTGAAGATCGCCCTGACCACCCTGAACGACGGCCGACTGTCCATACCGAACTCTTCGGTGGGCGCCGCGAAGTACTGCCTGAAGGCGGTTCGCGAATTCGGCAGCAGCCGCGTCCAGTGGGGCCTGCCGATCGGTCGGCACGAGGCGATCGCGCAGAAGATCTCGGACATTGCGGCCTACGGCTTCGCGATGGAGGCGATCGTCAAGCTCGCGAGTCACATGTCGAACGACAAGCGGCTCGATCTGCGCCTGGAGAGCGCGGCCTGCAAGGAGTGGAATACCTGGCGCGGCTGGCAGATCATCGACGAGACGATGCAGGTCCGTGGTGGGCGCGGCTACGAGGCGGAGTCTTCGCTCAAGGCGCGCGGCGAAGAGCCGGTGGGAATCGAGCGGATGATGCGCGATTTCCGGATCAACCGGATCTTCGAAGGCTCGAGCGAGATCATGCACCTGATCATGGCCCGCGAGGCGGTGGACAAGCACCTGCAGGTAGCCGGCAAGCTGATCGACCGGCGAGCGGGCTTCGGCGCGAAGCTGGCGGCGCTGCCGAAGGTCGGCCTGTTCTACGCCTGGTGGTACCCGACCCGTTGGCTGTCCTGGAGCGTCTGGCCGCGCTACGCGGGTTACGGCCGCTACGGTCGACATCTTCGCTTCGTCGATCGCGCCGCCCGCAAGCTGGCGCGCGAGAGCTTCCACGGCATGCTCGTCTATCGCGAGAAGATGGAGCGGCGGCAGATGTTCCTCTTCCGTCTCGTGGATGTCGTGAATGAGCTGTTCGCAATGGCGGCGTCCATCTCGCGGGCGTACACGGAGGAGCGGAACGGGGCTGCCGGCGCCGAACACTCGGCCGCCTTGTGCGACCTCTTCTGCCGCATGGCGCGGCGGCGGGTCAAGCAGCTCTTCCGCGAGCTCTGGCACAACGACGATTCGCTGAAGTACAGCACCGCCCAGGAAGTGATGCGTGGTGATCACATCGGGCGCGAGGAACTCCTGGCTGCCCTCGACCCCTCGACGTCGACCCCGCGCGAGGCGACCCCTGCGGCTGCCGCTTCGTAACGATCGGTGACGGATCCCGCGACGAGAGCGGGCGCTCGAGCCGCGGCCGGGCGCCGGGTCGGACTCGTGAGTCTCGGCTGTGCGAAGAACCACGTCGACAGCGAGATCATGCTCGGCGCGCTCGACCGCCAGGGCTACTCGCTCGTGGCGGACCTGAACCAGGCGGAGACCGTCATCGTGAACACCTGCGGCTTCATCGACGAAGCGCGGGAGGAGTCCATCGAGGCGATCCTCGACGCGGCGGCACGGAAGACGGACGAGCATTCGGCGGTGGAGCAGGTCCTGGTGGCCGGCTGCATGGCGAATCGCTACGGGCAGGAGCTCGAAGCGGAGATACCGGAGCTCGATGGCTTTGTCGATCTGGACTCGCTGCGGGATGTCGGGCGCCTCGTCCAGCTTGGGGGCGCCAGGGCGGCAGCGCCGTCGCCGTCCCACCTCGTGTTCGACCATCGCGATAGCCGGATCGTCACGACCGCGGGCTACGCCTACCTGAAGGTCGCGGAGGGCTGCAACAACCCGTGCAGCTTCTGCGCAATCCCCGTATGGCGGGGTCGTCTCCGAAGCCGCGGCATTGACAGCCTGGTCGCCGAGGCGCGGAGTCTGGTCGCCTCCGGCGCGCGGGAACTCGTTCTCGTTGCGCAGGACACGACGCGCTACGGCGAGGATCTGGGCTACGGACGTCACGGTCTGGTCCGGCTGATCGAAGCTCTGCTCGCCGGCACGAACGCGGATTGGATTCGATTCCTCTACGCCTATCCGACGACTCTGGACGACGCCGTGCTCGAGCTGATGGCAACGGAGGCGCGAGTCGCCTCCTACCTCGACATGCCGCTGCAGCACAGCGACCGTGAGATGCTCAGAGCGATGCGTCGCGGCGGGTCGGCCGATCGTTACCGTCGGATCTTCGCTCGCGCCCGTGAACTCGACCCGGAGATCAGCCTGCGGACGACCTTCATCGTCGGTTTCCCCGGCGAGGATGAACGGGCGTTCGCCGGTCTCCTCGACTTTGTTCAGGAGGTGCGCTTCGACCACCTCGGCGCGTTCGTCTACAGCCGCGAGACGGATACGCCGTCCGCGGCGCTGCCAGGTCAGGTGCCGCGCGAGGTCGCCGAGCAGCGGCAGCAGCGGCTGCTCGAGGCCCAGCGTAGGATCTCGCGGCAGCGCCGGCAGCGCTTCGTCGGTCGAACGATGCCGATGCTGATCGAGGGAACGTGCGGCGAGACGGACCTGCTGCTTGTCGCCAGGCATCAGGGCCTGGCGCCCGAAGTGGACGGTCGCGTGCTGATCAACGACATCGCCGTTGGACCGGTCGACTCGGGTTCTTGCGATGGGCGACTCGAACGGACGGTTCTCGACGCGGGCTGCATGGCTCAGGTCGAAGTGACGGACGCCTTCGCCGACGATTCGGTCGGCCGCATCGTCGGCTTCGAAGGCCAGACACCGGTCGACGCGTCGGCGGCGTCGGGAGCGACGGGCTGATGCAGGCGATCCGCGACGCGACCGCGTCGACCGAGTTGCCCCGGGGCGTCATCGCCACGATCGGCAACTACGATGGCGTACATATCGGTCAGCGGAGCGTGCTGGCGATGGTCACCGACCGCGCGCGAGAGGTGGGGGCGCCGTCGGCGGTCATCACCTTCGATCCCCACCCGCTGTCGATCGTGCGCCCGGACGCCGCCCCGCCTCGAATCGTCACGCTGGCCCAGAAGGAGGAGCTGCTTGCGGATGTCGGCATTGACTACGTGCTGACGATCCGGTTCTCGCACGAGTTCGCGAATACCCGGGCGCGGTCCTTCGTTCGCGACTTCCTGCACGGCAAGCTGGCAGCCGCCGAGATCTATGTCGGCTCGCGCTTCAGTTTCGGTCGCGCCCGCGAGGGCGACGTGGATCTGCTTCGGGAGATGGGCAAGCGCCTGGGATTCGCCGCGGTCGAGGTCGACGAGGTGCGCACCCATGGCGCGCGCGTGTCGAGCAGCAGGATCCGCGGCCTGGTGCAGGAAGGTCGGATCGAGGAGGCGAACGAACTGCTCGCCAGGCCGTACGTGATGACGGGTTCGATCGCCCGTGGCGACCGGATGGGACAGCGGCTTGGCTGGCCGACGATCAACCTCGCGCCCGAGAACGAGCTCTACCCGCAGAATGGCGTCTACGTTACCGAGGTCTACTTTCCGAGTTTCGAGGCGACCTTCCGGTCGGTGACGAACATCGGAACGCGGCCGACCGTCTACGAGAACTACCAGCGTGTGATCGAGAGCCATATCCTGGACTTCTCGAGCGACGTCTACGGCGAACGGGTCGATCTCTCCTTCTGTCGCCACCTGCGGGAGGAGAAGCTGTTCTCGTCGATGATGGACCTGTCGGCTCAGATCGGCCGTGACGCGGCCGCGGCGAGAGAGTACTTTCGGAGAGTGGAAAGCGCCGGCGCGTGAACGTGCTGTGTAGAGTCGGACGAAGAACACATGGAGACTCGGAAGATGGCAAGTGAGCAGATCCTGAACGTGGACGGCGAGAGCTTCGACCGCGACGTGCTGGGCGCGGAGGTACCGGTCCTCGTCGACTTCTGGGCGACCTGGTGCGGCCCGTGCCGTCAGGTCGCGCCGATCCTCGACGAACTGGCCGGGGAGTACGACGGGCGGCTGCGGATCGCCAAGCTCGACGTGGACCATGCTCAGGACGTGGCCGTCCGTTACGGCGTACAGGGCATCCCGCACTTCATCCTGTTCAAGGATGGCGAGATTCTGGGCCGGATGACGGGCGCCGCGCCGAAGATGCGCTTCGAGGCCTTCCTGAGCGATCACGTCTGATCCGGGACCCGGCCGCCGGTGGTAAGGACCTGGCCGCGCATCGAGCTCCTGTCGGCGCTTCTTGCCGAGGAGAATCTCGAGGCGCTCGTCGTTCTCGCCGGATCGAGCCGCGACCCGGATCTTCTGCCCTTCGTCGGCGGCGCTCGGCTGGGACAGGCCTGTGTCGTCGCGCATGGGGGCGGCGCCCTCCTCGCCTACTTCACGCCGATGGAGCGGAAGGAGGCGGCCCAGGCAGAGGCGGGAGGAGTCGACCTGGTTCACCCGGCGGATTTCCGGATGGAGACTCTGCGCCGCGAGGGGAAAGCTCAGGAGGAAATCCTCGCCGCGGCCGTTCGGGCAGGCCTCGAACGGGCCGGCGTCGTTTCGGGTCGAGTCGCGCTTGCCGGTCGACCGGCGGCGGGAAATGCCGTGGCCATCGCGAGAACGCTGAAGGAAGGGGGCTGGGAGCCTGTTTCCGGCCGCGGGCTCATGCTGGCGCTCCGCCGGTCGAAGACGCCGGGCGAAATCGAAGACATCGCTTCCGCCGCGCGAGCAACGGTCCAGGCCTTCGAGTCGGTGGCACGGATGCTGGGTGCCAGTTCGGTCCGGGAGGGTGGCGAGCTCTGGCTCGGTGAGGAACGGGTCACGGTGGCCCGGGTCAAGGCCCTCGCGGCCCAGACGTTCGCCAACCACGGCCTGGAGCAGCCCGAGAGTTCGATTGTCGCTCCGGGGGAAGAGGGAGCGGTCGGGCACAGCACCGGCAGTCCGGAACGGGTCCTCAAGGCAGGCGAGTCCGTGGTCGTCGATCTCTTCCCGCGGGGCCGGCTCTTCGCGGACTGCACGAGGACCTTCTGTGTGGGAGAGCCGCCGGTGGGGCTGGCGCGGGCGCATGGCCTCGTCCTTTCCGCGCTTCAAACGAGTCTGGAAGCCGTCCTGCCGGGCGTCCGGGGCTGGACGTTGCACGAGCGGGTGTGCCGGCTGTTCGAACGGGAGGGATTCGCCGTGCCGGACAGCAACCCGGGCTCGAAGACCGGGTACTTCCACCTCCTGGGCCACGGTGTCGGTTATGAACTCCACGAGTTTCCGAGTTTCCGGCAGAGCGGGCCCGGTGCCGGAGAACTCGCCGCTGGCGATGCGATAACGGTCGAGCCTGGGCTCTACGATCCAGACGCGGGCTGGGGAGTGCGCCTCGAAGACCTCGTCGTCGTGACCCCTGACGGGATGACGAACTTGACGCCGTTGCCGTACGCGTTGGATCCCAGGGCTTGGTAGCGGTTACCCCGGGACCTGGTCGGGCGGTCCAGGTGGAGGGACTCGGCTCGTGTCAGTTCCGGTCGACCCAGTAGTTCGGCGCTTCCTTCGTGATGACGACGTCGTGGGCGTGCCCTTCCTTCTGGCCCGCGGCGGTAACGCGGATCATCCGTGCTCGAGTCCTGAGTTCGCTGACGGTGGCGCAGCCCGCTAACCCCATGCCGGATCGCAGACCGCCGGTGAGCTGGCCGATCACCTGGTGGACGCTGCCCTTGTGCGGCACCATGCCTTCGATGCCCTCCGGCACGAGCTTCGACAACGGCTGGTCGTCGGACTGAAAGTAGCGGTCCGCGCTGCCCTTGGCCATCGCCGAGAGCGAGCCCATGCCGCGGTACGCCTTGTAACTGCGCCCCTGATAGAGAATCGTCTCGCCGGGGCTTTCTTCCGTGCCGGCAAGCAGGGACCCGACCATCACGCTGTGGGCGCCGCAGGCCAGCGCCTTCGTCAGATCGCCCGAGAAGCGAATCCCGCCGTCCGCGACGACGGGCAGGTCCTCGACGGCAGCGGCGGCGTCCCGAATCGCCGTCACCTGTGGCATGCCGGCGCCGGTGACGACACGGGTCGTGCAGATGCTGCCTGGTCCGATGCCGACCTTGATTCCGTCGGCGCCCCGTTCGGCCAGTGCGCGCGCGCCCTCGGCCGTCGCGACGTTGCCGACGAGGAGTTGAACCTCGGGAAGCGCACCTCGAATCCTCTCCACCGCGTCGAGCACTCCGCGGCTGTGAGCATGGGAGGAGTCGACGACGAGTACGTCCGCCTGCGCCGCGGCCAGGGCCAGCGCTCGGTCCAGGCAGTCGCCTCCCGTTCCCACCGCGGCCGCGACCCTCAGCCGACCGAGGTCATCCTTGCAGGCGATCGGGAAGTCCATCATCTTCTGGATGTCCTTCACCGTGATGAGGCCCTTCAGGTTGCCCTCGTCGTCCGTCACGAGCAGCTTCTCGATGCGATGACGATGGAGTTCGGCCTTCGCCTCGTCCAGGGTGGTTCCCTCCGGCACAGTGACGAGGTTCTCGTGCGTCATCAGGTCGGCCACCGGCCGTTCCGTGTCCGTCTCGAAGCGGAGGTCGCGGTTCGTCAGGATGCCGACGAGGTGACCGTCCCGGTCGGCTACCGGAACGCCCGAGATCTTGTAGCGCGCCATCAGGTCCAGGGCCTCGTGGATGCGCTGCTCCGGGCGGATCGTGATCGGGTTGACGATCATGCCGGCCTCCGACCTCTTCACCCGGTCGACCTCCGTGGCCTGGGCTTCGATCGACAGGTTCTTGTGGATCACGCCGATGCCGCCCTCCTGGGCGAGGGCGATCGCGAGCTCGGCCTCCGTGACGGTGTCCATCGCCGCCGAGACGAGGGGGATGTTCAGCCTGATGCTCCGCGTCAGCCGGGTGCCCAGGTCGACGTCGTTCGGGTGGACCTCCGACAGTCCGGGAGCGAGCAGGACGTCGTCGAAGGTCAGCGCGAGCGGGGGTGGTTCCATGCGGCAAGCTATCAGTCGAACGACCGCTCCCGGAGCTGGCGAAAGGTCCGGCTAGACGGCGACCGGCGCGCCGCAGCACTTCTTGTACTTCTTGCCGGAGCCGCATGGGCACGGCGCGTTACGGCCCACCTTCGCCTGGGAGCGGACGACCGTGCGCGGGCGCTGCGGGGCCCGGCGAGGCCCGCCCTGGGCCTGTGGCGGCGGTCCGGGCATTCCGCCGGCGAGGCCGGGCATTCCCGGCGGGCCGCCTGGCTGCGGAGCGGCTGGCCCGATCGCGGACGGGTGGCGGAAGTTCATGTCGGCCGGCCGGAGCGCCCGTCGACGCCGCTCGAGTTCGAGCATCTCCTCGACTGAGATCGGACGCAGTCGGAACAGGTCCTTCAGGATCGTGTCCTCGATCCGCTCCTTCATCTCTGCAAACAGCTCGTAGCTTTCCCGCTTGTACTCGTTCTTCGGGTCGCGCTGGCCGTAGCTGCGAAGCCCGATCCCCTCCTTCAGGTGATCGAGGGCGAGGAGGTGGTCCTTCCAGGCGGCGTCGACCACGCGCAGCATGTGGTGGCGTTCCGCTCCCCGGAGGGCCTCGGCGCCGTGCTCCTCTTCCTTCTCGCTGTAGGCGCGCTCCGCTGCCGTCGTGATCGTCTCATGCAGCTCTTCGGTCCCCAGTTCCTCCAGAGGGGCGCCGAGTGCGGTTTCGTCCAGGTCGAAGAACGCGCGGATGTCGGCTCTCATCTCGTCGAGTTGCCAGTCGCGCGGGTCCGCCTTCTCCGGGCAGTGGCGCTCGATCATGTCGTCGACGACGTCGCTTGCGATCTTCAGTATGTAGTCCCGGCCCTCACGTCCGAGGAGAATGTCGCGACGCAGCTCGTAGATCGCCTCGCGCTGCTTGTTCATCACATCGTCGTACTCGAGCAGGTTCTTGCGGATCTCGAAGTTCCTGCCCTCGACTTGGGTCTGCGCCCGCTCGATCGCGCGGTTGACCATCGGCGCCTCGATCGGAACGCCTTCCTCCATGCCGAGCCGCTTCATGACCGCCTGCACCCGGTCCGAGGCGAAGATGCGCATCAGATCGTCCTGCAGGGACAAGTAGAAGCGGGAAGAACCGGGATCGCCCTGGCGGCCGGACCGGCCGCGAAGCTGATTGTCGATGCGACGCGAGTCGTGGCGCTCGGTGCCCAGAATGTGGAGACCGCCGGCGGCGACGACCTCCTCGCGTTCCTCGCTGCAGAGCTTCTCGTAGCGCGCGAGGGCCTCCTCGAACGCCTCCGGTTCCTTCTCGGGATCCACGTCGGCGCGGGCCAACTGTTCGGGATTGCCGCCGAGGACGATGTCCGTGCCGCGTCCGGCCATGTTCGTGGCGATCGTCACCGCGCCGCGACGGCCGGCCTGGGCGACGATGGCCGCTTCTCGCTCGTGGTACTTCGCGTTGAGCACCACGTGCTGGACGCCTCTCCGCTTGAGCAGCTTGGAGAGCATCTCGCTGTTTTCGATGGACACCGTGCCGACGAGCACCGGCTGACCGGCGCTCTGGCACTCCTCGATCTCATCGACCACGGCGTTCCACTTCTCCGGCACCGTGCGATAGACGAGATCCGAGCGGTCGTCGCGGATCATCGGTTCGTTCGTCGGCGTGACGACGACGTCCAGACCGTAGATCTGGTGGAACTCGCCCGCCTCCGTGTCGGCGGTACCCGTCATCCCCGCCAGCTTCTCGTACATGCGGAAGTAGTTCTGGAACGTGATCGTGGCGAGGGTCTGATTCTCGCGTTCGATCCGCACGCCCTCCTTCGCCTCGACCGCCTGGTGCAGCCCGTCGGACCAGCGGCGTCCCGGCATCTTGCGGCCGGTGAACTCGTCGACGATGACGACCTGACCGTTCTCGATCAGATACTCCACGTCGCGCCGATAGAGGTGGTGCGCGCGCAGTCCCTGATTCACCGCGTGGAGCACGTCCATGTTCTCCATCTCGAACAGGTTGCCGACGCCGAGCAGACGCTCCACCTTCGCCGCGCCCTCGTCGGTCAGGTTCGCCGTGTGGGTCTTCTCGTCCGCGATGAAGTCGCCGGTCGTGTACTTGCGGTCGCCCTCGCGGACCTCCTCGCCCCGGACGAGCTTGGGGATGATCCGGTTGACCAGCGTGTATTTCTCGGTCGACTGTTCCGAGGGCCCGGAGATGATCAGCGGCGTCCGCGCCTCGTCGATCAGGATCGAGTCGACTTCGTCGACGATCGCGTAGGGGTGCCCGCGCTGGACCATGGAATCCAAGCTGAACTTCATGTTGTCGCGCAGGTAGTCGAAGCCGAGTTCGTTGTTCGTGCCGTAGGTGATGTCCGCGCCGTAGGCCTGCTGCCGTTCGTGGTCGGAGAGACCGTGCTGGATGACGCCGACCTCAAGCCCGAGGAACCGGTAGATCTGGCCCATCCACTCGGCATCGCGCCGGGCGAGGTAGTCGTTCACGGTGACGACGTGGACGCCCTTGCCTTCCAACGCGTTGAGGTAGACGGGCAGAGTCGCGACGAGGGTCTTGCCTTCACCCGTCTTCATCTCGGCGATCTTGCCTTGGTGCAGGACCATGCCGCCGAGCATCTGGACGTCGTAGTGACGCATGCCGAGCGCGCGTCTCGATGCCTCGCGCACGGTGGCGAAGGCGGGCACGAGCAGGTCGTCGAGGGTCGCCCCCTGGTCGAGCTTCTCGCGTGCCGTGGCCGTGTAGGCGCAAAGATGCGCGTCGCTCAGGATGCGGAGTTCGGATTCCAGGCGGTTCATCTCGTCGACTCGCGGTTGAAGGCGCTTCAGATCGCGGTCGTGCTTGCTGCCGAACAGCCTGGTGATTGTCTTCGAGATCATCGGCTTGTCTTGCGGGTTGGGCGGCGCTGTGTTCGGTAGGGGCGGACTCAGAGGTCAGCGTAACAAGTTCCGGCGCATCTTCGCTCTGCCGCGGGGTGGGTTCGCGGAACCCTGGGGCGAGACGATCGATCCGCTGTCGCTGAACTCGGCCTGCGGTCGACGGCCGGGAGAGTCAGTCCCGCAAGTAGTCGACTGGATCGTGCGCGGCGCCGCTTCGCCGCACTTCATAGTGCAGGTGGTAGCCGGTCGCCCGCCCCGAGTTGCCGACGTACCCCAGAAGGTCTCCGCGACGCACCTCGCTGCCCTCTTCGACGAGGATCTTCGACATGTGGCCGTAGCGGGTCTGGTAGCCGAATCGGTGGGAGACGTAGACGGCGCGGCCGAGGTTGCCGATCCGTTCCGCTCGGACGACGAGCCCGTCGGCGGTAGCCGTCACGGGTTGACCGCGTTCGGCCGAAATGTCGATGCCGAGGTGGCGGGATCGCTGGCCGGTGATCGGATCCTGGCGGAAGCCGAAGCCGCTGTTGATCACGCCGCGAACAGGCCAGACCATCGGCGTGGAGCGCAGCGCCAACCGACGCTCCTGGAGCGCGTCGTCGACCGCCTGGAGCTGGCGGTCGAGCAGGCCGGCGCGCGCCTGGAGCAAGGGCAGATCGTGACCGCCCGGCCTCGAGTAGCCGCCGCCGGCGCCGCTCTCGGAGAGACGGTTCTCCGGCTCGCCGCCGATCGCCTGATCGAGCCCGGCGACGATCGCCAGGTCTCGCGTGCGGTCCTCGGCATCGTTCAGCGCCGTCTGGAGTCGGGAGACCGAGGTTTCGAGGGACTCGTTCATGTGGCGCAGGTCTTCATTCTCGCGCTCCATCCGGGCGAGATCGCGGGCCTTGAGAACGGCAGCGCTCTCGGAGACGAGGATCCAGCCGGAGGCGCCGAGCAGGAGAGCGCCGCCCAGCGCTCCGGCCCAGAGCCAGCGGGTGCGGACGTGAAACTGCCGCGTGCGTCCCCGCGAGCGCGGGATGAATACGATGGTGTGAAGCCTGGGCCGCATGCCGATTGGCGCCTTATCCGGGGGCGGAGTCGCAGAGGGCGTCCGCCTACGGACTGCGTATCGAGGAATCCGAATATTATCCGCCGAGAGAGTCGTGATGTCAAGCACCCGAGCGTCGCCGAGCGCTGGCGTCGCGTCCGTGCGCGCAGGATTCTAGCAGCGCCGGAACGGCGCTCGACGTTCCTCCTGGAGGTCGGCGGCCGGGCGGGGCGGAGGGGAGGCCCCGCCCGGCCGCCTTCCGCTTCGACGTCAGGTCGCGCTCCGATCCAGTGGCCGGTACTGGATGGCTTCGGCGACATGGGTGACGTCGATTGTCGGGGACTCGTCGAGATCAGCGATCGTGCGGGCGACCTTGAGCGACCGGGTGAGTGCTCGGGCGGACATCGCCAAGCGCTTGAATGCGGCGTCGATCAGACTCCGAGCCGCGTCCGTTGGCTGACAGTCCCGGTCGAGTTGCGAACGTTCGAGCGCGTTGTTTACGGGCATCGGGTGCCCTGGAGCGAACCGCGCCGCCTGGGATTCTCGCGCCTGCGCGACGCGCTCGGCGATCGCCTCGGACCGCTCCCCCTGGGGCCCCTTGAGATCCTCCAGGCTGGGTACGGGCATTTCGATGTGGAGATCGATCCGGTCGAGAAGCGGCCCGGACAGTTGGCGCTGGTAGCGGTCGACATCCCGCGCGCTGCAGGTGCAGTCCGATCGCGGATCGCCCAGGTGACCGCAAGGGCAGGGGTTCGACGCGGCAACCAGGGTGAAGCGGGCGGGAAAGGTGAGCCGGGCCTGTGCGCGGACCACGGTGACCAGACCGTCCTCGAGCGGCTGGCGGAGCGCTTCCAGCGCGTCGCGGCGAAACTCCGGGAATTCGTCGAGGAAGAGGACGCCGGCATGCGCGAGGCTGATCTCACCCGGGCGGGGAATCGAACCTCCGCCGATCAGGCCGGACGAGGATACGCCGGCGTGGGGGCAACGGAAGGGCCGCGTCCACATCAGGCTGTCGCCCCGCGCGGTGCCGGCGAGGGAGTGGATCTTCGTCACCGTGATCGCCTCGGTCTGCGTCAGCGGAGGCAGAATCCCGGGCAGTCGTCGGGCGAGCATCGTCTTGCCGCTGCCCGGCGGGCCGATGAACAGAACGTTGTGGCCGCCAGCGGCCGCGATCTCGAGGGCGCGCTTCGCCGTCTGCTGGCCCCGCACGTCGGCGAAGTCCGGACCCGAGGCGTCGCGGTCGTTCCGGGGGATGGGCGTTGCGGGGTCGATCGTGTCGTCGCCGACCAGGTGCTCGATCGCCTCGCGCAGCGTCGTTACCGGAATCACCGCCGTCTTCGCCAGCGCCGCCGCCTGGCCGCTGTTCCTCGCCGGAAGCAGGAGTTCGCGAATGCCGAGGCGCCCGGCGAGCTCGGCGATGGAGAGAGCGCCACGGATCGGCCGCACCTCCCCGTCCAGGCCGAGTTCGCCGCAAGCCAGGCGACCTTCGAGGGCTTCCGGCAGCAATTCGCCGTGAGCCGTCAAGAGGCCCAGGGCGATCGGCAGGTCGAGCTGATTGCCCTCCTTGCGCAGGTCCGCCGGAGCCAAGTTGATCACCACGTTCCGGTTCTGCAAGGTGTAGCCGCTGCTGCGAATCGCCGAGCGCACCCGATCGCGGCTCTCTCGGACTGCCGTGTCCGGCAAGCCGATGAGCTGCATCGCCGGCAGCCCGAAGTAGACCCCGACTTCGACCTGGACCTCCCGCGCTTCGATTCCCCAGGGGGTGGCGGAGCTCATGAATGCGATCACACGGACTAAGACGCAAAACGCCCCGAAAAGCCGGATCCGGGCCTGCGGCTGGCAGCCGGCCGGTTGCTGGCCTCGCCCGGAGTCGAGGCGAGGTTCCGGCCCCAGGAGGCCACCTGATCGGCCGTACGGACAGAGGTCGACCTTGACAAGGCGGCGCGAATGTGCTGTAGATTGTCATCACCCTTCAATATCTTGAACAGGCGGGCGCAAGCAGTCATGCCGTTGCCGGTGTTTCACGTGACTTCGATGACCGACTCGACCGTCGGGCGTGTTGTGTGCCGGCGTCTCGCGTTCTGCCGTCTGACTTTCTGCATCGCGTGCTTGGCGCTTGCTGCCGGCATGGCGAGCGCGGCGGACAACGCTGCGTTCGTGTCGACCACGGGCCTGCCGTCGTCGATGAAGACGGGGGAGACGCGGGTCGTCACGGTGAGGATGCGGAACACCGGGACGACGAGATGGACGGGGAGCAAGGGCTACCAGCTGGGTTCCCAATCTCCGGCGAACAACACGACGTGGGGGTTGAAGCGGAAGGCGGTGTCGGGGAGCGTCGCGCCGAACGGCGTTCATTCGTTCAAGCTGGCGATTACCGCACCGAAGAAGCCGGGGACCTACGCTTTCCGCTGGCGGATGCTCCGCGAACTCAAGCCGGACCCGCTCGACCCGAATCCGCCGGTCGCGATCCTCGGGGGGGGGGGGTGACCGCTGGTTCGGCGGTCGGTCGCCGAACCGCACGATCAAGGTGACGCGGCCGCCGGCTCGCCCGCCGGCTTCGGACAACGCTGCGTTCGTGTCGACCACGGGCCTGCCGTCGTCGCTCCGGACGGGGGAGACGCGGGTCGTCACGGTGAGGATGCGGAACACGGGCGGGACGACATGGACGGGGAGCAAGGGCTACCAGCTGGGTTCCCAATCTCCGGTGAACAACACGACGTGGGGCTTGAATCGGAAGGCGGTATCGGGCAGCGTCGCGCCGAACGGCGTTCACTCGTTCAAGCTGACGATCAAGGCGCCGAGCAAACCGGGGAACTACAGCTTCCGCTGGCGGATGCTCCGCGAGTCGGGCGGCGACCCGACGAACCCGAATCCGCCGCCGGCGATCACGAGCAGTGGCAGTCCGTGGTTCGGCGCGCAGACGCCGAGCCGCACGATCACCGTGACGTCCGCGCCGACGGACGGCGCGTCCTTCGTGTCGTACGCCGGCCTGCCGTCGTCGATGACGGCAGGTTCGACGAAGACGGTGACGGTGACGATGAAGAACACGGGCGGGACGACGTGGACGGCCGGCGGGGGCTACAAGCTGGGTTCTCAGGGTGCTCCGAACAACACGACCTGGGGGTTGAAGGAGAAGACGGTGGCGGGGAGCGTGGCGCCGAACCGGAGCCACGTGTTCACCTTGACGATCAAGGCGCCGTCGACGGCGGGGAGCTACAGCTTCAGCTGGCGGATGCGGCGAAACGGGACGTGGTTCGGCGACGCGAGTACGAGCCGCGCGATCACGGTGACCTCGCCGCCCGCGGACAAGGCGAGATTCGTGTCGTACTCCGGCCTGCCGTCGTCGATGACGGCGGGTTCGACGAAGACGGTGACGGTGACGATGAAGAACACGGGCACAACGACGTGGACGGCGGGCGCGGGATACAAGCTGGGGTCCCATACCTCCGCGGCGACGCCGCCTTGGGGGCTCCGCCAAGTCGCCTTGTCCGGCAGCGTCGCGCCGAACGAGAGCCATGCGTTCACCTTCACGATGACGGCGCCGTCGACGGCGGGGAGCTACGGTTTCGGTTGGCGGATGCTCCGGGGCACGAAGTGGTTCGGCTGGGCGAGTCCGAGCGAGACGATCACGGTGACCTTGCCGCCGCGGGACGACGCGTCGTTCGATTCGGTTAGCGGGGTTCCGGGCACGATGACCGCCGGCGGCGTGGAGCAGGTCAGCGTGACCGTGCGGAACATGGGGAACACAACGTGGTCGCGTTCCGGGGGCTACGCTCTGAACGAGGTTTCGGGCGATTGGGGGATCGCGGCGGTCGAGCTGCCCGCCGGGGTCACCGTCGCGCCGAATGCCGTGCATACCTTCCAGGTCGACATGACGGCGCCGGAGTCCCCAGGGCCGTATGAGCTCGAGTTGCGGATGAGGAAGGGGTCGAACGGCTGGTTCGGCGCCCGCTCGACGCATGGAGTGGAGGTTGCACTTCCCGAGGGCGTTCTGGTCGACCGGGTGGTCGACGCTGCGCCGCTCGACCCTTGCCACCGGTTCACTCTGGCGTCCGCGCAGCGGGTCAAGTTCTCGGTGACGGAGCGGACCGGGCTACCGCTGACCGGCGGTCCGCGGACGTACTCCTGGAAGCGGGACCTCGAGGCGGGCGAGCACAAGGTGTGCGTGAGGCGCAACGCCGGAAGTTCGCTCCGTGTTCCGGCTGACCGTTACGACGTGAAGGTGGAAGCGATTGGAGCTACCGAGCAAGAGGCTTCGTCCGCGGACGATGCGGATCCGGATTCCGTGACGGCGGAGGTTGAGGGTCCGGAGTTGTGCGCGATCGACGGAGGCGAGCAGCCGGACTGCGACACGCCGCCGCCGATCATCGACGAGGTGATCACGGTGATCGAGGACCACTACGAGTTCACGTACGACGTGAACATGCCGTGGCCAAGGGATTTCTGGGACGATTATCCGTGGGACTGGGAGCCGATCTACGAGTATCTGGCAGAGAACTTCAAGCGCGAGTACTACGTCGACGCGGATGAGGACGGTCTGATTGACGATCTGGCGGATGTCGCCGACTTCACGGACTGCCGGAGCCGGAACTTCAAGGAGAACGAGCTCTTCGGCGCCGCGTGGGGCGGAGAGAACACGAAGAGGAACCACTCGGGTATCGACATGAACACGAAGCGGACGCCGGTCTGGTTCCGCTCACCCGAGACGGGAATGCTGACGTATCACGATCAGTGGGCTCGGACTGTAGACCCGGAGACTGGAGAGGAGGTCCTGGATGTGGGAAACCACTACGGTTGCGGACACTGGGCGAAGATCACGGTGGAGGACGGCAAGTACTGGCAGATCTGCCATCTCGACGTCAGGACCGATTTCCCGGAGGGGCCGGTGTATGCGGGTTCGTTCATCGGCTTCTACGGAAAGACAGGGACCGTGTTCGGTGCCCATCTGCACTTGGCATTCAGGAACGCTGACGGGACTCCGCTGAACCCGCTCTCCCGCTGGGGCGGGAAGGACGAGATGGAAGGAACGGGCGACTGGACGTTCGGGCCGGAACCGAACAGCTGCGAGGAGTGAGGGGGTGACGAGATGACGAAGCGGACGTGTTGGACGTACCTGTTCTGCCTTGCGTCGGTTGGCGTCCTGTTCGGCGCCGGCGGGGTCACCCTTCCTCGTAGCGAGTACGTCGACGGTTACATCGAGGACGACGGGCGGGCTGTTCTGCTGTTTCGACCGGTCCTCCGGCCGGGGCAGATCTTCGATGATTTCCTTGCGGAGGGTTCGTTCTTCCTGCGGTTCGCGACGGACGGTTCGCTCCTCGACACGGTCGAGTTGCCGGATACGGAAGCGCGACGGATGCGGAAGCTCGAGAACGGTCGCATCTGGCTGACGAGCGTCAAGGGGCCCTTGGATGACGCCGGCTACGGCGCCTGGACGGAGGAGGTCATCGAGATCCTTCCCGGCGGCGACGTGAAGCAGATCTGGAGCTGGGACAACAGGGAATGGCCCAACTTGACAGAGGTAGTCTTCGAAGTGTCTCCAGACGGCGAGGCCTGGGCGGTAGCTGAACGGGAGTCCGGCGAGGTCGAAATTCCGCTCTTCGACCGGGTGGAGATCAGGCTCGGCGACTTCGCGTCCAGCAAGGCGGACGTGAAACGGCTGATCACCGTTCACTTCGACGAACCGGGTACCTATGGGCCTTGGGATGAGGGGAATCCGCTCTATTGGTTTCGCTTGTTGGATTCCGAAGGTCCCGTCCTGCAGCTTCCCTGGGTCGACAGCGATGACGGCGAAATTCACGTCTACACGGTCCACATCAATGAAGACGGCGAAGCGAGCCACCTCTTCGAGCTGTTCCCGGAAGACGACGAGGGGCAGCTTCGCTGGCAGGGTGAGGATCGTGTCGTCTGGTCGGCGAAGAAGAGCAGCGAGACGAAGAGCGGCGAGCTCCGTGCCTACCACCTTCCGGATCTCGGCGTCTCCGGCCTACCGACGGAATCGTATTGGCAGGTGGAGGGGAGGGAGGCCTACGACGGCCGCCTCTGGCCGCGGGTGCGTGGCCTCGTCGGTTTGGCGACGCGGGACGGGCAGTACCGAATCGACTACATCTGGCGGGATCCGTTGGCGCCATCGGCCCTCGTCGAGCGTTCGACCGGTTGGCAGGATGGGGTCCTGTTCACGATCTATCGGGCGGAGAACGGGCTCTTCCACGTCAGCCCGAACGGCACGAAGGCGCTCGTCCTCGAGCGCTGCATCGTCGACGGCACGCTCGACCGCTGCGCCCGGATCCTCGACATGACGCCGATGCCGAGCCTGCTGACGAGTTCAAGCGAGTCCGGCGACGGAGAATAGGCGTCCCTGGAGATCGAAGAGGCTCGAGGCGTCCCAGGCCTTGGGCGCGGCGTTCATCCCTCGGCCGTTCAACGGCTGGTACGGTGCAGCCTGCAACGTGCGTCGAGGTCCTCTTCGCTTGGGCAGCAACGAGCTTGGCTTGACCGCTGACGAGGGCAGGAAGCGGTTGACCTCGCTCTTCTGCTCGGCCGCGACGTGGCAGCGGAGGGGCACGCTGGACGTTCGGGCCGGAGCCGGACAGTTGCGAAGAGTGAGGGGGTGACGAGATGACCAAGCGGACGTGTTGGACGTACCTCTTCTGCCTTGCGTCGGTCGGCGTCCTGTTCGGCGCCGGCGGGGTCACCCTTCCGCGTAGCGAGTACGTCGACGGTTATATCGAGGACGACGGGCGGGCTGTTCTGCTGTTTCGACCGGTCCTCCGGCCGGGGCAGGTCTTCGATGATTTCCTTGCGGAGGGTTCGTTCTTCCTGCGGCTTGGGGCGGACGGTTCGCTCCTCGACACGGTCGAGTTGCCGGATACGGAAGCGCGACGGATGTGGAAGCTGAGGAACGGGCGCATCTGGCTGACGAGCGTCAAAGGGCCCTTGGATGACGCCGGCTACGGCGCCTGGACGGAGGAGGTCATCGAGGTCCTTCCCGGCGGCGAAGTGAAGCAGATCTGGAGCTGGGACACCAGGGAATGGCCCGCCTTGATAGACGCAGCCTTCAACGTGTCGCCGGACGGCGAGGCCTGGGCGGTAGCCGAACGGGGGTCTGCCAAGGTCGAGATTCCGCTCTTCGACCGGGTGGAGATCAAGCTCGGCGACTTCGCGTCCAGCAAGGCGGACGTCAAACGGAGGATCACCGTTCACTTCGACGAGCCGGGGACCTATGGACCTTGGGATGAGGGGAATCCGCTCTATTGGTTTGTCTGGTTGGCTTCCGAAGGTCCCGTCCTGCAACTTCCCTGGGTCGACGGCGATGACGGCGAAATCCACGTCTACACGGTCCACATCAATGAAGACGGTGAAGCGAGCCACTTCTTCGAGCTGTTCCCGGGAGACGACGAGGGGCAGTTCAGCTGGCAGGGTGCCGATCGTGTCGTCTGGTCGGCGGCGAAGAGCGGCGAGACGAAGAGCGGCGAGCTCCGTGCCTACCACCTTCCGGATCTCGGCCTTTCCGGCCTACCGACGGAATCGTATTGGCAGGTGGAGGGGAGGGAGGCCTACGACGGCCGCCTCTGGCCGCGGGTGCGTGGCCTCGTCGGTTTGGCGACGCGGGACGGGCAGTACCGAATCGACTACATCTGGCGGGATCCGTTGGCGCCATCGGCCCTCGTCGAGCGTTCGACCGGATGGCAGGATGGGGTCCTGTTCACGATCTATCGGGCGGAGAACGGCCTCTTCCACGTCAGCCCGAACGGCACGAAGGCGCTCGTCCTCGAGCGCTGCATGGTCGACGGCACGCTCGACCGCTGCGCTCGGATCCTCGACATGACGCCGATGCCGAGCCTGCTGACGAGTTCAAGCGAGTCCGGCGACGGAGAATAGACGTCCCTGGAGATCGAAGAGGCTCGAGGCGTCCCAGGCCTTGGGCGCCGCGTTCATCCCTCGGCCGTTCAACGGCTGGTACGGTGCAGCCTGCAACGTGCGTCGAGATCCTCTTCGCTTGGGCAGCAACGAGCTTGGCCTTGCCACTGACGAGGGCAGGAAGCGGTTGACCTCGCTCTTCTGCTCGGGCCGCGAGGGGGCAGCGGAGGGGGCACGCTGGACGTTCGGGCCGGAACCGAACAGCTGCGAGGAGTGAGGAGGACCTGAGACAATGACGAAGCGGACGTGCTGGATGTACTTGTGTTGCTGCCTTGCGGCGGCTCCGTTGCTCGCTGACGAGGGACTCGTACTGCCCGAGGCTGAGTACGTGTCGGGTTACATCGAGGACGACGGGCGGGCTGTCCTGCTGTTTCGACCTGTCTTTGGAGCGGGGCAGATCTTCGATGATGTGATCGCGGAGGGTTCGTTCTTCCTGCGGCTTGGGGCGGACGGCTCGTTCCTCGACGCGGTCGAATTGCCGGAGACCCGTGTGCGACGGATGAGGAAGCTCGAGAACGGGCGCATCTGGCTGACGAGCGTCAAGGGGCCCTTGGATAACGGAGGCTACGGCGCCTGGACGGAGGAGG
The DNA here is from genome assembly GCA_965219625.1 of Candidatus Multivoraceae bacterium. GTDB lineage: Bacteria > Acidobacteriota > Thermoanaerobaculia > Multivoradales > Multivoraceae > Multivorans. The sequence goes on along the minus strand of OZ244782.1, from coordinate 227,740 downwards.
TCATCGAGATCCTCCCCGGCGGCGACGTGAAGCAGATCTGGAGCTGGGACACCAGGGAATGGCCCGCCTTGATAGATGCGGCTTTCGAAGTGTCTCCAGACGGCGAGGCCTGGGCGGTAGCCGAACGGGAATCCGGCGAACTCGAGAATCCACTCTTCGACCGGGTGGAGATCGAGCTTGGAGACTTCGCGTCCAGCAAGGCGGACGTCAGGCGGAGGATCACCGTTCACTTCGACGAGCCGGGGACCTATGGGCCTTGGGATGAGCCGGATCCAGCCTATTGGTTTCGCTTGTTGGATTCCGACGGTCCCGTCGTGCAACTTCCGTGGGTCGATAGTGCTAGCGGCGACGGTCGTCTCTACACCGTCCACATTGGCGAGGAAGACGAGGTGAGTTACCGGTTCGAGGTGTTTCCGGGAAGGGGTGAAGGGGTTAGAAGTTGGCAGGTGGCGGAGCGGGTTCTGTGGTCGGAAACGAACAGTCAGCTGAGGGCGTATCATCTTCCCGACCTGGGTCTTTCGGGCGATCCCACGACGCCGTTCTGGGCCGTCGAGAAAGACAACGAATACGACTGGTTGTGGCCGAGCTCTGACCGCGGACTCAAGGGAGTCGCGTTACGAGGCGGTCAGTATCGGATCGATCACATTGTCCGCGATCCCCTTGCGCCAGCTGGCTTGATCGAGCGCTCTACGGGCTGGCATGAAGGCACGTTGTTCGGCCTCTACCAGTCTGCGTCTCCCGGTCTCTTCCACGTCAGCCGAACGGCACGAAGGCGCTCGTCCTTGAGCGCTGCATGGTCGACCGCTGCGCTCGGATCCTCGACATGACGCCGATGCCGAGCCTGCTGACGAGTTCAAGCGAGTCCGGCGACGGAGAATAGGCGTCCCTGGAGATCGAAGAGGCTCGAGGCGTCCCAGGCCTTGGGCGCCGCGTTCACTCCTCGGCCGTTCAACGGCTGGTACGGTGCAGCCTGCAACGTGCGTCGAGATCCTCTTCGCTTGGGCAGCAACGAGCTTGGCTCTACCACTGACGAGGGCAGGAAGCGGTTGACCTCGCTCTTCTGCTCGGGCCGCGAGGGGGCAGCGGAGGGGGCACGCTGGACGTTCGGGCCGGAACCGGACAGTTGCGAGGAGTGGGGGGTGACGAGATGACGAAGCGGACGTGCTGGATGTACTTGTGTTGCTGCCTTGCGGCGGCTCCGTTGCTCGCTGACGAGGGACTCGTACTGCCCGAGGCTGAGTACGTGTCGGGTTACATCGAGGACGACGGGCGGGCTGTCCTGCTGTTTCGACCTGTCTTTGGAGCGGGGCAGATCTTCGATGATGTGATCGCGGAGGGTTCGTTCTTCCTGCGGCTTGGGGCGGACGGCTCGCTCCTCGACGCGGTCGAATTGCCGGAGACCCGTGTGCGACGGATGCGGAAGCTGAGGAACGGGCGCATTTGGCTGACGAGCGTCAAGGGGCCCTTGGATAACGGAGGCTACGGCGCCTGGACGGAGGAGGTCATCGAGATCCTTCCCGGCGGCGACGTGAAGCAGGTGTGGAGTTGGGACAACAGGGAATGGCCCAACTTGGCAGAGGCAGCCTTCGAGGTGTCTCCAGACGGCGAGGTCTGGGCGGTGGCCGAACGGGAGTCCGGCGACGTGGATCATCCGCTCTTCGACCGCGTGGAGATCAGGCTCGGCGACTTCACGTCCAGGAAAGCGGTCGTCAAACGGCGGGTCGCCGTTCATTTTGACGAACCCGGGACCTACGGTCCCTGGGATGAGCCGGAGCCGGCCTATTGGTTCAGCTTGTTGGATTCCGAGGGTCCCGTCCTTCAACTTCCATGGGCCGAAAGTGATGACGGAGACTTCCACGTCTACACGGTCCACATTGATGAGGACGACGAGGCGAGCCATCCCTTCGAGCTCTTTCCGGGAGACGACGAGTGGGAGTTCGGCTGGCAAGGGGCGGCTCACGTCCTCTGGTCGGCGACGAAGAGCAGCGAGACGAAGAGCGGCGAGCTCCGTGCCTACCACCTTCCGGATCTCGGCCTCTCCGGTCCGCCGACGGAACCGTATTGGCAGGTGGAGGGGTGGGAGGTCTACGACGGTGGACTCCGGCCGCGCACGCGTGGCCTCGTCGGTTTGGCGACGCGGGACGGGCAGTACCGAATCGACTACATCTGGCGCGATCCCCTTGCGCCAGCTGGCTTGATCGAGCGCTCTACGGGCTGGCATGAAGGCACGTTGTTCGCCCTCTACCAGTCTGCGTCTCCCGGCCTCTTCCACGTCAGCCCGAACGGCACGAAGGCGCTCGTCCTCGAGCGCTGCATGGTCGACGGCACGCTCGACCGCTGCGCTCGGATCCTCGACATGACGCCGATGCCGAGCCTGCTGACGGTCCACAACGCGCCTGGCGTGGACGCTGGCTCGAGGCCGTCCGCGACCGCGTCCGACGCGGCGACGGTTTCCGCCGCCGCCCGACTGCCGCAGAATGCGGGCGCCCTGGTGGAGCTCAAGGTGGACGACGCGCCCGCCGAGCCCTGTCACGACTTCACGTTGGCGACCGCGCAGCGGGTCAGGTTCTCGGTGACCGAGCGGACGGGGCTCTCGGTGACCGGCGTGCCGGAGACGTACTCGTGGGAACGGGACCTTCCGGCGGGCGAGCAGAGGGTCTGCGTCGGCCGGTCCACGGACGGCGGGAGGATCGTGCCGGCGGATCGATACGACGTGCAGGTCGAGGCGGTCCGAGCGGCGCGAGAGGCTGCGCCGGGCGTTCGCGACGACCCGGACGCCGTGACGCGTTCCCTTGGCGGCGGTCCGACGCTTGAGTGCAAGCCCGAGTGGGCGGCGAACGTGGAGCGGGACTGCAGGGGGCCGTTGCCGACCTTCGTCGAAGGCTTCGCGGACTGGCTGGTTCTGCCGTGGCCTCCGAACTTCTGGACGAAGTACATCGAGGCTGGCGGCAGCGGGGTGTATCCCGAGCAGGGAGTTTCTCCACCGGAAGGGTGACCTGAACGGGCACGCTCGGTCGCGTTCGAGGGAGTTGCCGACCGGTCGGTCGCTTGACAGCCTTCCGCACCGTGCGTACGGTGTTCTCATGTTCGAACGGAAGGAGGCGTCATGACACCGCCGGGCCATCTTCAGCCCCCGGTGCGGCACTGGCTGACCGCCAGGAGCGCGTCGCCGGGGGCTCCAGGTCCCGCTGCCCGAACGGACGATCGATATCCGGCTGTGCGGCCGTGATCTGAACGACCGGGACCGCTCGACGGATGCGACGCATCCGCAGCGGTCGGACCCGAGATGTCGACAGATGCGGTCGGAGCCCACCGGGCGATAAGCCCACCGCGAAACTGCAGCCGTTCGGTCTGCGGACCGCGAAGAGCGCAGGTCGAGTGCCTGCGCTCTTCTTGCATCTGCGTGCACGCAGCCCCTGCGTTCGCGTAGACTCGCCGCTCTCCGAGGAGATTCCAGTGGCGGGAGCGGCGACGCGTGAGAGCGGGTTCAGGGCGCGTATGCTCGCCGGATTGCTCCGCTTGCTGGCGAGGCTGTTCTTTCGCCGAGTCGAGGTCGTGGGCCAAGAACATGTTCCCGAGGCCGGCGGCGGGTTGCTCGTCGCGTGGCATCCGAACGGGCTCGCCGACGGCATTCTGATCCTCGGTTTCTGTCCGCGGCCGGTCGTCTTCGGGGCCAGGCACGGCCTGTTCCGCCTTCCGCTTGTGGGCTGGGTGCTCCGGGGCGTCGGTGCAGTGCCCCTTTATCGTCCGCAGGACCGCGGGCAACCCGGAGCGCCGACGAGCGACGGCGAGCGCCGGGCGGCAAACCAGGAGAGCCTTGGGGCGTTGGCGGCGGCAGCGCGACGTTCCTTCGTGGCCGTCTTTCCGGAGGGTGCGACCCACGACGAGCCCGGACTGCTCGAACTGCGGACGGGCGCGGCGCGGCTGTTCGCGCGGGCCAGGGAGAACGGTGCGGCGCCCGCGCTCCTCCCGGTGGGGCTCCACTACGAGAGAAAGCACGCGTTTCGATCGCGGGCGCTGGTCACCTTTCATCCGCCCGTCGAGCTGGCGGCCGAACTGGTCGGAGAAGCGGACGGTCTCTCCGGGTCGGGAGAATCGAGTTTCGTCGCGCGCCTGACCGCCGAGATCGAACGACGTCTGGTCGCGGTGACTCATCCGACGGAGAGTTGGGAGATTCACCGGGCGATGCAACGGGTGACGTCGCTTGTTCGCGCCGAGCGAGCGGCTCGTGCCGGTACCCGATTGGAACGCGCGGCGATGCACGAGCGGGATCTCGGGTTTTCCCGGGTTTGGCTCGGCTATCACGCTTGGCGAGCAACGGATCCGGCCGCGCTCAAGGGGTTGTTGACCCGGGTGACTCGCTACGGCGAGGCGCTCCGGTTGCTGGGCTTGGATGATCGCGACCTCGACCGGGTTCCGGTTCGGCGGACCGTTCTGCGGTTCCTTCTGCTCCTGACCGAGCTCGTCCTCATGCTCGCGCTCTTGCCCACCGTGGTTCTCGTCGGCAACCTGATCAACCTGCCGGCGGCGCTGCTGGTTCGTCACGCTGCTCGCCGTCTCTCGGTGACCCGCAAGGAAGAGGCCGGGCTGAAGATCGTGCTCGGCTTCGTCGTCCTGCCGACGGCATGGCTCCTGTCGAGTCTCCTCGTCAGCCTGATCTGGACGCGGCCGCTGCCCGGATTCGACTGGTATCCGGAGTCTCTGGGCGTCCGCTTCGCCGGCATGCTCGCCCTGTGCTGCGCGTCGGCCCTGCTCGGACTGCGCTACCACCGCTTCGTCGGCGAACTCGGACACGGGCTGCGGGCTCTGTGGGCTGGCGGCTTTCGACGACGAACGCTCGCGCGGCTTCGTCGCCGGCGCGCGGAGTTGTACGAGCAGGTCATCCGCATGGCCCCCGATGTCGATCTTCCCGGTGCTGGTGCGAGCGAGCGGATGCCGGCCCCGGGTTCAAGCGGCGCCTCGTCGGCCAGTTGGTAGCCTCCCCACGATGATCCGCGGGCTGAGGAAGGGTGACATCGTCGGCGTACTCGCCAAGGGCCTGCGACGACTCGCGCGCTCCGGCGCGGCGCGACCTCTGCGCTTCGCCACGCGGGGGGTGCTGGGACGTCGCGGTTACGATCGACTGCGGCTCGCGGTGGCCGAAAGGACGAGCAAGATCGCCCCGGTCGATCCGCTTCATCCGGACATACCGTCCCTGATCGACCAGCTCGACGGCGCCGGCCTTCTCGCGCCGGGCGCTGCCTCCAGGCTGCGGGCGGCTGCGCTCGGAATCCGGGTCGAGGCAGGCCGGCAGACGGCTGCGCCAGACCCCGTCGGGACGGAGTAAGCCGCGGTGCGCGTCGGCTTCGACGTGAGCAAGCTGTTCGGACCGCGAGACGGGGTCGCCCGCTACTCGGAGAGTCTCCTTGCCGCGCTTGCCGAGCTCTCGGCGGAGCGTGGCGGCGTGCCGAGTCTTCGTCTCTTCGCCGAGCACGCCGATCCCGACGCGGGGGCCTGGAAGCGGCTGCTCGAGAGGTTCCCGGGCCCGGTGGAGCGCGGTCCGGGCCGCCGTCCGCGGCGCGGCGACCTCGACCTGTTCCACATTCCGACCTTCGCCGATCCTGCGTGCTTCGACGGACCGGTCGTGTTCACTGTCCACGATCTGACGTTCCTCACCCATCCTGAGTTCCACGTGCCGGAGAATCGCAACCAGTGTCTGCTCGCGACCTTGCGAGCGGTCGCGACCGGCGCGACGGTGATTGCCGTCTCGGAAGCGACGGCCGCGGAGGTGCGCGACTGGTTCGTGTTGCCGGACGAGCGGTTGCGGGTCGTTCACGAGGCGGCGTCGGACCTCTTTGCTCCGCTCGTCGGAGCGGAACTCGAGAACGCCGAGCGGCGCGTCCGCGAGCGCTTCGGACTCGCTCCGCCCTACGTCTTGTCGGTGGGCACGCTCGAACCGCGCAAGAACGTCGCACGGTTGATCGAGGCGTACGAAGGGCTCGACCGCGGTCTGCGGCGCCGGGCTCCCCTGGTGCTCGTGGGCGGGGGCGGTTGGAAACGCGAAGCCGTGTTCGAGGGCGCCTGGCCGGACTTCGTCCTGCGCCTTGGCGTCGTCTCCGAGGAAGATCTGCTGGCTCTGTACAACCTCGCCTCGGCGGTCGCCTACCCGTCCCTGGTCGAGGGGTTCGGCTTGCCGGTCGTCGAGGCGATGGCGTGCGGCACGCCGGTGCTGACGTCGAACCGTTCGTCGCTCGCCGAGGTTGCGGGCGAGGCGGCAATCTGCGTCGACCCGTTCGACGTTCGGGCGATCCGAGACGGTCTGGACGCTCTGCTTCGGCAACCGTCGCTCGGTAGGCGCTGCTCCGAGGCCGGTCTCGAGCGCGCGGCCTGCTTCTCGTGGCGCCGGGCGGCCGAGGAGGTAACGGAGATCTACGCCCGTTTGACGGCGTCCGAGCCCGTCGGGCGGCCGGCCTGACATGACCTGGGGGAGGTCAAGGGCGATTCGCCAGCGGTCGATTGGCGTCGTCGCCTACGAAATGGAGGGCAGGCCTACGGGAGTCGGCCGCTACCTGGAGGAGTTGCTCGTTGCGCTCAGGGGAACGCCCAGGGCACGAGACTGGCGATGCCGACTGTTCTTCCAGGGGAAGCGGTTCGACCATGCGCTTTGGACGGAACAGACGTCCGGCGTGATGCGCTGCGAAGCGGTATTCGACGGTCGTGCCGGCGCTCATCCGGTTCTTTGGGAGCAGGTCCGCCTGCCGCGCCTGCTCCGACGTCATCCGGTCGATCTGCTGTTCTCGCCGGGTTACAGCCTGCCAACCGGACCGCGCCTTCCGTCGCTCGTGACGATCCACGACCTGGCCTTCGAGCACCGGCCGCGGGACTTCGGGTTTCGCGAGCGGTGGCGGCGGCGTCTGCTCGCCCGCCGCGCGGCGCGTAACGCGGACCGCGTACTCACCGACACCGAGCGGACGGCGGTCGAGCTGAGGCAGCTCTACGGTGTTCCCGCGGAGCGCATCGCGGTCGCGCCGCTCGGCGTGTCCGCCCGGTTTCGCGGCGGAGGTGGCTCGTTGGAACAGCTGGCGGCGCTCGGCATTCGTCCGCCGTATCTGCTGGCGCTGGGTGCGGTGCTGCCGCGGCGTCGCCTCGACCTGGTGATTCGGGCCTTCTCCCGTCTCTGCGGGGATCACGCGGAACCCGGGTTGCCCGCCGACCTGCAACTCGTCATCGCCGGTCCGGCGGCTCCGTCCCGCGCGTCTGATTTGAACCGCCTGATCGGGATATCCGGCGTTGCCGACCGGGTGATCCGGATGGACTACGTGGACGACGAGGCGCTGCCGGGGCTCTATGCCGGCGCGACGGGCGTGGCCTATGTGTCGGAGTACGAGGGCTTTGGCCTGCCGCCGCTCGAGGCGCTTGCGGCCGGCGTTCCGGCGTTGATCGGCGATTCTCCCGCGCTCGACGAGCTGTGGCCCGCCTACCCCTTTCGCTGTGAGGCGAGCGATGGGCGGGCGGTGACGGCGGGTCTCCGCCGACTCGTCGTCGATCTGGACGCCCGGCGGCGGGTGAGGGCCGAAGCGCCGGAGCGGCTCCGCACGCTGACCTGGACGCGGACCGCCGAGAGCTTCGCAGCTGCCGCCCTGACGGTGCTCGACGCCGCGCGGAGACCGGAACGGTGAGTGTCGCCGGCCGGGGCGTGGTCAGTGTCCTCATCGTCCATCGGAACACGGGCGACGATCTGCGGCGCTGCCTGGGAAACGTGGCGACCCTCGCACGCGCGTTCGAAGGATCCCCGGCCGAGAGTGCGATGGGCGAGGAACAACCGCGGATCGAAGCGATCGTCGTCGATAACGCGTCCGACGACGGGTCGACGGAAGTTGCTCGGGAGTGCGTCGAACAGATGCGGCCGACGTTCTCGCTGCGGCTCATCCGATCGAAGCGGAACCTGGGCTTCGGCGCTGGCTGCAACTTGGCCGCGGCGGAGGCCTCGGGCCGCTTTCTCCTGCTCCTGAATCCGGACGCCGCGATCGGTGACCGCTCGCTCTCGCGTCTCCTGTCAGTGCTTCAAGCGGACTCGCGATTGGCAGCGGCGGCGCCTCTTCTCGTCTATCCGGATGGTGCGCCGCAGATCGGCTGGTCTCCGCCGACAGGGGTCGTGGGGGAAATCGTCCAGAAGCTGCGCCGTCGCTTCGAGAGTTCGCCCGGCAACCACACGAGGCTGCCGCGGCTCCTGGCCTCCGTTCTCGGTCAGGGTTGGTTCACGGCTGCCTGTCTGCTCGTTCGCCGCCGGGCCTTCGAGGCGGTCGGAGGGTTCGACGAGGGGTTCTTCCTCTACTTCGAGGATGCCGACCTGGGCGCCCGGCTGACCCGCGCGGGTTGGCGGCAGGCCCTCGTTCGACAGGCGTCGGCCGTCCATGTTCGCGGCGCTTCGACCTCGGATGCCGCGGCCGGGCCCGCGCGACTCGCGCACCCGGCGGAACGGACGCTTCGGCCGGAGCTCGAGTGCGCCTATCGCGCCTCGCAGCTTCGCTACTACGATCGGCATCGGCCGGTTTGGGAGCAACGGCTCCTGCGCCGTCGACTGCGCCGGAAGTTCCTCGCCGTCGCCGACCGGGAGCAACGGGGGAAGTTGCTCCTCCTGCTTCAACGCGACTGATCCGGCGGCCGCGCGGTGTCGGTCGTTTGCTACGCTGATTGCCGTGGACGACCCCGCGGATGCGCCAGTATCTCGAGCTGTTGGAGGAGGTCCTCGAAACCGGCGTCGTTCGTGACGACCGCACCGGTGTCGGCACCCGCAGCGTGTTCGGCCGCCAGTTGCGGTATGACTTGGCGGACGGCTTCCCGGTCCTGACGACGAAGCGGCTGCACCTGCGGTCGATTCTCGTCGAGCTCCTCTGGTTTCTCCGGGGCGAGACGAACGTCCGCTACCTGCATCGCCACGGAGTGACGATCTGGGACGAGTGGGCGGACGACAGCGGTGAACTGGGACCGGTCTACGGCTCCCAGTGGCGTTCCTGGCCGATGCCGGACGGCCGCTCGATCGACCAGATCGCCGATGTCGTCGAGCGCATTCGTCGCGAACCCCACTCGCGCCGCCTGATCGTCAGCGCCTGGAATGTCGCCGAGGTCGACAGGATGGCGCTGCCGCCCTGCCACACGCTCTTCCAGTTCTACGTCGCGGATGGCCGGCTCTCCTGTCAGCTCTACCAGAGAAGCGGCGATCTGTTCCTTGGCGTGCCGTTCAACATTGCCTCGTATTCGCTGCTCATCATGATGGTGGCGCAGGTCACAGGCCTGCTGGCGGGCGAGTTCGTGCACACCCTTGGCGACGCTCACCTCTACCTCAACCATGCCGACCAGGCGCGGGAGCAGTTGACGAGGCAGCCGCGGGTTCTGCCCCGCATGCGGCTGAATCCGGAGGTGCGCTCCGTGTTCGACTTCACCGTGGCCGACTTCGAACTCGTCGGCTACGACCCGCACCCGCCGATTCCGGCGGCGGTCGCCGTCTGACCTGTCGAGGACCGGGATCAACGGATGCGGCGGTCGGTCATTCTGGCCCGGGCGGAGAACGGCGTCATCGGTCGGAACGGTCGCTTGCCGTGGCGGCTTCGGACGGATGTGCGTCGTTTTCGCGATCTGACGACCGGGCACCACGTGATCATGGGTCGCCGCACCTGGGAGGAGATCGGCAGTCGGCCCTTGCCGGGGCGGACCTGCATCGTGCTGACGCGCGCGGAGGGTTTCGAGGCAAGGGGCGCATTCGTCCGCGGTTCACTCGATTCGGCGCTTCGCGCCGCGCGCCAGGCCGGGGAGGGGGAGGCGTTCGTTATCGGCGGCGCCGGGTTGTTCGAAGCCGCGTTCCGGCTCGCCGACCGGGTCTACCTGACCCGCGTGCTCGCCGAGGTCGATGGGGACACCGCGGTGAGCATCGCCGACCTCGACGGCTGGCGGATCGAGCACGCCGAAGACGTGCCCGCCGGGCCGGATGATGACTATCCGACCCGGTTCGAGATTCTTGCGCCGGCGGTACCGGAGTGACCGGGCCGGTCCGGAATCGGCGGAGTCGCGCCGAACTGCTCGTCGGCTGGGCGCTCGAGGCGGGCTTCGACCGCGCCGGCGTTGCCCCGCTCGACGCGGCCCCACGCGTCGGAGCGTCCTTTCTTCGCCGCTGGGAGCGCGGCCTGTTCGCGTCGATGGGTTGGCTCGGCCGCCGGTGGTGGAGGCGCCTCGCTCCCGCTTTGCTGCTCGACGGCGCGCGTTCGGCCCTCTGCGTCGCCCTCCACTACCACCCCTTGCCCGGGGAACCGGAGCCCGGCGGCGATCTCTGGCCTCGCGTCGCTCGGTACGCCCGCGGCGCGGATTACCACGAGGTCATGCAGGAACGCCTGCACGCCTTGTCTGCGCGGATTCGCAAGGCGTTTCCCGGCGTCGGGGCGCGGAGCTACGTCGATACCGGGCCAGTGCTGGAGCGAGCGCTGGCAGCGCGGGCCGGGCTCGGCGCGGTGGCGAAGAACACCCAGTTGCTCGGGCGTGGCGGATCGTGGTTCCTGCTCGGCGAGCTGTTTCTCACCCTCGACCTCGAGCCGTCCGAGCCGCTGGCCGAAGACCTTTGCGGCGACTGTCGGCGATGCCTCGACGCCTGCCCGACCGGCGCGCTGCCGGCGCCCTACGTACTCGATGCGAACCGCTGCATCAGCTACTGGACGATCGAACATCGAGGCCGGCTGCCGGTCGACGTGCGCCCCCTGGTTGGCGACTGGGTGTTCGGCTGCGACGTCTGCCAGGATGTCTGTCCCTGGAACGAACATCGAGCTCTGCCAGCCGACAACGAGAGGAGCGCCCCCTTTCGACTGCCGGAAGAGCGCGCCGAGCTCGATCTCCGGTCTCTGCTCGCGCTCGATGAGGCGGAGTACCGTCGACGTTTCCGTGGCAGTCCGATGAAGCGGGCGGGGCGGTCCGGTCTTCGCCGAAACGCTGCAGTCGCCATGGCGAACCGAGCCGACAGCGCGTACGCGCCGGCCCTCGAACGGGCGCGTCGAAGCCGGGACCCGGTGGTTCGAAGTCACGTTCGATGGGCGCTGAAGCGGCTTCGCAGTTTCCGGGACGGCGGCGTAAGTGGCGCGGAATCAGTGATTCGCGAGGCGCCATCGGACGCGGCCGGAGAACGTCGAGATGGTTGACCCGAGACGGTCCGGTCCCTATACTCGTTCGTCTGACCTCGGCGTCCTCAACCCATCGGCGGGATGGCGGCGCGAACCTGTGCGCCTTCCCGATTCACCTCGAAACGCCTACCGCGCGGTTGCGAGCCAACTCGAGCGAGAAACAAGGAAACATGGAGTCCACTGAAGAACACACGGCGGATGCGCTTCCCTCGGAAACACAGACGGCGGACGGGGAGAGCCTGACCTACGATCAGCTCGTCGAGATGTACGACGACAGCATGCGGCACCTGACCGAGGGTGAGATCGTGCCGGGAACGGTCGTCGCGATCACCTCGAACGATGTCGTCGTCGACGTCGGCTACAAGTCCGAAGGCCTCGTGCCGATTCACGAGTTCACGTCCCGCGACGACGAGTTGCAGGTCAGCGTGGGCGATGATGTCGAAGTTCTGCTCGAGCAGACGGAGGGCGCCGACGGTCACGTGATGCTCTCGAAGGTCAAGGCCGAGCGCATGCGCATCTGGGCGCAAGTCGAGAACAGTTTCAAGGAGGGCAAGGTGATCACCGGCCGCGTGATCGATCGGATCAAGGGTGGGCTCACCGTCGATGTCGGCCTGCGCGCCTTCCTGCCGGGCTCCCTCGTCGACATCAAGCCGGTGAAGTACCTCGAGTCGTTCAAGGGCGAGGAACTCGAGTTCAAGGTGATCAGCCTCGACCGGCGGCGGAACAACATCGTCCTCTCGCGCCGCGCCGTGCTCGAGAAGGAGTACGAGAAGAAGAAGGCGGAAACCCTGACGAAGTTGAAGGAGGGCGTCCGGCTCCCCGGCGTGGTGAAGAACATCACGGACTACGGCGTGTTCGTCGACCTCGGAGGCATCGACGGTCTGCTCCACATCACGGATATCTCGTGGGGACGTGTGAACCACCCCTCCGAGCACTTCGGTGTCGGCGACGAGGTGGAGGTCGTCGTCCTCCGCTTCGACCCGGAGACCGAGCGCGTGTCCCTGGGGTTCAAGCAGACGACGGAGGATCCTTGGACCCTGGTCGACAAGAAGTACCCGCTCGGATCTCGTGTGCGGGGGCGGATCGTCAGCCTGGTCGACTACGGCGCCTTCGTCGAGCTCGAGGAGGGCGTCGAGGGCTTGGTCCACGTCAGCGAGATGTCCTGGACGAAGAAGGTCCAGCCGCCATCGAAGATTGTCAGCATCGGTCAGGAAGTCGAGGCGATCGTCTCCGAACTCGACATGCAGCAGCGTCGAATCAGTCTGTCGCTTCGCCAGGTGGAGTCGAATCCGTGGGAGGAGCTCGCGGTGCGTTTCCCCGTCGGCACGATCGTCGAAGGGCGGGTTCGCAACCTGACGGAGTTCGGCGCCTTCGTCGAGATCACCGAGGAGATCGATGGCTTGGTCCACGTATCGGACATGAGCTGGACGAAGCGGGTGAAGCACCCCAGCGAAGTCCTGGCGAAGGGCGACTCGGTGCGCGCTCGGATCACGAACATCGATGTCACCGGCCAGCGCGTATCCCTGTCGATCAAGGACTTCCTTCCCAATGAGTGGCAGGACTTCATGGACGACCACCGGGTCGGTGACGACATCACCGGTCGAGTCGTCAACGTAACGGACTTCGGGCTGTTCATCGACGTCTACGAGGGCCTGGAGGGTCTGGCCCACGTCAGCGAAGTGGACATTCCCGGCGGGAAGCTCGAGGACCACTACACGATCGGTGAGTTCGTCCGGGCTCGCATCCTGCGGATCGAAGACGAGGAGAAGAAGGTCGGACTCACCCTCCGGGGCGTTACCGAGTTGACGGACGAAGAGGCGGATGCGCTGGCTGCCGAGCGGGAGCGCAAGCTGGCCGAGGCGGCGGCTCGGGCGGCGGCAGCGATGGCCGAGGACGATGCGGAGTCCGAAGCCGCGGCGTCGGAGCCCGATGCGGAACCCGATCCAGGGGCCGATGCGGAGGTCAGTGCGGAGAGTGGGGCCGAGGACGCGACGGCGAGCGAAGAGCCGGAGGAAACAGCGTCTGAAGCCGAGTCCGAGGCGGGAGCCGAGTCCGACGCGGGAGCTGAGTCCGATGCGGAGACCGACGCGGAGGAGGCCGACGGATCGTAGGATTCCGGGTTGAGCGTCGGCGTTTCGTTGCGGAAACATCGTCTGGCCGACGCCAAGCAAGAGGTGCCGAAGATGAAGGATGCGATGGAGACGCGTTCCCCGAATCAGGCGGGGATGACGAAGGCCCAGTTGGTCGAGGAAGTCGCGCGCAACACGGAACTCACGAAGAAGGACGCCGAAGTCATCGTGAGTACGGTTCTCGAGAGCATCGTTGATTCGCTCAAGGACGGAGACAGGATCGAACTTCGTGGCTTCGGCAGCTTCCGCATTCGTCAACGTGGCTCGCGAATCGGCCGCAACCCGAAGACCGGGGCCCGCGTCGACGTTCCATCGAAGAAGATCCCCTACTTCAAGCCGGGCAAGGAGCTCAAGGAGCTCCTGAACTCGGACGAGTAGGCTGGTACGGCCTGCGGGGCAGAGAACAGGCCAGGCAGGCGCCCGGCGCATCCACATGACGACGACTTCGCCTCCTTCCGGATCCGCCGCCGCGTCAGTTGGCGGTCTGCGCCGCGTGCTTCTGGCCGGGGCGGCTTGGCTGCTGCCGGGCAGCGGTCATCTCCTGCTCGGGAAGCCCCGACGCGCGGCGACGATCTTCGGCGTCGTCATGTTCTCGTTCCTGTTCGGTTGCTGGCTGCACGGGCATCTCTACGTCGTCGTTTCCGAGCAGCCGCTCAGCCGTCTGGCGACCTTGAGCTCCATGGGCGCCGGCGTCCCGTACTTCGTCGCTCGCCTGAGCGGCTACGAGGGCGACATCGTTTCCTCCACCTTCGAGTACGGCAAGGCGTTCTTGCTGACCGCCGGCCTGCTCAACCTGCTTGCGATTCTCGACGCCTGGGACATCGCCGGCGGCGCCAGGGACTGACGCAACGTGCTGACGAGTCACTTCGCGCTGATGGTGATCTACGGGCTTCAGGTCAGCCTGTTCTTCGCCGTGCTGTGGAGACGTCGCCTCAGGGATCGGGTGCGTCTCTTCCTGCAGATGATGGGTGGCTTGGTCGGCGGGGGCCTGGCTCTGGCGTGGCTGATGTACGCGTTCCCGTCCTCACCACCGGTACCCATCCCCTGACGGGCGTCGACGGCGGCGCGCCCGGCCCGGCCGTACTCATCTCGGCGGGGGAAGCTTCCGGAGACCACCACGCTGCCAGTCTGATGAGGGCTGTGCAGTCGCTTCGGGAGGGGGCGACGCCGATTCGGTTCTTCGGCCTGGGTGGTCAGGCGATGGCTGCCGCGGGCCTCGACCGGGTGGCGCGCAGCGAGGAAGTGACGGTCGTCGGCATTGTCGAGGTGTTTCGCCATTTGCCGAGAATTCGGCGCGTTTTCCGTCGCCTGCTGGATGCGGCCGAGGCACGAGGCCCCGCGCTTGCCGTGCTCGTCGACTTCCCGGACTTCAACCTGCGGCTCGCGCGTCGGCTGAAGCGGTTGGGCGTACCGGTGCTCTACTACGTGTCGCCGCAGGTCTGGGCTTGGCGACGCCGGCGGGTGCGGACGATTGCCAGGCTCGTCGACCGCATGCTCGTGCTCTTTCCGTTCGAGGTCGAGGTCTACCGGGGGCGACAGCTCGAGGTCGAGCATGTGGGCCATCCCCTGGTCGACGACGTACCGCGGATCGAGTCCGTCTGGGAAGGGGAGTCGCGGCAACCTGAGCGACCGATGTTCGCGCTGCTTCCAGGTTCACGCAACGGCGAGGTCCGGCGGATCCTGCCTTCAATGCTCGAGTCCGTGGCCCGACTCGCGCAGTCGGGAGTCGGCGGCGGTCGTCTTGCGGCTCGCATCATCCTGGCGCCGACCGTTGACGAACAGCTCGTCGCCGGGCTCGTGGCGGCCAGCTCTCTGGCTGGCTCACCGCCCGAGCTCGTGACCAGGGATCGGTTCGAGGCGATCGCCGGCGCCCACTTGGCGCTCTGCGCGTCGGGTACTGCGACTCTGGAAGTCGGGCTCCTCGGCACGCCGATGGTCGTCGTCTATCGGGTTTCGTCGTTGACGTACGCGATCGGCAGGTGCTTGGTCGATCTCCCGTTCATCAGCTTGGTCAACCTCGTGTTGGAGCGCCGTGTGGTTCCGGAGCTCTTGCAGCGGGACGCGAGCGCCGGAGGGATCGCCGTTCAAGCGGCCGAGCTCCTTGGCGACCGCGAGCGCATCGACCGGATGCGAGAGGAACTGTCTCGGCTGCGGCCGACGCTGGGGCGCTCCGGTGCGAGTGAGCGGGCCGCCCGAAGCCTGCTTGACCAACTGACGGCAACCAGGACGGTCAAGGAGGGAGGACGATCCTGCGGAGCATGACGGGATTCGGCGAGGCGGCGGCTCGCATCGGTTGCCATGAGGTGACGGTTACGCTCCGTTCAGTCAACCACCGCCACCTCGATCTGGCGATGAGGATGGGTGCGCCGTATCGCCCGCTCGAGGCGATGCTGCGTGAAGTCGTGGCGGAGCAGGTCCATCGCGGGCGGGTGGATCTCGGACTCGAGGTCGAAGCGGCGTCGCCCAGGTCGCGGCTTGAAGTCGACGACGAAATCGCCGAGAGTCTGCAGCAGGCGGCTCGGCGCTGGCGTCGACGCGGCTTGGTGCGTTCCGAGCTTCTCGCCGGCGAACTGTTCCGGGCGCCCGGCGTTCTCCGGTCCGCGCCGGTTTCCGGCCTGTTCCGGCCGGAGGAAAGAGATGAGGTCGTTGCGCTCTGTCGACGCGCGCTGGCCGCCCTGGTTGCCGAGCGGGGACGGGAGGGGCGCGTTCTCGCTTCCGTGCTCGAACGGAATCTCGACGCCCTCCGCCGCGTCGTTCAACAACTGTCGACCCGTCGGCGTGACATCGCCGCAGGTCTGGCGGACGACTTCGAGCGGCGCTTGAACGAACTGTTCGAGGCCCGAGGACTCCGGGGCGCAGGCCCCGGTGAGATCGCTCCCGAGCGTCTCGTCCAGGAGGTCGGCTTCATCGTCGAACGAGGAGACGTCGCCGAGGAGCTGGATCGACTCGATGGACATATCGCGGGCTTTCGAGATGCAATGGCGGGTGACGGGGCGATCGGGCGACGCCTCGACTTCCTCATCCAGGAGCTCCTCCGCGAGCTGAACACCGTCGGATCGAAGTGCCGCGATCTCGAGATGCAGCGGTGCGTGGTCGAAGGTAAGGTGCTTTGCGAGCAGCTGCGCGAGCAGGTGCAGAACGTCGAGTGAGCGGCGAGCATGACGAGGCGATGAAGCGAAGAGACCTGAACCCAGGCGATGCCTGGGCGGCGAGGCGGGCGCCGGGCGAACTGTTCATTCTCTCGGCGCCATCCGGCGCGGGCAAGACGACCCTGGTGCATCGCGCCATGCAGCTGGTCTCCGGTGTCGAGTTCTCGATCAGCCACACGACGCGGCAGCCCCGCGACAACGAACGCGACGGTCAGGACTATCACTTCACCGATCGTTCGACCTTCGAGAGGATGGTCGCGGAGGGCCTGTTTCTCGAGTGGGCCGAAGTCCACGGGAATCTCTATGGGACTTCGCTGAACGAGGTGTTGCCCCGGATTGAGCGCGGAACCGACGTCCTGCTCGACATCGACGTACAGGGCGCCGAGCAGGTGATGGGGCGTGCGCGAGAGGCAGGGCGCCTGAGCACGGCCGTCTGGAGTGTGTTCGTCATGCCTCCCAGCTACGAAGCGCTGGTCTCACGTCTCCGTGGTCGTGACCTGGACGACGAGGGGCAGATCGCGAAGCGACTGGTCCGCTCCCTGGCCGAGGTGGAGCGAGTGCGGGACTACGACTATGTTATTGTCAACGACTGCGCCGAGGCCGCGAGCAAGATCTTGTCGGCCATCATTCTGGAGAAGAGACAGCGGAGGGAGCGGATGCGGGAGCGCGTGAACCGCGTTCGCGCAGACTTTCATGCACATGGCCCGATTTCCTGACAAGGTAGACAGCAAGTTTCGGTACGTGCTCTTGGCGGCCCGTCGCGCCGAGCAGCTGATGCGTGGCGCCGAGGAGAAGGTCCCGCGCGAGAGTCCGAAGCTGGCGCGTCATGCGATGAAGGAACTGGAACTCGACCTGGTGGGATGGGACTACGGCGAGGCGCCGGAGCCCTCCGCATCGGCGGGCGCCGACGATGACGGCACGAAGCCCGCTGACGAGGACAGCGGCAGCGAAACCGGCACGGTGAACTAGCACCGCGCTGGCACGAGGAGCTGCCACGGCAGGAACGCGCATGCCCGCTCGGCCTGCACGAGTCCTGCTCGGATTGAGCGGCGGGATTGCCGCCTACAAGGGCGCCTATCTGGTGCGCAGGCTGCGTGAGCGTGGCTTCGACGTGCGCTGTGCACCGACACTCGCCGCCGAGAGCTTCATTTCGCCGCTGACCCTCGAAGTGCTGAGCGGCAACCGGGTATACGGCCAGCAGTACCTGTCGCGCGACGGCGACGTTGATGGTGAGGAGCTTCATGTCGAGGCGGCGCAGTGGACGGACCTCCTCTGCGTCGCGCCGGCAACCGCGAACACCTTGGGGCGGTTGGCTCTGGGGTTGGCAGACGACTTCCTCAGCACGACGGCGCTCATGTTCGACGGGCCACTCGTCGTCGCCCCGGCGATGCACGACACGATGTGGCGGAAACCCCAGGTGCGGGGCCACGTCGATGCCCTCGTCGCCCGGGGCGCCGTGGTCGTCGGACCGGTCGAAGGCGCCCTGGCTTCTGGGGAGAAGGGCTGGGGTCGGATGGCGGAGCCGGATGCGATCGTGGAGGCCGTTTGCCGGGCGCTCGCGCTCGATCCCGCCGGCCAGCCGGCGCCGGTGGGACCTTTGGCGAATCGGCGCGTCGTCGTCACCGCCGGGCCGACCTTCGAGGCGATCGATCCGGTCCGGTTCCTGGGCAACCGGTCGAGCGGTCGCATGGGCTTCGCGCTCGCACGCCAGGCGGCGCTGCGGGGTGCGACGGTGACTCTGATCGCCGGACCAGTTGCTCTCGACACGCCGGCAGGCGTCGAGCGCATCGATGTCTCGTCCGCTCTCGAGATGCAGGCGGCGCTCGAGGAGACGGCGACGCAGGCGGACCTCGTCGTCATGGCGGCTGCCGTCGCGGACTATCGGCCGCGTGAGTGCGCGTTGCAGAAGTTGAAGAAATCGGGCTCGGACGGCTTGGTCCTCGACCTCGAGCAGAATCCCGACCTGCTCGCCGGCCTGGCCGCTTTGGCGCCCCAGGCCGTGCGCGTCGGCTTTGCGGCCGAGACGACCGAGCTCGAGCGGTCGGCGCGGAGAAAACTCGAGGCGAAGCGCGCCCATTTCATCGTTGCGAACGATGTCTCCCGCGCGGATATCGGGTTCGAGGCGGTTGAAAACGAGGTTACGGTGTTTCGGCGGGGCGGTGATCCCGTCGCGTTTGGGAAGCAGTCGAAGGACGAACTCGCAGGGCAGTTGCTCGCGCTCTTCCTGCGGAGCGACGGTTCGTGAGCCGGCTCGAGTTGAGGCCGGCGCAGGAACTCCGGCTGCTGCGGGACCTGGGTTTCGAGGATGCGTTCCCGCCGTCGCCTCCCCGCGTGGCGGCGCTGGCGAACGCCGGCCCCCGCGTCGAAGACCTGGAGGAGGTTGCGGCGGAAGCCCAGGCCTGCAGAGCCTGCCGCTTATCCGAGCAGCGGAACACGGTCGTCTTCGGCGACGGCGCGGCGGATGCCGACCTGCTGTTCGTCGGTGAGGGTCCTGGATTTCAGGAGGATCGACAGGGCTTGCCCTTCGTCGGTCCAGCGGGACAGCTCCTGACCCGGATGATCGAGGCCATCGATCTGCGCCGCGAGGACGTCTACATCACGAACGTGGTCAAGTGCCGACCGCCGAACAACCGCGATCCTCAGCCGGATGAAACAGCGGCTTGCCGCTCGTTCCTGGAGCGCCAGATCGAGCTGATTCAGCCACGGCTGATTGTCGCTCTGGGTCGGGTAGCCGCGCAGCAGCTGCTGGAGCGCAAGGACGCCCTGGGGCGGATGCGCGGCCGCTGGCACGACGTTCGCGGCGTCCCGGTGCGAGTCACCTATCATCCGGCCTTCTTGCTCAGGGATCCCTCCTACAAGCGGGCGGCTTGGGAGGACATGCAGATCGTCCGGGACCGGCTGTTGGCGGAGAGCCGAGCGGGACAAGGCGACTCGACGTGAAGGCGGAAGGCGTCTGCAACGGCGTCTGCGAGGCGACCGGTGGGACTCCCCTGGTCCGGCTTGACCGGTCTCTGAGTGAGCGGCCGAACGGGGTCGAGGTCTTCGCGAAGCTCGAGTACCTGAATCCGATGGGGAGCGTGAAGGACCGTGTGGCCCGCTACCTGGTCGACCGAGCGCTCGCTTCAGGTCGGCTCAAGCCCGGCGGCGTGGTCGTCGAGGCCTCTTCCGGCAATACCGCGATGGGATTGGCAATGATGGCGACGAACCGGGGACTCCGCTGTCGTGCCGTTGTCCGGCGGCAGACGAGTCGCGAGAAGCTGGACTGCCTGCGCGCCCTGGGAGTCGAACTCGTCCTCGTCGACGGCGACCTTCCGCCAGAGCACCCCGAGTCCTACAATCGGAAGGCGCAGACGCTGGCGGCGGCGGAGCCGGATGCCTTCTTTCCCGACCAGCACAACAACCTGGACAACAACCGTTGCCACTATGAGTCGACCGCGCCCGAGATCTGGCGCCAGATGGATGGGCGGATCGACGTCTTCGTCGGCGGTATCGGCACCGGCGGCACGGTCTCGGGCATCAGCCGGTTCCTGAAGGAGCGGGATCCGTCCGTACAGGTGGTCGCGGTCGATGTCGAGGGTTCGGTATTCAGCCGGCACTTCGCGTCGCTTACCGGTGCCGCGGACGTATCTGCACCGACCGGTCGCTACTTGGTCGAAGGCCTCGGCGATGAGGAGATCATCGACTGCCCGGAGTTCGAGCTCTTCGACCGGATGGTCCAGGTCAGCGATGCGGAAGCCTTCCTGACGGCGCGGGAGTTGGCCCGCGACGAGGCGATGTTGGTCGGCGGCTCGAGCGGCGCCGCGCTTTGGGGCGTGCGGGAGATCCTGGCCGGACTCTCGCCCGGGGCGCGGGTCGTCACGCTGTTTCCGGACTCGGGCACCCGCTACCTGAGCACGATCTACAACGACGATTGGCTGCGCGAGCAGGGCCTGCCGACCTCGCGAGGCGTGGAATAGGCGCCGGGTTGAACGTCCTCGTTTCAGGCGGCGAAGACCAGGTCGTAGCCGACGGCCATGATCGCCACGTCGACGCACATGTGACTCAGCCATGGCGCGAGCAGACGGTTGCCGGTCGCCCGGTAGAGCAGGCACCAGGCGGCGCCTCCGAGGACGACCGGCAACGCCATGATCAGGACGGTGGCGGCCTGAGCGTCGCCCAGGTAGACGCCGATGACGATCACATGGTGAGCGGCAAATCCGACCGAAGCGATGACCAGCGACCAGGTGGCGGATCCGGTGAGGCGCCCGAGCTGGCGGTAGACGAAGGCGCGCCAATAAACCTCCTCGAGCCAGGAATGGAGACAGCTGATGAGAAGCGCCGCGGCGACGTAGCGCCACCGCGCGTCGAGATGGAAGTCGGCCAGCTTCACGCTGATTGCCTGTGTCGCGGTAGCTGCCATCGCGCCGCCGCGAAACAGCGCGTGGTAGGCGATGAAGGTGGCGGCTGCGCCGGCGAGGCCGGTGGCAAGTCCGAGTGCCAGGGCCCGGGCCGGCTGCTGCGGCCCGGTGGCTGCCCTGAGCAGGATGCCGAGGGCGAGAAGCGGGCCGGCGAACTGAAGTGCCTTCGACAGCAGGTATACCGGCGCCACCCAGGCTGTGCCCTCGAGCCAGACGAAGTAGGTCAGCGAGGCGATCGTCGGCAGGCTGAGCGCCGCGACGAGAATGAACCACCAGCCGATGCGACCGATCACCGGAGCGCGATCCGGGCGGCTCACTCTTCGTTCTCCCGCCTCTGCGCCAGCACCTCGAGGTAGGCGTCGCGATAGGCCGCGGAGACGAGGTCCCAGGTCAGGCGGGTGACCGCGCGCTGGCGGGCGGCTACACCCATTCTGCGGCGTCGTTCCGGATCGCGGAGCAGAGAAAGGAGGGCCTCAAGGAGCGCCTCGCGGTCCCCTTCCGGCGTCAGAACTCCCTGAACGCCAGGTTCGACGGCAAGAGGAATGCCGGAGATCGCCGTTGAGACGACCGGAAGGCCCGAAGCGAGGGCCTCGAGGATCACGTTCGGCAGGCCGTCGACGTTCCCCTGCGGGTCGTGAATCGCGGGCAGAACGAACACGTCGGCGCTTCGGTAGAGCGACGGCAAGACATCCTGGGTCACAAGCCCGGTCAGGTGGAGACGTCGCGCGTGTTCGCGCGGCCAGGCCTTGCATTGGGTGCGGAGTCTCGTCATCTGGTCGCCGTCGCCGGCAATCACCGCGTGCAGGTCGGCGAACCCACCGAGCAGGCGGGGCAGGATCTCGACGAGCAGGTGGAAGCCCTTCTTCGTCGCCAATCGACCGACGCCGAGCAGCACGGTCGCCGTGGCCGGGATCCTCAACCGTTCGCGCCATTCGCTTCGGTTCTTCTCGCCGATGCCGGCCGGTCGGAATCGCTCGATGTCGACGCCGTAGGGAATCACGTGGGCAGGCTTGTCACCGTAGCCGAGTGCCTGGACCCGTGCGATGAGTTCCGGCGAGCACCCGGTCAGCAGTTCGCAGGTGTCGAGAACGCGTCGCACGAGGGGCCGCACCGCCCGCTTCTCGGCCAGGAAGACGTCGCTGCCGTGGAGTCCGACTGCGAGAGCGACGCCGCTCTTGGTCAAGGCGGGTCGGAGCGCGACGAGTCCGTTCGGCGTCAGCCAGTGGAGATGGACAAGGTCGGTCGGCTGAAGAACGACATGACGCGTTGCCGCCGCGGCTGCCGCTCGCAGGTAGAGCGGGGCGGCAAGGCCGGCGCCGAGGCGAACCCGCTCGTCGGCGGCCAGGCTGCGGCCGTAACCCAGGAGTTCGAATCGTCGCGGCGCATAGCCGAAGGTGAACACCTCGACGCCGTCGTCCAACCACCTCCTGCGCACGTTTGGCGCTCTTGGGGCGAGCACGGTGACCCGATCGCCGTGGCGGACGAGACCGCGCGCCAGTTCGCGGATGAACGGCCCGGCGGTATCGCCGGGCCAACGAGGATACGTCTGGGTCAGGAAGAGGATGCGCAGACGTTTGCCAGCCTTCGCGATAGCCGGTTTCGTCTCGTCCATCGGCGGTTGCTGAGCTCAAGCGGGGCGACGGGTCGCTTCAGGCGACGGGCGAGCAGCCGACCTGTTCGCGGACGGAGTAACTGTCGCGTCGCTCGAAGGTCCTCGACGTGATCAGCTCCCCGATCAACCCCGTGGTGACGACCTGGATTCCCAGCACGATGAGGAGGACGCCAAGCAGCAGAAGGGGTCGATTGGAGAGTGGGACGCCGTTCAACCACAACACGGCCAGATAGACGCAGACACCGATACCAGCGGCAAGACTGGCCAGGCCGAGAGGACCGAACAGGTGAAGCGGACGGCGGGTGAACCGGCCGAGGAAGAGCACGGTGATCAGATCGACCGGTCCCTTGTACGAGCGGTCCCAGCCGTAGCGGCTTCGGCCCTCCTGTCGCGGATGGTGCGCGACGGAGACTTCGCCGACACGGAAGCCCTGGCGACTGGCCAGCACGGGAATGTAACGATGGAGTTCCCCGTAAACCGCGACCTGCTCGAGCACTTCGCGCCGATAGACCTTGAAGCCGGAGTTGAAGTCCCGAAGCGAGACCCTGGAGAGAGAGCGCGTGACCCAGTTGAACAGCCTGGAGGCAATTCGACGACGCAGCGGATCACGCCGCGTCCGCTTCCAGCCGTTGACGAGGTCGAAGGGCCCCTGTTCCAAGGCGTCGAGAAGACGCGGGATCTCGTCCGGGTCGTCCTGGAGATCGCCGTCCATCGTGATGAGGATCGCGCCACAGGAATGGTCCACGCCGGCCGACAGGGCCGCCGCCTTGCCGAAGTTCCGCCGCAGGCTGACGAGCCGCACGCGAGGGTCGCGTTCATGCAGGCGCTTGACCTTGTCGGCGGTGCCGTCCGTCGAACCGTCGTCGATGAACAGCAGCTCGCATCGCTTGCCGAGGGCGTCCAGGTTGGCGAGCACGCGCCCGGCGAGCGTCGCCACGGTGGCACTCTCATCGAGCACGGGCACGAGCACGCTGACTTCGACCGCCCTGCTCTGTCCTTCCGCGTGAGGAATGAACTTGAGGCGCTCAGATGTCGTCAGATCGGTCGCCTGGGCCATGCTGCCTCTACCCGTGTCCTGGCGATCAGCCTACAGCAACTGGGCCGTTGTCCCGCAATCTTCGCGCCGAAGCTCCGGGCTTTCTCGAACCCGATGGGGGCCTTCTCGAACCCTATGGCGCACCTGCATAGGCTGCCGCGTCGGCGCCCTCTGCGAGAGGTGACGGTTCGATCCGCGAACCGTCGACGATGAGCGCGGGCGGCTCCTCCCCAAGGTCGACATGCACCTTCGTCTCGCGCCGAGCGCGGACCTGAACAGGCAGGTCGATCCGCTCTTCGGGGCGCCAGGTCGGATTGCGGAAGATGCTCAGCGTATGGACGCCCACGGGCAGGGTCAGGTCGCGAATCGGCGTCCAGCCGATCGCCTCGTCGCCGACCCGGACGAACACTCGTCGCGTGGAGCCGGGCCGGACGCCCACCGATAGCGTGCCGGGCCGCGCGACCGGCACGGGAGTCTCGAACAGGCGATTCGCGACAACCTGGGTGACGATTTGCTCCCGAATCACGTAGTCGCGAGTGGCGAGCTCGAAGGTCAGCAGATGGTCGATATTCGCCTCGACTTCGAACACCCGGCGACGGTCGAGCGGCGTCGGCGGACCGTCCCCGATCGCCACCGTGATCTCCGGATGCCAGGCCGGACCCAGCGCCAGGCGGCCGGTTCCCCGTTCCTTGGTGCGGGCATCGATGGACTCGGCGGTCGTCGCGGGTGCGGACACTTCGGAAGGTGGCTTCGCAGGCGGCAGGAGTGCTGGCGGGTCCGCCTGGGACCCATCGTCGGCCTGGGAGAGAGAGGCGACGGCACTGGCCTCGCGCGCCGGCGCTTCCGAACCCTCGACCGGGCTGCCCTTCGACCACCACAGGAGTCCGACCACCCATACGGCGCTGCCGACGACTGCCGCGAAGGTCACCCAGCGGTGTCGCCAGCGCGGCCGGGAGGGTCTTCGGATCGCGGCGGCGACCTGGTCGAGGCTGGGAGTTCCACCCGCCGCGGGTGAAACGCGGCCACTGCGGCAAGCGTCTTCGCTCCCGGAATCAGGCTTGGAAGGGGATCTCCCTGGGCGATCGGATACGGGGCGCATGGGGAGATCGACACGTGGGTTGTTCGCCTCGTCAGCGCTGCGATCGGCGAGTACGGTGGCCGACGCCCAGTCGGGTGAGCCAGCCGATCCCGCTGACCGCAACGCACGTTCGAGGGTGTCGACCACGGCTGCGAAGCCTGTGGGACGCAGTTCCGGGTCTTCGGCCAGGCAGGCGTCGACGAGCGCGAGCAGGGCCGGTTCGCGGTCAAGGCGGGCCGTGTCGCCCGTAGCGCCGTGACGAGCGGTTGCGAGCAGTCGACGAAGCAAGGCGCCGAATGAGTAGAGGTCGGCGGTGACCGCGAGCGGTGCGCCATCGTCCGATTCCGGCGCCCGGTAGGGCACGGCCGCAGAAGGCCGAGCGTTCGCGAAGCCGCGGAGGCTGACCGCGCGGTCTGACCGAATCGTGATCAGGCCGGGGTGAACGTCGCCATGAACCACGCCCATCTCATGAGCGTGCTCGAGCGCTCGCGCCAGCTGGGCGAGCCAAGCGAGAGCGGAAGCGAGGGTCGGCGGACTCTCTTCTCGGAGAATCGCTTCGAGCGACTTGCCGTCGCTGGACTGCTCGATCGTGCATGACGTGCTCCCGTCGACACCGAAATCGAGCACGCGGGCGATCCCCTGATGATCGAGGCGGGAGGCCTTCGTTGCACGCTCCAGGAAATGGGTCTGCGCCTCGGTCGTCTCGTTGGACCAGACGTCGACGATCGCCGAACAGCCGTCCTCGGAGCTGCGGGCGAGGTAGGACGAGTGGCCGCTATGGGCCTCGAGGCGATCGAGAATCTCGAAGCTGCCGATGTGTTGACTCATGGAGAACGGCTCGAAGGGGAATTCAAGAGCGCCGGAGATGATAGCACAGTTGCGTCCTAAGTTGTTGCTTCTCAAGATGTTGTGGAGAATTCTCCTGGTTTGCGAGGGTCTCTTGGGCAGCGGCACGGGTGACTCCGGTACGATCCGCGCGGCGAGTCCGTGCGGTACTTCGCTGCCGGTCGGAGGTCAACGATGAAAAAGCGGGGGGCTGACAGCGATGCCGGAACAACTGATCGACTCGATAGCGGATGGGGTGAACGGCTTGCTCGGTCCGCTCGCTCGCTGGCTCGAGGGCCTGGTGTGGAACACGCCGCCCCAGGCGCCGATTCTTGCTCTCGTGCTGCTCGGCACGGGACTCTTCGTGACCGTCCGTCTGGGCCTGATCCAGCTTCGTGGTTTCCGCCATGCGTGGGCGATCCTCGTCGGGAAGTACGACGATCCGGAGGATGAGGGCGATCTGGTCCACTTCCAGGCTCTGACGACCGCGTTGTCAGCGACGGTCGGGATCGGCAACATCGCCGGCGTGGCGATCGCGATCCGGATGGGCGGCCCAGGTGCGTTGTTCTGGATGTGGGTCACGGCTTTCTTCGGCATGGCGCTCAAGTTCGCCGAGTGCACGCTTGCGGTGGCCTACCGCCGGGTCCACGGCGATGGTTCGGTTTCCGGCGGCCCGATGCACTACATCGAGAAGGGGCTGGGCGAGAAGTGGAAGTGGATGGCGTTGCTGTTCGCCGGCCTGGCCGTGATCTGCTCGTTCGGTACGGGGAACATGAATCAGGCGAACACGATGGCGGACCAACTCGAGTCGCAGTTCGGCCTGGCGCCGGAGGTGAGCGGCCTGATCTTCGCCTCTCTGATCGCCCTGGTCATCGTCGGCGGCATCAAGCGGATCGGTCGTGTGACCTCGATCTTGGCCCCGGGAATGGCCGTGATCTACATCGGCGCCGCCCTGTTCATTCTTCTCCGCGACATCGGCAGCGTGCCGGCAAGCCTCGGCCTGATCGTCGAGCAGGCGTTCCGGCCGACGTCGATGGTCGGTGGGGCGGCGGGTTCCTTCCTGATGACGATGATGTGGGGAATTCGCCGAGGTCTGTTCAGCAACGAGGCGGGCCAGGGCAGCGCGCCGATCGCCCACGCCGCGGCGAAGACGGATGAGCCGGTGCGGGAGGGGCTGGTCGCTTCGCTCGAGCCGTTCATCGACACCCTGGTCATCTGCACGATGACCGGCCTGGTGATCATCAGCACGGATGCATGGCGGGATCGCCCGATGCAGAGCTTCGCGCTGAACGAGGTGGAGGGCATTCACCGGAGTCTCGAGGACGATGCAAGGCTCCTGGAAGCGCGCGATGAACGACGGATCCTGGGCGGCGGCGCCGTCGAAGTGGAAGCCGGCGCCGCCTCCGGATCCTTCGCCGTGTTGAACGCCATGCTGGTCGAGCCGAAGCTCGTCGACGCTCAAGGTGCGCCCTGGAGCGGACGGCTCGAGGTCGGACCGGACGGTGCGCTCAGCACCGCCGGCGAGGAGCCGCGGGTCGAGGGCGGGGCGCTGTTGACCGGCGCGCCGCTCACCGCCCGCGCGTTCAGCCTCGGGCTGCCGGGAAGTCGCGGAGATCTGATCGTCACCTTGTCGGTGCTCCTGTTTGCGGTGTCGACCGCCATCTCCTGGTCGTATTACGGAGATCGCTCGACGGAGTACCTCCTGGGGGAGCGGGCGGTGCCGGTCTACCGCTGGGTCTATGTCTTCTTCTTCTTCATGGGTTGTCTGTTGCCGCTGTCGACGGTGTGGACGTTCGGCGATGTGGCGCTCGGGTTGATGTCCTTCCCCAACCTGATTTCGCTGCTCCTCCTGTCAGGTGTCGTCACCGGATTGACGAGGTCCTACTTCCGGCGCCACGTTCGTCGTTCGCCCCAGGATGAGTGAGGGCGATCGCGATCGCGGCAGCGGTCGGCCGGTCGCGCTGGGCCTCGTCGGCGCCCCGCTTCTCGCGGCGGTCGTCTACGTTCTGATTCCTGCGGCCGATCTCGGCGCCGACGGCGAGGTGCTCTCGGGTCTTTCCGACCGCGGCCGCGCGGTGGCCGCGGTTGGTGTGCTCATGGCGACGCTGTGGCTGACCGAGGCGCTGCCAATCGCCGTGACATCGCTCTTGCCGCTGGCGCTGATTCCGCTTCTTACTGGTGGGGAGGTGGCGATCGGGCAGGTCGCGGCGCCGTACGCCAACCCGAACATCTTCCTGTTTCTGGGCGGCTTCATGCTCGCTCTGGCGATGCAGCGTTGGGGTCTTCACCGCCGCATTGCGCTCCGCATCATCCTGCTTGTCGGGAGTCGGCCGGATCGCCTCGTGCTCGGCTTCATGGTCGCCTCGGCTGCCCTCAGCATGTGGATCTCGAACACGGCGACGGTGGTCATGATGCTGCCGATTGCGCTGTCACTCGTCGAGCTCGTGCGGAGTCGTCTCGGCGCCCGCGCGCCGACGGCTGGCCGACCGTTTCCGTTTGCCCTCTGTCTGCTGCTGGGTACCGCCTACGGGGCTTCGATCGGCGGTGTGGCGACGAAGATCGGCACGCCGCCGAACTTGCAGATGATGTCGTTCGTACGCGACAACTACGGCATGGACATCACGTTCGCCGACTGGCTGCCGTTTGGCCTGCTGATCTCCGTGTCGTTTCTGCCCTTGGCGTGGATCGTGCTCGTCCGGTTCGTCTATCGGATCGGCATTCGGGACGTACCGGGCGGAGTCGAGCTGATCCGTGGTGAACTCACCCGGCTGGGGCCGATGAGTACCGCCGAACGCGCGGTACTCGTCATCTTCGCCGTGACGGCGGTGCTGTGGACTACGCGGAGCTGGCTTGTCGGATTCGAAGTCGGGGGCACGACGCCGTTGTCCGGGCTGACCGACCCTGGGATCGCCATTGGTGCGGCCTTGCTGCTGTTCGCCATTCCAGTCGACTTCCGCAGGGGCGTCTTCCTGTTGAGCTGGAGAAAGGCGCTCGAAGCGCCGTGGGGAATCCTGCTCCTCTTCGGCGGCGGCCTGAGTCTTGCCGCGTCCGTCCGCGACACGGGCGTCGATCGCTTTCTCGGCAACAGCCTGCTTGCCCTCGAGGACATGCCGGTGTTCCTCCTGGTCGTCGGAGCGGCGTTACTGCTCATTCTGCTCACCGAGGTGACGAGCAACACGGCGACGACGGCGACGTTCCTCCCCATCCTCGGCGCGACCGCCTCGGCGATCCATGTCGACCCGCTGTTGCTGATCGTCCCCGCGACCCTGGCCGCGAGTTGCGCGTTCATGATGCCGGTGGCAACCCCTCCGAACGCGATCGTGTTCGGTTCAGGCGAGATCACGATTCCGCAGATGGTCCGCGCCGGCCTATGGCTCAACCTGATCGGCCTCGTCCTGATCGTCTTCTGGGTCTATGTCGCGGGACCCTTGGTGGGGCTCGATGCCCTTGCGAGCTGAGAAGGGTCTGCGGCCTCCAGTTCAGCTCGAAACCGGTAGGCGATGCACTTGTAGAGCAGTCGGGCGGCAAGGAAGTCGCTGGCTGGCTGGCCGGGGATGGGTGCAAGCTCGACGATGTCCATCGCGACGACCTGCTTGTGACGGAACAGGAGCCGAAGGAGCGCGAGGGCCTGGAACCAATCGCCGCCTCCCGGTTCGGGCGTCCCGGTTGCCGGCAGCACGGAGGGATCAAAGAAGTCGAGGTCGAACGTCAGGTAGATCGTGTCCGGCAGCGACGCCAGCAACCCGATGAACAGGGACTCGAGATCGGCCTCATCCAGAGCGTGGAGCTGGTCGGCCGGGATGACGGGCAGGTTCCGGCGTTCGATGCGGGCCGCTTCCGACCGACTCAGCGAGCGAATGCCGGTTGCCAGGAGGGGCACGTCAAGGTCGAGCACCCGGCTCATCGCGCACGCGTGATTCCAACGGCTGCCGGAGTAGGTTTGGCGGAGATCCGCGTGGGCGTCGAACTGCACGATGCCCAGGGGTTTCCCGTGGGCGGACGCCACACCGCGAACCAGGGCCGGCGTTACGGTGTGCTCACCGCCGATGGCGCAGAGGAACCGCCCACGACGCGTGGACTCGGCGGCTTCCTCGCTGATCTGGTCGAGTGCGGACTCCTCGCTTGTCTCGACATCAACCGGCGGTAGCGTCTCGATGCCGATGCGACAGGGTTCGAGGTCGAGTTCCTGATCGTAGAGCTCGACGTAGCGGGAGGCCTTGAGCAGTGCCGAAGGGCCCGCTTCGGCGCCGCGGCCCCAGGACGTCGTCCTTTCGTAGGGAACCGGCAGGACCGCGACGGCCGGGTCGAACGCCTTTTCGGACACCAGGAAGGGGGGGTACTCGAGGTTCTTCATCGTTCGTTGAGGCCGGTCGCTCAGGCGATGAGGAGCCGCCTGCGGCGATTCCGCGTGAACGACGCCTTTCGCGCCGCAGGGTACCTGAGAAGGCTCGGAACTTGGTTCCCGGCGCCGATTTCCGTCTAGGTCCGTAGGAGGTGACCGAGAATGACGAAGATCGAGGAGAACGCCTCGGGAATGCTGCGAGACATGGATACCGGCGAGCGGCCCCGGGAGCGACTCCTGGCGCACGGGGCAGCCGTGCTGAGCGATCGCGAACTCGTCGCCATCCTGCTTCGGACCGGCCACCGGGGACGCTCGGTACTCGACCTGGCGTACGAGCTCCTGTACGACGAACACAGCGGCGTGGGAGGTCTATCGTCGCTTGCGGTCCTCGTCGAGCACGATCTGCCGTCGCTTCGCCGCAAGGGCCTGGGCGAGGCGAAGGCGGCGGCGATTCTGGCGGCGGTCGAGCTGGCGCGGCGGTTGGCCCGGGCTGAGGTGCCGGAACGCAGGCCGCTTGGCGACCTGGCCGTCGTCGCTCGTTATCTGGCTCTACGTTACGTGCGACGCGATCAGGAGGTGATGGGGGCGATCTACATCGACATTCGGTGCCGCGTCATCGCGGAGCGGGAACACTTCGTCGGCGGCATCGACCGCGCGGCGGTCGAGCCGCGGCCGGTGCTCAGGGATGCCCTTCGGCTGGGCGCGTCAGGAATCGTCGTCTTCCACAACCATCCGAGCGGCGATCCCGAGCCGAGCGAGTCGGACTGCACCTTTACGCGTCGTCTGGCGCGTGCCGGGGCCGAGGTCGGAGTCGAGTTGATCGACCATGTCATCGTGGCGCCCGGAGGACGCTGGTGTTCGCTGCGGCAACGGGGCGAATTCTGACTTCCCGCCAGAGGAGACGTTGTCCTCCTGCTAGCTTCACCCGATGGACGAGCCGGCGTTGCTCCACCTCGACTGCGCGAGCGGCATTGCCGGCGACATGTTCCTGGCTGCCTCGATCGACTTGGGACTCGAGGTGGGTGAGCTGAAGGAAATGGTCGAGCGCCTGGGCCTTGACGACGTGGACCTGGAGGTCCGGCGCTCCCGTCGTGGAGGCCTTGCTGGAGTTCGCTTCGAAGTGCTTCGCGACGGTCGGCCTGTGGATGGCGCCGACGCCGTCGACGGTACGGCGAGGACCCTGCCGGAGATTCTGCGGATGATCGAGAGCAGCGGTCTTCCTCCCGGTGTCGTCGACCGAGCAAGCGCGTTGTTCCGACGCCTGGGGGAAGCCGAGGCCAGGGTCCACGGTGTCGAACCCGACGCCGTCCACTTTCACGAGGTCGGCGCGGACGACTCGATCGTCGATCTGGTCGGCGCCGCGGTCGCC
The DNA here is from genome assembly GCA_965219625.1 of Candidatus Multivoraceae bacterium. Lineage (GTDB taxonomy): Bacteria > Acidobacteriota > Thermoanaerobaculia > Multivoradales > Multivoraceae > Multivorans. The sequence goes on along the minus strand of OZ244782.1, from coordinate 196,662 downwards.
TTCGAGCGCTTCGCGCCGACCCGGGTCTCCTGCTCGACCATCGTCGTGGGGAGCGGGTCGGTGCAGACCCGCCACGGCGTGATGCCGATTCCGACGCCGGCAACAGCATTCCTGTTGCGCGGAGTCCCGCTGGCTGCGGGCGGCGCGGAGGGCGAACTCGTGACTCCCACCGGGGCTGTCATCGTTCGCGAGTTCGTCGACGTCTTCGAACCCTCTGTTGCCGATGAAGTGCGGCGTATCGAGAGGCTCGGTGTCGGACTCGGCAGCCGCGAACTTCCGGATCGCCCGAACGCCTTGCGGCTTCAGCTGGCAGGCCGGATGACGGGCGCCGCCGGCTGGCGCCGGGTCGCCGTTCTCGAGTGCCAGGTCGACGACGCGACCGGCGAGACCCTGGGCTATGCCGCCGAGGCCCTCCTCGGTGCGGGCGCCTTCGACGTGTTCGCCACCGCCGTGCAGATGAAGAAGTCGCGCCCCGGGGTACTCGTTACGGTTCTCTGTCGCCCGGACCGGGCGGAGGCCCTGGCGAAGCGGCTGCTCATCGAGACCGGTTCCCTCGGCTGCCGTCGCTCCTTCGTTGATCGGCTGGAGGCCGAACGGGAAATGGCGCTCGTGAAGACGGCGTTCGGCGAGGTGACGGTCAAGCGCGCCGTGGTCGATGGCAGGCCGCTCGGGGCGGCGCCTGAGTACGAGGACGTCCGACGAATCGCGCGCGAACGCGGAGTTCCATTCCGTGATGTGTTCCAAGCCGCGCTGCGGGCCGCCGACTCGTAGATTGGCGAGCTGGCGGCCCGAACTGTCGGCAACGACCTCAGTCGCGTCGAGGCCCTCGACCGCCGCCTGCGCGGGGTCGACGCCCCCTGCCGCCGCCCGGTCCGCCACGTCCGCCGCGACCCCGCGGGCCGCGACCACCGGGACCTCGGCGACGATCGCCGCCGCGGTCGCCGCCCTCGGGCGCCGGCACGCCCATCCCTTCGTAGTCCTTCGGGTCGAAGTCCGGATCGTCCATGATGACCGCCTTGCGCGACAGGCGGACCTTGCCGGACGGGTCGATGTCGATCACCTTGACCGTCATCTCGTCGCCCTCCGTGACCAGGTCACCGATCTCGCCGACTCGGTAGGGCGCCAGCTCGCTGATGTGCACCAAGCCGTCGGTGCCCGGCAGGATCTCGACGAATGCGCCGAAGGGCTCCACACGTCGGACCTGCCCGGTGTAGACCTTGTCCATCTCGGGCACCTCGGTCAGACGTTCGATCATCGCGATGGCTCGTTCCGCCGCGGTCGAGTTCGGCGAAGCGACGATGACGCGGCCATCGTCCTCGATGTCGATCTGGCAGGCCGTTTCTTCGGTGATGCTCCGGATCGTCTTGCCGCCGGGCCCGATGACATCGCGAATCCGGTCACGGGCGACCTGCATCACGTGCAGACGCGGGGCGTAGTCGGACATCGTCTCGCGTGGCGTGGCGATTTCGCTGGCCATGTGATCGAGGATGTGCAGCCGTCCGGCTCGCGCCTGGGTCAGCGCCTGTCCCATGATCTCGCGGGTGACGCCCGCGATCTTGATGTCCATCTGGAGCGCGGTGATCCCGGCGCGGGTACCCGCTACCTTGAAGTCCATGTCGCCGTGGTGGTCCTCCTGACCGGCGATGTCGCTCAACACGGCGAAGTTCTCTTCGTCCTTGACGAGCCCCATCGCCACGCCGGCCACGGGCGCCAGCATGGGGACGCCGGCATCGAACAGTGCCAGCGACCCGGCACACACCGTGGCCATCGAAGAAGAGCCGTTCGACTCCAGAATCTCGGAGACGACCCGCACGGTGTAGGGGAAATCGTCTTCGTGGGGGAGCACCGGAACAAGGGCCCGCCGGGCGAGTACGCCGTGCCCGATCTCGCGCCGGCTGGAGCCGCGCAGGAAGCGGACTTCGCCTACCGAGAACGGAGGGAAGTTGTAGTGGAGGAGGAACTTCTGGTGTGTTTCCCCCTCGTACTCCTCGACGATCTGTGCGTCCCGACGCGTCCCGAGCGTGACGGAGGCCAGGGCCTGCGTCTCGCCACGGGTGAACAGGGCGGAACCGTGGACGCGCGGCAGCAGGCCGGTTTCGACGTCGAGAGCGCGGATCTCGTCGAGCGCGCGATTGTCGAAGCGCTTGTTGTCGCGCATGACGATCTCTCGCAGCGCCTTGTCCTCGAGTTCGTTGACGATCTTGCCGACCTGAGCGCGGCGCTCGTCGTCCTCGGGAAGTCCGTCCGTGAAGCGGTCGACGACCGCCTTCACCGCGTCTCGCCGGGCAAACTTCGCCGGAGTATTCAGCGCTGCGATGAAGTCGTTCCAGATCGCGTCCTTGACCTCCTCGGCGAACTCCGGCGAGTAGGCCTCCGGGGCTTTCCAGTCCGGCTTCTCGAGGTTCATCTCACGGAAGAGCTCCTGCTGCGCCCGGACAATCTTCCTGAGCTCCTCGTGGCCGGCGAAGATGCAGTCGAGGATCACGCTCTCGTCGAGTTGGTTCGCGCCGGCCTCGACCATCGTTACCGCCTCCTCGGTGCCGACGACGATCAGGTCGAGATCGGAGACGTCACGCTCGGCGCCGGTCGGATTGAAGACGATCTCGTCGTCGATCAGACCGACGCGAACGGCGCCCACGGGGTGGTAGAACGGGATGTCGGAAAGCACCAGAGCGGTCGAGGCGCCGTTGATCGCCAGCACGTCCGGGTCGTTCTCCTGGTCCGCAGAGAGCACCAGGCTGATGATCTGGGTCTCGTAGTAGTAACCCGACGGGAAGAGCGGCCGGAGCGGTCGGTCCGTCAAGCGGCAGGTGATGATCTCCTTCTCGGACGGTCGGCCCTCACGCTTGAAGAAACCGCCGGGAATCCGCCCAGCGGCGGAGGTGTACTCGCGATAGTCGACGGTAAGCGGCAGAAATCCGCGGGGAGTGCTGTCCGGCGCCATGCAGGCGGTCGTCAGCACGATCGTGTCGCCGAGTCGGACGGTGCAGGAACCGTTCGCCTGCTTGGCCATGCGGCCGGACTCGAGGGTGAGTGTGGCATTTCCGATCTGGATGTTCTTCGCGAAAGTCATCGTTTGTCCGTTCTTCTTTCTGTTGCTTCGCTTGTTTCTCTTGCTTCTCTTGCTTCTCTCGGGTCGAACCGGCAGGTTTGCCGGTCGGTCACGGGCCGGGCCGACCGCCCGACGCGCTCGGAGAGGCGGAGGCGAACGTCGGCTGGTCAGCCGATGTGGAACCGTGCGCTTGCTGATCCTGGCGCCGGCTGCAGCGCCGGCTTGCAGCAGCAGGGCTTCAGCGACGAATTCCCAGACGCTCGATCGTCGTCCGGTAGCGCTCGAAGCTCTGGTCGCGGAGGTAGCCGAGCAGTCGCTTGCGCCGCCCGACGAGCTTGAGGAGTCCGCGGCGCCCGTGATGGTCGTGTTTGTGGACCTTGAAGTGCTCGGTGAGTTCGTTGATGCGATTCGTCAGCAGCGCCACCTGGACCTCGGGCGACCCCGTGTCCGTCTCGTGGAGACGGAAGTCGCGGATGATCTCGTCCTTTACTTCGGTTGTCTGTGGCACGCTCTGATTCCTCGTTTGACTCTGTTCCGTGTCGGGTGTCGGTTTGTTGCCTTCCTGGTGTTCCTTCGTGGTTCCCTTCCTTCTTGCGGCGCGGAGTGTAGCACGGGCGTCGCCGCGAGCGCGTCGGGAGCGTCAGCGGAAGACGATTCTCGGCTGGACGACCGCAAGACCCCGGTCGCCGACACGTTCGGTGACGGTGCCGACCGCGAGAAAGTGACCGCGGCTGTCCAGCACCTGGATCCAGTCGCCCTCCTCGGCGCCGAGAGCGGGCGTCAGAACTGTCTGGCCATGGGCGACCCGGCGTTCCTGCCCCGGGTCGAGCGAGAGCTTCGCGAAGGGCAAGGGGATCTCGTCGAATGGAATCCATGCGCTGCCGAACTCGTCGGTCGTCAATGGCTCGTCACCGCGCCCCACCGCCTCCAGACGACTCGATTCGATCGCGTCGCCCACTTCGAAGGGGCCGACGCGAAGCCGCCTGAGTGCCGCGAGATGGCCGCCGCAGCCGAGCTGCTCGCCGAGATCGTGGGCCAGGGAACGGGCGTAGGCGCCGGTCGAGCAGCTCAACAGAAAGCCGATACGGTTCGCACCCGCCGCCCCCAGGGCGCCCGTGGCTTCGAACTGGTAGATCTCGATGTCCTTTCCCTGGCGCTCGAAGTCCTCGCCGCGCCGCGCGAGTTCGTAGTACTTGCGTCCACCGATCTTCTTCGCAGAGTAGGGCGGAGGCAACTGGTGGACCGGACCCTCGAACCCCTTCATCGCCTGGACCACGCGACGCTCCGAGAGATCGGCGGTACTCCCCTCGAAGGTCACCTTTCCGGCAGAGTCGTAGGTATCCGTGGCGGTTCCGAACTGGATTTCGCCTTCGTACAGCTTCGGCGCTCCAATCAGGAATCGGGTGAGACGCGTTCCGCGGCCGACGGTCAGCAGCAACAGCCCGGTGGCATTCGGATCGAGAGTGCCGCAGTGACCGACCTTGCGCTGACCGAGTGCCCTGCGCGCGAACCGCACGACGTCGTGCGAGGTGCCGCGTGGCTCTTTGTCGACCAGCAGCAATCCGTGGCGCTCGACGGGCCCGCTCATGCCGCTTCCACTGCCGCGACGAGGTCCGCGACGACTGCTCGCGTCTCGGCGGCGCCGTCGATGAGGCAGCCGGCTGCGTTTCTGTGACCGCCGCCGCCGCGTCGGCTCGCGATCGTGCCGACGTCGATCGCGCCGCGGCTGCGAAGAGAGACCTTCACGTCGCCTTCGGTTCGTTCGCGAAACAGGACGACGGCCCGGACGCCGCGAATCGACCGTGGATGATCGATGAGTCCCTCGGAATCGCTCGGCGCCGCTCCGGCGCGCTCGAACATCGACAGGTCGAGTCGCACGCAGGCGACGCGTCCGCCGGCGCAGAGTTCGAGCGTACCCAGCATCTCCCCCAGCAGTCGCATGGCGCCGGGCGACTGGGATTCGTAGACCCAGCCGGCCACCTGCTCGGGGCTCGCGCCGAGGCGGACGAGTTCCGACGCCGCCTGGAAGGCACGAGGCGTGGCGTTCGCGAAGCGGAAGCTGCCCGTGTCGGTGACGAGGCCCAGGTAGAGTGCGGTGGCGGTTTCCGCATCGATCGGCGCCCCGAGTTCGCGGCCCAGGCGCAGGACCATCTCGGCGACCGCGGGGGCGTCGGGGTCGACCCAGTTGGCGATCCCGTAGAGCCGATTGCCGATGTGGTGGTCGATGTTCAGCAGAGGTAGCTTCGCGAGTTCGTCCTGAAGCCCGGTCCTGTCGAGCTCCGGGCACTCGAGCGGCACCGCGAGGTCGAAGTCGGCGGGGAAGCCCGGCGGCAGCTCCGGACCCGTGTGGATTCGGACGCCCTTGGTGACGCCTGCGTAGTTCGGCGGCGCCGGGTCGCGGTTCCAGATCGTCGCCGAGCGTTCGGTGGCGATGAGGATGCGCGCCAACCCGACCTCGGAGCCGATCGCATCGCCGTCCGGGTGGGTGTGGCTCGAGAGCAGGAATCGTCGCCCTTGACGCAAGGCCTTGAGCAGGTCGCTGGGAACGGTCACGATTCGCTCAGGAGTTGGTCGATGCGTTCAGCGTGCTCGGCGCCCCGGTAGAGCTCGAAGTGGAGTTCCGGTGTCCGCTTGAGGTGGAGCCGACGACCCACTCTTCCCCGGATGTACGAGGCCGCGCGGCGGAGCGCGCGAATCGCCGCGATTCGGTCCTTCTCAGCGCCCAGCACGGAAATCTCCACATGCGCGTGGGAGCTGTCGGCACTCAACGAGAGTTCGGCGATGCTCGCGAGCCGGGCGCGGGGATCCTGGACCTCACGGCGCAGAATATCCGTCAGCTCGCGCCGCAGCAGGTCGGCGGCGCGGGATGGCGAGGAGGCTGGCACGCCGGTCAGAGGGTCGGCGCGATCGCCTCGTGGTCGAAGGCTTCGATCACGTCGCCCTTCTTCACGTCCTGAAAGCGCTCGATGCCGATGCCGCAGTCGAAACCGCTGCGCACCTCTGCGGTGTCGTCCTTGAAGCGCCGCAGCGAACCGATTCGGCCCTCGTGGACGACGACGCTGTCGCGTACGAGTCGAATCTGAGCGCTACGCGAGATGACGCCGGCGATCACGTGGCAACCCGCGACCAAGCCGACCTTCGGCACCTTGTACACCTCGCGCACCTCGGCGCGACCCGTCGACACCTCGCGGTAGGTCGGTTCGAGCAACCCGGTCATCGCCGCGATCAGCTCTTCGGTCAGCTCGTAGATCACCGTATGCAGGCGGATCTCGACGTCCTCCTTCCCGGCGAGTTCGGTGGCGCTTCGCTCCGGCCGGACGTTGAATCCGTAGATGATCGCGCCGGCTGCGGAGGCGAGCAGCACGTCGTGACTCGTCACGGCGCCGACTGCAGAGCGGATGACTCGTACCCTGACCTTCTCGGTCGAGACTTTCTGCAGCGTGTCCCGCAGCACCTCGACCGAACCCTGTACGTCGGCCTTCAGGATGACGGGCAGCTCCTTGACTTCGCCCTCCTTCAGGCTGGCGAACAGGCTCTCCAAGGAGACACCGCCGGTGCTGGGAGCGAGGTCAACGCGACGTTTCTCGTCGCTGCGGAACTTGGCGATGGAGCGGGCCTTCGACTCCTTTGCCGTGACCTGAAACGAGTCGCCGGCTTCAGGGAGTTCGTTGAAGCCTGCGACTTCGACCGGCGTCGAAGGCAGGGCTTGCTCGACGCGTTGGCCCAGATCGTTCATCAGCGAGCGGACCCGGCCCCACGCCGAGCCGCAGACGAACACGTCGCCCAACCGCAGCGCGCCGTTCTGTACCAGCACCGTGGCTACGGCGCCGCGACCCGTCTCCTTCCTGGCTTCGATGACGACGCCCTGCGCCGGCAGTTCAGGGCTGGCCTTCAGTTCGGCCACTTCGGCGGTCAACGTCAGCATCTCGAGCAGGTCGTCGATTCCGTCGCCCTTGATCGCGGAAACCGGCACCGCGACCACGTCGCCTCCCCAATCCTCGACGAGCAGGTCCCGGTCCGCCAGTTGCTGCTTGACCCGGTCCACGTTCGCGTTCGGTCGATCGATCTTGTTGATCGCCACGACGATCGGCACCTCGGCGGCGCGTGCATGGTCGAGCGCTTCCAGCGTCTGCGGCATGACTCCGTCGTCCGCGGCGACGACGAGGACGACGATGTCGGTGACCTGAGCTCCGCGCGCCCGCAATTGGGTGAACGCCTCGTGGCCGGGGGTGTCCAGGAACGTGATCTGCCCGTCGCCCTGCTCGACCTGGTAGGCGGCGATGTGCTGCGTGATGCCTCCGAACTCGCCCTCGGTGAGCCGGGATTTCCGGACGGCGTCGAGCAGCGAGGTCTTGCCGTGGTCGACGTGACCCATGATCGTGACGATCGGCGGTCGTTCGACCGGTTCGCGGCTCTCGTCGAGTTCGCCGGTCGCTTCGAGTTCCTCCTCCTGCTCGATCTGGATCTCCTCTTCGAAGGAGACGATGAGGGCGTCGAAGCCCATCCGTTCGGCGAGCTCGACGGCGACCTCGGGTTCCAGGGGATGGTTCACAGTCGCCATCACGCCGCGCTGGAAGAGATGCTTGAGGAGCTCCTTCGCCTTGACGTCCATCTTCTCCGCCAAGTCGCGGACGACCATGCCCTCGGACACCGTCACGGTGCGCCGAGACTCCTCGGCGGCTTCCTCAGTCACTTCCGACGCCGTCGGCGGCTCTGATTCTGCGGGGGGCTCCGGTGGCGGCGCGGTCGGGGCGGTAGATGGTCCAGACGCCGCGGTCGCCGGTTCGACGGCTGCCGAGTCGACGGCGGGCGCCGATTCGGCAGAAGGCGCTTCGGCTGGCGCCCTGGCGGCCACCGTCGTTGCGGCCTCGCGGCTCTCGACCGCCGCCTGCGGAACACTGGCTGCAGCGGCAGCTTCTTCGGCGGCGATCTCCTTCGCCGCGACCTCCTCGGGGCTGGGAGGCTTCGGCTTCGTCTCGGTGGGGGTCAGCGTGCGGATCGTGTGCTTGTGGACGATCGAGCGCCTTCGGTTCGGTCGCATGGGTCCGGCAGGCGGCCGGAGGCTCGAGATTGGCCGGCGACGGGGAGCAACCGGCGGCGCAGCGCGGTCGCGGAGGATGACCTCCCGTTGCGGCCCGGCGATCTTCTTGCCCTCGAGCAGCGCCTTGATGATGTCCGTGTCGACCATCGGGTCGTCGCCCTCGATGCGGACGCCGATCGACCGGAACTTGAACAGGAGGTCCTGCTCGGCCACGTTCATCTTCTTGGCCAGGTCCTGGAGGCGGATTTTGCCCATGAAATCCTCGGTTCTCTTTCTTCCCGGGCTACTTTCGTACCGCCTCGTCTGCGTCGCCGCCAAGGTCGTCGCCCGTTGCTTCGCCGGCGCCGGCATCGCCTGCCTCCTCCTCGAAGGCGCGGCTCAGTGCGGCCATGAAGTCGTCTTCGTTCATCGACGCACTGTCGGCCGTCGGCGTCGGTTCCTCGGCCTCTCCTTCCGCGGTCTGTTCGGAAGCCCACTCGAGAATCGTCCGGGCAAGGTCGGCATCGACCCCTGGGACCATCGTAAGAGCCTCCGCGCCAGCCGCGCGGAGCGCCTCGGAATCGCCGAGCCCGGCATCCGCGAGGGCGGCCGCGATCTTCTGGTCGACCCCGGCGATGTCCGTCAGATCGGGCTTGTCGTCGATGTCCACGTTGAGCATCCGCGCGAGGGCATCGGCGACCTCCTCCTTCACGTCGGATTCACTCTTGATGTCGATCCGAGCGCCGATCAGCTCGCTCGCGAGACGCACGTTCTGGCCGCGCTTGCCGATAGCCAGGGACAGCTGCTCGTCCTCGACGATGACGTCCAGGCGCGGCGTGGCGCCCTCGTGGGTCACGGACACGCGGGTGATTCGCGCCGGCGCCAGGGCGCTCTGCGCGAAGGTGACCTGGTCCTCCGAGTACTCGATGATGTCGATCTTTTCGCCCCTCAGCTCGCGGATGATCGACTGCACCCGGGAGCCCTTCATGCCGACGCAGGCGCCGACGGGGTCCACGTCTCGCTCGCGGCTCAAGACGGCGACCTTGGCCCTTTCTCCCGGCGCGCGGACGGCGGTCTTGATGATGACCGTACCGTCGTAGATCTCCGGCACCTCCATCTCGAACAGCTTGACGAGCAGTCGCGGATCCGTACGCGACATGATGACTTGCGGCCCCTTCGGCTGATTGTGGACTTCGACGATGACGCCGCGGATGCGCTCGCCCTGGCTGTAGCGCTCGTGGCGCGACTGCTCGTTCCGGGGCACGATCGCCTCCGTACGTCCCAGGTCGACGATGATGTCCCCCCGCTCGAACCGCCGCACGGTGCCGTTGACGACTTCGCCGACGCGGTGTTCGAATTCGGCGAAGATCTTGTCGCGCTCCGCTTCGCGGACGCGCTGGTAGAGGACCTGCTTGGCCGACTGGGCGGCTATCCGGCCGAGCCCCTCGGTCGAGATCGGGATCTCGATTTCCTCGCCGACCTCGGCGTCCTCCTTGTGTTCGCGAGCCTCTTCGAGCGTCCACTCGGCGAACGGGTCCTCCACCTCGTCGACGACCTGGCGATAGAGAAAGGCGCTGAACTGGCCGGTTTCGCGGTCCATGTAGGAGCGTACCGGTTCCTTGATGTGGTGCTGCTTCTTGGCCGCCGAAGCGACCGCATCCTCGAGCGCGACGATCCACTTGTCCAGATCGATGTCCTTCTCGTGAGCAACCTGTCTGAGGACTTCGTTGATATTCACTTCGGGAGTGTGCGGCTGGGCCATGATGTGTGGTTCCAGAGTCAGAGTTCGACCAGCAGTCTGGCTTGGTTGACGGAGGTCGTCGCGATGGCAAGCGTACATCCGCTGTCGTCGTCGAGCATGAGCAGAGAGGCGGGATCTTCGTCGCTCAGGCCCTTCAGCAGGCCTCGAACGGTACGCCGGTTTCCGGTTGCGGCATCGGTGAAGGTCACCCTCGCGCGGCGACCGCTGAAGCGCTCCCAGTCGCGGGGGCCGTAGAGCTGTCGGTCGAGGCCGGGTGAACTCACCTCGAGCAGGTAACCGGACGCGGGCCCGAAGTCCTCGGCGTCGAGCAGCACGGATGCCTGGCGCGACACTTCGGCACAGTGATCGTGGGTCACGCCTTCCGGATGATCGATGACCAGCCGCAGCCGGTCGCCGCGGAAGGAGGTCTCGAGCAGCTCGCAGGACTGGCTGGCGGCCAGACGCTCGAGTTGGCGTTTCAGGTCGGGGAGTGTCACGCGGCGTTCGGGGTCGGTGGTTCAGGGTCTCCAAACAAAAGAGAGCGGGCCGAAGCAACCCACTCTCAGCAATCGCCTGCCGGTAATCGACGGATCGCTCCCCGGAGACCCGCGACCGTCTCGCCTCGGACCGCCTCCGGGAGGAGTTCGTCCCGCTTCCAGAGAAGCGCCGACAGCCGAGCTTCGAGTCTAGCACCGCTTCCCGAAGTCGACAAGACGGGAGGCCGCCCGGCAGAACCGGTCCGGGTCCTTCGCCTGAGTCCGCGCTTCCGGTCCGTTCGTCGTCCGCCGCCAGGAGCGTGTTTCCTGCGCTCGACAGCGGCGGAATATCTTCGCGCTCTCCAAGCGGTTGTATGCTTCACTCCGCCGTTCGACCGGCGGTCCGACATCCGGCCGACGGCAGATGGTGACCGGCGGTACCTACACGTCGAAGAAGGACGATTCCCCAGATGAACACAAAGGCACAGATTCTCTTCACCGGCCTGATGGTGGTCGGTGCTCTCGCGTTCGGCATGATCCTGGCCGGCGGGCTGAACCTCACGGAGCCGACGCGGGCCGAGGAGGGCGTTCAACCGCTCTCGACGTCCGAGGAACCCGGTCGGGTGAGCCAGGCGGAGCGGGTTGCAAGCCACGCGCGGACGTCCATCGACAGCTTTGCGGATCTCGCCGAGGCCGTTCTGCCGGCGGTCGTCACGGTCGAAGTCGCGCGAATCGAGGAGGCGCCAGTCCGTCGTGGACTGCCGGACTTCTTCTTCCAGCGCGGCAATCCCCGCGCTCCCGGGGTCGAGCCCGAGGAACGTCGCCTGGAGGGAGCGGGAAGTGGCTTTCTGATCGACGCGGACGGCTGGATCGTGACGAACAACCACGTGATCGAGGACGCGGAGGACATTGACGTTCGACTCGATGGTCGGGAGTATCCGGCCGAGGTGAAGGGTCGTGACCCGGCAACCGACCTGGCGCTGCTCAAGATCGACTCCGACGGTTCGCTTCCATTCCTGCCCCTGGGTGATTCGGACGAACTTCGCGTCGGCGACTGGGTGATGGCGATCGGCAGTCCGCTTGCCTTCGAGGCGTCGGTCACTGTCGGTGTCGTGTCGGCCAAGGGTCGGTCCTTTGGCATCGAGGGAGGGTCGTCGGACTTCGCGAACTACATCCAGACGGATGCCGCGATCAACCAGGGGAACTCTGGCGGGCCGCTCGTGAACACCGCGGGCGAGGTCGTTGGTATTGCCACGGCGATGAACTGGGGAGCGGAGAACATCGGCTTCGCCGTTCCTGTCGACGTGCTCGAAGGCGTTCTGCCCCAGCTGCGCGGGAGCGGCCGGGTGCGCCGCGGCTACCTCGGCGTGTCGATTCGGAACCTGGACCATACCGAAGCCCGCTACTACCGGCTCGACGACGCCAAGGGCGCCCAGGTGCAGGATGTCGTCGACGACACGCCAGCCAAGAGAGCCGGCGTCGAGGCCGGCGACGTCATCTTGAAGGTCGACGACCACGAAGTGAACGGAACGCGCGACCTGATCGACTACGTCGCCGCGCAGCCGCCCGGCGCTTCGGTCGAGCTTCAGATCCTGCGAGACTTCGAGCGGATCGAACGGGTTGTCGAACTCGAGGAGCGGCCATCCGTCATCGGCGCCGCCGAAGAGGACGAGGAACCGGAACCCACGCGGGCGGAGGGCATGGACTGGCTTGGTCTCGAGCTGCAGACGTTGACGCCAACGCTCAGGCGCCAGACCCAATTGCCGCGCCGCGGGGTCTACGTGTCGGCCGTTTCGGCGCGCAGTCCGTTCCGGGAGCGGGGTTTCCGGCCTGGACTCGTCATCACGAGGATCGATCAGACCGCCGTGTCGGATGTGGATGACCTGGAGGAGGCCGTGGCCGGGCTCGCGTCCGGAGACCTCGTTCGCGTCGAGGCGGTCGAGCCCGGCGGCCAGCGCTTCTTCTCCGTCGTCGAAGTTCCCTGACCGCCTTGCCACGGTCCACCGGCCCGCGGGTTCTCGTCGTCGACGACGAGGAGTCGATCCGCAGTTCGCTGCGGATGATCCTCGAGTTCGAGCGGTATCGGGTGGAGGAGGCATCGACCGGCAGGCAGGCTCTGCGCCGGCTGATGACGAGGCCGCCGGCTGCAGTCCTTCTCGACATCAAGATGCCGGAGATGGATGGTCTGGTGACGCTTGCCAAGCTCCGGGAGGGCGGCCACGACATGCCGGTCATCATGATCAGCGGCCATGGCGAGATCGGCGCCGCGGTCGAGGCGACGCGGCTCGGCGCGTTCGATTTCCTGGAGAAACCGCTGGAACGGGATCGTGTGCTGCTGGCGCTCCGCAACGCGGTCGAGAAGCGTCGGCTCGAGGACGAGAACAGGCTGCTGCGGCGAGCTCAGGACGAACTCGTCGGCGAGTCGACGGCGATGATGGAGCTTCGGGCTACGGTCGCCCGCGCGGCGCCGACGACGGCCACCGTCCTGATCACCGGCGAGAGCGGCGTCGGCAAGGAACTCGTCGCGCGAGCGATCTGGGGTGGCAGCGGGCGGAGCGACATGCCGCTCGTCCAGGTCAACTGCGCCGCGATTCCCGAAGAGCTCATCGAGTCGGAGCTGTTCGGTCACGAGAAGGGCGCCTTCACCGGCGCCGTGCGGCGGCAGGTCGGCAAGTTCACCGCAGCCGATGGCGGCACGATCCTGCTGGATGAGATCGGGGACATGTCCCCGCGCACTCAGGCCAAGGTGCTGAGGGCGCTGCAGAGCGGTGAGATCGAACCTGTGGGCGCCCGGGAATCGACGACGGTCGACGTCCGCGTGGTCGCGGCAACGAATCGAGACTTGCTGGCCGAGATCGAGGCCGGGCGCTTTCGCGAGGACCTCTACTATCGCTTGAACGTCGTGCCGGTCCACGTGCCGCCGCTGCGGGAGCGCATGGAGGATCTGCCGCTCCTCGTGGAGCACTTCGTCGAGCGGTTCGCGGCCGAGAACAACTATCGGCCGAAGCGCTTCGCGAACGACGCCCTCGACCAGCTCCATGGCTTCGGCTGGCGCGGGAACGTACGGGAGCTGAAGAACCTCGTCGAGCGCCTCCTCATCCTGGCGTCGGGAGATGAGATTGGACTCGACGACGTGCGGCGCCTTGCAGGTCCCGCGCAGGGAGGGTTCGCGGACGCTATTCTCGCTCTGCCGACTCTCCGCGAGTTCAAGAATGCTGCCGAACGCGTCTACCTGATGAGGAAGCTGGAAGAGCACGATTGGAACGTGACGCGGACCGCCAAGGCGATCGGCACACCGCGGAGCAACCTCTACAAGAAGATGGACCAGCACGAGATGCGGCGGGAGAACGGAGCGTGACGGTGGCCGCGGACATGGTGAACGAGGCAGACAGGGACGGTGCCGCGTCGCCCCACCCGCACCGGGTGCTCGTCGCGAAGCCGGGTCTCGACGGTCACGACCGGGGCGCCAAGGTGGTCGCCCGGGCGCTCCGTGACGCCGGATTCGAAGTCGTCTATACCGGCCTGCGGAAGACCCCCGCCCAGATCGTTGCGGCGGCCGTGCAGGAGGACGTCGAGGCCGTCGGGCTTTCCATTCTCTCGGGGGCCCACAACACCCTTCTGCCGGAAATCGTCGATGGCCTCCGTCGCGCCGGCGCTGACGACGTGCTCGTTTTCGCGGGCGGCATCGTCCCGGAAGCGGACGTTGGAGAGCTCAGGGCAGCGGGGATCGATGAGGTGTTTCCGCCCGGGTCGAGCACGGCGTCGATCGTCGAGTATCTCAACCGACGCCTCTCCGGAGCAGGCCGTTCATGACGCCGCTTGGCGCTGGCGCCGGGATGCGGAAGCGCTTCGATCCGGCGTCGTACGAGGGGAAGTGGCAGAGCTGGTGGGAGGAGCAGGACCTGTTCCGCTGCCCGGAGGACCCCGAACGGCAGGGCGCTGCTCCGTGGTGCATTCTGATTCCACCGCCGAACGTGACCGGCAAGCTGCACATGGGGCACGCGCTCCAGAGCACGCTGCAGGACGTACTCACCCGCTGGCGCCGCATGCGGGGCGACAACGCGCTGTGGCTTCCAGGCACGGACCATGCCGGTATCGCGACTCAACTCATGGTCGAGCGCCACCTTGAGCGGAACGGCGCGACCCGGGTGGAGCTCGGCCGCGAGGCCTTCGTCGAGCGGGTATGGCAGTGGAAGCGCGAGTACCACGCGAACATCAAGGGCCAGTTGCAGCGACTTGGGGCTTCCTGCGACTGGTCCCGGGAGCGATTCACTCTGGACGAGGGCCTCGAGCTTGCGGTGCGTACCGCGTTCGTACGCCTGTATCGAGAGGGGCTGATCTACCGCGGCGAGCACATGGTCAACTGGTCGCCCGTCCTGCAGACCGCGGTGTCCGATCTCGAAGTCGAGAACCGGGAAGTCGAGGGTCGGCTCTATCACCTCGCATACCCGCTGGAACCCGAAGGCGGCGGCAGCGGCGAGACCGAACCGCCGTTGATCGTCGCGACCACCCGGCCGGAGACGATGCTCGGCGATACGGCGGTTGCGTTCCATACGGGCGATGAGCGGTATCGGCATCTTGTCGGGCGTTTCGCGCGCCTGCCGATCCAGGGCCGACGGCTGCGACTCGTGGGCGACGACTACGTGGACCCGGAGTTCGGCACCGGCTTGGTCAAGGTCACTCCGTTCCACGACCCGAACGACTACGAGATCGCCAGACGTCACGATCTGCCTGGCGTTCGGGTGATTGGCCAGGACGGACGGATGACCGCCGAGGCCGGACCGGAGTTCGAAGGCCTCGACCGTCTGGATGCGCGCCGCCGGGTCATCGAGCGGCTCGAGGCGGAGGGTCGGCTCGTCAAGGTCGAACCGCATACCCACCGTGTCGGCCACTCGCAGCGCGGGGGTGAACCAGTCGAGCCGATGCTGTCGCCCCAGTGGTTCGCCGACGTCTCGGGCATGGCGGCGAACGCGCTCGAGGCCGTCGAAAGCGGCCGTCTCGAACTGACGCCGTCCTCCTGGAACAAGACCTGGAAGCACTGGCTTGAGAACATCCGGCCATGGGTCATCTCGCGCCAGCTCTGGTGGGGACATCGGATACCCGCCTGGTACGACCGGGCGGGCGGCTGCCATGTGGCGATGACCCGCGAGGAAGCCGAGGAACTCGCTGGCACTTCCGACCTTGCGCGCGATCCGGACGTGCTCGATACCTGGTTCTCCTCAGGGCTGTGGCCGATCTCGACCCTGGGCTGGCCGGACGAGGAGTCCGTCGATCTTCGCACGTGGTATCCGACGGACGTGCTGGTGACCGGCTTCGACATCCTGTTCTTCTGGGTTGCTCGCATGGTCATGCTGTCCGAGCACTTCTGCGGCGAGATTCCGTTTCGCACCGTTCACTTGACGGGGCTCGTGCGGGACGCGAACGGCGAGAAGATGTCGAAGACGAAGGGCAACACGGTCGATCCGATGGACCTGGTCGAGGAGTTCGGCGCCGACGCGATGCGCTTCACGTTGGCGGTGCTGGACGCTCCGGGCCGCGATATTCCGCTCGATCTCGAGAGGATGGCCGGCTATCGCGCGTTCGGCAACAAGATATGGAATGCCGTGCGCTTTGCCTTGGCGCGTGCCGGGCAGGCGTCGACGCCGGTTCGCACCGCGGATCTCTTTGTCGATGAACTCGCGGCGCCCGAGCGCTGGATCTTGTCCCGACTGACTTCCACTGCGGCGGACGTCAACCAGGCCCTCGAGGAGTTCCGCTTCGACCTTGCCTGCAACGCGCTCTACCACTTCTTCTGGCATGAACTGTGCGATTGGTACATCGAGTTCGCGAAGCCGGCGCTTGACGGTCGAGCGCCCAGGCCGCAGGCTGCCGAGACCCTGTTGTTCGTCAGCGACGCCAGCCTGCGGCTGCTCCACCCGGTGATGCCCCACCTGACGGAGGAGCTCTGGCAGCGTCTGCCGCGGGCCGATCGTCCGGTCGACGTCGGCACGCCGCGGAGCATCGCTCTGGAGCCCTATCCGGTCGCCGATGCCGCACTCGTTGACGAGGCGGCCGAACGCGGCATGTCCGCCTTGGCGGCGGTGGCGCAGGCAGCGCGCAGCCTGCGACGAGAGCTGAACCTCCCGGCGGCGACGAGTATGGCTCTCGCCCTCGAGGGAGGCGCTGATCGGCTCGTCGACTTCGTCGTCCGGCAGGCGCCGTTGCTCGGCGCCGTCGCCGGCGTCGGCGAAGTGAAGGTGAACGCAGGTGCGGATGATGCGGTGCGGGAACGGGCCGGAGGACTCGACCTCGCCTTCGAGGTCGAAGCGCCGCAGATGAACGAGGCGGAACGGGAGAGGCTCGATCGAGAGCTCGAGCGGATCGAGGCGGAGATCGCCGGTGCTCGTCGTCGGCTGTCGAATCCGCAGTTCCTCGAGAAGGCGCCGTCGCACGTCGTCGACGGCAATCGGGACCGCCTGGCCGAACTCGAACAGCAGCGATTGCGCGTCACTGGGACGCTGTCGCGCTGATCGCGGCCGGCGCCGACGACGCCGGGGGATCCCCCCGCAAGTTGCTACTCTCTCCGCTTGATGGCTCATCGTTTCGACCCGTTTCTCGAGTTTGCCAGCGAGCTCTCCGACCGTAGAGCGAGGTTGCCCGAGAACTGGGTTCTCCTGGCTACCGTCGATTCGACGAATCGCTTCGGTCGGAATCTCGCGGAATACCTGTTCGCGGAGGAAGTTCCTGCACGAGAGACGTTCATCGTCGCCTGGGAACAGACCGCGGGCCGCGGTCGTCAGGGGCGTTCCTGGGTCAGCACTGCGGGCCGCGGTCTCTATTGCACCTGGCTTCGGCCTCTGCCGCTTCCGGGCGCGGGTTCGCTCGAAGAGCAGCTCGGGGCGTTACCGCTGCTCGTCGGCATCGGCGTATGCCGGGCGCTGAACGACCTGGTCGACGGCCGGGCCGGTCTCAAGTGGCCCAACGATGTGCTTGTGGATGGCCGGAAGATCGCCGGCATTCTGATCGAGACGGTCGCAGGAGCGGACGGTGGCAACGTCGCCGTGATCGGCTTCGGTGTGAACTACGACTTCGGCGCCGATGGCGCGCTGCCGGCGCCTTCCTCCACGTCACTGGCCCTCGAGACGCCGCATCCGCCGTCGCGCGCTGCCGTGGTCGAGCGGCTGGCGGATTCCCTGGCAGTCGAGCTCTGTCACTGCGGCGACCTGGGTTACGCGCTTGAGGCCTACCGACGCGTGACCGTGCACCGTATGGGCGATCTCGTCGCCTGTCGGATCGGAGGAGAGGAGGTCGACGGGCGGTTTGCGGGCTTCGACCCGGCGGGGCGCTTCCAACTCGAGACGACGACCGGGATTCGGGCGATCGCTTCCGGCGACGTGGTCGAGGCGGGAAGCCGCCCTTGAGTTCGGCGCCCGTGGCACGCGAGCTTGGCCCGGTGCCCACCCACCGCGGCTACTTCGAGGCGATCGAGGAGGAGTTCATCCGACTCCGGGGCGCCCCGTTGTTGCTCAGCCCGGCGGACTGGCGGCTCACCGAGCGCTGGCGCCAGGAAGGAGTGCCGTTGTTCGTCGTGCTCGAGAGTCTGCGTGAGGTGTTCGCGAGGAGGGCGGAGCGGGCGGCAGCAGACCCGGAGGGGTCGAGACGGAGAGTCAGCAGTCTTCGCTACTGCCGGCGGGCAGTGGAGAAGGCCTGGATCGAACATCGGGAACTCGGCGGGGAACCGACTGTTCGCCGAGGTTCGGATGCAGTGGATGTGAAGGCTCGGCTCGAGGCGCTCGCGGCCGCTCTTCCCTCGACCTTGACCGAGGTCGACTCCTGGCGGGAGCGTCTGTTGGAGCTGACCGGTGCTGCGCCGGCGGTGGAGGATCGACTCATCGAACTGGATGCCGAGCTGGGCGAAGCAGCACTCGCGGCGCTCTCCGCCGCGGATCGCTCTGCGCTGTCCGGGGAAGCGGACCGGGTTCTCGCACGGATGGCGGAGCAGGTAACCGGGGATCGTCTTGCCGACATCAGGCGCCGGTTGATCAGACGCCTCGTTCGTGAACGCTCAGGCCTGCCGCTGCTATCGCTGTTCGTGCCGCAAGATCGATCCGGCCGGTAGCTCGGACGAGTCGGTTCAGCGGCTTCGTTTTGCCGCCCGATCGTAGAGGACGAGGCCCACCGCCATACCCAGGTTGAGCGATACGGCCGTCGGTATCTGCACGCGGTGAGCGCTCCTCGCGAGGATGCCATCCTCAAGCGAGCCGCTCTCCGGGCCGAACACGTAGCAGGCGCGCTCCGGGTGAACGAACCTTGGCAGGGCCACCGCCTCTCGAGTCATCTCGACTGCGACCAGCGCGGCGTCGCGCGGCGTCGCCTCGAGCAGGTTGTCCACTTCGATGACGGGTACGTGCCGGTAAGCCCTCGTCGGATCGGTCGGCAGCCGCCGGACGTCGATGTCCTCGGAGGCCTGGCCGAGGATGATCATCCGGGCCTGGAAGCAGAGCGCGGCGCGAAGCACGTGGCCGATGTTCACCGGGTCGGCGGGTCGATCCAGAGCGACGCAAGCGAAGCCCCGTCCATGAGGGAGATCCGCCCGTCGCTGGATTCGGCGTTCGACCTTCCGTCCCATTCAGGCGGCGCCCCCCTCGACAGGCTGCTCGAAGAGCCGTTCGATGAGGAGTTGGAGCGGGAAGCGGCCGAGCCGCCCCGTCGCGGCCGCTCGCTCGCCGAACCGATTCACATCGTCGGTCTTCATGTCGCATCCCCAGATGAGCACCGGCACGGGATCGGCGGCATGGGCCCCGGCCTCGGACAAGGTGGCATGATCTGCCGTGACCGCGAGACGGATCGGTCGAGCGACTCGCTCGAGCAGAAGCTCCAGCTCTCGATCGAGGCGCTCCAGAAACTCGACCTTGAGATCCGGCCGACGGTCGTGGGCGGCGATGTCTGCGCCCTTCACGTGAACGACGACGAGGTCGTGCTCTTCGAGCGCCTCTCTGGCACATTCGAACTTGAGCCGCAGATCCGTGTCGATATTCGCAGTCATCCCTGGTCGGCTGATCGTCGAGACACCGAGAGCGGCGGCGATGCCGGTCACGGTCTGGTCGCCGCTGATGCAGGCAGCGGCGATCGGCATACCGCCCGGCTCGAGCGGCATCAACCTGTGGACGCGGCCGACGCCCCGGGTCAGGACGACGTTGGCCGGCAGTTTGCCGGCCTCGACGCGCGCCTTGTTCACGGGATGGCGGGCGAGAATGCGGCGTGTCTCTTCCTCGAAGAGCGCGAGGATGCGCGCCGTCCGAACGGCCGTGTCATCGTTCGGATCGAGGGGTCGGGGCGTCAGAGGGCGTCCGGCCGGGGCGCCGTCTCCCGGATCCGAGCCGCGGATCGCCGAGGTCAGGCGCTTTCCCCGGAGAGTGATCGCCAGGCGATGCTCGGTGGTTGCCCGGACCCGGACCTTGATCCCGTCGGAGACCGGCAGTTCGAGCTTGTCGATTGCCTTCGCCAGCGCTTCCGCATCGGTGCGGATACGACCGGCCCTTCGATCCAGCACGAAGCCCCGATCATCCAGCGTGGCGAAGTTGCCGCGGAGGGCGATCGTACCCACCTTCAGTTTGAGCCCGGCGCCGATCGCCTCGATGGGTCCTCTCGTCATCAGCCGCGGTGATTGGGCAAACAGGGCGAGGCTGCCCGACGCGGTGTCCGGGACGACGTCCGGCGCGACCGGATCGGCAAGGCCGGATGCGCCTTCACGGGCCAAGCGGTCGAGTGTCGGTGTGCGAGCCGCCTCGAGAGGAGTCCGTTCGCCGAGCGAACGAAGCGGTCGGTCGGGGAGACCGTCGATGACGAGCAGGAGCGCCGGCAACTGCTGTTCCGGCAGCGAGGCCGACATCGCCCGCGTGAGCCAGGGCAGCCGCTGGGAGAGATTCTGGCCAAGGAGAGCGATGGCCGCCGAAACCGTCCGCTCGCGGTTCGCGGTATCGAGAATCGGTACGCCGGCGCGCTGGGCCAAGCCCAGCAGATGATCCTGCTGTTCGCGAATCACGCGGAAGTGGTCGAGTTGGCGAGTCGAGCGCCGCGCGGGCGCACGCTCGCGGGAAAGAAAGTGGCTGCGATGGATTTCTTCATCCTCGGTCGCCAGCACGAGCAGAAACTGATACGCGTCGCCCTCGAGATCGTTGAACGGCACCAGGTTCGGCAGCAGGTGGACACCCTCGACGACGAGGCTCAGGTTCTCCGCGATCGCTCTCTCGACCACCGCGCGGACTCCAACGCAGACTCGGGCCGCTTGCTCTTCCAGGGTCAAGACCTGGGGGCTGACGGGGCCGGCGAACGCCTCGGAGGCCGGTTCCGGCGTCGCCTCGTAACTCGAGACGTGGAGCGCCGGCAGGATCGCGGGCGAGAAGACCATGCGCATGACCTGCCGCACCGTGTCCGTCGCGTTGATGCGGTAGATCTTGAGTTGAGGCGCGAGATCGAGGGCCAGAGTCGACTTGCCGACGCCGCCGACCCCGCCGATATAGAAGATGAGCGGCCGCGGCAGCTTGCGGAGGCGTCGAATCAGACGATAGCGCCCGGCGATGTCCGCACCTTCCTTCTCGTCCAGGAGCTCGGCAAGGCGCCGGGCAAGAATGCGGCGGTCGAGCTGGGGCGTCCCCTCTCGGCGCAGTCGCTCCTGCAACTGCTCGACGCGGCGGTAGGCGCGGTCGAACTCGAGTCCTGCGGCGAACAGGCTGCGAGCGGCCAGCCCGCGCGAGAAGGGCTGCGCTCCGCCGCCCTGGCTGGTCACCTCGATCGAACGGTCTTCGATCGCGTTCAGGCTTCCTCCTGCGCGCGCCGGAGAGGGCAGTTCGAACAACTCAGCGGTTTGCCATCCGGCCCGATGACATCCGGCCCACCGCAGGAACCGCGCAGGCACCGGCCGCTCCACAACACGCCCACGGCCATCAGGGTGACCGAGACGGCGATGACGGTGATCGAGAGAAGCAGAATCGCCATGGCGTGGCCTTGAGTCTACTCCCGGCTGCCGACGATTTCCTCGTTCGGGTGACGACCGGCGGTCTCGGCGGAACCGTGGAAACGGTGCTCGAAGGCGGTGCTCGTCTCCTCCCTGATGCCCGCGGCTTCGTGGCGGAGAAGAACGGCGGCGATGCCGTGGCTGTCGGCCCAACGAAGCCCCTCTTCCGCGCCCATGACCATCAGCGCCGTTGCATAGGCGTCGGCGAGCGTGCCGCTCACGTGGATGACACTCGCCGAGGCGAGGTCGTGCTCGACCGGTCGGCCGGTCCGCGGGTCGATCGTATGCGAGTAGCGGACTCCATCTCGTTCCCAGTAGTTGCGGTAGTTACCCGACGTTGCGACCGCTCTGCCGGAGATCGGCAAGACCCGCTGGAGACCGGCTCGCGGTTCGCGCCCAGCGGGCCAAGCCCTTGCTCGCGGCGGTCGCTCGATGCCGATTCGCCAAGACTCGCCGTTCGAATTCCGGCCCTCTCCTCGCAACTCGCCGCCGACTTCCACGAGGTGGTTCTTGTGGCCGGCGGCGAGCAGCGCCTTGGAGACGCGATCGATGGCCCAACCCTTGGCGATCGCGGACAGGTCGAGCGCGGCGGCGTCCTCGAGTTTCCGAACGCGCCGTTCGGAGGGGAGGAGCTCGATCCCGCCCAAGGCGCGTCGAAGAGCGGTCAGGCGGTCCGGGTCCGGTGGCTCAGGCTCGAGCCCGCGTCCTGGAGGCCCAAAGCCCCAGGCGTCGACCAGCGGACCGACGGTAGGGTCGAACGCGCCGCCGGTCTCCGTTTGAACGCGCCAGGCGAGCTCGAGGAGCTGCCAGGTCGGCTTGGAGAACCGCAAGGCGCCGCCGGCCGGTAGTCGGTTGAAACGGGATAGCTCGGAGTCTTCGCGGTAGGTCGAGGTTGCCCGGTCGACAGCGTCGAGCTCCGTTCGGATCAGAGTCTCGATCAGCTCACGATCCGGTTCCGCGGCAATCGCGCGGACAAGGTACGAGGTTCCGAAGATCGGCCCTTGGACGAGCACCTCGTTCGTCGGCCGCCCGCACCCCAGCGACGCGGCAAGAGCGATGAGGACCAGGACGCGCACCCGGAGTCTCACGTTCCGAACGGCATCTGCAGCGGGACCGCCGCGGACGCCGCTAGCCGAAGTCGTCGAAGGCGATGTTCTCAGGCTCGACTCCCAGATCGTCGAGCATCTTCATGCAGGCCTGGAGCATCAGCGGCGGTCCGCACAGGTAGTACTCGCAGTCCTCCGGTGCGGGGTGGTCCTTCAGGTAGTTGTCGTACAGGACCTGGTGGATGAAGCCGGTGTAGCCGTCCCAGTTGTCTTCCTCGAGCGGGTCGGAGAGCGCGAGATGCCAGGTGAAGTTCGGGTTCTCGGCGGCGATCTGCTCGAAATGGTCGACGTAAAAGGCCTCGCGGTAGGAGCGCGCTCCGTACCAGAAGGAGACCTTGCGGTTCGTATGGAGGCGTCGGAATTGATCGAAGATATGGGAGCGCATCGGCGCCATGCCGGCGCCGCCGCCGACGAAGACCATCTCCGCTTCCGTGTCCTTGGCGAAGAACTCGCCGAACGGCCCGGCAATCGTCACGTCGTCGCCCGGCTTCAGGTTGAAGATGTAGGAGGACATTTGCCCGGGGGGCAGGTCCATCTCCCGCGGCGGCGGCGTGGCGACCCGGACATTCAGCATGATGATGCCCTTCTCCTCCGGGTAGTTCGCCATCGAGTAGGCGCGAACCACCGTCTCGTCGACCTTCGAAACGAGGTTCCAGAGCTTGAAGCGGTCCCAGTCCTCGTGGTAGTCGTCCTCGATGACGAAATCGCTGTAGTTCACGACGTGCGGGGGGCACTCGATCTGAATGTAGCCGCCGGCGCGGAAAGGCACGTCCTCGCCGGCCGGAAGTTCCAGCACGAGTTCCTTGATGAACGTGGCCACGTTCTCGTTCGAGCGCACCTTGCACTGCCACTTCTTCACGCCGAAGACCTCGGCTGGAATGCCGATCTTCATGTCTTCCTTGATCTTCACCTGGCAGCTCAGGCGGCATCCTTCGCGCGCCTCGCGGCGGCTGATGTGGGTCTTCTCGGTCGGCAGCATCGCTCCGCCGCCTTCGAACACGTCGACGGTACAGACGCCGCAGGTGCCCTGGCCGCCGCAGGCGGAGGGGATGAAGATCCGTTGCTCGGCGAGGGTGCCGAGCAGCGTGCCGCCGGTCGCGGCGGAGATCGTCTTCTCCTCGTTGATCAGGATGGAGACTTCGCCGCCGGCAACGAGCCGCGCCTTCGCTTGCATGAGGATGGTGACGAGGGCGAGGATGACGACGGTGAACATCGCGACTCCGAGGACGACGGTGATCACAGCTGGATGCCCCCGAAGGCCATGAAACCGAACGCCATCAGGCCGGTGATGACGAACGTCATCCCCAGGCCGCGCAGACCGTGGGGTACGTCGCTGTAGCGCAGGCGTTCACGGATGGAGGCCAGCGCCACGATGGCAAGAAACCAGCCGATGCCGGAGCCGAGGCCGAACACGACGCTTTCGCCGAAGTCGTAGTCGCGCTCGACCATGAACAGGGAGCCGCCCAGGATGGCGCAGTTCACCGCGATCAGCGGCAGGAAAATGCCGAGCGTGGCGTGGAGCGCGGGGAAGAAGCGGTCCGTCGTCATTTCCACGAGCTGGACCATCGCGGCGATCGTGCCGATGAAGCAGAGCAGATTCAGGAAGCTCAGGTCGACGCCGGCGAACTCCGGGGAGACCCAGGCGAGCGCGCCTTCGTTCAAGAGGTACGTCTGGATCAGGTTGTTCGCCGGCACGGTGACGGTCAGGACGAAGATGACCGCGAGGCCGAGGCCGACGGCGGTTTCCACCTTCTTCGACACTGCCAGGAAGGAGCACATGCCCAGGAAGAACGTCAGGGCCATGTTCTCGACGAAGATCGCCTTCACGGCCAGGTTCAGGTATTCCTCGAACATCGCCGTCGCCTCCTAACCGTCCATCTCGACTTGAGCGGGTCTCCAGACCCGCAGCGCCCAGATCAACCCGCCGATGATGAAGAACGCGGCCGGCGACAGGAGCATGAGTCCGTTCGGCAGGTACCACCCGCCCTCCGAGACCGTCGGCAGCACGGAGTAGCCGTACAGCTTGCCGGAACCGAACAGTTCGCGGAGCACCGCGGTGACCATCAGGATCGCGCTGTAGCCGAGACCGTTGCCGATGCCGTCGAGGATAGCGAGCGACGGCGGATTCTGCATCGCGAACGCCTCGGCCCTGCCCATGATGATGCAGTTCGTGATGATCAACCCGACGAACACGGAAAGCTGTTTGCTGATCTCGAACACGTAGGCCTTCAGGATCTGGTCCGTGACGATGACCAGGGAAGCGATGACCGTGAGTTGGACGATGATCCGGATGCTGTTCGGGATCTGGTGCCGCAGCACGCTGATCGTGAGATTCGAGAGCGTGAGCACGCAGATGACGGCGGCGCACATGACGACGGACGTCTCGACCTTCGTCGTTACGGCCAGCGCCGAGCAGATGCCGAGCACCTGGAGCGCGATCGGATTGTTGTTGAAGAGGGGGTCGAGCGCCGCTTCGCTCTTCTTGACAGCCATCAGTCCGTCTCCGTGCGAAGTCTGTTCAGATACGGCTCGAAGCCGTTCTCGCCGAGCCAGAAGTCGATCATGTTCGTTACCCCGTTGCTCGTGATCGTCGCGCCGGCGAGACCGTCGACGCGGTGCGGGTCGTCCTCCGGGCTGTTCGCCGATCCCTTGATCACCGCCAGGCGGACCTCGCCGTTCGCGTCGAAGGCCTTCCGCCCAAGCCAGCGGTCCTTCCAGCGCGGGTTGTCCACCTCGCCGCCCAGACCGGGAGTCTCCTTGTGCTGGTAGTAGGTAATCCCGCGCACGGTCGTCGTGTCCGCTTCGAGCGCCAGGAAACCGTAAAGCGTCCCCCAAAGCCCCAGACCTTCGATCGGCAGGACGACCATCTCGAGCCGGCCCTCATCGTCGCGCATTTCGTAGAGCAGGGCCTGATCGGGCAGGCGCTTGACCTGAGCGCTGTTGTCCGGCGCTTCCGTGCTGGTGGCCGGGTCCCGTGCCCGTCGCTGTTGGTCGAAGGTCTCCGTGTCGCCGGCAACGACATCGCCGGAGGCCAGGTCGATCAGCACCGGTTCGATCGGTTCGAAGCGCCTTGCAACCTGAGCCTCGTCGATCGCCTCGCCGGGCTCGAGCAGACCTGCGGCTTCAAGCACCCGCTTCTGCTTGTCCAGGGCGACGTTCGCGTCCTGGAGTTCTTCCAGGCTGACCGCGAAGGAGGACACGAGAATGCCGCAGACGATGCAGATCGCGGTAGCGAACAGGAGGGTGTAGCCGGTGGCCTGTCGGTCTGCCATAGCGAGGTCGACTCGGTTGTTACGCAGCGTAACGCGCCTGGCGGCGTTTGACGTTCGCCTTCAGCACGTAATGGTCGATCAGAGGCGCGAACAGGTTCATGAACAGGATGCCGAGCATCACGCCTTCCGGAAAGGCGGGATTCACGGTCCGGATGAGGATGGCCAGCACGCCGACCAGGAAGCCGTAGATCAGGCGGCCACGGTTCGTCTGCGCGGCGCTGACCGGGTCGGTCGCCATGAAGACGATGCCGAACGCCCAACCGCCCAGAACGACGTGCCAGTGGAAGGGAACCGCGAGCATCGGATTCGTCGTCGAGCTTGCCAGATTCAGGAGCAAGGAGATGACGAGCGAGCCGAGCGCGGCCGAGACGATGATGCGCCACGAGCCGATGCCGGTGGCGATCAGGACGAGTGCTCCGATCAGACAGGCGAGAGTCGAGGTCTCGCCCATCGAACCGGGTATGTCTCCGAGAAACGCCTGGATCCACGTCGTGTCGGCGGCGACGGCGGGCAGGCCGTCAAGCGCCGCCACGCCCAGCGCGGTCGCGCCGCTGTATCCGTCCGCTGAGGTACCTGCCGCGATCCAGACGGCATCGCCGGAGATCTGGGCGGGATAAGCGAAGAACAGGAACACGCGCGCCGTGAGCGCCGGATTCAGCACGTTGTAGCCGGTGCCGCCGAAGATCTCCTTGCCGACGACGACGCCGAAGGCGATTCCGATCGCCACCTGCCAGAGCGGGATCGTCGGCGGCAGCACGAGCGGAAACAGCATGCCGGTCACCAGAAATCCCTCGTTGATCTCGTGGCGCCGGACGACGGCGAAGAGACCCTCGAAGGCGCCGCCGACCGCGAACGTCACGATGAGCACCGGCAGGTAGTAGAGGGCGCCATGGACCGAGTTGGCGAGCAGGTTCGAGGCGTCGAACGGCAGGCCGAGCAGTTCCATCGCGTCGGTGCGCCAGTTCGGCAGAGCCGAGGCGCCGCCGGCAATCGCGAGGTGGATCTGGCGCCCGGTGTTCCACATCGCCATGAGTACGGAGGGCACGAGGGCGACGACAACCGTCATCATCAGCCGCTTCAGGTCCAGCGCGTCGCGCACGTGCGCGGCGCCGGCGGTCGTCCTGCCGGGGGTGAAAAGAAACGTATCGGGGGCCTCGTAGAGCGGGTAGAGGCGCTCCAGGCGGCCCCCCGGCTCGAAGTGGCGGGCCTGCTTGTCGAGTAGACGGCGGAGCAGTTTCATCGCGGCGTCAGCCTTCCTTCTCGATCAACTCGAGCGCGTCGCGCAGGTGCGGACCGTAATCCGTCTTGCCCGGGCAGACGAAGGTGAGGAGGCTTACGTCATCCTCGAGCAGCTCCAGGCAGCCGAGTTCCTCTGCTCGCTCGATATCTCCGGCAACGAGGGACTTCAGCAGAAACGTCGGCTCCAGGTCCCAGGGGAAGACGCTCTCGTACAGGCCGATGGGCACGATCGCTCGCGGCGAGCCATGGGTCGTCGTCGTCATCGCGAATTTCCTGCCGGGAAGGAGCGTCGAGGCGAACGCGCGTGCGCGCGAGAACCTCCCGAAACCGGGACCAAGCCACCCCAGAAAGTCCCGTTGACGGTCATCCTCGAGGATGGACACCGTGTCGTGGAAGCGTCCCAGGTAGCCGTGGAGTTCCGCCGGCATGCCCTCGCCGATCGCCGTACGGCCGCAGAGTGGAGAGCCGGAGATCACGCGAACGTCCACCTGGGGAATCGTCTCTCCGATGCTTCGGATCTCGCCGCGCGTCACGTCGGTCAGAGCGGCGCCGAGACGGGTGCGAAGCAGGCGCGGCCGCCGTACCCTCGGACCGCCGAGTCCGACGATACGCTGCACGTCCGGCTCGCCGGTCTCGAACAGTCGGCCGATCGCGAGCGTGTCCTGGAGGCCAATCTGCCAGACGAGCTTGTTCCGGTCGACCGGGTCGAGGGTGTGGATGTGCAGGCCCGCAGCGCCGGCGGGGTGTGGGCCGGAGAACTCCTCGATCTGTACGGAACCGGTCGCTCGGACCCCTTCGAGGGTCCCCGGGGCCCGGCAGAGGAAGACCGGGCCGTCCGTGAGTCGGGACAGCGCCGCGAGGCCTCGCTCCAGGTCGCCGCTCCGTCCGTCCGCGATTCTGTCTGCGTCCGGCGCGTAGGGTTCGCTGCTCATCGCCGTCACGAAGATCGACTTCGGCGCCGACCCGACCGCCGGACTGCGACCGAATGGGCGAGCCCGCAGAGCCGTCCAGTCGCCCGACTCGACGAGCAGCGCCTCCACCTCGTCGCGGGAGAGGGCGCTCGGATGCCGACCGGTGTGGCTCGCGAATGAAACCGCGCCGCGGGCGCCCGCGTGGTCGGAAGGATCGACGCGGACGACGACGGAAATGAGCGCTCGCTTGGCGCCCCGGTTGATCGCCGTCACAGTCCCTGTGGCAGGCGACGTGAAGCGCACCCCCGGTTGCTTCCGGTCCTCGAACAGTAGCTGTCCACGTCGCACCTCGTCGCCAAGTGAAACGTGCAGCGCCGGCTTCATGCCCGGGTAGTCCAGAGCGGTCACGGCAACCGAAGCCGGCGCCGACGCGTCGTCCAGCGTCTGCTCCGGTGCTCCCGCAAGCGGCAGGTTGAGTCCCCGCCTGAAACGGTGCGTGCCCATCGATCCTGACGTACGTGTTCCGGCGATCGAGGGCTGTCTCTGAAGCGTCGCTCGACCTGAGCCGGACTATTCCACAACCGTGGGACTTGGGCAACCGGGGTTCGCCGTTCGACCGAACCTGCGCGCCAAGGCGGCTGCGGCCGCTTCGACTACGGTGCGTAGTAGGGATTCGTGCCCGCGGCGTGGTCCGTCGCGTCGAGAACCCTGTTGATCGCCGGCACGGCCTCGATGATCGCCTGTTCGACCCCCTCCTTCAGGGTCACGTCGGCCATGCCGCAACCCTGGCAGCCGCCGCCCATCGTGATGAACGCGGTCTCCTCCTTCACGTCGATGAGCGTCACGAAGCCGCCGTGCGCAGCGATCTGGGGGTTGATCTGGTCGTCGAGCACGCGCTGCACGTCGGCAGCGACGGAGTCGCCCCATGGCGAGTTCGGATTGTCGAACTTGAAGCCGCTTTCGGAGAGCCGCGTGACGAAGTCGACGGTAGCGCCGGTCAGATCCGGTGCGCTCTCGGCGTCGACGTACACGTTGAAGACGTCGAGTTCGATGACCTCGTCGCCGGGCCTCGTCTCGTCCACGCCGACGAGGTCCATCTGGTAGCGGAATCCACCGCCGCTGCGGCCGGTGATCGAGATCCGAAGCGCCAGATCGTCCCGCTCTTCGGACTTCATCGCTTCCGCCACCTGCTTCTTCGCCAGTTCGGTGATCGTCAGCATGAGCGCGACTCTAGCAGCCCGTGGCGCACGTCGCGCTGGATGACCATCGGCCATGCAGCCCGTTCAGCATCGTTGGTTTGGTCGAACATGGCCCGATATGCTCCTTCATCGCGCCGCTTCCCGGGCGCCTGACCGCTCTCCGTGCGACAGGCGCTTCCACCACGGGCACTTCCGCCACGGGCTGCTAGCCGCAGGAAACCTGTACCGTCCTTCGAGAGGAGTAGCCGCCATGAGTTTCGAGCACATCCTGGTCGCGCACGACGGGCCGATCAGCCGGCTGACATTGAACCAGCCGGAGCGTCTGAACGCGATGACGACGGAGATGGGACGCGAGATCGAGGCTGCCGTGCCGGCGATCAACTCCCGTGAAGAGACGCGAGTGGTCATCTTGCGCGGCGCTGGGCGCGCCTTCAGTGCCGGGGGGAGCCTGAAGAGCATTCAGGAGGAGGTCAGCGAGGATCCGAATGCCGGCCCCGGTCTGGGAGGCGGCGCGAATTTCTACCGGCTCTATCTGTCGATCCGGGGTCTCGAGGCTCCGTCGATCGCCGCGATGAACGGTCACGCGATCGGCGCCGGCCTGTGCTTCGCATTGGCTGCGGACATGCGGGTCATCCGGACCGGGGCGAAGGTGGGAATGACCTTCGTGCGTCTGGGGATCCACCCCGGAATGGCGGCGACCTGGACGTTGCCGCGGCTGGTCGGACCCGCCCGGGCTGCCGAGCTCCTCTACAGCGGCCGCCTGATCGACGCGGGTACCGCGGTGGACTGGGGCCTGGCGAGCCGCGAGGCGGACGAGGACTTCGACGACACGGTGGAGGAGCTCGCTCTCGAGATCGCCGCCGCCGGTCCGGTTGCCGTCAAGGCGACGAAACGGACGTTGCGGGGCGCCTTCGATCGCGACATCGAGGAGGCCCTCGAACTCGAGAGCGCCGAGCAACAGATCACCTTCCGGACGAGCGACGCGCGCGAGGGCGTGGAGGCTCTGAGCGAGCGGCGCTCGCCGAAGTTCGTCGGGCGCTGATGAGTAGAGTAGCGCGATGCCGACGGCAGCGGCCCTGATCATCGGGAACGAGATTCTCAACGGCAAGGTCAAGGAAGCGAACCTGAACCTGCTGGCCAGAGAGCTGTTCGATCTCGGCATCGAGCTCAGGAGAGTCGTCGTCTGTCCCGACGATGTCACCGGCATTTCCGCGGACATCAAACGCCTCCGCGATCGCTTCGACTACCTGATCACGAGTGGCGGCGTCGGGCCGACCCACGACGACGTGACGCTTCGGGCAGTCGCGGAAGCGTTCGACCGGCCGCTCGTCCGCTCGCCGGAGCTCGTCTGGAAGATCCGCGAGATGGTCGGCGAGCGCTGCACCGAGGGCCACCTGCGCATGGCCGACGTCCCGGAAGGCGCCGAGCTCGTCAGTACGCCGGACGTGCCCTGGCCATCCGTCGTCATGGAGAACGTCTACATCTTGCCGGGGGTGCCGCGGATCTTCCGCATGAAGCTGCCGCTCTTGCGCGCCCGTCTGGCGGCCGGCCGGCGGTTCTACTGTCGCGCGGTGTACACGTCCTGTCGGGAAACGGACATCGCGGAGTTGCTCGACCGCGTCGTCGATGCCCACGAGGACGTCGATATCGGCAGCTACCCTGCGATGGACGGGGACTACCGAGTCAAATTGACCGTCGACAGCCGAAGCCGTCGTGCCGCTGATCTCGCCCTGGCCGCGCTGGTCGAGGCCCTGCCGGCCGATGCGGTCGTACGGGTGGATGGCGGCGCCCGCGCCGCTCGCTGAGAGCTCCAGGGAGTTAGAGGAGGAATGTCGATGATCGAGCGGAACCTGCGCGGCGCGCGCTTCGTCTGGCCGAGCGTTGTCGTCGCCTTGATCGCGGGGTACTCGTCGCCGGGCGCCCATTCCCAGAGGAGTCCCGACGAGGGGGTTCCAGCCCGCCCGGTCTCGCGGGATTCGAGCTGGGAACTGACCGACGTCCTGCCGCAGGACCCGGTCGTGATCACAGGCCAGCTGGAGAACGGGCTTCGCTACTACGTCAGGAAGAACGGCCGGCCCGAGAACCGTGCGTTCCTGCGGCTTATCGTCCGGGCCGGCTCGGTGCTCGAGGACGACGACCAGCGGGGACTGGCTCACTTCGTCGAGCACATGGCCTTCAATGGTACGGAGCACTTCGAGAAGAGCGAGCTGCTCGACTACCTGCAGGGGATCGGGATGCGCTTCGGCCCCGACGTGAATGCCTACACTGGCTTCGACGAGACGGTCTACATGCTCGAAGTGCCGACTGACGAACCGGAGATTCTGGATAAGGCGCTCCTCGTGCTCGAGGACTGGGCTTCCGCGGTCAGCTTCGAGGACGAGGAGATCGAGCGCGAGCGGGGCGTGTTGATCGAAGAGTGGAGGAGCGATCGGGGCGCCGGAGCGAGGCTCCGCGACGCCGAGATTCCCTATCGCTTTCACGGCTCGCGTTACGCCGAGCGACTGCCAATCGGCGATCCGGAGATTTTGCGCGAAGCTCCGCCGCAGCGCTTGCGGGACTTCTACCGGGATTGGTACCGGCCAGATCTGATGGCCGTCGTGGCAGTCGGCGATTTCGACGAGGCGGCGATCGCGGCGGACATCAGGCGTCGCTTCGGTCGGCTTGTCGGACCGGGCGAACCGCGCGAACGCTTCGAGGCGGAGATTCCGCCCCATGAGGAGACCCTGGTCTCCATCTTTACCGATCCCGAACTGACCCGCTCCTCGATCTCGGTTGTCTTCAAGGGCGAAGCGGAGGACCAGGTCACCGTGGCCGACTACCGGGCGAGGCTGGTCCGTGGCCTTTACAACGGGCTGTTGAACAACCGGTTGGCCGAGCGCGCCGAAGAAGCGGATCCGCCATTCATCGGCGCGACGAGCACTCGCGGGACACTGGCCCGGAGTCGGAGCCTCTACCTGCTCCGGGCCGGCGCCCGGGAAGGCGCCGAAGTCCGGGCCCTCGAGGCATTGCTGATCGAGGCCGAGCGTGCCCGTCGCCACGGCTTCGAGGAAAGCGAACTCGAACGGGCCAAGGTGAATACGCTGCGTTCGATGGACCGCGCCTACGACGAGCGGGACAAGACTCACTCCGCCGTCTACGTCGGCGAGTACCAGCGGAACTTCTTGACCGGCGAGCCGTTTCCCGGCATCGCCTACGAGCGCGAGCTGGTTCGTCGCTACGTGCCGGAGATTCCGCTTGCCGAAGTGGACCGGGTCGCCGACGAGTGGATCAACGACGAGGACCGCGTGATCCTCGCCAGTGGTCCGCAGAAGGAGGGCCTGGCGCCACCGGTCGAGAAGGAACTCCTGGCCGTCTTCGACCGGGTCGGCGGTCTGGAGGTCGCGGCCTACGAGGACGACGTCGGCGAGGGCGCCCTCGTGCCCGTTCCGCCGAACCCGGGGCGGATCGTCGAACGGTCGGCGGTCGCGGAACTCGGCGTCATCGTCTGGCGACTGTCGAACGGCGTTCGGGTCGTCCTCCGGCCGAGCGACTTCAAGAACGACGAGATCCTCTTCGCCTCCTTCAGTCCTGGAGGCGTCTCCCTGGTGTCGGACGAGGACTGGCTGGAGGCGAACGTCGCGACCTCGGTCATCCAACTGTCCGGACTCGGGAACTTCAGCCTGACGCAGTTGAACAAGGCTCTCGCGGGCAAGGTCGCGCGCGCCGGCCCGGCGATCGGCCCCTTGTTCGAGGGGATCAACGGCCGTGGATCGCCAAAGGACATGGAGGCGCTCTTCGAACTCATCTACCTGACGGCGACGGCGCCGCGCCGAGACGAGGAGGCCTTCGATTCGTTCCTGACGCGCCAGGGAACTCTGCTCCGGAACCAGGGCGCGATGCCGCTGTACGACTGGGTCAAGACGCTGCAGGAGGCGCTGACCGGGAACCACCCTCGGCGTCGCCTGGTGACGGAAGAGATGCTGTCCGAGGTCGAGCTCGATCGCGTCTTCGCCGTCTACGAGGACCGTTTCCGGGACTTCTCCGACTTCACGTTCGTGTTCGTCGGGAGCTTCGACCCGGAGACGATCGAGCCGCTCGTCCTGACCTGGCTTGGGGGCCTGCCGGCCAGCGGCCGTGACGAAATGTGGCGCGACATCGGCGTGCGGACCCCGGAAGGGCAAGTCGAGCGGACCGTTTACCGAGGGCTGGAGGACCAGAGCCAAGTGGCGCTCGTCTTCACCGGCCCATTCGAGCAAACCCAGTTGAATCGTTATCGGCTGGACTCGATGGTCTCGCTTCTTCGCGACCGCCTCAGGAGACGGCTTCGCGAGGAACTCGGTGGCACCTACAGCGCAAACGTCGGCGGCGGCGCAGACCGGATTCCGGTGTCGACCTTCGCGATTCAGGTCTCCTTCGGCTGCGATCCGGCTCGCGTCGAGGAGATGCTCCGGGCGGTACGAACGGAGATCGAGCGTGTCCGGACCGAACTTGCCACGGATGCCGAAGTCGCCCAGATCCGTGAACAGCAGCGCCGGGGTCGCGAAACGGCGAAGGAAACGAACGGTTTCTGGCTGGCAGTTCTGCAGACGGTCTATCAGTTCGGCGACGACCCGCTCGGTATCCTCGCGTACGAGGAGCTGTTCGAAGAACTGGATGCCGAGATGATCAGAGGCGCCGCGGTCGACTATCTTGGCGGCGAGAACCGGGTACAGGTGCTCTTGATGCCCGAGGCGGCGGAAGACGGCGACGACCGTGGAGGCGAGGAACCGGACCAGCCCGTCGTGGCGAAGGAGGCAGCGTGAACTCGACGAAGGTGGTGGAGCGACGTAAGGACGATCGCGGGATGTCGCGGGCCGCCGTCTGGTGCATCCTGTCGGCGGCGTTTGCGGCGTACGCCGCGAACGGAGCGGAATGGCCGAATTGGCGCGGACCCGAGTGGAACGGTACCAGCGAGCACAAAGGTCTGCCGGTCGAGTGGGCGCACGATGGCGACGTTGAGCGGAACATCGCATGGAAACTCGCATTGCCGGATCGGTCCGGTTCGACCCCGATCGTCGTCGGCGACATGATCTTCCTCAACGTTGCCGAGGGCGACGAGTTGTCGTTGTGGCGGGTCGACGCCGCTTCCGGGGAGGTCGCGTGGCGACGTCCGATCGGCGGCGGCAACCGGTTTCAGCGCAAGCACAACATGTCTTCGCCGTCGCCGATCACGGACGGCGAGCGCGTTTGGGTGATGACCGGCACCGGCGCTCTGCAGGCGTACGACATCGACGGCAAGCAGCTTTGGGCTCGGGAACTCGAACGGGACTATGGCGCGTTCGGCCTGAACCACGGCTACGGTTCGTCCGCGCTGTACTGGGAGGATGTGCTCTTCGTCCCGGTACTCCACGGGATGAAGACGGACGATCCGTCGTACATCCTGGCGATCGACGCCGCTTCCGGCGAGACGATCTGGCGCCAGGAGCGGCCAACGGATGCGCGCATGGAATCGCCGGACGCCTACATCACGCCAGTCATCGCAGGGGCCGGAGAGAACCAGGTGCTTGTGATCAACGGCGGCGACTACGCGACGGGGCACGACCCGGCGAGCGGTCGGGAGGTCTGGCGGCTCGGCGGATTCAACCCGAACAACAGCCCGATGTACCGGGTCGTCGCATCACCGGTCGCGTACGGAGATCTCGTCTTCGTGCCCACCCGAGTCAACCCGATGAAGGCGCTTCGACTCGGTGACGGGGATCCGGAGATCCTCTGGGAGACGGATCGCGGACCCGACGTGCCGACGCCCGCGACGGACGGCGAGACGCTCTACCTGCTTCGCGACAACGGTCTCCTGTCGCGGCTCGACGCGAGGACCGGCGAGGCGGACTGGAAGGACCGGAGGCTCGAGCAAGGCACCTACAGCGCGTCCCTGCTTGTCGCGGACGGCAAGGTCTACGCAACCAGCGAGGACGGCGTGACGACGGTGCTCAAGGACGGACCCGAGTTCGAGATCCTCGCGAGGAACGAGGTCCAGGGCTTTACCTTGTCGTCGCTCGGGGTCGCGCCCGGGAGGCTCTATCTGCGGACCGACAGCTTTCTCTACTGCATCGTCGATCCGTGAGGCGGCTCCGCCCTGAGGCGGGTTATCATCCAGCGCGTCGTCCGCACACCCTCTCGTCCCCGACGCTTTGAGGTTCAGTCCATGAAGAACCGTCACTTCGCCATCCTGTTC
This sequence comes from Candidatus Multivoraceae bacterium, assembly GCA_965219625.1. Taxonomy (GTDB): domain Bacteria; phylum Acidobacteriota; class Thermoanaerobaculia; order Multivoradales; family Multivoraceae; genus Multivorans. Next base: position 161,460 of record OZ244782.1, on the reverse strand, counting down.
GCGCTCGTTCCGCTGTTCGGTTGCGGCGGCGGCGAAGTCGAGGGCGGCTCGGCCTCTCCTCGGTTTCTCAGCATGGGCACGGCGCCGGTCGGCGGCGCCTTCCCGGTCGTCGGCGGCGCGATCGCGGAGGTCTTGAACGAGAACCGGGGCGAGAACGTCTGGCGGGTCCAACCACGGGGCACGAAGGGGTCGCAGGAGAACATCCGCCGTCTCGCGCGCGGCGAACTCGAGCTCGCCATGTCGAACTCGGCGATCAGCTACTTCGCCGTTCTGGGGGAGTCGGGCTGGGAGCAGAGTTACGACATCCGCGCGGTCGCCACGCTGGCGCCGAACATCGCCACGTTCATCGCGAAGGCCGACTCCGGGCTGGCTTCGCTCCGCGACCTTGCGGGGAAGAGGGCGATGGTCGGCGTTGCCGGCGCCGGATTCGAGATGTTCGTTGAACCGCTGTTGGCCGCACACGGAGTCAGCTACGACGACTTCACCCAGGTTTACGGTACGCAGAGCGGGGCGGTCGACATGTTGGGCGACGGCTCCATCGACGCCGCCTTCCTCGGCGGCGCGGTGCCGACCGCCTCGGTGACCCAGGCGAGCAGTACCCACGACATCGTCTTCCTGCCGTTCGACGAGGAGAAACGGCAGGAGCTCGCCCGTGACTACCCGTTCTTCCAACTCGCGACGATTCCGGCGGACGCCTACTCCGACCTGACGGAGGACTATCCGGGCCTCAACGTCGGCTCGATGCACCTGATCACCTACGCGGACGTGGATGAGGAGCTCGTCTACCAGCTCACGAAGACGATCTGGGAAAACCGGCAGGCAATCGCGGACAAGCACCCCGCCGGCCGGGCGATCAACGAGGCGAATGTGGCTCGCAACACCGGCACGCCGTTCCACTCGGGCGCGGAGCGCTTCTACCGCGAGATCGGCATCTGGCCCGAAGCGGGCGGTTGAACGAGGCGGTCGAGCGGGCGCGCCGGGGCCTGATCACGGGACTCGGCGCCGCTCTCTGTTTCTTCGTCCTCTTCGAAGTCAGCTTCGGGCTGCTCCTGCCGCAGTCGTCCCTGGCGGTGTTCGTCGGTCTCGGCCTGCTCCTCTGTTTCCTCGCGTTCCCCGTCCATCCGAAGCTCGCGTCGAGCGAGTGGCTGCGTGGTCTGGACCTCCTGCTCGGCCTTCTGGGCGCTGGGGTTTGCGCGTACGTCGTCGTGCAGACGGAGCCGGCCTTCGAGCATCTGTGGTCGGGCGGGAGATCGCTGGGCAACCGAGCGGGGATCGAGACGGCGGCCGACGTCCGCCTCGGTCTCGTCGGCCTGTTGCTCGTCCTGGAAGCCGCGCGGCGAAGCATCGGCTGGATCGTCCCGGCTCTCGCTCTTGCCTTCGTCGCTCACACGCTCTACTGCTACTACAGCCTCCGCAACGGTTGGGCTCTGCTGCCGGACTGGCTCTTTCCGCATGCCGGCCAGAGCCCTCGCGACGTCGTCGGCCCGACCTTCCTGCAGAGCCTGGGCGTGTTCGGACCTGCGGCGTCTGTCATGTTCCGCTATGTCTTCCTGTTCGTCGTCTTCGGGTCCTTCCTCGAAATGTCCGGGGCGACCCGGTTCATCATGAGGTTCGCCGAACGGGCGTTCGGGGCGAGGCCAGGGGGGCCGGCGAAGGTCGCGGTGCTGAGCAGCGGGTTGTTGGGTTCCCTTTCCGGAAGCGCCGTGGCGAACGCCGTGACGACGGGCGCCTTCACGATACCCATGATGCGGAGCAACGGCTTTCGGCGCCACGTGGCGGCCGCGGTCGAGGCGGCGGCGGCGTCCGGCGGGGCCCTCGTGCCGCCGGTCATGGGCGCCGGGGCGTACATGATGCTCGAGATCGTCGAGCCGCAGGTCACCTTCTTGCAGATCGTCCAGGCGGCGCTGCTGCCCGCGGTCCTGTTCTACCTCTCCATCTTCCTCATCGTGCACTTCTACTCGCGACGAGTCGGGACCCCGGAACGCGACGGCGAGCCGCCCCCCGTGCGACGCTTCGACGCCCTCGTCTTCATCGCCGGTCTGTCGACCCTGATCGTCCTCCTGCTTCTTCGGTTCTCGCCCTTCCGGGCGGTGACGGGCGCCCTGATCGTCATCCTGGTGCTTGCCGTGCTGCGGCCCGAAATCGACCTGCCTCGGAGGCTGCGCCACGTGGCCCTTGGCTGCTTCGGGGCCGCTGCTCTCCTGCACCAGGTCATCTGGGCCGAACGACCTGCCGAACCGTCGTTTCGGCAGATCTTCGAGTCCTGGCTGTCATCCGGCATCGTCGCGATGTTCGGGTTGATGGCCTTCGGCATCGTTCATCCTGCGTTCCGTCCGCATGTACTCGGCGCCCTGACCAGGGCCGCGCGGAACGGGATTCCTCTGGTTGCCGCGAGCGCCTGTGTCGGCGTCGTTATCGGCATCGTCCAGCAGACCGGTATCGCGGCCGATTTCTCGGCCGCGATCAAGGGAGTCGTTGCGACGAACCTCTTCCTGGCACTCCTTGGCATCATGCTCACCTCGCTGGTGCTCGGCATGGGCGTGCCGTCCGTCGTGTGCTACTTGCTGATGGCGACGCTGATGGGCTCTCTGCTCTCGGAGCTCGGCGTGATTCCCTTGGCGGCGCACCTGTTCATCTTCTACTTCGGCATGATGTCCATGGTGACCCCGCCGGTCGCGCTCGCGGCCTACGCCGCTTCCAGCCTCGCCCAGGCGCCGGTCATGCCGACGGCGCTGGCGGCCTTCCGCTTCGCTCTGGTCGGGTTCACGCTGCCCTTCATGTTCGTCTACCGACCGGCGCTTCTGCTGATGGACGAGAGCGGGGCGAGCCTCTTCGCTTCCGGCCTGGCGGGACTTCCTGCTCTGGGTCTGGCGCTCGGCGCAGCCGTCGTCGGCATCGTCGCTCTGGCGTCAGGGGTCGGCGGCTACCTCCGTTCCGAACTCACCCTGCCGCTCAGGATCCTCATGCTCGTCGCTGCGGCCCTGCTCCTTGTTCCCGATCTGGGCGGGCCGAACATGGGCGCCGTTGTCAACGGTTTCGGCGCGGTCCTCTTCGGAACGCTCCTGGCGCTGAACCGGCCCGGTGTGGCCGTCAGTCCAGGAAGGTGAAGCGGTTCGCCTTGAGTTCGTAGCGGGGGAGCGAACCGGCGTCGGCTATTCGGACGGGGACCCGAAGGTTGAGCCGCTCCTCGAACAGGTCCTGGAGGCGGGACCTGAGGCGCTCGGCGTCCGTTCCCGCCTGGGGTTCGACCTCCAGGTCGACTTCGGCCATCTGTCGGCGTCGCCGCACAGTCGCCCTGTACTCGACGACACCGTCGGTCTCCCGAACGATGGCGTCAACGGCACTCGGGTAGACGTTGATGCCGCGGACGATGAACATGTCGTCGGCGCGGGCCAGAACGCCCCCGTCCAGGTACATCGTCGGCTCGCCGCAGGGGCAGCCGGCCGCGCATAGGCGTCCGACGTCGCCGGTGCGGTAACGGACGACCGGGCTGCCGATGCGTCCCAGGTTCGTCAGTACGAGTTCGCCGAGCACGGGCTCCGCGCCGTCCGACGGATCGGTCGGCTCGAGCGGTTCGCCGGTCGCCTGGTCGAACCACTCGACGATGAACTCTTCCTCCAGAATGTGCAGGCGCTCGCCGACGCTGCACGGACAGCCCCAGGCGCCGACTTCGGTGGCGCCAGCGTGGTCGAAGACCCTTGCCCCGTAGCCGCGCTCGAGTTGGCGCTTGACGGCGGGTACGCCGGCGCCGGGCTCGCCGCCGTGTACCGTCCGCCCGATGGAGCTCTCGGCCAGGTCGAGACCGAGCTGGTCCGCTGTCTCCAGGAGGCGCAGCGCATAGGTCGGCGTCGCCACGAGCACCGTCGCGCCGTCGTCCAGCATGACGCGCAGGCGCTGCTCCGTGCTCAGGTGACCGGCCGGCATGACGAGACTTCCGAGTTGCTGAGCGGCCTCGAACGCGGTCCAGAAGCCGACGAAGGGGCCGAAGCCGAAGGCCACGAAGACACGGTCGTCCGCCTCGACGCCGGCGCCACGGTAGGTCTCGAGCCAACAGTCGAGGAACCACTGCCAGCTCGCCGGCGTGTCGAGCCAGCGAAGCGGCTTGCCGGTCGTGCCGGACGTGCGGTGGACGCGGACGTAGCGTTCGAAGGGAAAGGTGAGGTTCGTGCCCCAGGGCGGGTTCTCCTCCTGGTCGCGTGCGAGTTCCTCCTTCGTCGTCAGGGGTAGGCCGGTCAGGTCGTCGAGCGTAGGCGGCGACTCGAAGCCGGCTGCTCGCCACTTCGCCCGATAGAACGGGTTGTGACGATGGACCTGCTCCGCCAACCGGCCGAAGCGGTCGGCCTGCCGTGCCTTCAGGCGCTGGCGCGAGCGCGCCAGCCGGTCAGTCAAGCGTCGGTTCCTCGACCGGTGGACGGAGCTCGACCTGCGGCTCCGTCGACTGCGGCGAGACGCCTGCGTCGTCGACCTCGTCACGAAAACGGACGTCGATCAGGTAGGCGCCGGCTTCGTCTCCGAACTGCGAGAGAAGGAACGTGCGGACGAAGTCCGCCGTCCGGCGCCGTCCCAATTCGCGGACGAGTTCGATGTTCTCGCCGGCGCGGGAGGCGAGTCGGTCCATCAGCTGAAGCCGAAGCTGATCGAGCACGGCGTCCTCGTCCCGCAGCAGGGAGTCCGATGCAACCCGGTACTCGATGGCTGATGCGTCGACTGCCGGTCGGTTCGCTCTGACGCCGGGCGCCAGTACCCGGACCGTCGTTCCTTCGAGGCTCAGCGACCATTCGTCCTCGAGGTCGAGGTAGTAGGTGTAGCGCACCGGAACGCGCGCTTCGACGATGACGTCCGGCAACCTGAGGCGTCCCCACAGCAGACTCGCGGAGTCCGTCCGCTGGAGTACTTCCGTCTGATCGAGGGTTGCGAACTGGAGGAACGCGTTGCCGGAAATCTCCGTCGCGTAGCTGATGAACGACGTCTGGACCGTGCCGGTGCTGAAGGCCCTGGCGATTCGCTCGACGCCCTCGATCGCACCGCGCGCGAGTTCGCGGCCTTCGGACGCGACTTCCCGCGGGAGCATCGTCACCCGGATGACGATGAAGCCGATGACGATCGAAAGAACGAGTCCGAGCATCAGCGTGATGAAGGCGAGCGACCAGACGAACTGGCTGCGGGGTTTGCGATCCGCGATCTTGCCGCCATGTGGAGACGTGGGTGTCTCGGCCATCGGCCTTCAGTCTATGTCGAACCTGCTAGCCTCGCGCGGGTCGAGGCCCGAGGTCGCAGCAAGAGACTTGGAACGAGGGGAAACGGACCATGGAGTTAGGACTCATCGCGGGCGCCTTCGGCAGCCAGATCACGATCGACATCGACCGCATTCGGCAGGCCGAGAGTGCGGGCTTCACCTCGGTCTGGACCGCGGAGGCGTATGGCTCCGACGCGGTGACTACGGCGGCCTGGATTCTCGCCCAGACGGAGAAGGTGAAGGTCGGAACGGCGATCATGCAGATGCCGGCCCGCAGCCCGGCGATGACGGCGATGACCGCCATGACGCTGAACCAGCTGTCCGGCGGGCGGTTCCTGGTCGGACTGGGACCGTCCGGCCCGCAGGTCATCGAGGGCTGGCACGGGGTGCCGTACGGCCGGCCGCTGACGCGCACGAAGGAGTACATCGAGATCATGCGCAAGGTCTTCGCCCGTGAGGCGCCGGTGACCCATGAGGGTTACCACTATCAGTTGCCCTACCGCGGCGAGGACGGCACGGGGCTCGGCAAGCCGCTCAGGAGCATTCTGGCGGCGGACACCTCGATCCCGATCTACACCGCCTCGATCAGCCCGAACGGACTGGAGTGCAGCGCGGAGGTCGCGGACGGGGTCTTCCCGATCTGGATGAACCCCGAGCGCTACGACCTGCTTGAGGACTCCCTGGAGCGAGGCTTCGAGAAGGCCGGCGCCGGCAAGAGCCTCAGCGACTTCCAGGTCATGCCCTTCGTGACCGTCGTCATGGGCGACGACGTGGAGCAGTGCCGCACGCCCGTCAAGCAGAGCATGGCGCTCTATATCGGCGGCATGGGCGCGCGGGACAAGAACTTCTACAACGACTACGCGAAGCGTCTCGGCTACCCGGACGACGCGAAGGCGATCCAGGACAACTTCCTCGGCGGCAAGAAGAGCGAGGCGGTCGGCGCCGTGCCGGACGCCCTGGTCGACGACGTCGCCCTGGTCGGCCCCAGGGAGCGGATCATCGACCGGCTCGCAGCCTGGAAGGAAGCCGCAGGCAAGGGCCAGGTCGCGTCGATGCTGCTTGGTTGTCGGCAGCCGGAGGCGCTCGACGCGATTGCGGAGGCGGTGTTGTAGGGCGCCGTTCTGCGGTCTCCGTACTTGGCGACAGGCGGCAGTTCACGCCGGCTTGCGGCCCAGGACGACCGCGATGCTCACCTCGTGCCAGACGCACTCGGCGTCGAAGCCGGCCGATGCCACGGCGTCGAGTTCGTCCTCGAGCGGGAAGTAGGTGTCTTCCGCCGACCACTCCTCGAAGTGCTCGAAGGCGCGTACCTCGGGGATGCCGTGGGAGATCAGGTGATCCGCCCAACTCCGCCAGGTCGCCTCCTGGGCTGCGGCCTCTCTGGGCAGCGTCGCGTCCGCGTTGACGAAGATCCCGCCGGATTCGAGCGCTTCGAAGACGCGCCGGTAGAGCTCCCGCTTCGCGTTCATCGTCGGTATGTGGTGGAGTGACAGGGAGGCGACAGCACCGCTGCAGCGAGGCAACGGCTCGAGGAAGGAGCCTTCCTTGAATCGGGCACGGCAGCCGAATCGGGCGAGCCGGGTGCGCGCCTGAGCGAGCATCTCCCGGTCCACGTCGATCAGATGCACGTCAACATCATCGACGGTGTCGAGGATCGCCTCCGATAGAGCGCCGGTGCCGGCCCCCAGGTCGATGACCGAACCCGGCGCCGCCGGTCGCACTGCACGTGCCGCGACCTCGAGCATCTCCTCGTAGCCGGGAATGAACCGGCGAATGGCCGCGTCGTACTCGTCGACCGCGATGCGCAGGTGGCGGCGGACGGAGTGGGATGGCGCGTCGCTCATGCCTGTTCGGGGCGGTCGGCCGAAGCTCCGCAGTGGAAGGCGCTACGGACCGTCGAGGCCCGGACGAACGAGCTGGAGCGGCCCCCCGCGCTCGTAGCGGTGGGCCGGGGTGTTCAGCACGGCGGCCAACTCTGCCGCCTGGAAGGAAGCCTCGGTCCGCTCGGGCGGCGGCTCTCCGTATGCGGTCGTTCGCTGTCTCGGTAGGCGACCGGCGTCCTGGATGAGCTGTTCCATCGTCGCGGGCGGAAGCTCCTCACCGTGAGCGGCGCCAGCGGCGCGGGTGATGCTCTCGTTCATCAGGGTGCCGCCGAGGTCGTTCACTCCGGCGTCGAGGCAAGCCCTGACTCCCTCGGGTCCCATCTTGACCCAGGATGCCTGCACGTTCTCGAACCACGGGTGGAGCGCCAGCCGGGAGACCGCGTGCATGAGCACGGCTTCGCGGAAGGTCGGTCCCCTGCGGGCTCGTCCCTTCAGGTAGAGCGGCGCCTCCATGTGGACGAAGGGGAGAGGCACGAACTCGGTGAAGCCGCCGGTCCGCTTCTGCAGGGCCCGCAGCCGGAGCAGATGTCGGGCCCAGTTGCGGGGACCCTCGACATGTCCGTACATGATCGTCGCCGTCGTCCGGTAGCCGATGCCGTGGGCGGTTTCCATCACTTCGAGCCACTGTTCGGCATTCAGCTTGTCGGGGCAGATGACGGCGCGCACCTCGTCGTCGAGGATTTCCGCGGCGGTTCCCGGCAAGGTGCCGAGTCCGGCTTCCTGGAGCAGGAGAAGGTAGTCGCGAAGCGGCATGCCGAGCGTCGCCGCGCCCTGCCAGACCTCGAGCGGCGAGAAGGCGTGGATGTGGATCTCCGGTACCGCTTCCTTGACCGCACGGCAGATGGCCAGGTACGTCTCGCCGGTGTAGTCGGGATGGATGCCGCCCTGCATGCAGACTTCCGTCGCCCCTCGCTGCCAGGCCTCGACGGTCCGGCGGTTGATCTCGTCGAGTTCCAGGTCGTACGGCTTGCCGCGCAGGTTCTCGCTCAGCTTGCCCTTGGAGAAGGCGCAGAACTGGCACTTGAAATAGCAGACGTTCGTGTAGTTGATGTTCCGGTTGACGACGTAGGTCACGGTGTCGCCGTTCACCGCGCGTCGGACGGCGTCCGCGGCAGCGCAGACGGCGGAGAACTCAGGCCCTCGCGCCGCGAACAGACGGGCGATCTCGTCCTCAAAGAGGTCCTCCCCGGCCTCTGCGCGATCGAGAATACGGCGGATTCCGTACGGCTCGCGGCCGCCGTTCGCCCGCGCACCGTTACCGGCCCGAACCGCGTCGAGCAGGTCCCGCGGCGGCGGAGTCTGCTCTCCCGGAGACCAGTCGTCCGTCCGGGAAAGGCCCGTCGCGTCGATTCTCTGGAGCACCGCCGCGCGTACGCCGCCGATGCGCTTCATCTCGCGGCTCTGGCCGCGGCCGTCGTCGAGCCAGCGGTCTCCGTCGAGCGCGTACTCCGGATAGACGGTGAGGCGCTCGACGAGGGTCTTGCCGGCTGCGGCGGTCTGTTCGGCGAGTCGATCCAGGTGGGGCCAGGGCGCCTCCGGGTTGACGAAATCGGGCGTGACCGGGGATACGCCGCCCCAGTCGTCGATGCCGGCCCCGACGAGCTGCGGCAAGGCGCCGAGGCTCAAGTTGGGAGGCGCTTGAATGTGCATTTCCGGGCCGAGCACGAGCCTGGCTGCGGCGATCGTCCACAGGAGATCCTCGAGGGTCGGCTCGGGCGCATTCGCCATCCGCGTCTCGGGCTTCGCGCGGAAGTTCTGGACGATGACCTCCTGGATGTGGCCGTACTCGTCGTCCAGGTCGCGGAGCGCGAGGAGCGCGTCGATCCGCTCCTCCCGGGTCTCGCCGATCCCGATCAGGATGCCGGAGGTGAATGGCACGTTCGCCTCGCCGGCGAGCCGCAGAGTGTCCAGCCGACGCGCCGGGACCTTGTCGGGGCAGCCGTAATGCGCCTGGCCTTTCTCGTGGAGACGCATCGAGACGCTCTCGAGCATGATGCCCATGGACGGCGCTACGGGTCTCAAATCGGCGATGTCGCGGGCCGTCATCAGGCCCGGATTCAGATGGGGCAACAGGCCGGTCTCGACCAGAACGCGCTCCGCCGCTTCACGCAGGTAGGAGAGCGTCGACTCGTGACCGAGTTCGGCGAGACCGTCGCGTGCTGCCGTGTACCGCAACTCCGGCTTGTCGCCGAGCGTGAACAGCGCCTCCCTGCAACCGGCCTCGGCGGCGAGGCGCGCTTGTTCGAGGACGGCGTCGAGCGGCATGTAGGCCGCTTCGCCCTTCGTCGGCGGCTGTGCGAAGACGCAGTAGTGGCAGATGTCCCGACAAAGGTGGGTGAGCGGCAGGAAGACCTTCCGCGAGTAGGTGACCAGCTCGCCGTGGCCGCGGTCGCGGAGTTCGCCGGCTACCGCGAGAAGTTCCTCGAGTCCGCGGCGATCGTCGATGGAGGCGAGCGCCCGCGCTTCGTCGACCGTCGGTCGCCGGTCGAGGTGGGTGCTGAGCGGCGTGGGCACGGGAAGCTCGAGTCAACAAGACGGCGGAACGGCATCGCCCGCCATCGCGACGGGAATGAACGGTATCAGCCGTTTCCGATCGCCCGAACGCCGCGGCCCGCACTGCAGGCTTCGCGGCGGACTCTGATCGCGCCGCCTGCCTCAGCCGCGGCCGAGCCGGTCGCCGACTCCGGCCTCTTTCAGAAATCGCGCACTGCGGCTCGACTCGTCCCGCCGAAGAAGCTCGTCCAGATCGTCCGGGTGGTCGAGGTCGAGGTCGAGGCTGCTGGCCGACAACTCCGCCCCGTCGGCGCCAGCTCGCTCCGCCTCCTGCAGGTGGGCGAAGAAGCTCCCATCACCGAAGCGAAACGGAATCGCACGCGGCGGAGTGACGACCAGGGCGTTCGTGCCGGAGCGGAAGCGGTCGGGCGCGACGGTGACGACCGGTGCGCCCTCGGCGCCAAGGTGCCGAGACGCAAGCCGTTCAAGGTCTCGCGGCGAGACGAGAGGGACGTCGACCGGCAGGATGAGCATCGTGCGCGCACCGCGAACCTCGAGCTCCCGAGCCGCCGAGTCCAGGGCTCGGTTCAGCCCGCGGCGGGTTTCGGGCAGAAGCTCGCAGCCGGCCGCCTCCAGATGGCCGCCCGCGACGGCGTCGGAGGTGACGGCGAGGACGCCGGCGATCCGGGCCTGGTCGCTGGCCGCAAAGACCGCCGCGAGTACGTCCTCCAGCATCGAACGGGCGAGCCGCGCGCGTTCGGCGCCGCTCAACACCGGCGAGAGCCTCCTCTTGGCTGCCGCCCACGCCTTGACCGGCAGGACGACCCACAGCTCGTCGCCGCTCATCGCGTTGCAGGCGCTGTCGAATCCGAGACGATGCCGCGGGCGAAGTCGAGCACCTCCCGCGCGAGCCGCTCCCGATCGTCCAAGGTCTCCATCACGGTGCCGGTCACGAGGACGCGAACGCCGAGATCCTCGATTGCCCGCGTCTCGGCGGCGTCCGCATGGTCGATGACAAAGCCGTCGAGCAGCCGACGTCGCAGAGTGTAGTGGCGAGCGATGGACAGGGCCGTCACCGGCATCCCCAGTTCGGCCATCATCTTCGCGGCCGGCCCCTTGATTGCCGTACCTCCGACGATCGGCGAGACGGCGACGACCGGCGCCGCCGACTGTCGGAACGCCGTCTCGACACCCGTCATTCCGAGCATCGGGTCGACGCTGACGAACGGGTTCGAGGGGCAGATGATCACTGCGTCGGGCGCTCGGTCGTCGAGCCCGCTGACCAGAATCGGGGCCGGCGCCGCACGCTCGATCCCCTCGAAACGGAACCCTGCAACGGCCGGTTCACAGCGGTCGCGCACGAAGTAGTGCTGAAAGCTCGACTCTCCTCGGTCCGTCTCCACAATGGTCCGCACCGGATCGTCCGTCATCGGCAGGACGGCGGGCTCGATGCCGAGGGCGCGGCACAGGTCCGACGTGATCCCGGTCAGGTTTTCGCCGGCATGAAGCCGTCGCGTCCGTTCGACATGGGTCGCCAGGTCGCGGTCGCCAAGCCGAAACCAGGTTTCGCTTCCCAGTCGGTCGAGCGCGTCGAGGAACGACCAGGTCTCGTTCGCCTGCCCCCAGCCGGTTGCCGGGTTCGAGAGACCTGCGAGCGTGTACATCACGGTGTCGAGATCCGGGCAGATCCTGAGTCCGAGGTGGTCGAAGTCGTCGGCTGTATTGCAAACGACGGTCAGTTCAGTGGGTTGCAGCACCCTTGCGAGCCCCAGGGCGAGCTTCGCGCCGCCGACGCCGCCGGAAAGGGCGACGAAACGACCGCGAGGCGAATCCGTCACCTGAACAGGTCCTGTTCCCGCGGCCTCAGCAGGGCGCGCGCGGTCTGGGGAGACCCAAGCGTTGCGAGTCCGCGGACACGCACCGCCGGCGTTCCTTCGGCGCCCTCGCCCTGGACGAGTTGGGCTGCGCTTGCCACTTGGTCGGCAACTCCGGTCTCGGACACGAGAAGCTCGCGGTCGAACATGTCGCGCCGGCCGCGAAGGTCGAAGAGCGCCGTCATCCCGGCAACGCCAATGGCCAAGCCGACGGTACCCAGCCGCCAGGCACGGCCGACGCTGTCGTTCACGATGACGCCGATGTCCGCGCGGAAGCGGGTTACGAGAGCGTTGCGGATTCCGGCGGCTGAGCCGTCCGGATTCTCAGGCAGGAGCAACGCCCAGTCGTCATCGTCGCCCGCTCGGACGTTCGACTGGTCGATGCCCGCGTTTGCGTTGACGAGTCCCAGCCGGTGTTCGACGACGATGACGCCAGGCGATGTTCGGAGCACCTCGTTCGACTCGCGCAGGATCAACTCGACGAGTCGCGCGTCCTTGTCGACGACCGTCGCCAGCCGTTCGGCCTCGGGCGAGACGCTGACCGTCTTCAGGTCGACCGCCCGACCTTCCGCCTTCGAGACGATCTTCTGGGCAACGACGATCACATCGCCGTCAACCAGGTCCATTTTCGTCCCTTCGAGGCGATCGCCGATCAGCGAGGCAATGTCGTCGCCGCGCCGAACGACCGGCAGGCCTGGAATCGGATGGATGCTCAGCATGCGTGGGATCGAGCGCTCAAGCCGCGCTGCGGCCGAAGGCTATCCCCATGCGGTTGCTGGACTCGCCGGTGTACGATGACGGACCGCTTCGACTCGAGCGGACGAACCATGACGGATCAGCGCGACAACGACTCTGCCAAGCCGCTGCTCGCCATGCTCGGCGCGACGGGCGACCTGGGCGGCGGTCTCGCCCGGCGTTGGGCGGGGGGCGGTTATCCGATCGTCATCGGCTCGCGGTCGAAGGAGAAGGGGGCCCACGCCGCGGACGAGGTCAACGCCCAACTTCGAGACCTCGGGCGGACGCCGACCGTTCGCGGCACGGACAACCTGACGGCCGCGGCGGAGGGCGAGATCGTCGTCCTGACCGTTCCGTATGCCTTTCAACGTGCGACCCTCGAGGGCGTGCGTGACGCCGTCCAAGGGAAGATCCTGATCGACTGCACCGTACCGCTCGTGCCCCCGAAGGTCGCCCGCGTGCAGCTTCCTGCCGAAGACTGCGCCGCCGTCATCGCCCAGCAGACCCTGGGCCCTGGCGTCCGGGTCGTCTCGGCCTTCCAGAACGTCGGCGCCGCCCATCTGCGCGAGCGCGGCGCCGTCGACTGCGACGTTCTCGTCACCGGCGACGACCCGGCGGCTCGAGGAGAAGTCATCCGGCTGATCGAAGCGCTCGGCATGAGGGGCTGGCACGCCGGTCCGCTGGACAACGCCGCCGCCGCGGAAGCGCTGACCTCCGTCCTGATCGGGATGAACCGCAGGTACGGGATCGACGGCGCAGGGATTCGCATCACCGGCGAACCGACGAAGCGCCCCTGAACGCGGACCCGCGACCGCGGAACCCAGGCGGGCTGGCGCCGTTCGGACGCCCTACTTCCGCCGATGGCGGAGCGCCACCGGGTCGACTTCCTGCTTGCGCTCCCACCAGTTCTGGTAGAGGTCGACCGCGAACAAGAGCAGCAGGATGAAGATGACGATCCACTGCGGGATGTACGGGGTCGGGACGCCGGCGATGACCAGATGGGCGCTGTGCCCGCCCTCGAGGATGAGGACGAAGCCGATGAGGAGCAGAACGAACAACCCGAGGATCTCGAACTCCGGGTTGGCCGCGAGAAAACGCGAAATCGGCCCGGCGAAGGCCAACATCAGCGCGACCGAGATGAGCACCGAGCCGACCATGACGGTGAAGATGTCCGTCATGCCGACGACGGTGAGAATCGAATCGACCGAGAAGATGAGGTTCATGCCGACGATCAACGCGACGACCTCGCCGAATCGGCTAGCGCGGGCGACCTCTTGTTCCTTCGCCTTGAGTTTGATTCGGAGTTCCTTGACTCCCTTCCAGACGAGGAAGAGACCGCCGACGACGAGCACGAGAGACCTGCCGTCGACGCGGCCGTCGACATCGACGCCGAACAGCGCGCCGTCGAGTCGCCAGAGTTCCGCGGTGGCTGCCCTGAGCACCAGGCTCACGATGAGCAAAAGGACGATTCGCAGCGCCATCGCGAGGACGAGGCCGAGTCGAACGGCCTGCTGGCGACGGGCCTCGGGCAACTTGTTCGCGATGATCGTGATGATGATCAGATTGTCCGCGCCGAGAGCAATCTGAATCAGCGTGACGGAGAACAACGCCGCCCAGAACGTGGGTTGGACCAGGAGCTCGATCACTCGCCGCGCCCTTCGCCGGTGTGGTTAGACTCCGCGCTTGCCAAACGTCTCGACTCGTTCATCAGCAGCCGACCTCCAGGAGAGAGTTCTCGCCATGAAGCTACACGAAACAGCCACCGCCCCGAACTGTCGCCGCGTCCGTATCTTCCTGGCGGAGAAGGGCATCGACGTGCCGACCGTACAGGTCGACCTGGGGGCGGGCGAGAACCGCGCGGCGCCGTTCCGGGTGAAGAACCCGCTGGGCCGCGTTCCTGTGCTCGAGCTGGACGATGGCTCCTTCCTTGCCGAGTCGGTCGCCATCTGCCGCTACTTCGAGCAGTTGCAGCCCGAACCGGCTCTGATGGGAGGCGACGATCCCCTGGAGGCCGCTCGCCTCGAGATGTGGCAACGGCGGATGGAACTCGAGGTTTCGCTGCCGATCATGCAGGTGTTCCGGAACACCCACCCGTACTTCGCCGACAAGATCGAGCAGTTTCCCGACTACGGCGAGGGCCAGCGTCGCCACGCGACGAAACGCCTCGGCTGGCTCGACACCGTTCTCGCCGACCGGGAGTTCGTGGCGGGTCCAAGCTACACGATCGCCGACATCACGGCCCAGATCGGCATCGACTTCGGTCGCGTCACCGGCTTCAAGGTGACCGACGAGACACCGCATCTGCTGCGCTGGCACCGCGCGGTGTCCGAGCGCCCGAGCGCGAAGGCCTAGCAGCGGCCGCGGCGACATCGCTGCGAACGCCGTGAGCCCGTGGCCTACTCGGCAGTTGCGACCGGGTTGCTCAGCCGACAGACGTCCTCCAATTCGACCTCGAACTCGTCGCCGGGCGCCAGGGCCGAGGTGCGACCCGGAGTGCCGGTGAAGATGATGTCGCCCGGGTCGATCGTCGAGTAGCGGCTGATGAACGAGACAATCGCCGCGGAATCGAACAGGAGGTCCGCCGTGGTCTGTTCCTGGACGGTCTCTCCGTTGTGACGACCGCGGAGGTTCAGCGCATCCGGGTCGACTCCGGTGACGAGGACGGGGCCGACGGGTCCGAACGTGTCGCTGGCCTTCGCGCGGAACCACTGCAGGTCGGCGCCCTGCCATGAGCGGCCGGAGACATCGTTGCCGCAGGTGACGCCGAAGATCGCCGCGGCGGCCTCTTCGGGCGTTGCATCCTTGAGTCGCTCGCCGACGACGAGAACCATCTCCGCTTCGTAGTGGACGTTCAGAGCGCCTGCCGGCAGGACGATGGGCTGCCCGTGGCCGACGACGCTCGTCGGCAGCTTGAGGAAGATCGGCGGTTCGGCTGCCGGTTCGGCGCCGCCCAGGTGGCTCCGGTAGTTCAGGCCCACGGCAAACACCTTCCGGGGCTCGACCGGGGCCAGCAATCGGGCCTCGACCGCATCGACCGCTCTGCCGGTCTCCGTGCCGCCGGCGTACGGCGCGCCGTCGAGGTGGTGGATCGTCCCCTCGTCGAGCCGGCCCCATGACGAGACGCCCGCGAGCTCATAGCGGACGTACTGTTCAGCGAAGGACGGAGCGGCTTCCGTCGTACAGGACGCGAAGGCGAAAAGGAGGAGCAGGAGAAGTCGATGACGCGCCACGGAGGGCCTCCCTGGTTCGGTTGATTCTGACGGTTGCCTCGGAGCTTGCCAGATCGACGAAGGGTCGTCACCTGCCGGTGGTCTCCGGGAGGACCGGCCCTCCCTCGGTCGAGGTCAGGGCGTGGTTGCTTGAGTCAAGGCGTCCTGGCGACTTCGCTTCCAGCTCGTCGCGGAACTCGGGCGCTGCAATCGCGATGAGGCGGCGGGCGCGCTCGGCCACGTCGGCGCCCCGGAGGTGGGCGACGCCGAACTCGGTGACGAAGATGTCGGCGTCTGTTCGAAGCGCGGTTGCCGCGTGACCGGCGGGCAGGACCGGGACGATACGGGAGAAGCGCCCGGCACCGGCAGTCGACTCGAAGGCGACGATCGATCGGCCGCCACGGGACATCTGCGCGCCGCGCATGAAGTCGACGGCGCCGCCGACGCCGCTGATCTGCCGGCCACGGACGATCTCGGCGTTCAGTTGACCGAAGAGATCGACCTCGACCGCCCCGTTCACGGCGACGAAACGATCGAGTCGGGCCAAGACCCGCGCGTCGTGCGTGTGGTTCACGCCGCGCGGATGGATCGCATCGCATCCGATCGCCCAGGCATAGAGGTCCGGTGAACCGAGCACCATCGCCGTCACGTGGCGCCCGGCGTCGATGGTCTTCCTGGCGCCGGTCATCACGCCCGTTTCGATGAGCTTCTTCATCCCGTCGGAGAGCAGGCCGGAGTGGAAGCCCAGGTCCCGGTGACCGCCGAGCGCGGAGAGAATCGCGCCGGGAATCGATCCGACACCGGTTTCGATCGTGTCGCCGTCATCGACGAGGCCGGCGACGAGTTCACCGATGCGGTTCGCCCTCGGGCTCGACCGCGCCGCCAGCGTTGGCGGGTCGATCTCTGTCTCAACCACGTGGGCGAAGCGTTCCATTGGCACGGTGGGGGAGTTCGGAAGCTGCGGGAGTGCCCGGTTCAACTCGGCCAAGAAGGGAACGTCGTCGCGCGCGAGGACGGCCGGCAGGAACTCTGCCGCCAGACCGAGGGAGCACCTCCCGTGCTCGTCCGGCGGCGTGAACTGGGCGACCGCGAGATCGAGTCGAGTCTCCTGAAGATGGTCCCAGATGCGGCGGTACTGCATCGGCAGGAAGCGGACCGAACCAGCCCCGAATCCGGTGCGCATCTCGGGGGTCACGAAATAGCTGCTCACGGTGGCCCCAGACCAAGGCTTGAGTGCCGGCGCTTCGACCCCCGGAATCGGGGTCACGAGGAACTCCACGCCGCGCGTCGCCTGGGGCTGCTCGTGAAGCGCCGTGGCAATGCCCCGCGGCTCGCAGGCGCCGCCGAACAGGGCGACCCGCATGCCGGGGCGAAGAAGTGAGCCGACCTCGTCGAGTTGGAGAGTTGCCATGCGCGAAGGCTAGCTGTAGATCGTCCGCTACCGGCAGATCGCCCGGCGCGCTTGACCGTTCCGTGGAGCTCCAGCTTGCCGGCGCCGCTGATACCCTGCCGAGCGATGACGGACTCGAACCCAGTTCGCATGCCAGCGGTCTCGCTTGCCGCGGTTCCAGGTCGCAGGCGGCTGACGCTCGACCTGAGTCGGGAGATCGAACGCCGAGGTTTCGGCGGCATCTACTGTCCCAGCATGGGGGATGGCCTTGCGCTCTCCGAGGCGATTGCGCTCCGCACCGAGCGCATTCCGTTCGGTACGTCGATCGTCAACATCTACACGCGGCACGTGACGGAGTTCGCACACACGGCGTCGTTCATTCACGAGGTCTCCCAGGGTCGGTTCTGGTTCGGAGTCGGGGTGAGTCACGCGCCGGCGCACGCGCGGCTCGGCGTCACGGTCGGCAAACCGCTGAGCGACATCCGCCGGTTCGTCGCTGAACTCCGGGAGGTGCGGGGCGCCGGCGAGTTGCCTCCGATCGTTCTCGCCACGCTGCGCGAGCGGATGATCGCGACGGCGGCCGAGATCGGCGACGGCATGGTCTTCGCGAACGGCGCTCTGTCCTTCATGGCGAATTCGCTCCAGGCGGCAGGGGAGCGTGTCGACGACTCGGATTTCTTCATCGGCAACATGATTCCCACCGTCATCTCGGACGATCGTCATCTCGCCGCAGCGCGCAACCGGAAGACCCTCAGCCGTTATGCGCTCCTCCCGAACTACCGCAACTACTGGAAGGCAGCGGGCTACGAAGAGGAGATGACCGCCGTCGAGCAGGCCGTGAATGCAGGCGAGATGGACCGCGTTCCGGATCTTCTGTCCGACCGCTGGCTTGCGGACTGCACCCTGTTCGGAACGGCGACAGAGGTTCGCGAAGGTGTCGAGCGTTGGTTCGACGCCGGTGTTCGTACACCGATCCTCGTCCCGTCGTCTGCGGCCGGGAATCAGATCAGGGCGTTCGAGGAGCTGTTCGCCGCGTTCGACGACGGGAGAGCCGGGACATGAAGAGTGCGGTTGCGGAGCGTCTTCAGGCACTTGGCATCACCCTCCCCGAGGCCCCGGCGCCCGCGGCGAACTACGTGCGTTGGACCCGCGTCGGTTCCTTGATCTTCGTTTCCGGGCAGGTGCCGTTCGAGGACGGTCGGCTCGCCTATCGCGGCAAGGTCGGCGACCGCTACTCGGTCGAGGACGCGCAGGCCGCGGCGCGGCTGGCCGGCCTGAACGTTCTCGCCGTTGTCCGGGACGCCTGCGGAGGGGATCTCGAACGGGTGCGTCGTTGCGTCAAGCTGGGGGGCTTCGTCAACTGCACGGCCGACTTCGCTCAGCAGCCGGCGGTGATGAACGGCGCTTCCGACCTGATGGTCGACGTCTTCGGCGAGCGAGGGCGGCACGCACGCGCGGCGGTGGGGACGAATGCGTTGCCCTTCGATGTTCCGGTAGAGATCGACGCCGTCTTCGAGATCGACTGAACGCGGGTTCGACCTGCCCTGTGTGGAGCAACCAGGGCGCCGGCTCGAGGACCTTCCAAACGGCTGAGTCGGCGCGGCTTAGAGGGTCTGGCTGCTACCATGCCCTCCGCCATGCGGACGAGCCAGCGGGTCGACATTCTCGGCGACACGATGCGCCGGCTGGCGCGCCGGGGCGCGCGTCGGAATCTCTCGCGGGTACTCGGCAAGGTCAGGCCGGGCGATGTCGGGGCTGCGCTTCGCGATCTTGCCCCGACGGAACAGCTCTTCGTGATGCGCCTGGCTGTGGAGGACTACGCCGAGGCCGTCGGCGAGATTCTCCTCGAGCTGGAGCCGGGGGAACGTCGTCCGTTGCTCGAGCAGTTCTCGCCGGCGGAGATTGCGGGGCTTCTGTCGCCGCTGGCCGTCGACGACAGCGTCGAGATGGTCGACGGTCTGGATGACGAACTGCGGGAGGCCGTCCTCGCGCTGCTCGATCGGCCGGACCGGGTCGAACTGCAGACCCAGTTCGCCTACGACGAAGACACCGCCGGCCGGATCATGAACACCGAGTTCTTCTCTCTGTCGGAAATGACGTCGGTCGGCGACGCGGTCGCGAAGATCCGAGAGCACGGTGAAGTCGAGATGATCTTCTATCTCTACGTGGTCGATCCGGAGGGCCGGTTGGTCGGCGTTCTGTCGCTTCGCGAGCTGCTCCTGGCGGCCCCCGGCCGCACGCTCGGCGAGATGATGAACCGCGGTCTGGTCGCCGCGACGACGGATACGGATCAGGAGGAGGTCGCTCGGCTCGCTTCGCGCTACGACTTCCTCGCGATCCCGGTCGTCGACGAGGAACGGCGCCTGCTCGGCCTCGTTACGGTCGACGACGTGATCGATATCGTCCAGGAAGAGGCCGAGGAGGACTTCTACAAGATGGTCGGGACGTCGGATGACGAGCTCCTGTACCGGGAGCGCGCCTGGCGGGTCGCCGGCATCCGGCTGCCCTGGTTGCTGGTCAATCTGATCGGCCTGACGCTGACCGGAATCCTGATGAAGCAGTTCCAGCTCCGGCTGAGCGAGGCGTTCCTCCTCGCGTTCGCTCCGGTCGTCATGGGCATGGGCGGGAACATTGGCAGCCAGACGATGACGCTGACGGTGCGCGGCCTCGCCACCGGCCGGATCGGCGGCCGAGGCGGCAACATGGGGCGCTTTCTGGCCCAGCAGATTCGCGTCGGCGTGGTCGTCGGCCTGGTTTGCGCGAGCCTGGCGGCTGCGGCAGCCTGGCTGCTCGAACAGAATCCCTTCTACAGCGGCGTGGTGGCCAGCTCGCTGTTCGCCGCGATCATCCTGGCTTCGCTGATTGGTTCCCTGCTGCCCTTGGCGTTCGAGCGCGTGGGAATCGACCCGGCGATAGCGAGCGGCCCGATGGTCACGACATCGAGCGACATCACCGGAATCCTGGTGTACTTCGGGCTGGCGACGCTGATGATCGAGTACCTGGTTCGTTGACGGGAGCAAGCGACGATGAGGCGGCTCTCTGGCGAGGCGTTGCTGCTGCAGACCACGGATCTCCAGGAACGCGACCGCATCGTCGTCTTCTTGAGCCGCGACAGGGGATTGAAGCGCGGCGCCGCGCGTGGCGCGCGGACCCGGTTCAGTCGCTTCGGCGGCGAGCTGCAGCTCCTGGCGAAGGTTCACCTCACGTGGTTCGAGAAGCCGAACCGCGAACTCGTCAGGTTGGCCGAAGCGGAGATGATCAGGAGTCCCCGGGCTCTGCACGAGGACCTCGAGGGTATTCTCGTCTCGGCCTATCTCGCTGAACACATGCAGGTGTTCGCGCAGGAGAACGAGCCTGAGAACCACCTCTACAGGCTGCTCGACTCGACGGTCGACGCGCTGCTCGAGGGCTGCGACCGGTGGCTCGCCACCCGCTATCTGGAGTGCTGGACCCTGCGCCTGAGCGGCGTGTTTCCTAGCCCGCGCGTCTGCCCGGCCTGTGGCAACCCGATCACCGACGAGGCATGCCTGGCAGTCGACGCCGCTGGCCTCCTTTGCCCCGGCTGCGGTTCGGGAGGGGGCGAGAACCGACGCATCGGCGCGTCCGCGCTCGCCTTCCTTCGCGGCATCGGCAGTGCGACACTTCCCGATCTGGCGGCGGACGGCGGTATCGACCGGGCGACGCTCGCGGCGGTGGGCAGGCTTACCCGCGAGGTGCGGCGGGCGTTTCTTGGCCGTGAGCTGAGGAGCTACGGCGTGATGCAGCGGACGTTGCAGGATCTCTCCGCCTGATGTCTCCGTCCCCTTCCTCGAGCCGCCCGCTGCAGCGCCTCCCCGATACGCTCGTTTCGCAGATCGCCGCCGGCGAGGTCGTCGAACGGCCGTCCTCGGTGGTCAAGGAGTTGATCGAGAACGCACTCGATGCAGGCGCCCGTCGGATCCAGATCTCGCTTGTTGACGGTGGCCGGGAACTCATCGAAGTCGCCGACGACGGAACCGGCATCGCTCGGGACGACATCGCGTTGGCCGTCGAACGCCACGCGACGAGCAAGATCGCCTCGTTCGAAGATCTGCTGGAAGTCGGAACACTTGGCTTCCGCGGCGAGGCGCTGTCGTCGATCGCCGCGGTGTCCAAGTGCGCCCTGACGACTGCCCAGGCGCCCGGCGATGGCCATCGTCTGGTCGTCGAGGGCGGCGCGGCGACCGCCGACGAGCCCGCGAGCCGGGCCCGCGGCACGACGGTGAGAATCGAGTCGCTCTTCTACAACGTCCCGGCGCGCAGGCAGTTTCTCAAGCGCCAAGCGACGGAACTCCGGCACGCGATGACGGTCGTCCAGGGCTATGCTCTCGCCCGGCCGGAGGTCGCCTTCGTCCTCCGGCATCGTCCGGGGCTCGAGGCGGGCTGGCGGGAGCTCATCCGCACCCAGGCGGTCGGCGCCGACGCCGCTGGGCGTCTCGAGCGGATCGCCCAGTTGTTCGGGGCCGCGTTGGCCAAGCATCTCCTGCCGCTGCCCGAAGGGCCAAAGGAGCATGGCATCGCCGGCTTCATCGGCGACCGGGAAACGGGCAAGGGCAGGCGCCAGTTTCTGTTCGTGAATGGCCGGCTGCTACGGGACCGCGCCGTCCTCGGCATCTACCACAAGGCGGTTCGCGACCTGATGAAGGGCGAGCCGGCGCCGGCACTCTTCCTGTTCCTGGACGTCCCGCCCGAAACCGTCGACGTGAACGTCCACCCGCAGAAGGCCGAGGTTCGTTTCCGCGATGCCGCTCTGCTCGGGCGCGTCGCCAGTGCGCTCCGCCGTGGGCTCAAATCGGCAAAGGGGGAGGAGCCGGCGCCGCTTCGCGATCCGAGCGGACCGCCGCCGCCGGCGGCCTGGACCGGCGCGGGCGAGCTCAGAGAGTCCCGCAGTCGCCCCTGGATGGACCCCGGCCGGCCCCACGGGGGGCCCCGTCACGAGGAGGATGCCGCTCCCGTCGCTCCAACCTGGGCGCGGGAACTCGCTGCGCGCTACAGCGGTGGAGCGGCAGGGGCCGAGGCCGAGACGGCAGCCGGAACGCATCCAGTCGGACCGGCCGGCAAGTTCGCCGAGGTCGCCTATCGCCCCGAGCCCCCAGGGCGTGTCCCGCTGTCCGGCAAGGGCCGGGACTCTCTGCGCCTGATCGGCCAATACAAGGGGACGATGATCCTGCTCGAGGGTCCCGAAGAGCTGCTCGTCGTCGATCAGCATGTCGCTCACGAACGCATCCTCTACGAGCGCTTCCGGCTGAGTCTGCGGGAACAGGACGCGGCGAGCCAGACGCTGCTCGTACCGCGAATGGTCGAGCTTTCGCCCGCTGAGAACGCAGCGCTCGCGGAGTGCGCCTCGGGGCTCGAACGCGTCGGCTACTCGGTGAGTTCCCTGTCGGGCGGCAGCGCCGCCATCACCGCGATTCCGGCGGTCCTGCCCGACGCCGAGGCGGAGAGCCTGTTGCTCCGCATCGCTACCCGGGTCGCCGCGGGCGATGAAGTGCCGAGCGAGGGAGAGGCTCTGGCGGAGTACCTGCTGACCCAATTGGCGGCCAGCCGGGCCTGCCGAGCTGCGGTCAAGATGCACGAGGCGCTTTCCGCGGAGAAGATGGAGGCTCTGATCGCCGACCTGTTCGCCTGTGAGCATCCATACACCTGCCCACACGGCAGGCCCGTCGTCCTGGCGCTCACCGACCGGGACCTGGAGCGTCGCTTCAAACGTCGGTAGGGCGCCCGGCCGGAGCGCGGTCGTCGACGTCGCCTCTCCGTTCCGCCCCCTCCGCCGCCATCTGCGCGAGGGCCAGGGCGGCGGCGCGGCGTTCGGCCTGCTTCTTCGAGCGGCCGCTCGCCGACGCGGCAGGCTGGCCGCCGATCCGGCATTCGACATGGAAGACCGGGTCGTGGTCTGGACCCTCGCGGCCGGTCTCGAGATAGGCGGGCGGCTCGAGGCCCTCCGCCTGGAGGAGTTCCTGGAGATGGGACTTGGCGTCCGGGCCTTCGCCGTATTGTTCGGCGGATCGAGCCAGCCAGGGTTCGATCAGGCGGCGCGCGGCCTTCAGGCCGCCGTCGAGATAGACGGCGCCGATGATCGCTTCGAGGGCGCAGGCGAGGAGCGACGGCTTGTCGCGGCCGCCGGAGCGGTCCTCGCCGCGGCCGAGGCGAAGCGCGGCGCCGAGGCCGAGTTGGCGAGCCTGTTCCGCCAGAACCTCGGCGCTGACGAGGTGGGACTTGGTTCGCGACAGATGGCCCTCCGGGTCGTCCGGCCGGCGACGATAGAGCCAGTCGACCGTGATCAGGCCGAGCACGGAGTCGCCCAGGAACTCGAGTCGCTCGTTGTGGCTGGTCGACCCTGCCTCGTTCGCGAACGAGGTGTGGGTCAACGCCTGTTCGAGGAGCCGCCGGTCCTCGAACCGGTGGCCGAGCCGCTCTTCGAACCGGCCGAGGGCAGCGTTCAGGGGTAGATCCGGTCCATCGTGCGCGGGTACGGGATGGTCTCCCGCAAGTGGGGCACACCCGCCATCCAGGCCACGAACCGTTCGAGTCCCATGCCGAAACCGCTGTGTTCGAAGGTGCCGTAGCGGCGAATGTCGAGGTACCACTGGAACGCCTCGAGCGGTAGATCGTGCTCCTTGAGCCTCTCGAGCAGCAGATCGTGGTCGTGGATCCGTTGGCTGCCGCCGATGATCTCGCCATAGCCCTCGGGAGCGATCACGTCGAGCGCGAGCGCGAGGGACGGGTCCTCCGGGTCGGGTTCCATGTAGAACGCCTTGAGCGAAGCGGGGTAGTGCGTGACGATGACCGGGCGGTCGAACCGCTCGGTGAGTCCGGTTTCTTCCGGCGCTCCGAAGTCCTCGCCGAAGGCGATCTTCGAACCCTGGTCACGGAGCAAGGCGACGGCTTCCGCGTAGCGGAGGCGGGGGAAGGGCCTCTGGATCGCCTCGAGCTTCGCCGTGTCCCGTTCGAGCACCGCGAGCGGTTCGCTGCAATTCTCGAGGACGCGCCCAGCCAGATAGACGACGAATTCCTCCGCAAGTTCGCAGAGCCCGGCGAAGTCGAGGAAGGCGGCCTCGGGTTCGACCATCCAGAACTCCATCAGGTGGCGACGGGTCTTCGATTTCTCGGCCCGGAACGTCGGACCGAAGCAGTAGACCCTTCCCAGAGCGGCCGCCGCCGGCTCGAGGTAGAGCTGACCGGACTGACTCAGGAACGCCGAGCCGTGATCGAAGTACGGCGTCTCGAAAAGTGTCGACGTGCCTTCGCAGGCGTTCGGCGTGAGGATCGGCGAGTCGACGAGGTAGAACCCGCGCTCGCGGTGAAACTCATGGATGGCGTGGCAGATCTCGCTGCGAATGCGGAGGACCGCCCGTTGCTTGCTGGAGCGTAGCCACAGGTGCCGATGGTCCATGAGGAACGCGGTGCCGTGTTCCTTCGGCGTGATCGGGTAACCGTCCGCTTCGTGCAGCAGAGTCAGTGATGACGCTTGGATCTCGACCCCGCCGGGCGAACGCGGATCCGCCGCGACGATTCCGGTCACCGCGATCGTCGACTCCTGCCCAACCTTCTGGAGGACTTCCCAGGACGCCTCGTCGACTTCCTTGCGGCTTACGACGAGCTGGACGGTCGCTCCCGAATCCCGGAGACGGATGAAACCGATCCGCCCGCTCGAACGGCGCCCGTCGACCCAACCGCGCAGGCGGATCTCTTCGCCGATCAGGCCGGGGAGCTCGGATAGCGAGTTCCACTCAGTCACAGGCTGCCCCACCTGGCCGATGATAGCCGCGCGGGGAGTCGAAGAGCCGGCTCCGACCCTTCGCGCTCCTACTTCTTGCGGAAGAACGCGGCGCCGAGGACACCACCGAGGGCGCCGAAGATCGTGTAGACGACGCTGCTCGTGATCAGGCTGAAGAGCAGAGCAACGGCGCTGAGGCCGTCCCCCGAGCCGGCGAACGACTCGATCAGGTCGCGAACCGGCCCCTCGAGCTCCACCGCGCCGCTGTCGAGGACGCTCTCGATGGCGGCCGCTGCGGCGTTGCCGAAGATCAACGTCAGCGGAATGGAGATCAGCGTGCCGATGATCGCGGCGGCAACTCCGGTCAGAGCGCCGATCAGGGCGCCGCTGCCGTAGGTCGTCAGCGAAGCGTCTTCCTCCCGGAACGCCAAGTAGACGGCGAGGATTGCGCCGCCCACGATCAGCGCGCAACACAGGATGTTGAGGAAGTTGATGATCGGGATCTGACTCGCCACGCCGGCGGCGATGCCGCCAATCGCGATGGCCTTCATTCGGTTCGGTGTCATGTGGACTCCTCAGCTGTTCAGGGAGACGGTTCGGGGCAGATCAGGCGGTTCGGGAGGTGTTTTCGCGGGACGAGTTCCTCGATCGCTACCCACATGAAGACGGCAACCGGCAGGGCCGCGATCAGGCCGGTGCCGAACCGGCTTGGAGCGATGTTCCAGGGCAGGAGCCAGTCTACTCCCATCGGCAGGATGAAGAAGATCGCGCGGCGAGGTTCATCGAGAAGCCAGTCCTTCGCTCGGCGCATGCGCGGCAGCACGACGAAACCGAGGCCGAAGCCCAGGTAGAGCCCGAAGCACCGGTGACAGACCGCGAAGGGATGTCCGGCCACATGGAAGCTACGGTGCTCCAGCTGATGGCAAACCGGTTCGAACAGGGCGTGAATCAGCGCCGCGCCGAGGAGCCGTCCATCGGCAGCCAGCAACGGGGCCGCGACGGTCAGGGCGATCCCCGTCCAGACGATGAACGCGAAGATCGCCGTAGCGACGGCGTTCAGGTGACGGCGGGAGGAACTCGGACTGACGATGGGCACGAACTCGCAGTCTAACCCGCGTGCTTCACCGCTCACCTGCTGCGGCCGCGGATCCGCTCGCTCGAATTGGCGAGCGGCTGTGTGGTCATCTCGGGCGAATCAGCCGTCCTCCGGCTCGCCGAGGCTGCGGGCGGCGACGATGTCCGCACTGTAGTCGCGGAGCCTCGTCGGCATGAGGACGATCTCCTCGATCACCGTGCGCTCGTTCAGGGCGGCGGCGACGAGGATCGCTTCGGCGATGTCTTCGGCTGCCATCATCCCGGCGCGCTCCGCCGCGGACGGGGGCCGCGGACGGTTGTCGAGGATCGGGGTATCGACCTCGCCGGGCAGGACGTTCGTCGCCCGGATGCCGAGCTGCCGGAGTTCGGCGCCGAGGCCCATCATGTAGTTCCGCGCAGCGGCCTTCGCTGCGCCGTAGGCTGTACCCGCCATCACGCCAGGCCGGATCGCTGCAACCGACGACACCATGATCACGGTCGCTCCGCCGGCGTCGAGCATTGCCGGAAGAAGCGCCTTCGTCAGCATCGCCGGACCCGTCGCGTTGACGGCCATCACGCTGTCCCATTCGCGTTGGGAGATGTAGCGGGTGGATCGCACCTTTGAGCTGTGGCCGGCGTTGTGGACGAGGACGTGGACGGTGTCGTGCCGCGACAGCACCGCGGCGGCAAGGCCGTCGACGGCGGTCGGGTCCTCCATGTCAGCCGAGTGCGCCCAGGCCGCGCCGCCGTCAGCCTTGATCTCGCGGACCACCGCCTCGAGCGGCTCGAGACGCCGGCCGGAGACGATGACTGTGGCGCCTTCGCGGGCGAACAGGAATCCGGTGGCCCGGCCGATGCCGGTGCCGCCGCCGGTGACTAACGCGATTCTGCCGTCGAGCCTGCCCATCTTCCGTCTTGCCCTCCGTTCTTGCCGGGTCGCGCGAAGCGCCTGGCGGCGAGTCCCAGCGTTGCGGCCCGCGCCGCCATGAGTCCCGCCAAACTGAGCCACAGCAAGTCGCTGTCCATCAACCTGGACGCGGCCCAGAGCGCCGGCGCGAACCCGAGTCCGCAGCTCACTGCCATTGCACGGCTGAGCAGTCTACCTTCGGTCAAGCCGAGGAAGAAGCCGTCCAGCCCATACGCGATCGCCGCGAAGACGAGCACCGGCAGCAGCCACAGGTTGCTCGCCACGGCAAGTTGGACGACGTCGCGGTGGTTCGCCAGCAGCCCGTAGATGGCGTCCGGGAAGGCGAAGAGAGGCAGCAGGAAGGCGACCGCGCAGAGCTCGGAGACGACCAGGGTGAGCAGAAGCACCCGGCGGAGTTCGGCTTGATCGTTGCGGCCGAGCGCCATGCCCGCGAGGGTTTCACCGGCGAAGGCCGCGCCGTCGATGAAGTAGGAGGCGACGTTCAGCACGCGGAGAATCAGACCGTTTGCCGCCAAGCGAGCAGTGCCGAACAGCGCACTCATGTTCGTGAACACCGCAAAGGCCGAGACGAGGAGCAGCGTTCGCAGGACGAGGTGCCCGCTGAGCGTCACGAGTCGCCGAAGCTCCGCGCCGTCGAGGATCTGACGGAGCGAGACCGCTCCTGTCCCGGCGCGTACTGCGAGCGCCAGGCCGAGCGCGAACCCGAGCCACTGCGCCGCCGCGGTGGCGACCCCGGCGCCATGCGCGGCCCAGCCGAGGCGGACGATCAGCCACCAGTTCAGCGCCACGTTGCCGAGGTTCGCCGCCGCGACGACGAGGAGCGCCCGCGAGGCATCGCCCCGCCCGAGGAACCAGCCGACCAGGGCGAGATTCGCGAGAGCCGCCGGTGCACCCCAGATCCGCGCGTCGTAGTAGGCCCGCCCGGCTTCTTCGACCTCCGGGGCGCCCGACAGCAGCCGGAAGCCGAGTTGCGCCATCGGTTCACGGAACAGCAGAGCGAGGGCTCCCAGGATTGCGGCCAGCATCAGCGCTCGATACAGGTGTGCCGAGACCTCCGTCGTTTCGCCCTTGCCCCACGATTGCGCGGTCATGCCAGTCGTGCTCATCCGAAGGAAGGCGAGCCCGAAGTAGAGGTAGTCGAAGATCAGCGCCGCGAGGACGACGCCGGCGAGGAATCGGACGTCGTCGAGTCGGCCGAGCATGACGGTGTCGGCAAGGCCGGCAATCGGCACGGTCAGATTGGAGGCGGTGTTCAGCGCCGCGAGCCGGGTGAAGCGTGCTGTCAGGCTGCGCGGCGACCCCGCCCGCTTGATCCTCACGACTCGGCGGCGCGAACTGCCGGTTCCGATCTCCAACTCCTGGCCTTCTTGCATGGCCGCCGCGGCCGCCGCCGCCGACCGGCTGGCGCCCGAACTGCTAGCCTGCGCGCGGTCATGGTTTCAGTCCCCCCCCGGGTGACCCGCTTCGTGAGTTGGGTCGAGCGCTTCAACTCGCGTTTGGGGGTTGCCGTGTCGTGGTTGACGCTGGGCATGGTCGCGGTCGGAGCGTACAATGCGTTGGTCCGCTATCTCGGCCGTTTCACCGGCTGGAACCTGAGCTCGAACGCGTACCTGGAGCTCCAGTGGTACATGTTCAGCTTGGTCTTCCTGCTTGGGGCGGCCTATGCCCTCCAGGCGAACGCCCACGTTCGGGTCGATGTGATCTTCAGCCGGCTGCCGGAGCGCTGGCGTCGACGTATCGACCTGTGGGGTTCCTTGCTCTTCTTGGTCCCGTTCTCGATCTTCGGTCTCGTCATGTCCTGGCCGGCGGTACGGAATTCGTGGGCGGTTCTGGAAGTGTCTTCGGATCCGGGAGGCCTGCCGCGGTATCCGATCAAGACGGTCCTGCTCGTGGCCTTCGCGCTCCTCGCCCTGCAGGGCCTTGCGGAGGCGGCGCGGAACTGGCAGCGCCTGCGCGCGCTGAAGGCCGGGGCCGAAGAGGAAGGGATGGAGCAGGAGGGGCTGCTGTGAGCGCCGACCTTCTCGGACCGCTGATGTTCGTCGTCGTCTTCTTGTTCATTTTCGCGGGCTATCCGGTCGCCTTCTCGCTCGGCGGGACCGCGCTGATCTTCGCGTTCATCGGCATCGAGCTCGGCCTCTTCTCGTGGAATCTGCTCTACGCATTTCCTGAACGGGTCTTCGGCGTGATGTCGAACGGGGTTCTCCTCGCGGTGCCGTTCTTCATCTTCATGGGCACGATGTTGGAGAAGTCCCAACTCGCCGAGGATCTTCTGCGCACGATCGGCATGCTGTTCGGACGCCTCCGCGGGGGGTTGGCGCTGGCGGTCGTCGTCGTCGGCGCACTCCTGGCCGCCGCGACTGGAGTCGTCGGCGCTTCGGTCGTCGCGATGGGACTCATCTCGCTGCCGGTCATGCTGCGCTACGACTATTCGCCGATGCTCGCCACCGGCGTGATCAGCGCGGCCGGTACGCTGGGTCAGATCATCCCTCCCAGCGTCGTTCTCGTCGTGCTTGCCGACCAGCTCGGCATCTCGGTCGGCGATCTGTTCATCGGCTCCCTGATTCCCGGGCTGATGCTCGCCGGCTTCTACGCCGTCTACGTGACCGGCGTGGCGGTCGCAAGGCCAACCGCTGCGCCGGCGCTGCCCGCCGAGGAACGGACGCTCGCCGGCGCCGCCCTGGCTCGGCAGGTGGCGGTCGTCATGCTGCCTCCGATGGTCCTCATCCTGGTCGTCCTCGGGAGCATCTTCGCCGGCATCGCGACCCCGACCGAGGCGGGCGCCCTCGGAGCGGTCGGCGCCATCGCGCTGGCCCTCTCGCGTGGGCGACTGACGATGAAGGCCGTCAAGGAGACGATGGACGCCACGGCGAAGCTGACGACGATGGTCATCTTCCTGCTCATCGGCTCGACCGCCTTCGCACTCGTCTTCCGCGGCCTTTACGGCGATATCTGGATCGAGGATCTGCTGACCGGCCTGCCGGGAGGGAAGATCGGCCTGCTGATCGTCGCGAATCTCGCCATCTTCATCCTTGGCTTCTTCATCGACTTCTTCGAGATCGCCTTCATCGTCATTCCGCTGATCGCCCCGGCAGCGCGGATCCTCGACGTGGACATGGTGTGGTTCGGAGTGATGATCGGCATGAATCTCCAGACCTCCTTCCTGACGCCACCCTTCGGCTTCGCGATCTTCTACCTGCGGGGCGTCGCGCCGAGACGAATCAGTACGGTCGAGATGTACCGGGGCGTCGTCCCCTTCATCGTCATCCAGCTGATCGGCTTGGCGCTGATCTGCCTCTACCCGGAACTCGTCACCGCGTTGCTCTAGCTAGATCGCCCGTCGTGGAAGTGGGTGTCGCACCGAGAGCGGCCAGGCGCCCGGGAAGCGGCGCGATGGGGGAGCATGTCGGGCCATCTTCGACCGAAGAGCAACGATGCTGGGCGCGATGTATGGCGATCGCATGCAGCTGGACTTCGCCAGGGGCTGCTAGAACCCCACGCCGGCCCTGAGTGCGCTGAGTACCAGAACCAGAAACGGCAAGACGACGAAGTAGCCCAGAACGACAAAGAGCGCGATCTTCCCCCAGCGCTTGAACGTCTCCATCACGTTCGCGATCTGTTCCAGCGCAAGTCCGATTCGTTCGAGATCGTTCACCCTTGCTCCTCTTCTCGCGGAATTCGTGTCTCCGCGTTGACCTCGGAGGCCTGGCCGGCGACTCGGTGGGTCAACCGCCGCCGAAGGAGAACCGCGCGTACGCCTGTTCGGCGGTGCTGAACCAGCGGAAGGACGACTCGCGGAAGGCGTTCCAGGACTCGAAGATCTTCCGATAGCCCGGCTCGGCGGCTGCATTCTCGCGCATCAGGTCGAAGGCCGTTTCGCGCGCGGCGGTCATGATCTCCTCCGAGAATGGTCGGAGCGTGACGCCTTCGTCGAACAGGGTCTGCATCGCGCCGGGGTTCTGGGCGTCGTAGCGGGCAGTCATGTCGATGTTCGTCTCGGCCGCGGCAGCGGTGACGATCGCCTGGTACTCGGAGGGAAGCGAGTCCCACGCGGCGCGATGGACGTAGAGGGAGAGGGTCGGTCCCGGCTCCCACCAGCCGGGGTAGTAGTAGTTCTTCGCCACGCGGTGAAAGCCCAGTTTCAGGTCGTCGTACGGGCCGATCCACTCCGCCGCGTCGACCACTCCGCGCTCGAGGGCCGGGTAGATCTCCCCGCCGGGGATCGTCTGCACCGTGACGCCCAGGCGACTCAGGACCTCGCCTCCCAGTCCCGGAATCCGCATCTTGATGCCGCGGAGTTCATCCAGCGTGTTCACCTCGCGCCGGAACCAGCCGCCCATCTGGCCGCCAGTGTTGCCGCAGGGGACGTTCACGATGTCGAAATCCGCGAACACTTCGCGCATGAGTTCCAGACCGCCGCCGTGGTAGAGCCAGGCGTTCTGCTGACGAGTGTTCAGGCCGAACGGCATCGCCGTGTCGAAGGCGAGAGCCGGGTTCTTCCCCCGGTAGTAGTACGTTGCGCTATGTCCGAGTTCGATCGTTCCCTGCTGGACCGCGTCGAGCACGCCAAACGCGGGTACGAGTTCACCGGCGGGGTAGGGGCGGACGCGGAA
Source organism: Candidatus Multivoraceae bacterium (assembly GCA_965219625.1). Taxonomy (GTDB): domain Bacteria; phylum Acidobacteriota; class Thermoanaerobaculia; order Multivoradales; family Multivoraceae; genus Multivorans. The sequence goes on along the minus strand of OZ244782.1, from coordinate 130,293 downwards.
ACGTCCCTCGGTCAGGCTCTCGACGCGGTTGGCGAAGACCTCCGAAGCGCCGAAGATCGTGTCCAGGCCGCGCGGGAAGCTCGACGCAAGACGCCAGGTGAGGCGAGGTCGAGCGACGATGCCGGGAGCGCCGTCGGGAGTCGATTCGCCACTGCCGCAGGCGACGACGGCGCCGGCACTCGCCAACGCGGCCTTGCCGAGGAAGTCCCTTCGGTTCTGCTTGCTCATCCGCGCTCCTTGGCCCTGATCGGTCATCGTGGCGGTCAGTTTACGCGAATCTGACCCCAACCGGGCTCGCGCCACGCGCGCCGTCGAGCGCTGCTACGCTCCGCGACCGATGACGATCGTCGATTCGAAGTCACGGAGCCACCACCGGGTGACGATCCTGGGGTCCGGTCCCGCCGGGCTGACGGCCGCGCTCTATGCCGCGAGGGCCGACCTCGCCCCCTTGGTCCTCGAGGGCAGCCAGCCGGGCGGGCAGCTCACGATCACCACGGATGTCGAGAACTACCCGGGCTTTCCGAAGGGCGTGATGGGCCCGGACCTGATCGACCTGATGCGTGCCCAGGCGCAGGGATTCGGCGCCGAGACCCGCTTCGAAACCGGCACGGAGGTCGACCTCGGGTCTCGTCCGTTCCGGATCCGGACGGATGCGGGCAGCTACACGACAAACGCCCTGATCATCGCGACGGGCGCTTCGGCCCGCCAGTTGGGACTTCCGTCCGAGGCGGAGTTGATGGGCTACGGCGTGTCCGCCTGCGCCACCTGCGACGGCTTCTTCTTCCGCGACAAGGAACTCGTCGTGGTCGGCGGCGGCGACACCGCGATGGAAGAGGCGACGTTTCTCACCCGGTTCGCGCGCCAGGTGACGATCGTCCACCGCAGAGGAGAGTTGCGCGCCTCCGTGATCATGCGCGAGCGGGCGGCGGCGAACGAGAAGATCGCCTGGCGCTATCACGCCACGGTCGAGGAGATACTCGGCACGCAGAGTGACGGCGTCCACGGCGTGCGCCTCCGTGACCCCCGCTCCGGGGACGAGGAGGACTTTCGTTGCCAGGGGGTGTTCATCGCCATCGGCCACAATCCGAACACCGAACTGTTCCGCGGACAGCTGGAGATGGACGACGTGGGCTACTTGAAGGTGGCTCATCCCGGCACGGCTACGGCCGTGGAGGGCGTCTTCGCCTGCGGCGACGTGATGGACCCGGTCTATCGGCAGGCGGTGACGGCGGCCGGCACCGGCTGTCAGGCCGCCATCGATGCCGAGCGCTGGCTGAGTGAACAGGACTGAGAACCGGCGAACTCGAAGCTGGAAATACGCCGACGCCCGGTGGCCATGCTGTGGAGCTGCCTACGACTTGGGCTGAACGAAGGGGTCCGCGTCACCCACTCCGGCGCTCTGCTGACGACCGAAGCGCCGAGTCAACCATGCGGTCGGCCCGGACAGCGCATAGCTGGAGCTGAGGACGAGGAAGAACAGACCGATGTGGATCAGCGCGCCGACGGCGATCGCGGCGATGATGAGCACGACGCGGAAGCTGCGGGGTCGGCGGAGGTCGAGTTCCTTGAAGCTCAGATAGCGGAAGGTCGACATGGCGAGAAGGCCGACGACGACCAGAGCGCAGAGGACGACGATCTGGAGCGCGAACGAGTCGCCTCGCTCGTCGACGAAGAAGAGGATGGAACCGATGACGCCGGCGCCGGCCGGCGCGGGCAGGCCGATGAAGTACCTCGGGTCGGCGGCCCGAGGGCTGACGTTGAAACGGGCCAATCGGGCCGCCGTGCACAGAAGATAGACCGCCGGCGCCGCGAAGCCGACGCGGCCGAGCTCGTCCAGACCCCACAGGTAGCAGAGGAGAGCCGGAGCGAGACCGAATGAGATCAGATCGGCCAATGAGTCGTACTCGCGGCCGAACGGACTCGCGCTGCCGGTGAGTCGAGCGATTCGGCCGTCCAGAGTGTCCAGGCAGGCGGCGGCGAAGAGCATGAGCACCGCAGCCTGGTAGCGCCCCTCCAGTCCAGCGAGGAGCGCGTAGAACCCGAGCAGCATGTTCGCCGTCGTGAACAGGCTTGGGATCAAGTAGGCCCCTGCCCTCAGCGGCCTCGGTTTCGCAGGTCTCCAGGTCACGCGTTGCTCGAGGACCGGGTTCGGGGTCTCCGGGTCGGGTAGTCGTCGGGGGGCGGCGTCGAAGGGTCCGTGGGCATCGCGAGCGGGGACTCTCCCGAAGTCACCCGCTCGCCCTTCTCGACAAGCGGTTCGTAGGACAGCGGCACGAACACGTCGACCCGCGAACCGAACTTGATCAACCCCAGAGGATCGCCCTGGAGAACCTGCTGCCCGGCCTCGAGATCCGAGACAACCCGTCGAGCGATCAAGCCAGCGATCTGGCGGACGGCGACGACGTCGCCATTCGGCCGCCGCAGCAGGGTCAGGTGGTTCTGGTTCACGTCGCCGGCCTCCTTGCGGTATGCGGCGAGCTTCCGGCCCGGAGTGAAGATGCTGCCGATGACGAGGCCGTCAACCGGCGTCTTCTGAGTGTGGACGTTGAAGATGGACAGGAAGATGGAGATCCGTCGCCAGGGGTCCTCGCCGACGGCACTGTCTGTGATGACCTCAACAGCGGTCACCGTACCGTCCGCTGGCGACAGAACGACCTCGGGCGGACCATCGTAGTAGCGCGTCGGATCGCGAAAGAAGAGGAGAACGAGCAGACCGACCCCGGCCACGCCGACGGCGCCGAAAACGAAACCGAGCAGTCCGAGAAGAACCGCTGCGAGGAACAACGGCAGAACGAACGGCCAAGCCTCCCGTGCGAACCTCACGCTCTCATCGCCCAAGAACTTCGGGGCTTGGAGCGAACAGGAACGTCCAACGGTCGTTCTCGTTCGCGTTACTGGGCGGTCTGAAGAGTGTGCGACCGGATGATCGACTCCATCCGGTCCTTGAGAGCGAGTTTGTGGAGCTTGATGCGCTTCGCCTCCGAATGATCCGTAGGCGACAGGACGGGTCGGCTGACGAGCTCGTCGAGTTGGCTCTCGCAGGCCTGGTGTTCGTCGTAGAGCTTGCGGAACTCGCCGCCCTGGGCCAGAAGTTCTTCCTTGACTGCATCATCGCTCATGCGGTGGGCGCCTCCCTTCGTTGTCGTGGTCGTAGTCGATGACTTCCTCGCACGATGGTCAGAGGGAGAGCGTAGCAGCTTGGCCTGCTCAGCCGACGCGCGGCGCCGAAGCTCGAGGACGTCGCGCTCGCGGTGCGCCGGGTAGGCGCGCGGACGGACTCGTTGCCGGCGAGCGCAGGTAGAGCGGTTCCGTGAGAGTCGCTTGATCGAACGGTACGGTGCCCGAGGCCAATCGGCCAAGCAGGGTGTTCGCAAGGGGTTGCGGCTCGACGGCTCGGTCCGCCGAAACGAGTTGGCCAACGCCGAAGCCGACGAGTCGCTCTGCGCTTCGCTCCAGGTCGGTCCGATCGAGGATTCTCGGTGGCGCCGATGATTCCACCTCGCCGCTCCCTCGGAGTATGCGGAACGGCTGCGCGAACCAGCGACCGTGGTGTGCGTCGACGACCGCCAGCACGACGGAGTCGGCGGAGATCCCCTCGTTGCCGACATAGGTCGCCAGCAGTTCGAGCGTCGACAGAGCTCCCGCCGGCACGCCGGTCGCCAGGTGAAGACCGAGTGCCGTTCCCAGGCCTACGCGAAGACCGGTGAAGCTGCCTGGTCCCCGAGCGGCGCCCAGCCCAACGAGGTCGCGGGCTCGGGCGCCGATCCCGCCGAGCAGTTCATCGATCATTGCGATCAACTCGCGCGAGGAGCGGCCCTGAGGTACGTGCAACTCGGCAGATTCTCCAGGTCGGCCGACCGCCACGCTGACGATGGACGAGCTGGTGTCGATCGCGAGCAGCGGCCCCGACGCCATGACCGCTCACTATACTCGCGCCTGTCCGTGGACGAGCCTCGAGCAGGAGTCAAGCCCGCAAGGGACGTGGGTGATGCCGAGGACGAGCGTGCTCGACGGTCACCGCCGCGCGAACTCGCCGCGATGACGCCGATGCTCCGGCACTACCTGACGGTCAAGGCGGATTACCCGGACGCCATCCTCCTCTACCGGATGGGCGACTTCTTCGAGATGTTCTTCGAGGACGCGATGACCGCGGCGCCGGTGCTCGACGTCGCGCTGACCGCCCGTCAGAAGGGTACGGCGAGCGAGGCGCCGATGTGCGGGGTGCCGCACCATGCGGTCGACGCGTACATCGCGCGGCTGCTCGAGGCGGGCTTCAAGGTCGCTGTCTGCGATCAGGTGGAAGACCCGGCTCAGGCCCGGGGAGGGCTCGTGCGCCGCGAGGTCACGCGCGTTGTGACTCCGGGAACCGTGAGTGAAATCGAGATGCTCGATCGATCCCGTCCGAACTTCCTGGCCGGCATTCGCTTCCGTGGCGGGACGGGTGCAGGCGCCTTCCTCGACCTGTCGACGGGCGAGTTCTTCGTCCGGCGCTTCGAGCTTCTTCGTGGCGTGGTGGATGATCTGGAGCGCCTGGGCCCACGCGAGTTGCTGACGGTCGATGCGGACATGGACGCCGGAGATCCGAGCGCTCGGGCGAAACCCGACACCGCGGACGGTGCATCGATCAGCGGCTGGATCGGTCGTGCCGGCGTACCGCACACCGAGGTTCCTGGGGCCGATGCGCCGCAGGGCGAGGTCGCCGAGCGCCTGCTTCGTCGGCAGTTCGGAGTCGAGAACCTGCGGGGTTTCGGTCTGAGGGAGGGCGAGCCGGCTGTCGATGCGGCGGCGCTGGTGCTCGACTATGCGCGTCGCGCGGCGAGGTCCGACGTCGACCACGTGTCCGGTCTCGAAGTCCAGCACGACGGCGACGCGGTCATCGTCGACGAAACGACGCTGCGGAACCTCGAGGTCTTCCGGAGACTGAACCACGAGAACGGCAGGACCCTGGTCGAGATTCTCGATGTCACGTTGACCGGTCCCGGCGCGCGGATGTTGCGACGATGGTTGAGTCGTCCGTTGCGGAACCCCGAACCGCTCATGGAACGTCACGACGGCGTCGAGTTGCTGCTCGAGAGGATGTCGCTTCGTGACGCGCTGCGGACACGTCTCAAGGGGATTGCGGATCTCGAACGCCTGACGTCCCGCGCGGTGCTGGGTCGGTTGACCCCGCGCGAGGCGGCGGCGCTGCGGGAGACCTTGGCGGTAGCGCCGGAGATTCTGAACTCCCTGCGCGACTTGCCGGCGGCGCCGCTCGAGCGAATCGCTGCAGCCGACGGCGTCTCCGAATTGAGCGAGCGACTCGACGCGGTGCTCGCCGAAGCGCCGGGATCGTTGGCCGAGGGCGGCGTGATTCGCGAGGGCGTCGATGCCGAGCTGGACCGTCTGCGCTCGCTGGCTCAGGACGGCAAGAGTCATATCGCCGCTCTCGAGAGACAGCAGCGTGAGAGGACGGGCATCGCCTCGCTGAAGGTCGGCTACAACCGCGTGTTCGGTTACTTCTTCGAGGTCCGGAAGACGCACTCCGATCACGTGCCCGAGGACTACGTCCGACGGCAGACGCTGACGAACGCCGAGCGCTACGTAACGGACGAACTGAAGACTCTGGAGCAGCAGATTCTGAGCGCCGAAAGCGGACAGTTGGCACTCGAGCGCAGGTTGTTCGAGGCGTTATGCCTGGATACGGCGAACGAGGCGCAGCGTCTGCTGGCGCTTGCCGCCGCACTGGCCGAGGCCGACTGCCTTTCCTGTCTGGCGGAGGTCGCCGGCCGATATGACTACGTCAGGCCGCGAATTCTCGGTGTCTCCGGGCGGATCGACATCCGCGACGGCCGGCATCCGGTCGTTGAGCGCTCGGCGGCCGCGGTGCGGGGCACCTCGGGCTTCGTTCCGAACGACATCTCGATGGATCGAGAACGAGAACAGATCGTTCTGCTCACCGGTCCGAACATGGGCGGCAAATCGACTTACCTCCGCCAAACCGCACTCTGCGTGCTCCTGGCCCATGCCGGCAGTTTCGTGCCGGCAGGCAGGGCGGAGATCGGCCTCGTCGATCGGATCTTCACCCGCGTCGGCGCCAGCGACGATCTGGCCCGGGGCGAGTCGACCTTCATGGTCGAGATGGTGGAGACGGCGAACATCCTGCGCCACGCGACTCGAGACAGCCTGGTCGTTCTCGACGAGGTCGGGCGGGGCACGTCGACCTATGACGGCCTGTCGCTGGCGTGGGCGATTGTCGAGCGTCTGCACGAACAGAACGGCTGTCTGGCCCTGTTCGCGACCCACTATCACGAACTGACCGGGCTGCCGGCGACGCTCGCGCGGGTGGTCAACCGGCGGATGGCGGTCAAGGAGTGGCGGGACGAGATTCTGTTTCTGCACCGGGTCGCGCCGGGCCGCGCCGACAAATCGTACGGCCTGCACGTGGCCCGGCTGGCGGGCGTACCGCGGGAAGTGACGGAGCGAGCGGCGGCGGTGCTGGCGAACCTCGAAGAGCAGGAGGTCGACTTCGGCGGCCAGCCGCGGTTCGTCGTGGGCGCGGCCGGCGGACCGCCGCGCTCGCAACCGGATCAACTCGCCCTTTGGGGCGGCGAGAACGACGCGGTGATCGAAGCTCTGCGCACCGTCGACGTCGATGAGTTGACCCCCCTGGCGGCTCTCAACCTGGTCCAGACGCTGAAGAACCGCCTGGACCCTGCTGCGAAGTCGCGGGTCGCTCAACGCCCGAGTGGGCGTGAGGGCCGGTAGCTTGCGTCTGCCGAGGACCCGTCAGAACGGGATGTCGTCGTCCTGTTCGGCGGCGTCGAAGCCCTGGTCGTGTGGCGCCGGATCGGCGCCCTGAGCCTCGTTCCGGGCCCCGTAGCCTTGGCCGCCGGCGTCGCCGCTCCGGCCGCCGAGCATCTGGAAATTGTCGCAAACGACCTCCGTTCGGTAGCGCTTCTCGCCCGAGCGCTGGTCGTCCCACGAGCGGGTCTGCAGCCGTCCCTCGACGGACACGAGCCGACCCTTGTTCAGATACTGACCGGCGATCTCGGCCTGACGGCCCCAGCAGACGACGTAGTGCCACTCCGTCTCCTCGCGGCGTTCGCCGTCCCGGCTGGTCCAGCGTCGCGACGTGGCGACACTGAAGTTCGCGACCGACTGGCCGGATTGCGTGGTACGCACTTCCGGGTCGCGGCCGAGATGGCCGATGAGGATCACCTTGTTCAGCATGGGAAAGTCCTTTCTGATCGGGGCAGGATAGGGAATCGGAGCGCTCCCGGGGTCAGCTGAACGGCCAGCCGAAGATGAACCGGGAGGTTGGCGGCAACGGCCAAGGGCCGGCCGTGAACGCTGGCGCCACCGCGGGCAGTGCGTTCATCGTACCCGCTTCGGCCTCGTCCGTGGCGTCGGCGAGGTTCCCGCGTTATAGCGTCCAGGTCATGCGCTTGGTGGTCCAGCGAGTCGCTTCTGCAGCCGTCTGCGTGGGCGACGAAACGGTGGGCGGCATCGAGGCCGGCATGCTCGTGCTGGCGGGGGTCGAGGTCGGCGACGGGGAAGCCGAGATCGACGCGGCCGCGAGGAAGCTCAAGGGGCTTCGGCTGTTCGACGACGAACGGGGGCGGATGAACCTCGACGTACGTCAGTTCGGTGGCGCCGTTCTGCTCGTTTCCCAGTTCACGCTGGCGGCCTCGACCCGGAAGGGGCTTCGCCCCTCGTTCAGCCGCGCCGCGGCGCCAGAGCGAGCCGCGCCGCTCTTCGATCGGTTGCGTCAACGGCTAGAGGATGCCGGCTTGGAGGTGAGCGTCGGCCGGTTCGGCGCCCGCATGCGCGTCGAACTCGTGAACGACGGTCCGGTCACGTTCGTGCTCGATTTCTCATCCCTGAGGCCCTGACCGGCGGCAGTGCGGGCAGAGCGAGCGGATTCGCGGCCGGAGCAGGAGATCCGCCGAATCCGCGGGCTTGAATGGAACAACCGCGTTCGTTCCCTGCGCGACTTTCGCCACGGGCTGCTAGAGGTTCTTGAGTTCCTTGCCGGGCTTGAAGCGCACGGTCCTCCCCGGCGCGATGGCTACCTCGACGCCGGTTTTCGGGTTCCTCCCCACACCGCGCTTGCGATCACGCACCTGGAACACGCCGAAGCCTCGTAGCTCGATTCGTCTGCCGTCGCCGAGGGCGCCCTTCATCGCCCCCAGGATCGTGTCGACGGCGCGGGCGGCCTTGACCCGCGGCAGGTCCGAGTTCTCCGCTACGCGGTTCACGATGTCTGCCTTGATCATCTGCTGGTCGCCTCCTTGGATCGGTCGCTCCGGTTTCGCCGGTTCCTCTCCTCTGTCGACGGCGGCGAAGAGGCGGTTGCGGCGGGAATCGTCAAGGGTAGCGCGGGCGCTGGTTCGGGTAAAGGGTCGGTACGGCCGGAACGGGCCGGAACTCTGCCTTCGGCGCGGCCGAGGGTGCTAGCCTTGGCGGCCCGATGATCGACTTGAAGAGGAGCGGAATACCGCTCGTCGTCTTCTTTGCGGCCGGCGCGGCCGCTCAGGACTCTGTCGTGCCCTCCGTGTCGGAGAGCCCCGCCTTTCTGTTCGCTGCCGCGCGGATGCTGGCTGGCGAACCGGACCGCACGGACGAGGCGCTGGAGCTCTTCGAACGAGCCGTCGCGGGTGATCCGGACGCGCCCTTCCTGCGCATCGGTCTGGCCGACTTTCTCGGACAGCTCCGCAGGCTTGACGAGGCGGCCGAGCACGCTGCGGCCGCCTACCGCGCGGCGCCCGAAGACGTCGACGTGCTGCGCAGTTATGCCGGAATCCAGATGGCGATCGCCTCGCGCGGCGGCGATGGCCCGGATCCCGTCGCGGTTGACCGGGCCGTCGAGGCGCTCGAGCAGCTCCGCCGCCTCGCGCCCGCCGACATCGAAGGGATGATGCGGCTCTACCAGGTCCGGAGCGTTCTGGAGGAGTACGTTGAAGCGGCGGAAGTCCTCGAGGAACTCGTCAGCCATCACAACGGGAATCGACAGCTTCGGAGCATGCTGATCGATGCGCTGAGGCGGGCCGGAAAAGACGCGGAGGCGGAGCGGGTCCTCGCCGACATGGTGCGTTTCGACCAGCGTTCCGTCGAGTCGCGCCTCGAGCTCGCTCAGATGGAGAGCCAGCGCGGCAACCACACGGAAGCCATCGAACTCCTTCAGGCCGTCGCTGCCGAGTTTGCCGACAACGTTCGTATTCGCGGCGCTTTGGCTGAGGAGTACTACCGCCGAGGAGTATCCCGAGGAAGATCGCCGGAAGAGCGGGCGGCGGACCTGGAGGAATCGCTGCGACGGCTTCGCGCGCTGCCGGGTCCGGCCCGCCGCAGTCCGGAGGCGCGCTTGCTCGAGGCCCGCGTGCTCGGCGCGGTCGGCGAGCGGGGACAGGCGATCGCGGTGCTCGAGTCTCTTCTCCGTGAAGCTCCGGGCGATCCACAGGTTCTCCGGGAGCTGTTGCCGCGGCTCATGGACAGCGAGGAGTGGGGGCGGATTCGGGACATCGGTCGGGCGTTGCTCGCCACTGCGGACCGTGACACGCCGGACGGAGCGCGCGCAGCGGACATGGGATGGAAGTTGCTCGTCGAGGCGCTGCGCGAATTGGACGACATCGACGGCGCCCTGGCTGCACTCGATTCCGAAGAGCGCGTAAGCGGCGTTTCGGCCGAACTCACGCTGAGTCGGGCGGGTGTCCTGGCCGAAGCCGGACGACGGCGCCGTGCGCTGGCGGTCCTCAGAGGCGCCGAGGTTGCGAATGAGGAGCTCGTGCACGGCGACGCCGGCGAGCCGGATTTTCGGGCACTTGAGCGCAAGGCGCAGCTCTACTTCGACATGGATGCCGATCGGGCGGCGGTCGAGGTGCTCGAGGCGATTGCGGCCGACGAGGATGTCGGCATCCTGTCGACTGTTGCCGGCTTCTGCCAGGGGAACGGACGATTCGCGGAGTCCGTCGTGTTTCTGGAGCGAGCCCTGGCCCTGCTCGAGGATGGAGAGGACATCGAGCTGGACGGCCCGGTGGACGGTGTACGAGCGAACCTCCTGTTCATGCTCGGCTCGGCTCTCGAGCGGACAAAGCGATATCGGGAGGCTGCGGACCGATTTCGGCAGGTACTCACGCTCGAGCCCGACAACGGTCTTGCATTGAACTACCTGGGCTACATGTGGGCCGACAACGGCGAGAATCTGGAAGAAGCGCTCGCGCTGGTGCGGCGCGCCGTCGAGCTCGATCCGACGAACGGCGCGTTCGTCGACTCCCTCGGTTGGACGTTGTATCGGCTGGGTGAGTACGACCAGGCGCGGCGCCACCTGGAGAGGGCGAACCAGTTGACCCCGAAGGACTCGACGATCCTGGAGCATCTTGGCGACGTGTACGCCGCCTTGGGCGATGTCGAGCGCGCCCGTGCCGCCTATCGGGAGGCGTTCGCGTTGAACGACGAGGAGAACGTCGATGCGGTCCGACGCAAGCTGAACGGGTTGTCGCGCTGAAGGGCGTGTTCCCGTCTGGACAGGTCGCCCGCGGGTGGTTTCCGCTCCTGCCGTTCGTGTTCTGCGGTGCGACTGCGTGCATCGGCTCGGCGTCGGTTGATCGCCCGTTGCCGCCGGCGGACTCGGACCACGCCGGGTTCTCGCTGCCTCCTTGGGAGATTCCAGCCGCGGAGTGGGGTACGCAACGCATCGTCCGGATGCGCTACGACGGGCCGGAAGGAGACGGCATGTTGCGACTCGTGCTGCGTTTGGCGCGCCCTGATCGCTTCCATGTAGCGGCATCGGACCGGCTCGGCCGCCGGTGGTGGGAGCTTCACGTCGAGGAGGATGAAGCCCTCGTATTCTGGGTGCGGGAGCGGACCTACTGCCGCTACGGACGGGCCATCGAGGTCCCGGCGCTGTCGTTGGGGCCAGTCCCCGCGAGCGCGGTGGCGGCGTTGCTCCTGATGCGGCTGCCGGCTCCTCCCGTCGCGGGCGCCGGTATCTGGGGCGAGGCGCAGAAGATCGCTACTGGCCGCGTGATCGAGCTCGACTTCGCGGATCGCTGGGAGCGGCGCTGGACGGCGACTGCGACAGCAGCAGGCCCTCTGAGTTGGAACCTGTGGCGGGGTTCGGAGCGACGTGCATGGTGGACGCTTCGTGCGGATGGCGTGGCCCGCCTGGTCGAGCCGGGCGCCGAACGCGAGTTGACCTGGCGCGCCAGTTCGCGCTCCTCGCCGACGAGTGGCCGCCTACCTCGACCCGAGATACCGGACGGATTCGAACCGGGCGACTGCGCCGACGGCCTCTGATGTCGTCCGACTTGACGCTTGAGTGTCCTGCGAAAATCAACCTGAGCCTGCGGGTGCTTGGTCGCCGCGAAGACGGCTTTCACCGGATTGCGACCGTGCTGCAGACGATTCAACTCAGCGATCGCCTGACGGTTCGGCGGATCTCCGCCAGGGCGCCCATCCGCATCGAGGTGGCGGGTTCGGCGGATATCCCCGCGGATGAGTCGAACCTGGTGCTGCGGGCAGCGAGGGCCTTCCTTGACGCGACCGGGTCGCCGGCACGGGGACTCCACTTCCGGCTTGTCAAGCGGATTCCGGCTGGCAGCGGTCTGGGCGGAGGAAGCAGCGACGCGGCAGCGGCGCTCATCGCCCTGCAGCGCCTGTGGGATGAACCGCTCGACCGGCGGCAGCTCGTTGCTCTGGCGGCTGCGCTCGGATCCGACGTGCCGTTCTTTCTGGTCCGCGGCACGGCGCTCGCCACCGGTCGGGGCGAGCGGATCCGCGCACTCGACGACGCGATGGAGCAGACGCCCCTGCTCCTCGCGCTGCCTGAGGTTCCGGTGTCGACGCCGGCGGTCTATCGGGCCTGGCGGACGACGAAGGACAGAGGTAGGCCGGACCGCACCCGGTTTCGTCCGACCTCGCTGCTGCCGCCGCCGCCGGCGCGGCGGAACCCGGCTTCCTGGGTGCTCGGCAACGACCTGGAGACGGTTGCTCGCCGACTCACGCCGGAGGTCGATCGCCTGCTTCGAGCGATGGAGGAGGACGGAGGCTCCGAGTTCGAGGCGGGTCCCCAGCTTTCGGGCAGTGGCGGGGCCGTGTTCGCCTTCGGCGAGGGATACGGCCTCGAACGCCGCCTGGCAGGGCTCAAGACCCGGGTGCTCCGGACTCGACTGTTGCGTCGGGGTTGACTCTCCGTCGCTTCATATCGAGCCGTCGCTTCATGTAGAATCGTTGTCCCCGTCTGGGGCGTCGCCAAGCGGTAAGGCACGAGACTTTGGATCTCGCATTCGGGGGTTCGAATCCTCCCGCCCCAACCACGGCTCGCCCAGGCTTCTTCCACTGTTTCCGTTCATCTGAGTTCGAGGTCGTCCGTGTCGAGTGTCTCTGTACGCAGCGGTGACTTGGCCGGTCGTCCGAGGGTCCTGGCGGCCCGTACCCATCGCGGCGGGCCGGCGTGATGACGGCGCATGCGAACAACGTCGAGCGGGCGATGTACACCGAACTCAAGATCTTCGGCGGCCGGGCGCATCCGGCGCTGACGAACGAGATCTGCGAGTACCTGGGCATCGTCCCCGGTCAGGTGACGGCCTACAACTTCGCCGACGGCGAGATCTTCTGCCAGATCCAGGAGAACGTCCGCGGTGCGGACGTGTTCGTCGTTCAGCCGACCTGCACTCCGGTCAACGACAACTTCGTCGAACTTCTCATCATGCTCGACGCTCTCAAGCGGGCATCCGCCGCGCGCGTGACCGCCGTGCTGCCGTACTACGGTTATGCCCGCCAGGATAAGAAGGACAAACCGCGGGTGCCGATTACGGCCAAGCTGGTGGCGGACGTGATCACCGCCTCCGGCGCCGATCGGCTGCTGACGATGGATGTTCACGCCGCCCAGATCTCGGGCTACTTCGATATCCCGGTCGACCACCTGTTCGCGGCGCCGGTTCTGCTCGAAGCGATCCGGGCGCTTGATATCGACGACCTGATGATCGTCGCGCCGGATGCGGGAGGCGTCGCGAGGGCCCGAGCGATTGCAAAGCGCCTCCAGACGGAACTCGCGATCATCGACAAACGCCGCGTGGCGGCCAACCAGGCCGAGGTGATGAACGTGATCGGGGACGTCGAAGGGCGGGACGTGCTCATCCTCGACGACATCATCGACACCGGCGGTACGCTCTTGCATACGGTCGAGTCGCTGGCAGCGAAAGGGGCGTCGAGGATCTTCGCGGCCGGCATTCACGGAGTGTTGTCCGGGTCGGCGATCGATCGGATCGAGGAGTCGAAGCTCGAGGGCGTCCTCGTGACGAACACGACACCGCTCGAAGAGAAGCTGGCTCGGAGCACGCGGCTCAGGCCTTACAGCGTCGCACCCCTTCTCGGGGAAGCGATTCGCAGAATCCACGACAACAGCTCGGTGACGTCTCTGTTCGTCTGAGCCACCTTGTCGTCATCCCAATGAAGTCCCAGCGAAGGAGCTCGAAGTGAGCGAACCGACCGTAACCGTCCGGATGCGAGAGCAAACCGGCAAGAACGCGAACCGACGCCTGCGCGCTGCCGGTGAGATTCCGGCCGTCGTCTACGGTTCCGGCGCGGACAGCGCCGCGATCCGGGTCGACGGCAAGAGCGTGCAGAAGTTGATTCGGGAAGGGGGTACGAACGCCGTCTTCCTGCTGCGACTCGAGGGTACGGACGTGACTCGCCACACGATGATCCGTGACCTGCAGTTGAACCCGCTGACCGGCTCGTTACTCCATATCGACTTCCAGCGCGTGAACATGGACCGGTTGGTCCAGGTCTCCGTGCCGATCGAATTGGTCGGCACGCCCGAAGGCGTGCGGAATGAAGGCGGGCTGGTCGAGTTCATCAGCCGGGAAGTCGCTCTCTCCTGCCTGCCGGGGGATATCCCGGCCTCGATCGAGCTGGATGTCTCGGAGCTCCACGTTGGTCAGCACGTTGAAGCTGGCGAACTCGAGCTTCCTGAGGAGGTGACGCTCGAGGACGAGGAGAACAAGGTCATCGTGTCCGTCGCCGCCGCGCGAATCGCCGAGGAAGAAGAGCAGGAGGACGAGGACGGGCTCCTCGAAACCGCCGCCGACGAGCCGGAACTGGTCGGCGCCGAGGACGAAGCGGAGGATGGAGAAGCCTAAGCGCTTGGCGCTCGGCCTGGGCAATCCGGGAACGCGCTATCGGGACACCCGTCACAACCTGGGTTTTCGGGTCATCGACGAGGTTGCCGGCCGCCTGGGGGTCCGTGTGGACGAGAAGGTATGCGGTTCTCTCTGGAGCGGCGACGGCGCCGTGGATCTTGCGTTGCCTCAGACCTACATGAACCGCAGCGGCTACAGCGCCCGCTGTCTCAGCGAACGAAATGGCTATGCTCCGCAGAATATTCTGGTCGTCCATGACGAGGTGCACCTCCCCTTCGGGAAGCTCCGGCTTCGCGGCAAGGGGAGTCCGGGCGGCCATCGGGGAATGGAGTCGATCATCGAGAATCTGCGGACGACGAACGTTCCGCGACTGCGGCTGGGGATCGGGAGGGACGGTGTGGACTCGCCCGGCGCGTCGTCGGCGACTCGGTCCGGCAGTCACCTCGCCGATTTCGTTCTCGCACCGTTCGACGCGGACGAGGCCGTCGAAGTGAGGCGGATGGTGCTGCGGGCAGCCGACTGCGTCCTGGACTGGGTCGACCGCGGCGTCGACGCAACCATGAACGAATACAACGGATGAGGGGACACCGATAGTGGAAACCACGTACTACCTGTTGCCCGCGTGCGGCGCGGCGGCTCTGCTCTACGCTCTGCTTCGCAGCCGCTGGATCAACCGGCAAGATGCCGGTGACGGCCTCATGCCGGAGATCGCGGGCCATATCCGCGATGGCGCGATGGCCTTTCTCGGTCGCGAGTACCGGATTCTCGCGATTTTCGTGCTGCTGGCCGCGGGCTTGCTTGCTCTCTTCAACTCCGACCGTGCGGGCAGCTCGGCCTGGATTGGCCTGTCCGTGCTGGGCGGCGCCCTGTGCTCCGGCCTGGCGGGCTTCTTCGGCATGCGGGTCGCGACATCCGCGAACGTGCGCACGGCGGCAGCGGCGCGAAGCAGCCTGAATCGGGCTCTCGCCGTCGCCTTCTCGGGCGGCGCAGTCATGGGCTTCGCGGTTGTGGGCCTCGGCATTCTCGGTCTGTCACTGCTCTACCTGCTCTACGCTGCGATGTTCGGCAGCGCGGACAACGAGTCGCTCGGGCAGGTCGTCACGGTGCTCACCGGCTTCTCGTTCGGCGCCTCCTCGATTGCGCTGTTCGCGCGCGTCGGCGGCGGGATCTACACGAAGGCCGCTGACGTCGGGGCCGACCTGGTGGGCAAGGTCGAGGCCGGCATTCCCGAGGACGATCCGCGGAACCCCGCCACGATCGCCGACAACGTCGGCGACAACGTCGGTGACGTCGCCGGCATGGGCGCCGACCTCTTCGAGTCCTATATCGGAGCGATCGTCGGCACTCTCGTCCTGGGCGTCAGCACGACGACGATCGCCGGCGAGGGGTTCACCCCGAACCTCATCCTGTTGCCGATGCTGGTCGCCGGCCTTGGCATCCTCGTTTCCTTGGCGTCGACCCTGCTCGTACGGACGAAGGAGGGCGGCAACCCGCAACATGCCCTGGACATGGGAACGTTCGCCGCGGCCGGCGTGATGCTCGTCGTCACCTTCTTCGTGGCGAGAGAACTCCTGGGCGAAACGGTGTATGTGGTCGAGGGTCAGGAATTCGGATACATGGGGGTGTTCTTCGCCACGGTAGCCGGGCTCGCCGCCGGTCTCCTGATCGGCCTGATCACCCAGTACTACACGGCCGAGTCGAAGTCCCCGGCACAGGGCATCGCGAAGGACAGTCAGACCGGCAGCGCGACGAACATCATCGGCGGACTGGCGGTCGGCATGCAGTCGACGGCGTTGCCCATCGTCGTGCTCGTCGGGGCCGTGCTCGTGGCGCACTCCCAGGCCGGGCTGTACGGCATCGCCATTGCGGCGCTCGGCATGCTGTCGACGACCGGAATCCAGCTCGCCGTCGACGCCTACGGACCGGTTGCCGATAACGCGGGCGGCATCGCGGAGATGGGCGGCCTGGGGCCGGACGTCCGCGCCCGCACGGACAAACTCGACGCGGTGGGCAATACGACCGCCGCGATCGGCAAGGGCTTCGCGATCGGTTCGGCCGCTCTCACGGCTCTCGTGCTCTTCGCGGCTTTCCGCACCACGGTGGGGCTCGAGAGCATGGACCTCGTCAACCCGCGGGTGATGTGCGGCCTGTTCGTCGGCGCGATGCTGCCGTTCCTCTTCTCCTCGATGGCGATGAAGGCGGTCGGCAAGGCGGCGTTCGAGATGATCGAGGAGGTTCGGCGCCAGTTCCGCGACATTCCGGGATTGATGGAAGGGAAGGCGAAGGCCGAGTACGCGCGCTGCGTCGACATCTCGACCAGAGCGGCGATCCGGCAGATGGTCGCGCCGGGTCTGCTGGCGGTGCTCGTGCCGGTGGCGGTCGGTCTGTTCGATGTCGAGGCGCTGGCTGGCGTACTCGCTGGCGTGACCGCCGGAGGCGTTCTGCTTGCCATCTTCATGTCGAATGCGGGCGGCGCCTGGGACAATGCGAAGAAGTACATCGAGGCTGGAGCCCACGGCGGCAAGGGTTCGGAGGCCCACAAGGCGGCGGTCGTCGGGGATACGGTCGGCGATCCGTTCAAGGACACGGCCGGCCCCAGCCTGAACATCTTGATCAAGCTGATGTCGGTCGTCTCGCTTGTCATCGCACCGCTGCTCGTTCTTTGAACATCGGTGGGGAAGGAAGTTCGGCCTTCGTGATAGATTTCGCAGCCGATTCGTTGCGGCTGGTACGCATACGGACATGACGAGGACGAACGATTGACACGGACATACGAACTGGTCTTCATCGCGGATCCGCGCCTCTCGGACGAGGAGGCGGTCCAGCTGAGCGACGCCTTCCGGGAGTTGCTGGAGGCGGACGGCACGACCGAGGTGACTGAGGAGGAATCCTGGGGCAAGCGCCGTTTGGCTTACCCGATCCGCAAGTTCACCGAGGGCCGCTACCACATCTACTACCTCGAGTCGGCAACCGGCGAACACAGCCTCGCCGAGGTCGGCCAGCGGATGCTCCAGAACGAGAAGGTCCTGCGCCACCTCGTCGTGCGCACGGATCTTGACCTGAAGCGGGCCGCGAGCAAGGGCAAACAGCCGGTCGAACGCGCCGTCATGGCGGAGACGGCGAGCTGAGAGGAGCCAAATGCCCAAACGCAGAACCTTCTTCCGCCGTCGCAAGGTGTGCAAATTCACCGCGGACGGCATCGAGTACATCGACTACAAGGACGTGGCGACGCTTCGTTCCTTCGTGCCGGAGCGGGCGAAGATTCTGCCCCGCAGGATTTCAGGCAACTCCGCGCGTCACCAACGCATGCTCGCCCGGGCTCTTCGCCGGGCCCGCTTCCTTGCCCTCATTCCGTACACCACGGATTAGCGGCCGGCGGCTTCAGCGAGGAGGAACGGAATGGAAGTCATCCTGCTCCAGGACATGAGGGGCTTGGGAGGCCGCGGGGAGATCGTCGACGTGAAACCCGGCTATGCACGGAACTACCTGTACCCGAAGGAGCTCGCCGCTCCGTCGACACTCGCGAATCGGCGGTGGTTCGAGTCGCAGCGCGCGAAATTCGATGCTCGACATGCAGCCGAACGGTCCGCTGCGGCGGAGGTCGCGGCGGCAATGGCTGCGATCAAGCTGAGTATCGCGAAGCGGGCGAGCGAGACCGGTACGCTGTACGGCTCGGTGACGCCCACGGAAGTCGTCGAGGCGCTGGCCGCCAAGGGCGTTGAAGTCGACCGTCGAACGATCGACATGGCCGGCGGCGTCAAGGAACTCGGAGATCACGTCGTGCGAGTCGATCTTCATACGGAAGTCATTGCCGAAGTCGCGCTCGAGGTCGTGCCCGAGGCCTAGCAGCCCGTGGCGAACGTCGCTCTGCATGCGATCGGCCATGCATCCCGTCCGGCATCGTTGCTCTTCGGCCGACTATGGCCTGATATGGCCACTCATCGCGCCTGGCTGGATGGGCGTCTGACCGCTCTCGGTGCGACACCCATTTCCACCACGGGCTGCTAGCAGCCGCGCTCGCTGCTAGGGGAACTGGCGTGCCGACGGGCGCCGATCGACCGCCCGAAGCCGAGGACTTCCTGGGCGATCATCCGACGCGCCGCCTCGACGACTGGCGCTCACTCTGGGAACGGGATCTGCCGTTTCCCATTCGCAGTCATCGTGGCTTCGCAGGGCGTCTGCTTGTCCTCTGGAAGCGGCTGCTTCGGCCATTCGTCGTCTTGCCGCAGCGCGACCTTTGGGAACGGCAGCGCGTCTTCAATCAGATCCTGATCGACCATGTCGTGGCCCGATTCGAGGAACTCGATCGCCGGACTCGACATCTGGAGAACTTCGTCCGCGCCGGACTCGATGACGTGATGCGCCATGATGACGCGCTGTTCGGCCGCGTCGACCGCAAGCTCGATAGGTATCGCCGCGAGGCGGACGAGTTGACCGGAGTCTTGCGAGCAGCGCTGGCCCGAAGTCCCGAGTCGACGGCAGCCGTTCGCACCGCGGACTCCGATGCCTTCTACCTGGATTTCGAGCATCGCTTTCGTGGCGTCGAGGAGGAGATTCGTCGTCGGATGCGTGTCTACCTGCCGCGGCTGGAAGCCGCGTCTCCCGTACTGGACCTGGGCTGCGGCCGAGGCGAAGCCTTGGAGGCGTTGACGGCCGCGGGGATCGACTGCCGAGGTGTCGACACATCGGCGGCGATGGTGCGGCACTGCACCGAGCGGGGACTCGTGGCCGAGCAAGTCGATTTGCTCAAGGGACTCGAGCGGGTCGAGCCCGGCTCGCTCGGCGCCGTCGTGTCCTTCCATGTCATTGAACACCTCACGCCGAAGGCGATTGAGCGGCTGGTGCGCCTCGCCTTCAGAGCGCTCCGCCCCGGCGGCGTACTCGTGCTGGAGACGCCGAACCCGCTCTCGGTCGCCGTCGTTGCGGGCAGCTTCTGGCTTGATCCGACCCACACGCGTCCCGTTCACCCGGAGATGCTGCGTGCCTTCTACGAGTCCGCGGGGTTCAAGGACATCGAGCAGCTCGACCTGCGGCCTCATCCGGCCGAGGAGCTCCTGCCGGAGATCGCTCTACGTGAGTTCGACGGCCCGACGCGCGATCTGGCGGACGAGGTGAACCGGCTTCGTGACGAGTTGGACGACCTTCTCCACGGTTGCCGCGACTATGGTCTGATCGGCGTCCGGCCCGGAACAGAGAGTCCGTAGCTGGTTCTCGGCCGGCGCCTCAGCGCTCCTCCCAGGACTTCTCGATCAGCGACCAGTCGTCGAAGTCCGCTGGCATGTTCTCGCCCGCCTTCGGTTCGCCGTACAGGGCGCGTTGCTGGTACCAGGGCAGGTCGTAGACGGGCCGCGTCGACGGATCGAACGACAACACGGGCTCGGTGCCGTCGATGAAGGCCTCCTCGATGATCTCCTGGCGAGCTGGCCGCCGTGACGGCAACAGCCCGGAGTGATACTCGATCGGCAGGAGTCCCACCTTGTGCGGCCGCGTGAAGGTGAGGCTCGGATCGATCCAGCCGTCCTGGATCCCCTGGTCGAGGATGTCGACCCAGATGGGCAGTGCAGCGACCGCGCCCGTCATGTTGCGGCCGATGCGGCGCTGCTGGTCATAGCCGACCCAGACGACGAGCGTGTACTTCGGCGTGTAGCCGGCGAACCAGGCGTCGGTGAAGCTGTCTGTCGTTCCGGTCTTGCCGGCGACCGCGGCGAGTCCGAGGCTCTTCGCCGCCTGGCCTGTGCCGCGCTCGATGACGCCGGAGAGGACGTGGGTCAGAAGGTAGGCCACCTCCGGCGCGATGGCCGTGGCCGCCTGCGGCGTATGGGACTCGAGTACGCGACCATCGCGTGTGGCGACGCGTTCGACGAAATAGGGCTCTACATGTACTCCCAGGTTCGCCATCGTGGCGTAGGCAGTCGCCACCTCGAGAACCGTCAGGTCGGCGGCGCCAAGCGCCAGGCTCGGATAGGGCGGCAGGGGCGAACGGACGCCGCTGCGGTAGGCGAAGTCGATCACCCGGTCGACGCCGACGACATCTTGGAGCTTGACCGAGGTCACGTTGATCGACTTCTCGAGCGCCTTGCGCAACGTCAGGATTCCGAGGTACTTCCGGTAGAAGTTGCGCGGGCTGTAACTCGGCTGGTTATCCGCTCCCAGGAATACGGCCGGAGCGTCGAACATCGTGTCGGCCGGCGTGAAGCCGTTCTCGAAGGCGGCGCCGAAGACGAGGGGCTTGAACAGTGATCCGACCTGACGCTTGGCCTGCAGCGCACGGTTGAACTCGCTGCGGCTGTAGCTCCAGCCGCCCGTCATCGCTCGAACCGCGCCGCTGGCGGACTCGAGCAGCAACACAGCCCCTTCGATTTCCGGTTCGCGGACGAGTTCCAGCGAGAACGCGGGAGCCTCGCCGTTCTCTTGGTCTGCGGCGCCGCCGACCGCCGTGTTCGTCGCGCGGAGTTCGAACCAGGCCACGTCGCCGCGACGGAGAGGCGGCTCGTCGCGGCGGGTCCACTCCCAACCCTCTGGCTCGAGCGGGAACTCGTGGTCGCCGATGCGAACCAGGGCGCCGCGCCGTTCCCTACGCAAGACGACGCCGGGCGCCCAGGCGCCGGGCTCCGGCTCGAAGCCGGCCCATTCGGCGAGCGCGCCGCCGAAGGACTCGGCAAGTTCCTCCGACTCCGGCTCGAGGTCACCGATGTTCGCCGGCGCTCCGGCCCAACCGCGATAGCGATCGATGCGCACGAGGCCGCGGCGCAGCGCGTCTTCTGCGGCACGCTGCATCTGCTGGTCGAGCGTCGTTTCGACTCCGAGGCCACGTTCGTAGACGCCCTTTTGCCCGAACGAGCGGTACAGAGCCAGGCGAACGGTCTCGGCGAAGTAGGGTCCGACGGGTCTTTCCTCGCGGTGGATCACCACGCCCAGCGGCCGCGCAACGTACTCTTCGGCCTCTTCGGAGGAGATCACATTGCGGTCCGCAAGCATACGGACAATCGCGTTGCGGCGGGTGCGGACGACTTCCGGACGCAGGTACGGAGTCCATACGCTCGGGCTTGGAATGATCGCCACCAGCGTCGCCGCCTCGGCGTGGTCGAGTTCGGCCGCCGGCTTGCCGAAGTAGTAGCGCGCGGCAGCCTCCGGGCCATAGTTGCCGTGGCCGAAGTACGTCAGGTTGCAGTAGAGGGTGAGAATCTGTTGCTTGCTCAGCTTCTTCTCGAGTTCAATGGCAAGCAGAGTTTCCCGGATCTTCCGGCGCCACACCTTTGCGCGGTCGAGGAACAGCATCCGCGCGACCTGCATCGTGATCGTGGAGGCGCCCGAGAAGCGCTCCCGGCGCCGGAGGTTCTGCAGCGTGGCGCGAAACACGCCGATCAGGTCGAAACCGCCGTGGGTGTAGAAGCTTCGATCCTCCGCGGCGAGGAGCACCTGCTCGAAGATCTCGGGAACCTCGCCCTCGTCGAGCAGTATCCGGTTCTCCACGGAATAACTGCGGAAGACCGTGCCCTTCCGGTCGCTCAGTCGAGTGATCTGGCTCGGCGTCCGCCCGGCGATCGATTCGACCTGCGGCAGATCGATCGCCGCCGCGACGCCGATGCCAAGCAGGACGCCGACCACCGGCGTGGCGACGAGCGGCGCCCAGAAGCGCCAGTGCGTTCGACACCAAGCCCGCGCTTGGTCGATTCGCTTCGGGCTGCCGTACATCTCCCGCGTATCATACGGCTTGATCTATGGCTGCCGAGGAGTACCCGCCGCAGGACCTGCCGCCCTTGCCGCGGCCGTTCGCCGAGCCTCCCCCGCGGCGAACGGATCCCGAGAGGCGTCGGCGGGGCTGCGCGATCGGCGCGGCAGCCGGCTGCGGAGCGCTCTTGCTGATACTGATCGTGGGTTTCGCCGTGGCGATGACCCAGGCCGACGAGCTGCTCGGTTTCGTGCTCGACTTCAGTCGGCAGCTGGTTGTCGAAGGTCTTCCCGATGACGTGACCGAGGCCGAGCGTGCGCGGCTCGACCGGGCCTTCGAGGGCGTGCTCGAACGCTATCGGACCAGGCCGGCGACGAATGCGGACAACCGTCGCTTGCAGTTGGCCCTCACGGACGCACTGCGTCGAATCGACCGCGGACTGTTTGATCGCGATGACCTGCGGCAGCTCATCGAACGCCTGGAGCGTGTGGCGGCGCCGACAGTGGAGGAGTGAGGTGGATCGCGGTTCAGCTTTGCCGGAAGGCGCCGACTCCGCGGGCGGCCGTTTCGAACTCATCTCGCCGTTTTCACCACAGGGAGATCAGCCCCAGGCGATCGCGGAGCTTGCGGCAGGTGTCGAGAGCGGCGCTCGGGAACAGGTGCTGCTCGGCGTCACCGGCTCCGGCAAGACGTACACGGTCGCCAAGCTGATCGAGGCAGTCAACCGACCAACTCTCGTCCTGTCCCACAACAAGACGCTCGCCGCGCAGCTCTACCAGGAGTTCCGAAGCTTCTTTCCGAACAACGCGGTCGAGTACTTCGTCTCCTACTACGACTACTACCAGCCGGAGGCATACGTACCCCAGTCCGACACGTACATCGAGAAGGAGACGAGCATCAATGACGAGATCGATCGGCTGCGTCTGCGGGCGACGATCTCGCTGTTCGAGCGCCGCGACGTGCTCGTCGTCGCTTCCGTCTCGTGCATCTACGGCCTGGGAGCGCCGGATGTCTTCTTCTCCATGCTCCAGTTCTTCGAACAGGGAGCGGTACTGCCGCTCGAGCGGGCTCAGCGCGCGCTCGCCGAGATGCAGTACGAGCGCACCCGGCTCGATCTGTTTCACGGCAGTTTCCGCGTCCGTGGCGATGTTCTCGAGGTGCTTCCGGCGTACGACGACCGCGGCATCCGCGTTGAGTACTTCGGCGATGAGATCGACCGGGTTTGCCGGTTCGATCCGATCAGCGGTCGGGTGCTCGAGGAGGTCGACCGGATTCCGGTCTTTCCCCGGAATCACTACGTAACGCCCGAGGACCGGATGCGCAGGGCGATTGGCTCGATTCGCGAAGAGCTGCGGGCTCACCTGCGGCTCCTCGAGCGGGAGAACAGGCTGCTTGAGATGCAGCGCCTCGAGCAGCGTACCCGCTATGACCTCGAGATGCTGGGCGAACTGGGGTCCTGCGCCGGAATCGAGAACTACTCGCGGCACCTCTCCGGACGGGCGCCGGGCGAACCGCCGCCGACCTTCCTCGACTATCTTCCCGATGACTTTCTCCTCGTGGTCGACGAGAGCCACCAGACAATTCCCCAGGTTGGCGGCATGTATCGCAGCGACCGTGCGCGAAAGGAGACACTGGTCGAATTCGGCTTCAGACTGCCCAGCGCGCTCGACAACCGACCGCTCAGATTCGACGAGTTCGAGGAACGCTGCGGCCAGCGGCTCTACGTTTCCGCGACACCGGGTCCGTTCGAGCTCGAGCGAAGTCAGGGCGTGGTCGTTGAACAGGTGATTCGGCCGACCGGGTTGCTCGATCCCAGAATCGAGCTTCGGCCGGCATCGAACCAGGTCGACGACCTGGTGGCCCAGGCCCGTCAAGTGATCGGACGCGGCGAACGGGTGCTGGTGACCACCCTGACGAAGCGCATGGCCGAGGAGTTGACCGGCTATCTCGCGGAACTCGGGCTCCGCGTGGAGTATCTGCATAGTGACATCGATACCCTGGAACGGATCGAGATCACGACCGCGCTTCGTCGCGGCGAGTTCGACATCCTCGTCGGCATCAATCTGCTCCGCGAGGGTCTGGATCTGCCTGAAGTGTCGCTGGTCGCGATCCTCGACGCGGACAAGGAGGGCTTTCTGCGCAGCGAAGTGTCGTTGATCCAGACTGCCGGCCGGGCGGCGCGGAACCTGAACGGACGGGTCATCTTCTATGCCGACCAGCGCACCGAATCGATCGAACGAGCGATCTCGGAAACTTCGCGACGGAGAGAGATCCAGGACCGGTACAACCGGGACCACGACGTCGAACCATCGTCCATCCTGAAGGAAGTCCACAGTCCCCTCGTTCGCATGAGCAATCTCGACTACCTGCACAAGGCAGGCGCCGGGGCGGTGTCGGCGGTGGACGATCTGCTCCACGAGGATCCGCCGGACATGCCTCTCGAACGGCGGATCGCGAGACTCGAGAAGGCGATGAAGAAGGCCTCGCGGCGCCTCGAGTTCGAACAGGCCGCGGTGCTTCGCGATCGCCTGAGGGAGCTGCACGAAGCCAGAGTGATGGGCGGCTAGGTGGACGCCGAACTCGCGCGACGCTTGGCCGAGTTGCCCGACCAGCCGGGGATCTACATCTTCAAGTCAAAGAGCGGTGAAGCGCTTTATGTCGGCAAGGCGAAGTCTCTCCGCCGTCGTGGGGCCTCCTACCGCAAGCCCGCCGACGATCCCCGGCTCGGCCTCATGCTCGCCGACGCCGCCGAGATCGAGTTCGTCGTCACCGATTCCGAAGCCGAGGCCCTGCTGCTTGAGAACAACTGGATCAAGCGCCGGCAACCGCGGTTCAACATTCGCCTGCGGGACGACAAGACGTATCCGTATCTCAAGCTGACCCTTCGGGACACTCATCCGCGGCTCGCCTTCACCCGACGGATCGGCCGGGACGGCGCGGAGCACTACGGTCCGTACCTGCCTGCCGGGCTCGCGCGGAAGGGGATCAAGTTGGTGCAGAAGCTGTTCGGCATTCGCGTGTGCCGGATCGATATCGACGGCAGGCTGCCCCGACCCTGCCTCTACTACGACATGAAGCGCTGTCTGGGGCCGTGCGTCGAGGGACTGACGACCGACGAGGCCTATGCCGATGCGGTGGAGAAGGCACGGTTGTTTCTGTCCGGCCGCAACGGCGAGCTGTTGCGGGAACTCGGGGCGCGGATGCGAAACCACGCGGAGAGACTCGAGTTCGAGGCTGCGGCCGAGGTGCGGGACCTGATCGCCGAGATCCGCTCGATCAGCCAGCGCCGCAAGCTGAGCTCCGAGCGAGGAGAAGATGTCGACATCTTCGGAGTGGAGATTGCCGGAGACAACGCGGCGGTGACCGTGCTCGTCATGCGAGGTGGACAGGTACTTGATCGCCGCGAGCTGTTCTGGGAACGCGTGCCGAAGATCACCGCCGAGCGGTTGCTGTCGGAACTCCTGCCGCAGCTCTACGACCGGACGACGCTGATCCCGAAGGAGATTCACCTGCCCGTCCCGATCGAGGGAGAAGAGGCTCTCGTGGAGTGGCTGAGCAGTCGACGCGAGTCGAGGGTCTATCTGCGGATGCCGGCACGTGGCCCGAAGGCGGAACGAGTTGCCTTGGCGAACAGGAATGCGGCGATGGCTTTTCGCCGCCGCTTCCGTGGTGCGGGTGCAAGCGCCGCGGCGAGCGCAGCGCTGATGACCGAGCTCGACCTTCCCGAGCCGCCGCGGCGGATCGAGGGTTTCGATATCTCCACGTTCGGCGGCAGCCAGACGGTTGCTTCACTCGTCGTCTGGAGCGACGGGCGGATGGTCAAGAACCAGTACCGCAGCTTCAACATCCGGGGGCTCTCCAAGGCCGACGACTTCGAGTCCATTCGTCAGGCCGTCGAACGGCGTTACCGGCGCATCTTGGAGGAGACCGGCGAGATGCCGGATCTGATCCTGATCGACGGTGGCCGGGGCCAGCTGAACGCCGCCTTGGAGGCGTTGGCGGCGCTTGGCGTCGACGAGACGCCGGTCGTGGGTCTCGCCAAGCGTCAGGAGGAGCTCTTTCTGCCAGCGGCGCCGACGCCGCTTCGCCTGGGCCGCGAGCACCCGGGGCTTCGCGTACTCCAGCAGGTGCGCGACGAGGCTCACCGGTTTGCCGTCTCGCGTCACCGCCGAAGGCGGGAGAAGCGTCAGCTCAGGAGCCGCTTCGACGATCTCCATGGCATCGGTCCCCAGCGACGCAAGCTCCTGGTACGCCGGTTCGGAAGTTACAGAGGCGTCACCCAGGCTTCCGAAGAGCAGCTGAGCGACGTGCTGGGCCCCAAGCTGGCCCGTTCGGTGTACCGCGCGGTGCACGGCAGCTGAAATGGCTTCTGGTCAGGTACCCTCCGGCGTTGCCGGACCGCTTCTTCTCGCTGGAAGCCGCGGAGCGACATCGCTGCGGATCCTGCTAGGCTGCAAGCCGCCGGAGGACCGGATGCGGTCGCTCCCGTCGGCTTCGGCCAACGGGAGAGGAAAGTCCGGACTCCAACGGACGACATGCTCGCTAACGGCGAGGCGCGGCGACGCGACGGAAAGTGCAGCAGAAAGTAGACCGCCGGCCCGACGGCTTCGTTCTGGAGTACGCGGTTCGGCAAGGGTGAAACGGTGCGGTAAGAGCGCACCGCTCGGCCGGCAACGGTTCGAGGCGATGGTAAACCCCATGTGGAGCAAGACCGAATAGAGAGGATGATCGGGTTGTCCGTCCCGAGTCCGGGTCCGCTGGATCCGGCGCGCCTCCGGGTAGGTCGCAAAGATGAATGGCCGCCTTCCGCCTCCTGATTCGTGGCGGAACGAACAGAATCCGGCTTACGAGGTCCTCCGGCACTTGACCTGCGAGACCCCTGAACGAGGCCTCGGAACCTCGGACACGTTGACCGTTCGGCCGCGTCCGGTTCGGCCCGGTCACCGGATTGGCGTTGCCGCTCTGTCCGGTGTCGTCGAACCCGGCGCACTCGACGCGGGCGTGCAGGCCCTGGAGGCGCTCGGCTTCAGAGTCGCCCTCGCGTCGAACCTGCGCCCCGGGGCGACGCGGCGTGGTCGGAATCTGTTCATGGGGTCGGACGGCGAGCGGGTCGACGGCTTTCACGAGTTGGTTGAAGACGACACGATCTCGGCGATCGTGTTCGCCCGCGGCGGGCACGGCGTGCTGCGTGTTCTGGAGAGGATCGACTGGGCTCTGCTCGCAGAGAAGCGCATCGCCTGCGTCGGCTTCTCCGATCTCACCCCGGTTCTTCTCGGGTTGGTCGCTCGCGCCGGCCTTGTGGCGTACCACGGGCCGATGGCGGCTGACGTTGGCCGTGGCCTGTCCGCAGCGGAGGAGCGGTCCTTCCTCGGCGCTCTGTCGGGCGTGCCCGGACCGGGATGGAGACTCTCGCCCGTCGCCGAGACGTTGTCGGCCGGCCGACCGGAGCGGCTCCCGGGTCCGTTGCTCGGCGGCTGCCTGACGATGCTGGCCGCGTCCATCGGAACCGGCGTCCTGCCTGACCTCCGCGGTTCGATCCTGGTGCTCGAGGACGTGAATGAACCTGAGTACCGCATCGACCGACTCCTGACTCAGCTTCGCGTGTCTCGTCGCGTTGTCGGCGTACGCGCGGTAGTCGCCGGTCACTTCGTCGACTGCGACGCCAGGGCCAGCTTGAGGGACTTCGCCCAGACTCTGGCGGTGCCTCTGTTCGAGGGGCTGCCTGCCGGACACGGAACGCCGAACCACACGCTTCCGCTCGGTGCTTGCGCAGTGCTTGACACGGGGGCCGCAACCCTCAAGTTGCTCGGCTGACCTCTCGAGCCTCCCTTCGGACCTCGACGAAGAATGCGGACGCGTGATCCTGTGACCGCCGCGCGGGGCGTGGGGGAAGTGCTGGGACGGAAGCTCGGGGCGGCGGGGTGTCATCGCATTTCGGATCTGCTCGCGCATCTACCCCTTCGCTACCTCGACCAGAGGAAGATCAGCGGCCTGCCCGCCCCGGACGACGACGCAGGTGGGCCGATCACATCGGTCGTGCGGCTTGACGGCATACGGCGTTCCTTCGGTCGTCGGCGGGTCTCCCGGGTTCAGGCGATCGCTTCGGACGGAGCGAATCGGATCCGCGTCGTGTGGTTCAACCGGCCGTACCTCGCCGCGCAGCTCGTCGAGGGGGAGCGTTATCTGGTTCACGGTGAACTGAGACGTCGGACCGTCGACGGGGACTGGGAACTGTCCAACCCGACGATCCAGCGCGTCGACCGGACACCACCCGGGGGGTTCGGCATCAGGGCGGTCTACGGTCGAATCGGCGATGTGCCGGCGGCGAAGGTGGAGCGGCTGGTGGCGGGTGTGATCAGTAGTCTCGAGGATGCTGGCAGGCGTGATTGGGCCGATGACTGGATGCCCTTGGAGGTGCGGACCGCGCACGATCTGCCGGGGCTCGCCGAGTCCCTCAGCTTCGTCCACAAGCCGCCATCCACGGCCTCGGTGGAGGACTTGAACGCTCGCCGGACTCGTGCCCACGCGCGGCTGGCGTACGGCGAGCTCCTGCTCCAGCAGCTGCGGCTTGGAGCGACTCGAGCCCAGCGGGACGGGGAGGGCAAGGCGCACTCGTATCGAAACGACGGAGCGACACGGGATGCTCTACGGGACCTCGTGCCGTTTCGGCTGACTGGCGCCCAAGAACGGGTTCTGCAGGAGATCGCGTCAGACTTGAAGCGCCGTCGCCCGATGCAGCGCCTGCTCCAGGGCGACGTGGGCAGCGGGAAGACGGTGATTGCCGCCCTGGTCTCCTTGTGGGCGCACCAGAGCGGTCTCCAATCCGCGCTGATGGCGCCCACCGAGTTGCTCGCGGAGCAGCACTTCTCGTCTCTCGACCGGCTTCTGGGGGAACGGATGACCCTGGCGCTCGTCACATCCAGCCAGCGGGTGGCGAGTGACGGCTTCGGCGCGGTCGACGAGAGGCTTGCCGGCGGCGCCATCGACCTGGCCGTCGGCACCCACGCACTCATTTCGGAACGGACTCGGTTCGCCCGGTTGGGGCTTGCGGTTGTTGACGAACAGCACCGCTTCGGTGTCGTTCAACGGGAATCCCTGGTCGCCAAGGGACTCCGGCCCGATCTGCTGGTCATGACGGCGACCCCGATCCCGAGATCGCTCGCCCTGACGGTCTACGGCGACCTCGACGTGTCGATCATCGACGAGATGCCGCCGGGTCGCCGCCCGGTCGAGACTCGGGTGCTGGCCGCCGGGCAGATGGCGGAGGCGGCGGAGCTCGTGCGGGAGCGCCTGCTTCGCGGCGGAAGGGCCTACATCGTCTTCCCGCTGATCGACCCGGGCGAAGGATCGATGGGGAACCTGCCGTCTCTCACCGGTGCGGCAGCTGCCTGGGAGCGGGCGTTGGGCGTGCCGAGCGCTGTCGTTCACGGACGCCTGGGACGCGAAGAGCGCGATCAGGCGATGAGTCGATTCGCGAGCGGCGCAATCCGCGCTCTGTTGTCCACGACCGTGATCGAGGTCGGCGTCGACGTGCCGGAGGCGACGGCGATGGTCATCCTCGGCGCGCAGCGCTTCGGCTTGGCTCAACTCCATCAGCTCCGGGGGCGTATCGGTCGCGGTAGGGATCCGACGTTGGGCGATCCCATCTGTATCGCGATGGCGGACGGACCATCGGCCGAGGCTCGCGAACGGCTCGAGGTGTTCGCGGCTTCGAACGACGGCTTCCAGATTGCCGAGGAGGATCTGAGGCAACGGGGGCCGGGAGAACTGCTCGGAACTCGCCAGGCCGGCCTGGCCGCGTTTCGGTTTGCAGATCTGGCCCGGGATTGGCGCTGGCTGGTAGCCGCTCGACGTGATGCAGCGGACCTGCTCGAACGGCTCGGAGAGCCCGGCAACGAGGCCCTCCAGGATCAGCTGGCGGGGCGGCTTCCAGGGCTTGCGGCGATCGGAGGGTCGACGACGGCGCAATCGGGCCGAACCCCCGGGTTGTGGAAGAATCGCGGGGAATGAGCGCGGAACCGCCCGCTTCCGACGCGGATGCCGGCGATGACAAACCAGATGAGCGCCGATCCCAAACCCGAGGCAACGACCGTTACCGGTCTAGCGGCGGTATCGCCGACGGGGCTGCTGCCGGCGTCTTGGCGGGTACAGTTGCCTACCTTCGAGGGTCCGCTCGATCTGTTGCTGCACCTCGTTCGAATCTCCGAAATCGAGATCACCGACATTCCGGTCGCCCGAATCTGCGATCAGTTCCAGGAGTACCTGGCCCTGATGGATGAGCTCGACCTGGACATCGCAGCCGACTACATTTATGAGGCTGCGCTCCTCATCCAGCTGAAGGCAAGGGTGCTTCTGCCCCAGCCGGAACCGGCGCCTGGCGAAACTCCCGAGGATCCGCGCCGCGAACTCATCGAGCGCCTGCTGGAGTATCAGCGGCTGAAGGAGGTGGCTCAGACGCTGGCCGAGGTCCACGAGGCACGACACGGCCTGTGGACGCGGGGTCGTCCACAGGCGGCGGAATTCGGCGCCGAAGACGAAGTCGAGATCGGCGCTCTGTCGCTGTACGACCTGTTGCAGGTCCTGAGGACGGTGCTCGATCGGTACGACGACGAGCATCCGCAACCGCTTGTCTATCGAGGCGAGACGTTCACCGTCCGCGGTCAGATCGAGAGATTGGCGAGGAGTTTCGAGGGCGGCCGGACCCTCGACCTTCAGGACGATCTGTTCGCGTTATCCAGTCGCGCGGAAGCGATCGCCTGCTTTCTCGCGGTGCTCGAGATGGCCCGGCTCAACCTGATTCGGCTCCACGCTTCCGCCGGTTCCGTTCTGATGTTCCGGACGACCCGAAGTCTCGACCCGCTCCTGCTCGAGGAGCTTCCGGGATGAAGACGGCAGCCGACATGGAGGCGGTGTTCGAGGCCCTCCTGTTCGCGAGCTCGGATCCGCAGTCGGAAGCGAGACTGCTCGGGGTCTTCCCGGATTCCGAGCGCGAGAGCGCACGTGAAGCGCTCGATGCCGTGCTCTCCCGTTATCGTGCGGACGGTGCTGGTCAGTCCCCCAACCGGGGGGTGATCCTCGATCAGACCGGCGGCGGGTACCGGCTCGTCACCCGTGCCGACCTCCATCCCTACCTGCGGAAGTTCTTCGATGTGGCGGGGAGGGGCAAACTGTCCATGGCTGCGGTCGAGACGCTGGCGATCGTGGCCTACCGCCAGCCGGTGACGAGTCCGGAGATCCAGGAACTCCGGGGCCGCAACTCGACCGGAGTGCTGAAGACGCTGCTCGAACGCCGGCTCATCCGGATCGCCGGGCGCAGGGAAGTCGTTGGCAGTCCGTTCCTGTATGGAACGACTCGTGAGTTTCTGCGGCACTTCGGCCTCGGCTCGATCAAGGACCTGCCACCGCTCGAGGAATTCGAGGAGACGTTTCGCGCCGCGGCGGACGTCGACGCGACGGAGGGCGGTTCGATCCCCACGTCGACGGAGCCGGGGGATGGCTGAAAAGTCCACAGGCGAACGCCTGCAGAAGGTCCTGTCTCGAGCGGGGGTCGCCTCGCGACGTGGTGCGGAGGACTTGATCCGGGCGGGTCGGGTGACGGTCGACGGCCGATTGGCGGTGCTGGGCGAGCGAGTGGCCGCCGGAGGAACGTCGACGGTCTTCGTGGACGGGGAGCCGATCACTTGGCGGAAGAAGTGCCTCTACATCCTGCTTCACAAGCCGACCGGCTACGTGACGACCCGCAGCGATCCCGAAGGCCGGCGTACGGTGATGGAACTCGTGCCCGCCGGGTGGCGGGCGAGACTCAAGCCGGTCGGGCGGCTCGACTACCACACCGAGGGGCTGCTCCTTCTGACCGACGACGGCGATCTGGCGAACCGGCTGACGCATCCGCGTTACGGCTCCTCGAAGAGGTACCTGGTCAAGGTCCGGGGCGTACCGGATGTTCGCGCGATCGCTCGTCTCGAACGGGGCATGGTGATCGCCGGGCGGCGTACGGCGCCTCTCAAGCCGCGTCGGGTGACCCGCAAGGGCGCACGGGCCGCACGCTCGTCGAGTTGGTGGGAGGTTGCCCTGCGGGAAGGTCGAACCCGTCAGATCCGGGAGATGTTCTTCCGGATCGGTCATCCCGTCCAGCGCCTGCGTCGCGTGGCGATCGGCGGCTTGGAGGACGCGGGGCTCGGTCCTGGCTCCTGGCGTGAGCTGTCCGCGTCGGAAGCGGCCGCGCTCGGCGCGCGCAGAGCGCCCGTCCACCAGCGGTTCAAGCGCTCGAGCGCCGGTGCTGCCGAGCCGCGACGGCAAAGGCGGCGATGACTCTCGTCGCGATCGACGGTCCGGCCGGTGCCGGCAAGAGCACGGTGGCGCGTCGTGTCGCCGCTACTCTCGGTGTGCCTTACCTTGATACAGGCGCGATGTACCGGGCGGTGGCCTGGCGGGCCCTCGAGCTCGGTCTCGACCCCGGCAATTCTCCGGCGATGGAGGAGTTGACTCGCCGTCTCGATCTCGAACTGCGGGTCACGGGGAACCGGGTGGAGGTTCTCGTTGACGGCGTTGCACCAGGGGAGGAGCTACGGACTCCCGAGGTCGATGCGGCCACCTCCCGTCTGGCGACCCATCGCTCCGTTCGTTCTTGGCTGGTCGACAAGCAGCGCGAGTTCGCAGCTCGGGAAGGCGCAGTCGTCGAGGGGCGCGACATCGGCACGGTCGTGTTTCCGGACGCTCGGCACAAGTTCTATCTCGATGCGCCTCTCGACGTCCGTGCGGAACGGAGATTCAAGCAGTTCGGTGTCGCCAACGGCCGCGAGCGGGCGCGCCTGATCCGGGAGATCCGGGATCGGGACGACCGCGACCGGCGGCGCGCCTCGTCCCCACTGCGCCACGATGTCAGCCATCAGCTCATCGATACCTCGACGGCCGACGCCGGTGAGATCGTGTCGCGAATCCTGGCTTCCGTTCGGGGTGGGGCCGACGACGGGTCGTAGCCGAGAGGTGGCGATGGGGGAGCGCCACATCGTACCGGGCCTTCTCCTCGTTGCAATCCTGTCGACGGCGGTTGGCCTTTGGCCGCGGAGTCAGGCGACTCCGGCGCCGAGCGCGCGGCAGATGGCGGCGCTCAAGGCGTCGTATCACGCCTTCATTGCCGAGCTGGGGGCCGACGCGGAACGTGCCGTCGAGGCGATTCGGGAGGGCGAGGTCCTACCGCTTGAATCGCCCCGGCAGCGGCGCCGCGCCTTCGAGACGATCGAGTCTGTCAGTCGGGACGTTCGCCGGACGCTGCTGCTGCTCGATCCCGACGGTCTGGCGCGAGCCTGGGGCGGTCCCGGATTCCGTCACGATCTTCCGCTCGACGAACTGCGGCCAGGCGGCATGAACGAGATCGCGAGCTTCACCGCCGTCTCGCTCTACACGGTGCTCGAGGTTCCCTCCGACCGGCCGGGTTGGCGCATCGTCGTCGGCGACAGCTTCGCGACCGATGCACTTCCCATTCAGGTTCCATTCGGGCTCCGGAGTCATCCCGTCCGCTGGTCGCTCGCCGGCGCCGCTGCCGAACCTCTGGCGCCGGCACTCGAATCGGCTGGGGTTCGCGAACTGCCGCCGCCGGACGACCTCGGCGGCCCATGGCTTCGACTGCGCTTCGAGCCGGCGCCAGAGTTGCTTCACCGCCCGACACTGTGGATCGCGGCATTCGCGGTTGCCGTTGCCCTGTTGCTGCCACTGATTCGCGTCGAGCGACGACTCGCCGCGGAGAACAGAGCGCGTCCGGCGCGTCTTCGGCGTATCGGCGTCCAACTCGGCGTTCTGTCGGTTGTCAGCTACGGCCTTTACAGCTGGCAGCGCTTCGAGGTCAGTTCGGGCGGTGCGCCGGTCGATCTCGCCGGTTCCCTCGGAGGTTCGCTTGCGGACTGGACGGCGATTTTCCTCGGCGGAGCGGCATTCGTCATCTGTGGCCTGTGGACCGGCGCCTGGTGGCTTCGGCGGAGTTGGCTGGATTTCCTTCGTACCGTCGTTCTATCCGCTCTCGCGGTCGGCCTCGTCGCGGAAGTTGCGAGATCTGGAGCTCTGCGTGGAGCTCTCTCCGAACGGGCCGCTGGCGACCTCGACACGCCGACACCGGAGGCAGTCGTGAGTCTGGTCGATGCGACGAGCGAGTTCGTTCGTTCCACGGATGTGGCTGCTCTGGGACTCGGCCACCCGGACCATCTTGCGGATCACCAGGATCTGGCGCTTGAACTCTGGCGGCGCTCCCCTCTCGCCGGCGCTGAGACAGTCTCTGCACTGGCGGTACTTCGGAATGGCCGGGTGTCCTCCGTGTTCTCGTACGGTCTGCCGATCGATCGGGAGACGGGCACTCTGGTCGTCGACAGCGCAAGGTGGCCAGACAGCGGCATGTCGTTCTGGCAGAACCAGCGGAGCGCGGCAGGAGAGAAGGAGATCAACGCGTCCGGCCATCCCTGGGGCGTGGTCAGATTCTGGACGATTGCCGTACCGCGGCGGAGCCTCTGGAACAGCCCTGCCTTCGGGCCCGAGGCGCCGCTTGAGCTGCGGCTCCTGCGTGGAGGACCGAACGGCAGTCAGAACGACGAGAGCTTGACGGGAAACGTGTTGATTGCTCACCTCGACGGGGCGGGTCGGCCGCTCGTCTCACCCTGGCGGGAGGATTGGCGGCTTCCCGCTCCGTCAGAGGCCGTCGAGCCCAGCCGGAGACTTCGCGTCGACACGCCCGGAGGTCGGGCGTCCGCGTGGTTCCACCCCAGTCGTACGGAGGGGCTCTGGACGGTTCTGTTGCTGCTCGACCCATCGCCGGCGGAGCGGCTGTGGCGAGTCGGGATCGTTTCCCTGCGCACCTTGCTACCCCTTCTTGTCGTCGGTATCGGCCTGTTGCTGAGTTCTCTGTCGTCGGCCGGGCTGCGTTCGGCGCTCCTGCGGGGGGCGCGGCGCTATTCGGTCCGGCTCACGGTCGTCATGGCTCTGATCGCCATCCTGCCGCTGACCCTGCTGAACGGCCTCTTGTTTCGCAATCTCGCTGAGCGGCTCCAGGCCGAACAGCAACTCGCGGGACGCTCGGCGTTGGTCTCGCTGGAACACGTTCTGACCGACTTTCTGCTCGGACTCGAAGCCGGCTTCTCGATGGACGCCCAGTTGGATGACGAGTTGCTTGCCTGGCTGGCCGAGGTCGTTGACCACGAAGTGAACGTCTATTGGCGCGGTGCGGTCTACGCCTCGAGCAAGCCTGATCTCTTCACCGCCGGCCTGATACCCAAGCGGATCCCAGGAAGCGTCTACTCTCGTCTGGCGCTGCTGGGACATCCGATCGCCGCTCGCGTCCAGCAGGTTGCCGGCAACGTCTCCTATCTGGAGCTCTACGCGCCGGTATCGCTCGGCGAAGCACGGCCGGGCGAGTCGGGTCTGTTCGTGTCCGTGCCGCTGCTCGCTCAGCAGGAGGCTGCCAGCCGGGAACTCGATGCGCTCAGGTCGCGCGGGCTCGTGATCATCGCCGGATTGATGCTCCTTCTCGTGGTGGCCGGGGCACTGCTCGCCCGGGGCTTCACCCGCCCACTGATGCGCATGATCGATGGCGCGGGCCGCATCGCCGGTGGCGCGGTATCCCTCGGCTTCCGACCCGAGGAGACGGAACTCCGCACCTTGGGCCAGGCCATCGATGGCATGGCAGGCCGAATCGCGTCGTCGCGGGCCCGAGTCGAAGCGGAGAAGAGCCTGCTCGAAGGAGTGGTGGACAACATCACCTCAGGGGTCGTCGCGCTAGATCGCGAGAGCAGGGTGACGATGGCGAATCGCACCGCAACGGAGCTCCTCGGCGTATCCGTCGGGAGTCCCTTCGACGACGTCGGCGACGAGCTCGAGCCGGTAGGCGAACTCGTGCGGCAGGCGAGCGACCAGATCGAGCACATCACCGTGTCCCTGAGCGAGGGAGCTGGACAGAGGGAGTGGACTGTCGTGTGGGCGCCTGTTCCAGGGAGGGAGGATCCGGCGGCATTGCTTGTCGTTGAGGATGTGACCGACGTTCTGCGGGCCCAGCGGCTCGAGCTCTGGGCCGAAATGGCGCGGTTGATCGCTCACGAGGTGAAGAACCCGTTGACGCCGATTCGGCTCTCCGCGGAGCACTTGCGACAAGTCTGGCAGGAGGCGCCGGACCGACTCCAGGACGTGTTCGATCACTGCACGGCGAACATCCTCTACCAGGTGGAGGAGCTGTCTCGGATTGCGGGGGATTTCTCGAGTTACAGCAGAATTCCGGACGCTCGACCAAGCCAGGGCGATCTCGTCGAAGCGGTACGCGAAATCGTCGATGGATACCGGAATCCACCGCCAAAGGGTGTGTCGGTCGAGCTCGAGTGCAAAGTCCAGGGTGCGGCAGCTCGAATCCACTTCGACCGGCGCCTCGTCCAACGAGCCGTCCGCAACCTGCTGGAGAACGCACTCCTCGCGAGCGAAGGCGGCGGTGAAGTCCGGGTGACGGTATCGCGAGCTGACGATGGCGACGCTCTTGCCGTCATCGTCGACGACCGCGGTCGAGGAGTCTCCGACACGGACCTGAATCGGATGTTCGAGCCGTACTTCTCGACGTCAAGCGGCGGCACCGGTCTCGGTCTGCCGATCGCGCGTCGTGCCGTGGAGGAGCACGGCGGCACGATCACGGCAGCTCGGCGGCCAGGAGGCGGTCTATCCGTGCGGATCGTCCTTCCAGCGGGTCAGGAGACTGCAGAGCCTTCCGGCGGTGACGATTCGAGGTGAATCGTCCGGGTGGGAAAGGCCATCTTCACGCCCAGCCGGTTCGCCAGTTGCAGGATGTCCAGAGCCAGGTTGTGGCGCAATCTGAGTTCGGTGCTCCAGTCCGGCGCGATGAAGAAGACGTAGACCAGGATCTGAAGCGCATCTGCGCCGAGTTCATTCAGGTGGATCTCGAACGCGTCCTGGCGCATTCGTTCGTTCGTGCGGACAAGTTCGCGAATTCCCTCGCAGAACGCGTCGACCCGTTCCGGCGGCGTGTCGTACGTGACGTGGATGCGGGTGCTCCAGCGCCGGTAGCTCCGAGCGCCGTAGTTGTCGACCGAGGCATCGATCAGCCGCGCGTTGGGTAGGGTGACGAGAGACGCGTAGAAGGTCCGGACGCGCGTGCTGCGAAAGCCGATCTCCTCGACCACGCCCTCGACGTCGCCCACCTTGATCCAGTCGCCGACGCGGAACGGGCGATCGGTGAGTACCGTAATCGAACCGAACAGGTTCTTCAGCAGGTCCTGGGCGGCGAGGGCTACTGCCAGCCCGGACAGCCCCAGGCCAGCGAGGAGCGCGGTGACGTCCCCGCCGAGACGGGCAATCAGGAAGACCGCGCCAACGACTGCCGTCGCGAGTTTGAGCGTCTTCGTGACGAAGGGCACGACCTGGTCCTGAAACCGATTCTCGGCCCGTGCGGCCCGTGTCCGCAGTTCCGTACCGATGAGGTCGATCTGCGCGAAGACGGCTCGGCCCAGGGCGAGGAGAAGAAGGACGAGTACGATCGTGTCGAGCCAGACGTCGGCCTCCGGCGGCAACCCCAGCCACTGGATTCCGAGCCACCACGCTCCGGCGGTGACGAGAAGCCCCGTCGGTCGCAGGATGCGGCGAGAGCCGCGCAGATCCAGGTTGCGATAGCGCCGGGCTAGTGGCTTCGCGAACAGCCAGTAGCTCATCCAGACGACGACGCGGCCGAGCAGCAGGCCGACCAGAAGCAGGACCGGCAAGGCCAGCCACTGCCAGGGGTAGAGGACGAGTCCGCCGGTCCGGAGCCGTTCGGGCACTCGCTCCCGGAGCCAGATGGCGGCGGTCAACGGGGCGTCTTCGACGCCCTCCACGATGCTCCGGTCGCTGAGTTCCAGGTAGAGAGCCGGGATCGCCGCAACGGTGGCGCGGGTGAACAACCAGCGGCCGTCGGCGTCGGGCGCCAGCACGATCGGCACCGCCAACTCGTCGTTGAAGACCCACTCCTCGAGCGTGCCATCGGCGGGGATCTCATCGAGTTCGACGAAGGCGATGCGATCGATCACCCGCTTGAGTTCGGTCGCCAGATTGCGCCCCTGCCGTGCCCGGATCGGAACGGGCAGGTCGCCCAGATCGAGACAGGCCGCTGCGGCGTCAAGGTCGGGCCGGGCGCCCTCGGTTTCGAAGGCGCCGAGAAACGTCCGCATGGTGGCTCGCGGATCCGTGAGGGTCTCGTCCTGGGTCGCAGTCTCCGCGAACGCGACCCAGGCAAGCGCAAGCGCGGCGCCGCTCGCAACGAAGAGGATACGGTGAAGGGTCGGAAGCGCCATACCTGGAGACTCTTCCAACCGGGGCCGGAATGGTCAACTCGTTCCGCTCGCCACGGGCTGCTAGCGTCGCGGCGATGTCCGGTAGTTCCCTGAGGCTCATCGCCTTCTTGGCGTTCGTGCCGGCTTGCTCCGCCGCCGGGTCGAGCGGCGCGGACGAAAGTGCTCCGGTCGCTGTTCAGGCGGCGAACGAGGTCGAACGCTGGGGGGTCGAGATCGTGGACACGCGACCGCATGATACGGAGGCGTACACTCAGGGGCTCCTATGGCGCGACGGCGTCGTCTACGAGAGCACGGGCAGGTACGGATCCTCGAGCCTGCGCGCTTGGCGGTGGCCGGAAGGAACGGAGATCGACCGCCAGGAACTCGACCGAAGCCTGTTTGGGGAGGGTATTGCCCTTGTGCCCGGGCCGGACGGGGAGGGAGAGCGCCTCGTCCAGCTGACTTGGCGGCGCGGTCAGGCGATCGTCTGGTCGCTCGAGCCGTTTCGCGAACTCGGCCGAGCCCGCTATCGGGGCGAAGGCTGGGGCCTCACGTTCGACGGTTCGCATCTCATCATGAGCGACGGCACGCCGTCCCTCGTCTTTCGGGATCCGTACACGTTCGAGGTTGAGCGGCGGCTGCGGGTCACCCGGCGCGGCATGCCGGTCGATGACCTGAACGAACTGGAGCTCGTCGACAAGCTCCTCTTTGCGAACCTGTTCGAGAGTGACGAGATTGCGGTTATCGACGTGGACTCCGGTGCGGTGGTCGCAGTTGTCGATGCGTCCGGTCTGCTGACCGTTGCCGAGGCCGAGGCCGCGGACGTCCTGAATGGAATCGCATACCGGCCGGACGCCGGGACGTTCCTGCTCACCGGCAAGAACTGGCCCTGGGTCTTCGAGGTCCGGTTCGTGGGCTACGATCCGAGCGCCCCAAGCAGTCGTCGCGCCGTCGGCGACAAGGACGATGAGGAAACGGAATGACGAGCGAAGTCTGGTATCTCGCGGTTGACGGCAGCCAGGAGGGCCCGTATCGAGCCGAGGAGATCGAGGCTCGGATTCGCGCCGGGGGTGTCGCGCGCGGAGCTCACGTGTATCGCGACGGAATGGGCAACTGGGCGCCCGTGGTGACCGAGCCCCGCTTCGCCGCTGCCTTCCGCAGCACGTTGCCACTGCCTCCTGGCGGCGGCGGCGCGGACGAGATCGATTACGTGATCGTCGGCGAAGAGATGCAATTCGTAGAGATCACGCTCGACCCGGGCGAGGCTTGCATTGCCGAGGCAGGCGCGTTCATGTACATGGACCCCGGCATCGAGATGAACACGATCTTCGGCGACGGATCCGAGAGGGACGCTGCCGGCGGCTTCATGGGCAGGCTGATGTCGGCGGGCAAACGGGTGCTGACCGGGGAATCCCTGTTCATGACCGTGTTCGGGAACGGCGCCGAGGCCCGCCGGAACGTCGCCTTCGCCTCACCCTATCCGGGGCGGATCATCCCGTTCGATCTTCCCGCGCACGACAACACGATTCTGTGCCAGAAAGACGCCTTCCTTTGCGCCGCGAAGGGAGTGTCCGTCGGCATCGCCTTTCAGCGTCGACTGGGGGCGGGGTTGTTCGGGGGCGAGGGCTTCATTCTGCAGAAACTCGAGGGTGACGGCCTCGCCTTCGTCCACGCCGGCGGAACGGTGGTCGAGCGGACTCTTCAGGCCGGGGAAACGATGCGTCTCGACACCGGTTGTCTCGTCGCCTTCGAACGTCAGGTGGACTACGACATCCAGATGGTGAGCGGCATCAAGACGGCTCTCTTTGGCGGCGAAGGCCTGTTCTACGCCGCGCTCACCGGCCCCGGCAAGGTGTGGATCCAGTCGTTGCCGTTCAGCCGTCTGGCGAGTCGCGTATACGCCGCCGCTCCCCAGACCGGTGGGGGTCGCAAGGGTGAAGGTTCCATCCTCGGCGGCCTTGGCGACCTGGTCATGGGCGACAAGGGACGCTGACAGCGCTTTCGCGAGCACTGCGAGCGCTTGACGACGCGCCAATGGTCGGCGCAGGGACTCCCGCGTTCGCGGCATGGCTCTCCGACGCTTCCTCGTCGCGCATTGACATTCGGTCCGTGACGCTCATGATCCGAGTTCAAGGTTCAGGTCGTGACCGGCTCGATCTTGAGCATTCTTGCCCAGGCTGCCCGCAGGCTGTCCGGCAGGTCGAGCTCCTCGAAAAGTTCGCGCACATCGTCGCGCGAAAGGTAGACCCAGATGTCCTCCCACTGGGCGTAGCGAAGCATGCAGGACACGGCGTCGCAGCGTTGTTCGCGACTGCCGGCGAGCATTGCCTGAAGCTCTTCGGCCGTGACGTCGCGTTCCGGGAAGAAGTAAAGCGTCTGGGTTTCCTTGGGCGATCGGCTTGTCATCGGGACGATCTCGACGGCATCATAACGGCGTTCCGGCCTCTCGGGGCGGATTCCGGACGATCGCGGACTGCACCTTGACCGCCTGCCGGGCCTGGGTTAGCTTGACCTCGGCCAGGCTCCGGCGGGCATAACTCAGTCGGTAGAGTGCCAGCTTCCCAAGCTGGATGTCGCGGGTTCGAGTCCCGTTGCCCGCTCCAATTCTCGTTCCGTTCAAAGGCCGCTCCAAGCCGTCGCACTGAGTTACCCTGCAGGAGTCAGCAGATGTCGATCTTCAGGAAGGGCCTCGACGAATCAGGAAGGGCGGACCGAGTCACGCCGGCGGGAGAGGTCCGGTCCCCATCGGCGCCAGCCGCTCGCTCCTACGTCGCGCCGGGGACCCGTATCGAGGGCAGCATTTCCGGCGACACGGAGGTTCTCGTCGACGGTTCGCTGGTCGGCAGTGTCGAGCTCGACGGTCGCTGCGTACTGGGACGTCGCGGCCAGGTTGACGGCGATATCGCGGCGAAGTCCGTCCAGATTGCGGGGACGGTCGAGGGTGACGTGCGCGCTGAGGAGAAGATCGAAGTCACCTCCTCGGGATCCGTGAAGGGCGATCTCGTGGCGCCTCTCGTGTCGATTGCGGAGGGTGGCGTTTGCAACGGGAGGATCGAGATGAGCGGGACGTTGGCGATCGACTCGCCTGCCGCGGAGGATGTCGACGCGGAGACGGCGAACTCAGGGGGCGTCGGTTAGGGCCGCCAAACCACTCGCCGGCCGGAACTCGCCTCGTGTCGTTTCGGCCGCCCAGCTTTCCTGGTCGAGCTCGCATTCTGCGCACAGCTTCCGCAGGTCCTCGGGTATCGCGGAAACGAAGCTCCGAGCCGGTTCGCCGAGCAACGGCGGCAACGTGAGTCGCCGCGCATGCAGGGCCGGTCGAGGAAAGTCACGTACTGTCGACTCGAGGTTCGGCGGCAGGTTCTGCCAGCGTGCCTCGCCATAGCTCGGGTCGCCGACCAACGGGTGACCGATCGCCTTGCAGTGGACTCGGATCTGGTGGGTTCGGCCGGTGATCAACATGAGTTCGAGAAGGGACAGGCCGGTGGAGGTCGCCATCACGCGGTAGCGGGTGAGAGCGGAACGGCCTCCGCGCGCGGCGTCCACCACGGCCATCCTCGTTCGTTGCGTCGGATGGCGGCCGATGGGCCGGTCGATCGTG
The DNA here is from genome assembly GCA_965219625.1 of Candidatus Multivoraceae bacterium. Lineage (GTDB taxonomy): Bacteria > Acidobacteriota > Thermoanaerobaculia > Multivoradales > Multivoraceae > Multivorans. The sequence continues at coordinate 88,620 of OZ244782.1, read as the reverse complement.
CCCGAGGCTTCCTTCGGTCGGCCGTGAACCACGGCGAGGTAGAGCTTCTCCACGCGTCGTTCGGCGAACGCTCGACTCAGGGCCGTGTACGCCGCGTCGGTTCGCGCGACCGCGAGGGCGCCGCTCGTGCCGATGTCGAGTCGATGCACGATGCCGGGACGCTGCGGGGAGCCAACAGCAGCGATCTCCGGGTGGTGGTGGAGGAGGCGGTTGACGAGTGTGCCCCCGGGCACCCCAGCCCCCGGATGGACAACCAGCCCAGCGGGCTTGTCAATTACCAGCAGATCTTCGTCGGCGTAGAGGACCGGCAGGCGCCCCTCTTCCGCCAGTGGAAGACGATCCGGTGGTGGGGTGGGCAGCAGCATCTGAATCTCCTCGCCGCCGCGGAGCACATGGGACGGTTTGGGCGCTGCGCCGTTGATCCTGACATGGCCACCGAGAAGGAGGTGACGAATACGGTTGCGCGGCCGACTCAAAGCGCGCGCGAGGTAGCGATCGATCCGTTCGCCAGCGGCTTCGGCCGGCGCGCGAATCGAGGTCACTTCGATTCCTCGGCTCCGGCCGGAAGGCGATCGTCCACAGGAGCCCCCGACGCCGGCCGGATGGACGGCCGGAAACTGTGCGTCAAGAGACAGGCGATGCCCAGGGTGACCGCACTATCGGCAACGTTGAAGGCGGGCCAGTGATAGGCGCCGACGTATACATCGAGAAAGTCCGTCACGGCCCGCTGCATGATGCGATCGACGAGATTGCCGACCGCGCCGCCCAGCACCAGAGCCAGAGCCGCAAGGAGGAGGGCCTCGCGCTCGGAAGTCCGTCGGTAGTAGACGGCGACGACGGTCAGAGCGGCGAGTCCGAGCAGGGTGAGGATCAGAGTGCCGAGCAGCTCGCGGCCGGCAGGAAACAGGCCGAAAGCGATACCCGTATTCTGAACGTGGACGAGGTCGAAGAACCCCGGCACGACCTCGATCCGTTCATGGGGTTCGAGCGTTCCCTCAAGCCACCACTTGCTCCACTGGTCGAGTGCCAGCACGAAGGCCGAGAGGACGAGATAGCGGGACTTCACGGAACCGCGATGGTAGCAGTCGCACGCCTCCAGGCGGCGGCCAAGGACGCCGCGGACTTCGCGTCGGCGAAGGCGCGTATCGCTGCGATTCCCGCGGCGCCGGTCGACGCGACCAAGGTCGCGTTCTCAGGGTCGATCCCGCCGACGGCGAGCACGGGTCGACCGACCTCGGCCGCGCGACACAGCTCGTCGAGTCCCTGGGCCGGTCCGAAGCGGCGTTTTGCCGGCGTAGCAAAGACCGGTCCGAACAGAACGTAGTCGGCTCCGATTGCGCAAGCCTCAGCGAGCTCACCCTTGTTGTGCGTCGAGACGCCGAGCAGGAGGTCCTCGTCCCGAACCGCGGGCGCCAGCTCCGCCCATGGCGCGCTGGCCGGCAGATGGACCCCATCGGCTTGACAGTCGACCGCGGCCTGAAGGTCTCCGTGGATGACCAGGGTGCCCGGAAAGACCGAGCGCACGGCGCGTCCTGCCTCGACCAGGGCGTTTCGATCGAGGTCCTTCTCGCGCAGCGCCAGAGCGACATCGCCCGGTAGCGATCGCACCCACGTCGCGAGGCCCGCTCGCCCGCCGATCAGACGACGATCGCTGATTGCGAGCAATGTCGGCCGCCGGTGGCTGGGCGTCACGATACGGAATCCGGGTCTGCTGCCAGCGGCCCGGCGCCGCGCAGCGAGCGGTTGAGGAACATGTGCTCGAGGTCGTGGGCGCCCCACAGGAGGTGAACCGCGCCGAACCCCGTGATCGCGCCGCGAGCCCAAGGCGTGAGGAACAGGGCGCCCCAGCCCAGCCTGCCGAGCACTGATCTCGCGATGAGGAAGTCCCAGAGCTCGCGCCAGGGAACGATGACCAGGAACAGGCCTGTCTCCAGGCAGTAGATGACGAACAGAATGCGGAGCAGGCGGGACCGGCCGCTATTCCAAGCCAACCCGTCAGGCTCCACGAAGTTCGCCTCGACTTCTCGAGACGATGCACCGCAAGCCCATCAGGTCGCCGACTCTAACCCGCATGTTTCACCGATCTCCTACTGCGGCCGCGGAGCCGCACGCCGTAGCGGGACCTGTCGTCCCGACGGTCGCAGACGACCCTGTGGACGGGGACGCGGGTCGCGCGCGGTTACGCGCCACTCGGGTGCTCCCTCGCGTCGTCTCGACGTCGAGTCGGCTACGCCTGCGCCGCCTCTCAGGCCGAGCGCCCCGCTAGAGCGACGTCTACGCGCCGGCGCTACGAACCTCCGTCAAGTGTGTGGACTGAGAACTCGCGTCCCGGAGCGGGCGACCTCGAACAAGTCGACCCGCGGCGGTGCTCATCCGCGACCTGGCGGCGTCCGACCTCTGCTGTTGCTTCGGCTCGGAGGCGGTGAAGCGGGCCGGGACGGCGGCGACGAACTCCGCGGACCCGATCTTGCCGGCGTGGAACGGGGCGCGGACGCTCTGGGGGCCGAGCGAGCTCCCGGTGGTGACGAGGACCGCGCAGGTGGGGAGGCTCTTGGAGTTGACGGCCGTGGCGTCGCTCGCGTCGCCGGCTGTGTGGATCGAGTCGGCGGCGACGACCGTGGCGTGGACCGCACAGGCGGAGCAGCCGTGGAGCGCGGCGGCGCCGTCGAACGGGGCGGGGATGACGTTCGCGGCGTGGAGCGAACGCGCGGTGGCGTCGTCGAACGCGGAGCGGAACGGACGCCCTGGGGTTCCCGGACCCGCGGCGCCGGCGGCACGGCATCGCGGCCCCGGATCGCATCAAGCACGCGGCGGGCTGGCGTTGGCCGGACGGTCCGAGCGAACGCATCGTCCTCGGCGCCGGCCCTTGCAGCGGGCTGATTCGGCGTCGCGCGTCGGACGGCGACCGTGCCCGTGTCCGTCGTCCGTCCCGAACCCGATGTTCGCTGCGGCGTCTTCGGAGCGCTACGGAAGCCGCCGGCGGAGGCGCCAATCAGACCGGACCCGGTCGAGTCCGCGCCACCGCGCCGCACGGCCACGGCGGCCTGGTCAGTGTCGGCGCGGCGGACTTGCGGCAGCAGGGATCGGTCCAGATCGGGCCTGCGCGCGACGAAGTCGTTCACGTCCGGCAGATCGTTGTCCGTGAGGTGGACGCGTTTCTGGATGAGCACCTGCTGCACGGCATCCGCGTCGCGCCAGTTCCGACGGTCGATCCCGTTCGTGTCGGTCGTGATGATGCCGCGAGCGAGTCTTGGATGATGCTGCCTGAGAGAGCGCCCGTAGGCGTAACCCCGGCCATAGCCGAAACTCGCAGTGGGGCAGAAGATCCACTGACTGAAGGGATCCCAGTAGCCGCCCGCCCACCCGTAGAGGCCGTAACCGAAGCCAAGACCGAGACGGCTGTAGTAGGAGCGGTAGTAGCCGAAGGGGATCCAACCGACGTAGGACGGTCCCCAGTACCAGTACACGTGATTCGGAGCGTAGATCGAGCCGGGGTACCACAGCCAGCCATAGCCGGGATGCAGGTTCCAACTCCCGTAGTGGTAGGGCAAGGGACCCCAGGGATCGCTCGCCACCCAGTACATCCCGAACGGCGTGTCGGTCCAGCGGCCGCGGCTGTACGGCTGCCAGTCCCTGTCGACTCGCGGCTGCCAGGCACGCCGGTCGTCGACGTCGACCCAATCGCCGTGTTCGCTCAGCACGTCGTAACCGCCCGCGTCGACTGCGGAGTAGGCGGCGAGACGCGTCCGGTGGCCCGCGGTCCAGTCGTCGAGCGACAAGGCTGCATTGCCGACGCCGGAGTCCAATTCGACCCACGAATCGTCGAGACCATGTACCAGCAACACCTCGCCGGAACGCAGGAGGATCGCGCCGCGCTGCGTGACGACTTCCGCCAAGCCGGCCAGGACCGTGACCTCGGTCCACCTCTCGCCATCGCTGTCGACCTGATAGCGACCGCCCTGCTTCGGGTAGATCCGGGCGTTCGTCGTGTCGACTACGGGCAGCTCCCAGTCCAGCAGATCGTCCACGACGTCGAGGCCAAGCCGGCCGCGACTCAGAACGTAGAGCGAGTTCGGGTCGTCTCCGTCCGGGGAGGAACCGATCTGACGGAAAGTCACCTCGCTGTCGTTGTCCAGGGCAAGCACGGACCGATCCGACATGAGCAACGCGAGACGAGCTCGCGGCGTCGTCCATACGCGGTCTCCTCGCAGGACCGGCAAGTGGAGTTCGAGTTCGCTTCGGGCGCCCGAGCGCTCGGCAAACAGCGCGGCATCGCCATCAAGCGCTCCGACGAAGCTGTAGACGCCGTCAATTCGCGCCTCGTCGCTGCCGACCGGAGAGTTGGCGGCAGCGGCGCCGGCGAGGAAGAGGAAAGCCGGCACGCTCAAGATCGTCAAGTGAAATCCGTGATTCATGTCTCGTCCCCTCAGGGTGGGTTGCGTCACGCTACCACCGGATCGCGAATGGCGCATCACCTGAGTCGGTGTCGCCCGGGTAGCATCTTCTACGCGTATTACGCAACGACTGTGCCAGTGGCGGCGCACCTGATCTCCGACCCGAATCCGCGGCAACGCACGGTTCGGCTCCCGGGGTCCCCCGGCGGTGTCGCTGAAACACCGCGGGACTGTCCATCGGAAGGGACGCTCTCGAATCGTCCCGTATGATCCCGATCGGTCTGCCGCGCGCCGCACTCATGTCCGTCCTGCCGATTCGCCTGTATCCGGATCCCGTGTTACGGGTGTGCTGCCCGCGCGTGGACGACTTCGGACCCGAGCTCGAGAGGCTCGTAGAGAACCTGGTGGAAACGATGCATGCTGCCTGCGGAGTCGGTCTGGCGGCGCCCCAGGTCGGCGTCGAATTGCGCGTGGCGGTCGTCGACGCTACGGCTGGATTCGATCCCGATGCCGTCCGCGTACTGGTCAACCCAAGGGTCGTCGAGTCGACCGGCGCCGCTACGGAGGTCGAAGGTTGCCTGTCGATTCCCGACTTCACCGAACGGCTCTCCCGGCCGGCGCGCGTTCGGGTAACGGCCTGCGGTGCTGACGGTGCTGCCTACGAGTTGCATGCGGACGGACTGGAGGCTCGCGCGATCCTGCACGAGCTGGACCACCTGGACGGCGTTCTGTTCGTTGACCGCCTGCGCGGACTCAAGAGACAACGAGCCCGAAGCTACCTTCGCCGGTTGCGCTCGCTCCGGGAGCCGGCTCATCCGGCGCCGTGAGGCGGAGGGAGGTGGACCGGGGAAGGACGGGGTTGTAGGGTCGCCGGTTCAAGCTGGCGCACCGACCCGCCACACCGCAACCCAGAGGCCCGACCGGATCGTGAAGGCGCTGAGACTGTTCAACTCGCTCGGGCGGCGACTCGAGGCATTCGAGCCGATCGAATCGGGACGGGTTCGCCTCTATACCTGCGGTCCGACGGTGTACGACCGCGTGCACATCGGCAATCTGCGGACCTTCCTCTTCGAGGACGTGCTGCGTCGAACGCTCGTCGCCTTCGGCTACCAGGTCGTTCAGGCGATGAACCTGACGGATGTCGAGGACAAGATCATCGCCGCCGCGATGGCGGCCGATGTCGATATCGGCGCTTACGTTGCTCCCCACATCGAGTCCTTTTTCGCGGATCTTGACGCACTCCGTGTGGAGCGGGTGGAGCATTACCCGCGCGCCACAGAACACGTCGACGCGATGATTCCGATGATCGAGAGGCTGTTCGAGACGGGGCATGCCTACGAGGCGGACGGCAGCGTCTTCTTCCGCATCGGCGCGGACGAGGACTACGGCAAGCTGTCGGGAATCGATCTCGAAGGCGTGCGTCGCGGCGACCGCGTGCAGCGTGACGAGTACGCCAAGGAAGATGCGCGGGACTTCGTCCTCTGGAAGGGCGCCAAGGAGGGGGAGCCGGTGTGGTCATCGCCATGGGGGCCCGGCCGCCCGGGCTGGCACATCGAGTGTTCGGCGATGAGCCGCAGATACCTGGGTCCGACCTTCGACATTCACTGCGGCGGCGTCGACAATCTGTTTCCTCACCACGAGAACGAGATCGCTCAGAGTGAATCGGCGAATGGCTGTCCGCTGGCCCGCTACTGGCTTCACGCCGAGCACTTGATCGTCGACGGGGAGAAGATGTCGAAGTCGCTGGGCAACGTATACACGCTGGGCGACCTCGAGGCTCGCGGCCTCTCGATGCGCTCCGTCCGCTATCTCCTCATCTCGGTTCACTATCGACAGCAGCTCGACTTCACCTTCGGCAGGGTGGGCGAGGCCGACCGGGCGTTGAAGCGGGTCGACGAAATGCACTTTCGACTCAGCCACGAACCGGAGCGGGAGGATGTCGATTCGGCGCCGCTTGAGCGAGCCGCAGAACAGTTCGGTCTCGAGTTCACCGACGCGCTGGCCGATGACCTGAACACGTCGGCCGCGCTCGGCGCCTTGTTCACCTTTGTCCACGATGTGAACAGGATGATCGACGGCGGCCTGCCGCGAGGGGGCCGGGCGCGGGTCCTGGCCGCGCTCGAGGCCGCTGACCGCGTGTTGGGAGTACTCGACCGCTCTGTCTGGGCCGGCCCGGAAAGAAAGACGTTCGCCCGAGAGGGCGGGCTGAATGACGACGATGTCGAGGCGCTCGTCGAACGTCGTTCGGCCGCGCGCGCGGCAGGGGACTTCGCCGTCGCCGACCGGATCCGCGACGAACTTGCCGCCGCGGGCGTCGTGGTGGAAGATACGGCGAGCGCGAGCCGCTGGAAGCGGTCCTGACGGCTTCGCCATGAGCAGGGAGGCGCGACCACGCCTGAGCGGCGCCGAGGGCGAGACGGCCGCGGCCGAGCTGCTCCAGAGCCTCGGTCATCGGATTCTGGAGAGGAACTTCCGCTGTCAGGTCGGGGAGATCGACCTGATTACGGTCGATGGCGAAACCCTGGTCTTCGTCGAGGTGAAGACTCGAGTCGACCTTCGCTTCGGAGGGGCGGCGGCGGCGGTCGACCGTCGCAAGCGGCGCCGGGTCGTCAGGGCGTCCGAGGTCTATCTCTGTCAGCCGGAAAAGGAGGGCCTCCAGAACGGACCGTGCCGATTCGACGTCGTCGCGGCTGCCTGGTTGCCGGAAACGGGAAGGTGGCGGTTCACCCACTATCCCGACGCGTTCACGGTCGACGACTCAGGTGGTCGAAGCTGGCTCTGGTAGCGTTCGCAGGCGAGAACTCCGCTACAGGGCGTGCGGGCGCCACGGCGATTTGACAGTTCCGCTGACGGGGCCGTAGCATCCCGCTCTCGGGCCGGTCGATCTTCGGTCGGCGCCTTGGGGTGCGGGAATAGCTCAGTGGTAGAGCACAACCTTGCCAAGGTTGGGGTCGCGGGTTCGAATCCCGTTTCCCGCTCCACGAGAGCTCCGAGGCTTCAGAACGGCAGGAAAGGCCCCTCAGGCGACGTGGCCAAGTGGTAAGGCGAGGGTCTGCAAAACCCTTATTCGCCGGTTCGAATCCGGCCGTCGCCTCCAGAATTCCCCGCTGGGTACTTGCCGGAGTGGCGGAACGGTAGACGCAGGGGACTTAAAATCCCCCGCCCGAGCGGGCGTGCGGGTTCGAATCCCGCCTCCGGCACCAGCGTTCCGTCACCGTTCGCATGGTCGGGCAGAAACTGGTACTCTCCCGGTCCGAAATGGAACGGACACTTGCCGACATGGCCGCTCGGGGAGACGGACGGATAGTCGAGATCGCCGATGTCGGCGGCAGCGGAAGGTTCGGCTGGCGACTGCGGGAGATCGGATTCTGTCGTGGCGCCTTGGTTCGCTTCGTTCGTCGGGCTCCGCTCGGCGAGCCGGCAATGTACGAGCTCCACGGAGCGTTACTCAGCCTACGGCGTGCCGATGCGGAGCGGATTCGGGTCCGCAGACCGGAAACCCCATGACGACGTTGGTACGGCTGGAGCCGAGGACCGCGGGGCCGCGGCGCCGGCGGAGCATCGCGATTCTGGGGGCGCCCAACTCGGGAAAGACGACTCTCTTCAACGCTCTGACCGGGCACCGGGCGAAAGCGGGGAACTACCCCGGAGTTACCGTCGACCGGCGGGAAGGCGAGCTCCATGCCCGGTTTGGCGCCGACGCGGTCCACCTGATCGATTTACCCGGCATCTACAGCCTGACGCCCCAGTCGGAGGACGAGGACGTTGCCGCACGGGTGTTGCGCGGCGAACTGGGCGAGTATCCGCCCGACGGCATCGTCGTTGTTGTCGATGCGACGACCGTCGACCGTGGCCTGCCACTGCTCCTGGAGGCCGCGGCGCTTGATCTGCCGGTCTGCCTGGTGCTGACGATGGTCGACGAACTCAAGGCGCGGCATGGCGCCCTCGATGCGAACGCGCTTCGGCTCGAACTCGGCGTACCGGTGGTCGGCGTGGTTGGCAATCGCGGCATCGGAATCGATGACCTGGGCGTTCTGTTGGCAAGGCCCGAGTCCTGGGCTGCCGCCTCCCCACTCGTCGACGCGGGAGAGTTGGAGACTCCCGAAGAGCGCTTCGAGTGGTCGCACGCTCTGCTCGATCGCTGCCGCCGCCAGCGCCCGGAACCGAGCGGATGGACGCGGCGTCTCGACAGGCTCCTCCTCCATCCGTTTCTTGGGCCGGCGGTGTTCCTCACCTTCGTTGCGCTCTTCTTTCAGGCCATCTTCACCTGGACAGCGCCCGCGATGGACCTTCTGTCCGGCCTGATGGACGGCTTGGCGGACGAACTGGCGGTTGGACTGCCCGATGTCCTGGCCGCCCGCCTCCTGACCGACGGCGTCATTCGCGGCGTCGGGTCGGTCATCGTCTTTCTGCCCCAGATCATCCTGCTGTTCACGGTCATCCTGTTTCTCGAAGGCTGCGGCTACATGGCGCGGGCCGCCTTCGTCGTCGATCGTGCAATGGGCTGGGTGGGTCTCGAGGGCCGCTGTTTCCTGGCCCTGCTGTCTTCCTACGCGTGCGCCGTCCCGGGGATCATGGCGACGCGCACGATTCCCTCTCCGCGGGATCGGTTGACGACGATCCTGGTCGCGCCCTTCGCTACCTGCTCGGCGCGGTTACCCGTCTACACGCTGCTGATCGCCGCCTTCATTCCTGCCGAACCCTTGTGGGGGCCATTCACCTGGCAGGGTCTGAGCCTGGCCGGGCTCTACTTCCTGGGTGCGGCGGCGGCACTGGTTTCGGCCATGGTCCTCAAACGAGGGCTGCTGCGCGGCGCTCTGCTTCCGTTCTACCTGGAGTTGCCTCCCTTCCGCCTGCCGCGCCCCTCCGACATCGCGCTGGGGGTGTGGGACCGGGTGCGTCTGTTCCTTCGCCGTGCCGGCACGATCATCCTCGCGGCCAGCATCGTCCTCTGGTTCCTGCTGAATCTGCCGCAGCGGGAACCAGACCCGGAACTCGGGTTTGCCGCGAACCAGCAGGCCGTACTCGAGGGCAGCTACGCGGCTTCCGTCGGAAGGCTGCTCGAGCCGGTCTTCGCACCGATGGACTTCGACTGGAAGATCAACGTCGGACTGCTCGCCTCGCAAGCTGCGCGTGAAGTCATGGTCGCCACGCTGGCGCAGGTCTACGCCCATCAGACGGACGACACGATCGGTCTCGGCGGCGTCCTGGCGGGCGCGGGCGCCGGTGGCGGCCCGCCCCCGCTCTCGCGGGCCTCGGCGCTCGCCCTCTTGGTCTACTTCGCGTTTGCCATGCAGTGCGTGTCCACGCTGGTCGTCATGCGTCGAGAGACCGGCCGTTGGCGTTGGCCGGCATTCGCCTTCGTCTACATGACGGGACTTGGCTGGCTGGGCGCCTGGCTGACGTTCCAGGTCGCTTCGGCCGTTGGCGGCTGAGACGATCGCCTTGCTCCGATCGCATCGAGCGCGACGTTCACCACGGGCTGCCAGAGCGTCAGTTTCCCGTGAATCGCGGAAGGCGTCGTTCCGTCATCGCCCGCACTCCCTCCGCGAAATCGGCAGTGCGGCGTAAGCGATCCTGTTCCTCCTTCTCGTGATCCGTTGCGGCCCGCACCTCCGCCGCAAGTTCTCCGCGCATCGTGTCGCGGATGGAACGGACCGCAAGAGGCGCCGAGAGGGCGATCCGGGTCGCCAGTTCCCGCGCCCGCCGTCTTACCGCCTCGCGCGGTACGAACTCGTCGCAGAGACCGATCTCGGACGCTTCCTCGCCCTTGACCCGGCGGCCGGTGTAGAGCATGTCCATTGCCCGCTGCCTTCCCACCACACGGGGGAGCGTCACGCTCAGCCCGAAGCCCTGGATGAAGCCCAGGCGCGCGAAATTCGCCGAGAACCGAGCCTCGGGACAGGCGACGCGGAAGTCCGGCATCAACGCCAACCCGAGCCCTCCACCGACCGCCGCACCCTGAACCGCCGCGACGAGCGGCGTCCTCGTTTCGAACAGCCGGACCGCCTCGTCATAGAGATGGCGTTGCGGTAAGCCGGTTCTACTTGCCTCCGGTGCATTCAGATTCGCGCCGGCGCAGAAGTGGCGCCCTTCGGAGCAGAGAACCGCGGCGCGGCACTCGTCGAGTTCGTCCAGGCCTTCGATTGCCGCGGCGAGATCGGCGATCAGCTCCTGATCGAAGAAGTTGTTCGGCGGCCTCCGGATTTCGACCTCGGCGACCAGATCCTCACCCAGAGTTACCTTGACATCACCGTAACTCGTTTCAGTCCTGCTCATCCAGCTGTTCCCCTTGCCTGGTTCGTCGCTCCTCGGGTCGGCGTCGAACTCTACTCAGGCGCTTCCTCCGCCTCTCGTTGTGCGGTCGCCGTGGGTGCAGGACGGCGGCCTCGATAGTCTCCGAAGAGCATCTCGAAGCCGAAGCGGAGAATGGGCACCGAGTCGCGGCTTCTTCCGACTTCCTCTCGGCGCCATGCGAGGCCTGGGCTGATCTCCAGGAATAGCCACTCGCGCAGGACCTGCTGTCGGTAGATCATCCTGGTGAAGTAGTTCTCGACGAGGACCGGTGCGCGGGTCTCCCCGTTCGCACCGACCTGGTAGGCGAGCGCTCGACGGCGACCCAGACGGTGGTAGTAGCTCAACTCGGAGAACCAGTCGATACCCTCGGTGATCTCGGACACCTTCCCGGCGCCCCGCCAGCGGAGCATGGAACCTCTGGGGAAGGCGTGTTCGTAGTCGACTCGGGTAGCGAGTCCCCAACCGTCGTCGCGTTCCCAGAAGAGGGTCTGGCGAAACCGGATCAGGTCGTTGTTCGAGATGAACTTCCGCTGCTTGTAGCGGGCGCGGACGTAGGGCTCGATCGGGAAGTCGAAGTTCATCCCGGCGTCGAAGTCGAGATCGCCGTCCGCGCTGGAAATCGGCCGATAGCCGAGTCCGATCAGCCACTCCTCATCGTCGGGATCGAACAGGTGGGGCAGGGAGGTGACGCCGCGACGCTGGGCATCCTCGAGCACATCATCGCGATCGTCTCGACCGATGAACGCGTTCAGGCGGCGCTCCATGTTCGGGAAGTGAAGGCGTGCTCGAAAGCGCAGGTCTTCCTCGAAGCCGTAATCTTCGTCCCACGCGACGCCGATCAGGGCGCGGCCGTGGGTCGCCTCGAGTTCTTCGTCCAACCGGTAGTCTCCAAAGAGGTGGTCGAACCAGAGAGCGGTCTCGCAGGCCGTTCGGTGCAGGCCGCGGTTCAACCAGTCGAGCCAGGAGCCGCCCGTCAGGTACTCGGAAACGCAGGGGTCGGGCGCCGCCGCGGACCTGTCGCCCTGTGCGGAATCGTCGTCCCGCATCTCGCCACTCTCGTCCACTTCCGGGGACGTCTCTTGAGTTTCGTCTGTTTCCCGGACCTTCTGGCCTTCTGCCGACCCCGCGAGGAGCACAAGGCCCATCAGGAGCTTTGCCAGGAGCTGCAAACGGGCGCTGGGCCGGCGAAGTGAGAGCCTTCTGTTCATCGAACCTGCAGTCTTCGAGTCGCCTCGCTGTTTCGGCGCGTCAGATGTTCTCACGGGCGTCGCGAGAATAATCCGCGATTCGCTCCTCGGGAGAGCCGACGCGGCTAGGCTAAGGCACGGAGTCATAGCTGTGAACAGTCCGCTCGAGTCAAGCCAAAGCCTGCCCCACAGCGAGGAGTCGGAACGCGCCGTGCTGGCTGCCATCCTGCTCGACGCGGACCGTCATCTGGCGACGACCACGAGTCGTCTCAAGCCGGAGGACTACTACCTCGAGCGTCACCGCTTGCTGTTTGGAGCGATGCTCGCGCTCCAGGAAGCGGAGAGCCCGATCGACCTTCGCACCGTGCAGGCGCGGCTCGAACAGCAGGGCCAGTTCGAATCGGCTGGCGGAGTGGCCTACCTCGCGACTCTGGAAGTCGACCTGCCGGACCTGAGCCGTGTCGACAGCTACGTCGAGATCATCAAGGAGCGCGCGCTCAGGCGCCGTCTGATCGCCACCTGCACGTCGATCTACCGGAGCGCTCTTGATGGTGGACTCGAGGCGCAGGAAGCGCTGTCCAGAGCAGAGCAGGCAGTGCTGGAGATGAGCGAGGAAGCAGTTTCGCGGACCTTCGTCCCGCTCGACGAGATCTACCGCGAAACACTCGAACAGCTCGAACGGCAATCGGGAGAGGAGCTTCCGGGACTTCCCACCGGCTTCATCGATCTGGACCGAATGACCCATGGCCTGCAGCCCGGCAATCTGATCATCATTGCCGGGCGGCCGGGCATGGGCAAGACGAGCCTCGCTCTGAACATCGCCACCCATGTGGCGCAAGACGAGCAGCGGACCGCCGGGTTCTTCTCGCTGGAGATGAGCGAGCGGGAGATCGCCATGCGAGTGCTGGGCTCGACGACGGACATACCGTTCCATCGCCTGCGCGGCGGCAGGCTCTCGAGGCGAGACTGGCGCCGGCTGAACGAGGCGGTGGAAGCGAGCGGCGAGTCCGGTCTCTTCATCGACGACTCGGCGAATCCCTCGCTGCTCGAAGTCGCTTCCAAGGCACGCCGCCTGAAGGCCCAGCACGGATTGGCGCTGCTTGTCGTGGACTACCTCCAGTTGATGAACGCTGGCGGCCGCTATGAGAACAGGAACCTCGAGATCGGCGCGATCACCCGCGGGCTGAAGCAGCTCGCGAAGGAACTCGACCTGCCCGTCGTCGCGTTGTCCCAGCTGTCGAGACTGCCGGATCGGCGCGGCAAGGACCATCGCCCGCAGCTCTCCGACCTGCGGGAGTCCGGCAACATCGAGCAGGATGCAGACTTGGTCATGTTCGTCTACCGGGAGGAGGTCTACGAACCCGACGACCCGGACATCGCCGGACTCGCGGAACTCATCATCGCGAAGCACCGCAACGGCGAGACCGGGCGAGTCGAACTCGTGTTCATGGGCGACACGACGACCTTCCGCAACTTCGATGGTCGCCACGCGCCGCCGGAGGAGGGGACCTTCTGACGCAGCCTGCCGGCGCCAGAGCCGAAATCGACCTCCGGGCTCTGGCCGCGAATCTTGCCGTCGTCCGCGAGGCGGTGCGAGGCACGGCGATCTGGGGCGTGGTCAAGGCTGACGCCTACGGCCATGGCGCGGTCATCGTGGCGCGGGAACTGGAGCGTCAGGGAATCCATGGCCTCGCCGTCGCGCGAATCGGGGAAGCGATCGAACTGCGGCGGGCGGGGATCCAGAGCCGCGTGCTCGTGCTCGGGGGCGTGGAGGGTTGCCGAGAACTCGCCGAGGCCGTGCGTTGGGGTGTTGCGCCCGTACTCGCGAGACTGCGGGACATTGACGACTGGTCCGCATGGCACGGACGCAACGTCGGTGCTCAAGGTGCGCCGCTCAACGTCGTCGTTGAACTGGACACCGGCATGGCTCGCTCCGGCCTGCCGCTCGAGCAGTGGCCGGCAGGTCTTCATGCGATACGGGCTACGGCCGGACTTGAACTCGTGGGAGTCATGTCCCACCTCGCAGAGTCCGAATTGCCGGCAAGCGCCTTCAACGCCGAGCAGGAAGATCGATTCGGAGCTGCGATCAGGCATTTGGACGAGAGTGAGCGCGGGCGTGTGGAGGTCCACCTCTTGAGTTCATCCGGGGCAGTGCGCCGCGACACGCGGCGTTGGGATGCCGTGCGGATCGGTGGCGCCCTGTACGGTCTCGACCTCGCGTCGACCCGGGATCGTCAAGGAGCTGGTCTCCTGCCGGTGATGAGCGTACGGGCGCCGATCGCGGACCTGCGGTGGGCCCCAACCGGTACGGGCGTCGGCTATCGACGCCTTTGGCGTGCCCCCCGCGACGCGAGGATCGCGCTGGTAGCCGCCGGTTACGGCGATGGCTTCAGCACGGCCTATGGCGGGGGTGACGCACTGGTAGGAGGTGTGCGCTGCCCGATCGTCGGTCAGATCAGCATGGACTCACTGAGCATCGACGTGACTTCTGTCGGCGACGTGGCAATCGGCGACGAGTGCGTCCTGTTGGGCGCCCAGAGAAGCGAAGAGATCGACGTCACGGAACTTGCCTCTCGCGCCGGCATCGCCGCCTACGAGGTGTGGTGCGGCCTGGGCCTCCGCCTGCCGCGGGTCGCTACAGGACGGGATGGCGACCCGTGATCCGCCGGAACGCCTCGAGGTAGCGGTCCCGGGTTTCCGCCACGACCTCCGGCGTGAGTCTTGGTGGCGGCGATGTCTTGTCCCAGCCGGCGCCGACGACCCAGTCTCGGACCGGCTGCTTGTCGAACGACACCGGCTCGGTTCCGGGTTGCCACTGCGCGGCATCCCAGTAGCGGGATGAATCCGGAGTCAGCACCTCGTCGATCAGAGTGAGGCGGCCGCCGACGAGGCCGAACTCGAACTTCGTATCGGCGAGAATAAGGCCCCGACGGGCGGCAGCTTCGCGACCACGTCGGTAGAGCTCGAGGGTGAGACTCCGCAGGGTAGCCGCCATTTCGGCGCCGACGCCGGCGGCCAGGGTGTCGTAGTCGATGTTCTCGTCGTGGCCGTCTTCGGCCTTCGTGGCCGGCGTGAAGATCGGCTCCGGCAGAGCGGCGGCTCGCTTGAGGCCCGCGGGAAGATCGTGACCGCATGCACGACCGGTCTGCCGATACTCGCGGAAAGCGCTTCCCGCCAGATAGCCCCGCGCCACGCACTCGAACGGTACGACGTCGGCCTTCTGCACGAGCGCGGAGCGGCCATCCAGAGCCGACGCGTACGCCAGCAGTTCCTCGGGGTAGCGATAGGCGTCCGTCTCGATCAGGTGGTTGGGAATCACATCCTCGAGGCGTTCAAACCAGAAATTCGTCAGCTGATTCAGCACCTTGCCCTTGTCGGGAATCTCTGGCGACAGCACATGATCGTATGCGGACACGCGGTCGCTTGCCACGAGCAGCAGCCGATCGCCCAGGTCGTAAATGTCCCGCACCTTTCCGCGGCGCGGTGGGGATAGCGTCTGGAGGGCGTTCATTGCGGACGAAATCTAACATCGGCGCCCGTCTGCTCGCAGCCCGAGATAAACTGCGAGCTTCTCTGGCCTGCGGGCAGCCTGATCGCGCGTACGCGTTCAAGTCTCGCCGAACCGTGGGTTCAGGCGTGGGAACATGAAACAACCGTCGTCCTGCGGCGTCAAAGAGAAGTACACGAGGCGCAGCTGCCGCTCCGCAGTCGAAGGAAGGAACTTGCCTGATGAGACCGTCCCGCAGCCAGCGAAACCGACCCGGGCGTGCGTTCCGGGTCGCATTTGCCCTGCTCGCGTTCCTGGCATCCGCTGGCCACGCGCAGACCCAGGTGCGATCGACCTGGATCGTCGAACCGATCGAACCCGACCTGGAGATCGTCGAGAGGCAACTCCGGCTGGACCTTGACCAGGCCATCGGGATCGCACTCCAGAGCAACCTCGGCTTGCTGGTCCAGCGATACCAGCGCTCGCAAGCGCTGTTCCGCATCAACCAGGAGTACGGTCTCTACGACACGACACTCGACGTCGGCACGAGCGTGAACAGCGACAGCAGGCCTTCGGCGTCCGCGCTCGATGGCGCCACCGTGTCGGAAAACGAGACGATCACGGCGAATCTGGACCTCACTCAGCCCATTTCTTCTGGCGGGAACTTCTCGATCAACTGGCAGAACAGCCGTTCGGAGTCGAACTCGAGATTCTCCGAGATCAACCCCAGCCTGCGGTCCAGCCTGACCGTCGCCTTCAATCAGCCGTTGCTCCGCAATCGCGGCAGGAGAATCACGGAGCGCAACCTGGCCGTGGCCCGGTTGAACAGCGACATCAGCCTGGAAGACCTCGAAGTGCAGGTCATCGACACCGTCCAGACGGTGGCCAACGGCTACTGGGCTCTGGTCGAGGCCCAGGCGCAGCTCGAAGTGTCCCAGGAGAGCCTCGCTCTGGCGCGGGAACTCCACGAGATGAACCGAATCCAGATCGAGGTCGGCACTCTTGCACCGCTGGAGCTCGTCCAGAGTGAAGCAGGTATCGCCACTCGGGAAGAGGAGATCATCCGCGTGCAGGCCCAGGTCCAGGACGCGGCGGATGAGTTGCGGAGACTGCTCAACCTGGACGAGAGTTCCTTCTGGGACCTCGAGATCGTGCCGACGACCTCGCCCGAAATCTCGAGGGTGGTCATCGACCTCGAGTCCTCCCTCGAGTCGGCGATGCGCGAGCGTGCCGAGATCGACCGCCAGGAGCTCAGAATCGCTTCGCTCGAGCTGGACTCGGACTTCTTCCGGAATCAGCAGCGCCCGAACCTCGGCGTGAACCTGAGTTACGGGCGGAATGCCCTGGGCGGCGACCGGACGGTGTGCGACCGCCCTGGCGGCCCGAGCATTGACGATCTGTTCGGGCAGTGCCCGGATGAGTTCAGGCGGGTGGATTCGCT
The DNA here is from genome assembly GCA_965219625.1 of Candidatus Multivoraceae bacterium. Taxonomy (GTDB): domain Bacteria; phylum Acidobacteriota; class Thermoanaerobaculia; order Multivoradales; family Multivoraceae; genus Multivorans. The sequence goes on along the minus strand of OZ244782.1, from coordinate 71,814 downwards.
CGGTTACTTCGAGACTCTGGGCCAGTTCTACGACGGGATCCTCGGTCAGATTTTCGAGGGCTGGACCGTGGGCCTGAACTTCTCGAAGCCGCTGCAGAACCGTAGCGCGAAGGCACAGAGCCGAGTCGCGGATCTGGCCCTGACGCAGGGTCGTCTGGAGCTCGAAGATCTGATGCTCTCCATCCGCACCGAGGTTCGAACCGCCTCCCGTGCCGTGGAGACCGCAGGCAAGCAGATCGACTCGGCGAGGGTATCGCGCGAGCTGGCGGAGAAGAACCTCGACGCGGCGCAGAAACGCTATGAGAACGGCCTCTGGACGAGCTTTCAGGTGCTGGAAATCCAGGAGGACCTGACCGCCGCTCGCAGCCGCGAGGTCGAAGCGATCACCGGCTACCGCCGCGCCCTGCTCGCCTACTTCCGAGCGATCGGCGTGCTCCTCGACCAGGAAGGCATCGAACTCGTCGACGATGCGGATGCCGGCGACTGAAGCCCACCCGGAGCCTCTGCGGCGGTTGCTGGAATCCCCGCCGGGGACGGCGTTCGATCCGCTATCTGGTGCCGGAGGTGGGAGTCGAACCCACACGCCCAGAGAGGGCGCGGGGTTGCTGGAGTCCCCGCCGGGGACGGCGTTCGATCCGCTATCTGGTGCCGGAGGTGGGAGTCGAACCCACACGCCCAGAGAGGGCGCGGGGTTGCTGGAGTCCCCGCCGGGGACGGCGTTCGATCCGCTATCTGGTGCCGGAGGTGGGAGTCGAACCCACACGCCCAGAGAGGGCGGGGGATTTTGAGTCCCCTGCGTCTGCCATTCCGCCACTCCGGCTCAATGTTCGCGATGCCAATTCCGCCGTCGGAAACTGCCGATTCAGCGTAGCATCAGCATCCGTCAGGTTCCACCTGAGAGGCTTCCAACGTGACGCCGTCCTGAGCGAAGACCCTCTCTGCCAACCCAGGTGACACAGCGGGGCATCCTGCGCAATAGTGGAGGGCACACGTTGGCGGGGAGGATCGACGTCAGGAGGAGAAGAGAGGTTTGGCGAGGACTGGGGGGCTCCGACCGGCCGGGTCGATCAGGCGCAAATCGGGCGGGAAGAGCTTGACGAAAGGGTGCTGATCGAGTAACGTGCCGCCCGTCCTGAAGGGGTCATTCAAACGGTTGGCTGCAACGTAGAGAACGAGTCCGAAGTCCCAGTCCAAACGAACGAACGACGGCCGGTCGTGGCGTTGGACCCTGAGGGCCGATCCTCGTTGTCGTGGTCGTCATCCGTGGGGGGTGTGAAGGGAGTTCAGAGTGTTTCGAGTCGGCGAAAAGGTCGTGTACCCGAACCATGGGGTGGGCGTAGTTGAACGGATCGCGGAGAGCGCTCCAGATGGTGGCGAGGCGCAGACCTACTACCACTTGAGGCTGCTTGCGAAGGACTCGAAGGTGATGGTGCCGGAAGAGAACCTCGACCGGGTCGGCTTGCGACGGTTGGCCAAGGTGCGGGAGATTCGGGCCCTTCTCGAGCTGATCGAGGACGGGAACATCGATGTCTACAAGGACTGGAAGGGCCGCTACAAGCAGAATCTCGACAAGATGCGAACCGGCTCTCTGACCGACGCGGCCCAGGTGCTGAAGAACCTGTGCCTCGTCAGCCAGAAGAAGAGCCTGTCTTTCCGCGAGAAGAAGATGTACGAGAAGGCGAAGTACTTCATCGTCAGCGAGGTCACGCACGTTCGTGCCATCAGCGAAGAAGCAGCGGGGGACCTGGTCGAGAAGGCGCTCGCAGGCAGCCTGGAGAAGATCTCGAAGGCCAAGGCGAGTTGAGTCGACAGGCGAACGTCGGTCTCGTCACCTGACAGCGGCTCCATTCGGGACCAGCTTGCAGTGAACGGCGCCTGACTTGGACTGCCGGACACCAAGGATCGTCTCGTGACGCGGATTCTCGTCGTCCTCATCGCGCTGTTGATGGCTTGGCTTTGGCTCGCGCGTTTCGTCCGCGGCCTGCTCGGTTCACCGCACACGAACCGTCCGGGCGGGTTCTTGCGATTCTGGCAATCGCTCCAGCGCACGGTTCACGGTGGGGGAGCTTCGGCGCCTGAACGCTCGGCGTCGGGTACCCGTGCCGCACGCTCCGACGCACTTGTCCGTTGTCGACTTTGCGGCGTTCACGTTCCAGAGGCGCAGGCCTCGAGTGGCGCCTGTCGGACCTGCCTGGAGGAGGGGCGCACTGACTAGCGGTAGCAGTGGCTTCGCCGCCGTGGCCGTGCCGCTGCCACTGCCTGAGCCACTGATTTACCGCGTTCCGCGGCGCTGGAGCAGCCTGGCCCAGGTCGGTGTACGCGTTCGTGTACCGGTGGGCAAGCGTCGCCTGACCGGTTGGATCGTCGACCTCCCGTCTACGCCGCCCGTCGGAGTCGACACGGACATCCGGCCGGTCGAGTCGGTCGTCGATTTCGAGCCGCTTCTCCCGGCCGACCTGATGGACCTCGCTGACTTTGCGGCGGATTACTACGCTGCACCGCTTGGCGAGGTGCTCCAGGTCATGCTTCCGGGCCGGGTGTCCGGGTGGGGCGATCGGAAAGTGGAGTTGACCGATCGGGGCGCTTTGGCTCATTGTCGGGAGCCCGAGGGCGAGGCCCTCAAACGCCTCTTGCTCGAGCGGGGGAAGCTGACGCTGGCCCAGCTCTGGAGCGAACAGGGCGATACCGGCCTTCTCGCCCGACTCGAACGCTGGCGCGAGGTCGGTCGTATTCACTTGCACGAGTCCGGCCGTCGAAGAGGCCGGTACCGAGCTGCGGTCGAGTTGCCGCCCGGAACGCTCGAGGCGCAGCTTTCCGCCTGCGGACGGTCGCAGCCGGGGAGGAGGGTGGTCGAGTATCTGGCAGCCCTGGGCCGGCCGGCGACAACGCGAGAGGTGGGAATGGAGACCGGCGCTTCGGCGTCCGTGGTCCGCCGGCTGGTCAACCTCGGAGTGCTGCGTTCCTTCACCCAGATCGAGACGCTCGATCTCGAACATCACCGTCTTGGCGAGGGTGATCCTCTACCGACGTTCAAACTTCGGACGGACCAGGCGACCGCAGCCGCGGAACTCGTGGCCGCCGCGCAATGTCGCGAGTTCCGGGCATTTCTGCTCGGTGGCATGACCGGGTCTGGCAAGACCGAGGTCTACCTCCGCGCCGCTGACGCGACCCTCGAAGCGGGACGGACGGTCATCCTCATGGTGCCGGAGATTGCGCTCGTGCCGGCCCTGGCTCGCACCCTGGAGCAGCGATTCGGGAGTCGGGTTGCGATACTGCACTCGAACCTCGGGGCGGCCGAACGCAGTCAGGAATGGGAGCGCATCCGTGCCGGTGAAGCGCGGGTCGTCGTCGGCCCCCGGTCCGCCGTGGTCGCACCGGTCGAGGAGCTCGGGCTGATCGTCGTCGACGAGGAGCAGGACACGGCGTACAAGCAATCCAAAAGGCCGCATTACAACGGCCGGGACTTGGCGCTTGTTCGGGCTCAATACGCGTCGGCGCCCGCCGTCGTCGTGTCCGCGACGCCAAGTCTCGAGACGCGGTGGAATGTCGTTCGCGGACGGTATCGCCACCTCCGACTCACGGCCCGGGTGGGAGCGGGCGCTCTACCGGAACCGCACCTCGTCGACCTTCGGAAGGAACCGACGGAGCAACCGCGACGTCCAGGCGATGTCGTTCTATCGGCAGCTCTCCTCACTCGGATGGACCAAGGACTGACGGACGGCGACCAGATGATCCTCCTGCGCAACCGTCGCGGCTATTCCCCCCAACTTCTGTGTCGGGCCTGCGGCGAGAACCTGCTGTGTGAGGACTGTGGACTGCCGAAGAGCTACCACCGTCGGGAAGAGCGACTGATCTGTCACTTCTGCGATGCTCGGCAAACCGTCCCGAAACGCTGTCCAAGGTGCGGCGAGGATGCGTTGCAGCCGATTGGCGCCGGCACGGAACGGGTCGAGGAAGAGGTGTGCCAGCGCTTTCCGGATGCCGCGGTGGACGTCCTCGATCGGGATGCCGCCCGCAGAGCGGGTGGTGCGGCGGCGATCCTGGAGCGCTTCCGGTCCGGCCGGACCCGGATCCTGATCGGCACTCAAATGGTGTCCAAGGGGCACCACTTTCCGCGTGTCGCGTTGGCGGCGGTCCTTGCGGCCGACTCTTACCTCGGCTTTCCCGACTTCCGAGCCGCGGAACGAACGTACACCTTGCTGACTCAGTTGGCGGGCCGCGCCGGCCGAGGCGACCGCCCCGGTCAGTTCGTGATCCAGACTTGGCAGCCGAATCACTATGTCATCCAAGCGCTCCTGAAGCAGGACGACGAGTCCTTCGCCAGCCAGGAGATGCGGTTTCGGCGGGCCTTTCAGTATCCGCCGTACACGAGAATGGTCCAGATCGTGGCTCGCGATCGGAACCGTGAACGGGGCTGGGAGCGAATCCGGGAGCTGGCGGTCCAGGCGCGGCAACACGAGCTCGCCAGCCACGTCCGCTTCTCAGGGCCAGCCCCGGCGCCGTTCGAACGTCTGAAGGGCCACTGGCGCTTCCAGTTCTTGATCCGCTCGGCGAGCGGTAGGGTCGTCCGGCAACTGGCGAAGGACACGGTGCCGGCGCCATCCGCTGAACTTGCCATCGACATCGACCCGCAGAACTTGATGTGAGTGCCACGAAGTCCGAAGCTCGCGCGGGCGATGGCGAAGGGGCCCGGGAGTGGGTTCACGAGACCGAACCCGAGGCGGCGAGCGTCCTCAGGGATGCCGGATTCGGCGTCCTCGCGGCACCGCTGGCTCGTCGCGGAGTAACGACGCCGGAGACGGCCCGTTCCTTTCTTCAGCCGCATCGCCGCGACCTGCACGATCCGTTCCTTCTGCTGGGAATGGAGGAGGCGGTCAAGAGACTCTTGGCGCTATGCGAAAGCCGAGGCCTGGTCGCCTTGGTCGGCGACTACGACGTCGACGGCGTGACCGCCTGCGCGCTTCTGACCGCGGTGCTTAGAGCCTTGGGCGCCGAGGTGTCGCCGATCATGCCGCACCGCGTGTCCGACGGCTACGGCCTTCAGAGCGCTCAGGTCGACAAGGCGCACCGTGCCGGAGCAGCCCTCATCCTGACCGTCGACTGCGGCACCACGTCGAGCGAGGCCATCCGCGATGCCTTGGCGCGAGGTATGGACGTCATCGTGACGGACCATCACGTTGCCGGCGAGGATTTTCCGGCCAAGGCGGTTCAGATCAATCCCCTCCAGAACGGCTGTGACTATCCGTTCCGGCATCTCTGCGGAGCAGGTCTCGCGTTCAAGCTGGCTCAGGCGCTCCTGCGGCGGAGCGGCCGCGACGAACCTCTCGCCGCGCTCCTCCGCGTGGCCTGCTTGGGCACGATCGCGGATGTGGTGCCGCTGGTGGGGGAGAATCGCGTCATCGCGGCTCTCGGCCTGAGGGCGCTTGGCGAGACGCGCTCGCCGGGTCTGAGGGCGCTGATGCGGGTGGCCAGGGTCGGAGGAGATGTCACGTCGACCCATGTCGGATTTCGGATCGGGCCCCGGATCAACGCCGCCGGCCGACTTGCCAGCGCCGACCTCGCCTTGCGACTTCTCTTGACGCGGGAAAGCGACGAGGCCGAGCGTCTGGCGAACGAGCTCGATCGCTTGAATCGCGAGCGCCAGGTGGCGGAGCGGCGCGTGGTTGGAGAAGCCCGGGAAATCTTCGCGAAACGAGATGTCTTGCCCGGTATTCTCGTCGCCTGGAGCCAGGATTGGCATCGCGGAGTCGTGGGAATCGCCGCCGGTCGTCTGGCCCGGGAGTTCCATCGGCCGGTGATCCTGCTTGGAGTCGACGCGGGCGTCGCCACCGGCTCGGGGAGGAGTATCCCCCTGGTCGACCTGCACTCCTTCGCGATCCGGTTCCGCCATCGCATGGTGCGTATCGGGGGGCACCCTCAGGCGATAGGTCTCTCCGCGGCGGTTTCCGAGTTGGGTGCTCTTCGCGAGGAGATGGAGAATGCTGCGAAGTGGCCGCCCGAGGCGCTGGTGCGGATGCGTCGTTACGAGTTCGAACTCTCCCCGGGCGAGGTCCACGCGGAGCTGTTTGCCGAGCTCGCCAAACTGGAGCCGCACGGTGAGAGGAACCGGCGCCCACGGATTCGTGTCGGCCCGCTCGAACGGCACGGCGGCGTACGAGAGTTCGGCACGGATCACGTGAAGTTGCGTGCCCGAGGCACGGGAACCGACAACGGTCCGGGCGACGGGCTTATCTGGCTGCTTGGTTGGGGATTCCGGAGTCGACTCGACGATCTCGACGGGCTGTTCGAGGTGCTGGGGTCGCTCGAGTGGGACCCGTACCTGGAGAGCCACGTAGTGCGAGTCGACGATGCGCGCCGCATACCCACCGAAGGACACGGCCCGACGTAGAATGCCGGGATGACCACCGAGACGCCGCCGGCTTCCGAGAACCCCGCGCGCTTGCTTGAGGAGTCGGCGAGCGGGGCCGCGAACTTCGAGCGAGCCGCGCGGCAGCCGATCGACCGTGGGCATCGCCGACAGCGCCGAAACCGGCTGCTTCGCGCGTTCCTTCTCGTCGTCTTTGTCGGCGGCGTGGGCGGCGTCGGCGGACTCCTCGTACATGGGCGGCAGGCCCGGATAGCCACCTCGGAGACGTCGAACGAACTGCCGCCGAAGACCGCCGCGACTCAACAGACCGCGGTCTCGGAAGCACCTCCCGCGGTCCAGGCTGAGGAGTTCGAATCGACGGTTGAACGCGACGGGGTCGAGGTGTTTCGCATTCGAGGCGCTCAGACCAGCTCGGACGACGAAGGCAACGTGAGTCTGCAGCAGGTCGACGTCGACTATCCCCGCGGCGAAGATGACTACCGCCTCCGCGCCGACCGGGCGACCTACAACGAGAAAACGATGGCGACCCGGCTTGAGGGCAACGTGTTCCTGGAGAGCACGAACGGGCTCATCGTCGAAACGGACTGGTTGAACTTGGCGAACGGCGGTATGTTGCTTGAGGCTGCGGACGACAGTCGCTTCGCGTTCGGCGGAGTTGTCGCCCGGGGCAATGGGCTTCGCGTCAATTTCCTCGAAGAAGTGGCTCGCTTAAGCGGCGCGGTTCGCATCGGCGGCGTGATGGACGGTCAGGGCGATCGTGACGGCGGCTCGCAATCACTATCGCTTCATGCGAAGAGCCTGACCTACGCGTGGGGCGAACGCGCCTTGCGGCTGGCCGGCGAGCCTGGACTGCGCCTCGGGGACATGGAGTTGTCCGCGCGGACGCTGACTTTGCTCCTGGACGATGACGATCTGCTTCGAATCCTCAAGGCGCGCGGCCACGTCCGGTTGCGAGCACCGCTTGCCGACGGTGGCTACCGAGCGCAGCCGGAAACGGCGCCGCCGACCGACGGTGTCGTTCCTAGCGCAACGGCAGCTCTGCGCGGGCATGTGCTGGACGTCGAGTTCCAAGCCGGCGAAACGCCGAAACGGGCTCTCTTGCGGGGCCCGAACTGGGGTAGGGCCGTCCTCGTCGTCGAGGCACAGGAGGGAGACCGACAGGAGTTGCGGGCGAAGCGGATCGAGTTCGATCTGGCCGAGGGAGTCCTCAGTTCGATCGCAACCAGCGACGAAGTCGCTATCCATCAGTTCCTCGGCGGCGAGCTGTTCCGCGAGGCCTCGTCCGCGGAGGCCCAAGGGCGCTTCGACGGTCGGGGTGCGCTCGCGGAGATCACCCTCGACGGAGGCGTCCAGCTGAAGGAGCTGGGCGACCGTCCGGTAGAGGCGAGCGCCGAACGGGCGGTCATCGATCTTGGCTTGCGGCGGATGGATCTGACCGGCGAACGGACACGCCTCCAGACTGCAGAGGGCGATCTGGAGGCGGCAGAGGTTCGGCTTGACGAGGAGAGCGGCTGTGCCGAGGCAGCGGGCAGCGTCCGGTTCGTCCTGGACGATGCAGGAGGAGCTCGCGGCAGGGTTTCGTTGCCGTTCGGACCCGCAGAATCCACTCGCGGCCCGATCGTCGTCAAGTCCGACTCGGCCAGGTTTTGCGACGAGGACGAGAGCACGTTCCGAAACGGGGTCGAGCTGGAAAGGGGCGCGGACCGACTCCGGGCGGCCGAATTACGGCTTGCAGCCGACGGCAGCCATCTCCACGCGAGCGGCGATGTCCAGATGGCCTGGGAGGTTCCGCGCGCGCCGAGGAGCTGGGCGAGTGCCGGGGAGCCTCCGGGGAGCGGGGACGTACCGGATGCGAGCGCATGGGAGGTCTCCTCAGAGCGATTCGACTATTCCCGATCTGACGGCGTACTGCACTACGGTGGCGGCGCTTCGGCTCTCGTTGACGGTCAGAGGATCTCCTGCCATGCGATGGCCGTGGAGGTCGTTCCTGCCGTCGTGAGCACTCGCAGCGGGGGACCCGGGGAATCCCGGGAGTACGAGGCTCGTGAACTGCGCTGCGAGGGAGACGTTCGGATCGAGGACACGGCGAATGCCTATCTGGCAACGGCAGAGCACGCTCTCTACCGCGTGGCCGAGCGTTGGATGAGCCTGTCGGTGGACGTCCACCTTCGTCGCGGCGAAGATGAGATCAGAGGTGGGGAGCTCGTCTACTGGCTCGAGAACGGCCGCTACCTCGTGGGGCCTTCCGGCAGGCGGCCGACCGGCGCTGCCGCACCATGACCGAGGCTCTCAAGCCCCACCACCGGATTCGTACGGACGGCGTGCGGAAGGTCTATCGAGGTCGGGCAGTCGTGCAGAACGTCTCGATCGAGGTTCGCCAGGGCGAAGTCGTCGGACTTCTGGGCCCGAACGGCGCGGGCAAGACGACGACCTTCTACATGGTCGTGGGACTGACCCGTCCCGACCAGGGCCGCGTCTTCTTCGATGGCGTCGACATCACCGACCTTCCGATGTACCTGCGCGCGCAGCAGGGAATCAGCTACCTGCCGCAGGAGCCGTCCGTATTCCGGCGCCTGACCGTAGAGGGCAACCTGAGGGCCGTGCTCGAGACGATGGGAGAACGACGTCCAGAGCAGCGCCGGCGGATCAACGAGTTGATCGCCGATTTCGATCTGGAAGCTGTTCGTCGCTCGAAGGGGCATCAACTGTCCGGCGGTGAGCGGCGACGCCTGGAGATCGCCCGAGCTCTGGCGATCAACCCCAGCTTCATGCTCCTCGATGAACCGTTCGCGGGCATTGATCCACTCGCACTGCAGGACGTCCAGGAGATCGTGCGTCAGCTTCGCGAAATGGGCATCGGCGTTCTCATCACCGATCACAACGTTCGAGAAACGCTGCGGATCACCGATCGCGCCTACATCATCAATGAAGGTCGGATTCTGCGCACCGGTACGCCCGTCGAGCTGTCGACCGACGCGACGGTGCGGAAGATCTACCTGGGAGCCGAGTTCTCACTCTGATCCGGGTGGACGAGCCGCCACGGAAGCCACCGCCTCCGAATGCAAAGCGGTGATAGCGTCGTTGGCACTGCTCTTGCTTGGCGCAGGCACGCTCCCTGAAACGCCCCCGTTCCGGCTCAGTTTCAAGATCACCAATCATGGTTCTGCAACAGAGGCTCTCTCTCAAGCTCGGCCAGCGGCTGGTGATGACCCCGTCACTGCAGCAGGCGATCAAGCTGCTGCAGATGACCCGCTTGGAGCTTGAGGACGCCCTGAACCAGGAACTCGTCGAGAATCCGATGCTTGAAGACGGCGAGGAGGAAACCGCCTCCGAGGACATGGGCGTGACCGCCAACGGCGCTGAACAGAACGTGGCCGAAGCGACCGCGACTGGCGCCGATGGCGGCGCCGGTACGGACGCGGACGAGGTTGATCCGCCCGAGGAGGCCCCTGACGAACCGGCGATGTCGGACATTGACCTCGACGCCTACTTCAACGACTATCTGGGATCTGAATCGACGGTCGCGAGCACCTTCGAGAATCGAGACGTCTCGGCGCTCGAGAACAACTTGACTCGAGAGCCGGATCTCTACGACCACCTGCGGTGGCAGTTGCGGATGTCCGACGCCCCGCCGAGACTCCGGGAGATCGCGGAGTTGGTCATCGGCAACCTGAATGGGGAGGGCTTCCTCCAAGCGAGCGTGGAAGAGCTGCAGCTCCTCGGCGCCGCGCCAAGAGAGGTGATCGAGTATCGCGAGCGATCGGCCGCTGACCAACCGGTTTCCGCTCCCGGTCATCCGGTCTCCGCTGTCGAGTCGGCACTCGCACTCGTCCGGAGCTTCGACCCGGTTGGCGTGGGGTGGCACACGCTGCAGGAGAGTCTGTTGGCCCAGCTCGAGGCGCGGCGCGGCCAGGATGGCCTCGCGTATCGGATCGTGAAGGAGTGTTGGGACCTGTTCACTCGCAGACAGTTCCGCCTGGTCGCACGACGCCTTCAGACTCGGCTGGCTGACCTCGAAGCACCGGTTGAAGAGATCAAGGCGCTCGAGACGCGACCGGGTCGTCAGTTCTCCACCGAACCGACGGAGTATGTCGAGCCGGATGTCGTCGCTTTGAGGATCGACGGCGAGTGGGCGATTCAGTTGAACGATGACGGCTTGCCGAGGTTGAGGATCAGCCGGGCGTACCGCAGGATGCTGCAACAGATGCGGAGCAGGAATGGCGAGTCCGAAGCCCGGGATTTTCTCCAGGACAAGATGCGCTCGGCGATCTGGTTGATCAAGAGTCTCGATCAGCGCCAGCGAACGATCTACAAGGTGGCAGAGTCGATTCTCCGCCAACAGCGCGGGTTTTTCGAAGACGGCATCGACGGATTGAAGCCGATGGTGCTGCGCGATGTCGCGGACGACATCGGCATGCACGAATCGACCGTCAGTCGGGTCGTCTCGAACAAGTACATGCACACGCCGCGGGGTCTGCTTCCGATGAAGTTCTTCTTCCCCAGCGGCGTCGACTGCGAGCAGGGGGGAGAGGTCTCGTCATTGACCGTGAAACGGCGGCTACGGACGCTGGTCGAGGACGAAGACGGTCGTAAGCCCCTTTCGGACGCCGCGTTGACCCGTCAACTCGAACGGCAGGGAATCCGCATCGCTCGCCGCACGGTGGCGAAGTACCGCGACGAGCTCGGTATCCCCTCATCGCAGGACCGCAAGCAGATCTTCTGATTCCTGGAGGCGCGTCGCAGAACCAAGATGAACCTCGCTGGACTGGCAAAGGCGCAACTGATCTTCCCGGATGTCGAGGCGAAGAGCCGCGACGGGGCACTACGAGCCATCACCGAGCGTATCTGCCGGGTGCTCGGACTCGAGGATGAGGACGCCGTTCTCGCCGCTCTTCGCGAGCGTGAGGAACTCGGGTCCACCGCGGTCGGCGACGGCGTCGCCATTCCCCACGGTCGCATCCACGGTCTTTCCGACATCGTCCTCGCGGTGGCCGTGTGCCGCCAAGGCGTCGACTACGGTGCCGACGACGGCCTTCCCGTCCGCTTCTTCTTCGTCCTGTTATCGCCGCCGCAAAGTGCCGGCCGGCATCTCAAGGCGCTTGCCGCGGTGTCCGCATGGATGCGTGGGAACGAACTGGAGCGGCTCCTCGAGGTAGATGGTCCCCAGGAGATCCACGAACTCCTCTGCTCTGATTCGAGTGCCTGATTTGCCGGTTCGCCTGTTCGTGATTACCGGGCTTTCGGGCTCTGGCAAGAGTACGGCTGCGCGGTGCTTCGAGGACCTTGGTCATCACTGCATCGACAATCTGCCCTTGCCGCTGCTTCGTCACCTGGTCCAAGCTCCGGCGCTGGCGGCGCCGTGCCTGAATCCCATCGTGCTGGTCACCGATCTCCGGACCCCCGGCCTGGCGAGTGAGTTGCCACGGCTGCTCGACGATGCTGACCCTGCGCTGGTCGAACCCGTGCTCTTGTTCCTGGACAGTTCGGACGACGTCCTCGTGCGGCGCTACTCGGAAACCCGTCGTCGGCATCCCCTGACCGAAGATGGCGAACGGTTGATCGACGGCATCCGCCGGGAACGGAGAATGTTGGAGGACATGCGCGGGCGCGCGGCGCGAGTCATCGATACGACGGACTCGACGATCCATGAATTGCGCGCAACGGTCTACGAGGAGTTCGGCTCGAGTTCAGCCGGAGGCCTGACCGTCAACATCGTGAGCTTCGGCTTCAAGTTTGGCGTACCGGCCGGTGTCGACCTGGTCTTTGACGTTCGCTTCCTGCCGAATCCGTACTTCGTTTCAGAGCTTCGCGAGCGGCCAGGAACGGACCGCCGCGTTCAGAGGTTCCTGCGCGACCACCCGGGTTTCGACGAACTCGTCGAGCGGCTGGAGGACCTGCTCGCCTATCTGCTGCCGAAGTTCCGTGACGAGAATCGGAGCTACCTGACGGTTGGCGTCGGCTGCACCGGCGGCCGACACCGCTCAGTTGCCGTCTCGGAGGCCGTGGCCGACCGGTTGGTTGCCGGCGCTTGGCAGATCAGGCTGCAGCATCGGGACATCGGACGACAACGGCAAGCTGGGAGCGACACGTGACGGTCCCGGTTCTCATCGTGTCCCACGGCAGCCTGGCGCGGGAACTGCTGGATTCGGCGCGTGCGATTGCCGGTCCCGCCTCCCAGGCCTTGCCGATCCACGCGCTTTGCTTCGACTGGCAGGCGGATGCCGGCGCCACCGCGGACGAAGTCGCCGCGACTGCGCGGCGCCTGGAGCGGGAACACGGCAAGGGAGTCCTCATTCTCACCCAGATGTTCGGCGACACGCCATCGAACAACGCACTCCGCTTGACGGACGTCGGAACGGTAGCGGTCATCACGGGCGCGAACTTGCCGATGGTCTTGAGCCTCTGCTGTGACGCGCCCGAACTCCCGCTACCGGACCTCGCCGACTGGGTCTGGTGGAACGGCCGCAGAGGAATCCAGCTTGCGGCGACCGGCGTCGACCGTTCCGCGACATGAGGGAACGAGTCGTCGAGGTGAAGAATGCGCTCGGTCTTCATGCCCGGGCTGCGGCCCGCCTGGTCCAGACGGCCCAGCAGTTCGACTCCAACGTGGTTCTTCGGGCAAATGGCCGCGAAGCTGAGGCTCGCAGCATCCTGAGCGTCCTGCTGCTCGGCGCGGTCACCGGCACGTCGTTGACGATCCGCTGCCTCGGCGAAGACGAAGATGCTGCGCTCGATGCGGTGGCCGATCTGGTCGCGATGCGGTTCGGAGAGGACTCATGACATCCGAGCTGACCGGCAAGGCTGAGGAGACCCTGCAGGGCGCAGGCGCCGCCCCGGGGGTAGCAATCGGTCCCGCCGTTTGCCTGCGCGGCCGCGGAGTCGAGGTCCTGCGGGTGCCGATCCTGCCCGTCGACCTGGAGCGCGAAGTGGAGCGATTCGGCGCCGCCGTGAGCGTGGTCGAGGCCGAACTCGAGGCAACGGAGAGCCGCATCGCCGAGTCCTTCGGCGCCGATCTCGCCTCGATCTTCCACGCTCACTCGGTCATTCTCCGGGATTCGTCGTTTGCCCGCCGGATCAGCGAGATGATCCGCCGTGAGCGGGTGAATGCGGAGTGGGCCGTCCAGGCGGTGGCGGACGACCTTGGGGAGAAGTTCGCGCTGGTGGAGAGCCAGCACCTGCGTGAACGTGGAGAAGACCTGCGAGACGTTACCCGCTACCTGTTGCGCGCGCTCGCCGGACGAAGGACCGGCCCCGAGAGCGGCGACGACTTCGAACGCGACGTGGTCGTCGTCAGTCATGAGTTGACCCCGGACGAGGTGCTGCGTCTGGGGCGTCGCGGTGCCGTGGGCTTCGCGATCGAGGTGGGCGGCGCGAACTCGCATACCGCAATCGTGGCCCGGGCGCTCGACGTGCCGCTGGTCACCGGAATCGTGAACATCACGAACCTGGTCGCCGACGACGATCCGGTGATTGTCGACGGCGAGCAGGCGCTGCTTCTGCTCCATCCGGCGTCGGTCACGCTCAAGCGCTATCGAAATCTGGCGGAGCGACGCCGACGAGCCGAAGAGGAACGGTCGACGGTCGCCAGGGAGATGCCGGCGCGCACCCTGGACGGCGTCGAGGTGGAGCTCCTCGCGAACGTCGAGCTCGCCGACGAGGCCGAGGACGTACGCCGTTTCGGCGCTGTTGGCATCGGCCTGTATCGCAGCGAGTTCCTGTATCTGGAGAAGAGCCCGGACCTGCCCTCGGAGGAGGAGCTCGTGGCAGTCCTCGAGGGTTTGCTCGAAGCGCTCGAGTCTCTGCCGATCGTGGTCCGTACTCTCGACCTCGGTGGTGGCAAGACGGCGAGCAGTCTTGGGCCAACGAAGGAGCAGAATCCTGCCTTGGGCCAACGGGGAATCCGCCTGACCTTTGCCCGCTCCGATGTGTTCCGGGTTCAGTTGCGTGCCCTGTTTCGGTCAGCGTTCCACGGCGATCTGCGCCTCATGGCGCCGATGGTCACGGCGGTAGAGGAAATCCGGGAGCTGCGCGGCCTCTGCGACGAGGTCTGCTCAGAACTCGAGTCCGAGGGGCTGCCGCACCGGCGTGAGCTGGAGATCGGCGCAATGGTGGAGGTACCGGCCGCGGTGACCATTGCGAATCAACTCGCCGCGGAGGTCGATTTCCTCTCCATCGGCACGAACGATCTGATCCAGTACGCGCTGGCAGTTGACCGGACGAACGAGCGAGTGGCGGAGCTCTACCAACCGCTTCACCCCGCGGTGCCGAGCATGATTCGGCAGGTGGTCGCTGCTGGCCGCAAGCAACGGGTGCCGGTCGCTCTGTGCGGCGAGATCGCAGCCCTTCCCGAGTTCATTCCGCTCCTGCTCGGTCTGGGGCTACGGCAGCTCTCGATGAGTCCACGCAGCATTCCCACCGTCAAGGAGGTCGTCCGCTCGACGACGATCAGCGAGGCGGAAGATCTGGCCCGTCGCTGCCTGGCGGCATCGACCGCCGAGGAAGTGGGGGAGCTTCTGGGTTCTCGACCGGTGTAGTCTCGCGCCGTGGGCCGTTTCTTCATCGAGACCTGGGGCTGCCAGATGAACGAGCTGGACAGCCAGCGCATGGCCGGGCAGTTGATGCAGCAGGGGCTGTTGCCGACACGCGAACTCGAGGAGGCCGATCTCATTCTCCTCAACTCCTGCTCGGTCCGCGAGAAGGCGGCCCAGAAGGCGTACTCTCGGCTCGGAGAGTATCGGCGGCTCAAGCATCGACGCGATGGCCTGCGGATCGGATTCTGCGGATGCGTGGCCCAGCAGGAGGGGGAGGAGGCTCTTCGCCGTAACCCGGAACTCGACTTCGTTCTCGGGACCGGCCGGGTGGGGGAGTTGGCTTCGGTCCTCGAGCGCAGCCGGAACGGCGAGCGCGTGCTCGCGGTGGGTTTCCCCGCAGAGCGCCCGTACGACTTCGAGGCGATTGCTCGCGACTCGGCGCACAAGGGGATGGTCACGATCATCGAGGGCTGCAATAAACGCTGCACGTTCTGTGTCGTGCCGAACACCCGCGGCCCAGAGCGCTGCCGGCCTCGGAGCGCGATCCAGCGCGAGATCGAGCACTTGGTCGACTACGGGTTTGTGGAGATCGAGCTGCTTGGGCAGACGGTAAACCACTGGCGGGAACCGGCAGCTCCCGTCGGCAGCGGCCTCCAGCTCGACTTCGCCGATCTCCTTCACTCCGCAGCAACGACGCCCGGTGTGCGACGTCTCCGCTTCGTCACCTCCTATCCCAGGGACTTCAGCGAGCGGATGATCGAGGCTGTGGCCGTTCACGCGAACATATCGCCGTATCTCCACCTGCCCGTGCAATCCGGCTCGAACCGCGTACTCAGGCGCATGGGGCGGGGCTACACGGTCGAGGAGTATCTGGACCTCGTGTCACGGCTGAGAGAGGCACGTAGCGGGATCGCGCTTTCCACCGATCTGATCGTCGGCTTCCCGAGCGAGTCCGAAGAGGACTTCCAGCAGACGTTGGAGCTGGTCAGGGAGGTGCGCTTTGCCAGCGTGTTCGCCTTCAAGTACAGCCCCAGACCCGGTACCGCGGCGATCCGCCTGCCGGCGACCGAGCAGATCCCCCGCGAGATCGCCGACCAGCGGCTGCAGGAGATCCTCAGAATCCAGTCCGTCATCCAGCGTGAACTCAACGAAGAACTCGTCGGCCGGAAGTTCGACCTCCTGGTTACCGGTTGGAGTCGTCGTCCCGGCCACCAGGCAGGTAGGACGGACTGTCACCGAATCGTCCACTTTCCGGCGCCTCAGCCGGCGCCCGTCGCGCCGGGGGCGTTGACGCAGGTCAGGACGGTCCGAGCTTACGACCATTCGCTGCTCGGCGAACTCGCGTAGGATCATGGAATGACCAGCGGTCAGGGAACAGGCAGCGCCGTGGACCAGGCGCCAAGCCGGGATCGGAAGATACCCGCCGAGGTCCATGGCCTGATGATGGAGCCCAACTCGAACCAGCCCATCGTCATTCTCCGTCTGCACGAACAGGACAGGACCGAGAGCTCTGTCGTACCGATCTGGATCGGCATTTTCGAGGCGGGCGCGATTCAGCTCGCCATCGAGGGTCGTGATCCGGGACGTCCGATGACACACGATCTGCTGAAGAACGCTCTCGACGTCGTCGGTGCGGAAGTCATCGAGGTCGTCGTCAGGGCGATCGAGGGGAACACGTTTCTCGCGGTCGTCGAACTCGTCGAACGAAGTGGCAAGCATCGCCAGCTCGACGCGCGCCCAAGCGACGCGATCGCCTTGGCTCTGCGCGCCGGCGCGCCGCTCTTCGTACGGCAATCGGTCGCGGATCTCGCGCGGGTTCGTCAGGGGAAGAGTGAGGCCGACGCCGAAGCCCCAACCCCGGGTATGGACGAGAAGAAACTCCGGAAGTGGCTCGAAGAGCTCGACCCGAGGACCTTGGGCAAGTACGAGATGTAGCCAGGATGGGCGCCGCGACTCCGGTCGGCCGCATCGTGCCGCTTGTCCATGTCGAGCCTGATCCGGCTCAGCCACGCCGGCGCTTCGGATCGCTCGCCGAACTGACCGCTTCGGTTCGCGCGCGTGGCCTGCTCGAGCCGATCTTGGCCCGGCGGATCGATGCCCCGGGCGACGAAGACCCGCGTTATCGGATCATCGCCGGAGAACGGCGGTTTCGCGCCGCTCAAGCGGCCGGACTCACCGAAGTGCCGGTGATCGAGATGAACGTGACGCGCCGCGAGGCGCTTGAGATCGCCCTCGTGGAGAACCTCCAACGGATGGACCTGACGCCGTTCGAGGAGGCCGAAGGCCTTCAAGCTCTCGTCGAAGAGCACGACTACACTCACGACCAGATCGCCGCTGTCATCGGACGGTCACGAGTCAGCGTGACGGAATCCTTGGCCTTGCTTCGGCTTCCGGCGAAAGTACGAGCCGCCGCCACGTCCCGTGGAGTTTCCGACCGGAAGTCCGTACTCCTCGAACTTCTCAAGCTCTCCGACGAGGACGAGATGATCGAGCTGGTCGAGCGCATCGCCGATCTCGGCCTCAAGCGGGCAGCTGTCCGCGCGGAAGTTCGGGAGCGTCGCCGGAGAGCTGACGGTCGTCAGGCTCGGCGCGCCGGCGCTGGCGCCGCGTCGACCACGACGTCCGTCAGGAGAAATCGTGAGCCACATGTTTTCCGGTTTCGCGCGGGGGATGAGCGCTGGAGCGTCTCGCTCAGTTTCTGGCAGGAGATCGTCGAGGAAAGCGACCTCATCGGGGCCTTCGAGGAGATCCTCATCCGTCTCAAGCGGAACCGGGACGCCGGCTTGAATTGAGGCGGACCGGGAACTCGTCTTCGGGGCTCTTCGGGACGCTGCAACAGAGAAGCCCTCCGTTCGCATCGAAGGGGTCCGTGTCGACGCGGCGTTGTCGGGGTCCGGTAATGGACATTATGTCAACACATGTCGCCACAACGGACAGCGAGACGCCGGCGGACATTCTGCGTGAGAATCCCTTCTGGGATGGAGATCCCGGACCTGACGCTTACCCATGATCCGACTCCTCGACCGTTACATCCTGCGCGAGACCCTGGGGCCGCTGGGTCTTGGCTTGCTCTTGTTCACCTTCCTTGGGCTCATGCAGGAGCTCTTCGCCTCGGCAGAGATGATCATCCAACGAGACGTCGAGGTCGCCGTGGTTGTCCGCCTGTTGGCCTACAGCCTGCCCCACATCGTCGTCTTGACGATTCCGATGGCGTTCCTGTTCGCGATTCTCATCGCTTCCGGGCGTCTCGCCGCAGACAGCGAACTGGTTGCGCTACGTGCGGGCGGCGTCAGCCTGTTTGGGGTCTACCGCCCTGTCCTCCTGCTGAGCCTGGCGTTGACGGGCTTGACCGGGTACCTCATCGCGTTCACGCTGCCGGCCGGGAACCAGGCGAGCCTGAATCTGCACCTGAGCATCCTGAGCCGCACCGTGAGCCAGCAGGTCAAGCCGAGGGTCTTCTACGACCAGCTCCAGGATCGTGTGTTGTACGTGTTCGAGCAGGCCGAGGAGGACGGCGGTTGGCGTGGCGTGTTCCTGGCCGACGCGGTTCCGGGACCGGATCAGCAGGCGATCGTCGGCGAGACCGGGCGGATCGAAGTCGACCGGAACACAGGGCAGGCGTCGCTCACCTTCGACATCGCCGATGTTCACGACGTGAATACGGATGATCCGCGGACCTACCGCGTTCAGCGCCTGAGCAACGCGAACTTCCAGCTTGAAGACCGTCTCTTCCGGCAGGGCGAGCGCCTGGTCCTGGCGAAGGACGTCCGCTCGATGACCCTCCCGGAGTTGTTTCGGAGAGTCGCGGAGCCCGAGCGAACGGACGAGGAACGGAACAAGGCCCGTGTCGAAATCCAGAAGAAGTTCGCGATTCCCGCGGCCTGCCTGGTGTTCGGTCTCTACGGCATCCCACTCGGCTACCGCAGCCGACGGAGCGGCGTGGCGTCGGGTTTTCTGATTTCGGTCGGCATGTTCCTCTTCTACTACGTCATGCTGGGAAACGGCGAGGAGGCGGCGGCAAATGGCCAGCTACCGCCCTGGCTGGCGATGTGGGCGCCGAATCTCGCCCTCGCCCTGATCGGGGCCTTTCTGCTCTGGAGGCGGAACCGAGACAAGAACCTGATGCCCAGGGCGATCGACCGCGTCGTTCGAAGCAAGGTGCTGCGCAGTCTGGATCGTCTGGGGCGGCGGCGGCGGATCCGCGGTCGGCGGCGCCAAGCGCTCGAGGATCGTCTCGCACGCGCTCGTCCGCAGTCGCTTCGGTCCGGAACGCCGGTTCGCCTGCGGCTGTTGATCGATCTGCCGACATTCCGCTTTCCGGGCACTCTCGACCGCTACATTCTGACCGTGTTTGCCCGTGTCTTCGCGGTAGCAGTCGTGGCTGCGGTCGCGGTCTTCGTCGTCTCGGACTTCACCCAACTCATCGATGAGATGTTCCGCTACGACGTGCCATCACGCGTCTTCCTCGCGTACTACCCGTACCTGTCGCTGCAGATCTTCTACGACGTGGCGCCTGTGCTGGTCCTCGTGACGACGCTCGTCACGTTCGGGCTGCTCGCTCAGCAGAACGAAATCGTGGCAGCGAAGGCCCTGGGACTCAGTCTCTTCAGATTGGCGTCGCCCGTCCTCGTCGCCGCGTTGGCGGTCGCTGCCCTCAGCGTGGCTCTCGAGAACTCCGTGCTACCGGCGTCGAACGCAAAGGCGGCCGAACTGAGGGAGCGTATCCGCGGCAACTCCAGTCCTGGCGAGAGTTACCAGAGGCCGGACCGCCACTGGCGCTTCGCGCAGGCCGGGGACGGCGGCGGCTACATCTACAACTACCGCCACTACGACGCGCACCGACAGACGCTACAGCGTCTGCAGGTCTTCCGTTTCGACGCGAATCACCGGCTGATCGCGCGGCTCTACGCAGCTGCGGCCCGCTACGTACCCTTCGCGAGCGGCGAAACGGGTGGGTGGCGGTTGCTCGACTCGTGGATTCGTGAATTCGACGGGCTGAACATCCAGAGCAGCCGCCGTTTCTCTGGTCCCCAGCCCGTCGACATCCCGGAAGGCCCGGAGTTCTTCGCTTCAGAGATCAAGTTCGCCGAGCAAATGAACCGGCGCGAACTCGAACGGCACATCGACGATCTTGCGGAAGCCGGCAATGACGTGCCCGAACTTCGAGTGGCGCTCCACAACAAGACCGCGATGCCGGTGGTCTGCCTCGTCATGGCTCTCGTGGCTCTACCCTTCGCTTTTCGGCTCGGGCGCCAAGGGGCGCTCCATGGCGTCGGCTTGTCCATCGTACTCGGCATCGTGTACTACGGCGCGATCAGCGTCTGCACCACCCTCGGTCAGTCGGAGGCACTGCCGGCCGTGGTTGCCGCCTGGAGTCCGAATGCCCTGTTCGCCACTCTCGCGCTCTATCTGTGCCTCGGGGTTCGGTCCTGACGCGGGAGATGGCGTGGAGCCGGCGCCGGTTTACGGGGCACTCGGAAACTCAGTCCACTGCGGAGCGAAGCGCGTCGACCCGATCCGTCCGCTCCCAGGAGAACTCGGGCCGGCCGAAGTGTCCGTATGCGGCCGTCGGCAGGTAGCGCGGCTGCCGCAGATCGAGGGTTTCGATGATGCCCCGCGGTTCGAGCGGAAACACATCGTCGACGATTTCCTCCAAGTGTCGATCCGAAACGCCGTTGCGCCCCGTGCCGAAGGAATCGACCTGGACGGAAACTGGCCGCGCGACGCCAATCGCGTAGGCCAGCTGAAGCTCGACGCGGTCGGCCAGGCCCGCAGCCACCAGGTTCTTCGCCACGTAGCGAGCCATGTAGCTCGCGGAACGGTCGACCTTCGTCGGGTCCTTGCCCGAGAATGCTCCGCCGCCATGATGACCGACTCCGCCGTATGTGTCGACGATGATCTTCCGGCCCGTCAGCCCGCAGTCGGCCTGCGGACCACCGCGAATGAACGTTCCCGTCGGGTTCACGTGCAGGCACGTACGATCCGCGTCATACAGGTCGCCGGGCATGACCGGACGAACCACCTCTTCCTGGACAACCCGCCGGATCTCCTCCGTGCAGATCTTCGGCGCATGCTGGGTGGAGACGACGACCGTGTGGACCCGGACGGGCCGGTCGAACTCGTCGTACTCCACCGTGACCTGAGACTTCCCGTCCGGCCGCAACCAGTCATGGGCGCCGTCGTGACGCAGCTCGGCGAGCCGCCGGGTCAGGCGGTGCGCAAGCTCGATCGGCAGCGGCATGAACTCTTCCGTCTCGCGGCAGGCATAGCCGAACATCAGCCCCTGGTCGCCGGCGCCGCCGACGTCGACCCCTTGGGCGATGTCTGCGGACTGCGGGTCGAGAGCGCAGAGCACCTCGCAATCGTCCGCGCCGAAGCCGGAGCTTGAGTCGCCGTAGCCGATGTCGCGAACGGTGCGGCGGGCGATGCCGGCGTAGTCGATCTCGCTGCCTTGGCGAAGACCGATCTCGCCGGCGATCAGAATCAGATCGGTATTGACCAGGGTCTCGCAGGCAACTCGGGCCTCCGAATCGAGGCCCAGTGCCGCATCCAGGATGGCGTCGGAGATCTGATCGGCGACCTTGTCCGGATGTCCTTCGGTCACCGACTCGGACGTGAACAGGCGGTTCCTGCCCTTGGGGTTGTTCCTCATCGGCGCGGACCTTAGCAAGGTCGGACTCCATAACATCGGCTACGGTGATCCGCAGTCGAGACAATCCGAATGTGCGGGCGCTTCGCCGCCTCCGCAGCACGCACCGCCGCCGTCGGGCCGACCTCGTTCTGCTCGAGGGACGGCACCTGGTGACCGCCGCGGCCGCAGCCGGCGTGCATCTTCACCAGGTCCTGGCAACGCCCGCATTCCGGGCGCGCCACCCGAAGGTCATCCGCTTCGTCGAGCAGCGGATGGGTTTCCGCTGCAGATTGATCGCGCCGGAGAGACTCGAAGAGCTCGCAGACTCGGACGCTCCGCAGGGCCTCGCCGCACTCGCGGCGCCCCCGACGACGTGGCACTCCGCGGGCAGCGACCGAGCCTGGTTCGACGACCTTCCGCCGGGGATTCACCTCTACGTTGATGGCATCCAGGATCCTGGCAACATGGGAGCGCTCGCTCGATCGGCTGAGGCCGCCGGCGCGGGCGCCCTGTTGTTGGCTGAAGGCTCGGCTCGTCCCGACCAGCCTCGCGCGTTGCGCGCTTCCGCAGGGAGTTTGTTGCGACTCCCCACCTGGACTGGAATGCGGGTTGAGGATCTTCCCGCCGCCGTCCGCTTGATCGCCCTCGTGCCCCGGCGCCCGAGCAGCAGGAACGGACCGAAGGAGCACGTAGCGTTGTTCGGAGAGCGCGCACCGAGCCGCGCGCTGCGCCAGCAACTCGCCGGCAGCCAGGTTGCGCTCGCGGTTGGCAACGAGAGCCGCGGGCTTTCCGCGGCAGTCCTCGAGCGAGCCGATCTCGGCGTCGTGATCGAGACCGCCGCCGCCGTCGAGTCGCTCAACGCAACGGTCGCGGCTTCGCTGGCACTCTTCGAACTCCGTCGGTTGCGGAGCGCCCGTCGTTGACCAGGGCTTGGGGCACTGCCGTTGCCGCCGGTCCTCAGTCGATCCGGCGCTTCGCCAACAGGCGCGAGAGGGCGGGCGCCACCTCGTGGAGATCGCCGATGATGCCGTACTTTGCGACGCTGAAGATCGGCGCGCCCGGGTCCGTGTTGACCGCCACGATGACTTGCGAGCCGCTCATCCCCATCAGATGCTGGATCGAGCCCGATACTCCAAGCGCCAGGTAGAGATCGGGCGCAACGATCTGCCCGCTCGATCCGACCTGGCGCTCCTGCGGCAGCCAACCACTGTCGACGACCGGACGGCTCGCCCCGAGTTCCGCCTCGAGGACTTCCGCGAGACGCGCCGCAACCGCGATGCCGTCCGGGCCGCCGACTCCTCGACCGGCGGCGACGATCCGGCGCGCACCTGACAGATCGACGGTCGCGGCACCTGGCGCCTCGATGCCCAGGAGCTTCCGCTCCGGCGGCCCGTGAAGGTCGGCCGGCCGACCAACCCGGACCACACGGGCCGGCTCTGGCCCGGATTCGTCTGTTCTGAACTTCCCGCTCTGGATCGTCGCGACGACCGTGGCCGCTTCGACCTCTACGTCTGCTTCGAGTCTGCCTTCGTTCACCGGGCGACGGAATCCCAAGCCGTCATCGACGCTGTAGTTGACCGCAGAGATCGACGGCACGTACGCAGCGTCCAGAACCGTCGCCAGCAAGGGTGCGAACTCGGCCACCTGGTACGTGTGCGGGAGCAGCACGACGTTGAGGGCGCAGTCGTCGGGTGTTTCGCCGAGGACGTGGTCGGCAACGGCGCGGGCGTAAAGAGCGGGAGCGTACGGACCAAGACGCCCCTCGTCGGGGACGAGAACCCGGAAATCGGCGCTGGTCCGAGCCGCCAGGAGCGCGGCGCAGGCGCGGACTTCGTTCCGTTCGGGATCGCCGTCTGCCTCGTTCTCGACCGTCCACAAGACGATCGGGGAGGCCTTCACAGCAGGCCCTCGCGTTCGAGATGGGCGATCAGCTCCAGAGCCGCCGCCTCCGGCGACGACTCCTCGATCAGGTGAGCGCTGCCGGTCGCTGGCGCTCGGAGGCGAGTCACGCGCGTTCGGGCGCCTGCCTCCCCCACCAAGGCCGGATCGACTCCAAGATCGGCAGCGCTCCGGACCTCGAGCGGCTTGCGGCGGGCTTGAAGCGTTCCGCGAAGGGACGCGAATCGCGGCTTGTTCGTACCGCTCTGGATGGCCAGCACTGCTGGCAATTTCAGGCGCAGAAGCTCGGTCATGCCACCCTCGAGCTCGCGCGCCACGCGTACCGAAACGGCCGCCGGATCGAGTTCGACACCCACGGCGAGCCAGACGTAGGGCCACCCGAGGATCTGCGCCACGACCCCTGCCGTGGCTCCCTGGCCGGCGTCGTCGGACTGCGCCCCGCAGAGCACCAAGTCGCAGTCCTCGCGCTCGAGGGCCGCCGCCAGCACGCGACCATCGGCGATCGCATCGCCCCCCGCGAAGCAATCGTCACAGAGATGCAAGGCGCGGTCGACACCCAGAGCCAAGGCCTTGCGCAGCGCCTCCTCGACCCGTCCAGGTCCGAGGCTGACGGCCAGGAGTTCCGGCCGCACGCCGCCCTCGGCTTCCACCGCCTCGGCCAGCAGCAAGGCCTCCTCCAGCGCGCAGAGGTCTGAACTCGAGATGACCCAGTTTGCTCCGCTCAAGTCGAGCGCCGCGCCCGATTCCGAGACGGCGAGCCGCGCGTCCGTGTCCGGGACCTGTTTGATGCAGACGACGATTCTCAAACGTGGGCTCCGTCGAAGCCGCGAGCATACCTGTCGGTCCCCTCTGTACCGCGGTCCGCGGAGGGCGGTTCGCGGCGATCGAGACTCCGTCCAAGAACGCCGGATTCGCGTCCAAGATACTGAGAAATAGACGTTTAGTGCGATCTCTGTTACCTTCTGGAGATCGTGTTGTCCGTCACCGTTCCGCTCGCTACGATGATGCCCGCGGGGGACTCTGCGGTCATCCACTTCTTTCTCCGTTCCGGGCCGGTGGCGAAGATCGTCCTCGGTATCCTCGTCTTCATGTCCCTCTCCTCGTGGTACGTGCTGCTGCAGCGTCTGCTGCTGTTCAAGCGCACGGCCGGCGACAATCGGCGGTTTCTCGACGTGTTCCGCAAGGCGGCCCGCTTCAGCGATATCGGCAAAGCGGCATCGGCCCATCGCGCCTCATCCCTGGTCGGCCTGTTCCAGGCTGGCTATCTCGAGATCGACACGCAGATCAAGGCGCTGAAGGAACCGCGCGGGACGAACGAGAGCTTCCGCCTGCAGTCTCTCATCGGACTCGAGCGAACGCTTCGCCGTGCGGCGAACGTCGAACTCCGCGTGCTCGCGCGGAGTACGTCGTGGCTCGCGACGACCGCCGCCGCAGCCCCCTTCATCGGCCTGTTCGGCACCGTATGGGGAATCATGATCGCCTTCAATGACATCGGGACATCCGGAACGGCGACGATTACGGCGGTTGCACCCGGGATCGCCGAGGCGTTGGTGAATACGGCAGCCGGCCTGGTCGCCGCCATCCCTGCCCTGGTCGGTTACAACTACCTGGCGACGAGACTGAGACAGCTGCGCGCCGAGATGGACGATTTCACCCTCGAGTTCCTCAACCTGGCCGAGCGGAACTTCGGCTGAGTCCGGTTCTCGGAGAACTCGCGGAGCAAGGACGTGGCGTTCTTTCAGGACACGGACGGCGAAGACTCCGTACTCGCGGACATCAACGTGACGCCGCTCGTCGATGTCATGCTCGTGCTGCTGATCATCTTCATGATTGCAACGCCGATGCTCCACCAGGGCATCGAGGTGACCCTCCCCGAGATGGAACAACCCTCGTCGCTGGCGATCCACGACGAGGATCCGATGATCCTGACCGTGGCGCAGAAGGATCTCGTCTACATCAAGGATGAACCGGTTGCCACAGCGCTGCTGGTTGATCGGCTGCTCCCCCTGCTCGAGATCCGGAACTACGAGGCCGTGTTCGTCAAGGGAGATGCCGAGGTTCCGTATGGCAGGATTGTCGACGTTCTCGACGTTCTCGAACGCGCGAACATCCACCGTGTTTCCCTGGTCGTCGAACCAGAGGTCCAGAGGCGCTAGATTCCAGAGGTCCGAGTGAACGAACCGAAGGACACGACTCCGGCCATCGAACGAGCGCTCGCTCGCCGGCAGCGTCGCGGGCGGGGCATCCACCGATCGAGCCTGGCCGCCTCGCTTACCCTTCACATGGGCGTCCTGGGCGGCATCCTGTTTGGGCCCGGTCTGTTCGCCGAGCGCACCCTGCTTGAGCGGCAGCCCGTCGAACTCGTTCGTCTACCGACGATTCGGCCCCTGCCGCAGCCGCCGTCCCCTGTCGAAGAGGACCCGGTGGATGCTGAACCTGAGCCCGCACCTGAACCTGAGCCCGAGCCGATTCCGCCGGCGCCCGAGCCGCCGCCGCCGGACATCCCGGCGCTTGCGGTGGAGGAACCCGAGCCTGAACCGGCGCCGGAACCCGTGCCGCCGCCGCCCGAGGTCGCGCCGAGTCCGCCGGAGAACGCGCCGCCGCCGCGGCCGCTCGTCGAACGTCCCTTCCAGACGAACCGAACGGTCAACGACTCGTCTGCCGGCAGGGACAATGCTCCAGCGCCGGTGATCGGCTACGACAGCGATGACTTCACCTACGCGTACTACGCAGGCCGCTTGGAAGCGGCGATCCGCGCGCGCTGGACCCGACCGCCGATTCAGGGCGTGGAGGCCGTCGTTCGGTTTCGGATCGCCTCGGACGGTACGGTGAGCGAGTTGGAGCTCGTCGAGTCATCCGGTGTCGCTCGATTCGACCGAGCCGGTCTGCGGGCGATCGAGCTCGCCTCGCCGGTACCGCCGCTACCGCGCGGCTTCGATGAGCCCAGCCTCGGTGTAACGATGAGGATCCGCTGACGATGCGTCGCGCATGTGGGCTCCTCCGCCGCGCTCCAGGCCTGTTCCTCGTCGTGCTTCTGTGCGGCGTCGTCCCGCTGTCCGCGCAGCAGAGCGCCGGCAGCGACCCGCCCTTGCCACCGCCCGAACAGGTTGCGCCGGAGCTTGAGGTCGTGCTCGACGCGGATGGGGTCGTCCGGCTCAACCTGGCAGTGCCGCGCTCGATCAGGCCGAGCGGAGCAAGGCCAGAGTTCCTCGATGCGATGAACGAGGTCGAACAGACGGTGCGCGACGACCTGGCGTTCACCCAGTTGTTCGACGTCCAAGGCCCTGAGGTGTTGTCCGTGGTCCGACCCAGCGGCGACCGCGCGAAGGACCTTGAGCAGTACCGCGCCTACGGTAACGAGGTCGCCCTGCTGACCGAGTTCAAGCTATCCGGAGACCAGCTCATCCTGGAAGGCCGCGTCTACGATCTCGCGAGCGGCCAGTTCATTCTCGGCAAGCGGTTCACCGGCGGCATCGACCTCGCCCGTCGGTTTGCCCACGCGCTCTCCGATCAGGTCGTGCTCTACTTCACCGGCCGTCGCGGCATCGCGATGACCGCCATCGCCTTCGTTTCCGACCGCGAAGGCCAGGGCAGCAAGGAGCTCTTCTTGATGGACTACGACGGCCACGCCCAGCGGCGGATCACCGGCCATCTCTCGACGAGTCTGTCACCGGTCTGGGCGCTCGACGGCGACGGTCTCGCCTATCTCTCCTACTTCGAAGGCCGACCCGGGATTTACTGGGCCGACCTCGTCACCGGCCGCAAGACAGCGGTCGTGGCCGAAGAACAACCCGCCTACTCGCCGAGCGTCTGTCCCGACGGGCGGCGAATTCTCTTCTCGCGACCGGTCGACGGGAACATGGAGATCTTCATCGTCGAGCGGGACGGCGCCGCGCCGCGGCGAGTGACCCGGTCCAGCCGAATCGACACGAATCCGTCCTGCTCGCCTGACGGCGAGCGCATCGCGTTCACGTCCAGCCGGTCCGGCACGCCGCAGATCTACGTGATGAACGTCGACGGCACGAACCTCGAGCGCGTGACGTTCGAGGGCAGCTACAACGAAGGCGCCTCCTGGCACCCGGACGGCAGCCGGGTCGTCTATTCGCGGCGTAGCCCGCGCGGCGACCGCCACGACATCGCCGTCGTCGACCTGGTCACCGGGCAGGACCGCGTACTGACGACCGGCCCCGGCAGCCATGAGGCGCCCTCGTTCTCACCCGACGGAGAATGGGTCGCGTTCGAGTCGCGCCGGCCTGGTCGCGACCGCCAGATCTACATCGTGAGCCAGGATGGCCGTTACCTGCGCCAAGTAACCAGTCGCGGCAACAACTACTCGCCCTCCTGGTCGGGCTATCTGGATTGACGACGAGTTCGACCGTTTGCACGATCGGCGTTCCTTTTGCTAGAGTCCGCCCTTCATAAACAACCCAGTACCTAGGTTCGAGGAGAACTCCCTCTATGCTGGCCCGAAGGTTATCCACCGTCACTCTCATCGCTCTTGTCCTGTTCGCCGTCGGCGCCTGCAAGAAGGACGAACCCGAACCTCCCGCGCCGCCGCCGCCGCCGGTCGAAACTCCGCCGCCGCCGCCGCCGGTCGACGACGTTCCTCCCCCGGTCGAACCGCCGGTCCCTGAGCAACCCGAGTCGCCCTGGTCGGAGGACATCCTCGAAGCAAACCGGGAGGTCCACGAGAAAGGCCTCCTCGGCGACGTCTACTTCGAGTTCGACAGGTCAACGCTGACCGACGCGACGCGTGCGCAGCTCACGAAGAACGCAGACTTCCTGAAGAGCGAGGACGGCGCCGAGTTCGTCATCACGATCGAGGGTCACTGCGACGAGCGCGGCACGAACGATTACAATCTCGCGTTGGGCGATCGCCGGTCGAATTCGGCGCGTGACTACCTGATTTCGCTGGGCGTTGCGGGCGACCGCCTGAAGACGATCAGCTACGGTGAAGAGCGCCCGCAGTGCGAAGGGTCGAACGAGGATTGCTGGCAACTCAACCGTCGCGCCTATTTCCGCGTCACCGACCGGATCTGATCGCCGCGGCGGCGTTCGTCGCGCTCCTTGCCGGCTGCGGCTCCTCCACGCAGATGGCGGAGCTCGAAGTCGGTATGGCGGCCCTCGAACGACGCGTCGAAGAGCTGCGTGAGGCGACGCCGACGCGCGAGGACTTGGCGTCCCTCCTACGGGCACTCGAGACTCAGGTCGACAGTCGCGTCGCCGCAAACGCGGACCTGAAGGAGGACCTCCGCCAGATTCTGGCGGAGATGGAAACCCTCCGTATCGCCGTCGAAGAACAGCGCCGAACCAGCGACGGAGTCGCCGATCTGATCGACCAGACAACGACCGACGCGGCTCTGACTCGAGCTGAACTCGGACGCCAGCGGGCGCTGCTCGCTGCGATTGACGAGCGCCTGGAACGTACGGTCCGCGAGTCGCTTCTGCCGGTCGAAGCGGAGGTTGATCCGAAGAGCACCTACAACACGGCCTACGAAAAGTACTTTGGCGGCGAGTACGAGCAGGCCGCCGCCGGGTTCCGGCGCTATCTCGACACCTACCCGGAGGGTGCCGACGCGGACAGTGCCCAGTATTGGCTCGGCGAGTCCTACCTGGCGCAGGGTCTCTTCCAGAGCGCGATCGACGAGCTGGCGAAGGTCGAAGAGACCTACCCTGACAGCGAGAAGGTGGCGAGTTCGATGCTCAGGATCGGCATCGCCCACATCGAACTCGGCGAAACTGAAGAGGCCGCAGCCATGCTCGTTCGCGTGAGGGACGAGTACCCCGACTCCGACGAGGCGATCTTGGCGCTCCAGCGACTCGACAACCTGGGCAACGAGGAGTAAGATGAACGGCGCTCGCATACAGTGTGAGCAAGGCAAGAGAGACGAGGATGGCGAACAGCAAGCAGGCAGAGAAACGGATCCGGCAGTCCCGGGTCCGTAGAGATCGGAACCGTGCCGCAATGTCGGCACTCCGCACGTCGGTCAAGAAGTTGCGCGTTGCCGCGGAGAATGACGTCGTCAAGGCTCAGGAATTGCTGCCAGGCACTCTGAGTCTGATCGACCGGACCGCGCGCAAGGGGGTCATTCATCGAAACGCTGCTGCTCGGCGCAAGTCCCGGCTCTCGCGGTTGGTGAATCGCCGGCTGGCGGCGTCTGCGGAAGCACGGGAAGCCACGGCCGCCGACAGCGCCGAGTGAGTCCTGCGGGATCCCCTTCTTCTTCCTCGAGCGGCGCCCCAGGACTTCCCTTCAGAACGCCTCGAGCAAGTCCGTCACCATCGTGTCGGCGAATCGCTCCGCGCTGTCCTCGATCGCGATGTTCTCGCGGTCGAAGAACGCCTCATCGGCTCCAGCGAACTCGTAGCTCTCCCGAAACTGGTATCGGTCGTTCGCCCAGATGATGTCCTCTTCTCCTTTCTCGGCGATCGGTAAGCGGACGAACGAGACATCGGCGACGATAACCAGCTCGTACTCCTGAGCGCGGCCATCGTCGCCGAAGGTGATCGGCACGACTCGAAATGACGTGACCGCGCCCCGGATCATCGCGTCCGCTTCGGCCGCCGATGCGACGAGGTCGAAACGAGGGCGGGTGACCAGCTCGTCGGCAACTGCCTGGGTCAGGAACTGCTCGACTTCCGCCCGTCCGGTCCGGTTCGCGAACGGTTCGAGGAAGACACGCCGTACATCCTCCGGTACGTTCGATGCCTTTCCGACCAGAACGTAACCGCAGCCGGTCGCTGCCGCGACAACGGCGGAGAGCGCGGCACAGAGCAGAGAACGGCGAGTCGGCGACTTCCGCCGCGAGCGACCGCTCAATGGTCCGGTTCCACGCCGAGCCGACCCATCACGCCATCAAGCATGCCGTTGACGAACCGGCCGGATTGCTCCGATCCGAACTTCTTCGCGAGTTCGATCGCCTCGTCAATCACGGCGATGGGCGGTACATCCGGCTCGTGTCGCAGTTCGTACACCGCGAGACGCAGGACGTTTCGATCGACGACCGGCATGCGCTCGAGCCTCCAATTGTCGGCCTGCGACGCGATCAATTCGTCGATCGCCTCCTGGTGCCTGAGAGTGCCTTCGACGAGTGTGCGGGCGTAGGCAAGCGCCTGTTCCGAGACGCACAGGTCTCCGCCCGGGTCTGCGGTCTCTATCCGGAAGGCATGCAAGTCGAACGCACGAACGAGTTGCTGTGGCTCCGCGTCGCCAAGCTCCCGCTGGTAGAGCATCTGAAGCGCCATCTCCCGTGCCTGGCGCCGTTTGCCGACGACTGGGCGCCGTCGTTTGTCTTCCCCCGCCGACTCGCAGGCGCCCGGGTCCCCGGGGCCAAACGGCTTCATCAGCGGAACGCTCGCTGCAGGTGGACCATCTCGAGTGCGGCTTCCGCAGCCTCCACTCCCTTGTTGCCTGCTCTGCCGCCGGCTCGTGCCATGGCCTGGGACACATTCTCGCAGGTCAGAACGCCGAACCCGACCGCAATCCCGCTCTCCGCAGTGACCCGGGCGCAGCCGG
Source organism: Candidatus Multivoraceae bacterium (assembly GCA_965219625.1). Classification (GTDB taxonomy): domain Bacteria; phylum Acidobacteriota; class Thermoanaerobaculia; order Multivoradales; family Multivoraceae; genus Multivorans. Next base: position 40,870 of record OZ244782.1, on the reverse strand, counting down.
CGGCGCACTCGGTACTGATGTACTCGAAGTGCGACGTCTCGCCCCGAATCACCGCACCCAAGGCCACCAGAGCGTCGACGCGCCCGCTCCCGGCAAGAACGTAGAGAGCCGTCGGGATTTCCCAGGCCCCGGGGACGCGAACCAGCAGGAGACTCTCGTCGCTCGCACCGTGATCACGAAGAAAACCGAGTGCGCCGTCGACCAGGCGCTCGACGATCGTTCCGTTGAACCGAGCCGCCACCAGGCCGAACCGGACTTGCGTCGCATCGAGCTCGGTCTTCGTGTCGCTCATCGGCAGGAGATCCGGACTCAAGATGGTCGGGACGGCGAGATTCGAACTCGCGACCCCCTGAACCCCATTCAGGTACGCTACCAGACTGCGCCACGTCCCGACCGAGACGCATTCTCTATTGGATCCGGGCGCTTGGCAACCGGGACCGATCCACCTGGGTTCGCGCTCACTCGTCCTCGAGACCTGTTTCCGGCTTGAGCTCCGCGGCGAGTCCTCGGATCCGTGCGATCAGATCCTGTACGCCGCCCTCAAGCCGCTCGACTCGGCGGGAGAGAGCTCCAAGCTCCGGTGAAACTGGAACGGCATCGTCCATCGCGACCGGCGGCTCGAGCGGCGGGCAACGGTCCGGGGCCTGGACGGCCGGTTGAGGGAACGACGCGTCCGGAGTCTCCGGTTCGTTCGCCCCCGACACGTTGGGCACCTCCGCCGCGAGTTCATCGGCGAGTTTCTTCTTCGCCTCCGTGACCGTATACCCCTCGTCGTACAAGAGCTCCCGAATCCGCCGAATCGTCGCGAAGTCCTCCTTGGAGTACTCCGAACCCTGCTCTCCTGGCTCCCGAGAAGCCAAGGCGGGGAATTCGGTCTGCCAGTAGTTCAGCACGTAGAACTGAATGTCCAACGTCCTGCAGATCTCTTCCGCCGTGTACCGGGACATACGTCGTTTTCGGAGTATACGAGAACGTCAACCACCGCCTTCGTCGACCTCGCCGCGGCGTTCCCGGATGACCAGGCGCAGCGGAATGCCGTCGAGGCCGAACACATGCCGCAGCTGATTCTCCAGGTAGCGGCGATAGGAGACACCATGCTTGAGTCTGCGGTTGGCAAACATCAGAAACGTGGGCGGAGCTGCCGCGACTTGGGTTGCGTAGAAGAAGCGCCACGGTCGTCCGCCGATTGCGGGAGGTTGATGGCGTTCGACGATCCGACGGACGATCCTGTTCAAGTCGGCGGTCTTCACCTGCAGCCGATGCAGAGCGCCAAGGCGGTCAAGCGCGGGCAGTAAGGCGCCGATGCCTCGGCCGGTAAGCGCGGAGACGTTGACCCGGGCCGGTTTGTGGAAGACGTCGGCCAGCCGTTGCCAGCCCTCTTCCAACCGCTCCCTCGTCTCCGGCGTGAGCAGGTCCCATTTGTTGCACGCAATGACTGCCGATCGGCCCGCCTGCCAAGCGGCGTCGGCAATCGCGAGATCCCCCGAAACGACGCCGCAGCTCGCGTCGACGAGGAGCATGACGAGTTCGGCGCGCTCGATCTGCCTTCGGGCGAGCATTACGGCGAGTTCCTCCGGGGCGTCCTGTACCTGGGAACGCCGCCGGATTCCCGCCGTATCGACGAGTACGTAATCCGGGCCTTCGAAACGCGAGAGGAGGGTGTCGATCGGATCCCGCGTGGTTCCGGCGGTGGGCGAGACGAGGGTCCGCTCCGCACGAAGCAGACAGTTGATCAGCGATGACTTGCCGACATTCGGCCTCCCCACGACTGCCACTCGTGGGGCTTCAGGGGAGATCGCCTCGGCGGCTTCGGGGAGATGCTCGGCCAACTTCTCGTGGAGCGCACCGAGTCCGATCCCGTGCTCTGCGGAGACGAGGACCAGACCGTCCGCCCCGAGCGCGTAGAACTCGCCGTGTCCCTCCTGGGCTGCCCTGGTATCCGCCTTGTTGACCGCCACGACGATCGGTCGGCCGCGGCTGCGCAATCGCTCCATGACCTGTTCGTCCGCGGTCACCAGTCCTTGCCGACCGTCGACGACGAGCAGCAACGCGTCGCTCTCCGTAACGGCGAAATCGACCTGGGCGTTCAAGCCCAACGGGTCCTCTCCCGGCACCAAACCACCCGTATCGATCACCTCGACGGCGCCACGGCCCTCCAACTCGAAGCGACCCACCAGACGATCGCGAGTCACCCCGGGACTGCCGTGGACGATCGCGCGACGCTGACCGACAAGCCGGTTGAACAGGGTCGACTTGCCCACATTCGGGCGACCGACGATGGCGATCGCGGCGGGCATGGGACAGAGAGACGAGCTGCTACGACTCGAACTGGTACTCGATCCGACGGTCGATCACCATCCAGCCTTCATCGCGGCGCTTGAACTGATAGCGGACACGATAGCGATCCGTCGCTTCTCCGAGTATCCGCTCGGTACCGCTGACGAGGGATTCCACGTCCCAGACCTCTAGCGTGGTCACTGCGGCGTTCGAGTAGCGCCACACGTCGACACGTTCGATCTCGAAACTGCGAAGAGTCGGGCGCAACGTACGGCTGGCCTCCATCTCAAGGTCGTTCACCTGTTTGCGTACCGTTGCGATCTCCTTCGGCACGGCGCCAGACGCCAGAGCTGCGAAGTCACCCGTGGCGTAAGCCATACCGAGCTTGGGCAGGTAGTCGGCCAGCGCCGCTTCGATCGCCGCCCGGTCCTTCTGGGACGCTCCATCCGGTCCACCTTCGGTGCAACCCGTCAAAGCAAGAACCGCCAGCACGAAGATAGGCCAGCCAGCCAGCCCTGGCAGTGTCCGCAGACGGGTCACCGGGCACACTGCTCCAGAACGGGGCGGACACCTCATCGGTCAAGCGTAACAGGCCGGAATCGGGATAGAATTCCAGCCGTGACGCCCGGCGTCCGACCGCGAAAGTGGCGGAATTGGTAGACGCGCAAGATTCAGGATCTTGTGGTAGCAATACCGTGGGGGTTCGAGTCCCCCCTTTCGCACCAGGGCCTGCCCTACCGGTAGAAGGCGAGCCCCGTATCGCCGTAGCGCTTGGCGATCCTGAGTTCGAGCTGGCCCGCGCCCTCTGGCGGCTCCACCCGACGCGCGTGCTCGAGTGCCACTTCCGCGCCAACGGTCGTCAATGCGCTCACCGCAGCAAGAAGCTCGGCGAGGTCGGAGTCCTTGTAAGGTGGATCAGCGAAGACGAAGTCGAACGGAGCCATATCGGCCGCAGTCGCCTCGAGTTCTGCCGGCAGGCGCGCCTGAGCAGCGCTCATCTCGACGGCCCCGAATCGTTCGCGATTCGCCCAAGCTCCGGCCACAGCCGCCTTGTTCGAGTCGAGCGCCAATGCGGACGCGGCGCCGCGCGACAGCGCCTCGAAGGAAACGCAGGCGGAGCCTGCGTAGAGCTCGAGCAGCCGGGCGCCCTTCACGTGCTCACCCCAGTGGGAGAACAAGGCTTCACGCACACGAGCCTGAGTGGGCCGGATTCCGATGGGGGTCGTGACCACTCGGCCCCGCCAACGCCCCCCCAGGATCCGAATTCCACCCCGGCGCGGCCCGGCTGAACGCCAGTTTCCCCGGCCGCCCCGGCGGAACCGCTCGGGAGACATCAATCCGGCCAGTCCGCGGACCCGGACCGGCGATACGCCACCCGGCCGTGGACGATCGTGTAGAGCACCTCGGCGCCCGGGATGTCCTCCTCGGGCACCGTCATCACGTCACGCGAAAGGACGGTAATGTCGGCCAACTTGCCGATCTCCAGGCTGCCCTTCTCCTCTTCCTCGAAGGCCGCGTAGGCGGCGTCGATCGTGTACGAGCGAAGCGCCTCCTCGCGGCTCATTCTCTGATCCGCGCCGAACACTTCGCCATTCGCCATGCGGCGGCTCACCGAAGCGCTGAAGGATGCGATCGGATTCACATCCTCCACCGGCGCGTCCGTGCCGTTCGTCACCAAGGCCCCTGAGTCGAGCAGTTTGCGCCAGACGTAGGCGCCCTCGGCGCTTCGCTCGGCTCCCAGGCGGTCGGGTACCCAAGGACCGTCCGACGTGCAGTGAACGCCCTGCATCGAGGCGATGACGCCCAGTTCGGCGAATCGCGGTATGTCGTCGGGATGCAGGTGCTGCGCGTGTTCGATTCGCCAGCGACTTCTCGTGTCGCCGTCAAGATGCCGTTCGAACAGGTCGAGCGTCTCGCGATTCGCCCGGTCGCCGATCGCATGGACACAGAGCTGAACGTCGTGTTCCCGAGCCAAGCGCGCCGTTTCCTCCATCACGTCCAGGCTCGTCGTGTTCAGCCCCACCGATTCAGGCAAATCCTCGTACGGCTCGATCAGCCAAGCGCCATGGGAGCCCAACGCTCCGTCAATCGAGCGCTTGATCGCGCGCACGGTAAGGAAGCCGTCACCGTGGCCGACCATGCGGTAGTTGCCAAGCGAGCTCGAGATCGCCTCGTTGCTGGCAAGGACCATCACCCACAGGCGGAGAGGAAGCGAGCCTTCTGTCGCCATCCGCCGATAGATGTCGATCACGTCGAAGCTCGAGCCGGCGTCCTGAAAGCTGGTAATCCCCTTCGCCAGGCATTCCTCGCCTGCAAGGTCCACCACCCGCCGGGCGTAGTCGGGGTCCGTCGAACGAGCTACCAACCCCGCGACGAGATTCTCGGCGGTCTCCCGCAGCGCGCCCGTCGGCTCGCCGTCGCGGTCACGGACGATCTCTCCGCCCTCCGGGTCGGGAGTCCGCGAATCGATGCCGGCCAGTGACATCGCCCGCGCATTGACGAACGCCATGTGGCCGCTTGCATGGGTCAGCAGCACCGGGTTCTGAGGCGATGCAGCGCTCAACGAGTCGTGTACGGGTAGGCCCTGCACGCTTGGCATGGCGTCCTGGGACCACTTCGACTGATGCCAACCCCGCCCCAGGATCCATGTACCCGGCGGGGTCTCCGCGACGGCGGCGGCGACCTGGCCGACGATTTCGTCCCAGGACGCGGCGCCGTCGAGCGGCAGCATGAGCTTGGACTCGCCAAGCGCCCAGAAATGACCATGTCCTTCGATGAACCCGGGAATCACGAGCCGACCGTCGAGTTCGAGCACTTCCGTGTCCTCACCGATCAGACTCCGAGCCGCCTTGCTCGAGCCGACGAACACGATGCGGCCGTCTCGGGCCGCGAGTGCCTCGGCTTCCGCCGGCGCGCGATCCAGACTCGTCGTCATCGTGAGTACGCGACCGCCGACGAGAACCAGATCGGCCGGTTCCGGGGCCGCATTCCCGCCGCAGCCGATGACGAGCGCGGCGAGATACACCGTCGCCACGATGCCGGGCGCTCGTCCGTGCGGAATCATCCCGACGGGATGCGCAGAGTCTGGCCGGCGACGATCAGGCTGCCGCGCAGGCCATTCGCGCGCCGGATGCCGGCGACCGTCGTCTTGAACGTCCGAGCCAACTTGCTCAGCGTATCGCCGCGACGAACGCGGTAGAGCACTTCCCCGCCGCCCGGCACCACCCGAAGGCGCTGGCCGATCCGAATGAGATCCGGCCTCTCGAGCCGGTTCTCCACGACCAGGGCCTGGATGCTCGTGCCGTACTTTCGGGCAATCCTCTCGAGAGACTCCCCACGTCTGACGACGTGCGTATCGGGGATCGACGTCGACCCGGCCCGGGCCGAAGCAATCTCTCCGTGCCGTACCCGTCTCGGCACCGCGCGGCCCGCCCCCCGTTGCGGAATCCGCAGCCGTTGACCGACGTAGATGCGGTCCGCTCGTGGCAACCGATTCGCACGCTGGAGTTCGGCAACGGACGAGTCGAATCGCCGCGCGATGGAACCCAGGGTGTCGCCACGCTTGACTCGATATCCAAAGGCTGCCTGACGGTCGAACTTCCGCTCTGCCGGCAACTCGGCATAGGCCCGCTCGAAGCGCTCTCGGCTGCCCGCCGGTACCCGTAGCGGATAGCCCGGCGGCACGAAGAGGGACCCGGTCAGCACGTTTCGATCGAGGGCCGGGTTGAGTTCCGCCAGTCGGTCGATCTCGACGCCGCTGGCCGCCGCCAAGTCCGTCAGGGCCACGTAACGACTCCGGTCAACGACGTCGAAGCGGATCTCCGGGAGCGGCTCGACACCCGGGAAATAGGCCTCCCGGTCGTCGTAGGCGATGACTGCCGCCAGGAACTCGACATAGAAGTTCCTCGATGCGAAACCGAAGCTCCGCGATCGGTACTTCTCCACCACGATGCCGATATCCCGAGTGCCCAGCTGGCGGACCGCCCGCGCCATGCCGCCGGCTCCGTGGTTGTAGGCAGTCAAGGCAAGCGGCCAGGACTCGAGCGACTCGACGTCCTGGCTCAACTTGCGCGCAGCTCCGGCGGCGGCGAGCAGCACGTCCGAGCGGGCATCCACGGCCTCGTCCATCTGCAGGAACATCCGACCAGTCGAGGCCGTGAACTGCCACGCGCCCGAGGCGCCGACCTTCGATCGCGCACGATAGTTGAACATGGATTCGACGAAGGGCAGGCATCGAATCGCCGGCGGAAGGCCGTACTCGGCCAACACGCGCTCGATTCCGGGCATGAACATGCCGGAGATCTCGATCGCCTCTTCGAATCGATCGCGCAGACCTCGCTGTGAGCGGACCATGCCCGCGGCGCGACGGTACTTCGAGGGCCCACCGTCGACCCGCTGCATCAACGCCGGGATGGACCGCAGGTCCGGGGGGAGGCTTGCGGCCGAACGCCCGGCGCCGAGATCGCGCAAAGCCCTGGAGATTCGTTTCATCTCGGCCCGCACCCGCCTGATCCGGGCGCGGTCGAACGCGAGCTCCGAGACGCCCTGCGTCCGGAGGTCGCCCATGTCGACCACGCTGTAGACGACGTCCAAGTGCCGCTCGTCGTGGAACACGACCTGGTCGCTCGTGTACTCCGTGAAGACGTCCAGCCAGAACTCGAGCGCCGGTTCGAGACTCTTCGGCAGTGGGAAGATCTCCGGATCGATCCCCGGATGGTAGCGATCCGCGTCCGCCGCTGCGGCCCCAGCCAGGAGGAAGAACGCGGACAACGCGAACAAGGGGGACTTCAGAGGAAGGTCGAGGAACCCGGATTGTCTGTTCATGAAGCAACGTATCTTACTGACAAACATGGACTTCGTACAGCCCGCGGGACTGTCGGGTCAGTACCGGTAGTCGTTCCGCTTGTACGGTCCTTCGACCGACACGCCGATGTAGGCCGCCTGCTCTTCACTGAGTTCGGTCAACCGCACACCCAGGTGGGCAAGGTGGAGTCGAGCCACCTCTTCGTCCAATCGCCGCGGCAGCAAGGAAACCGAGCGGCCGCGATCGTCCGCGCTCTGGTGGAGGTCGATCTGTGCCAGAACCTGGTTTGCGAACGAGGTGGACATGACGAAGCTGGGGTGCCCGGTAGCGCAGCCCAGATTGAGGAGGCGGCCCTCGGCGAGCACGAGGATGCTCCGGCCGTCCTCGAACATCCACTCGTCGACCTGCTCCTTGATCGCTCTCCGGCGTACTCCTGGCGTCCGCGCCAAGCCGGCCATGTCGATCTCGTTATCGAAGTGTCCGATGTTCCCGACGACCGCCTTGTCCTTCATTCGTCTCAAGTGATCGGCTCGAATCACGGACTTGTTGCCGGTGGCGGTGACGAAGATGTCGGCCGTTTCGACCACATCCTCGAGCTGTGCGACCTCGTAGCCCTCCATCGCCGCCTGGAGTGCGCAGATCGGGTCGATCTCGGTCACGATGACGCGGCAACCCTGGCCGCGTAGCGACTGGGCGCAACCCTTCCCCACTTCTCCGTAGCCGCACACCACGGCCGCCTTGCCCCCAAGCATGACGTCCGTCGCTCGGTTCAGCCCATCGATCAGTGAGTGCCGGCAGCCGTAGACGTTGTCGAACTTCGCCTTGGTGACCGAGTCGTTCACGTTGACCGCAGGGCACAGCAGAGCGTCGTTCGCTTCGAGCTCGTAGAGCCTGTGTACACCCGTCGTCGTCTCTTCGCTGATGCCGCGGAGGCTCTCCGCCATGCGCGTGAAGTACTTGTCGTCCCAGCAGCGAACACGGCGGATCAACTCGAGGATCACGCCCCACTCCTCGGGCTCCGTATCCGGATCGAACTCGGGAACCGCCTGCTCCCGTTCGAACTCGACGCCGCGGTGAATCAACAAGGTCGCGTCGCCGCCGTCATCCACGATCAGCGTCGGCCCGCTTTCGTTCGGCCAGTCGAGGGCCCGAAGGGTGCACCACCAGTACTCGTTCAGCGTCTCGCCCTTCCAGGCGAAAACAGGCACGCCCCGCGGATCGCGCGGCGTACCGCCGGTCTCCGGCCGACCGACGACGACTGCGGCGGCCGCTTCGTCCTGGGTCGAAAAGATGTTGCAGGACGCCCATCGCACCGCCGCCCCCAGATCGACGAGGGTCTCGATGAGGACCGCCGTCTGCACCGTCATGTGCAAGCTGCCGGTGATTCGCGCGCCCGCAAGCGGCTGGGTATCCCGATAGCGCCGCCGAAGCTCCATCAGTCCCGGCATTTCATGTTCGGCAAGTTCGATCTGCCGTCGACCGGCGTCCGCCAAGGACAGGTCGGCGACCCGGTGGTCCAGACCGCTCGCGGCGGTGAAGAGATCCCTGGCCGCTGCTCGCTCCCATTCGGCGCGGTGGGAAGTTGACTCGATTCGCAGATCGGCGACTGTCATGAATGGTGACCCTCCGGGTGCTCCCACCCGATTTTCCGGCTCTGGAGACTATCGGACAGAGCTCTTCCGCTCCTCCAATCCGAACGTACGGGCGAGGAGTTCGTAGGACAGGATGCGCGCTTCGACGCTGTGGCAGATCGTCAGCACGACGAGTTCCTCGACGCCGAGAAGTGCACATAGTTCGAGCGCCCGTTCCCGAACGACCTCCGGCGAGCCGATCAGGCTGCGAGCCTGCATCTTCTTCATCGTCGTCCGGTCGCTTTCCCCGAACTCGTACGACTCCACCTCTTCGGCGCTCGGAAACGGCCCCGGCTGGCCGCTTCTCAGCCGAAGCCACCAGAGGAGACGGCTCAACGACAACTTCCGGGCCTCGGCATCCGTGGCGGCGACCATCGCACTGACCCCGACGCTCGCCAGAGGTTTCGGATGACGCTCAGATGGCCGGTACTCGCGCCGATAGACATCAAGGGCCTGTTCCGCGTCACGAGGCTGGATGAAATGAGCAAAGCTGTATGGGCAACCGAACCATGCCGCAAGACGTGCAGACTCCAGGCTCGACCCCAGCAACCAGACCTCCGGCTCTGTCTCGCCCTGCGGCATCGCCTGCACGCTCGCCAACACTTCGTCCTCGTGGTCGCCTCCCAGGTATCCGAGCAGATGGGAAACCTGCTCCGGGTAGTGCTGGATGCCGAGCCGCCCAGGTCCATGTGCGAGGATCCGAGCCGTCAGTCGGTCCGAGCCTGGAGCGCGGCCAATGCCGAGGTCGATCCGACCTGGGTAGAGCGTCTCGAGCATCCGGAACACCTCGGCCACCTTCAGCGCGCTGTAGTGACTCAGCATGACGCCGCCGGATCCCACTCGAATCCTCGTCGTCGCCGATGCGATGTGGCCGATCAGGGCCTCAGGGGCGGCACAGGCGAGCGCCTGCGAGTTGTGGTGCTCCGCCAGCCAGTAGCGCCGGTAACCGAGCCGGTCCGCGGCGCGGGCGAGGTCGACCGCCTCGCGGACAGCGTCGGCGGCCGTGTGGCCGCTCCGGATCGGGCACTGGTCGAGGACGCTCAGCGCGACCGCCACACCCTCTTCCCCGGCGGGAAGCGGCTCCCCCACTTCAAGCTCAGTAGGCCTCGGAACGCCGAAAGCGCTCCACGACACGGCCGTTCTCCCGTGGAGCGCGCTCCAGCAGCCGCAGAGCCCACGCCTTCCGCTCCTCGTCCACCCGGCTTGGGTCGTAGCGGTCGACCATCGCGCCGAACTGACTGATGTGCGCGGCAGACGCCCTCGCCTTCTTCTCCGCCACGTCCGTGATGTCCACGGTGTAGTTCGGATTCGCGCTGTAGTAGAAGAAAACGAGCGGCACGCTCCACGCCTCGAAGCCCTCCGCCTCGAGTTCCGGAAAATAGAGTCGCCAGCGGGCAGCCCGGATCGCATCGACCGTGATGACTGCCCCCGAGCGATGATCCGACTTGTGGTACTGCTCGTAGGGAGAGCCCGGGTCAACCGAGAACAGCGCTTCCGGCCGGACGCGACGAATCTCTCTCGCCACTTGCCGGGTGAGTTCGCGCCGGTCGACGTACTCGAGCATGCCGTCGTCGTGGCCGAGCCAACGGATGTTCTCCACCGGGATGCCGAGGATGCGGCAGGCCTCCTCCTCCTCGGCGCGACGAATCGTCTTGAGTCGATCCTTCGTCATCGTCGGATCCCGGGAACCCGCGTTGTCCGTGGTGTAGATGACGACATGGACGTCATTGCCGTTCGCCGCGAGGATGGACAGAGTCCCTCCCGAGGTGAACGTCTCATCGTCCGGGTGGGGCGTAACGACCAGAATCCGCCGACCAGACCACTCCTCGATTCGGTCGTCGCCGGCGTACCGAGGCTCGGGAGTCGAGACCTGGGCGCTGGCAGGCAGCGCAACGAACGAGAAGGCGATGCCTATCCACAGCGCCAGGCAGCCTGAGCCCGACGCCGTGACCTGCGGCCAAGGAGAGCGCGGCGGCCTCGAGAGCATCCCCGGAGTATATTCGAGTCATGCGATTCGGTCGGTACGTTCCGCTCCTCGCCGTCCACTTGGCAACGACGTTCCAACCCGCGCGGGCCCTGCTCTCGGCACAGGAGGCCAGCGCGAACCGTCCTTCCGCCACGGTTGTCGAACGGGTGAACGTGAACATCGTGAACATCGATGTCCACGTGACGAACCGCCGCGGTGAACCGGTTGCCGACCTCGAGCTTTCCGACTTCGAGATACACGAACAGGGGATCCCGGTCGAGGTCACGAACTTCCTGAGCGCGGCGAAGCGGGACGAACGGGAGTGGGCGGAGGCCGACGTCCCGGAGGTGACCGAAGGTCCGGCGCCGCCGCTGCTGGTGGCGCTCTACATCGACCGGATTCGGACGAGCCATGGCAACCTGCTCCGCATCGGGGCCGACCTCGCCGCGTTCCTGAGCAAGCGCGGAGAGCAGGCGGCGCCAGCACGCTTTCTGCTCGCCACCGGCGATCCCGAGCTGAACATCCGGACCCCGTTCTCAAGCGATCCCCGCGAGCTCCTCGGCGCGCTCGCCGAACTTCAGGAAGAGCCCCGTTCGCCGATGTACGACGACGATTCGTACCGCCTGCAGGTCCTGCGGGAGATCCGCCATGGCTACGAGACCTGCGCTCAACCGTCGAGCAACTCCTTCGGGGTCGGCTGCGTACCTTGCGTCGACCTGTGGCCCAGCTTCCTGGGCTCGGCGAGTCAGTATGCCGCCGAACTCCGGTCGCGTGCGGGAGCTTCCCTGTCCGCGCTGGCCGAACTGATGACGGCTCTGGGCGGCCTGCCCGGACCGAAGGCTCTGATCTACGTAGGCGAAGGCCTGCCGCAGCGGCCGGGGGCCGACCTCTACCACTATCTGGGGGAACTCTGCAGCGATCGACAGGCCGAAACGAACTCCCTCGAGCGCTCGTGGGACGACACGACCCGCTTGAATCGTCTGGCCGCCCTAAGCAACGCTCACAGGGTGACGATCTACCCGGTCGACGCCGGCGGCGTTCGCAGCGCGAGCGCGGTCGACGCCAGCCTGGCCGGGCCCGTCGGCGCGTTCGAGGGAGGCCGCGGCGGTGATCAACGGCTCGCCAACGTGCTGGTCCCCAGCAACCAGAACGACCGCCTGCGGGTCGACAACCTGCAGGCGGCCTTCAGCCTGCTCGCCAGCGAGACCGGTGGCCGCGCCGTGTTCAACCAGGCGCGCCCCGCTCAGGCGCTGGAGGACATCGCCCTGGACTTCGGCTCCTACTACTCACTGGGCTACGCGGCGCCGCCCGAAAGCCGTTACTCGATCCGCCAGATCGATGTCCGGCTGACTCGGCCAAGGAAGGGCTGGCGGGTCCGCTACCGCCGTTCCTACCTGTTCAAGACAGAGGAGCAGCGCCTCGCCGACCGTCTGTTCGCGGCGCTCAAGCTGAACGAACAGAGCAACCCCCTTGGCGCGAGTCTCCGCTTCGCCGACTCGACCCTTCTCAACGGTTCGGCAGAGGTCACGCTCCCCGTCGAAGTACAGCTTTCCGCCTCCGCGGTCACCCTCCTGGATGGTCCCCAGGGCAAGCTGGGCGCCGTTCGCCTGTTCCTGATCGCCGAGAACGCAGACGGCCGCCGCACGCCGATGCGCCAGAAACTCCTCGCCGTCACGCCCGCCGAGTCACAGCTTGAGGTCGGCATCAACATCGACCTGCCGCCGGGCGTCTACTCCGTCGCCGTCGGCATCCGCGACGAGGCGACCGGCCGCACGAGTTACTTGGTCGACGATGTGGACGTGACGAGCCCCGAAGCCTGAATCGCGGCTTGGGTCGTCAGTTCCCGGCGGCGGACCGAAACGCCTGGACGTCTTCGGCATCTCGCAGGACGTCGAGACCGGTGTAGATCGGGTCCTCCACCGTGCCGCCGGTTGCGAGTTCGAGCAGGACCTCCATCGACCGGTAGCCCATCGCAAAGGGCCGCTGTCCGACCTGGCCGTGACTCAGACCTTCTACGAGCAGGTCCAACTGCATCGGCAGGACGTCGGCGCCGATGATCACCAGTTCCCCGCTGGCCAACCGGTCGCGATGAGGCTCGACCGCTTGCCGGTAAGCCTGATCGACGAACTGCGGAAATCCGCCGGTGATCTGAAACACGTCGAGATCCGGCGCCGCCGCGAGGACATCGGCCATCTGCTGGACGGCGAGCGGGAAATCGTCGTTCGTGTAGAGCGGACAGGCGTCCACCTCGCTCCATCCGTTCCGGCCCTCGAGCCGTTCTCCCGGAGGCGCGCTGGACTCGGTCCCGCCCAGAGTGTCGCGCAGCCCCTGCATCCGCTCGTTGTGGTTCATCGCTGCTGCGCCGCCCGACTGGATGCAAATCGTGCCGCCATCCGGTTTCCTCTCTTGGATGAGTCTCGCCTGCTCGATGCCGAGGGCGTAGTTCTCGGTACCGATGTACGTCGTCCGGAGCCCCGCATCCTCGGCGTTCAGGTCGGAATCCCAGGTGACCACGGGAATCCCGGCTTCCCCGGCGCGTGCCAATGCCCGAGCCATCGCCGTGGCGTTCGACGGAGACACCGCCAAGCCGTCGACGCGGCGAGTGATCAGGTCTTCGACGACCTGGATCTGATCGGCCTCGGTGTGTTCGTTCGGGCCGATGTAGAGGCACTCGACGCCCGAGAGATCGGCGGCCGCCTCCATGCAACCGTCGCGCGCGAAGTCGAAGAACGGGTTGTTCATCGCCTTTGGCACGAGAGCGAACGTGTAGCCGCTCTTCTCTTGGGTACAGCCGATCAGCAACAGCATCAGAGACAGCGCCGACCCTGCGACTCGCACGATTCCTCTGGCGCGACGTCCTCTCCACTCATTCCGTTGACTCAAACGTAACTCCCTTCTCCCGTGGCAAGGACGCTCCGCCGCTCATCCGCCGGCCGGCTCCCGCCTCCTCGTCCGTTCGACGAGCATAGCGACGACGATCGAGCCGCCGACGAACGTCCCCTGCCAATACGGATCCACGCCGAGCAGCAGCAGGCTGTTGCGGATCAACTCGATCAGCGCGGCGCCGGCAACCGCTCCAAAGGCGCTTCCCTCGCCTCCCATCAGGTTCGCGCCGCCGATTACGGCCGACGCGATGACCCTCAGCTCGTAGTTCTGGCCGAGCGCGTTCGTCACCGCGCCCAGCCAGCCGATCATCAGGATCGCCGATAAGCCGGCCAGAAGCGAGCTGACGACGTAGACCGTGAGCTTGACCCGAGCCACCGGTACGCCGGTGAGCCGGGTCGAGGCCTCGTTGCCTCCTACTGCCAGCACGTAGCGGGCAAGGCGGCTGTAACGGAACCAGGCGCCCGCCACGAGAGCCGCCGCGATGAGCAGCCAGACCGGCGTGGCAAGTCCGAGGATGCGGCCGCCGCCAAGGTTCAGCAACAACTCCTCGTCCGGACCGAATTCGTGGATCATCCGGTTGTTCGAGACGACGAGCGCCAGGGAACGGGCGATGCTCAACATCCCGAGGGTGACGACGAAGGGAGAAAGCCGCAGATAGGCGACCAGAACGCCATTCGTCAGACCGCAGGCCGCCGAACAGCCGAGCCCGGCCGCGACCGCCAGGTAGAGCGGTTGTCCCGCGGCCAGCACCAGGCCGGTGACGACGCCGCAAAGTCCCATGATCGAACCCACGGAGAGGTCGATCCCACCGGTGGCGATCACCGGAGTCTGTCCAAGCGCGATGAGCCCGATGAAGGCGAAGTTGCGACTGATGTTGAAGAGGTTGTCCGGGCTGCCGAACGCGTCGGAGACGACGCTCATCAACGCGGCGATCAGGCCGACGGTAAGGGTGACCCACAGCGCCTGCGGGATCCGGTGAAGCCATGTCTTCACGCTGCCTCGATCGCGCCCGTGATGAGCGCCGTCGCCTCTTCCGGCGATGATTCGTCGATCTGTTTGTCCGCCACCTTGCGGCCGCGCCGCAACACGACGATCCGGTCGGCCACCGCGAACACGTCCGACATCCGATGGGAAATGAGCAGCACGCCTACACCCTGGCGGCGCAAGTTTCGAATCAGCTCAAGGACCTCCGCGATCTGGCGGACGCTGATCGCTGCAGTCGGTTCGTCGAGCAACATGAGCCGCGGCGAAGACAGCCGCGCCCGGGCAATCGCGACCGCCTGTCGTTGGCCGCCTGACATCTCGCGCACCAGATCATCGGGGCGCGTATCGGCTCGGAGTTCCGCGAAGAGCTCCGCTGAACGCCTGCGCATGCCAGCGTGATCAAGAACCGTCACGAGTCCCAGAACTCGGCGAACGAGCTCCCTGCCCAGGAAGACGTTCGCGGCCGCCGAGAGGTTGTCGCACAGGGCAAGATCCTGGTAGACGGCTTCGATGCCGAGCTCCCGTCCCATGAGGGGCGAGAGTTCGACCCCGGCCCCGTCCCACAGAACTCGGCCTGATGTCGGGGCGAAGTTCCCGGCCACGATCTTCAACAAGGTGGATTTTCCGGCGCCGTTGTCGCCCATCAGGCCGATGACTTCGCCGGCGCGAACTTCGAGGTCGACCGCCTCGAGCGCCTGAACGGCGCCGAAGCGCATACTGACCGACTCAAGCTCCAGCATCGCGAGTCGGACGCCGCTCAGCCGAAGAGACGCCCGAAGTACGACGGGCCCTGCGTCCAGACGTACCAAGCCATGAAGCCAGTAAGGAACAGAGTGACTCCCACCATCGCGCCCCACCACATCCAGCCTCGCGCGCCGGACGGGCGATCTTCCCCGAGATAGCCGCGGCTTCGCTGGAGGATGACGAAGCCGACGTAGGCCGCCGGCAGAAACAGCCCGCAGACGATATTCGTCGGCACCGCCAGCCACACCGCGATGTCGCCCCAGAACACCGGGCCGAGCGCGCCCGGGGCCGGCAGCAGCATGGCAAGTCGGTGCTTCCTGCCGCCGAACTCCCACCCGAAGAGCTCGCAGGCAACGAAGCCCGTCGCCAGCATGTGCAGCGTGATCGTCGACAGGGCCATCCCGAGCACGCCCAAATCGAAAACGACCCGCCCCACCGCGGGTCCCGCAACAGCCGCCAGGGATTGGGCTGCCTCTACCGGACTCAGCCGCACGCCGTCATAGGACGGGTCGAGATGGATCGTGTTCGCAGCCGCGATGACCATCAGGCTCGCCGCCAGGACATAGGGCACGAAGGTGCCGGTCCACAAGTCGAACCGAGCGAGCGAGCGGTGCTCGCGTGACCAGCCCCGGGCGAGGAGCGAGTAGGGATAGAGAAAGACCATGTTGATACCGACCGCGGCCGACAGGCCGCTCAGAATCACCGTGACGCCGAGCACGCCGTTCCGCTCGCCGGGAACGGCGAAGCCCGTGAAGCCGCGAAACAGAGCTCCCCAGTCCGAAACGCCGGTGCGGACGACTACCCAGGCGAAGCAAAGGACGATTCCCCACACCATGTAGCGCAACAGCCGTTCGTAGGTCCGGACCAACTCCGGTCGACGGCCGTAAAGCGACGAAATGACGATTGCCCAGGCGAGCACGAGGAAGCCGAGCCCGGATGCGGGCAACCCCTCCACCCCAACCGCTGCGCCGAGGTCGACGAGCACCGCGGACGCGAGTGCGTACTGAGGGAAGTGCCAGACGATCGAAGCGATCAACGCTCCGAGAGCCCAGCTCCACGCAAGCGGGGCACCGGCGAAACGCCGCATCGCCTCGAACGGTCTGAGCCCCACCGACAGCGTCTGGTGGGCAACCGCAGACAGCATGACGAGTCCGAGCAACATCGCGAGCGGCGCGACCCAGAGAAGCTGATAGCCGAACACGGCCCCGGCGAACAGCGCAGACGCGGCGGTGCCGCTCCCCAGCGTCATCGCACTCTGCATGTAGCCGGGACCGATCAGGCCCGCGAATGCGCGCCAGCGCGTCGTCCTCGGGCCGCCGTCGAGTTCTGTCAGCCGCTGCCGTTCGGCGGCCAGCATCGCCCGGTCCGGAGGATGCGCCATGCGCAGGCCCACTCGCAGAGTGTTGCGCTCCGCAGCCGACAGGTCTTCCGGCATTGGGAACTAACCAGTCGCCTCGGCGGGGAGTCCAGGCAGCCGTCTCTTGCTCGTCAACGTTCGAGCCGCCCCCTCGCCGGCGGTTCGCTGCAGGCGGCGATTCGCGTGAGCTGAATCTCGTCGAACCACGCGTCGCCCTGGTTGTCCCCTTCCCGCGCGGCGCGGATCCGCACACCGCCGACGGAGGCGGGTATGCACTTCGTCACCGCCCGGCATTCCCACGCACCGACGGAGCTGGCCACGACGTGCGCGTCCTCGAACGAAGCGTCACGACCACGACCGTCGTCGAAGTCGACGAACACGTTGTCGCCGGCATGCTCGCGCAGCACGCAGGCCGACAACTCGTAGACACCGCCCTCAACCGGAATCCATTCCGCAGCGACCGCGGAATCCGAAACCGCGTCGCCGCCAGATACGGCGCCGCGAAGCAACAGGCCCCAGGAACCCGAGGTACCCGCATCAGCCGGCCCGGCGGGCGAACGCGCAACGACCGCGTCGCCCGAATCCGACGTCCAACCTGGCGCCGCGGACATCCTCACCTCGCCCCCCTCCAACTCGGAAGCAACGTCGTCCAGGCCGCCGTTCACCACCGCCGTCTTCGGCCAGCCCGGAGAGAACGGATCGAACCACGGCGAACTCGGACGATAGGACGGCACAGGCACAAGCGACTCCGCAACCGCCCACCACTCCGCAACTTCCCCCGGACCGGACGCCGACCGACGCGAGTACACCGCGCCACGGCCGCGAGCCAGGTAGAACTCGTCGTACGCCTCCGGCAGCCTCGCATCCGCCCAGAAGCGAACCTCCAGCACGTCCTCGAACGTCAAACCGCCAACCACCGGCGCCGTGAACGACGCGTGGTGAGCGACGACCTCCAGGCGCATCGTCGTAGCAAGAGCGCCCGCCTCGTTCCGCAGACGGTTCGACAGGTAACGACCCGTCACCGAACTCTCCAACGCGTCGCCCACCGCCATGTAGCGGTTCATCCACCGGAATGGCCTGTCGAGCGACACGCTCAGGCGATCCGAAGACCCGCCCTCGACCGTGCCCCAGTAGTCCAAGCCGCCTTCCGTCTCCTCGAACAGGTCGTACCGATCTCCCCCCGGAGTCCCCAAGAGCGCCATCGGACGGCCCCACAGCTCACCTCGCCAGAAGGACCGAAGCTCGTGAGAGTCCGCGGCTGGCCACAACCGACCGTCGACCAGGCGGCTCCGCACCCCCGAAGCGCTCCCGTGAGGCGACAGCCAGTACTCGAACATGTCGAACATGTCGCCGGACGGCGCCGACGACTCGGATGGCTCCACCAGCCCGGGATCCACTCCGCCGGCACGCGACGACGCGGCGGCCGAACCGACGGCCCCCTCGGACACCTCGATCGTGAACATAAGCGTCGCCGAGTTCCCGTTCCCGTCCGTCGCCGTGTACGTGTACGCCGTCTCCGCCTGAACCGCCGTCGGCGTACCGGACAACGTCCGCGTCGACGCGGAGAAACTCACGCCCGCCGGAAGGCCAGGCGTCACCGCGTAACTCAACGCGCCGCCCGTACCGGTCGCCGCCGGCAAGACGACGGACGCAACCGTCTCGTCCCTCACCCATGTCTGCGCCGCGATCGCCTGACCGCCGAATGACGGATCCTCCACCTCGATCGTCACGCTCCAGGTCGACTCGCCGAACCACGCGACGCCGTTCCGCACCATCTTCCACTCGAACGCATGACTGCCGACCGTCGACGGCGCCGTGATCGTCCACGTGAAGCCCACCGTCTCGCCCGGACCGACGCTTGCCGACACGTCCGCGCCGCCCGGCAGCTCCACACGGTTCAAACCCCACGTCACGTTGTCTTGAGGATCCTGCGAGCCCAGCCGGTACTCCTCGGCTTCCGTCCACGTCGTCGTCCCCGTGTTCTTCATCGTCACCGTCACCGACCACGTCGAACCCGGAGTCACCTGCGATGGAACGCCGGACCAGGACTCGAAGGACGCGTCGTCCACCAGGGCCTCGACGACCGTCATGCTGAACGTCAACGACGCCGTCGAACCGTTCCCGTCCGTCGCCGTGTACGTGTACTCCGTCGTCGCCGTCGCTTCCGTCGGCGTACCCGAAATCGTCCGCGTCGACTCGGAGAAACTCAAGCCCGCAGGCAGCGGATGCGTTACCGCGTAACTCAACGCACCGCCCGTACCGCTCGCCGCCGGCAGAACGACCGGCTCGATCGGCTCATTCGTCAAGTACGTCGCGTCCGCGATCGTCTGGTCACCGAACGACGGGTCCTCCACCTCGATCGTCACACTGCCCGTCGACTCCCCGAACCACGCCACGCCGTTCCGAACCATCTGCCACTCGAACGCGTGGGGGCCTAACGTCGACGGCGCCGTCATCTCGAACGTGAAGTCCACCGTCGTGTTCGGAGGCACGCTGACGGAATTCCCGAGACTCTCGGGGTCGGCAGGCAAATGAACCCGGTTCGTGCCCCACGTCTCGTTGTCCTGAGGATCCTGCGAGCCCAGGCGATAGAGCCCAGCCTCCGTCCACGTCGTCGTCCCCGTGTTCTCCATCGTCACCGTGACGACCGCCGTCGAACCCGCAGCCATCTTCGAGGGCGCCCCGGACGTTGACACGAACGAAGCGCCGTCCCGCGACACCGCCTCCACCGTGATGTGGAACGTCAACGACGCCGAATTCCCGGCCCCGTCCGTCGCCGTGTACGTGTACGCCGTCGCCGCTTGAACCACCGTCGGCGTCCCGGACAACGTCCGCGTCGACTCCGTAAACGTCAGCCCCGCTGGCAACGGAGGAGTCACCGCGTAACTCAACGCACCGCCCGAACCGCTCGCCGCAGGCAAGACGACCGGCTCGATCGGAATGTCCTTCACATACGTCTGGTCGACGATCACCTCGTCACCGAACGACGGGTCCTCCACCTCGATCATCACGCTGCCCGTCGACGAGCCGAACCAGGACACGCCGTTCCGCACCATCCGCCACTCGAACGCGTAACTGCCTACCGTCGACGGCGCCGTGATCTCGAACGTGAACTCCACCGTACCGTTCGGAAGCACCTCGACCGGAGCGTCATCGCTCCCTGGCAGATACGCACGATTCACACCCCACGTCTCGTTGTCTCGAGGGCTCTCCGAACCCAGACGGTAGTGAAGAGACTTCGTCCACGTCGTCGTCCCCACATTCTCCATCGTCACCGTCACCGTCGCCGTCGAACCCACTGCCATCTTCGAGGGCACCCCGGACCAGGACACGAACGAAGCGTCGTCCACCGGCGCTGCGACGACCTCGATGTTGAACGTCAACGACGCCGAATTCCCATTCTCGTCCGTCGCCGTATACGTGTACTCCGTCTCCGCCTGAACCTCCGTCGGCGTACCAGACAGCGTCTGCGTCGAACCGTCAAGACTCACCCCGGCAGGAAGAACGGGCGTCAACGCGTAACTCAACACGCCGCTCGTACCGCTCGCCTCAGGCAACACGACCGGCTCGATCGGCTCGCCCACCGTCCACTTCTGGTCCGCGATCGTCGCGTCCCCGAACGACAGAGCCTCCACCTCGATCGTCCGCAACTCCGTCTTCCCGCCGAAACGCTCCGCAGCGCTCCCCTGCTCCTTGCGAAGCATCCGCCAACGGAACTTGTAACCATCCGCCGACGAAGGCGCCGTGATCTCGAACTCGAACAAAGCCTCACCGTTCGGAGGAACGGCCGATGAGAGCGGAACGCGTTTCATACCCCACGTCGTGTTGTTCTTCGGAGCCTGTGAACCCAGCTTGTACCTGTCGGACGTCCACGTCGTCGTACCCGTGTTCAGCATCCGCACGGTCACCGTCGCCGTCGAATCCGCGGCCATCCGCTCCGGCACCGCCCCGTAAGACACGAACGACGCGTCGTCCTTCGCCTTCCCTACGATCTCGATCGTCAACGGAAGACTCGCCGTATCCCCGTCCGCGTCCTCCACCTCATACGTGTACTGCGACACGTCCTGCTTCGCCGTCGGCGTGCCCGACAGAATCCGCGTCGAATCGTCGAACGCCAAACCCGACGGCAACGTCTCCAGAATGTCGTAGCTCAAGTCCCCGTTCCCGCCCGTCGCCGCAGGAAGCGTCACCGGGTCCATCGCCGCGTTCTTCACCAACCGAAGACCAAGAATCGACGCACCGCCGAACGACGGCGATGAACCCGACTCCACCTCGATCCTCCGCAACTCCGTCTTCGAGCCGAACCACTCCGCCGCGCTCCCCTGATCCTTGCGAACCATCTTCCAACGGAACTTATGACTCCTCACCCCCGGAGGCGCCGTGATCTCGAACTCGAACAGAGCCTCCTCGTTCGGCCGCACGTCCGCCGCGAGCGGAACGCGCTTCCTCCCCCACGTCACGTTGTTCTCCGGACCCTGAGAACCCAGCTTGTACGTCCCCGCCGTCCACGTCGTCGAACCCACATTCAGCATCCGCACCGTCACCGTCGCCGTCGAACCCGCGGCCATCCGCTCCGGAACGGCCCCGTACGACACGAACGACGCGTCGTCCTTCGCCTTCCCCACGATCTCGATCGTGAACACGAGAGTCGCCACGTCGCCGTCCGCGTCCTCCACCAGGTACGTGTACTGCGTCGGCTCCTGCTTCTTCGTCGGCGTACCCGACAGCACACGCGTCGCCTCGTCGAACGACAAACCGGACGGCAGAGTCTCGATCACACGGTAACGAAGCTCACCGTTCCCGCCCGTCGCAGCAGGAAGCGTCACCGGATCCATCGCCACGCCCTTCACCAGGCGCAAACCCAGAATCGACGCGTCGCCGAACGACGGCGAAACGTCTTCCTCCACGACGATCTCCAACAGGTCCGTCTTCGCGCCGAAACGCTTCGACTCGCCGCCAGGAGCCTCCCGAACCATCCGCCAACGGAACTTGTGACTCTTCAACTCGGACGGCGCCGTGATCTCGAACGTCAACGCCACCGACGCGCCAGGCGCCACCTCGCCTGGAAGCGCCACTCGGTTCCTCCCCCACCGCACGTTGTCTTTCGGACTCTGCGATCCCAGCGCGTACGAAGACGGCGTCCACGTCGTCGACCCCACATTCTCCATCGTCACCGTCACCTCCGCCGACGAACCTGCAGCCATACTCCCCGGCACGTTCGCGTAGGACACGAACGACGCATTGTCCGATGCCGCCTCCACTTCGATGCCGAAGCTCACCGCATCACCGTCGCCGTCTCGGTCTTCCACCGTGAACCGATACGCCGCGGACGCCTGAATCGCCGTCGGCGTGCCGACCAGCGTGCACGTCGACGCGTCAAGCGTCACACCGGCCGGCAACTCCGGAGACTCCGGCGCCGCGCACGCGAGCGGAGCGTTCCCGCCGACGACCCCAAGGCTCAACTCCACAGCGGCCCCCACCGCGAACGTCTGGTCCGCCATCGCCGAAAACACCGGCGCCGAATCCGCCTCCACCGTCAGCATGAGCGCCAGCGTGGCGGAATCCGCCTCCGAATCGTCACCGTCCGAGTCCGTCCCGCGGAACGTGTACACGGTCCCCGGCCGAACCGCCGTCGGCGTGCCGAACAACCGACACGTCGACTCATCGAACGTCACCCCCGCGGGCAGCACCGCGGGCGCCGGCGGCCCGCACCTCGCCTCGCCGTTGCCGCCCGTCAAGGGCAGAACCAGGTCGACCGCCGTCCTCCCTTGCGTCCAGACCTGCGCCTCCACCGCACCGAACGTCGGCGCAACGTTCTCGACGACCCTGATCCGGAACGTCAACGACGCGGAATCCGGGTCCGTCTCGTCTGCGTCCGTCACCCGGTACGTGAACTGCGTCCGCTCCGGCGCGTCCGCGGCATCCTCCCAGACCTCCAACGGCGTACCCGACAGCACACGCGTCGAACCGTCGAACAAGAGACCCGAAGGCAGCGCTTCCAGAATCTCGTATGTCAACTCACCGTCGCCCCCGGTCGCCGCCGGCAGCTCGACCGCCAACATCGCGATCGTCCGAATCAGATCCACGTCCGCGATCGTCGCCGTCCCGAACGTCGGCTTGCTGTCCACCTCGATCGTCAACGGAAGCTCGACCTCGTCACCGTCGCGGTCTGTCACCCTGTACGCGTACGCCGTCTCCGGCTGCTCAACAGTCGGCGTGCCCGAGAGAACGCACGGCGGTGAACCGGCCAGCGTCAAACCCGCCGGCAGATCCGGCGTCACGGAACACGTCAACGGAGCGTTCCCGCCAACCGCCGACGGCAGCGTGACCGGCGCCATCGGCTTGTTCAGGCTGAGGATCAGCGGATCGATCACCGTGACCTCGAACTCAGGAGCGGAATCCGCCTCGACCTCGATGCTGACGACAAGCGACGCCTCGTCGCCGTCGCGGTCCGTCGCCGCGAACGTGTAGTCCGTCGCCGGCTGGGCCGTCGTCGGCAGGCCGGAGAGACCGCACGGCGGGGTCGGGTCGAGCGTCACACCCGCCGGCAACGCGGGAGACTCCGGAGTCACGGAACATGTCACGTCCGCATTCCCGCCCGTCACGCCAAGGCTCAGGTCGACCGACGTCCTGCCTTCCGTCCACACGAGCGGGCTCTCGACCGCGCCGAACGTCGGCGTCGTGTCCGCTTCCACCTCGATGCTGACGACGAGCGTCGCCGTGTCCCCGTCGTAGTCCGTCGCCGTGAATGTATACGGCGTCGACGGCTGAACCGCCGTCGGCGTGCCGGAGAGAATGCAAGGAGCGCTCGAGCCCATCGTCACGCCGGCTGGCAGCGGCGGCGACACGGAACACGTCACCGAAGCGTTCCCGCCGGTGACCTCGAGGCTTACGTCGACCGGATGGTTCTCCGTCCACACCTGATCCACGATGTCCCCGAACGCCGGAGACCTGTCCGGCTCGACGGTGATCGTGAACGACTGCGAAGCAGTGTCCCCGTCCTTGTCCGTTGCCGTCCACGTGTACGTCCTCGGCGCCTGCGGCGCCGTCGGAACACCGGAAATCACCCGGCCCGACCGGGCCATCCCAGCCGGCAGGGCGCCGGAGAGACTGTACGTCAACGGCTCGTTCCCGCCCGTCCCCGCCGGCAGCGTCATCGACGCCGGATGACCGACGATCCACCTCCGGTTGGCAATCGAGTCGAGGACCGGCGTCTTGTCTTCCTCGACCGTCACGGTCACCGTCGCGGATTGGTAGCCGGGCGCCGTCAGCGTGATCTCCGGCTGCTCGGCCAAGGCGTCGTACTGCAGGCCGGACACCACCACCGGCTGCGGGGCGTTCGACGTGGGGACCGTAACGGTCGAGGTCACGCCCGCCAGGTTGGGCTCATCGTTCTCCAAGGCCACGTCAACGTCAACGGGCGGCGCCGACGACAGCCACACAGTGAAAGTCCTCGTCTCGCCCTCGATCACGCTCAAGCTGTTCGTGCTGACCACGATGCTCTTGTCGTTGTCCTCGACGTTCACGACGACCGTCACCGTCGAATCGCACCCGCCGCCAGTCGCCGTCAGGGTGACCGAAGTCTGCTCGTCGTCTTCGTCGGCGTCTTCCTCGCCGTACACCGTCACCGTCTTGGGATTCTGTGCCGTGCCGTAGTCGTTGGTCTCAAAGGGAACGGGAGAGTCTGCCGTCACGGCGCCTTCGTCCGCGCTCTCGACCGGCACCTCCAGATCTATCGTCGGCGCCGAGGTCAGCCACGCGCCGAAGGTCGCCGAGCCGCCCTCGACCACCGTCACGACCAAGGGCGCCGCCTCCAGACTGCAAGGCGGTGCGACCGTGATCGCTGAACGGCAGCGTGTCTGCGTCGCTCGGCGCCGTGTTGCCGTCCGCGTCCGTCGCCGTGTACGTGTACTGCGCCGCCGACTGCAAGGTCGTCGGAGTCCCCGACAGGACACGCGTCGCCGGGTTGAAGCCCAAGCCCGCCGGCAGGTCCTCCACCACGTCGTAACTCAACGCCCCGTTGCCGCCCGTCGCGGATGGAAGCGTCTTCGAGTACGCCTCGTCCTTCGTCAAGACCAGGTCGCCGATCGTCGCAGCGCCGAACGTCGGCACGGTGTCCGTCCCCACCCAGATCGTCTGGCTTGCCGTCGAGGCGCCGAAGCAGCTGCTCGTCGTCCCCAACACTCCGCTCGGCATCTCGAGCGTCGTCTCCACGCGGCACATCCGCCAACTCAAGGCCTGACTCCCTTGATTGCCTGCGGCAGGAGCAGTCACCGTCACCGTGAAGCTCCGCGACGCGCTAGGCGCAACACTGCCCGTTACCGGGTCGGAGCCGCCCCAAGACGCTCCAACGGCAGTCAGGGCGTAAGACGTTGTCGTCCGTGTGTACCAATAGTCGTCATCCCAAGAATAGTTGTAATTGTCCTGATAGACAGTCGTACCCCACGGTGTCGTTCCCGTATTCGAGACAACGACCGTCACCGTCGCCGACCCGCCGGGAGCGATGAAGTCCGGGAGAACGGGTTCCGTCACGATCGCAGCATTGTCTGCGCCGGTCACGGCCGTCGACATGAAGCCGAGCATCAGACAAGCCGCCGCGACGAATCCGAACCGAATACCGCAGCCGTCTTCCATCGTTCTGCTTCCGCTCATCATCCGCCTCCTCGCGTCTGATTCACTACCGCTCATCCGAACCGCCCTCTTCACGACCGCCCGGCCCGCCCGCCGGCACACCACCGCCGCCCGACGGCGCTTCGCAAGCCTCAGGGAACGCATTCACATCGACCAACGCCGCCGCCGGCCTGCCCGGCGCCCAGCCGTAGTTCTGCGCCACGCTCTCGATCGTGTCCACCACTCCCAGCGACACACCCAGGTCGGTTGCCGAAGCAGCGAACACCCAGTGATGACCGTTCACCGCGCAACCGTCCAGAACCTTGACCAGCAGCTCCCAGTTTTGAGGGCCGAAGAACCAGAAGATCCCCGACTCGTCCGAACCAACCCGTGCTACTTGGGCAACGACCGAGCTCTCCCCCAGAGCGGACCGAAATCGTGCTCTCACGAAGAAACGGCGGTTCTGGAGACAGAGAACCGTGTCCTCCGACACGCAACGTCCGACCGCCTGCCCCTCCCCAACGGAAACCGACTCCTCAGCCGTCGTCGTCCAGCGGTCTCCATCCGGCAACGAACCAGCAACAGCGGCGGCAGACGCCGCCCCAGCCTCCGAGCCCTCGCAGGCCCCCGGAAACGCGTTCACGTCGACGATCGCCGGCGCCGGAGACCCCGGCGCGTTCTCGTACGCGCGAAACGCGCCCGTCACCGTCTCCGTCACCCGAATCCGATATCCCAGGTCCGTCGTCGACGCCCCGAGCACCCACACCCGGCCGTTCACCGAACAGCCGTCAAGCACCTTGATCAACATCTCCCAGTTCTCAGGGTCAAAGAAAGACAGCAACCCCGAGTCGTTCGTGCCCACGGGGACGACCGCCGCCCGCCCCGAATCGCCGTCGAGGCCCCACCACTCCGCCGTCACCTCGAAGCGGGAATCCCGGAGGCAACGCGTCTCCCCGTCCGCAGCGCACGTCCCCGCCGGAGACGCCGCCTCGACGAACACCGTCCGCGAAGCGGATGACGAACCCGAACCGTCGCTCACCGTCAAGACGACCTCGTAGAAACCCGGCGCAGACCACGAGTGGACCGGAGACCGCAAACGTGACGTCGTCCCGTCGCCGAAGTCCCACGTCCACTCCCTCGCCGAGGAATCGCTCTCGTCGACGAATGTCACCGGCTCGCCCGTCACCGTGCGGCAGAGCTCGGAACCCGTGCACGGCGCGCCAAAGTCGAACGAGGCCGCGGGAATCGAGGCTGTCCGCGCACGCACCGTCACCGGCGGGCCGGCGCCCCGCAACGTCCACAACCGGACCTGAAACGCGTACTCCGTGCCCGGGTCGAGATCCGCCGCCGTGTAGCTCCTCGGAAAGGCCCCGGCGAGCCTTGTCCAGTAGTCCGCCCCGTCGTCGAACGGGAGTTCCGACGCCCGCTTCCAGCGCGCTTCGGTCCGGCGAATCCCGGCCAACGACTCCAGCGTCCAGCTCAGCTCGACGGACCGGCTCAACGGCGAAGCGGCAAGCCCCGACACAAGCCGAGGAGGAGGACGCCACGACGTGCCGGAGTACCCCCGGTCGTTGAACGCGAACACACGGACGACACCGCGAGAAGCGCCCTCGAAGAACACCGATTCCGTGCCCGCGGGTACCGTGAGAGCCCTTCGCCACGAGCCGTCACCCCCGGCTTGAATCTCGAACCCCGTCTCGTCGTTCGAGTTGTCCCGCCAGCGAACCCGAAGCCCGTCCGCCAGCTTCTCCACCGACACGTCCGATGGCGCCGCCGGGCCGACACCACGCGAACCCAGCGTCAAGTACACAGACGAATTCGGGAGGTTCCTTCCGACATCGAACCGGTACCGACCTCCGCGTGCCAAGTCCTCGAAATCCACGAAATTCTCATCACCGGTTCGGCCGAAGTGGCTCCATATGAGCCCCAGATTCGCCGAGACCGGATAGCCCCTGCCGCGCGTCCAGGTCACCCGCGCCGACGTCGGACCCGTAGCCACCGCCGACAGGTTCAACGCACCGGTCGGGGCATCCGGATGCTCCCAACGAAACGGCGCGCTCTCGGCCGCCTCCGACCTACCCGACTCGTTCCAAGCGAACAGACGGACCACGTACTCCGCGCCCACATGAGGCCGACTGATGTCCTTGGAGAGGTTGGTGGACTCCGTGTCCCGTATGGCAGGGAACCTGTCCACCGCTTCGCCGTCCCGCAACAGCTGGAGATGGAAGCCTGATTCGTTCGCCGAATTGTCCGTCCAACGAACATCCGCCCACAGGTCCGGGCGGACGGACACCGTCACGTCCGACGGCGCCGCAATCGGCTCGCCAGGCGCCCAGAACGCCACGCGGCTGCTCCACAACGACGTGGCCTCGCCCCGCAAAGCCCGCACCCGGAAGTGGTACAGGCCACGCTCGTCCCCGTCATCGAACCGCCACTCCGCCTCCGTACGCCCTGCCGCCACCAAGCGCTCCGTCACCCGCACTCGGCGGCGTTCGATCTCGTAGCCCTCCGCGTCCGGCGCATTGTCCTCCCAACTCAAGCGAACCGACGAACCCTCCCAACGCACCGTAAGCCCGCTCGGCTGAGCAGGAATGTCCGGCGGCGGAAGATAATCGCTGAAACGAGCGCCCAGGTGGACCGTCTCGCGCAGCAAACGCTCGTTGTCACGCTCACCCTCGATCCCCATCACCGCGCCGAACGGCCGCAACCGAGGAGTCGAGTAGAGGGGTTCCACCTGCCCGAGATAGCTCATCGCCGTCCCGAGCGGCGGCATGACGTCCAGGTTCGCGTGACCGAACGCGTACGGCGCACGCTGTGCCTCTAACGGCGAAGCGTGGATCGGATCGTGGTCCGCGCCCAGACCGTGCCCCACCTCGTGGACGAAGATCGCAGCGTAGTCCACGGCAGCGCACCAGGGATGCGTCGACGTCCAGCCGCGGGCGCTCGGAGAGTAACTCTCCGGCGTTGCAACCGTGCCGAACGCCCTGTGCGAACCGCAAAGGACGCCTAGACGACTCTCGTAACTCACCATGTTCGGGTTCTCCCCCGTGAACAGATGAACCAGGTCCGCCCGATGCTCGTGACGCAGCCGATTCAGCTCGCCGTCCCAACCGATCAGGTCCATCAGCTTGATCCCGGCGCCGATCTCAAGAACGCTCAGGTCCCTGCCCGCACGGTCCAGAGCCGTCGAAGCCTCGACGACGTGCACGATACGCGGTGTCACCTCGAGGCCGCCGTTCCGGAATACGAGCGCCGCATAATCGGCCGCGTGCTGGATCGCAATCTCCGCTCCGCCGATGGGCGCCCAGTACTTCGCAGCCTCCTTCGTATACGCGACGAGGATGTCCAGGTAATCGTGAGCGCCGTGGCTCTGATGACTCGCCGTCCTGCGCGGCGCATCTGCGACGGCGCCAGAGGCGCCCGCCCGACTCTCCGCCCCGACGCTCGCCGCCTCCTCCTCCTCATGCTCCACACCGCACCACGGCTCCCCTTGACCCGGCCCGGCACCGCCCAAGGGTGACATCCCGCCCAGGCCGTCCGAAGCCGCATGGATCCGATACGCACCGCCCCCAGGAGCCCCGAAACGCCCGATCAGCCGCCCTTCGTGAATCGTCAGGACGACCGTGTCATACCCGGCCTCGCGATCTCCACCGAACCACACACCGTCCCCGTTCCCCCGGTCCTCGAAGCCGGAACGTTCGGCGTAGATCACATCCCCGTCCGGCGTCGGCGCCTCGAGAACCAGGGGAGCGCTACGGACGAGATCCAAATCCGCCTGAATCGCCGTCACCGGCGCCGGACCCATCGATCCCCCGCCCTCCACCGACGACGCCCCCGCGACGGCAGGCAAGAGCGTCAGCAAACGCTGAGCCTGCGCCGGCAACGCCGCCAGCCAGACGAACACCACGGCGAACGGCAGAGCCGCGAGCCGTGGAGCAACGAGCAGGGGGCGCGGGTTGGACATTTCGACTGACAACCACCTTAGCACTCCTGCGCGCCTTCCCCCACAGGAGCTTCGAAAGACCGCCGACAGCCATGCCTCTCAAGCTCGTGGCGACGGCGCTGCCCGTTACGGAAGCGCTCGCAAACCTCCCGGCCCGCCACCAGGGGCACCAGCCAGTTGCCGGCGTTCTATTCCCTCTCCCACGTGGTCGTTCCCGTGTTCGAGACGACGACCGTCACCGTCGCCGACCCGCCGGGAGCGATGAAGTCCGGGAGAACGGGTTCCGTCACGATCGCAGCATTGTCTGCGCCGGTCACGGCCGTCGACATGAAGCCGAGCATCAGACAAGCCGCCGCGACGAATCCGAACCGAATACCGCAGCCGTCTTCCATCGTTCTGCTTCCGCTCATCATCCGCCTCCTCGCGTCTGATTCACTACCGCTCATCCGAACCGCCCTCTTCACGACCGCCCGGCCCGCCCGCCGGCACACCACCGCCGCCCGACGGCGCTTCGCAAGCCTCAGGGAACGCATTCACATCGACCAACGCCGCCGCCGGCCTGCCCGGCGCCCAGCCGTAGTTCTGCGCCACGCTCTCGATCGTGTCCACCACTCCCAGCGACACACCCAGGTCGGTTGCCGAAGCAGCGAACACCCAGTGATGACCGTTCACCGCGCAACCGTCCAGAACCTTGACCAGCAGCTCCCAGTTTTGAGGGCCGAAGAACCAGAAGATCCCCGACTCGTCCGAACCAACCCGTGCTACTTGGGCAACGACCGAGCTCTCCCCCAGAGCGGACCGAAATCGTGCTCTCACGAAGAAACGGCGGTTCTGGAGACAGAGAACCGTGTCCTCCGACACGCAACGTCCGACCGCCTGCCCCTCCCCAACGGAAACCGACTCCTCGGCCGTCGTCGTCCAGCGGTCTCCATCCGGCAACGAACCAGCAACAGCGGCGGCAGACGCCGCCCCAGCCTCCGAGCCCTCGCAGGCCCCCGGAAACGCGTTCACGTCGACGATCGCCGGCGCCGGAGACCCCGGCGCGTTCTCGTACGCGCGAAACGCGCCCGTCACCGTGTCCGTCACACGAATCCGGTACCCCAGGTCCGTCGTCGATGCCCCGAGCACCCAGACCCGGCCGTTCACCGAACAACCGTCGAGCACCTTGATCAAGACCTCCCAGTTCTCAGGATCAAAGAAAGACAGCAGGCCCGAGTCGTTCGTACCCACGGGAACGACCGCCGCCCGCCCCGAATCCCCGTCCAGGCTCCACCACTCCGCCGTCACCTCGAACCGGGAATCCCGGAGGCAACGCGTCTCCCCGTCCGCAGCGCACGTCCCCGCAGGAGACGCCGCCTCGACGAACACCGTCCGCGAAGCGGATGACGAACCCGAACCGTCGCTCACCGTCAAAACGACCTCGTAGAAACCCGGCGTAGACCACGAGTGGACCGGAGACCGCAAGCGTGACGTCTTCCCGTCGCCGAAGTCCCACGTCCACTCCCTCGCCGAGGAATCGCTTCCGTCGACGAATGTCACCGGCTCGCCCGTCACCGTGCGGCAGAGCTCGGAACCCGCGCACGGCGCCCCGAAGTCGAACGAGGCCGCGGGAATCGAGGCTGTCCGCGCACGGACCGTCACCGGCGGGCCGGCGCCCCGCAACGTCCACAACCGGACCTGAAACGCGTACTCCGTGCCCGGGTCGAGATCCGCCGCCGTGTAGTTCTTGCCGAAGGTGGCGGAGAAGGGAAGCCGCGCCCAGTAGTCCCGCCCGTCGTCGAACGGCAGCTCCGACGCCCGCTTCCAGCGAGCTTCGGTCCGGCGAATCCCGACCAACGACTCCAGCGTCCAGCTCAGCTCGACGGACCGGCTCAACGGCGAAGCGGAAAGCCCCGACACAAGCCGAGGAGGAGGACGCCACGACGTGCCGGAGTACCCCCGGTCGTTGAACGCGAACACCCGGTAGACTCCGGTCGATCCGTCGACAATAGCCGACTCCGTGTCCGGGGGAACCGTGAGACGCCTGTCCCAAGAGTCGCGCCCCCCGCTGCCCTGGATCTCGAACCCCGTCTCGTCGTTCGAGTTGTCCCGCCAGCGGACTCGAACCCCGTCGGCGAGCCTCTCCACCGACACGTCCGATGGCGCCGCCGGGCCGACACCACGCGAACCCAGCGTCAAGTACACAGACGAATTCGGGAGGTTCCTTCCGACATCGAACCTGTACCGACCTCCGCGCGCCAGATCCTCGAAATCCGCGAAATTCTCATCACCGGTGCGACCGAGGTGGCTCCAAATGCGCCCCAGGTTCGCCCTGACCGGATAGCCCCTGCCGCGGGTCCAGCTCACCCGCGCCGACGTCGGACCCGTCGCCACCGCCGACAGGTTCAGCACACCGGTCGGGGCATCCGGATGCTCCCAACGAAACGGCGCGCTCTCAACCGCCTCCGACCTTCCCGACTCGTTCCATGCGAACACCCGCACACCGTACTCTGCGCCGAGATGAGGCAAGCTAAGTTGCGGTACGAAGGTGGAGTACTCCGCGTCCCGGATGGGAAGGCGCCTGTCTACCGCTTCGCCGTCCCGCAACAGCTGGAAATGAAAGCCTGTCTCGTTGTCCGCATTGTCCGTCCAGCGAACACGCACCCAGAGGTCGGCGTCCACCGTCACCGACACGTCCGACGGCGCCCCAATCGGCTCCCCCGGAACCCACAGAGCCACGCGGCTGCTCCACAACGACGTGGACTCGCCCCGCAACGCCCGCACCCGAAAATGGTACAGGCCACGCTCGTCCCCGTCATCGAACCGCCACTCCCCCTCCGTACGCCCTGCAGCCTCCAAGCGCTCCGTCACCCGCAATCTGCGGCGTTCGATCTCGTAGCCCTCCGCGTCCGGCGCATTGTCCTCCCAACTCAAGCGAACCGACGAACCCTCCCAACGCACCGTAAGCCCGCTCGGCTGAGCAGGAATGTCCGGCGGCGGAAGATAATCACTGAAACGAGCGCCCAGGTGGACCGTCTCGCGCAACAGACGCTCGTTGTCACGCTCTCCCTCGATGCCCATCACCGCCCCGAACGGACGCAGACGTGGCGTCGAGTAGAACGGCTCGATCTGGCCGAGATACGACATTGCCGTCCCGAGCGGCGGCATGACGTCCAGATTCGCGTGGCCGAACGCGTACGGCGCACGCTGAGCCTGAACGGGCGAGGCGTGGATCGGATCGTGGTCCGCGCCCAGGCCGTGCCCCACCTCGTGAACGAAAATCGCAGCGTAGTCCACCGCAGCGCAACGGGGATGGACCGACGTCCAACCGCGGGCGCTCGGCGAGTAACTCTCCGGCGTCGCAACCGTGCCGAACGCCCTGTGCGAACCGCAGAGCCCGCTTGGACCCGACTCGTCGTACTCAACCACGTCCGGGTGCTCTCCCGTGAACAGATGAACCAGGTCCGCACGGTGCTCGTGGCGCAGACGATTCAACTCCCCGTCCCAGCCGATCAGGTCCATCAGCTTGATCCCGGCGAGGGCCTCAAGAGCGCTCAGATCCCGGCCCGCGCG
Organism: Candidatus Multivoraceae bacterium; assembly: GCA_965219625.1. Lineage (GTDB taxonomy): Bacteria > Acidobacteriota > Thermoanaerobaculia > Multivoradales > Multivoraceae > Multivorans. The sequence goes on along the minus strand of OZ244782.1, from coordinate 8,116 downwards.
GTCCAGCGCGGTTGACGCCTCGACGACGTGCACCATGCGGGGCGTCACGCCGAGGCCGTTGTTCGCGAAGACCAGCGCCGCATAATCCGCCGCGTGCTGGATCGCAATCTCCGCCCCGCCGATGGGCGCCCAGTACTTCGCAGCCTCCTTCGTGTACGCGACGAGGATGTCCAGGTAATCGTGATCGCCGTGGCTCTGATGACTCGCCGTTCTGCGCGGCGCATCTGCGACGGCGCCAGAGGCGCCCGCCCGACTCTCCGCCCCGACGCCCGCCGCGGCCTCCTCATGCTCCACACCGCACCACGGCTCCCCTTGACCGGGCCCGGCACCTCCCAAGGGCGACATCCCGCCCAGGCCGTCCGAAGCTGCATGGATCCGATACGCACCGCCCCCAGGAGCCCCGAAACGCCCGATCAGCCGCCCCTCGTGAATCGTCAGGACGACCGTGTCGTACCCGGCCTCGCGATTCCCGCCGAACCAGACCCCATCCCCGTTCCCTCGATCCTCGAAGCCGGAACGTTCAGCGTAGATCACGTCGCCGTCCGGCGTCGGCGCCTCGAGAACCAGGGGAGCGCTACGAAGAAGATCCAAATCCGCCTGAATCGCCGTGACCGGCGCCGGGCCCATCGATCCCCCGCCCTCCACCGACGACGCCTCCGCGACGGACGGCAAGAGCGTCAGCAAACGCTGAGCCGACGCCGGCAACGCCGCCAGCCAGACGAACCCCACGGCGAACGGCAGAGCCGCGAGCCGTGGAGCAACGAGCAGGGGGCGCGGACTGGACATTTCGATAGGCAATTAGCCTACCACTGCGTCCGGGTCGAGAAGACGAGCGCCTGAACCCGGCGGTTCCCTGCCGACGGTCTGACGAAAACCGGCCGTCAGAACGCAGCAGCTGAAGGTCCACGCGCCGACAGCTGAGTCTCGCCGCGGCGCTCTTGCCTCTGTGAGCGCTGCTATGGTCGCTCAGCGCAATGCCCCGGACCCGTGTACATCCACTCCAGGCTGCCGCCGTCCTGGCCACCTCTCTCTTGGCCACCGCACTTCCGGCGGCCGCCCAACGCGGCGACCGCGAAGGGCACGAGATGAAGCAGGTGTGGCGGCAGTTCGAGGTGCCCGAGTCGACGCCGCTGGCGCCTGCCGAGGCGATGGCAACGTTCCGCGTGGCGCCGGGTTTCCGGGTCGAGCTCGTCGCCGCCGAGCCGCTGGTCGAGGACCCGGTCGCGATGGCCTGGGACGAGCGCGGCCTGCTCTACGTCGTCGAGATGCGGGGTTTCATGCCGAACGTCGACGGTATCGGTGAGCAGGAGCCGGTCGGACGAGTCGTCGTGCTGGAAGATCTCGACGACGACGGGGCGATGGACCGAAGCGGCGTCTACCTGGACGGTCTCGTCAGCCCGCGGGCCATCGCCGCGGTCTCCGGCGGAATTCTGATCGGCGAGCCGCCGAACCTGTGGTTCTGCCTTACCGAACAGGAACCTGACGGGCTACCCCGTTGTGCCCGTCGCGAGCGGCTCCTCGAGTATGGCGACCCGGATCCGGATGAACTTGAACACACCGAGAACGGATTGCTCTGGGCGCTCGACAACTGGATCTACAACGCGAAGTCAGACCGCCGGTTTCGCCTGCGGCGAACCGCTTCCGGCGGCATCCGCGTCGAGGTCGACAGGACGCTGTTCCGAGGCCAGTGGGGCATCGCTCAGGACGACTGGGGACGCTTGTACTACAACACGAACTCACGCTTCCTGTTCGCCGATCTTCTGCCGCCCGAGCCCACCCTGATCGACACGCCGAGTTCCCGCGACCGGGCTCCCGGGATAAACGAGCGGCTCGTCCACGACGAGACCGTCTACCCGGTGCGCGTGAATCCCGGCATCAACCGCGGCTATGTCGACCGGATGCTCCGTCCCGACGGCCGCCTCGCGGTGACGACCTCGGTAAGCGGCGTAGCCATCTATCGCGGTGATCAGTTCCCCGCATTCTTCCACGGCGATGCCTTCGTTCCGGAACCGGCGGCGAACGCCGTCGCTCACTTCGACCTCGTGCCCGGCCCGATCGTCGATGGAGCGCCCACGCTGGCCGCCGAGCACCGTCGCTACGGCGACCCGGAGTGGCTCGAACGCGAGTTCCTTGCTTCGACCGACGAGCGATTCCGGCCGGTCGACGTGAAGGTCGGCCCCGACGGCGGTCTGTACGTGATCGACATGTACCGCGGCATCCTGCAACACGTACGGTTCGTTACGACGTACCTGCGCGAGTACATTCTCGAGCACGGTCTCGACCGCCCCCTCGGCATGGGCAGGATCTACCGCATCGTCTGGGAGGGCGAGAGCGACGAGGCCGCTCCCATCCGCCGGCAATCGCCCGCTCTGAACACGACCGGCGACCGGATCGCCGCCCTCGCGGACCCGAATGGCTGGCGTCGCGACACCGCCCAACGTCTGCTCGTCGAGGACGGCGTGGACGACTCCGGACGGCAGTCCCTGGTGGCGCTCGCTCGCACCGGCCGAGCTCCCCTCACCCGCATTCACGCCATGTGGACCTTGGCCGGGCTGAACGAACTGGACGGCGCAACCGTGCTCTCTGCCGTCGCCCAGAGCGACACCTGGCTCGTCGTCCACGCCCTCCGCGCCGGCGGGCAAGTACTTGCCGAGAGCGGCTCCGGACGGGCCGCGATCGCCGAACTGCTCGACTCGGCCTCGCCCCAGGTCCGTGCGGAAGCTCTGCTCGCTCTGGGGGCCGCAGCGCGGACTGGCGACGCGTGGGCCCGCAATCAACTCGCTGAAAGAGCGGCCAGCAATCCAAACGACCGCCTCCATCAGCGGGTCTGGTCAGCCGCGTCGAGTGCCGCGTCCGCCGCGACGCCGATCACTCCAGCTTCACCGTCCCCTACCGCCGAAGAATCTGCCCTTCTGAGGAGTGGGCGACGTCACTATCGGGCGTGTCGTTCCTGCCACGGCAACGACGGTCGCGGCCAGGGAGGAATGGGCCCCAGCCTGGTCGATTCGCCTTGGGTCACCGGCTCGCCGGAACGCCTTGCGGCTCTCGTCCTCCACGGCCTCGAGGGCCCCATCGAGGTCCACGGTGAGATCTGGAACGACCTGATGCCGGGCTTCGCTTCGGACCCCCGCCTGTCGAACGAGGCGCTCGCCGCACTCTTGAGCTTCATTCGCGGCAGCTGGGGAAACCACGCGCCGCCGGTCAGCGTGGAACTTGTCGCGCGGACACGGCAACGGACGGCTGAACGCCGGCAGCCCTGGACCGCGGCTGAACTTCAGGTCGCCTACGGCGAACGCTGACGACGGAAGCGGCTCGCAGCCCGTGGCGAAATCGCACTGCATGACCATCGGATCGCCCGCCGACAGTCGATCCGACTGGGACGCTGGCGGCGCAGGACGCGCCGCCAGGGTGCGATCGGCCATGCATCTCGCCCAGCATCGTTGCTCTTCGGTCGAATATGGCCCGATATGCTCCCTCATCGCGCCGCTTCCCGGGCGCCTGACCGCTCTCGGTGCGACACCCACTTCCACCACGGGCTGCTATGCCCGGCGGTCGAGCAGCGTGTAGAGCGCGGGAATGACGAGCAGTGTCAACAGAGTCGACGTCACAAGTCCGCCGACCACGGTGAGCGCCATCGGCGTCCTGAGTTCGGCGCCCTCGCCCAGCCCGAGTGCCATCGGCAAGAGCCCGAGCACGGTCGTCGACGTGGTCATCAAGATCGGACGGAGTCGGACCATGCACGCCTCCCGGATCGCCTCGAGCTTCGCCCTGCCCTCGCGGCGGAGCCGATTCGTGTAGTCCACGAGAATGATCGCGTTGTTCACGACGATACCGGCGAGGAGAATGCCGCCGATCAGAACGACGATGCTGACCGGCGTCCGCGTCGCGTAGAGGATGCCGATCGCACCGATCACCGAGAACGGCACGGCGAACAGGATGACGAAGGGATGGAGCAGGGACTCGAACTGGGATGCCATAACGAGGTAGACCATGAAGACGGCAAGCAGGATGGCGAGCCGCATACTGTCGAACGAGCGCTCCATTTCCTGCCGTTGGCCGCCGATCGAATAGTCGAAACCGGCCGGGAAGCGCGTCGAGTCGAGAATCGCCTGAATGTCCTCCGAGACGCGCCCCAGGTCGCGGCCGACGATGTTCGCCTCGATCGTCGCCACTCGACTGCCGTCGCTTCGTCTGATCTCGGCGGGACCCTCCGTCTCGATCACGTCCGCCACTGCCGACAGCGGCAGCGGCACGGCGCCACTCTGCCGAATGTTCAAGTTCTCCAGGTCGCGCACGGAGTCGCGGTAGCCCTCTTCCGTCCGTAGCCGTACTTCGATGTTCCGATCATCGCGGACGATGTCCGTGGCGATGTCGCCCTGCACCTTCGAGCGGATGACCGCGCCGAGCTGCCCCACGGTGTATCCGAAAGCCGCCAGGCGCTCCCGATCGAAGATGATCTGGAGTTCCGGGTTGCCTCCCTCGGTCGACGACTTCACGTCGACGAGACCTTCGACGGTTCGCATTCTGGACACGATCTGATCCGCGAGGACCCCGAGCAGGGTCAGATTGTGACCGCGGATCTGAATCTCTACAGGACTGCGAAAACTGAAGTAGGTAGGACGCCCGAACCGGTACTTCAAGCTCTCGTCGCTGGCTGCCGCCGCCGTTCCACGAGCTGCCGGCGCCGCTTCCGCCCCCGGCGTCGGCGGTGACCGGACCGTGAACGACGCGTTCTGGATGTCGATGAACTCACGGATCCTGCCCATGACGAGCTCTTCGCGTTCGGCGTCGATCGGCGGGTCCATCTGCACGTTGATCTGGCCGATGTTCTCTCGCCTCTCACCGGCGGCGCCGCCCTGCTCGTTCGACGTGCCGACCACGGTGTAGAGCGACTGCACGCCCTCGATCTCGCGGACGAAACGATCTACCGATGCAAGTCGACGATCCGTAACCTCCAACCGACTGCCGGGTGCGAGTTCGGCATCGACGTAGAACTCGCCCTGGATAAGCTCCGGCACGAGTTCGCTGCCGAGCGAAGTCACCAACCGAACGCTCCCGGCAAGCAGGAGAACGGCCACCGCGACGACGACGAGCGGATAACGAAGTCCCCTGTCGAGAACGGCTCCGTAAACCGCCGCGACGCCGCGCAACAGCCCGTCGAAGCCCGCCAGCACCGGTTTGAGCAGGAGGCCCATCGTGTTCGAGACGGCCGTCCAGATGAACCGGACGGCCAGGGAGATCCCCACGCCGACGGCATGAAGAACCGCTGACAGCGAACGGGTCAACCTGTTCGGCCGACCCACGCTCTCCACTCGCTCAGCTTCGCCAGTCGCGCCGAAGACGTTCCGCGAGGCGAGCATCGGGATGACGGTCAACGCCACACCGAGCGACACGAGGAGCGAGAACGTCACGGTCAGGGCCTGGTCGCCGAACATCTGCCCGGCGACACCTTCGACGAACACGATCGGCACGAACACGCAGACCGTCGTGATCGTGCTCGCAATGACCGCCCGGCCCACCTCGGAGGCGCCGGTTCGGGCCGCCTCGATGATGCCGAGTCCTTCGTCCCGCCGTCGTTGGATCGCCTCGAGCACGACAATCGAGTTGTCGAGCAGAAGACCGATGCCGAGAGTGATGCCGCCGAGCGACATGATGTTCAGAGACACTCCGGACACGTACATCAGGAAGAACGTAGCGACGACGGATACCGGGATCGAGACGCCGATGATCAGCGTCTTCGGCGCACTTCGCAGGAACAGAAACAGGATGACGATCGCCAGCGAGCCGCCGATCAGGGCCGTCTCGATGACCGCTCGGACGGATTCGCGGATGTAGCGGGATTGGTCGGCCAGCACGTCGAGTTCCAGGTTCGGATCGATCGCTCCCAGATCCGCCTCGAGCTCCGAGACGAGCTCGAGGACCGCCGTGGCCACGGTTACCGTGTTCGTGCCGCCCTCCTTGTAGACGGCAAGCTCGACCGCCTCGCGGCCGTCGATCCGGGTAATCACTTCGCGTTCGCGGGTCCCCTGGTAAACCCGTGCGATGTCCTCCAACCGGACGATCGCGCCGCCGGAACGGTCGACGACGATCTCGCGCATCTGTTCCGGGCGCAACAGCTCGTTGATCGTCCGCACCAGATACTCCGTCTGCCCGTCGCGGAGTCGACCGCCAGTCAGGTTCACGTTCTCCTGCGCCAGCCGGTTCGTCACCTGGCTCATCGTGAGGCCCAGACCGCTCAGCCTTCGCTCATCGATCTCGATCTGGATCTCCTCTTCCAGTCCGCCGCTGACGACGACGGCGGCGACCCCTTCCAGGCGCTCGATCTTGCGCTTCAGGTCGTCTTCGGCAAGGAGCCGGAGACCAATCAGGTCCTCGGCCGAGCCGGAGAGGCCCATCCGGAGGATGGGATCGAGGGACGGATCGTAACGAAGGAGCACCGGCCGCTCCGCTTCCACCGGCAGCCGTACCGCATCCAGCCGCTCACGGACATCGAGCGAGGCGAAGTCCATGTTCGTTCCCCATGAGAACTCGAGCGTGACCTCGCTGATATCCGCCCGCGAGCTGGAAACGACTCGATTCACGCCGTTCACGACTCCCACGGCGTCCTCGACCGGCCGAGTGATCAGAGTCTCCATCTCGATCGGCGCCGTGCCTTCGTACGCCGTCTGCACGGTGAGCGACGGATAGGTGATGTCGGGAAGCAGATCGACTGCCAGCTGACGAAAGGCGACGCCGCCGAACACCACGGCGGCGAGCGCGAAGATGAAGACCGTGACCGGCCTCCGGGTGGCGAACGAGACGATTCGCATGATGATCCGCTTCGGAGTCCGCGACCCGGCCTCAGGCCGGTGGACCGCCCGTCCGGCCGCCTGGCGGCGGACCCGGAGGCTGCTGACCGCTTCTCATCCTCTCGAGCGCCCGGTCGATCTGTTCGTCGCTCATGCCGCGTTCCTTCATCCGCGACCGGATCATCTCGACACGCTCCGGAGTCAGCGACCCGGGTTCGAAGAAGCCCGGCGGCGGACCACTCCGCCCATTCCCGCGACGACTTGGCTGATCTCGGCCACCCTGCCCCGCTGCCGGCTCTCCCGGCGGTGGAGCATCCGCGCCCGACTGGCCCGCCGCCCCACCAGAAACCGGCGGCGCAGCCTCCCTTGCGGCCGTGACCTGCATTTCCGGCGCAGCTGGCGGTGCATCCCGTTCGACGATCAGCACCGGCGTCATGTCGGATAGACCATCCTGGCCTGTCGTCACGATGTCCTCGCCTTCGGCAACTCCCGAGATGACTTCGAGACTCTCACTCTCCTCGTAGCCGAGCTCGAGCTCCCGGCGCTCTGCGACAGTCCCGCCCGCGCCATCATCCACGACCGCGTAGACCGTGTCCGACGTGCTCTCGAGAACCAAGGCCGCTTTCGGTATGACGAGGGCGTTCTCGTGAACGTCCGTCTCCACGAAGACGCTGGCGAACATCCCCGGGCGAAGCTGACCCTGACCATCGACCTCGAGGGTCACCTTGACCGTTCCGGTGGCCGCGTCGATGACCGGGTTGATGCGAAGCACGGTCGCCGGGAACCGAACCTGCGGATAGGCCTCGACGGTAAGGTACGCCGGCTGCCCGACTTCGAGTCGCGGCAGGTCCTTCTCGGGAAGCTGGATCGGACACAGGAGCGGATCGAAGTCGGAGATCCGGAACAGCCGCGCGTTGTTCCCCACGTACTCCGCATTCCTGACGACCCGTTCGATGATCAGACCGTCGAAGGGCGACCGGATCACCGTGAAGTCGAGCAGGATCTCCGTGCCGACGATCTGTGCCGCAGCCGCGTCGTAGTTCGACCTGGCGAGATCGTAGGCCTCCTGGCTGATCAGCTCCTCTTCGAACGACCTCTGCGCCCGGTTCCACGCCAGCTCGGCTTCGGCGAGGTTGACTCGAGCGATGCCAAGCTGGGCCTCGATTTCCACCGCATCGATCCGCGCCAGAACCTGACCGGCTCGCACGAAATCCCCCTCCTCGACGTTCAGTTCGACAATCGGACCGCTCGTCCGGGCCACGATGTCCACCTCGTTCTCGGCTTCGAGGGAGCCGTTCGTCTCCAGATAGTCGGCGATCGCGCGGCGC